>QCWI01000009.1 GCA_003149635.1 Fluviicola sp. XM-24bin1
GAAGGAATGCCGCCATGGAAAAGCGGAAAGGTTGATGGAAGTTCTGTGCGTACGCGATGCAGACTGCCTTTAGTCTTCACTCTCAATTAGAAGATTCCGCTCTTTTCTTTTTCTCAAACCAACGGGCAAAATGCTCCGCGGACGTGTGATCTTCTTCTTCGATGACAAACTCATGATGCTTCCCAAAAACATCAATGTGAATGTCTCTGCCTTCTACTTTGATGCTGGTAATATGAAGCCATGGAATGAGCAAGCTTCTTTCTCCCGGTAGTTTGATTCCACTGATGTACCAGCGAACACCTTCAGTAAAATTATGGAGGCGTGATCCGATAATAACATAGATGAATCCAGTTATCAAGAGATAATTGTAGTCGTTGTATTCTGAACTTGGCAAATACGGCTTTATATAATCGAAGCCATAAGCAAAAGACAATCCGACGGCTATGGCGATTGCCATTCGCAAGACCAACTGTGGTACAGGACGTGAAACCCTGCAATAGTCCACAGCGTTTTTTAAATCCGCTTTAATTGCCTTTCGACGTCCGATTGATCGAAGAATCAAATACACAGAAGGAAGATACAAGTGGTAATGGAAATCCGTGAAATACCCAGATGCGAATAATACAGTCCAACTCAACAAGTCTAGCCCATCCCAAACTGAATACCGTTTCTTAAATTTATTACTCACGTTATAAAGAAACGAAAAAGTATAAGTTACTTCTAAATTTCAGAAGGCTTGGGCATCTTCGCCTCTATTTCATCAATTCGTGACGAGAATTTTTCTAACTGCTTCTGCATTTCCTCAACAAAGAGTTTGGCGCTGTTCATTTCCGTAATTGCGTCCATATACCCAACGCTTTGAATCATATCTGTGTCTATATCTCTTCCCTCCTGTATAACTGAAAGATCCAATAAGGCAGAAGTGTACCGCTGTGAAATGTCCATGCTTACTGCACCTCTGTATCTGATAACAATTCCTTCCAATTCCGACAATTGCAAATAGTTCATATTAGCCATCTCGCCGCGAATTTCTCTTAACTCTTTAATTGATTGCTCCATGAAATTGTGAATAGTTTGATCAAGACCAACGTTCATTTGTTGATCCTATGCCTGAAAGTACGAAATAATGATTATAACTCGGCTTCCAGATAGCGAGCAGTATGGGACGTATCTTTTGACTTCTTCACAATTTGTTCAGGCGTACCAGCACAGACGATTTTTCCTCCGCCTTTTCCGCCTTCCGGGCCAATATCAACAATGTGATCCGCCACCTTGACAATATCAAGATTGTGCTCAATGACCAAAACCGTATTTCCGTCATCCACCAAACGTTGTAGCACTTCTAACAACATCTTAATGTCCTCGAAATGCAACCCGGTGGAAGGCTCGTCCAAAATGTACATCGTATTTCCGGTACTCTTTTTAGATAGTTCCGATGAAAGTTTGATGCGCTGCGCCTCTCCCCCAGATAAAGTTGTAGAAGGCTGACCGAGTTTCACGTATCCCAATCCAACAGATTTCAACGTGGATAAAATTCTATGAATCTTTGGAATGTTCTCGAAGAAGTCAGTCGCATCTGCTATGGTCATTTCCAACACATCGCTGATCGATTTTCCACGATAGCGTACCTCCAACGTTTCTCTGTTGTATCGTTTTCCATTGCACGTCTCGCATTCCACGTAAACGTCCGGCAAGAAATTCATTTCGATCAGCTTCATTCCTCCTCCACGACAGGTTTCACAACGCCCGCCTTTCACGTTGAAAGAGAATCGACCGGGTTTGTATCCTCGAATCTGAGCCTCTGGCAATCCAGCGAACAAGGAACGAATTTCATCGAACAACTTCGTGTACGTCGCAGGATTCGAACGCGGCGTTCTACCAATTGGACTTTGATCTATTTCGATCACTTTATCCAAATGTTCAATCCCCGAAATGGATTTGTACGGCAATGGTTTCTTTACTCCGTTATAGATTTCGGCCAATAAGATGGGATACAAAGTCTGATTGATCAAAGATGATTTTCCACTTCCCGAAACGCCGGTAACACAAGTGAATGTGCCCAATGGAATCGTGAGATTGACAGCATCCAAGTTTCGACCTGAGGCACCCTTCAATACTAACTTTTTGCCATTGCCCTTGCGGCGTTTTTTTGGAACTTCTATGGATTTTTCTCCCGTCAAATATTGATTGGTCAATGAATCCAGATTCGTGAGTTCACCGATGGGTGCAGCATTCACAATTTGACCTCCGTGCACACCCGCTCCCGGGCCGATATCCACGACAAAATCTGCCGCTTCGATCATTTCCTTATCGTGCTCCACCACAACGACCGAGTTTCCGGTATCACGCAAGCGCTGCAAGGATTTAATCAGTCGGGTATTATCCCGTTGGTGCAATCCAATGGATGGCTCGTCTAAAACGTACAATACGTTCATCAATTCGCTTCCGATCTGCGTCGCCAATCGAATGCGTTGTGCTTCACCTCCAGAAAGCGTTTTCGCCGATCGATGCAAGGTAAGATAGGTCAATCCAACCTCAACAATGAAGCCCAATCGCGCGTTGATTTCCTTCAAAATTTCAACGGCAATACGTTGCTGCGTTTCGTCCAAATGGGATTCTACATCTTTGAACCAATTGGCTACTTCTTCGATGTCCATTTGTGCCAGCTCACCAATATTCTTTCCGCCGATTCGGAAATAATGCGCTTCTTTCTTGATACGCGTACCGTTACACACAGAACATACACGTTTATTCATAAAGCTTTGCGCCCATCGCTGAACGGCAGCAGAACTTTCCTCAGAATGACGTGTGATGAAATTGATGATTCCTTCAAAAATCACTGTCTTATTTCGGTTGGGACGCACAATTCCTTCGTTTCCGTACAAAATGACCTGAAGCACCTCTTCGTTGATGTCTTCAATTTTCGTAGTCATTTTGTACCCCTCCTGCTCAAGAAAACGTTCTAGTTTTTCGAATATCCAGGTGCGTTTGGACGGCCCGATCGGGGCAATTCCTCCCGCTTTAATACTCTTACTTTTATCAGGAATGATTTTGTCGATATCCACTTCGGAAACTTCTCCCAAACCGCTACAGTTCTTACACGCTCCATAAGGCGAGTTGAATGAGAAAAGATTCGGTTCTGGATCAGGATAACTGATTCCACTTGTCGGACACATCAACGTTCGCGAAAAATGGCGCACTTCATCCGATCCAAATTCCATCATCATCATGGATTTCCCTCCGTGCTTCATCGCCATTACCACAGCATCGTAAATACGCTGACGGTACTTCTCTTCTACTTGCAGACGATCAATTACGATATCGATGTCATGGATCTTGTATCGATCCAATTTCATTCCTTTTTGGATGTCTTGTAATTCACCATCAACGCGAACTTTCGTAAATCCGAGCTTGGTAATTTGCTCGAACAATTCGCGGTAATGTCCTTTTCGCCCTTTAATTTTTGGAGCAAGAACGATCACTTTCTTTCCAGCGTATTTCTCAATTATCAAATCTACGATCTGATCATCGGAATACTTCACCATTTCCTCATCCGTCACGTACGAATACGCCGTGCTCACACGGGCAAACAACAAACGCACGAAATCGTAGATTTCCGTAATCGTTCCCACAGTAGATCTCGGAGATCTGGAGACCGTTTTTTGCTCAATCGAAATAACCGGACTTAATCCTTCAATTTTGTCTACATCTGGACGTTCCAATCCTCCCAAAAATTGACGTGCATACGCCGAAAACGTTTCAATGTAGCGACGTTGTCCTTCTGCAAATATGGTATCGAATGCCAAAGAAGATTTCCCACTTCCACTCAAACCTGTAAACACGACCAATTCGTTCCGAGGAATTTTAAGGTCAACGTTTTTTAGGTTATGCTCTCGCGCACCGTACACTTCTATGTACTCTTTCTTACTCACTTCGCTGGTAATTCTATTACGTATGTTTTGTTGCTCGTTACCGTTAAGGTATTCCCCAAAATCCATGGGTTGAGCACTTTTACTTCTCTATAATTTGATCCGTTATCCAAAGACCATTGTACTAAATCTGAGATCGATTTGTCCACGGTAACCTTACGCGTTTTCCAAGGTTCATAGCGATACATTTCGCTTGGATGGAAGCCATAATCTTCTGGTGATTCGAAAATCAACTTTAGTGCCAGCATTCGGAAGAAGTAGCGCCTCGTTTCACGATTCAAGTATAAATCCATGTAACTCGAAACTTGTTGGTTGTCCAAATCGGATTGAATGCCGCCAACGCCGCGATTGTATGCCGCTGCCGTCAAAGGCCAATCGTTGAAACGAGCATAAGCGTTTTTCAGGTAGGCACAGGCAGCGCGTGTACTTTTTTCGATGTGGTAGCGCTCGTCAATTTCCCGATTCACCGTCAATCCATATTCTTTCGCCGCAGCAGGCATAAATTGCCAAAATCCTTTTGCTCCTGAAGGAGAAACCGCCTGCGTTAATCCGCTTTCGATCAAGCCAAGGTATTTCAAGTCTTGAGGCATATTCTCTTCCTCAAGAATGCGCTCTAGTGTCCCAAAATGTCGATGTGCTCTTTTAAAATATTGGTACGTATTGCTGTGATAAAAGGTATTGGTGAGTAACTCTTTGTCCAATCGCTCTTTGGCATCGAACTCTGTAAGATCAATTTTCTGCTCACAAAACTTCATGGAAGAAGGAATCACTGGCATCGAAAAATGCGCTTCCTTTTCTACGGTTACCTCCTTTACGACCTCTTTATTTTCGGCTTGATTACATCCTGTTGAGAGCAGCGCCATTGCACCTGCCAACAGAACAACTGGTTTAAATTTTGGCATAGCCTAAAAGTACGGAAATTTTATTTCGGAGCCTTGTATTTTATCGTGTTGCGATACAACAAAACAAAGACGAAAATGAAGTACGAAATGAAGAATACGACAGGCAGGTCGGTATCCAATTTCACCAAGTTCACCATCGCTACGGAAAGCAAACAGGCAATCGCTCCAATTACCAGAAATACGTACCAAACTTTTCTATCCGAAAGGCCTGCATACACTAGGTGATGCGTCGTATGATCCTTCCCTCCTACCATTGGAGATTGACCCCGCTTTAATCGATTGATGACAACCGTTAACGTGTCTACCGCTGCCGGAGTAAACGCGACTAAAGCGATGCACATTCCTAACCACGCCGGGCTTTCTGTTTCAAACGAAACGTTCCAATGACTCTTCATGCTGAAAAACGCCACGAAAAGACCTATAAACTGAGAACCGGTGTCTCCCATGAAGAGCTTGGATGGATTTACATTCATCGTGAGGAAACCTACTACGGCACCGATTACGCTGATGTTAATCAAGGTGAAAACGTTCGTATTGAATTCGAAGATCAACCAATTGGAGAGCAAACAGGAAAGTAGGATAAAGAAGACTGTAGTTCCGGTGATCCCGTCCATGTTGTCCAACATATTGAGCGAGTTCATTACGATGATCACCCATACTACTGTTACTATGGCATCTGGCCCGGCTGAATGGAACAAGTGAATGGAAGAGCCCGTAATTACGAAGAAGAAACCACAGAGGATTTGTGCAGTCAACTTGATTAATGGACGTGTATTGTAGGCGTCATCTGCCAATCCCATGAGAAAGGCAATACTTCCAGCGCCGAATAATCCGACGAACTCGGGATTTTGAAAAACGTTTTTATCCTCTCGGAAAACAATGGAATAAGCAATCGACGCAAAGACGAAAACCACGAAGAAGCTCACTCCTCCAAGTGATGGTTTCGACTGGTTACTCCAGCGGATCACCACGTCGTTTTTGTTACGAATCCCTAAGGATTGTGAGAATCGGAGTAGAATCACGTTACACACGATGGCAAGCAACATCCCTCCAATACCAAAGCCAAAAAGTTGTACGAGTTTTTCCGACACTTAACGTTAATTAGTACAAACAAATGTAGGAAATTTTAGAAGTTTCCGCGTATAAATACGCGATCCTGCCACTTATTTAGATCGTCTCAGAATAGATCGAATTTTTCGCTTGATTCGCATCCAAAGTGATGGCTTAGAGAACTTGTCCATATCATCGTCCATGTAGCCCGATGTGTAACCATATCCGAAGCCATAACCATATCCGTAACCATATCCGTAACCAGAGCTTCTGTTCGACTGCACTCCATTAAGAATTACATTCAGCGATTTCAGCTGCTGCATCTCGAACAACTCTTTGATTCGATACGTAAAGTTTCGCTTCGAGTAGTGCGATTTGAATATGTAGATTGGAATATCGGCTTCGGTAAGGTTCTTCACACCGTCTGAAACAAGTCCTACTGGTGGGTTATCAATGATGATCACATCGTAAGAACCTTTCAACTCTTCGACAATTTCCTTGAATCGGTCGCTCAAAAGTAGCTCGGATGGATTCGGTGGAATGGGCCCTGCGGTAATGAAGTCCAATTCTGGAATGGTTGATTTCTTGATACATTCTTCCAAACTGGATTGTCCAACGATCAAGGAACTCATTCCGTGCGTATTGTCTTCATCAAAACCGAGGTGCACTTTTGGTTTCCGTAAGTCCAAATCTAAAAGGATGGTTCGTTTACCAGACATCGCAATAATACCTCCAAGGTTCAACGCCACAAATGTTTTCCCTTCTCCGGAAATGGAGGATGAAATCGCGATGGTTTGATAATTCGGGTGGATGTAACTCAAGTTCGTACGAATCTTACGCATTGCCTCGGCCATGATGGATTTCGGCGCTTCAGCCACCACCAACTGAGAGTATTCCATTGAAAATTTCAACAAAGGAACTCCTCCCAAAATCGAAGCGCGTTCCGGCAAAGTATTTTCGAGATCTTCGATCAAGTTAATCTCGTTGAATGTCAAGTAACGGAAGGTCATGATCCCCAAACCGATAAATGTTCCAACCAGAATGAAAGCGAAATACACAAATCCACCGTTTGGAGCAACCGGAACCGTACTTACCGTTGGCATGCTTAGAATACGGTTTTCGGAAGCGTAACCTGCGTCTGAAATGGAGTACAATACTTTCTTCTCAGTAAGCAAGGTGAAGTATTTCTCGTTCAGTTCCTGAATGTTTTTGAGTCGGCTGTACTCCATGCGCTGCTCTGGCAAACCAGAAAGCTTGAATTTTCTGCGACTAATTTCCTGACGCAAACGAACGGCTTCTGAATTCAGCCTCAATTTAATCGTGGCGATACTTCGCAGAATGGTATTGATTTTCGTGTCAATACGCTTTTGAACCAACGCTACTTTCTCGTTGTTAGGCGTAAGCGAGACAAGTAAATCTTCTTTCTGCTCCAACATGTCGTGCAAATCGGTGATGTGCGTTACCAAAGAAGCTTCGTAGCTTTTTCCTAACATTTCAGGAATCATTCGGAATACCTCCAATCGATTTGGAGCGCGTTCCAATTGATTATCAATGGCGATCAATGAAGCAACTTCTTTATCGATATCGCTCAGTTGCAATTCAAGATCGTTCAGTTTTTCGTTGAGTTCTCCTCCGCTTAATTCTGGATCTACTACGCTTGATTTCGAGTGGAAATCCGCCAAGCTGTCTTGAGATGACTGAAGCTCGAAATACAAGGAATCCAGTTGATTATTGATAAAGGAAAGAACGTTTTCTGAGCTCTTTCGATTGATTTCTTCGTCGTATTCCTGATAGGCTTCTGCAATGGCCAAACTCAAATCGCGACACATGCGAGCGTTATGACCTTTAAACGAGACTTGAATCGTTCGAGCGTTTGGATCCATCGGAATCACATCCAATCCTCCGTGTAATCGCTCCACCAATCCTTGACGACTGTTGAAAGTGAAATACAGCTCGTTTTCCGAAGCCATTTTTCTAAACACTTTTGGATTGGCGGATTTCACCACCACGTTCATATCGTCATTTGTGACGTGTTTGTTTAGAGGGCCTTTCAATTTCACATTCTTTCCACCTTTCGAATAAGAAAGAATTACTTGATCGTTTCTAGTGGTAATTCCAATCTCTTGACCAATCAGAGTGGAATCAACGAGTTCGTAAGGCTGAATATTAAAGCTACTTGCCAAATAAAGTTCTTCCGTCAGGAGCTTTCCACGCGAGAACATACTCACAGACATGTTCAATTTATCCACTGCCCTTTCGAAGAGCAACTCGGAACGCAACAATTCCACAACTGCCGAGATATCGTCATCCAGGGTATTGATATTCTCAAAATCGATGACGTCTGCCGCTTTATCCTGATTGGAAATTTGAAGCATCAAGGAAGACTCGTAAACGGGCTTCGTGTAGCGCAGATAGAAATATGCAAGCACGACAAAGATTCCTACAAACCCAAGTACCCAGAGCCAATAACGACGCACAATCGTTCTAAGTATCAGTGGATCATAGGATGTATTTATAAATAACTTTTGCTTTGCCACGCGTTCTCTTTTTGTGCCTTATAAATTGGAAATCAATGTTACCAGAACGGCTAACGACGCCAATAACGATCCCAATGGAACTACTTTTTCTAATATTTCTTTTCCTAGTTCTGGAGCCGGTTCTACGTAGATGTAATCGTTCGCCTGAACCACCAAATCGGTAAATCTTAATCCTTCAATGACGGATAAGTCCATTACATATACCACGCGCTCACTGTTCACCATACGCATGAGTTTCACAGTATTCGCCTTACCTCTGTCCGCAATTCCGCCTGCCAATGCGATCACCTCCATCAAGGTCGTATTGGTGTTCGTAAGAGGTACCACTTTAGCATCGGATCCACTTCCTGGGAATACAATCACACGCTGATTGGTAATCTGAACTTTGACGAAGGGTTCTTTGTATTCGGTTGAATACAACATTTCCAGTGTATCTTCGAATTGTTCAACGGTCATTCCTTCCGCCTCTACTTTCCCCAGTTTGGGCAATTCTACCTGTCCGTTGCTTCGTACTACGTACTCCGCCTGATCAAACTCTCCATTCGACCCAACTGAAATTTCTGTAGTTCCATCAACCAAATCAGCCCCCTCGTTTACGTACAACTGAAAGGCAATCTTATCGTTTACGGCGATTTTGTACTCTTCCGTTGGGCGCAAAGGAATTTCATCGGAATTCACCTCCGTTCCTTTTGCCTGTTTTAGCATCAAATTGCTGTTCACACCGCAAGAAGCAGTGAGAATCAAACAACCGATAAAGGCCACAATTACGTTTACACTTTTAAACATTTACTCCATTTTTCTCTAACAATTCCTTGTACAAACTGTCCATGTTTGCAGCCAAAGTATTGTAGTGGAATGTATCCTTTACGAATGTCCAGCCATTTTGTGACATTTTTTGGCGTTTTTTTTCATTTTCAACCAATTCTAGGACTTTCTCCGCGAACAATTCCGCATTATTTACGGGGACAACAAATCCAGTATCTCCGTCTTTGACGATGTCTCTTACTCCTCCAACATCTGTCGAAATTACAGGAATACAAGCTGCCTGTGCTTCGATCAAACTTACGGGAGTTCCTTCGTTATGTGATGTCAAGCACACAAGATCCATACCCGCGTTGAAGGAAGCAATATCTGTAATCCAAGACGTAAGCTCTACGACATTTGGATATTTATCGTTCAGTTCTTTCGCTCGTCGTTCGATCAACTCGCGTTCCATGCCGTCACCTACAACGAATAATTTCAGCTTTTTGTCTGTTTTCGCTAGAACTTTTTCCATCGAATCGAAGAACAGATCATGATTTTTGATGGATGCAAATCGGCCCACTATTGCAATGGCTATGGTATCTTCAGAAACGCCTAATTCTTTCCGCTTTGCTTCTCTCCCTTCCACTCGCTTGTCATGAAAAGGCTGTAAGTCAAATCCTAATGGAATAACGTGGGTTTTCTTCTTATTGCAAATCTTGTGAACATCGCATAATTCTTCTCGTTGACGTTCGGAGATCGCCACAATTGCATGCGACTTTTTGGCTAAATTCCGTTCAATCTCCTTGAATAAACGTGTTTTTACTTTTCCAAAGTACGAGTGAAACACGTGACCATGGAATGTATGTACCACAATGGGAACCTTACAAGCATCCGCGGCTTTCCGTCCTAACGCACCTGCTTTTGAAGCATGGGTATGAACAATATGTGGCTTGAACTCACGGATGATTTCTTTCAATCGTTTGTAAGCCTGACGGTCGCTACTCAAACTCGGGTTCCGTACCATTTCCTTAATTAGGATAGGCTCGATCCCATAACTCTCTGGAATATGAAGCGAATCCGATTCGTCTTCTTCGGGTAAACCACCCACCAACATCGTTTCGTATTCGTCACTCAAAAACCGAGTGAGAAACGTTGCGTTGAAAGTAGGCCCTCCGATATTGAACCGGTTAATTATGCGTAATACGCGAATTTTTTCCTTGGGTTGTTCCGGCATTGTCCCGCGCGTGTTGTTAGTAAATTTCCGTTTCCTCTGGTACGTTAATTGATGAATCTTACGAGATTTATCAAAAACAACGCGATGAAGATAGTAAGTTCACTCCTTTTAACCCTGCTTCTGATCTCAAATTTTGCGATTGGTCAGCAAACGTTACCGAATGCTGTAAAAACGTTCGTGAACGCATCGGGCATGCAACATGCTTCAGTGAGTATCGCTATCTACGATCTTGACACCAAAAATTCGGTAGCTTCGCACAATGCCAATATCACCCTGCCAACGGCATCTACAGCGAAAATGTTCTCTACGGCTACGGCTCTTGAAATCCTCGGGGATGACTATCGTGCACAAACGCGTTTATACGTTGAAGGATATGTAGAAGACGGTACTTTAATTGGAAACATTTGGATTCGAGGCGGTGGAGATCCTTCACTTGGAAGTAAATATTTCAACTCACCCGGTCACGAATTGGATTTCATGCTTCCATGGATTGACAGTTTGAAAAACATGGGCATTATTTCGATCAGCGGAGGCGTTATTGGCGATGGATCGGAATTTGGCTATGAAGGAGCTCCGGACGGGTGGAATTGGGTCGATATGGGAAATTATTACGGTGCTGGACCATCTGGACTTACCATTTATGATAATCTGGTGCGCTATACTTTTACCTCCGGAAGCACTCCGGGCGTTGTCGTGAAGGTGAAATCCATAGAGCCTTACGTCCCTGGATTGATCTATCACAACTATGTCGAGTCTTCAAAACGAAGCGGAGATAATGCCTATTTGTATGGCGCTCCTTATGCTTTTGATCGCTTTGGTACCGGAACTATCCCGATCAATAAAAGCGAGTTTCTCGTGAAGGGAAGTCTTCCGGATCCTGAGTTGCAATGTGCATACGAACTGACGGAACTTCTGAAAGCCAATGGCATCGAAGTGAATGAAGAGCCTGAAGGATGCCGATCTATAGAGGTATTCAGCGGTCAAACGGATTATGACAAGCGCACTTTGGTGGCAACGCACAAGGGAGAACGCTTGGATGCCATCGTGAAAGAGACCAATCATCGTAGTGTAAATTTGTTTGCAGAGCATATGTTGAATCTCATCGGCTACGAGAAAACGGGCGATGGTAGCACGGCTTCTGGAATCAAAGTTTTTGAATCTCATTGGGCAAAGAAGATAAACACCGCTGGATTACACCTTAATGACGGGAGCGGATTGTCTAGAAGCAATGCCATTTCAGCGAAACATTTTTGCGAATTCCTGATCGCGATGAACTCAAGTTCAGAAAAAAATGCCTTTCGCACCTCTTTACCGGTTGCAGGTAAGTCAGGAACAATGAAGTACATCTGTAGAAATGCAGCGGGCCACGGACGTATTGCGGCGAAAAGTGGATCGATGACGCGGATCAGAAGTTATTCTGGATATGTAGATTCGAAAACGGGAAAGAAGTATGCGTTTGCGATTATTGTGAATAATTATTCGGGGAGTACGAGTTCGTTGAAAACGAAGATTCAGACTTTGATGAATGCGATGGCGGTGAATTAGATTGATGTGCGCATAATTTGAGCAAAACTTTTCTTAAATTAACTTCGTTGCTGCTTCGCGGTCGAAAATTCTCGAATTACCAAATTCTAAAAATGTACAATTAACTAATTAAACAATTGTTTAATTACCAAATGTTAAATCCCTAAGACGTCAATTTGAAAAATCGTATTTTCTATAACTCCGCCTCCAAAATCTCCTTCCAAAAATCAGAAACGCTCTGCCCTTTACATTCAATCATTTGAGGCACTAAACTCTCCGGCGAAAAACCAGGAATCGTATTGACCTCAATCACGTATGGCTCATCGTTAACCAGCATAAAATCAACCCTCGCTACCGAGCGTAAATTGAGCAATTGATAGATTTTCTTCGACAATTCTTGACAACGATCTCTGATCTCATCCGAAATGCGTGCCGGAGTTATTTCTTGTGATTGCCCTAAATATTTCGCCTCGTAATCAAAGAAGGAATTCTCAGAAACAATTTCGGTCATCGGAAGCGCCTTCAATCCCTCAGGAGATCGATACACGGCGCACGTAACTTCGGTTCCATCCAAGAATGCTTCCAGCACGACTGTTTCTCCCTCAGCGAAGGCGTTATCTAACGCAGATTGAAGATCAGAAACATCGTCAACGCGAGCAATTCCGTAACTGGAACCAGAATCACAAGGCTTTACAAATATTGGTAATCCCAAGTCGTTGACGGCTTTCTCCGCTGCAGGCATCTCAGAGGGTTTTGTCAAATAAATAGAATCCGCCACCTTGATTCCAAATCCTTTCAAAAACTGATTGCAGTACCATTTATCAAAAGACAGTTGAGAAGCTAGCGGCCCAGAGTTGACATAAGGGATATCGATCATTTCCAGATACGCCTGAATCTTGCCATTTTCACCCGGATCACCATGAATATAAATGATCGCGAGATCAATTTTTTGGGATTTCCCGTCGATTGAATACGTAAAGTTGGTAGAATCTAACGTCACCTCAGAATCTTTGAGTTGAACCGTCCAACCACTTTTTCTCAAGTAAATCATTCGGGGAACATACCCTTCCGGAAAATTATCAAAGATGGTCTTCGCACTCTTTACAGAGATCTCAAACTCAGAGGAATAGCCACCACAAATAATGCCTACTTGTTTCATATTCAATGCTTATAAAACGAAAGTAAAGGATAAAGCTACGCACAAATGAGATCGTCCTTCAAAGTTTTAAGCAATCGTGTTGTTAAATTCTCCAAAATCATTTAAACAAAAAAGTTGCGCAAATCGCAAAACAACTTATTTGACATAGTATTACATTTGTCTCTAGAATACACAGAAAATGCGGATTTTATACTTCATGTTATGGTCTACCTTGCGCTACTCATTGCGCGTATTTTACCGCCGAATCAAGGTAATTGGAAGTCCATTTTCATTGTTTCGACGAACGATTTACGTTGGCAATCACCCGGCTTCTTTCATGGATCCGCTTGCGGTGGCATCGCTGCGCTATCCTAGTGTATTCTTTATGACGCGCGCAGATGTTTTTACACCGATGGCAAAGCCTTTTCTTTGGGCTTGTCAGATGCTTCCGATTCACAGACAGCACGATGGCGGCGATACAAGAAAGAAAAACACGAAGTCTTTTGATCAAGCAGCGCAAGTTTTAAAGTACAATCGTTCCTTGTTGATTTTCGGAGAAGGATTTACTGACGATGTATTTATTCGTCGTTTGAAACCTGTAAAGAAAGGTGCCGCTAAAATTGGATTTGAAGCCCTTGAAAAACTGAATTGGAACAAAAACATCTACGTCGCTGCGGTCGGATCGAATTATGCGAAACCGAATCAAATGCGCAGTGATTTGCTGATCTATACATCCGAGGAGTTCCTTTTGAACGACTACCGTGAGATGTATGAGGAAAATCCAAACAAAGCGATTACGACAGTTACCCGACGTGTAGAGCAAATGATGCGCGATCAAATTACGCACATTGAAGACAAAACGCTTTCGGAGTTTCACGAACAAATGATGATGCTTACGCGCCGTGGAATGAACGCCGATTCCTTTGACAAATCCATTCCATTGGAACGCAGATGGCGCTACTCGCAGCGATTGGCTGCTTGGCTAAACGAGCAAAATCTGGAAGAAGATGAGAAGCTTTCGAATTTGAAGGAAGACATCGCAGGATACTTCAAATTGATCAAGCGTATGCGCATTGAAGACCAATACGTTTATTGGAAGCAGACGAATCCTGCAGGAAGTCGCATGAAGGAACTGATGATGATGATCGTTCTGTTCCCGTTTGCCATCCTTGGGTTGATTCACTGCGGGCCTTGGTACTTTTTGGTGAAGACGTGGGTAGAAAAATCATTCCGTCGCAAAGTTTTCTGGGGATCTGTGAAATTAGTCGCAGGAAAAATCCTCATGGGATTGGTCAATCTACCTGTAATCTGGCTTTTCTATTACTTCGTTTACGAGAGCTGGTGGTTGGCAATCGCCTATTATTTCGCCATCGGAATGTTCGGCTTGGCCGCGTACATGTGGTTCAGAAACTTAAAGTATTTCAAGACGAAGGGAGCGATCAATAAAGCTAAGATGGACGCGTTCATCAAGAAACGTCAGGAATTGGTAGAACGACTTTCAGAAACGCTTCCGACTACACTGTAATATTAACCGCAAGTTTCGCAAGGAACATGCTACTTAATTGATTTTCTCTTCAGAAAAATGTGTTGAAATACCCTGACAAAGTCGGGATCAATACCAAACCAAATAAATCCTTGCGCCCTTCCTGCCTGCCGCAGGCACGGCGCGCCCATTGCGGTAAAAAATTAAGAAAGCGAGCGTATCCAGAAGATCAATCCAACGCCCACCACAGCAGAAACGGCAATATTCAACAAAGCCACACCAGTATTCCCAGATTGTAACAATTGAGTGGTCTCATTGCTAAACGTACTGAACGTACTAAAGCCGCCGCAGAATCCAACCAATAACAAAGGCTGCAACCACGTGGACTCAGAATTCTTAGGTACAACAAAAACGATCAACAAGGCCAGAATCAAACAAGCGAGAATGTTCGATAAGAAGGTGCCCAATGGAAAATTACCCGAGTAAAAATTCGTTGCTGCTTTTGACACTCCATAACGAGCCACGCTGCCCAGTCCACCGCCAATAAAGATCCAAAGGTATGTCATGTCGTAGCCTTACGTTTTTTGATCCACGGTAAAAATAAGAAACGATGCACTAACCAAGCAAAACAAGTTCCTAGCGCTGCGCCTCCAATTAAGTCGGATAGATAATGTACTCCCAAATACAAACGGCTGAAGGAAACCAGAATTGCGACTGAGAAGACCAGCCATCCAATTCTAGGATACCATTTCTTAAGACTCAACCAAGCGAAGGTGCAAACGGCGAAAAAATTTGCGGCATGCGACGAGACGAATCCATATTGCCCTCCTTTATAAACATCCGTTTCCGATAATTGATAAAAATGAAGCTGATCCGTTAACAACGTATGATGCGAAGGTCGATAGCGCATTACACTATCTTTAATTATTTGAGATGAGGTGAAATCTGAAAAGCCAACCGCAACAATCGCCATCAACAAGAAGATCCCAGCGTTTTGCCAATCGCTTTTACGGTAAAAAAGAAAGAGGAGAAAAAGATAAAATGGAATCCATGTCAACTTCGCCGAAACCAACCAGAAAAACTCATCAAAAAAAGGAGAGTTCCAGCTATTTACGGTTAAGACAATCGCGCGATCAATAGATTCGAGCCATTCAATCATCGTTCAACGTTTTCCATATCAAATCCTTCAACTTATCTATGTTTGAATTTGTTACGGAAGATATAAAAATCGATGGAACATCTTTCGGAAGCGTTGGCTTGATCTCTTCCATGAACTCTTCGTCCAACATATCGCTTTTCGTGACTGCGAGAATGATGTCTTTATGGATCAACTCTGGATTATACAATCGCAATTCGCGGTACAAAATGGAATATTCTTGAGCGATATCGTCTGCATCTGCAGGAACCATGAACAACAACAAGGAATTCCGTTCGATGTGGCGTAAAAATCGCAACCCGAGACCTTTTCCTTGATGCGCATCTTCAATAATTCCCGGAATATCCGCCATCACGAAAGATCGATGATCGCGATAACTTACAATTCCTAAGTTCGGACGTAAGGTAGTAAATGGATAATCGGCAATTTCCGGTTTCGCCGCTGATACTGCCGAAAGCAAGGTACTCTTGCCGGCATTTGGAAATCCTACCAACCCAACGTCTGCCAAGATTTTCAGTTCTAGAACTTTCCATCCTTCACGGCCGTCTTCTCCGGGTTGAGCATAACGAGGCGTCTGATTCGTAGATGACTTAAAATTGTTGTTTCCAAGTCCGCCACGTCCCCCTTTCTCAAGAATCATTTCCTGACCTTCCTCCGTTACTTCGAAAAGAATTTCGTTGGTTTCACCATCGCGGGCAACAGTCCCCAAAGGCACTTCGATAAAGACGTCTTGTCCTTGTGCACCCGTTTTTAAATTCCCTGATCCGTGAGCACCGTGTCCGGCTTTAATGTGCTTTTTATACTTGAGATGTAGAAGTGTCCAAAGTTGTCGGTTTCCGCGTAAAATCACGTGTCCACCACGACCTCCATCACCTCCGTCGGGCCCTCCCTTCGGAATGTACTTTTCCCTACGGAAATGCGTAGAACCTCCTCCTCCATTCCCGGATTTGGTGTGGATCTTTACATAATCTACAAAGTTATCGGAGGCCATATGTGCTGCTTACTGCGCGTCTATAATATCGTACAAACGCTGCGTAATATCGTCGATAGAACCTACTCCATCAATCTCATGCAACTTGTTCTGACCTTTATAGAAATCTGCTACAGGTGCTGTAGAACTGTTGTACGTATTGATTCGGTTCTGAATGATTTCTGGATCGGCATCGTCTTTACGTCCTGAGACCTCAGCACGAGAAATCAATCGTGATTTCAATTCATCCTCTGGAACTACCAAAGAAAGCATCATAGAAACTGCCGTTCCTTTTGCTGCCAAAAATGTGTCCAACGCCTCAGCTTGCGCTGTTGTTCTTGGGAATCCGTCGTAAATCACACCTTTCGCATTCGGGTGTTTGGAAACTTCTGCCTCCAAAATTTCAATCGTTACCTCATCAGGAACCAAATTCCCTTTATCAGAATAGCTTTTCGCTAATTTCCCCAATTCAGACTCAGGATCTAACGCTCGGAAAACATCACCGGTAGAAATGTGTACCAGTCCATATTTTTCTTTTAATCTTTCTGATTGCGTTCCTTTCCCTGCACCTGGAGGGCCAAATAATACGATGTTTAGCATCTTCTTTTTTGTTAGTTAGCTTCTCTAATTTGATATATCGCGTCTAGGTTACGTCCCTTTTCGTCGTAATCCAATCCGTATCCTACTACAAAAGCATTCGGAATGCTGAATCCAACATACTGAGGCGGTGTTTGACCTTTAAAAGCATCGGGCTTGTACAATAATGTGCAAACGCTCAAGGACTCGGCACCTTTATCTTCCAACAAAGAATTAATCTTGTCGACCGTATGTCCAGTGTCCACGATATCTTCGATAATTATCACATGCTTGTTGCGAATATCTGTGTTCAGACCGATCAATTCCTGCACTTGTCCCGTCGTTTTCGTCCCTTGGTACGAACTCATTTTGACAAAAGAAATCTCACAATCCAGATCTACCTCTTTCATAAGATCCGAAGCAAACATAAACGCGCCATTAAGAACCGCTAAGAAAACCACCTCTTTACCTGCATAGGTTTCATTGAGTGTTTTTCCCAACGATTGAATCTTGCGATCAATCTCGTCTCGCGTTATAAATTCCTCGAATGATTTGTCTAAAACCTGAATCACAAAAAGCAATTTTGAAACGACAAAGCTACGATTTTCTTCGGAATAGACTGTATCTTTGCGGCATGGATAAGCAGCTTATAGGACATACGCACCGTCTTGGTATTCTGGGAGGTGGACAATTGGGACGAATGTTGATTCAGGAAGCCATCAGTTACGATATTCACGTGCACATCATGGAGAATCAAGATGATGCGCCCAGTAGCAAAATCGCGACTTCGTTTACCAAAGGGGATATTACGAATTACGATGATGTCATGGCCTTCGGAAAAGACATGGATGTGCTTACCGTTGAGATTGAAAACGTGAATATCGGTGCGCTCTATGATCTCGAAAAACAAGGCGTTAAAGTATATCCACAACCACGTGTACTTGAAATCATTAAAGACAAGGGAACGCAAAAGGAATTTTATGCCAAGAACGGGATCCCAACATCTGATTTTGAATTGTTCGCAGAGAATCCTAATATGGAGGAACTTGCCGATAAAATCCCATTTGTTCACAAGCTAAGAACAGGTGGTTATGATGGAAAAGGTGTTCAGATTATTCGTTCGGAAGAAGATTTGAAAAACTGTTTTACCGATCCAAGTCTTGCCGAAGTTTTGGTTCCTTTTGAAAAGGAGTTATCCGTAATTGTGGCGCGAAACGAACGTGGACAAACTGCGACGTATCCAACCGTAGAATGTGAATTCAACGAAGCCAATTTGGTAGCGTATCTTTTCTCACCGGCGGATGTATCCAAGGAAATTGAAGAAAAAGCGACGGAGGTGGCCATCGATGTCATTAACAAACTTGAAATGGTGGGAATTCTCGCGGTAGAATTATTCCTGACAAAGGAAGGTGACATCCTAGTGAATGAAGTAGCACCGCGCCCTCACAATAGCGGACATCATACCATTGAATGTAATACGACTTCTCAATTCGAGCAGCACATGCGATCTGTAATGAACATGCCGTTGGGAGCAACACGCATGATTCAAGCTGGAGCCATGCTGAATTTAATCGGTAGCGAAGGATACACAGGAGATGCTGTTTATGAAGGAATGGATAGCATTTTGGAATATCCGGGAGTCCATCCTCACATTTACGGTAAAACGACTACGAAACCTTATCGAAAAATGGGACATATTACCGTTTCTGCTCCGACAATTGAAGAGGCAAAATCCATTGCTGGAAAAATTAAAGACCGTGTTCGGGTAATTGCTTCGTAAATCCCACTGTGTTTCGCAGAATTTGATTAATTTTCAGTTACTGCGCTATGGGAAAATTGCGATTCTACTTAACTCTATTGACTTTTGGTCTCGTCACCCAATCGCAGGCACAGCTATATACTTTCCGAAACTTTAATCACCGCGATGGACTGCATACCGTGGCCGTAAAATGTACCGAGCAATCAGATGACGGTTACATTTGGATTGGTACAGAAGGTACACCTCTCGTTCGCTTTGATGGAAAAGAATTTATTGAAATTCGTGTCGAAGGGCAAGATTTTGATCACCACATTTCAGACCTCGAATACTATCGGGATACTGTATTTTTTGCCTCCCAGTACAAAGGATTTTACGCATACGTTCCCAAATCGAACAAATACATAAAATTCGACTACGATCGAACTGGAGGTGGCGATGCCTTAGCCTTCATCAATGTTGGGAATAGAAAATATGGCGTTTCCGGTCGAAAAATCTGGAGCATCTCTAAAAAAGGAACCAAAGCCCTTTTCACCTTCGATCGCTACACCAAATTGCATCACTATCAAGTGGTGAAAGATTGGGTGGTGCTCTTTACTTCCAAAGGAAATTATGTACTGAAAGGTAACAAGGTGGAACCGTTGCACAAGATTCTCGGTATGCCGCAGAATTCCATCAATGATTTTCGATTCGGACATGTCCTTCGTAACAAATTGGTGTTATGTAATGATACGGGAACAGAATGGCTGGAAGTGGGAATTTCATCCAAAGGAAGCCTGGTGCAGCAGAAGCGTTTTTCGCGCGATTCTGTTCTCCTAGAAGGTGAAGTGATTACCTCCTATTACTTAGACGAAGGCGGTCAGAAAATCATCGCCCTCACTAACAAAGGAGACGTGTACAAAGTAGTGGATTGCCAATTGCGCATTGTTCCACACAATTATACTGGATCGATTGAATCACCTGAGGATGTCATGATTGACCTCAACGGAGATTACTGGGTAAGTTCGAGCCTCAACGGGTTGTATAAAATCTCACTAGAACCGTTCACAAAAATTCGATTGCACCCACTCTACGAGTCCTCGGAAATCATTTTCCCGTACCTGACAAGTCGCAGGGACATTGTTATTGGATTGCGAAGCGGAACTACCAAAATTGGAAACTTCGCCGAGCCTAGATTTGAGACCTTCCCGTTCGTGACACTTTGCGCAGCATCTTTCGGAACAGAAGAATACTTGGGAACCAACGTTGGGGTGAAAAAGTTAACGCGTACCGAGAACGGATTGGTAATTGAAGACCTCCTTTTCAACAACGAGAAAATCAATTTCATATTTGGAGAGCGCGATTACTTGTGGATCGGCGTCGCTGGTAAAGGCCTCTTCAAAGTTCATAAGTATGAGATGGTTCCGAAAAGCGTCAAATTCGCTTCTGGGAAAGGCCCTCAATACTTCTATACAGGTCAATTATCCGGCGATGGCAAGAAGATGTTCTTCGGAACGAATAGTGGAATTTTTTACACCGATAAAAAAGGAATGACCCTGTACTCGTTGGATACTGGCGAAGGAATGGGAAGTTATTCTGGTGTGTCTACGAAAGATGTATATGGGACGGTTTGGTTCACAATGGAAAAGGGAATTATTGGCGTTACGAAAAACGGCGAAACCCGAACCATTCGTGGTGAAGATTACTTCGTAACGAACTTGTATTATACGCTTTCCGCGGATCGCTTAGGGAACTTGATTGTTGGTACCAATCGCGGGGTGCGTATCTTGAAGGTGGATAAAAACGGATATGTAATCAGTAACTCTGAATACGATGCGGATTCTGGTTTTGGCGGATATGAAACCCACATGCGTTCTCAGTTCCAAAACGATAACAGCATCTACATCGGAACCGTCGAAGGGCTTTTCTTAATCAATACCGATATTCTGGACGAGTTAAAAGTGCCAATCCGTCCTGTGATTCATCAATTGGCTTCCGAAAATATCGACGGTACAGATGAAAAGAATTCCTTCCGATTCAAACTCAATGTCAACAACCCGAAAAGCGGTAAAATTAGCTACGAATATCGTTTGCTCGGATCCAGTGATGAAGATTGGAAAAAGCTCAAAACGGCGGAATTAAACCTTTTCAATCTTAACTCTGGAACGTACACCTTGGAAGTTAGAGCTTCACATGATGGTCGTCACTACAGTCCGGTCGCAAGACAAGTAATTGAGGTCCCAGGTAACATTTGGGGTTCTGCTTGGATTGTCCTAGCTGTAATCATCGTAATTGCCTTGTTGAATTTCTTCTTGGTTCGATTCAACCGAAGATTGGACCACGGTTCGCTGATTCGAACGCAAGACATGGACGTTCACAGCAGAATGGCACCCGTGATTATTCTTTTGGGAATCGTTGCTGTAGCAGGAACACACATTCTGGCACCACTAATGAACGAGCAATTGGAATTGCATTTGCCGCCTCTTCTGGGAATGGTGGGTGTGCTTACTGCCTTGTTCTTCCTTGCCCGTTCTTTGGTTAATTCAGACCGAAAGTATTTACTCAACCGACTGTTGATCGTCGCAATTTCCATTGTGATTCTTTACCAGATGTATGAGTCATATATTACCGATTTGCATCCCTTCCATTTATTGGGAATCGTGTTGACCTGCCTGATCGTCCCTTACTTCATTCACGGCATTAAAGGAATGATGGTCTTTACATCGGCTTTGACCGTTTGTGCGGTGTTCTTATTGATCGCTGTTGAAAATCCTGTATATCCGAAACCCTACGTGGGAATCGCCTACTCTATTCTGGTAATCTTACTCATCTTTAGTAGCTTCTTGCGATCGAATTCACTAGAGCGATTGCTTTTCATTTCTGGAATTGTCAACAGGGGGAATCTACCGGCTATTGCTTTCAATTCAAAAGGAAAAATCATCTACGCCAGTGAGAATATCAACCATTTCTGTGATATCTCTCACGAGCAACTGATCAATCAAGATGTTTCCATATTGAACCAATTCGTTCCTTACGATGGTCAGTACAAGAACGTAGACGTATTAAAAGACTTCGAAGATGGAAACAATTACGTAGTTCCAATGCTAGATCCTGCTGGAAAAGTTCGCTGGATCGAATGGCAGTACAAAGAGTTTGGCGAGGATACTAAAGTAATGATGGGACAGGAAATCTCCGAGAAGATGGAGTTGGAGAACACCTACGAATTACTCGTTCAAAACGCCGAAGATTTCATTTATCGATGCGACACGGAAGGAAACTTCATTTTCGCGAACAACATCATTTTCGAACGTTTGGGGTATGCCAAAACTGACATTATTGGAAAAGATTCCATTTCCATCGTTCCGGACGATTTCCAAGAGGAAGTACGACAATTCTACAGAGATCATTTCTTAGAGCGTAAAACTTCTTCCTACAAGGAGTTCCCGATCATGTCCAAGGACGAAGAAATCATTTGGATTGGTCAGCACGTTACCACGATCTTCGCACCGGGATCACAAGCGTACATCAACGGATTCATTGCACTCGCCCGTGATATCACATCCATACGAAGACAACAACAATTGATTCAAGATCAGAGAGATGATATTACAGCAAGTATCAACTATGCGAAACGAATTCAGTTCAATTTGCTTCCGCACGAGCGATACTTTACCTCCGGTTTCCGCGAGCACTTCATCATTTACAAACCAAAGGATATTGTCTCTGGAGATTTCTATTGGATGGAAACGATTGGAGAAACCACGGTATTTGCGCTCGGAGATTGTACAGGTCACGGGGTTCCAGGAGCATTTATGACCTTGCTCGGAATCAACCTCTTGAACAGTATTGTCAAGGAGAATAACATCTTAGACCCTGGAAAAATATTGGATGAACTTGACAAACGATTGCTGGACATCCTGCCTAGAAACTCTCATCAAAATAGTCTGAACGATGGAATGGAAATGACCATTTGTGCCATCAACGAAGACAGCGATGATATGGCATATGCATGTGCTGGTTCCCGCTTCCTCATTCATACCGAAGAAACCTTCACTATGCTGAAAGGTGACAACAAGCATATTGGCGATAGCGCTCCAGATGATTTCAAATTCTATTCAACGCATTACACCACATTTAAGCACAATGATTTGGTGTACTTGTTCTCTGACGGGTTGCAAGATCAATTTGGCGGCGATAACGATAAGAAATTTACCTTCCGTCGCGTTCTTGGATTACTCGAAGACAACGCAAGCCTGCCGCTTCCAGATCAGCGAAAGAATATTGAAGATGCGATCAATGATTGGGTTGGAACCAGCGAACAAACAGACGATATCACCTTAATTTCCATCAAGAAAAGAATTACTTAAATGGCCGGAGAAACAATCCGAATTTGCCGTCGCGAAACCTTCAATGCCGCTCACCGCTTGTATCGCAAGGAATGGTCTGACGAAAAGAACTACGAAGTTTTTGGTAAATGCAGTCACCCCAATTATCATGGACACAACTACGTCATTGAAGTTTGGCTGGAAGGGCCGATCGATCCTGTCACAGGATATTTGATGGATTTGAAAGAACTGAAAACCATCATTCAGAGAGAAGTCTGTGACCGATTTGACCACAGAAATTTCAATTTGGATTGCGAGGAGTTCAAGGATCGGATCCCAACAGCTGAAAATATCGCGGTAGTTTGTTGGCAACTCATCCAACCTCAATTGCCTGATAACTTGAGACTTGAAGTTCACATTCAAGAGACAGAGAAAAACAAAGTCTCCTACAGCGGTGGTTAATTGGCACTGGCTTTGCAGAATGGCACGCATGAAAAAATTTGCATACCTCCTAGCCATTCCCATAGCTTTCGCTTGCTCACAGGCCATCGAGCAAAACATTCAGAACGCCCGGGATAACGAGCCCACATCCTTAGAAAAATACTATCATTCGAACGTGAACGATACAGTTGCCAGTACATCTGTCGGAAGTGTTGGAAACGGGAGTTTACAGAATGCCACGTTGATCCCATTTAAAGGCGAAAACTTCGAATACTTCGACAAATCCAGTTATCTCGGCGGAAGAGCATTTACAAATAGTAAAGTAGCCGAAATTACAGTCAATACCTATCAAGCATTACTGGATCAAGGTGTCGATCGTAAATTCAAAGTAATGGAATTCTCCAACAAAGAGGGCGGAAAAATGTTCCCGCATCGGACGCATCAAAATGGACTAAGCGTCGATTATATGATGCCCTTGAAAAAGGACGGTGTACCGTACTATGAATTAGATAAAAAAGGTGCGAGTCATTACTTAATGGACTTCGATACCGGAGGAAGATATGTGGAAGACACTAATGTTTCCATCGATTTCAATATGGCCGCTCGTCACATTTTGGAGCTGGACAAACAAGCCCGAAAAAAAGGCATGAAAATTCATAAAGTAATCTTCAATACTGACTTAAAAGATGAGCTCTACGAAAGTGAATATGGGAAGAAGCTTAAATCCAGTGGAATCTATATCACTCGCAATCTTTCCAAGCTCATCAACGACTTGCACGATGATCATTATCATGTAGATTTTGTTAAATTGCAGTAAATCAACAAACTACTCTGCGTGCGAATCGTACTGATCATCAGTCTTATATTTTTCTTTTTTACCTCCTGTGAAAACGATAAGGTAGAGCGCGTATTCCATACCAAAAACGTCATCATCGTAGTCATTGATGGCCCGCGTGTTACCGAGACTTGGAACGAACCCGGAAGACCTAACATTCCTTTTCAATCGGCGATGCTAAATGAAGGAGTGCTCTTGGAAAACTTCCGCAATGAAGGTCTTACATGGACTATGAACGGTCATTCTGCCATTACCACGGGGAATCATTTGAGCATCAACAATGGAGGAACGGAAATGCCTGATTTTCCGAGTATATTTCAGCTATTCCGCAGACAACACTATCTAGACTCGAACGATGTTTGGCTGGTAGCGAGCAAAGGAAAATTAGAAGCACTGGCGAATTGCAACGATTCCCTCTGGATGAATAAGTTTATGCCTTCAACCAATTGCGGAATTGGGGCAGGCGGCATATTTAGCGGATACCGTGATGATAGCACGACCTTCGAAGTTGTCATGGATGTCATGGCAAATCATCACCCTAGATTAATGCTCGTGAACTTCAAAGAACCCGATGTTTCTGGACATCAAAATGACTCAACCGCGTACATCCAAGGCATTATCGATACCGACGTTTACGTCCAGAAAATCTGGCATTTCATCCAAAATGATCCGGTTTATGCAAACAATACAACGCTGATCATCACCAACGATCACGGACGACATTTAGATGGTGTTTCTGGTGGGTATGGTGGTCATGGAGATAATTGTGAAGGATGCAGACATATCACGATGCTTGGTCTTGGGCCCGATTTCAAGCAGTATACGATCATCAAAGACAAATACAATCAAACGGATTTGACGGCGACTATTGCTGAAATCTTGGGAATCGACATGCCTCAATGTCAAGGAAGTCCCATCACAAAGTTATACCGCTGATATAGAGTTGCATTTCCTGCCTGCCGCAGGCGCGGCGGCTACGCTCAACGTGCTTATTCGCCTGAGTTTAGCATCTCGTGCCTAAACTTACGTCTCTGTTCTTTCATCTTTTAGCGAAGCGGTCTTTCATCTCACTTCACATAATCCTGCTTATGAACTAACATGTACGTATCGTTGTCCATTTTTAGGTAGCCCTGTTCGTAGCAGAAATAGTAGACAGCTCCTTTCTTGGTTTCGTAAACGTTCGTGTAATAATGGAAATTAAATCCTTCTTCCGCCAGTGTGATCCCACTCACGGTTTTCTTCCCACTTGGGTTCATTTGCGATAAAATCCGACGGTTCTTTCGCAAAATATTGTTAATTCGACGCATGTATTTCGTTGCATCTTCGTTCAAACGATTGTTGTGTGTATTCCGACAATAATCGGAGCAAAATCGCTTGTCTTTGCGCCCGTGCAAAGCATCTCCGCACTCAGCACACTTTCGTTCTTCTATCCCTTTATTTACAGCCATTTCCGATAACAATGTTAACATTAATTAACAGCAAAACCAAGTAGACGGAAGCTATCTTTATAAACTTTACTTGCTCGATACTCAATCTATGAATGACAATACGCAAAACGACTTAAACCCTGCGGAAGCCCTACGCATTTTAAGTGAACACATCGCAAAGGAAAATCCGGTGATCGGAATGCTGCGCGAAGAAGTTGGAAAAGTAATCGTCGGTCAATCCTACATGGTAGATCGTTTGTTGATTGCCTTATTGGCCGATGGCCACGTACTTCTTGAAGGTGTTCCGGGATTGGCAAAAACGCTAGCAATTAAAACGCTTTCTGAAGCAATCAATGTGGAATTTAGTCGAATTCAGTTTACTCCCGACTTACTTCCTGCGGACGTTACGGGAACCTTGATTTACAATCAGAAAAGTGAATCATTCACCGTAAAAAAAGGGCCGATCTTCGCCAACTTCGTATTGGCAGATGAGATCAACCGTGCTCCCGCGAAGGTTCAAAGTGCCTTGCTTGAAGCTATGCAGGAACGACAAATCACGATTGGCGACGAAACGTATCCTTTACCGAAACCATTTTTAGTACTGGCGACACAAAACCCTATCGAACAAGAAGGGACGTATCCGCTTCCTGAGGCACAAGTCGATCGATTTATGTTGAAGGTAAACCTTGGATACCCTAGCCGTGAAGAAGAACGTCAAATTATTCGGGTAAATGTTCAGAAAGAAGGTCTACCGAAAGTCTCGAACGTGATTACCGTAGCCGACATAGAACGTTGTCGCGATTACGTGAAGCAGATTTACATCGATGAGAAAATTGAACATTATATCGTAGACTTGGTATATGCCAGCCGTCGTCCAGATGAATACGGATTGAGTGACCTTTCTCCTATGATTGGATTCGGTTGTTCGCCTCGTGCGAGTATCAACTTGGCGCTTGCATCCAAAGCCTACGCATTCTTGCAAGGTCGCGCTTTCGTAATCCCGGAAGATGTGCGTGCCATCGCTCAAGATGTTATGGGACACCGTATCGGATTGACGTACGAAGCAGAAGCAGAAAATATGTCCTCAAGCGACATCGTAAATAAGATCATCAACAAAGTAGAAGTACCTTGATCATAGATCAAACCGCATGGAAACCTCAGAGCTTCTAAAAAAAATACGCCGCTTGGAAATCAAGGCGAAAGGCCTATCCAAGCACATCTTTTCTGGGGAGTATCACTCCGCCTTTAAAGGACGAGGTATGGCGTTTAGTGAAGTGCGAGATTACCATTTTGGAGACGAGGTGCGTACCATCGATTGGAACGTAACGGCAAGGTTCAACGATCCTTATGTGAAAGTCTTCGATGAAGAACGTGAACTTACGGTAATGCTGATTATCGACGTTTCCGGCTCCGAAAACTTTGGTTCAGGCGAAAAGACAAAAAAAGATCTGGCGCTTGAATTGGCGGCTGTTCTCTCCTTTTCCGCATTGAGCAACAACGATAAAGTCGGTGCGATTTTCGTTTCCGACAAAGTGGAGAAATACATCAAAGCAGATAAAGGGAAGAAACACGCCCTCATGATCTTGCGAGAATTGATCGAATTGGAACCTTCCAGTCAAGGAACCAATATCGACGAAGCATTGAAATTCTTCAGAACGACCCAGAAGAAACGAAGCATCGCCTTCGTGATCAGCGATTTTATTGACGAAAACAATTTTATCGAAGGGTTGAAAGTCGCACGTAAAAAACACGATATGGTAGCCATTCGTTTGGTGGATGAAGCAGAGCGTGAATTACCCAATATTGGACTTGTGCAATTCTTCAATGCGGAAACTGGGCAAACCACTTGGGTGAACTCAAACAGCGATGAAGCACGCAAGATGCACCGTCAATTATACGAAGAAGAAGAAGCCGTTTTGCTAGATAATTTATTGAAATCCGGAGTGGATTTTGTGTCCATTAGCACCTCGGAAGATTTCATCAAACCGCTCATTAAACTCTTTAAGAACCGTTAGTGCGATTGCTCACGCTCATATCGACTTTGTTCCTTACAGGAAGCGTTTTCGGGCAGCAATTGGTTGCAACGATCTCAAAGAATCGTGCGAAAATTGGCGAACCTCTAACACTAAAGTACACTGTAAAAACGCGTAGCAACGATACCATCGTATTCTTCGAGAAATATGGAGAAATTCCAATTCGCACCTACGGTGGTGGACAATTAACAACCGACGGCGTATCTGCGGAAATTTATACCGATTTCAACAATTCCACCTCTAAGATTCCTACCGGTAAAAAATGGGAAGGAACCTACGAGGTCATGATTTGGGACAGTGGAACCTTTATCATTCCCGGCCCGGAGATCATCATTAACGATGCGACGTTTAGATATAAAGACTTGAAAGTGTATGTCGATTTCTCAGCCAAACAAAAAGGCATTGATATTTACGATATCCGAGAGAACTACGCCGAACTTCCCGAAGAAGAAAATGTATTCGTTCGATGGGTAAAACGAAACTGGTGGATTCTCGCGATCGTCGTGGTTGCAGCGGCTGGATTGATATGGTTTATCAATAAGCGAAAGCCAAAAGAACCCGTGAAGGTGGTCAAAGCAATGTCACTGAAAGAACGAACACTCATGGCGATCGATGCCCTGGAAGGCGAACGTTTGTGGGAACAGGACAAACTGAAGGAACATTTCATTGAATTGTCGTACATCATGCGTTCTTACCTGACGGCTAGATACAACATTGCAATTCTGGAGAAAACAACCTTCCAAACGAAAAAATTATTGCTTCAAAAAGGCCTGCACGAAGATACTGTAGATACAATCGGGCGCATTTTATCACATTCAGACATGGTGAAATTTGCCAAGTCAAGTCCGGATGAAATGTCCATTCTGAAAATATCCACCCTTGCGCGACAAATTGTTGCAGAAACGAGTCCGCTAGAATTTGACAACTATGAGTAGTTTCTGGAATTTGCGCTTTTGGGAATATGAATTCTTCGAACCCCACTGGTTGTGGCTCCTTATTCTGGTGCCCGGTGTCTGGTACATTCTCTTCAAGCGAGAACGCCAAAGAAAAGGAGACATCAAATTCTCTGGGGGCATTGAACATCAGAAAAAACTCGGAACCAATTGGATCGCAAGACTTCGAGAGGCTTTGATCATACTTTCGGGATTGGCACTGGCTTCATTGATTCTCGCCCTAGCGAAACCGTTCCATTGGGCCCTTCATGACGATTCCGACAATGACTTCAAATACGGAATCGACATCGTCATTGCTATGGACGTTTCAGGTTCCATGCTCGCGGAAGATTTTCAACCGAATCGATTGGAAGCATCGAAACGAGTAGCCAAAGAGTTTATCGACGGGCGAAAAGGAGACCGAATCGGATTGGTTGCTTACGCTGGTGAAGCTTACACAGCCTGTCCGCCAACATTAGATTACGAAGTTTTGAAGAAGCAAATCTCTCGTATGAACGGTGATCGCATAATGGGGGGAACTTCCATCGGCCTTGGATTGGGAACTGCCGTTACTCGACTTCGATCTGATAGTACCGAACAAGGTTCGAAAGTGATCATTCTGCTTACTGACGGAATTGACGGCGGTGAGGAATTAGATCCAATGATGGCCGCTGAATTGGCCAAAAGTCAGGACATTCGCGTTTACACAATCGGTGTGGGAAGCAAAGGAAAAGCCAAAGCACGCGTCAATTCGCCCTTCGGAACGTATTACACATCCATGGATACAGAGATCGATGAAGAATTGCTGAAACGTATCGCGAAAACTACGGATGGTAAATACTTCCGTGCCAAGGATGAAGACGGCTTGAAGAACATTTATAAGGAAATCGACAAGCTAGAGAAAAAGCGAATCGAAGACGAGCAATATAAATCCGAACCACCACCGACGCCGCAGTCTTTTGTGAATTTCGCATTGTTCTTCGCGGCATTCGTTTGGTGTATTCAATTCTTCCTATTCAAATCGCATGACTAATCGCAAATACACATATCGATTGAATCGTATGCTGCTCATGCTTTTAGCTTGGGAGATCATTTTCTGGGGACTTTATTTTGTCCTGATCATGGCTCTAGGGTTCTTCGGTGAAGGCAAGGGAGACGAAATTCTTTTGTATCGCTATCCACAACGATTCTTTTGGATGATGGCTATCATTCCCATTTTGCTGGCTTTTGTCTTGTTTGTGCAAAATCACAACAAAAGAGCATTGGCGCTAAATCCTAGAGTACGCGAGGCCTACATTCGACCGGTTTCAGAAGGATACACCTTGTTCAAATGGATCATGTTCCGAAATGTAATTGTGTTCATGATCATCGCTTTTGCACAACCCGTTTTCGGAAAACGTAAATCAGAAGCGACCGTTGAAAATTTGGAATTGGTCATTTGCTTGGACGTTTCAAATTCTATGAACACCAAGGATATCAGCAAAGAAATGTCGCGTCTGGAGATTTCAAAACGTGCCATGATTCAGTTGGTGAATAATCTACACGGTGAACGCATCGGAATTTGTTTGTTCGCGAACGATGCTTTGGTTCAACTACCCATCACACGTGATTATGGTGCGGCAAAGTTGTTCATCAAGGAAATTGAAACAGACCTAGTTTCTAGTCAAGGAACCAATATCAAAGCAGCATTGGATGTCTCACGGAAGATGTTCTCGAAAGACAGAACAGCCAAAGGGATCATAATGGTTACGGATGGTGAAAACCACGAAGACAATCCGAACAGCGTGCTGAAAAAGATCAAAAATTCGAAAATTCAATTGTGCGTTTTAGGGATTGGAACCGAAAAAGGCGGATTGGTACCTGTGAATCCGCGACGTCCTGATCTTGGTTACAAGAAATCAGCAACCGGACGAGCAGTTCGTTCGAAAGTGAACCCAAAATTGATTGAATCCATTGCGGCAAAAGCCGGAGGAAAGGCTTCTTTGAGCTCGGATGAATTTCCAGATCTTTCAGCTTTATTAACACAAATAAGTCGCATGAAACGGACGAAAATCGATAATTTTGATTTTGATATTCGCACGGAACGCTACCAAATTCCTTTGGTTTTTGCACTGATTTCGTGGCTGATATATTTGTTGTGGTCGGAAAAATTTTCGGCAAGGTTGAACAAAAAGTTGGAATCGAAATGAAAACAGTAGCTGTACTTGCAGTCCTTTTCGTTGTCTCGAATGTTTACGCTCAAGATTGGCGTGACACGTTGGAGCTGGCTCGTACTGCCTACAAATCGAAAGATTACGACAAAGCTCTTGGTTTCTATGAGAAAGCGCAAAGCGCTGCCCCGGACGGTGTAGATCTTTCCGACGAAATGGGACAATCGGCGTACAAAGCAAAAAGGTACAACGTAGCCGAGAAAATCTACCAGCAAAACCAAGGCAACAAAGCCTCATCGAAAGCCCAGGCGGATAATTACCACAATTTAGGGAATGCTCGAATGCGTCAGGAGGATTACGAAGGTGCCGTAGAAGCCTACAAAGATGCCTTACGTAGAAATCCAAAAGATGAGAAAACGCGCTACAATCTTTCCGAAGCAAAGCGTAAAATCAAGAAGAAAGAGGAAGAGGAAAAAAAGCAGAACCAAAATCAGCAAAAGCAAAACGGAAATAACGGCAATCAGTCTCAAAATCAAAATGGGAATAACCAGCAACAACAGCAGGGAAACAATTCTCAAGGAAACAACGGACAGAAGAAAAATCAACAAGGCAATAAAGGACAGGGCCAACAATCACAAGGAAATCAACGCCAACGAAAAGGTCAAGGCGGCGGTAAGTCCGGTGAGCGTAGAGACGGAAAAGGTCAATTGTCGAACAAAACAGCCGACCGTATGCTGGACGACCTCATGAAACGCGAAGCAGAAACACAGCGCCGAATGGCGGGTTACGGGTCGGGTAGCTCAAAATCTAAATCAGGAAAGGACTGGTAATTGATGCGATTTGTACTGTTCATAGCAACCGTTTTTTCTGTTTCATGTATTCTGGCTCAGAAACATGTCAATCTTTCGATCAACCCCGGAACGGCGGAAGTAGGTGAAACTTTTGAAATCACGGTTACTTTCTCCAAAACTGGAAATATAGATTTCGGAAAACTTCCCGACGCATTCTTTCAGGATTATTCGGTACAACGAGGATCATCTCAATTTCAAGGGCCGAATGGCAAAATGACCAATCAGCATTACTATAAAATCTCTGGGTTTATCAAAAAGCCAGGAAATTATACGTTTGGGCCTGTTACCGTTACGTCTGGAAACAAAACACACACTTCCAACACCGCGATAATCAATATCAGCCAAAAGGTGAAGATGAAAGGCGGACATATTACAGCCCGTCAGTTGCGTGATCCAGCCTTTGGAACGATTGAAGTCAACAAAACCACGCTTTACGAAGGAGAACCGTTGTTGGTGCGAGCAAAAATCTACGCGCGATACAAACCGACACACATCAACAATTATCAACCATACGACATGGACGGTGCGTTGCTCAAACATCCAATTGGCAATAACAGTCAATTGAAAACGATGATAGAGCAGTTCAACGGCGAGGACTTGTATGCCATTGATTACGACAAAAATCTATTGTTCCCGACGAGCGTTGGTAAGGTCAAAATTGAGTCGTACAAATTAAATCTCCACCAAGGATATCAGAACTTCCCGATAGAATCTGGCTCCATGACTGTGAACATTCTTCCCCTACCTGCAAATCCACCTTCGGATTTCATCGGCGCGGTTGGAACGTTTAGTGTGAGCAGAGATATCAAACAGAAAAAATTCAATCAGGGCGACGTCATCACCATGACCATCGAAGTTTCTGGAATTGGAAATCTTCACAACATTACCGCTCCTCAATTGATCTTGCCCAAAGGATTTACGCAATATGGTGACCCGAAAATCACGGAGGAATTTAGTATTGGCGTTCGTGGATCGGAAGGGACAATTTTATACGAATACAATATTGAAGTCTTGGCATCTGGGATCACGTCACTTCCTTCCACTACCATTACTTACTTCGATCCGAACTTAAAAAAATATATCACTGCTGAATCTTCAGAAGACAGCTTGGACATTACTCCAGTCGCCGGTGTCGTGATAGATAATTCAAATGATCCGAAGGACAAGCGCACCAACGAGTTGATCGTTCAGGAATTCAATCCACGTGAAAATGGTGGTAGCGTTGCTCCGGGAGAATTCTTTGGAACTCCAATGTTCTGGGGAGGCGTTTCGGTGCCCTTGACCTCAGCCTTCTTGTTCTTACTTTTGGTAAAATCTCGGAAGCACACGGAAGAACGCAAAGAGGAAAAACAGCGAAAAAGTGCACAGTCTGCTGCTCTGTCTGAAAAATTACAAGCCGTGTACAGTTCCTCGCAAGGAAACGACACCGCGGCCTTTTACGATGCGATTGACAAAGCGCTAAGAACCGCATACTCCGTCAAGCTGAACAAACAAGACGAAGTTGTCAGCAAACAAGAGATTATGAGCCATGCTGAAAGTCTTGGTGGAGCAATCAAAGAGAACACGACAACCTTATTCTCCAATATCGAAGTGGCAAAATTCAGCTTCGGTTCTGATTCTGTGAAACAACAGGAAGATTTACAATTGCTCGAAAGCGTACTCACCGCTTTGAAAGTGAAAAAATGAAATTTCTCAGCATTTTTATAGCGTTCCTTGGGCTTCCATTAGCTACCATTGCCGGTGATGATAACCTTAGTAGGTTTGATCGTGCTGAGCAAGCGCACATGGAAAAGAAATTCAAAGAAGCGATTAAACTGTGGGAAGAAGAAGCTGCGGCGCGACCGAACAATCCTTCTGTATATTTCAACTTGGGATTGGCCTACAAAGCTGAGAAAAAATATCCTCAGGCAATTTGGGCCTTTGAAAAAACACTCAAGTTTCAACCGAAAGATTCCGAAGCCATCCAATTGATCGAAGCGTGCTACACGGAAATGGATAGCAATCAATCTTGGAAAGATGAAACGGGAACCTTTCAACGCGCACTCATCGCTATGGGCTCTGATTTTTGGTCACCACTAGCGATCATCTTCTCTGTACTTGGTGGCGTCTGCGTCATTCTAGCCAAACGTACCAAAGTGAATGTGAAACGCAAATGGTACATCGGAACAACGGTTTTTTCGGTAGTCACCTTATTTGTGTGTATTGCCAATGCTTCTAGTTCATACCAATACGAGCACAACCACGATTACGCTATCGTTATGGACGAAGTGACTTTAAAAGATAGCTCCATCAACGACGCCAATAAGAACCTTATGCTTCCTGCTGGCTCAAAGGTAAAGGTGGACTCGTGGATGAAAAACGGAGAGGCATCGGTCACTCTCAAAGGGAAAAAAGTGGAAGTAAAGGAAGGACTGAGGAAGATTTAGTGGTAGAGGCTAGCCCCCCTATTCATGATTCAACATTCATTATTACTTCTCCTTACAATTCATCATTCATAATTCATAATTCCGTACTCCGGCTTCGAGAACCTCAGCCATCGTTATTTCTTATTCATTATTCTTTATTTCTTATTCTCTCTAATTCATAACTTATAATTCATAACTCATAATAAATAACTCCTTATTCCCTAATTTTGCACTGATGTCGGCAGTCAAACAAAATATACGCCTGTTCTCTTTGGAAGAACTCACGGATCAAATGGTAGGTTTCGGTGAAAAACCCTTTCGCGCGAAGCAAGTATTTGAATGGTTATGGCAGAAGAACGCCTCTTCGTTTGAGGAAATGTCAAGTTTGTCCTTGGCGTTGCGCGAAAAACTTGCCGAACACTTTTCAATCGACCACATTGAAATCAAAGACCAGCAAGTAAGTACGGATAAAACCATCAAGTGTGCATTCAACACTACCGATCACCGTGTCATTGAAGGAGTGCTTATTCCTACTTCGAAACGCATGACCGCGTGTATTTCTTCGCAAGTGGGATGCAGTTTGGCCTGTAAGTTCTGCGCAACTGGTAAATTGAAACTGATGAGGAATCTTACCGCTGGGGAAATGGTGGATCAGGTGGTGTACTTGCGAGATCAAGCAGCAGATCGATACGATACCTCGCTGACGAACATTGTGTACATGGGTATGGGTGAGCCATTATTGAACTACAAACACATGCTTCGCTCTACGGAATTACTTACTTCTGAAAAAGGTTTGGGGATCTCACCGAAGCGAATCACGGTGTCTACAGCTGGAATTGCGAAGATGATCAAAAAGCTAGGTGATGATGAAGTAAAGTTCAACTTGGCGCTTTCGCTCCATGCGGCCAATGATGAAAAGCGCAGTCATATCATGGACATCAACGACACCAACAATCTAGCGGCCTTGCAAGAAGCTTTGGAATACTTCCATGAAAAAACTGGAACACGAGTAACTTTCGAATACATCATTTTCAAAGACTTCAATGACAACATCGAAGACGCTCAGGAATTAGCAGAGTTCGCCAAATGTGTTCCGTGTAAAGTGAATATTATTGAATACAATCCAATCGACGATGGTGAGTTCCAGCAAGCATCCGTAAAAAAGGTTGATGCCTTTGCGGCATATCTGGAAAGCAAAAACATGATCGTGAATGTACGTCGTAGTCGCGGTAAAGATATTGATGCCGCCTGCGGTCAGTTGGCGAATAAAAACAACGCCATTAAAAAGGACGAACGCGTCTTTAAATAGGCTTCGTTGAAAAATTAACGACTGGCTGAATTCTGTTATTTTTCAGGGATTTCGAAGCAATTCTTAAAACTTTCAAGATTTTTTTTCGACCTTTATGCATCCTATTCGCAAACGTTTGCGTCTAGCTTATGAAACTAATTAAAATCACCATGAATCAAACAAATAATTTCGGTCGAATTGTGCTGCTCCTTTGCGCATTGTTCCTCGGAAACATGACGTTCGCGCAAGACTCCATGCGTGCTGATGAAATTGGAAACAACTGGACTCCGTTCACCACTATCGAAGGAGTTAATGTTTCTCTGAAAAAAGAAAAAGTGGATGTAGGTGCACCGGATGCATTTACATACGGTATGTTGCGTTTCGAGAACACAACTTCAAACGACATCACAATTGAATTCTTATTTGAATTACAATATGAAAACGGATGTGTTGGATGTGGAAACGTTGAAGAATACCGCAAAGTGGTAACTATTCCTGCAGGTGCTACACTTGAGGGAGATGCTTCATTCGCGTTGCCAGAATTAACGTTATTGATCAACAATCCGTACACGACTGATTTGGGAGCATTCCAGTCATTGAAAACGGTTCAATTTAATATTAAGTAGTCATGAGAAAGTATATCTTACCTATTTTGACAGCCTTGGCTTTGCCGTTCGCGAGTGAAGCGCAGGTATGTAACGTGACTGTTGCTCCAGAAGATACAATCATTTGTCCTGGAGACTCTGTATTGGTTACTAGTATCGCGTCCATTACTTCAAGTGGACAGTCTTTTAACTTCGATTTCGGGGTACTTCCTCCGGGATGGTCAACTTCAGGAGGTTCGACGTTTAGTCAGCCTTGTGGACCAGGAATCAACAACACACCTTATTACTGGGCCTCAACGTCAGGTGGTGGTACACCTCAAATTAACTCACCTGCGTTTGACGTAAGCTGTGGTGGATTTATCACATTCGACATGGTTTACGCAGTACAAGGTGGTGGAGCTCCATGTGAGGGGCCAGACCTTGCTCACGAGGGAGTTGAATTGCAGTACTCTACAAACGGAGGTCTTACTTGGATTCCGATTGTATATTACAGCCCAGGTGGATTTGAATTGCCACAGAACCCGGGAACTACTGGATCTGTAGCAAGTGGACAAACGCCATATACGGTATGGAACTCATTCAGTGTTCCAATTCCAGCAGGTGCGCAAACGACTGGTACAGAATTCCAGTGGATTCAGTTGAACTCATCAGGTACATGTTGTGATAACTGGGGTGTAGATAACATCGTTATCGCCGCAGGGCCTTGTAACAGTGCTTGGGTAGATTGGGACAACGATGCTCAGCAGGATTCAAACGATTTCTACTGGACACCAACTACAGATACATTCTTCGTAGCTGACGTTTACGATTCATTAGGAAACTACGCTTGTACTTCTGATACCGTATTTATCAGCGTGTACCAAAACACAATGACGTACGATCTTCCGGATACAGTATTTGCTTTCTGTCCTGAAGCTCAGGTTCCAACTGGAATCTCTAACTTGACAAACGCACCTGGTCCGTTTACATACTCTTGGACTACAGGAAGTCAAACGGATAGCACGGTTCTTAATGCAGGGCCAGCAGAACAATCGCAAACGACCTATTACGTAGACGTCACCGACGGCTGTGGATTCGTCGTCACCGACAGTGTCGTCCTTGATGTAAATCAGACCCTGTCAATTGATTCGTTCTTTGTTCAGAATGCTAATGCATGTAACCCAACAGGAGCCGCTTCGGCCTTCTACTCGGGTGACTCAACAACTCAGTTGAACGGACTGCAATGGTTCTTTGAAGGGCCAGGACAGCCAGGTTCAAACCAGGTAAATGCGAGTGTAATTACCAATGTACCCTCAGGATGGTATTATGTTACCTTGACTGACGCCGTGTGTACGGTAACTGATAGTGTGTTTATTGATGTGGATCAGCCACCGGTAGCACAATTCACACCTCCAACAGCGAGTGGATGTTCACCTGTGACCGTGAGCTTTGTGAATGCAAGTCAGAATACTGTGAATTACGTATGGGATTTTGGTGATAACTCCAATACTGTTACTACACAGGATGCAACTCACACATTCACGCAAACATCAACAGTAATGCTAATTGCTTCTGATGCTTCTGGATGTTCTGATACGGCATATGCTCAGGTGGATGTAATTCCTTGTGGATGTACAGATCCAACAGCGATCAACTACGATCCATTTGCGTCAAGTGATGACGGAAGTTGTATCTTCCCGAATCCGATTGTACACCCATCAAACGTATTTACTCCAAACGCTGACAACTTCAATGACTTGTTCTACTTGAACACTGAAAACGTTCAGGAAATGACATTGATCATTACAAACCGTTGGGGTAACCTAATGTTCGAAGCTACAGGTGACAACCCAGCTTGGGACGGAACAAACGTCGATGGTACGGAAGCGAAAGAAGGAGTTTACTTCTACAAGTACCGTGCAGTTGGAGTTATTCCAGATCAAGTTGTGGAAGGACACGGATTCGTTCATTTGGAGAGACCGTAATTTCTACCTTTTAAAATACAAAGCGCTTTCGGATACGGAAGCGCTTTTTTTGTTCTCAAAAGTGATATCAATATAAATAGTTGCGTAGAATTTATTCACCACAGAGGCACAACAGGCTTTGCTAAATTTGGCTGAAATTATCAGAAAGAAGGTCACTAGATTATGACTTTGTCATAATCCATTGTGTGCAAAATCCACTTTAGCAATAATATGCTTTTTGTGTCATTTGTGTCTTAGTGGTAAAAAACAAAACACAGGCTGCGCTTCTATTATTGCATCCATATCGTAAATTGTTTAATTGAGATAGAACACGTTTTAGTAAAGGATCGTTAAACTTCTCTCATTCGATCTGAAATCACTGTTACTAAGGACAAGGAACTGCTATATTTGTATTAATGATGACCGTAAAGGAAATAATGGCGCCGGTGCAAAGCGAAATGAACGAATTCGAAGTTCGATTCCGCGACAACATGAAATCCAACGCACCTCTGCTTGATAAAGTGACACATTACATTATCCGCCGAAAAGGAAAACAGATGCGCCCATTGTTTATCTTCCTTACTGCCAAAATGCTGGGCGAAGTCAACGACAAAACATACACTGCCGGAACTCTCGTGGAGCTCTTACACACTGCAACTCTTATTCATGATGATGTGGTAGATGACGCGAACGAGCGACGTGGATTCTTCAGCGTGAACGCACTTTGGAAGAATAAAATTGCAGTCCTAGTTGGAGATTACATGTTGTCCAAAGTATTGCTCCTCTCCATCGAACACAACAACACAGACCTCCTTGAAGTGATGGCGCGCGCCATTCGTGAGATGTCGGAAGGTGAATTGTTGCAGATTGAAAAAGCAAGAAAGCTGGACATTACCGAGGAAGTATATTTCGAAGTGATTCGCCAGAAAACGGCTTCATTGATTTCCACATGTTGTGAAGCAGGTGCATTGAGCGTAGATCGCAAAGATGTGGCAGAAAAAATGCGTGAATTCGGTGAATTGATTGGGATTGCTTTCCAGTTGAAAGATGACATTTTTGATTACGGGGATCCCGGAGACATCGGGAAACCAACTGGTTTGGATATCCGTGAACGAAAAATGACCTTGCCACTGATTTACGTATTAAATACGGCCTCAGTAGAAACGCGCAAAGAGTTGATCAACATCGTCAAGAACCACAACGAGAACCCGAAAAAGGTGAAACGCGCCGTTGATTTGGTCATTGAACACGGTGGCATCGAATACGCGCACAAGCGAATGCTCGAATACAAAGAAAAAGCATTAGCACTTTTGACCGACATTCCTGAATCTGAATCAAAAACAGCTATTTTAGGGTTGGTCGACTACACTACGAATCGAAAAAAGTAACTATGAAACTTGTTTGGATATTAATATTACCCCTTATGATTTGGGGCTGTTCTGACCCCGCTGAAAATGACGAGGCGAACTCAAGTTCTAAAAAAACAACTTCTTCTGAAACCGAGAAAACTGTAAATCCTGAAGAATTAGTGGAAGTCATCGGATCAACGTACACTGAATATTACGATGCCGCCAAGACAAAAATTAAATTCCAGGGCGAGCAAGATGAAAACAAGCAGCGTCATGGCAAATGGGTGTACTTCTCAGAAAGCGGAAAAGAGATGAACATCTCCCATTACAAGAATGGTACATTGCACGGATTCATGCAAGTGAAACGTCCAAACGGAGCACTGTATTATCATGGCGATTTCAAAGACGGAGAAAGAGTCGGAGTTTGGAAATTTTACGACGAGCAAGGTAAGTTCTCACACGAAACGGATTACGATAAGGAGTAATGGCGATGATTCCTTCACATATTGTGGATGATATCATGCAAACTTCCCGAATTGAGGAAGTTATTGGTGAATTCGTCAATTTGAAACGAGCTGGTTCCAACTTAAAGGGATTGAGCCCGTTTACCGATGAAAAAACACCATCTTTCGTTGTTTCGCCTGCCAAGCAGATCTTCAAATGCTTCTCTACTGGAAAAGGTGGAACTGTGGTTACTTTCCTTATGGAAAAGGAACACTTTTCCTATCCTGAAGCGCTGCGTTGGCTTGCAGATAAATACGGAATTCAAATTCCCGAGGACAAACCTTTAACGCCAGAGGAACAAGAAGCTATTTCGGAGCGGGAAAGTCTGCATATTATCAATGAATTTGCTCAAAAGCACTTCGTTGAAACCATGCACAATACCGATGAAGGGAAAACAATCGGTCTCTCCTACTTCGTTGAGCGTGGCTTCCGTCCGGAAATCATTGAGAAATTTCAGCTAGGATTCTGTTCCAAGAAAAGTGACGCTTTTACCAAAGCCGCTTTGGACAAAGGATACAAACTGGAGTACCTCGAAAAAATTGGGCTGACAAAAACCAAAGAAGATCGCTCTTTTGACTTCTTCCGTGGACGTGTAATGTTTCCTATCCATAGTGTTTCTGGGCGTGTGCTTGGATTCGGTGGACGAACGTTGAAGAACGACAAAAAAGTCGCGAAATACTTCAACTCACCGGAAAGTCTGATTTACAACAAGAGTCAGATTCTTTATGGTTTGTACTTCGCGAAGAGCGACATTATCAAGTACGACAGTTGTTACCTCTGCGAAGGATACACGGACGTCATCAGCATGTATCAGGCCGGAATCCAAAATGTAGTTTCCTCTTCGGGTACGTCTCTTACACGAGAACAAATTCGCTTGATCAAGCGATATACGAATAACATTACCATTCTTTACGATGGTGATGCCGCTGGAATCAAAGCGTCCTTCCGAGGGATTGATTTGATCTTGGAAGAAGGATTGAATGTAAAAGTAGTCCTGTTCCCGGATGTAGAAGATCCCGATTCCTTCGCGAAAGCGCATAGCACTACTGAGATTGAAGAATACATCAAGGAACATCAGCAAGATTTCATATCCTTCAAAGCCGACATTTTGTTGGAAAGCGAAGGCGACGATCCTATCCGCCGAGCGCAATTGATCAAGGATATTGCACATAGCGTTTCCTTGATTCCTGATCAAATTACACGAAACGTATTCATTCCTGAAGTCGCCAAACGATTCGAGATTAACGAGGATGTGATTTGGTCGGAAGTGGCTAAAGATCGCCAGGACAACCTCGAAAAATCGCAACAGGAATCACTTCGAAAGAAACGAAACGAAGCACGTCAGCAGCAACAGCAACAAGCGCAGGCACCGGAAGATGATCCGTACGCGCATGAACCGAATCCATTCGAAACAGAAGCTCCGCCAGAGGAAGCCATTGTTGAGAAAAAGGACGATCACTACGAGTTCGATCTCATGCGAATCTTGGTCAAATACGGCCCGTTAGCATTAACGATCGATCAGCTGAACGAGCATGGCGAACCAGAAAAAGTAGAAACGAGTGTTGCCGAATTCATCTGTCATGAACTGCATGTCGATGAACTCACCTTCGATACACCGGTGTTCAATCGAATGCACAAAGTCGTTGCCGATTCCCTGGCGGAGAATGTATTCCTCAAGCCGACAGTTTTCCTTCGTATGGAAGATCAAGATATTGTCAAATTTGTTACGCAAATTGAGTTGGAAGACATTCAACTGAGTCCGAATTGGGAGGTGAAGCACAAAATTCTGACACCGTCAGAGAAGGATAAAATCAATGTCGCTGCTCCAAAATCGACCTATACGTTCAAGCTTTCAAAAGTAATGAAGCGTATTGCGGAAATCCAAAAGGAGTTACCAGCTCCTGGACAGGAAGATGAGCATACTATGGATCTTCTTGCTGAGCAGGCCAATTTGGAGCGCGTAAAAATCTTTATCTCCAACCGATTGGATCGCGTAAATACTCACTGATTGTGCGAAGCATCCTTCGACATACATCTTTTTTCTTCTTCATCTTTACCATGATTTTCGTATTCGATTCGTGTACCGTTCAAAGACGCGTGCACCGAAAAGGATGGTTCGTTCAATGGAATGTCAATCAGAGCCAGAATCGGAGTGTGAGTCATAAAAAGAGCGCGAGTGTGAGGGAAAGCAAAAGTGAGAATGAGGCTGAAATTCTAGAAACTTCTACAAGCTCTATTCGGCAACTTCATTCTGACGAGCTGAAGTCTAATGACGACATCAAAGAAAAGATCGTTGACACCGAAGTGAGTCAAGAATCGGAAGCTACTTCTGAAAGCGACCAGCCGACAATCGTTAAAGGTGAGGAAGTGTATTCGCCAGATACCAAACGCCAAGAAGAATCGGAAAAAATGCCTTTCGAATTTAAACTGGACGCAATGTCTCCAACACGCGTTCCGATACTCGCATGGATACTTCTGGGTATCGGGATCCTTTTGGTCTCGGTGGCACTTGTTTTGGGGATAATTTATTTGGTTGTTTACGGCGCCTTGATTGGTGCTCCTTTATATCTGGGACTCATGCTGGTAGGTGGCATTATTTTCGTCATTTTGGCGACACAAACAGCAATGGCTTCCATGAAACCTCAACCTTCCGCACCCGATCCGCGTTATCAAAGGGAAGAACCTAAAAGAGAAAAGAAGGAACGCGAACCTTTGAACAAGAGCGATAAAATCTTCCTCGCAGTTATCGGAGGATTGGCACTTATCATCGGCATCACGTTGTTCACGTTTTAAGAACATGCACTATTCAAAAGGCCACGTACTACTCAAGAATTCCATCTTGTTTTTACTAGTGATGATCACTTTCGCATCTACAATGAATTCGTGTACAGTTCACAAGCGCGTCCATAGAAAGGGCTGGTTTGTGCAATGGCATCATAATAAATCAAGTGGTGTAGCAACACAAGAAGATCACGATTCAGCAGTTGCTCAAAAGGACATTCAAAACGATGCGCCTCAACCTCTTGTAGCGAACAAAAATCCCGAAACTTCAGACGGCAAAAGCATTCCAACCGATGAAGTTGTTGTTGAGACTAAAGCTCTAGAGCCCACCAATCCTTCCGAGCAGGTATCTGATCCTATCGAAGAAGAACCAAAGGATGGAAAAGTGGAAACCGAAGAGAAAGTGTGGCACTCCACTCTACCCATAAGTATTGCGTTAGTAGGCGCTATTTCATTTGCGGTAGTTCTTTCAATATTCGGTTTAATATTCATTCTTGTTCCAATCGCGCTAACAACACTCATTGGGTTAGGGACATTTATGGAAATAAGAGAGATTAAATTCAAGCAGGAAGATAAGTCCCCAAAGAGACAAATCTGGATCATGACCGCCTTAATCGGGGTTATTTGGATTGCTTCTTTACCTGTAATTCTGGGAGCATCAAACATCGTTATACTTGGAATGACGGCACTGTTGTTTGTCGCATTCGTTGTGTTCTTGAACTGGCAGCATCGAAAGGGAAAATCGACCTCCGCCAAACGCGATTTCAGCCATAACTCTAATGATTCTAATGAATCGGCATCAGAACAAAAGGAAAGTACTATGGATCCTGTCGAAGTCGAACAGAACTCAACAACTGATGAGTCGTCAAGTGACTATACGGGAATCTTGGTATTCGGAATAATGTGTCTGGTTCTAGCCGGTTTAGCATTTTTAATTGGATTGGTGTTTGCCTTTTTAGGTTCTCTCACCGTTGGCTTTTTCATCCCTGAAATTATACTTCTAGCCATTGCAGCGTTAGTCGTGCTTGGAGTGGTATTAATCGCTATCTATATAGATAAAATAACATCGCAACGGAAGGTGAACTCAAAGAATGAAGAAGTAGTAGCATCAACCGAGGAGAAACCCAATCCAAACAAAAAGAAGACGGATCTCGTTATGGCTATCTACATGACCGTATTAATCGTTGGTATCGCTCTCCTAATTCTGCTCTAAATCACTATTACTTCAGTAAGCGCTTGTACATCTGAATTGTATTCTCCAATCCAAAGTACAATGCATCTGCTACCAATGCATGTCCGATAGAAACCTCTAACAAATCTGGAATTTGCTCTTTGAAAAAGCGAAGATTATCAAGATTGAGATCATGCCCGGCGTTGAGTTCTAGTCCCAATTCAACCGCTCGATTGGCCGCTGTGACATAATCTTTTACCGCTGATGCGGGATCGTTTTTGTAGTTGTCAGCGAATGGCCCCGTGTACAACTCAATGCGATCTACCCCACTTTTCGCAGCGTATTCGATGTTCTGCAAATCCGTATCCACAAAAATGGAATAGCGTACGCCTTGCTCCTTAAATTGTTGCGCCAGATCGGTGAGTAAAGCCTCATTTGTTTTGGTATCCCAACCTGCATTTGACGTCAATACATGCGGTGGATCTGGAACCAATGTCGCCTGAGCGGGTTTCGTATCCGCGATTAGCTTCATATAACGCTCATCCGGATATCCTTCAATATTGAACTCTGTGGTTACCGCTTTGGATAAATCGTACACATCTTGCGTTGTAATGTGTCGTTCATCAGGGCGTGGATGCACCGTAATTCCATCTGCCCCAAAGCGTTCGCAATCCAAGGCCACCTGCACCACATTCGGCACATCGCCTCCACGGGCATTTCGTAGGGTCGCAATTTTGTTCACATTAACGCTCAACTTAGTTTCCATAGGCCTATTTTTGTCCTTGCAAAAGTACGAACTAACTAAGGATTTATAGTACTTTAGCAATAACAATGAGAGCAAAGGATTTAATCACTGAAGAAATTCCACCGTTGACACATTTGGATACGGCAGAACGCGCTATGAACTGGATGGACGAGTTCAAAGTGACCCATTTGGCTGTGATGAAAAATGGCAACTTCGTAGGGGTCGTTTCTGAAACAGATATTTTGGACAAAATGGAAATGGATCAAACACTGGATGTGTTGTTCCAACATCTTCCGCGACCGTATGCCTTTGCTGGCGATCACATCTATCAGGTGCTGTCGAAAATCGCTGAATTTAAATTGAGCTTGATTCCTATTTTGGATGAAAAAGAGGAATACCTTGGATGCACGAGCGTACACCATCTGCTTACTTTGATTGCGAACACTGGAAGCATCAAGGAATCGGGAGGAATTCTGGTTTTGGAAGTCGCTCACAATGACTACTCCATGTCGCAAATCGCGCAGATTGTTGAGAGCAACGATGCGAAGATTCTCAGTTCGTATATTATGTCATCTCCAGATTCTACGAATGTAGAAGTGACTTTGAAACTGAATAAGCTCGAATTGGATCGAATCATTCGAACGTTTGAGCGTTACGACTACATCATTAAGGCATCTTACCAAAAAAGTGCATTTGAAGACGATTTCAAATTCCGCTACGATGCATTGATGAATTACCTCAATCTCTGATGCCATGAAGGTTGCAATCTACGGTCGAAAAATCAACAAGCAGAATCTGGAATTCTATATTGAGTTCTTAGGGATTCTCAAGGATTTTGGTTGGACACCGGTTTTTGAGGAAAAACTCAAAGAGCACCTTGTCAAGAAGATCGGTTTGGATGAAAACGCAGAACAGTTTTCCTCGCACAAAGATTTCAAATCAGGTATCGACCTCAGTTTTAGCATTGGAGGCGATGGAACATTTATGCAAAATGTAAAGTTCATTCGTGACTCAGAAGTTCCTGTTCTTGGTATTAACACCGGTCGCTTGGGATTCCTAGCGAATGTCTCCCGTTCCTATCTAGAAGAAGCAATGGACATGGTGTACAACAAGAAATATGTACATCAAAAACGTTCATTATTGCGCGTGGAAACAGACGCCATTGATTTGGGGGAAAACAACATGGCTTTGAACGAATTGACGCTTCAAAAGAAGGATACTTCTTCCATGATTACAGTGCATGTTTCTCTGGACGATAAATATTTGAACTCTTATTGGGCTGATGGATTGATTCTAAGCACACCTACGGGATCGACCGCATATAACTTGAGTTGCGGCGGGCCTATCGTTACTCCGGGATGTCAAGTGCATATTTTGACGCCTATCGCTCCGCATAACTTAACGGTACGTCCGATGGTAGTTCCAGATCATATGCCGATCAAATTGAGCATGGAAAGTCGAAATCGATCCAATCTTGTGAGTTTGGACGGGACTTCCTACTCCATCAAAAACGGCGAAGAAATTCATGTTTTCAAGGGCGATTACATGATCAACGTAATCAAATTTGAGGATAATAACTTCCTTGATACCATTCGAAATAAAATGTCTTGGGGAGTCGATCAACGTAATTAACGTTAAACCTCGGCAGGACTTTTGTATAATCCATATTAGCCTATTATTTTTATGGCACTAAAAAAGATCATTATGAACAAACTCTTAATCATATTTCTCTCCGTTTTCATGTCAGGATCGCTTTTCGCGCAGGGAGAACCTATGACATCGAAAGACCTGGCTATGGCCCCTGGAATGTACGCTGTATTTGAAACGACACAAGGAACCATCATTTGCCAATTGGAATTCGAGAAAACACCACTTACGGTAGCAAACTTCGTAGGTCTAATTGAAGGAAACTTCAAAGCGGCAGGACAAGAATTCACCGAACCTTACTTTGATGGAATTAAATTCCACCGTGTAATCAACGACTTTATGATTCAAGGAGGAGATCCAACTGGAACGGGTCGTGGAGGCCCTGGATACCGTTTCCCAGATGAATTTGTTCAAGACCTAAAACACACTGGCCCTGGGATTCTTTCTATGGCAAATAGTGGTCCAAACACGAATGGAAGTCAATTCTTCATCACGCACAAAGCGACACCATGGTTGGATGGAAAACACACCGTATTCGGTCACGTGGTTCAAGGGCAGGAAGTTGTTGATGCAATCAAGCAGAACGACACAATGGACAAAGTAACCGTACTTCGTGTTGGTGAAAAAGCTCAGGCATTCAATGCTGCAGAGACCTTCGAAACATTGTACGCTCCATTCTATGAGGAGTATGTTGTTTGGCCGGCATATGTAGATTCAGTTTCTAAAATGTCTATTGCGGATTTCAACGCCGGATTCTACAAAAAGGTGAAAGCATCATTGCCTAAGAAGCAAGCGAAGAAATTGAAGCAAACTGAATCTGGACTAGTGTACCTTTTGGACAAACGCGGAAAAAAGAAGACAATGGTGAATCCAGGAGATACATTGGATGTACACACAGAAGGTAAACATTACAGCTCAGGAAAGCCTTTCTTCAATACACGCGACGAAGGTGCTGAATCGATGAAATTCCAGTTCCAGAATCCAATGCGCCGTATGGTAAATGGATTTGAAGAAGCGCTTCAAATGATGGGAGCAGGTGGATCAGGAACATTCTGGTTGCCTTACCACCTAGCTTATGGCGTTGGAGGAAATCCGGGAGCTCGAATTAAGCCTTACGAAGATATCATCTTCACGGTGGAAGTGGTTTCTGTGAAGCAGGGAGAACTTGCGGAAGATTCGCATGATCACCACGATCACGACGGACACGATCATAATCATGATGGTCATAATCACAACCATTAAGAAATAAGAGAACTTAAAGGAAAGCTGCTTACTTCGGTAGGCAGCTTTTTTTTGTGGGATGGATTTGTGTTGTCAGTCTCGTAAGAATAGGTAGAGAGCGCTTCTTAATTTGACCTTACAGAGGCTGACGTATTACTGACGAGGTTAACTAAAGAAGTTAGCGATAATTTTTAGCAAACACTAAAATTCTACAATTATCTAATTCGAGAATTGTCGAATTTGGGCAATATCCGAGAAATAAAGGTGCAAGATTACAAGGTCTAATACCTAATCGAATAGCCTAAAGATGATGGAAACACTTACTTGGCTGCCCCAATCGGAACGTTAACATCGCCCCTGTAAAGATGTACCAATCATTGGTAGATGCATCTCCACGACGTCCGAAACGCTCGTTATTCAACGATCGGTTCGACATTGTCGCCGCCAACGGGCCATTCTCTGCGGCCAAAACATCAGGATCAACATACGAATCGGATCCGATATCATCGATATAATCGGTAAACGTCTTTCTAAGACCAATTTCGAAATTCAAACTTGCCTTGTCTCCAAGTGAAAGCTTCGCACCTACTCCTAAAGGAATTACCAATTGCGTCAAGCTATATGGATTTCTATCCGATAATGATGTTCCTTGTCCCTCAGTGCCTAATGGTTGCAATTCAACTTCGTTTCCGTTTTCTCCAATCGCCTTTGGGTTCATGCGGAAAACACCGATTTGTGCCACCAAATAAGCCGTTCCTTTGTAACGATCGTTCCCAATCTGGAAAGGGAAATAATTGAATTCAATTCCCCCAGCTAGCTCCCAGATATCGGTCTTAAAACTCAAATTACGCTGAATCTGTTGCTCAAGATTTGAATCGCTGTCTTCACCGCTCAGCCCTCCATAAATGAAATTGGCACGAAGCGCCGCTCGAGGGTGCAAATTGAATCGATACATCAATCCGCCTGCAAGATGTGTATTTCGATATGGCATAAAACGATTGATATCCCCAATGTAGTAGGTTCCACCTACCATAAATCCGAGTTCCGAACGCGAAGCATTCGTTGCGAATTGCGCCTGTGACGGAGCTACAATTCCAAGGAAAAAACATGCGAATAACGCGACAAGTCTTGTTTTCATCGCCATAGGAACGCAAAGATAGCAGGAAAATTGTTCGATTGTAAAGATTTTCAATTTCACACAATTTAATAATTTCATAATTATTTAATTATTTAACTTTTTGTTATTTATTAGAATTAATCTACATTTGCTGTACAATTTTTTATGTTATGAATACTCAAACACTTTTAGACGTTGCCAATAATTACGGAACGCCCACCTATGTTTACGATGCGGACAGTATTACCAATCAATACCGTAAACTTCACGCGGCATTCAAACCCTTGGACGTTAAATTGCACTACGCTATGAAAGCCTTGAGTAACATCAACGTTCTTCGCTTATTGAAAAACGAAGGCGCTGGATTGGACGCCGTCTCTATTCAAGAGGTACGTCTTGGATTACATGCAGGATTCGCGCCAGAATCAATTATGTACACTCCAAACTGTGTTTCCTTTGAAGAAATCCGACACGCGGTGGAATTGGGTGTCCACATCAATTTGGACAATCTAAACATGTTAGAAAAGTTCGGAAGCGAATATGGAGGAAGCGTTCCGGTTTGCATTCGAATCAATCCGCACATTATGGCTGGAGGTAACAGCAATATTTCGGTTGGGCATATCGATTCGAAATTTGGAATCTCTATCCATCAAGTACGACATATTGAGCGCATTGCTGAGCATTATGGCTTAAACATCCGTGGATTGCACATGCACACGGGAAGCGATATCATCGATGCGGATGTATTCCTTCGTGGCGCAGCATTGTTGTACGAAGCGGCCAATCATTTCCCAGATTTAGAATTTATGGATTTCGGAAGTGGATTCAAGGTCGGATACAAAGACAGCGACATCGTAACGGATATCGAAACCATTGGAGCTAGAATTGCGGAATCCTTCCAGAATTTCTGTGAAAGTTACGGTCGTGATTTAGAGTTATGGTTCGAGCCTGGAAAATACATCGTAAGTGAAGCCGGGAAATTCTTGGTTCGTACCAATGTTGTGAAACAAACTACGTCTACCGTTTTTGCAGGAGTGGACAGTGGTCAGAATCACTTGATTCGCCCCATGTTCTATAACGCATATCATCATATCGAAAATATCAGCAATACATCAGGCGAAAAGAAATTGTATTCCATCGTTGGTTATATCTGTGAAAGCGACACGCTGGGACATGATCGTTTGTTGAATGAAGTGCGCGAAGGAGATGTCTTGGCTATTTCTAATGCTGGCGCCTATGCTTTCAGTATGGCGAATCAATACAACTCTCGTTTCCGTCCGGCGGAAGTATTAATCTATAACGGCGAAGCACACCTCATTCGTGAGCGCGAAACCATGGAAGATTTACTCAGAAATCAAATCGAACTGCCTGTTTTTGAAGAAGCTTCTGTCGAAATTGCCTAATTTCGGAAGAAACGAAACTTTATGGCTCAAGTAATTGGATTGGGGGGCGTATTCCTCAAATTTCAAAATCCTGAAGCAATGCGTATCTGGTACAAAGATGTATTGGGCATGGCACCGAATGCTTATGGGGTTCTGTTCGAATTTAATGGCGACACGCATCCAACCAAAGGATATCAGTTGGGAACTTTTGAGGCCTCTAGCGATTATTTTGGAGATCCGAATCAACAAGCAATGCTCAACTTTCGCGTGGATGATCTAGAAACGTTTAAGACGCAGTTGGAAGCTGCAAACGTGACAATTGTCGATGCCATTGAAAGCTACAGTTACGGAAAATATCTGCACATCGAAGATCCAGAAGGAAATCGTATTGAATTATGGGAAACGGTAGATAGTGAATTTGAAAAGGTCGGCGATGCGATGCCGATGAAGTAGATCAAATCTTCTCCAAGAAGCGCTCTAAATTCTCGTTTTGCAACAAATCATCCGAACCGATGATCAAGACGCGCTGACATTTATTCGACGTTAACCATAGGTTGAAGTTAGAAATCGCCACCTGCAACGTTCCGTTGATATCAATCTTCTGCGTTGGGATGTGTTTCTTATCGAATTGATCGTGCAATTCAATATCTTCCTTGATAAAGTCCTGATTGGCGTTAATGAGCAACATTCCATCTGGCAACTCCTCAGAGCGAGGGTCGAAATCTTCGGTAGCAATTCCACGAGAGGCACTCCACTCAATAAGTCGTTGACCGAAATTGTTTTCCGTTCTTGTTAGTATCGTTTGCAGATTCATGTAAAAGGTCTCTTAAAACGCGGGGGCAAATATAATGCAATTCTGCCATTAGACCCGCAAAATTTTCACAAACGAATCTCAATAATTAGTCCAATTCAGCAATTTTCTCCGCTGGACGTGCTACTACTGCCTTCTTTCCTTTAATAACGATCGGACGCTCAATTAATTTTGGAAAGGTTCGCATAGCTTCAATCCATTCAGTTCTTGAAAGTTCTTTTCCTTTGAAGTTTTGCTTATAATCTGCTTCATTCTTGCGCAAAAGCGCTTCAGGTTCCATTCCCAATTTGTTCAGGATGTCGTCCATGGTGTCTGCCGTAGGAATTTCTTTCAAATATTCAACAATGTCAAAGTCTTTTCCTTCCGCCTCCAAATACTGCAACGCCAGTCGGCTTTTTGAACAGCGTGGATTGTGATATACTGTATATTCTGCCATAAGTTTAGTTTCCGTAGGCCATCAAGTAAGCCTTTAAAAAATCGTCCAAATCTCCATTCAAGACCGCGTCCACGTTACTGGTTTCGTGTCCTGTTCGTACGTCTTTCACCAATTTATATGGTTGCATGACGTAATTTCTAATTTGCGATCCCCATTCAATTTTCTTCTTATCCGCTTCGATCTCCGCGCGTTTTTCCATGCGCGCACGATATTCCAACTCATACAATTGCGATTTCAACAATTGCATCGCTTTCTCCTTATTCCCCAATTGAGAGCGGGATTCAGAGTTTTCAATAATAATTCCTGAAGGTGCGTGACGCAATCGAACGGCCGTTTCTACCTTGTTTACATTCTGACCTCCTTTACCTCCCGATCGGAAAGTTTCCCATGAAATATCGGCTGGGTTGACTGCAATTTCAATGGAATCATCCACAAGTGGATAGACGTAAACGGACACAAAAGAAGTATGTCGTTTCGCATTCGAATCAAAGGGTGAAATACGCACCAATCGGTGCACGCCATTCTCTCCTTTCAAATATCCAAAGGCGAATTCTCCGTTAAATTCCAGTGTTACTTGCTTGATTCCAGCGACATCGCCGTCTTGCATGTTCAACTCTTTGATGGAATATCCGTTTTTCTGTCCCCACATGGAATACATTCGCATAAGCATGGATGCCCAATCACAGCTTTCCGTTCCTCCTGCTCCAGCAGTAATTTGAACTACACAACTCAAACTATCTTCTTCACTAGAAAGCATGTTTTTCAGCTCAAGTGCCTCCACGCCTTCCGATAATTTTTGTGCTAGAGCATCCAATTCTTCTTCAGAACCTTCGCCTTCCTTGATAAATTCGAGCAGAACTTCGAGATCGCCAAAAATTTCATTAAGCCCATCGAACTCAGTTACCCAGGCTTTCAATCCACGAATTTTCTTCATCTGAATTTCCGCCGCCTTGGGATCATTCCAGAAATCAGGATCGTGCGATTTTAGTTCTTCCTCACTGAGTTGCAAGCGCTTCTCATTGATTTTCAAATAATCACCAATCGTATCGATTCGAGATCGAAATTCTTTCAGTTGCTCCTGATTTACCATAAGAATCAAAATTAGTTAAAAAGATGAAATCGTTTGTGCAGAACTTCGGGGGTGATGAAGTGCACTTTGGTGCGGAAAAAGGTTACATTTGCCACACCTAAATTGTATTAAGATGAATATCCCTGCAGAATTAAAGTACACTAAAGATCACGAATGGGTGCGCGTTGAAGGCGACACTGCTGTCATTGGAATTACTGATTTCGCACAGAGCGAATTGGGTGATATCGTATTCGTTGAGATTGAGACGGAAGGTGAAACATTGGATGCCGAGGAAGTTTTCGGATCTATCGAAGCGGTAAAAACGGTTTCTGATTTGTTCATGCCTGTTTCTGGTGAAATCGCTGAATTCAATGAAGATTTGGAAGCAAATCCAGAGAAAGTAAACAGTGATCCTTACGGTGATGGTTGGATGGTGAAAGTAACCATTTCGGATGCTTCTCAATTGGAAGGCCTTCTATCTGCTGAGGCATACGGAGATTTGATCAAGTAATTCTTTAGAACGTGATCGTTCGATATTTACTTCCCGGTACTATTTGGTACCTTTTCATGTGGCTGTTGTTCCTTACACCAGTCGATGAACCGATACTTCGTGTATTCGGTGGATTGCCCGCACGATCGCTTGTTCACGGACTTCTTTTCGTAGGATTTTCGCATTTATGGCTGTCTGGATTGAACCGACAGCTACGGTTTGCTGTACTGAAGAGAAAGGCATTTGTAATTGTACCCGCTGTGGCACTATTAACCATCGCAGCAGCAGAGAGCATTTACTGGATCCAACACGCCAATTCTGAATTGTTGCTTTGGAACCTGATTTTTGACTTTGCTGGAACCGGAATGGGGATCTTGTCGTTTCGAGTACTGTACAACAAATGTTATTGATTTTTTGGTACGCATTTTGCACCATTTTTTAATATATTTACAAAGATTAAACAACGAATTATGGAGATCAAAAAGACCGAATCCGTAGACATTGAGCGCGTAAAGTGGGCGCTTGCATTGATTGGATTTCTGTTTGTTTCAGGAGTCTTGCTTGCATCATTTACCTTCGAAACGGCGGTAGAAGATCAAGGTTTGTCTGATTCTCAGATCAGTGAGAACAACTCTGGGGTTGAAGTTCAAGAACAACCAGAAGAGGAAGTAGTGCAAGAAGAACAACAAGAACAGGTTGAAGCAACACCTCCTCCGACTGAAGAAGTTGTAGAAAAAGAAAACGAAGAGAAAGAGCCAAAAGCTGCTCCTCCAGTTGCTCCACCACCAAAAGTGAAGCCTGCGAAGAAAAAAGCTAAGAAAGCGGAGATTATTGACTTCCCAGATGTAGAAGCATCTTTCCCTGGTGGCGCTGCAGCATTGCAGTCGTACATTGTAAATAATATTCAGTATCCGGAAACATCTATTGACATGGACGAGCAAGGTAAAGTGTACTTGTCTTTTGTTGTTGGTGCAGACGGAACTATCTCTCAAGTAAAAGTTGAGCGAGGAGTATCGAAAGATTTAGACCGCGAGGCAAAACGTGTAGTACGTTCTATGCCGAAGTGGGTCCCAGGTGAAGCGGGAGGTAAGAAAGTGGCAACGCGTTGTCGTCTTCCAATCGTATTTACACTGAACTAAAATTATCTACATACTAGATAGAGTCCCGGTTTCACGACCGGGATTTTTTTTGGTATAAATTTTGCACCGTTTTCAACGTTCAACTTAAAATCATTAATACCGAACGTTATGGAAACTAAAAAAAGCAATGAAAAAAGATTGGATTCAATGAGAATGCCATTGGCTCTCACTGGATTCTTATTTACGGGAGGATTGATTCTTGCCTCCTTCTCCTACGTTACGCCCGTAGAAGAAGAATTGATCAGTCAAGCATCGGCTGGAGATGAAGTAGTTCACTTTGTACAAGAAGAGCCCGATACCCCTCAAAACGAACCACAATTTGATGAGGAGGAATATGTTGCTCCACCGCAAGCACAAATCGACTCTATCGATAACACGCCAACACCGCCTGTTGCAATGCCGCCGGTACCGCCACCAGCACCAACACCGGGGCCGACCGTTATCCGTACTCCACCACCGGCAATCATCGATTTCCCGGATGTGGAAGCAGCATTCCCTGGTGGACAAGCAGAATTGACACGATTTATTGTAAACAACATTGAATACCCGGAAGTTTCAATCGATATGGAAGAACAAGGACGAGTTTACCTTTCATTCGTAGTTGAAAAAGACGGATCTATCACCGGCGTTAAAGTAGAACGCGGAGTTTCCAAAGATCTGGATCGCGAAGCAAAACGAATTGTACGCGCGATGCCAAAATGGGAAGCTGGTGAAGTAAAAGGTAAAAAAGTACGAACGAGATGTAGCCTACCAATCGTATTTACACTACGCTAATCAACCTTGGTTGCTATGTGAAAGCCGCTCCAAATGGAGCGGCTTTTTTGTATGTTTTCTTGAGGACTACAACGGGAATATTTTAATACGACGAAGTCGCACCACCAATATTCTCAATTGGGTGCCATGTCGTTTTTAATTCCATGACGTCTGTAATATAATGCAGCCCTTGTGCTTTGGCATCCATCCAATCTTGTGGATAGTGACGAACACGCTTCAGGTTTTCTACGGCAAATTCCTGAATACTATTCAATGTTTCAGCATCGTTTCCAGTGTACACTATCGCATTCACATCCATGTGAGTCGCCATTGGCTTGAGCATTTCATCCAAACTTCCGGTTAGAATATTTACTACACCACCCGGAACATCAGATGAATTCAATACTTCCGCGAACGTAATGGAACACAACGGAAGTTCTTCAGCTGCGATTACTACACACGAATTTCCTGCAGCAATCACCGGAGCAATTTGCGACACCAATCCAATCAAAGAAGTTGACTGATCAGCGGCTACTCCCACTACGCCCATCGGTTCATTTACCGAGAAATTGAAATGAGAAGAAGCTACTGGATTCACCCCTCCACTCACTTGACTTACCTTATCACACCAACCCGCATAATAGATCAAGCGATCGATGGCAACAGCAACCTCCTTTTCAGCTTTCGCTTTGGTGGCTCCCTGCAACTGCAATTCTTCGATAAACTGAGCCTTGCGTCCTTCCAACATCTCACCGATGCGGTACAAAATCTGTCCGCGATTGAATGCTGCACGCTCGGACCAACCTCCAAACGCTTTTCTGGCCGCTACAACGGCATTTCGAACATCTTTCCGGGAAGACAAGCAAATATTCCCCAAAGCCTCACCTTTGGCATTCTTTGGGCTATAATAACGGCCCGACTCTGTACGAGGAAACTTTCCTCCGATGTAAATCTTATATGTTTTCAATACTTCCAATCGTGCCATCTTAATTTAGTTTTACGTATGCTTCCAATCCGTGTAATCCGCCTTCTCTTCCAAATCCGCTTTCCTTATATCCACCAAATGGCGAAGTAGGATCGAATTTGTTATAAGTATTCGCCCACACAACTCCAGCGCGAAGTTTCGTTGTTAAGTTGAAAATGCGTGATCCTTTATCCGTCCAAACACCTGCGGCAAGTCCGTATGGCGTGTTGTTCGCTTTTTGAATGACTTCATCCACCGTTCGGAAGGTTTGAATGGTAAGTACCGGCCCGAAAATTTCTTCTTGCACGATTCTGCTTGATTGCGCAACATCGGTGAATAACGTCGGTCGGCAGTAATATCCGCTAGACGGAACGGCGCAATCCGCTTGGTACATTGTAGCTCCTTCTGCCTGACCAATTTTCAAGTAAGAGTTGATTACATCTAATTGTTCTTTGGAGTTAATCGCTCCGATATCCGTATTCTTATCCAAAGGATCGCCAACGATCAACGAATTCATTCGGTGCTTCAATTTCTCAATTACTTGATCGGCCACGGATTCCTGAACAAACAAGCGTGATCCGGCACAACAAACATGTCCTTGGTTGAAGAAGATTCCGTTCACGATTCCTTCTACTGCTTGATCCAAGGGAGCGTCATCCAAAATGATATTGGCAGATTTACCTCCCAATTCTAAAGTGGACTTCTTATGTGTTCCAGCAATCGCTTTCTGAATGATTTTCCCAACAGCCGTTGATCCGGTAAAAGCAATCTTATCTACATCCTCGTGATTCACAATAGCTGCTCCCGTATCGCCGTAACCTGTTACAATGTTTACCACTCCTGCAGGCAATCCCGACTCTTCAATAATTTCGGCAAGTTTCAATGCTGTCAGAGAAGTCGTTTCAGCCGGTTTCAGCACTACCGTATTACCAGTTGCTAATGCCGGTGCAATCTTCCAGGCCGCCATCAACAATGGGAAATTCCATGGGATGATTTGTCCTGCAACACCGAGCGAACTCACCTCACGGTTTGGAAATGCGTATTCCAATTTATCCGCCCAACCCGCATAATAGAAGAAATGATTGCAAGCCAACGGCACATCTACATCGCGTGATTCACGAATGACTTTCCCTGCATCCAAAGATTCAATTACAGCAAACTCACGTGCGCGTTCTTGCATCAAACGAGCAATGCGGTAAATGTATTTGGCGCGCTCAGACGGCTCCATCTTCGACCATATATTTGTATATGCCTTACGAGCGGCTTTCACTGCCTTATCGACATCCTTTTCATTCGCATGCGCTACAGAAGCCAATTTCTTTTTGTTAGCCGGGTTAGTGCTGTCAAAATACTTTCCAGAATCCGGTTTTACCCATTTCCCATCGATGAACAAATCGTATTGTTCCTTCAAATTGACGTGCCCTGTACTTTCCGGTGCAGGAGCGTATTCCCAATTTATCTTTTCGTTTTTCTTTGCCATGTTTAGTCGATTGAGAAATAATCAGACGATTGGTACACGCCCGTTTCTGTTTTCATGATTTGCATTAGTACATCGTTCGCCAAGCTGCTTGCTCCAAATCGGAACCATTCGTTCGTTAGCCATTCGGAACCGAGTACTTCGTTCACCATCACCAAATTGTGTAAGGCCAACTTCGAATTGGAAATTCCTCCTGCCGGTTTCATCCCCACTTGAATTCCTGTTTTCAGTTTAAAGTCACGAATGGCTTCCAACATCGTATAGGTTACCTGCATGGTTGCAGCCGGTTGAATCTTCCCTGTAGACGTTTTAATAAAGTCGGCACCTGCGTACATTGCGATATCACTTGCACGACGCACATTATCTAGAGTTACCAATTCACCTGTTTCCAGAATCACCTTGAGGCGTGCCTTACCACACTCTTCTTTGATAGCAGCGATTTCGTCAAATACAAAATTGTACTCTCCACTTAGGAACTTTCCTCGTGAAATTACCATATCGATTTCGTCAGCACCTGCGTCTACTGCAAACTTGGTATCTGTAATCTTTACATCTAACGGAGCCTGCCCTGCAGGAAAAGCTGTAGATACAGAAGCGACTTTAATACCGGTTCCTTCGACCTCTTTCTTTGCTGTTGCCACCATAGATGGATAAACACAAACCGCAGCGACTGTTGGAAGTCCAGGGTGAACATCATGAAGATGCGCTGCTTTGAAACACATTTGTTTTACTTTGCCAGGTGTGTCCTTTCCTTCCAGCGTTGTCAAATCGATCATATTAAGAGCCATACGCAATCCTTGCATTTTAGCTTCTTTCTTAATACTTCGTTTTTGAAATCTGGAGACACGTTCCTCGACACCTACTTTATCAATTCGCGGCGACTGTGTAAAGTCCGGAATTGAGAACGTAGTAGTACCTTTTTTCTTTGCCATTGATTGGTAGTTGATTCCAACAAATATAGGGATTGAACGCAAGAAAGCCTCAGTGAAAATCACCGAGGCTTTCGAAATATTTTACTTAATCGTTAAAGCTGTCCGTCCGAGTGGTAGAATCCATTCTTGAAGACACGAACTTTCAATAAAATTCCGTCATCATCATAGACATACACCTTTCCTTCGAACAACCTTCCGTTCTTGAAATCTCCATCTTGCCAGATCTCATCATTGTCGTTGAAGACTTTGTTGTATCCGTTTGGTTTGAATGGCGTTCCTCCTGTTCTTGGCTGCGTACCAATTGAAGGCGGACGTTCTGTATTCTGGAAATCTGGATTATTCACTGGCGTGATTGGATCTACCGGCTCGCGGTATTCCTTATCGATTGGCGTTCCATCAGCACCGAAAGTGATAATTTCTTTGATGTTCCCGTTTTCGTAATAACGAATGGCTTGCCCAGTTGGGTTACCATCTACCGCTTCGTAAACAAACTCTTCTTGTCCGTTCGGATAGTAGTGAACAATTTTCCCTTCCTCTACTCCATTCTCATTGTGGTTTCCAACATATTTCACGCTTCCATCTTCGTAGAAACGCTCCAATTTTCCAGTGTACTTTCCTTTGTTGAACGTACCACGCTCAGTTACGACACCATTGGCACCGATTTTCTCGTAAGCTCCTGCTGGTCTGTTGTTGTGATATTCCCCCTTGAGTTTCGGAGTTTTTCCATCATTGTGATACTTGATCCAAGTACCTTCCTTACGATCGTCTTTGTAATTTCCTTCTTCCACTTTCCCTTCGGCAGGATATCCTAATTCCGGTTTATCCTTTCCAAAGTAGATCCATTTCCCTTGTTTTTTACCATCAACTTTTTGGTTGAGCGGCTCTCCCTGATCGTTACCAGCGAGTGAAGGGAATACACAAATCCCGACAAAGACACCTAGTAGTAGTAAAGCATGTTTGGTCATCTCTCAGTTATTTTATCGTTCGGGAGTATTCAGTTCTAGAATCGAATATACAAATACGATGCCCGTTTCCAAAGAATTGATAGGACTTTTCGCTGAATGGGTCATTTTTGTCGATGAATAAAACGGTTAAATAAAGAGGTAATTGTTTGATATTTAACGTGTTTAGTCTTGAATTAACGATGTGTTGACGTTTTCCAACATGGTTTTTACCAGTTCTTTAAGATCGTATTTCTCTTTCCAACCCCAGTCATTTTTGGCATCGCTATCATCAATCGAACCAGGCCAAGTATCGGCGATTTGCTGTCGAAAATCTGGAGCATAATCAATAGTAAATCCTGGGCTTTCCTCGCGAATCGCATCGGCCAATTGTTTCGGCGTAAAGCTAATTCCACCCAAGTTATACGACGATCGTACTTTCACTTGTTCAATAGGCGCTTCCATCAATTCAATTGTTGCGCGAATGGCGTCTTCCATGAACATCATCGGCAACGCAGTATTTTCTGTCAGAAAGCTGGTGAAACTGTTGGAAATTTTAGCTTGATAGAAGATATCAACGGCATAATCCGTGGTTCCGCCGCCCGGCAAACTTGTGTACGAAATCAATCCTGGATAGCGAATACTTCGTACATCGACACCAAAATTCTTGAAATAGTATTCGCACCATCGCTCTCCCGCTTGTTTGGAAATCCCATACACCGTACTTGGTTCCATCACCGTTCGCTGAGGCGTATTTTCCTTTGGAGTTGTTGGCCCGAAAACTGCAATCGAACTTGGCCAGAAGATCTTATTCAGGTGCTTTTCTTTTGCCAAATCAAGGATGGTAAAGAGACCTTCCATGTTCAATCGCCATGCAAAATCTGGATTTTTCTCTGCAGTTGCACTTAACAATGCAGCTAACAAATACACTTGCTTGATTTCATTATCGATGATGAACTTTCGGACAAAATCGCGATCCATGACGTCCATTTTCACATAAGGGCCATTTGCGATTACTTCCGGACAATTGTCTCGAATATCTGCCGCAATAACGTTCTCCTCACCTTTCATCTCGCGCAGCTTTAGTACCAATTCAGTACCAATCTGCCCTCCAGCTCCGATAATTAAAATCTTCTCTGCCATACGTCCAAATTGTGCCAACAAATAGAATTATTATTTGACAAATTTCCTAGTCAGGAAGTAAAAAAACGGGGATTCTTGACTTTTATGACAATAATCATTTTTTTCCCTCTAAGAAGGGTGTATTTTCGCCATGTTCGCTAATTTTAAACTATGTGGACTGAACTTAAACTGCATTTGAACTACTTGAACAAAAGGAATCCTGAGTGAGTCCCCTTCCCTGTTATTGATCAAACAGTATTCAATTTACCTAAAGAAAGATTATGCCTTTTTATCATAAACTGGGGAAGTTCCCCCAAAAACGACATACAGTTTACCGCAAAGAAAATGGCGAACTGTATCAAGAACAACTTTTCGGTACTATTGGATTCGATGGAATGTCGAGTTTGTTGTACCACAATCACCCACCAACGATTGTGAAAGATTTCGTTGAGGCGGTAGATGCCAACCCAGAAGTAGCCATGGAAAAGCAATTGCGTATGCGCAGTTTCATGGGCTACAAAGCGGCTCCGAAAGATGACTTTTTGGAAAGCCGTGTTCCGATGTTGACGAACAGCGATGTGACTTTGGTACTTTCAGCACCGAAAAAATCAATGCGTGATTACTTCTATAAAAATGCAGATTGTGACGAAGTAATTTTCATCCATGAAGGAAGTGGAAAATTGCGCACACAACTTGGAAACATCGATTTTGCCTACGGTGACTACCTCGTAATTCCACGAGGAATGATTTATCAAATCGATTTTGACACTGAAGAAAATCGCCTGTTTGTGATTGAATCCCGTCGTCCAATTTATACTCCAAAGCGCTACCGTAACTGGTTCGGACAATTATTGGAGCATTCACCGTTCTGTGAGCGTGATATTCGTCCACCACATGAATTGGAAACTCACGACCAAACGGGAGATTTCCTTGTAAAAACTAAGAAAGAAGGAATTTTGTACTCGTACAATTATGCTTCGCACCCGTTTGATGTTGTGGGTTGGGATGGATACAATTATCCGTATGCATTTTCTATCCACGATTTCGAACCATTGACAGGTCGTGTACACCAACCGCCACCAGTTCATCAAACTTTTGAAACAGATGCGTTTGTAATTTGTTCCTTTGTACCGCGTTTATATGATTACCATCCGGATGCAATTCCAGCTCCTTACAATCACAGCAACATTGATTCGGACGAAGTTTTGTATTATGTGGATGGAGACTTCATGAGTCGAAACAACATTGAACGTGGTCAGATCACTCTGCACCCTGCTGGAATCCCTCACGGGCCACACCCGGGAGCGTACGAGCGTAGCATCGGACAAAAAGAGACGGAAGAATTAGCCGTTATGGTAGACACATTTAAACCTTTGAAATTAACAAAACAAGCCTTGGAATTGGAAGTGGAAGATTACTACCAATCGTGGCTACACTAAAACATTAGATTATGAGCAAAGACATTCAGAACGTAGACTACGGATTGGAAAAAATCTTTGAAGGAGCGCAGGATTTCCTACCCTTGTTGGGAACGGATTATGTAGAATTTTATGTGGGGAATGCCAAACAAGCGGCCCATTTCTACAAAACAGCGTTTGGGTTCCAATCCTATGCATACCGCGGATTGGAGACAGGAGCCACTGATTCTGTCTCTTACGTAGTAAAACAAGATAAAATCAAGTTGGTTCTTACAACTCCATTAAACTCGAAGTCGCCAATCAACGATCACATCGTAAAACACGGAGACGGAGTGAAAGTAGTGGCATTGTGGGTAGAGGACGCGCGCAAAGCGTACGAAGAAACTACTAGTCGTGGTGCGAAATCGTACATGGAACCAACTGTTGAAACTGACGAACACGGAGAAGTAGTTCTTGCTGGAATTTACACGTATGGAGAAACGGTTCACATGTTCGTGGAGCGCAAAAAATACGACGGGCCATTCATGCCTGGTTTTGTTGAGTGGAAATCCGATTACAACCCTGAGCCGGTTGGTTTGAAATACATCGACCACATGGTAGGAAACGTTGGATGGAACGAAATGAACATTTGGGTAAAGTGGTACGAGGACGTAATGGGCTTCGAGAACTTCCTATCCTTCGATGACTCGCAAATTCACACTGAGTACTCGGCTTTGATGAGTAAAGTTATGAGTAACGGTAACGGGCGCATCAAATTCCCAATCAACGAGCCGGCGGAAGGAAAGAAAAAGTCTCAGATTGAAGAGTACTTAGATTTCTACGAAGGTCCAGGTGTACAGCACATCGCTGTCGCTACGAACGATATCATTTCAACGGTATCGGACATGCGTAAACGAGGCGTAGAGTTCTTGAGTACACCTCCTGATGAATACTACAAAGCCGTTCCAGATCGTTTGTTGGCACATAACCATGAGTTGCGTGAGGATATCGAAACCTTAAAAGGTTTGGGGATCATGATCGATGCGGATGAGGAAGGATACCTTTTGCAGATCTTTACGAAGCCCGTAGAAGATCGTCCTACATTGTTCTTCGAGATCATTCAACGTATGGGAGCTCGTGGATTCGGTGCCGGAAACTTTAAGGCATTGTTTGAATCTATTGAGCGTGAACAGGAGAAACGCGGAACATTATAAGTTCTGAAGAATAGTAAGAAGAAGGTCGTTCGAAAGGGCGGCCTTTTTTTGCAAGAATTAAGGCGGAAGGCTAAAAGTAGAAGGCAAAAGGCCTTTCTGCTTTCTGCTTTCTGCTTTCTGCTTTCTGCTTTCTGCTTACGATCCGAAAATATCCACCATCCACCGACAATTTAAAAACACTTCCACTATTCACCGAATTATACCCACAGTTCACCGATTTCCTCTTTTAATACCTCAACCACCATCATACATTTGAATCATCAAACAACAAGTTATGAGAAGAAGACATCACAAACCGTTTAACCAAAACTCGAAAATCCTTGCAGGACTCTTCGTAATTTTCTTTGGTTCTGTATTCTTGGCGCAACAATCAGGAGTTGCTATTCCTGACGGATTACTTTCATGGAAAAGTATTTTGATCGCTGCCGGAATTGTTTCCTTAGTGCGACACAGATTCAAAGCGTTTATGGGATATGCAATGATTGCTGTCGGGTCTGCCTTCCTTCTAGATGACTATTACCCGCAATGGATCGATGCTAAAATGGTCCTACCGGTACTTGTCATCGCCTTCGGGGTGGGAATGCTTGGTAAAGCCTTGAACCTCTTCGGTTCAAAAAAAAAACGTTCGCGGGAACATGTCATGTTCGATGAGGACATCGACATAACCGGAGACGATTTTATCGAGGCGACAACTCTGTTTGGTGGTGTTAAAAAGAACGTTACAAGTCAAAACTTTCGCGGCGCTGATATCTCCACCACTTTCGGAGGAACCGAGATCAATCTTTCCAAAGCTGATATTCAACAACCGATAACAATCAATACTCGAACGGCATTTGGTGGCGTAACGATCATCGTACCATCGAATTGGCAAGTGCATTCAGAAGTATCTGCCGTGTTCGGTGCTGTTGAAGACCAGCGAGGAATTATGGATAGCGCTCAGGTCGACGAAAACAAAGTTGTCACCCTTGAAGGATCGTGCGTCTTTGGCGGCGTAGAAATCAAGAGTTACGTGTAGTGACCGAAGCACTCAAAAAAATAGCGTATTCTGTGCAATGGCAGGCAATGATTATCACATCGTTGCTTGTCTTTGCATTGTTTTTAAATCTGAGGGCAATTGGATTTCACTATCAAACGGTATTCGTTGATACGATATCAATTTTCGCTTTCATCACCCTGAGCATCTTCTTACTTGATGTCATTCAACGCTACTACAATTCCAAACTTGCCTTTAACACAGGCAATACAGCACTCATTGTTTTGCTTCTGGGAATCACCCTGACCGGAAATTATTTCATAAGTACTAGGCTTCGTCATCCAATTGATGATGATTACAAAGGGTATCTGTACTTCACATTTGCTTACCGCATTATCATTCTTAGTCTTCTTTTCTCGTTTGTGCATTTGCGCCAATGGAGTGCACGACGACAAATCCGTGAAGATGAAGCTAAGAAACTCGCCGTAGCTCAACAGCGCGATATGGTGCAGATAGAGATCAATAGCATTCAACAACAATTGAAGCCGCATTTCTTGTTCAACAGCTTGAATTCCATCAACGCACTTACCATGTCGAATCCGGAAGAAGCCCAGAAAATGGTGCAATTGCTCTCGGAGTTTATGCGTGGATCGATACAACAGCATCAGAACGAATTGGTTTCCCTGGAGGAAGAAATTAGACACTTACGACTTTATACAGAGATTGAAAAAGTACGATTCGGTGATCGATTGAAGGTGGAGTACCAATTGGACGATGAACTTTTATCGAAGCAACTTCCCTTCCTAATTCTGCAACCGATGATTGAAAACGCTATCAAGTATGGATTGTATGGCAACACCGATGCAGTTACAATAACCATTTCGGCGCAAATGGATGAGAACAATTTACTTATTGAGGTTTCTAACCCTTTTGATGCTATTACGCAGCAGACGAATAAAGGAACGGGCTTCGGGATTCAATCGGTTCAACGTAAACTGTTGCTGATCTACCAACGGAGCAATCTCTTGAAAACTCAAACGAAAAATTCGATCTTCACAGCAACGCTTAAAATTCCGCAACTATGAAAAAAGTAATCATTATTGACGATGAGCCTTTGGCAAGATCTGTTGTGGAATCTTACTTGAAAGCGTTTCCAGAACTCGAAATTGTGGCCCAATGCCCAAACGGTTTTGAAGGATTAAAGGCCATTGAAGAACATCATCCCGAATTGGTTTTCCTGGACATTCAAATGCCAAAAATCAATGGATTTGAGATGTTGGAACTTATTGACGAGCCGCCAGCGGTCATCTTTACCACGGCTTTTGATGAATATGCCATCAAGGCGTTTGAAACATCCGCAGTAGATTATTTATTAAAACCGTTCGCCAAAGATCGATTTGAAAAGGCGATAAACAAATGGATGGATTCGAATGTTCCAAGCACACCAGAACAATTTCAAAATCTTGCGCAGTCACGATCTGATGAACATTTGAGAATCGTAGTGAAAGACGGAGGTGAAATCAAGATCATTCCAACCGTTGACGTCATCTTTATTGAGGCCTATGATGATTACGTGAAAATTCACACCAAAGACGGCTATCACCTCAAGAAAAAGACGATGGGACATTATGAAAAAGCTCTTCCAGCGGAAAAATTCATGCGGATTCATCGATCTTACATTATCAATATTGATGCACTAAGTAAGATTGAATCGTTCGAAAAGAACAGTTATCGCGCGACGCTACTAGATGGAAACATTGTTCCTATCAGTCGCACCGCCTATCCCCTGTTAAAATCTACGCTAGGGCTTTAAAATCCGTTGAAATCCAACATACAACTGATTAATATCATGTTTGCAGCGCGAAGATTTCCGTACATTTGGAAGCAAGATTACCTGCACTTATGACAAGAGAAGAACTACTGAAAGCCATTGACGAGAAGTATGGCGCCATGGGACAAAATCCTGACACGTATTTATCCGGATTACTTCATGCCGAACCCATTACGTATTGGGATTATATTCAGGTAGAATCATTGCTTGGGCTTCAGATTCAACGCACCAATCTCAAAGATGAGATGGTTTTTATCATGTACCATCAGATCAATGAATTGCTTTTCAAAATGATTCTTTGGGAGATGGATCAAGTTTCGCATGATGAAAGCATCTCAACGAAGAAATTTACGAAGCACTTGGATCGCATCAGTCGTTACTTCGATATGCTGGCCAACTCCTTTACGATTATGGGCGACGGAATGGACGTAGATCAATACATGAAGTTCCGTGATACGCTTACTCCAGCCAGTGGATTCCAAAGTGCACAGTACCGTAAAATTGAGTTCGCTTCCACGGAATTGATCAACTTGATTGATTATCGTTTCAGAAGTTCAATTGATAGAAATACTCCGTACAATCATGCTTTCAATCACTTGTATTGGCAAGCAGCAGGATTGGATCATAAGACGGGCAAGAAAACTAAACTTCTTTCCAACTTCGAGGATAAATACAAGGACGATTTCATTGGCTTCATGAAGGAATACAATTCGATCAACCTTTGGACGAAATTCAAAACACTTCCTGATGAAGATCGTAAGGATTTGGATCTGATCAACTCGATGCGCCATTACGATCATACGGTAAATGTGAAATGGGTGATGCATCACCTCAATGCAGCGAGAAAATATTTGGAAAGCGGAAATGAAACCGCAGAAGCTACAGGTGGAAGTGAATGGCAAAAGTACATGCACCCAAGATATCAGCGTCGTATTTTCTTCCCGGAACTATGGACGGAAGCTGAAATGGAAAACTGGGGCGTTGACAATCTAGAGAATCATGCTGACTTGACCGATGCTGGTCAGATTCGATTGTAGGTCAAGTTTAAACATCTAAATTTTCTTTTTACCGCAAAGGCGCAAAAGGCGCTATCTGAAGGGCTGTATTTAATTGGTAATGAACGCTAGATTATGACGCCGTCATAATCCCTTGCGCCCCTACTCATTCTACATAAATTTGTCTTGCTCCCTTGCGCCTTTGCGGTTGAAGATATTCTCTGGGCTTCCCAGTTCGGTGGTGGTAATATCTCTTTATTGGGGATTCCTTATTTTTACGGCAAAATCTATAACATGGCAGCAGAAGTTGGAATTATCATGGGAAGTACGTCGGATATGCCGGTAATGCAAGAAGCTATCGACATTCTGAAAGAATTGAACATTGAAACGGAAGTGAACATCGTTTCGGCGCATCGTACTCCAGAATTAATGTTCGACTATGCAAAATCTGCTCACAAGCGCGGTGTTAAGGTAATCATCGCAGGTGCTGGTGGCGCTGCACATCTCCCTGGAATGACGGCATCTTTGACGCCACTTCCTGTAATCGGTGTTCCTGTGAAATCTCGAAATTCAATTGATGGTTGGGACAGTATCCTTTCCATTCTTCAAATGCCGGGAGGAATCCCAGTTGCTACTGTTGCACTGGACGGAGCTAAAAACGCTGGAATTCTTGCTGCGAAAATCATTGGTTCTGCGAACCCTGAGGTATTGGCTCGTATGGAAGCGTACATGGATGGATTGAAGCAAAAGGTGTTGTCGAACGCGGCTGAGATCAATACGTTTAAATAGAGATAAGAACGCTCCTTCGTCGCTTAAAGAGTAAAGATAAAAGACTTGTTCTTGGTTAGACCTGACGTCTTTTGGTGATAAATACGGAATTCGAGTAGATTATAGGTCTTTGCTCTTTTTTCTTTCCGTTTTTTGTCTTTCATCTACTCATAGTACAAAAGATACTTCTTTCGCATCTCTTTATAGGTGTTTAAATCCTCTTGCCAGGTCTTCTTAATCTCCTCTTCTGTCATTCCTGCTTTCAACTGCTTTAGGATTTCATCCGTACCACAAAGCAGAAAGAACATACGCGTTTTCTTACCGCGGAATAAATCGCCATTCAATAATTGATAGGCATCGATTAAATAACTGAGATCAATTTCATTCAGTCGATCATAAGTTCCGATTTCTGGTTTAACACCGTAGCAAAGCGATCCATTGTGTTTTGGGTTCTTGGCTCCGAAATCAGGCTCTGGGGTAAAGGAATACTCCAATGAATCCGGGAAGTCTGGGTGTCCGTAGTGTTCAAATGGATAAGGCGTTCCTCTTCCAACCGTAACATCGGTAGCTTCTAACAAGCAAAGACTTGGGTACAATGTGATCGATTTATCGGAACGTAAATTCGGAGAAGGGCGCACGGAAACAGGCCAGTAAGAATTGTGATAATAATGGTCACACTTCACCACGGTCAAATCGCATTTAATGCCGCCTTTTAACCATCCTTCGCCATTAATCATAGTTCCGTATTCACCGATGGTCATTCCATGTACTATCGGCACTGGATGCATTCCGACAAACGATTTAAATTCCGGATCCAACACAGGCCCATCGACGTAATGTCCATTCGGATTCGGGCGATCTAAAATCATTACGGGGATATTTTGCTCTGCGCAAGCCTCCATCACGTAATGCAAGGTGGAAATGTAGGTGTAGAATCGAACACCGACATCTTGAATATCAAATACCACAATATCGACTCCTCTTAACTGTTCCGCACTTGGCTTCTTATTCTTCCCGTACAAAGAGACTACCGGCACACCAGTTTGCTGATCGATACCGTTCGCGACATACTCTCCGGCATTGGCTTCTCCGCGAAATCCATGTTCTGGAGCGAATACTTTGGTAATCTTAATTCCACTGCTAATCAAGGTATCAACGAGATGTACCTGATCCACCAAACTGGTTTGATTTCCTACCACCGCGACATTCTTCCCTTTTAATGAATCTAGGTAAGCGTACATTTTCGACGCTCCCACCTCGGGAATCATTACGATTTCATCTTTCACCTTCTCATTTGAATCCTTGTTGGGTTCAGACGCTTCGGTATTCGCTGTGCACGAAAAAATCAAAAAAATAAAAATGCTTTTCAGGCAAAAAAGCTTTGTGTACTTTAGCCGAAAACCAGTCCCTTTATTGGCATTTGAATATTTCATATCAAGAAGAACGCTCAAGAGTGTTGTGCAAGGTAAGAAAGTTTCGAGACCTATTGTCCGAATCTCCATTTACAGCATTGCACTTGCGGTTATTGTGAACCTCGTCACTCTCGCTGTTGTTACTGGTTTCCAGCAAGAAGTTCGCCAAAAAGTAAAAGGCTTCGGTGCACACATCTTCATCATGACTGCCAGCGACTACAGTATCTTCGAAAGTGACCCTATTCGAAAGGATCAGGATTTCGTCGAGGAAATTGCTGCTATTGAAGGCGTTAAATCCATTCATGCCGTTGGTTACAAGCCGGTTTTGTTTCAGTCAAAAAAAGAAGAGATTTCGTATCAATTACCGAGCGGAAAAGACACAACAGAAACCCAACAAAACGTTTTCGCGACGGTCATCAAAGGAGTAGAAGATTCTTATGATTGGTCATTCTTCAAGAAGCACATGGTAGAAGGGAAGATTCCTGAATTTGGAGATAGCATTTCGAACAAGGCACTAATCTCAAAGAAACTAGCTGACGATCTACATTTCCAAACGGGAGATACCGTGGGCGCTTTCTTCGTTAGGAACATGCCAATCAAGCAGAATTTTATCATCTCAGGAATTTACGAGACGGGATTGGAAGAATTCGATAAGAAATTTGTTCTTGGAGATTTGCGCTACGTTCAAGTGTTGAATGATTGGGGTATCCATGCGTTGATAGAACTGGAAGACACTTTAAAGACGGATTATCCCTACGAAGATTTTCCAAATATTCCTTACCGACGATTGGCATTTCGAGCTAATGTTACGGGCGGAAATGGATATCACCGATATAATTGGGGACGCGGCTTTAGCAACAATAAGTTTCATTATATCTGCCCAACAAACGATACGATCATTCAACTCATTGCCAGTGATCATTTGGGTGATTATTACGCACCGATTGAAACAACGGCGATTCCAGATACCGCCTACGTCAAGATTTCCATTGAAGGCGAACCATATGCACCTTGTAATTGCGAAATGGATGAAACGGGGGAACTCAAACGCGAATTCGATCCATCGACGGGTAAGTTCAGCGTAAGCACACCCTACAAACGAATTACCTACGAAATCATTCCGGGAAAAGGGCAGTCGCACCATTATGTAGGAGGTTTTGAGGTCAACGTCCACGATTGGGAGAGACTGGATGAATTGCACGAGAAAATAGACCAGCAAGTCTCGTTTATTCCAAGTCCCCACAACGAGCAATTAAAGGTGACATCGATTAAAGAGAATGAGAACGACATCTTCGTTTGGCTCGGATTCTTGGACATCAACGTGATTATTATTCTGGTTCTGATGATCATTATCGGAATCATCAACATGGGATCGGCATTGTTGGTGCTTATTCTGATTCGTTCAAACTTCATTGGAATTTTAAAATCTATCGGTGCCACCAACTGGAAAATCCAGAAGATCTTTTTGATTCAAGCTTCCTTCTTGATTGGCCGCGGAATGATCATCGGAAATATCATTGGCTTGGGAATTTGCTTCGCTCAGAAATGGTATGGAATCATTCCATTAGATCCGAAGGTGTATTACTTAAACCAAGTACCAATTGAATTGAACTTCTGGCACTGGCTCTTCCTGAATATAGGTACACTGCTCGTTTGTGTTTTAGCCCTCACCATTCCAAGTCGCGTGATTAGCCGTATTTCTCCTGTGAAAGCAATTAAGTTTAATTAGAAAAAAGAAGAAAGAACCGCTTCACTAAAAGAAGAAAGACTATGACCTGTCTTTTCTCTTTGCTCTTTTTTCTAGCATTCCGTTCGCTTCGCTCTCTTCTAGACCTGTTCTTTCTGCAAAACCTGAATCTGACTAGCGTCTGGTGTTTTCCAGTCCAGCATCTATTCCTACAATCAAACGCACAAAAAAATCCGGTAGACATACATCTACCGGATTCCCAATACAAATTATATTGTGCCGATCTTATTCCGTTTCTAATCGAACGAACTGGTAAGGTCCGTACTTGCTGCGATTTCCTGCGTCGTTCTCGTACGCTGGCCCGTCTACTTTCGCAGAGACAATTACCACGTTCACTTTGTCTGCGTAATTCTTCTTGAAGTAATCCAATAGATCGTACTTCATGTTCTCCGCACGCTTGTTCGCCAATGCTTCGTTGGATCCAAATGTTTGTGTTGGAACCGTTGAAGCAGAAGAGTAGATTTTGATCGTTACAGAAGTACGACCTTCATCCAAATCCTTTTTGATAGACTTCAAGAACTTTTTCAAATCTCCCTTGCTTGGAGACAACTTGTTCTTGTTGTAAGCGAACAAGTGTTTGAAATCGTAGTTTTCGTATTGTCTAACTACAACAGGATCGATAACTTTTTCTGGCTCATCCAATGAACACATAGTAATTGCTTCTTGCCCAACGGCGTCAATTACAGTAACCGAGTAATCACCAGCCTTCAATCCGAAGATATCTTCTGAGCTATCGCCATTTGACCATTTGTAGGTGTAAGGCCCGGCTCCACCGTTAATTCTAAGATCTACTGAACCATCTTCTCCACCATATACGGATACATTGGTTCCAACACATGAAATTACCAATGGCGGTGGCGTAAGGATGTCAATCATGTAGATATCACTTCGTTCGCCTTCTCGGTTACTTGACCAATACGCGCTTTTTCCAGTGTAGCTAAAATAAGCGTCAAACTTCTCAGAGTTAATTCGATTTCCAAGGTTTACTGGAGTCGACCAATCAGTCCATCCGCTTTGTTTCACACTATAAAAAATGTCTGCATCTCCTTCTCCACCCATTCCATTGCTGGAAAAGAATAAAGTGTCCATGGAAGCTGTTAAGAACGGAGAAATTTCATATCCTGTTGAATTGATTGCATTCCCCATGTGTTGAGGTGCCGACCAAGAGTCACCAGTTTTCGTAGAAACATATAAATCCTCCTCACCAAGTGATCCTGGCCCTTTGTGGGAAATAATGATTGCATCTCCATTTGAACTCACATGGAATCCATAAAAGTCACCATCAATGTCCAACCCTGGGATTTCAATTCCCTCGGGCTTGCCCCATGATCCGTTTTTGTTCTTAGATCCTGCGATTCCTTTCTGCGTATCTTTCTTTCCTGCGTACGTATTCAAAAGATACAAGATGTCGCCGCCACTGGACAACCCAACAATACCGTTGTGGAACTTGTTATTAAGTCCACTTACCTTTTTTAGGTCGCCGTAGCTTCCATCTTCCTGACGCATACTTTGCCAGATATCTTGATCATTCATACCTCCCGTATTCGACTCATCAAATGTTCGCACGAAGTATAAGATGGAGCTGTCATTCGAAAATACAGGCATACTTTCCTCTGATGCTTCTCTGTTGACAGTTCCCGGCAGTTTTACCGGATCAGTGTAATCCCACCATTGTGCATTAAGTCCAAGAGATACCAGACATCCGATTGTTCCGAGAATAATCTTCTTTTTCATCATCATTTTTTGCAGGATTATTTTAGTCATTTCTACCAATCATGAGACCCAATACCAATTCATGTCCTCCTGAAGAGTAATTATTGAATTCTGAAATGGAGAAATCGTACGAGTAACCCAATTTGAATCTTCTACTTATGTTGCATCCAAGCATTCCGATAATAGCGTCTGTGTGACGGTACGAAGCCGCAAACCACAACCATTCATTGTACTCAAACTGCAAAGATCCTTCGATCGTTGTCGGTGCTGGACTCATCATCTTTACCAAAATCGATGGCATCATTGTCCATTGATCAGTAAGATTGAATCGATAACCTCCTGTAAAGTTCAAGTGAATTTGCGGATCGAAGTTCGCTGTTCCTTGTCCAAAACGAACCAAGTCAGTAGTCAATTGATCGGCTGATACCCCAGCGTACACTCCATCTCCGTAAAAGAAAAGTCCTGCTCCGATATCCATAAAGTTCAAGCTGCTTTGATTTGCCATGTAAGTATCGTACACGGCATCGGTAACAACTGGCCCCGTATAACCTGGCATCTGAGACAAAACAGTCGCTCTATCCTGCAAGAAGGTACTATTCGAGATACCCAACTTTGTTCCGAACGAGATGTTATAATTTCTCGAGATCGGTAAATGGATCGCATAAATCCCGGAGAACGAAATATCGCGGAAGGCCCCGTACTGATCGGCAACCACCTGTCCGGCAATCGCATGTTTGATTTTTCCGGTATTCACCTTTGGACTTGGCATCGGGCCGTAACTGGTACGCAACGATGGGTTGTAACGTACTTTGTTTCTGGACAACACCGTTGATCCGTAAGCATAAGCAGTATTCGGTGAGTTTTCAATTCCCACCCATTGCATGCGGCCTCCTAGCGTAATGTCTAAGAAGTCGTACATACCTGCTGCTCCGGGGTTCACCATAATTTGGTTCCGGTTGTACTGACTGTACTGTGGTAGCTGTTGGGCAAACGAATACCCACTAACACCAACGAGGAAAAGTAGTAATAGCTTTTTCATGGCTTTTCATTATTTCATGATGGTAACAGTTCCCTTTGCAGAACCGCCTTCTTCATCATTGAATTCGATAATATAGTAATAAGATCCCACAGGTAGTAGTTGTCCGTTATAAGATCCATCCCATTTCTGCGTGTCATATCCTCCTTGAGGTGACTCATATAATTGAGAACCCCATCGGTTAAAGATACGAACCACATGATTAGGATAAGCATTTGTTAAGTTTTCAATTTCCCATACATCGTGAGCATTATCATCTCCCGGTGTGAACGCTGTAGGTACAATGATATCACAAACGGTAATTGTAATAATCACCTCGCTAGCAGGTCCTTCACATCCGTTCAACGTTTCAGTCACGTAGTAGGACGTAGTACCAACCGTGTTCGTTGGCTCGTAAACGGCTGTTGTTGCTAATACACCTGTCAATGTTGCGTCATCGTACCAAGTGAAAGTGCCTCCTGAACCTGAAGCCGTCAATGGATCCAAGGTTGCTGTAGAACAGAACTCTCCACTTGTACCAGCAGTTGGCGCCGCAGGAATTGGATTCACAACGATCGTCTCGGTACCTGTCGCTGAATTGCTACATACGGCATCGTCGATTGACTGCAATACATATACACCTGGAGCATTACCCAAATCAATTGGAGACGTTGCTCCCGTTGCTTGCTGCGGTGTTCCATCCAATGTGTAATTGATCGTCCATGACGACTGCCCCGCAACATCCACAAGAATGTTATTGATGGCATCGCCTTGACAATACGTTGCTCCTCCCGATATTGCAGATACGGTCGGAAGTACGTTCACAGTCAAGTTGAATGGCTCTTCGCTTGAACATCCATTTGCACCGTCAAATGCATAGAGTGTAATTGTCCCTGCTGTGCTGTAGCTATCTCCTACCAAATATTCTGTTCCTGTACCTCCCATTCCTGTCCAGTAAGACGCGTTTCCAGTTACGTTAGTTCCTGTAATTGCTGAGAATGTGAAATCAGCACATACCGCTGTATCGGCAATTGGGTCGATCACTGGCGTATCGAATACTGTTAAGTCAATTGTCGAAGTGGCCGTACAACCATTGTTATCCGTAACCGTGTAAATCAAGTTGTACGATCCTCCAGTTGCATTGCTGAAGTTTGGTGTTTGGTTGTTCGTAGCATCCAATGATCCAGCACCAGCGCCCGTCCAATCGTGCGTAGTATAAACGCCACTACCACCACTTGGGTTTCCATCCATCGCAAGAACATCTCCTGCACACACCTCAGCTGGGTTCGGAAGGATGCTTGCCGTAGGATTAGGATTTACCGTTACGGTTGTTGTAATGGAATCTGTACATCCGATGGCATCAGAAATAACCACTTGGAAGATTTCTCCATCGGTTACACCTGTTGCGGTTGTGGCAGCTGTACCCGGAGAGTTAATCGCTGCAGTTCCGTTCAATGAAGTCCAATTCCATGAGGTGGCAACTCCTCCGTTTTCAGTCAATGTAACGGTTGTTCCGTCACAAATTGGCCCATCGTTAATTGCTGCCACGTTTGGAGTCGGGTTTACTGTAACAGTAGTTGTGATGGAATCCGTACAACCACTAGCATCAGAAATGACCACCTGGAAGATTTCTCCATTTGTTACTCCCGTTGCAGTCGTCGTTCCTGTGCTTGGTGTATTAATCGCAGCTGAACCGTTCAATGATGTCCAGTTCCAAGTAGTTGCGGCTCCACCATTTTCGGTCAATATAATCGTTTCTCCATCACAAATTGGCCCGCTGTTAATAGCAGCCACGTTTGGAGTTGGATTCACGGTTACGGTTGTTGTAATGGAATCCGTACATCCACTTGCATCAGAAATTACCACTTGGAATACTTCTCCGTTGGTTACTCCCGTTGCGGTTGTCGTTCCTGCACTTGGCGTGTTAATCACTGCTGATCCATTCAAAGAAGTCCAGTTCCACGTTGTAGCAGCTCCTCCGTTCTCTGTCAATGTCACTGTTTCACCAGCACAAATTGGCCCGTTGTTAATAGCTCCTGCGTTTGGAGCAGGGTTCACCGTTACCGTTGTTGTGATTGAATCTGTACAACCGTTCGCGTCGCCTACCACAACTTGGAAGATTTCACCGTTCGTAACCCCTGTTGCTGCAGTTGAAGCATTACTTGGTGTTGCAATCACAGCTGAACCGTTCAACGATGTCCAATTCCATGATGTACCATCACCAGCATCTTCAGTCAAGTTTAATGTTTCACCAAGACAAATTGGGCTGTCGGTAGTAATGTTCATCATTGGAGCTGCATTTACGGTAACAGAAACGATATCGGTTGCCGTACATCCACTGTTGTCAATTACGGTATAATCCAAATCATAGATTCCGGCCGTCGTAGTATTGAAAATCGGATTTGGAATCGTAGTGTTATCCAATGACCCCGCTCCTGAATTTGTCCAGGAGTGCGATGTGTAAACTCCGCTACCACCAGTTGGGTTACCATTCATTTGAAGATCCTCTCCAACACAAACCGTCCCCGGATTTGGCGTAATATTCACCGTTGGATTTTCATTGATTGTGATGGTAAAGCTCAATTCGACATCACAAGCTCCGTTACTGTCATATGCATATACCGTGATGTTCGTAGGTGCCGTAAATACCGTATCATCCAAGATCGGGCTTGAACCTCCAGAATTGTAATAGAATCCTACTCCAGCTGTTAAATTTGTTCCCGTGATCATGGAATAATCCAAAGTGTAATCGACGTTACATGCCGTAGTATCTGGAATGAAATTAATTACAGGAGCTCCTGGGTTAATTAATACTTCGCTCGTCACGTTTGAGATACATCCGTTGGCATCTGTAAATGTTACGTTGTATGACCCTGCTCCAAGTCCAGTAATGTCGTCCGGCAAAGTCATCGCCTGTGGCCCGCCAGAAGTAGTTCCTGTCCAAGAAACAGTTCCGTTCGGCGTAGCTCCTGATGTCAAGGTAACTTGAATGCTTCCGTCTGTAAGGTTACATCCAGATGGCGTTGTCGTATCTGAAGCAATCACTGGATTGTCCCAAACATTTACTGTAATATCATCAGTTGCCGTACACCCATTATCGTCAATAACAGTGTACGTGAGATCGTAAGTTCCTCCCGTCGCATTGTTGAATATTGGATTTACAATATTGGTCGCATTCAAAGATCCTGCACCGGTATTCGTCCAAGCGTGCGACGTGTAAACGCCACCTCCTCCCGCCGGATTTCCGTTCAGCCCTAAATCAACCCCAGCACAAACGTTGGCTGGATCGGGAGTGATATTGGCTGTCGGATTTGGATGTACAGTTACGGAAATAGTATCGGCACCCGAACATCCGGCGTCATCCACAACGGTGTAAATAATTTCGTATGCACCCGGGATAGCATTATTGAACGTTGTAGTTGGAGTGTTCAATGGTGTCAAAGAACCTGCTCCAGCTCCCGACCACGTATGTGTTGTGTACGTTCCACTACCTCCAGAAGTATTTCCGTTCAACGCAAGATTGAGACCCGCGCAAATTTCGGCTGGGTTCGGTGTAATTCCAGTCGTTGGCCCGGCTGTAATCGTTACTGTAAAAGAAACTTCATCGAAACAAACAGGTGAAGTCGCCGTTGCATCATATGCATAGAGCGTAAGGGAAGTTGAAATCCAATCTCCTGCATTGTACTGCGTACCTGTTCCGTTTGGTCCTGTGTAATACGCTTGGTTTCCAGTTAAGAAGGTTCCAGAAATAGCACTCAATTGAACACTATCACAGTTGGCAAGATTCGTAATTGGATCCAAAATTGGCGATTGCACAATTGTCAATTGGAAGGTTTCTTCATCAAAACACGTCGGCGTTGACATAGTGCTATCATAAGCATAAAGTGTTACTGGGTATCCTGGGAAATCTGCATAGTTGATTGTTGCTCCCTCGGCATATTGCGTTCCAGTTCCACCTGCCCCTGTGTAGTACGCCTCGTTTCCTGTCAATGTTCCAGTAAGGTTTGGCAATACGTATGAATCACATGCAGTAACATTCGAAATCGGATCGATGTCCGGTTGTGGTGTAACTGTTACGTCTACCGTAATCGGAGGGCCAACACATCCTGCAGCTGTTGGTGTTACCGTGTATTGAACCAACTCTGGCCCAGCTCCTGTCAATGTCAATGCATCATTGATTGTTGATGTTGTCTGAGTTGTAGTTGTTTCACCCGTTACGTTTCCATTTGGTGTAGCTGACCACTCCCAAGTCGTTCCTCCAATGTTACTTGTCAATGCAATATTGACTGCATTTCCAGAACAAACCTCAGTTGGGTTCGGAGTACCCGTAGCTACAGGGAAGTTAACAGTGATATTCACACTTGATGTTGTTGTACATCCTAAAGCGTCTGTAACCTCTAAAGTAACAATGTAGTTTCCTGTTGTGGTGTACGTATGTGAAGGGTTCTGTGCTGTTGACGTCGTACCATCTCCAAATGTCCAAAGGAACGTCGAGTTCGTTGTTTGACATGTTTTTGAGAAGTCATAAACGCCACAAGCTGGGTTTGTGAATGAAAACGCAGCGTCTGGTCCGATAAGCGCAGTACCGCCACCACAAGCACCACCCCACGTCAAGGTGAATCCACTGTTTGAAGAACTAAAGTTGTCAACAAGAAGTGCGTAGGTTTGACCAGCCGTAGCATTGATCACTACATTTTCCCATGCTGCTGGCCCACCAAAACATCCAGACCCACTGGAAACGGCTCCGGGTTCGTCATTGGCAATATCTGGGCATGTCGAAATTCCTGTTGAGCCTCGACATCCGCTCCAGTTACACGCTACCGCCGATGGCGTTGCACTTGCCGTAGTCGGACATCCAGCTGTTGTAATATCAAAGAGTGCCCAGTCGTAGTCATCGTTGCTCACGGCCGGGTTAATGTTAAATTCTAGGGTACCGCTACATCCAATAGTAAACTGGAACCATTTTGATTGGCGCTCTCCTCCAGATCCCCAACACGTGTTACTCGTGGTTATCTCCTGGACACCAAATCCAGCCGAAGATGTGGTTTGAGATACTTGAGAGTCATCACACAAAATTGCAGAAGTCGGACAGTCCTGACCAGAAACAACTGGTGGATTGTAGTTATTGATACACAATTGGAAGTCACCCTCCGTTCCCGTATTTTCGTTGGAAATGGTAATGTAGTATAGTGTTCCTGGTTGTAATCCGTTGACTGTTCCCGTCAAAACGGATGGTCCACAATCGGAACCTGCAATACCAAGACCCGTACAAGGCCCCGTTGCTTCTGCTAAAACAAACTCTATATCTCCCGTCCAAGCTCCAGAAGTCAGCACCGTGTAATCCAGGGACGCACTCGTTGCAGTAAATGTGTACCAGACATCAGGGTGGGTTCCACCTCCTTGACATCCAACCGCTCCTACCCAGTTATCGGCAGCGAGAACAGTTGTTCCGTTTACACACCCGTTGGATGGGTTAATAGGTAAAGCACCAGCACATGCATCATTTGCAGGCTGAGCGTATGATAAAATTGACGTTAACCCGAAAGTTAAGACAAGGGTAATTTTCTTAAACATTTCGGGTATTATTTAGATTTCAATTCATCACGAGACGGAATATAAACCGTCAAAAAAGGACTGTAAAAGATGTACACTCCTTCATGATCGCGACGTTCTAAAGTTACCATCTGACGGAGCTTAATGTACTCTTCTGTGGTCAAAACCGGCTCCACTTTAGAGCGACGTTGCAATTCAAAAGTGGCTTCATCGGCCATGATTGCATTTTGGGCTGGGTTTTGATACGTGAATTGACCCAAGGTCACTTGGCTCTGACCGACGAAAGGTAATAACGCCAGCAGACATACTTGTAGCAGTAGTTTCATTAGTCAAAAATTTAGCGGTTGTGAATATTACAAAAATTCGATGATTTGTTAATTTTTCACATTTCAGTTATAGTAAGGTTGTACTATAACTCACCATCTCTAACCGTCAACGGAGTCCTACTCCATACAGTTGCACGGTTCTTCGAAAATAAATTTGACTTTCGGTAGCTTAGCATACCAATCTTCCTGAAAACTAGGCGAAAACTTAATTCCGCTGAGGTCAATTTTTTTCAAATTCTCCAACGAAATAAGCGATTCAGGAAGTGTTCGAATGGGATTGTCCCATAAATCGATGTATGTTAGTGATGAAGCACCTGAAATGCATGCAGGAAGCGTTTGCAAATCATTTCTGTTCAAGATCAACTTTTGCAAAGACGTTAATTGACAGACTTCGTCTGGGAGGGTTTTGAATTTGTTTTGCGACAAATCAAGGTAAATCAATCCCTTCATTTCGCCAATGAAATCTGGCAAATCAGATAGCCTATTCTTCGCTAAAATGAGATATTGGATGTTTTTGAATTCGGCCAATTCAGCCGGAAGCTCCTCCAGCTTCAATTTATGAAAACTCAAAGCAACTACTTGCTCACGATCCGTGGAGTCCGATACATCGGCCCAGTGAATTACCTCTACTGAATCCGGAACCTTCGCGAAAGTTGGACTAGTGAGAAGTAGCAAAGAAATTGCGAATAGCATCTTCATCTTTGGTCAATTGCTCTTTTAATTCGTAAACGGATTCAAACTGTCGTTCGTCTCGGAATCGTGACAATAATTGTACCGTTACGTATTGATTGTAAAGATCTCCTTCAAAATCGAAGAGATGCACTTCTATGCTCAATTGATCCGAATCTGTCAACGTTGGTTTGGTGCCGATGTTCATCATTCCCTCTAGGAGAATCCCATCTCCCATTACGATGTTTACAGCATAAACTCCCGTTTTTGGCAACAGTTTGATTTCGCTTTCTACATCAATATTAGCGGTTGGAAATCCGATTTGACGACCCATCGCTTGACCTCCAACTACACGTCCGTGCAATTCAAACGGCTCGCCTAAAAAATGTTGTGCTTGTTCCAGCTCTCCTGATATAATCGCGTTTCGAACTTTCGTCGAACTTACATTGACGTCATTAATTTCCTTCGCTGGAATTTCAATCACTTCGAACCCGTAAGTATCACAAACATCTCTCAGAAATTCAATCGAACCTTCGCGATTCTTCCCAAACTGATGATCATAACCAATCACAAGCTTCCTCACATGCAATTGATTCACCAAATAATCACGAACAAACTCCAAAGCTGTCAATCGTGAAAACTCCTTCGTGAACGGATGTACAATGATGTTCTGCAATCCGAAGCGTCGGAGCTTATCAATCTTCTCCACTTGCGTTTGGATCAGTTTGAGTCCATGTGTTTCTGGGTACAACACCATTCTCGGATGCGGATAGAACGTGAACAGCACCGACTCTCCTCCCACCTTTTCGGCTTCTTCATTCAGTCGATTGATGATTTTTTGATGGCCTAAATGCACACCATCAAACGTTCCGATGGTCAATACCGGATTGGGAATTTCTTCGAGCGTTTCGAATCCTTGAAATATTTTCATTCACACGGTTTCTATAACAAATGTATTGAATCCCTTACTTAGGAGCACATTCCTTGAGGCGTTTTTTTATGTCCTCGGCCGCTTCAGGATCAAAAGCGTATTTGTTGGAAATCTTTTTCATCTTGGCCATGCACACATCCCGCCCCGCCTCACTTTCAGCATTTTTAATGCACTCACACACTTCATCCACTTCATCTTCTACGGATGGCTGATTACAGGCCGCTGACACACTTAAAATCAGGGCGAAAAAGAAAAATAATTTGATTCCTCTCATTTATGACAATTCTTTGCTTGCAACAATACCACAAATTAGGTATTTTTGTCCTGATATTTATCTTTATTTATATTCAGTCTAAATAAAAAGACAACGAATTAAATTAGAATAGTATGATAAAAGTGACAGATGCCGCTAAGAAGCAAGCCGCTCGACTCATGGAGGACGACGGCAAAGAGGGGTACTTCATTCGCGTCGGTGTTCAGGGGGGAGGTTGTTCAGGCCTCATGTACCAGTTGGACTTTGACAATGAAGAGAAAGAGGAGGACAAGGCATTTGAAGACAACGGTGTAAAAGTTGTCGTAGATAAAAAGAGCTTTCTCTACCTCGTTGGAACCACTTTGGATTTTTCAGGCGGATTGAACGGTAAAGGTTTCGTATTCGTAAATCCAAACGCAGACAGAACGTGCGGTTGTGGTGAATCATTTTCTATTTGATAACGAGAAATTATGGCAACATACACAGAAGACGATTTAGCAAAAGACCTTGAAGGCAAAGAGTACGAGTTCGGATTCACCACGGATATCGAATCGGACAAGGCTCCAAAGGGATTGAATGAGGACATCATTCGTTTTATTTCTGCTAAGAAAAATGAGCCGGAGTGGTTGTTAGAATTCCGATTGGATTCCTACCGCACTTGGTTGCAAATGACAGAACCTGAGTGGGCTCACGTGAAATACAACAAACCTGATTTTCAGGATATCACGTATTACGCTGCTCCGAAACAGTCGAAGAAATATGAAAGCTGGGATGATGTAGATCCTGAAATGAAAGAGACCATGAGCAAACTAGGCATCTCATTGGAAGAGCAGAAACGCTTGACCGGAGTGGCCGTTGATTTCGTAATGGACTCGGTTTCAGTTGCAACATCCTTCAAAGCAAAATTGAAAGAATTGGGGATCATCTTCTGTTCTTTCTCTGAAGCGGTGCAGGAATACCCAGAATTGGTACAAAAATACATGGGTACCGTAGTTCCAAAACAAGATAACTACTATGCGGCGTTGAACTCGGCGGTATTTACGGATGGTTCGTTTTGTTATATTCCGAAAGGCGTTCGTTGTCCAATGGAATTGAGTACTTACTTCCGAATCAACGAGTCTGGAACAGGTCAGTTTGAGCGCACGCTGGTAGTAGCGGATGAAGGATCATACGTTTCCTACTTGGAAGGATGTACAGCACCTCAGCGCGATGAAAACCAATTGCACGCGGCGGTAGTTGAATTGATCGCGTTGGATGATGCAGAGATTAAATATTCAACGGTTCAGAACTGGTTCCCTGGAGATAAAGATGGAAATGGTGGAGTATTCAACTTTGTTACGAAACGTGGAATGTGTCATACCAATTCCAAAATCTCTTGGACGCAAGTGGAAACTGGATCGGCGGTAACATGGAAATATCCTTCATGTGTTTTGAAAGGAGACAATTCTGTAGGAGAATTCTACTCTGTAGCGGTAACGAACAACTTCCAACAGGCAGATACCGGAACGAAGATGATCCACCTTGGAAAGAATACGAAGAGTACTATTATCTCTAAAGGTATTTCAGCTGGTGAATCACAAAACTCGTACCGTGGATTGGTGCAGATTCACAAGAATGCTGAGAACGCGAGAAACTTCTCTCAATGTGATTCCCTTTTGATGACCGATCGTTGTGGAGCGCACACGTTCCCATATATCGAATGTAAAAATAGCACGGCAAAAATTGAACACGAAGCAACGACCTCCAAAATTGGGGAAGATCAAATCTTCTACTGCTTGCAACGTGGAATTGATGAAGAAAAGGCAATTAGTTTGATTGTCAACGGATACGCAAAAGAAGTATTGAACCAGCTTCCAATGGAATTCGCAGTGGAGGCACAGAAATTATTAACGATTAGCCTGGAAGGCTCAGTAGGATAATCTCGACTTCGCTCGATAACCGGATTCAAAGCAATTCTAGTCCATCAAAGAGCGCAGCGAGTCTAATCTATCTAAAAAGTATAAGGTATGATTACAATTAAGAATTTACACGCGAATATCGAAGATAAGGCCATTTTGAAAGGCTTGAATCTTGAAGTGAAAGCAGGAGAAGTGCATGCGATTATGGGGCCGAACGGAGCTGGTAAAAGTACGTTGGCGTCTATTCTAGCGGGGAAAGAAGATTACGAGATCACGGAAGGAAGCGTGGATTTCGACGGTGAAGATTTGTTGGAGATGGAAACGGAGGAACGCGCTCGTGAAGGCTTGTTCTTGGCGTTTCAATATCCTGTTGAAATTCCAGGAGTATCGAACATCAACTTCTTGCGTACTGCAATCAACGAAAAGCGTGAGCACAAAGGAGAAGATCCGATCTCAGCGAAAGATTTCATGGCTTTGGTGCGTGAAAAATCAAAGTTGGTAGAGTTGGACGCAAAATTGGCATCTCGAAGCGTAAACGAAGGATTCTCCGGTGGAGAGAAGAAACGTAACGAGATCTTCCAAATGGCAATGTTGGAACCAAAATTGGCCATCCTAGATGAAACAGATTCCGGTTTGGATATCGACGCTTTGCGAATTGTGGCGAACGGAGTAAACACCTTGAAAAGTGATGACAACGCAACGATCGTGATTACGCACTACCAGCGATTGTTGGATTACATCGTTCCAGATTTCGTACACGTTTTGTACGATGGACGCATTGTGAAATCAGGGCCGAAAGAATTGGCGTTGGAGCTTGAGGAGAAAGGATACGACTGGATCAAGGAAGAATTAGTTGAAGCGTAAGCACTGAAAATTATTCGGTTATGAATAACAATTTGAAATTCATCAAAGGACTGACTCCGACGAACTTGTCGGTGAACACCAATGCGCAGAAAAACGCATCCAATGTCCTTGATACAACAGACTTGCCAACGACACGAACAGAGGCTTGGAAATATACTCGCGTAGCCAAAATTGGAAAGATCGACTTTACCAACGAAGCTACGACGGTAACTTCTATCAAGGGTAAAAAAGTGATCGATTCACCTTATACCTTGGTATTTGTGAATGGGCGATTCTCAGAGGAATTATCGGCGAAATCATTTCCAGAAGGAGTAACGGTAACTCCCCTTTCAACTTTGGAAGGAATAACGACTCAAGAAGAATTCGAAGGAGACATCTTCGGAGCCTTGAACTTGGCGTATTTGAATGATGGTTTACATATTACGATTACTAAGAACAAAGTAGTCGACGAGCCCATTCAAGTGATTCACCTTTTGAAAGGTGACGCACAGCTCTCCAATTTTAAGGTGCAAATCGATGCGGAGGATTTCTCAAAAGCAACCGTAGTTCAAGGATTCTTCTCTGAAGATTCAAACAACAGCTTCGTAAACTATACGTCTGACATCCAAGTTGGGGTAAATACGTACTTCACAATGGAGAAAATTCAGGACGAAGAGGCAGGAAACTTCCACATTGGAACCGATACGGTTACGCAAGACAAAGATTCAACATTCACGATCAATACAATTACCCTTAATGGAACGCTAGTTCGTAATAACCTCAATATTGCGGTTAATGGTGAGAATTGTACCACGAACTTGAACGGTGGCTACTTGTTGAAGGAAAAGCAACACGTCGACAATCATACCGTAGTTGATCACAAAGTGCCGAATTGTAACTCGAACGAGTTGTACAAAGGCGTGATGAATGAGAATTCAACGGCGGTATTCAACGGAAAAGTATTTGTACGTCAGGATGCGCAGAAGATTAACGCGTTCCAATCGAACAGAAACGTATTGCTTTCGGATAATGCTACGGTAAACTCAAAACCAGAGTTGGAAATTTATGCAGACGACGTTAAGTGTTCGCATGGATCAACGACGGGCCAATTGGATGACGAAGCCGTTTACTATTTACGCGCTCGCGGGTTGTCCAAAAGTGCGGCAGCCCAATTGCTCGTTTCCGCATTCATTGCAGAAGTAATTGCAGAAGTGGAAAACGAAGACGTGAAATCGTATATCTACAAGAGACTCAACGAACGCTTCGGGTGGGATATCAATCCTGAAGATTTCGGTTAATATCTTTTAATAACAGCGCAATTTCACTTAGGAGTTGCGCTTTTTGTTCGTCCTTATCGCCCGATTGCTCTAAGTAATTCTTTAAATGCAATTGCGCCTCAAGGATGTTCTCCTCCATGAATGGCCCTTCCAAGTTTTCAATGATCGTCAAACAATCTAGGGTCTCCATGAAATCACCATCCACGGCAATCTGAACGAACTCATCGATGTAATCGCTGAAATCAACCTTCGTATTCCAGATAGTAGAAAGCAACAATTGACGGATCGGCAAGAAATGCTCATCTTCGATAACGTCCATCATCTCGGCGGTCACATTTGAATCTTTGAAGCTAGAGAACAATTCCAAGATTTCTTTTTGGTTCTTCTCTGAAACACCCGACAACAACTTTTCCGAAAGCGGCTTAATCACAGAAGGATCACCATGCGCCTCCAACGCTTTGATTGCCTTGGAAATTTTCTTGCTATCATCAGTTGCCAAATCCATTAAAATTTGCTTCAATTTCGTGTCTTTCTTCTTATCCGCCATCTTCGAAAATTTGGACAAAAATAGGGATAAAGACGCTAGATGCAAGACTCGCAGACGTTGATAGTTTCGCTCCTTGTGAAAAGAGGAAGAGAAACAGTTCACAGAGGCACTCGAAGTGAACAATTTTAATTGCTCCGGCTTCGAGAACCTCAGCCATCACTGATTCAAAAACTAATAATTCATAACTTCGTAAAATGCGCTGGTGCCTCTTCTTTCTTATAATGCTTTTAATTGTCAGATGTGACGTCCCGAAAGCTGCTCCTGAGAAAAATCCTACGTTAGTGGTTGCTACTGATCGTTTATCAGAAGGAGACAGCTTGTTGCTGGCAGAATTCGGTCAGAAACATCAACTGGAGATCGTTGTGAAAGAGATGACTGCAGATTCCTTGATGCAACTATATCTGCAGGATCCGTATGGCTTGGGAATTGACGTCGTTTTACTGCATCATGCCTATGACATGCGACGGGTTCAGAACAAAAAAATGCTCGAGCCATTGAAACAGGGAAAGTTCCCGGAAGAAGCGTTACTCACCGAATCGAAATTATTCATTACCTGCGGAATTGATCCTTTTATCTGTGTCACGAAGGAAAACGTGCGAATCAATATTTACGATGACTTGAACAATCATCCCTTCTTTTTGAATTTGAGTCACAAATCGAAAACGCAATTCTTTGCACCTTATGAAGAACGCTTGCATCGAGCTAAGACTTTTGAGAAATTGGAGCAATTGCACACGAATGTAGTCCCGATGAAACGCTGGATGGCCGATTCTTCTCATGCCTTCTTGACCACCTATTCGGACTATCGAATGAAAACTCCCGAGGATTCACTATGGAACAAATTCACAGAAGTGCAGTTTCCGAACAGCGCTACTTCAGGTGTATTCCACGACGTTCTTTCTGCCGGAATTATTCAGCAAAGTTCTCATTTCGCCACCGCAACGAAGTTGTTGGAATGGTTGACATCGCCAGAAATCAACAAACGACTAACGGCAAATCGTGGCTATGACTCCATCTATTCAAACGGCGAATACCGCAGGTTTACTACACCATCCGAAGCATTGATGCAATATCATACCATGATCGAAAGGATGCTCAAGGAAATCGAATAACTGCCAACATGACAGCAATTTCGTTTGGGCATGGTAGTTGACCAAAATTCTTCGTGAAAACAAACAGACATCCATTTGGATTTACTTCAGAAGCAATCATTTATCCAGCGCTTTTATTGTTGCTGATGTGGTTGGCGCATTGGGCAGATCATCTGTTCCCTTTGATGAAGTTTTATCAATACGGCGTGCAACCGGGCGAGGTAAGTTCGCTTTCGGGAGTTTTCTTTATGCCTTTGATCCACTCGAAAGCAGGCTTCGAGCATATCATCAATAACTCCGTTCCGACGGCTATTTTGCTGGGAACACTCATCTATTATTACCGACAAGTAGCCTTGCGCGTCTTCGTAATTTCCTGGTTGGCAACTGGTATCGGATTGTGGTTGTTCGCAACTAACACTAATAGCTATCACATCGGAATGAGTGGTGTTGTTTACGCATTGGCGAGCTTCCTTTTTGTTTCTGGAGTTTTGCGAAAATATATGCCTTTGCAAGCTATCTCTTTGTTCGTCGCATTCATTTACGGATCGATGATCTGGGGAATTTTCCCAACCGAATCGCATGTGTCTTGGGAAGGGCATTTATCGGGAATGGTAACGGGAGTTATTTTAGCGTTCATCTTCCGTAAACTTGGGCCGCAAGCACCAAAATATCAATATGAAATTGAAAAAGAACTCGGCATTGAACCACCAGATCTAGAGGGCGAATGGCGAGAGCGAGTGCGTTTGGAAAAAGAACGACAGGCGGCCATTGAAGAGTTGAGACGTCAACGTGCGGAATATTGGAAGACGGAACAACAAAGAGCAAAAGAAGAAGGTAGAGAACCAAGGCCTCCTCAAAGACAACAACGTCATCTGGGTGAGTCACCCGATCCTTTGCGTGTTATTTATACGTACAAGCCGAAAACGCCTCCTACACCTCCGGACGATACAACTGATGAATAGTTCCGGTTCCACGGGAAGTTTCTTTCCAGGAATCACAATCGAAGGAAATACACGCGTATTGCCCCGTTCGTAGTTCGATGTCCGAATCGCAGAAATAATTGACCAAATCAGAGATCCCGAAATTGTGCCCTATTATCAAGATATCTCCTTCAGCTTCGGTATTCCACAACATGTCCTGCATCGTTTTGTGAGAGCACAAATAGAGCTCATCGAAGAATTGAGCGTTCGGTAATCCTTCCAAAACTGCGTGTGTTTCTCGCGTACGTTTCGCACTGCTGCACCATACGTGTTCAATGTTCGGAATGGTTTGGAAAAATTGCTTTAAATCATCGCGTTGTCGCAATCCCTTTTTCATGAGGTAGCGATCGAAATCTTTACCCGTTGGAGAAAATTGTTCGGTTTTCGCGTGTCTTAGTAAGTGCAATCGGAGCATAAGCGATTATTTTTTTCGATTTCTATCCAACCAAAAGTGGAAATGGATCGTTTTTGAATATGAAACCAAACGTAAGATAGGCAAACTGTGCTCCAATTTGTGTAAATTACGTTAGAAAAATTGGGAAAAGAACAGCAACTACATGGATGTCACGCAAGAAATAATCGAAGCATGCAATCGTGATGACAGAAAGGCAATTAATCGTTTGTACGAGTATTGCTTTGAGTTGTTGATGCCTGTATGTTTTCGTTACAACAAGAACGAAGAAGACGCGAGGGCTTCTTACAACAATGGTTTCATGAAAATCCTGAAAGGGATGAAAAAGGTGGATGAAGGCATCAACTTCAACGCCTGGGCAAAGCGTATCATGGTAAATACGCTGATTGATGAATACCGAAAGGACAAAAAGTACAATACGCAGATCACCAAGAGTGATAACGAACGCGAACTGGACTTCTACTCTACCGGACATCAAAACGACGCTGAGAGCAATTTGGGATATGAGAACATTATGATGCTCGTGAAAGAATTGCCTCATACCACAGCGCGTGTATTCAACCTGTATGTTATTGACGGATACTCGCACAAAGAAATTGGAGAAATGTTGGAAATGTCAGAAGGTACTTCGAAATGGCACCTTTCTACGGCAAGAAAACAATTGAGAGAACGACTTGAAGATTTGGAGAATCGCAACCAGCGATTGGTAATATGAAACTAACGGACGAACAAATAGACAAACTATTTAGGGATAGTGTGTCGAAGCAATCCTTCGCGTACAAGCCTGAGTATTGGGAGGAGTTTTCTGCTTCTCTGTCCGATAGTGCCCCACTGTCTGAGGCTTCGGACGATGATCTGGACGCAGCTTTCCAAGAAGGTGCTGCGAATCAATCCTTTGAATACAAACCTGAATTTTGGGAAGCATTTGCTGCTACTCTACCGGATAACACGCCGTTATCACAGGCTCCGGACGATGCATTAGACGCAGCTTTCCAAAATGATGCCTCGAACATTTCGGTGGATTACAAACCTGAGTTCTGGAGTGAATTCAGTGACGAATTATCATCTATTGCAGCCACTGAAGACGTTACAGATGCAGAAGTTGATGCATTGTACCGAGAAGAAGCATCGAAATTATCATTTGTATATCATCCTTCTTATTGGGAAGAGATGGCAGCTTTGTTGCGTCGCCGTCGCAGACGTCCAGAATTCCTTTGGTTCGGATTGTCAGGTGTATTTGCTACAGCGATTGTTGCGATGCTATTCATTGAACTAAATCCAATGAGTGCTCCTCAAGCTATTTTGGCATGGGATGTAGTAAATCCAATGGAGCAAGTTGCGAATGGAACTTCGAACAACGTGGCATCAAACAATGCAAATGGATCTGAAAACGATGTATTCCAAAATGCGAATGACGTTCAAAACGGAAATAATCCTGAGTTGAACCCAGCCAATAATGGAGCAACACCAAATTACGTGAACAACGGAGGCAATCCTGTAAATAACGGGAAAAACCCTTCGAACAACGAAGGTGTGGTAAATCCATCTATCGCGAACAATCCAACGCAGGCGAATCCGAACAATGTGCAGAACATGCCCCGCATGAACCGCGTGATGCCGAGTTTGGTTATGACAACTGGTTTTGTAGCTCCGACACGCATCGCTGTTACTAATAGAAATGCGAATGCAACAAACGATATCACTTTGAATCCGTTATCGACGCGACCTCTTGGAAACTTGACGACCTTTAATAATACGTTGGCAGATGCTTATTCAGCGTTACCGCAGTACCGAGGTGGTTTGATGACATCGATGTATGTACAAGGTCTTGGAGGAATTTCTCAATCGTTGATTACTCCTTCTGATGCCGTTGGTACTTCGTATGGATTTGGTTTGGGAATTCAAACGCATGTACGCAATTGGACATTCAATCTTGGATCCAACTTGATCATTGAGAACTTTAGCGATCTTGAATTGACACGTGTGGCAAAACAATACGTTGGATTCAGCTCAAGCATCAGTACGCAAGACCTTCGTTACAAAAACTTGTATACGGTAGAATTAGATCTTGGATTTGGATACAACTTTGGAAGACATCAATTCCGCATGGGAATCCGTCCTTCATATACGTACAACGCACGCGTTGATTACGCGGAAACAAACGTGTACAATAATCACGGAGAAAACATCCAAACAAGTGAGATCAATCAAAGCCAATACGGATACCTTGAGGCATTGCAACTGTTCGGGTTGAAGCCGACTATTGGTTACGCGTTCAACTTCCCATCTAACTGGACGTTAGGATTTAACATTGGAACTGAATTAAGACCGTCTATCAATGAGGACTTCATTTCTGGCGTAAATAATCGCCTACCTTTCGATGGACAATTGTATATTCGCAGAACTTTGAACTTTACTAAATGAAACAACTTACCTACATATCATCTTGTGCGCTTGTATTGAGCTTGCTTGTTCTGGTAGGTTGTCAGAAACAAGAACTTCCTTACGAGGATTCAAACACTCCTATTTTTGAAGTACGCGGTACCATCGGAAACGAAGAGTTGGTGGTAGTTGCTGGTGATAACAACGCCTACATGTACACCTCAACAAAATTGGTAAATGGTGTTCGTGTTTTCACAGGAGAATTAAGCGACGGTGAAACGTCTATTGAGTTCGGATTGTTCGACGGAAATATTGATACTCCAAATAGTACTCCTGAAGTTGACTTACAGAACGTAGTCTTGGAATTTGCCCGAAGATATCAAGATCCACTAGCGATTTTGGATATGGCGAGCATCGTTCCAAATCAAAATGGAACCCACGTAGAATGGTACATCAATGGTTCATTCGCTGGTTCTGGTGAGATTGCGATCTACGAGCCAGGGAAATACGATGTTTGTGCTCACGTGACATTCTTGACGGGTCAGACAGAACAATTGTGTGATGAAATCATCTTAGGATATCAGCGCAATGCAAACTGCAACATTGATCTTAGTTTAGGACAAAACGCTATCGATGCAGATATCAATCCGAATGGAGAACCTGTTCAGAATGTAGAATGGTTCCTAAACGATTCATCGATTGCTACAGGAATGAGTTTGAACTATCCTATTACTTATGGGATTGGAAACAAACTCACGGCAAAAGTGACATTCGCTAACGGTGTGGTTCGTGAAAAATCATGCTTCATCGATGGAACGGATTCTTCTCAGTGGATTTCAGACTTCTCGGTATTCGAGTATGGTTCTACACCATCGATTACACCTCAAGATTACCAGGCACGCTTGATCATTCAAAAGGATGGTAAAACGTATCGATCGATGCAGGCGGATAACGAAGGATCGACTATTACTTTACTCTCGTTAGAGCCTTACGAGGACAACGCGAATGGTAATAGCACCTATAAGGCAGTACTCCAAATCGAAGGAGTTGTGATGGAAATGAGTACGGAGAAAATGATTCCTGTGAATTTCACAACTGCAATTGGAGTTGAGGTTCCTTAACCACTCAGAATCATTATCTTCGTGGAAAATAACGCATCCATGAGATTCCTTCTAGCCCTATTAATTCTACCCACAATTGGATTTGCCCAAATTACCGTTACCGAAGCTGATTTTGGTAACGCTGGTGATACGGCACGAATGAGTTCAACTACCGATTTTACGGTAGATTACACTTCGACGGGTACTAACTTTTCATGGGACTACTCCTCCTTTTTAGCCGAAAGTCAAACGCTTTTGCAATTCAACGGGATGTCAGGAGTCTCTCCATTGGTTGAGTTTCTTTTTGGAAGTTTTGCCCCTTCCACATATCAAGCAGATTACTTCGCAGAATTCGACGACCTTCCAATCGATCAATTGGATCAGTTGTTACCGGTGTATATTTCGAACTTATTACAATTCACGAAGATTACCGCAGATTCTGTTTCATCCATTGGAATTTCAATCGATGTGGATGGAAACCAAATCCCTTTCCGCTCCGACTTAATTGAAAAGCGATACGCATTGCCTATGAACTTCGGAGATAGCTGGACAGGAGTTGGATTCACTGAGATGGATTTGAATCCATTTGCGGATATTATTTGGCGTCAGAATCGTACCAGAACATCTGTTGTAGACGGATGGGGAACGATTACTCTCCCGATGGGCACATTCGATGTATTGCGTGTGAAGCACACCATTGAAGAAAACGACTCACTGTATCAAGATTTGCTCGGAACCGGAAATCCATCATGGTTCGGATTGGACTTACCAACTGCGCATATCTACGAGTGGATCACTAATGGAGAAAAGGAAGTAGTTCTTCGCATTGAAACTTCTGAAATTGGTGGGTTTGAGACGGTAACTAATATCGAATACCGAGATACTTACGATCCACTTTTGGCCTCCGTAAACAACTTGAATTGGATCGAAGCTTCCGTATATCCGAATCCTGCTTCAAATGAATTGCACGTGGACATAGAGACGACACGATTAGATTATTCTCTTGTCGATGTCAACGGAGCGATTTTAAGAATTGGTTCGCTTTCAAAGCCTACTATCGATATTTCAAATCTTACTCCAGGTCAATACATCCTTCTAGGACAAACTGATCAGGGAACCTTGCGCGTTCCATTCATTAAGGAGTAATCCGTACATTTGCCCGGAGGCAAATCAGTCTATCGCGACAAACTTCGGTTTGGCGAGGAAAGTCCGGACAGCATAGAGCAGCGTACTTCCTAACGGGAAGGTATTCTGATTTCATCGGGATAACAGCCAGTGCCACAGAAAAGAAACCGCCTTTCGGGGTAAGGGTGAAAAGGTGGGGTAAGAGCCTACCGGATGTTTGGTGACAAACGTTGCAAGGTAAACCTTACGCGCTGAAAGATCATGTAAACCACGAACTTGAGGTAGCTCGCTTCAGTTCTTCGGATGTCGTGGAGGGTAGATCGTTAGAGGTTATCGGTGACGGTAACTCCAGATAAATGATAGACACTACGCAATTTGCGTTAGCACAGAATCCGGCTTATGATTTGCCTCTTTTTTCTTCTCTTTAGCAACCGCTTTCATCTTTCTGGTTTCCGCGATTTCGTCTTTGATTACTTGTTCAGGAGACAATTCTTGCGGCCTGGTGAACACAAAGAAACGGGATAATCCGCCGTCGATTTTGTAACGAATGCGTGTGAGCTGCAAACCTAAGAAAGCGCTACTCTTCACTTCACGAATACTTCCTACAGGGACCACGACATTAATATCACTCATTGTTTTCATGATGATATTACCGGCTTTCAAACTCACCGAACGTGCGTTCTTCCAGAAAAATCGAATTAATAAAAGACCTGTGATTCCAATTCCAGCAACGATTCCAAGAGAAGGAAAAGTGATTCCTAAGGCTAGGAGAGTAAATCCGCAAGCTACAGCGCTCAAGCCTGCCAAAAGCATACAAAAGCCTCTCATCCTCTTAAGGTAGGATTTAGATGTAATGTAGACGCGTTTCTTTTTCGTATAGTGTTCCATTCGCTTCTCAAGTTTTACGTAGGCAAGCGATAGTTAGTTCGTTGTCAGCGAATTTGTCAAAAATTGATCAAAAACGCAACTTATTTCACACTAACGTGATCCTCAGAATATAAAGATCAACCTGAAACAGCCTAAAACACTGGGATTGCGATCTTTGAGAAAGATTTTAAAAGTTATTCAATACTCGCTCTGATTGCAAATATTTTATCAAAAATTACAATTTCTGCACGCTTTGAACACTAATTCCGTTTCCGGAGATGAGTCTTACGAAATATACTCCGGGTGCTAATGAAGACACATTAAGGGATTGAGCATCGCCTGATGTCACCTCTTGAATAAGAACATTCCCCATGGCATCGACCAACTCAATTGATCGAACTTCTTCCGCCGACCATGAAACCGTGAATTCAGTCTCCGCTGGATTCGGTGCGATGGTAACGCCGTCTACATTTGACAACTCTTGCGTATTGGCGTACTGAGGACAGATGATGTCATAAAGGAACGATGTGGACTCCCATAATACTGAATCTGCAATTGCCTGAGATCCCTGAAAGTAGCTAACATGTCCAGTACCGGGGAAGGTGATTAATTCTGTGTTCACCCCAACATTTTGCGCTTCTTGATCCATTAGTAGAGAACCTTCCATGTTGATGATCGGGAATCCTACCACGCTTGCCGCACCAGAACCGTAAGGCACTACGTTGTCTCCATCGTCATGCACAGAGAAAAGGGGGGGATCGTTGGCATCTATATATCCCGCATTACGCAAAGCACCCGAGAAGTTCAAGAGTCCTCTTACATTATCTGTGTATTGTGTATTCGCAGAGCTGTTTCCTGTCCATCCTCCGTTGGCATTTAAAAGCGGGACGATGTACGGCTCTAAAACGTCATTCGAATCTAATAGTGCGACATGCGAAGCGACAATGGCACCTGCGGAAATTCCACCAACAAAAATGTTATTGGTATCAATTCCATAATTGTTTACCGTCGCAGCATCTTCTTTGAAAAATCGAATTGCTGCTTTCATATCAGATACAGCCATGAGTACTTCTTCAGTCATTGCCACGGAATCCGGCAAGGGAATCAAAGGCCCATCGTACAATCGGTAATCGATGGTAGCCGCTGTATATCCCATTGCGGTGTAGTATTCGCACATCCACTGCATATCCTGACGGGTTCCAGAAATGAAACTTCCTCCGAAAGCGACAATCACCAAAGGCCGTTCTGCTGCCATATCACCAGTCGGCTCATAGAAATCAAGGTATAAGTCCTGATTGTTTCCTCCAATCGTAGTTGCGTTACCGAATAAAATACCAGTAGTCGCCGATGGTGTGTAAGTGAATGATTCGTATCGAATTCCATCGCAGGTTGCAACTTGTGCGAAAGAGAATGATCCCGTAAAAAGGGTTAATGCCAATAGTTGAAGTAGCCTCATGTGTAATTTTTTACGCAATATATAAAAAGTAACACAAAGCTCTAAAAACATTGTGATGAGCGGGGCTCCATAAAAAAAAACGGACTCCGATTTACATCGAAGTCCTTCAAATTCAAATAAATACGTTTCGTATCTATACTATCTTATTCACCTTGACCCAACGAGAATCCTCGTCCGTCATTGAAATGATATAGGTTTTCTGTTTTAATTACGTCGAAACCAGCGGCATTCGCATTGTTCAACAATTCAAGCACTGAAGAGTATGGCTCCTCTACGTAATTTGGCTGTCCATCCTTATGCGGCACGAAACGACATCTCCAGTGATCCGTACAGAACGTTTCTGGCATTCCGTTCGGGAATACTTTCACTCCACGGTTGGTGATCATTTTCAATTCAAAGTTTCCACCAGTCACCTTCGAAAGATTGTTTCCGATTTCGTTGGCATCTGATCCTTCCCAGTCGATGAACAAATCAACACCTACTAACGTTTTCTCTTCTTTCTCACGCTTGAAATCAGGAATTGTGATTGCTCCGCTTCCAGATGCCAATGTACTTACTGGCAATTTCTCAGGCTTCTGACCCAAACGCTCAATTACAGCATCTGCGAATTCACCTGTATTTACTTTCTTCGCGCTTTTTCCTTCTTGGTAGATATCCGCCGTGTGGAATCCATCTTCCAAAGTACGCAACCATGCATTCTTGATATTGTCCGCCGTTTCGTTCTGTCCGAGGTGCGCCAACATCATGATGGCTCCGTTCAACAATCCTGAAGGGTTCGCAATTGCTTGCCCTGCGATATCCGGAGCTGATCCGTGAATCGCTTCGAACATCGATACTTCTTTCCCGATGTTTGCCGATCCACACATTCCAACAGACCCAGCGATTTCCGCTGCGATATCAGAAATAATATCTCCGTACAAGTTTGTTGTTACGATTACGTCGTAGTCTTGGGGTCGTGCTGCCAAACGTGCTGATGCGATATCAATAATTTGCGTATCGTTTTCGATATCCGGGTATTCCGCTGAAATTTCATCAAATACTTTATGGAACAAACCATCAGTGATTTTCATGATGTTGTCCTTCACCATACACGTTACCTTCTTACGACCGTAAGCTCGTGCATAATCAAACGCATAACGAACGATTTTTTCCGTTCCTGGACGTGTAATCAATTTCAAACACTGATAAACGTCTTGCGTTTGACGGTGCTCAATTCCTGCATAAAGATCTTCCTCATTCTCACGAACAATCACAACATCCATATCAGTATGGAATGTTTTGATGTATGGGTGCAAAGAAGTTACCGGACGTACATTCGCGAACAATCCTAACGACTTTCGCATCGTTACGTTCAAGCTCTTGTATCCTTTTCCTTGTGGTGTAGTGATCGGTGCTTTCAGAATGATCTTGCACTTGCGGATCGTTTCCCACGCTTCTTTGCCAATTCCAGCCGTTTCACCAGACAGGTACACTTTCTCCCCTACTTCAATGGTATGTGGTTCGATGTTGGCACCTGCTGCATCCAGGATGCGCAGTGTTGCTTTCATAATTTCTGGTCCAATTCCATCTCCCATTGCTACGGCAATTGGAACCGCAACTCCTGTATTTGTTTTAGTTTCTTCTGACATCACTGAATTATCTATCATGGTTTATGCAAATTTCAACAAAAGTAACTTATGCTTATGTACTTTGAAATAATGGGGGTAATTTAAGGATTTAATTGGCTTATTTGTTTCATAAATTCGGCTTATTCTTTTATAATCTGAGCTGTTTGGTTTGAATTGCTTATTTTGGATCACAATTCAAACTACAAATTCTATGGATGCTCAAGAAGCACTGAAAATTCTAAAAGAAGGAAATGAACGTTTCGTCGCTGGGGAGCTAAAACACCCTCATACGAGTAACACTCGTCGTGATAATTTGACAGAGTCGCAACACCCGTTCGCGGTCGTTTTAAGCTGCGCCGATTCACGTGTTGTTCCCGAATTGATTTTCGATCAAGGACTGGGAGATTTATTCGTGATTCGTGTTGCGGGAAACATTGCGAAGGACAAGGTACTTGGAAGTATGGAATATGCGGTGAAGTTCCTGAACTCTAAATTGATCATCGTTCTTGGGCACGAAAGCTGCGGAGCGGTTGGAGCAAGTTTAGGCGATAGCGATCCAGGAGGACACATTGGAGCCATTATTGAAAAAATCAAACCAGCGGTTTACATGGCGAAACGCATGCCAGGTGATCATTTAACAAATGCCATTCAGGTGAACGCGCAGTTGGTATCTGAAGAAATCAAAGAGGCAAAACCCATTTTGAATGAAGCGGTAAAACACGGCGGACTTGAAGTGATTTCTGCGTATTACGAATTAGCGACAGGAAAAGTGAAATTCTTCGATTGATCGCTACTTAACTCAAACAAACGAAAAAGGCTCTGAATTCATCAGAGCCTTTTTTCATAAGTGGTAGGTGTAATTTTATCCGTGCATGGCGTGAATGATGTTGGCGTAAATCGAAATTCCAATCATTACGTTGATCGGGAAGGTAATTCCGAGTGCCATCGGCAAGTACAAACTTGGATTCGCATCGGGTACCGCTTGTTTCATTGCTGCTGGAACCGCAATGTAAGAGGCGCTCGCACCGAGAATTGCAAACAACAATTGATTTCCGCCCGAGTCGGTGATTTGCATACTGATGAACAAGGCAACGAATCCTCCGAAGAATGGCATCAGCGTGGAAAACAAGAATGGATAGACCCCTCTTTTGACGATAATCCCCAGTTGTTTTCCACTGGTCAATCCCATATCCAGCAAGAATACGGCTAAGAACCCTTTGAAAATATCTGTTGTAAATGGACGTACATCGGCGGCTTGTTTTTCCGACGCCAGGAATCCGATCACCAAACTCCCTATGATCAACAGCACACTACCGTTGGTGATCGAATGCCAGACTACTTTTCTGAAACTCGTAGTTTCGCCTTTTTCTCCGTTCGTCTTTTTGAAGTATTTGATCAATAGAATTGCGACTATGATCGCCGGTGCTTCCATCATGGCCATCACCGCTACCATGTATCCGTCGTAGTTCATCATCTTATATTCCAACTTCTCGAAATCCAAAAAGGACATAGCAGTTACGAAAGTCACCGCACTCACAGAACCGTACGAAGCGGCAATAGCTCCCGCGTTGGAAATACTGAACTTTCTTTTCAGGATGAAGAAACTTACAATAGGAATGAACAGCGCCATGAAGACTCCCAATCCCAGACTTAGGAACACTTCTGCCCCCAAATCACTGTGAGATAACTCCTGCCCTCCTTTAAATCCGATGGACAACAAGAGGTAAATCGAAATAAACTTACCGCTGCTTTCCGGGATTTTTAAATCGCTTTTGAATTGGACGGCGAGAATCCCCAATAAGAAAAAGAGTAGGGCCGGATTGGTGAAATTATCGATGAGCGCCTGAAATTCCATTTCCTTTGTTTTTGAATTTTCGCCGGCAAAGGTTCAATAATTATTTGATAAGGGTTCATTTATCTTTTCAATTACAGATATAACGCTTTATTAATACTTCAATGGTTACCGGCACTGTAGCTTTCCCAAAAAATGTAGCCTTCATAAATTTCCAATTGAACTAATGCAGTTCCATCCTGTCTTAACTTTTTCTTTCGATTGTGGTGAAGTCTATAATTTATCATATCCATGTGTTTTCGCTACCCTAAATAAATCTGTAGCAACTGGGTAGCCAAATGGATGATAGGAATTGACTAAAATTGATAACTAATGATCAAAATTGATAAAAAATGAGAAAGCTCTATTGGACTAAAAATGCGTGGTTTTGATAAAAAATGATAGCTAAAAATAAAAAAGCCACCTTTTGAAAAAGGCGGCTTTTGTTGTCCCACTAGGGCTCGAACCTAGACTCTTCTGAACCAAAATCAGACGTGTTGCCAGTTACACCATGGGACAGTTTCACAACGTTCTCCGAAAACTAACGTGTTTGTCGTTGGGACGGCAAATTTAGCAACAAAAATCAATTCAACAAAAAAACTGGAAAAAATTCAATTCCCTTTTTTTTCTGCACGATTTACATTTTACCACCCCCCCTTGCAACAAGCTGTCTATCAGGATTTCACAATCCACTTATGACCACCATTAAAGCTTATTGGGATTTTTTCACTTTTAGGCACCAAATGTCAAGGTTGAATTTTTTAAATTCGCATTGCCGCAAAGGCTGGGCTTTCTATTGCCCAAACTTTACTTTATAACCAAGAAGAATGGACTACAAGAAAATTAACACCTACCTCGGTTGGCTCATCTTTATCATCGCCACTACGGTATATTTCATGACCCTTGAAGACTCTGTGAGTTTATGGGATTGTGGTGAGTACGTTACAGCCGCTTACAAACTCGAAGTAGGTCACCCACCGGGAGCACCGTTGTTTATGGTATTAGGACGCTTGGCGTCTTTCTTTGCCGACCCGGAAAATGTCGCTATTTGGATCAACCGCTTGTCGGCCCTATCCAGTTCCGCGACCATTCTCTTCATGTTCTGGTCCATTACCCTACTGGTTAAAAAGATGATTCTTCGTACCAAAGAGGAATTAGAAACAGGCGATAAAATTGCCATCTTCGGGAGTGCCGTTGTAGGTTCATTGGCATACACATTCTCCGAGTCTTTCTGGTTCTCGGCTGTAGAAGGCGAGGTATATGCGATGTCATCTTTATTTACCGCGATTATCTTCTGGGCAGCACTAAAATGGGACGAAGAAATGATCCAAGTGCAGAAAGGGAAATTGCTTCCGAAAAGCGTTTCACCCGATCGCTGGATGCTCCTGATCATGTTCATGCTTGGACTAGCAGTCGGGGTTCACCTCTTGGGTATTCTTGTGGTTCCAGCAATCGCTTACATCGTTTACTTCCGTTACAACGGAATCTCCAACAAGTTCTTCCAGATCTACATCGGTGTGGCCATTTTTAGTGCCGTTGTTGGAATGTTCAAGATGGGGAACGGCGGTGGAGACATCGTCGGCGAAATCGTGAAGCAAGGTTTGGTTCTCTTGGTATTGTACGGACTATTTGTTTGGTCACGATCGCAAAAAATTATTGAGTTCTTATTGGTTGGATTAATGTCCATCGTGCTCTTGAGCTTCATTCAGGATGGTGTGATCACAGGTTCTGTTTCCTTCGCTGCATTCTTAGAAATCAGCTTGGTGACAACCTTGGGAATGCCATTCTACGCAGGAACTATTTTATTCTTTATGATCCTCGTCGGATTGTTCTTTTACATGCTGCGCCGTTCCAGAAAGAAAGGAAACCGTGCGGTGTATAGCGCTGTGATGGGACTCCTACTACTTTTGATTGGTTATGGATCGTTTGCTGTAATTGTGATTCGTTCAAATGCCAATACACCGTTGGACGAAAACGACCCTGAAAACCTTGTAACACTTCACTCCTACTTGAAACGTGAACAATACGGATCTGCGCCATTGGCGGTCGGTCAATTCTGGAACTCTCGTGAAAATGGTGGTGAATTTGTAGACGTAGGAAACGGTCAGAAACAATGGAATGCTGGTGCGAATCGTTCTCAGTGGGACGACCAATCACCGGTTCACCTACGTCGTTTCGTTGTAAAACAAGGAGACGATGTTGTTCGCGCTTTCCAAGATGAGAAACGAGCGAAAGCATACGTGAACAAAAACAAAGGTGGACTTACCATTGAAGAAACATACTTCGTATCCAACGAAGGGACACGTGAGGAAGCCATTCCGACATATTCTCAGACTACGTTGTTCCCTCGAATGTACTGGTCTGCAGATGGAGCTCGAATTGAATCCTACAAGGAATGGTCAGGATATGATTCCAGTGACGATACCGCAACAGAAACTGGAAAGGACGGAAATCGTATTCCTACAATGGGAGAAAACATGCGCTTCTTCTTCCGCTATCAAGTGAACTGGATGTACTGGCGTTATTTCTTCTGGAACTTCTCCGGTCGTCAGAATGATATTCAGGGAAGTCGCGGTGGAGCCATGCGCGGAAACTGGCTATCAGGATTTAACCTAGTTGATAACGCCCGATTGGGAGATCAAGATGCTGCACCGTACTACACGAAAGAAAATAAATCGAACAATAACTTCTTCCTTTTACCATTAGTACTTGGATTGATTGGATTGTTCTTCCACGTGTACCAATCGCCGAAGCAGGCATTTGTACTCTTCTTAGCATTCTTGTTTACTGGGATTGCAATTGTGGTTTATCTAAACCAGAAACCGCTCGAACCACGTGAACGAGATTACGCCTACGCTGGTTCCTTCTACTTCTTCGCGATGTGGATTGGAATTGGAGTCTATGGACTCTACGAAACCTTTAGGAACCTCTCAGCAAATACCTTGAAGAAGCTCGGAATAGCAGCCGGAGGTGGATTGATACTGTTCTTCATCTTCGACATGGCAGCACCAGTAGGAATGCCAGCAACCATGGGATGGCTCATCGTTCTCTTGCTCTCAGCCGTCATGATGGGAGTCATGTTCGGAGCCAAGAAAGTCACCCAGAAGAATACACATGGAGCCCTACTCGCTTCGGTTCTCGCCTTGATTGTTCCTGTGATTATGGGAATGGAAGGTTGGGACGATCACGATCGTAGTAACAAGACATCAGCACACGATTTGGCTTACAACTATCTGGTTTCATGTCAACCAAACGGAATCATCTTCACGAATGGAGATAATGATACGTTCCCGCTCTGGTATATGCAGGAAGTGGAAGAAAAATTCACGAGCGTTCGTGTATGTAACCTTTCATTGATGCAAACCGACTGGTACACCAACCAGATGAAGATGAAGGCGTACGACTCTGAACCGTTGCCAATCAAGTTTACAGAAGACCAAATTTTGATGAACTACGGAGGTACGGATCAGGTCTTCTTCAAACGATTGATCGATTTGATGCGTGAAGACTTCAAAAACGATAAAATTATCAAGAAGATGTTAGAGCTTCGTATCAAGGCGAACCCAGACATCGCAATGCAAAAAACACAAGCGTTAGTAAATGCTATTCCTCAAATCTTGGCAGGAGCTCAAGCAAGTTCGGCACAAGGTGAGAAGCAAATTCGTAAATACATCGCGATTGCAAGAAAGCCATTGAAAGGATCAGACACTACTTCGTACGTGTACGAGAAATTGGCTGTTGGAATGCGCATTTACAACGATATGGATGCCGGAACGATCCAATTGGATCAATCGAAATTCAGCTTGTTCAACAAACACGTATTTAAATTTGAAGACGGATGGGATATTACCAATCTTCCGGATGCCATGGCTTTCGTTCGTGACGATGAGAACATGATGCCTTTGGAAATGGGTGGTGATCTTTACCGTTACTTCCCAAGTACAGGATTCGTGATGGATGTAAACAAGGAGAACTTGGTGAAATCCGGATTGGTAACTAAGAAGCAATTGAAAGATTGTCGTAACAGCATCCGATTCCGTTTCCGTTACAGCACAGAGCAGAACCCAGGTCGCCAAGGATATACAGTGGAAGGAATTCCAATGTCCCGGGCGCGTCAGCTGAGCAAGTCTTACTTGAAGAAAGAACAAGTAATGATGTTAGACATCATCGCGAACAACGATTGGGAGCGTCCTTTGTACTTCTCTTCGCCATCAGGTTCAGAAGTAGCGAGTGCAATCCTTCACGGATACTCTGGAGACTTCGGAGATGGTGCCATCAAGCAAAACGGTATGGCGTTCGAGTTGACTCCGTTGGATGGAACTCCAGGAATCAACCGCGATCGTATGTACGATAACTTGATGAACAAGTACCACTACGGAGACATGAAAAATCCGGATGTACTTACAGATTATTACACGCGTCGTCACACAACTCAGTACAGAAGTCACTTCTTGCGATTGGCATCAAGCTTCTTGCGTGAAATCGAATACGCTGAGCGTGTAGCAGCAACGAATGCGAACATGGAGGTTTCTGATGTTCTTTCTGAAGAAAAACAAAAGGAGTACAAACAGAAAGCGATCAAGTTGTTGAAGAAGTCATTGGAGGTAATGCCTGCTGAGATTGTAATCGATCACAGCGAGCCTTCGCAGAACGGAGATCAATATCTTGTGAACGGTGCAATGCGCCGAGGATTTACGGACGGCGTTCTTCACGACTATGTAGATATCTTCTACGTGGCAGGAGACAAAGAGTCGGCTCGTAAATTGGCAAAAACATTGGCAACTCAATACGAGTCTGTTTTCGAATACTTCGATAAGTCAGACGCGCGTATTTCAGGACACAAGAATAACGTAAAAGATCTTTACGCAGCATTGGAGTCGTACTTCGTGATCTACGGAGCGGTTTCTAGTGAAGATTCGGGAAGTGAATTGGATAACCGCATGTTTAAAGCTTTGAGTAACGTGTACTCTAAGACTATCCCTAACATGATTTCGACGCTCGAAGAAGCAGCTGAGAATAACGGTGAATCCGTTCGTCGGGGATCTTCTGAAGTTGGGCCGTATGCACAACGTGCCTTCGACATTATCGACTTTACTGATGGAATTGCATTCCGAGTTGGATTTAAAGAAATGCCAAAAGAACCGGCTCCGGCACCTGCGGGTCAAAGACCAGCGACTGGACAGCCAGCGCCAGGACAGGGACAGCCTGCTCCGGGACAAGGGCAATCAGCTCCAGGGCAAGGACAACCTGTGCAGATTCCGCAATAGGATAGCATGAAACAATTTAGAACCCCATATTTTTTTCGATGGATTTTTCATCGAAGAGTATGGGGTTTTTCTCGTAATAGCGGGATTGTTTACCTCACGTTTGATGACGGCCCTACGCCGGAATGCACCAATTGGATCGTAGATACACTTGCTGATAAAAACATCAAAGCCACTTTTTTCTGTGTCGGGGCCAATGCCCAGAAACATCCGGAATTAATGGAGCGAATGCAATCAGAAGGACATGCCATTGGCAATCACACGATGCGTCACGAAAAAGGTACGAAGACCAGCAAAAAGGAATATTTCGAAAGCGTAGCAGAGGCTGCTGAGTTTATCCCTTCCAAACTTTTCCGACCGCCTTATGGAAGGATCCCCATGGCCTTTACCAAAGAACTGCGTAAAAAGTACGACATCATCATGTGGACGTGGCTTTCATACGACTACCATCCGGAGGTAAGCGCAGCAGAAATTCTCCAGCGTGCCCAAAGCATCCAATCAGGGGATATTTTGGTGTTGCATGACAATGTCAAAAGCTTCGAGAAGCTTAAAGAGACACTTCCACAACTCTTGAAAATCATCGAAGAAAAGGGATTGAAATTCTCAGTTATTTCTTAGACTAATACTGTAAATTCTTTGTTGTCACCTTCCGCCCGTGGTTATCGAAAACTCTAGGTCGTTTCCTCTTCTCAAGGAAGGAGGAAGAACGACCTCTCCCCTTGAGGGGAGAAAGAGAGGGGTGACAATTATAAAGCTTATTCCTAATTAATCTACAGCAATCGTAGATCTATCTTCTTTTGTAAACAGGAACTGTAGAACATGGCTCGCCGTACATAATGCTTTTGGCTACGGGCTGTAATTTTCGCACCAATTCAGACATCGCCACTTCCGGCTGATGTACATCGGCACATCCCTTGATGATGATGCGTCCGTCTTGATACTCCGAGAGATCCAAAGCGTGAATCTTGTCCATTAGTAACTTCGAAGAAAGCTCCTCCACCGAACCAATCACGTAATCTGCACCGCTTTCCTGAAGCTTCGATGCCACCAACATATACGCCCATGTAGGAACAATGGCATCAGCCGAGCAATAAACATACACCGCCTTCGATGCAAAAGATTCCCAATCATTCGATTTGATCCATGCACGAAAATCCTTCTCCTTCAACACCAATCCTTGCCACAACTGTTCTGCCAAATCAATCCCGGTCAATTCTACCTTAGGTTTGAAATCAGCGAGATCCATGGCAATCAGCCCGCTCTCTTTTACGCGATTCACTATCTCATCCATACTTCAAAAATACAACGTTCCATGCAAATATGCTTACTTTCACTATATGGAAGTCAATTGGGCGAAGTGGCGTAGCATTCTCTTACTGATCCTAGCAGGTGAGGCCGTCTTTCTGCTTCCATTTGTATTGGTGCGGATCTTCCGACCTACCTTTATCAAGGTTCTTGATTTGTCCAATACCGAATTGGGATATTGCTTCTCTGCCTATGGTTTTGTAGCACTGGGCGCATATTTCCTCGGTGGATTTATTGCCGATCGGTTTCCTCCCGAAAAACTTATTGGAACTGCGTTAATTTCGACCTCGCTTGGCGGATTGTACTTAGGAACCATTCCTTCTCCGAACGCGCTTATTGTTTTGTACGTATTGGGGCGTTACGACCATTTTATTGTTCTGGGCACCTTTAATTAAGGCTACACGAGCTTGGGGGACAGATAAAAATCAAGGAATGGCTTTTGGTCTTTTGGACGGTGGCCGGGGAGCCGTTGCAGCATCCATCGGACTTATTGGAATCGCTTTGTTCTCAGAAACTGGTGATGCTGATGGATTGAGCAATGCTGACCGTTTGGCTTCCTTTCAAGGAATTGTTTGGACGACATCGGGAATTGTAGGTGCCGCCGGAATCTTGGTTTTCACATTCCTTCGAACTGGCAATAAAGTCGGAAACTCTGATCAAATTGACTTTGGGACCCTTCCATCTTTACTGAAAGACAAACGGATCTGGTTATTGATGATTATCGTTCTAACAGCTTACGTTGGTTATAAAATCACGGACTTCTTTCCGCAGTACGCCACAGATGTAATGAAAATGGACGAAGTCACTGCTGGAAAAATGGGAACAACCTTATTGATCTGCCGTCCCATCACTGCCATTCTAGTTGGAATTTGGGCAGATCGATTCGTTAAGTCGAAATTGATATCGATATTCTTTGCCCTCATGCTCTTGGAAGGACTGTTGTTCGCTTCAGGTGTTATTAACAAAGAATTCGCTGTAGTATTTACCCTGAATATGCTCCTAACTGGGATTGCCATTTATGGTGCACGTGCTCTGTATTTTTCTCTGATTGAAGAAGGTAAATTTTCCTTGAATCAAACGGGGCAAGTAGTAGGATTTGTATCCATCATAGGATTTACACCTGATATCTTCGTTGGGCCAATATCTGGATACTTTCTGGACAATTATCCGGGTTTTGATGGATTCCGATACATTTTCCTAGGCTTGGTAATTTGCGCAGTTCTCGGCGGCATTGCGAGTTATTTCTTTAATTCGAAGGGACCTATTACTCGAAATTGACGTCATTTAAAATACCAAGAGTGATGTACATAATTGTCACGTCAATCAATCAGGAATTGTATTTTTAACCCATGATTTCGAAGAAAACGAAATACGGACTCAAAGCCCTAAGCTATCTAGCAAAACAAGAAACACGCAAACCTGTGTTGATTTCAGAAATTGCTAAAACTCAGAACATTTCTCAAAAATTTCTGGAGTCTATCCTATTGGAATTAAAGAAAAAGGGATTTGTAGGTTCCAAGAAAGGTAAAGGTGGTGGATACTACTTGTTGCGTTCTGGAGAGGAAATCACGATTGCTGCCGTTTTTCGTGCCTTGGAAGGTCCAATTGCTTGGTTGCCTTGCGTTAGTTTGAATTACTACGAGAAGTGCGACGACTGTCAGGATGAAGAAACTTGCTCTCTCAATGGTGCTATGATTCAGGTTCGAGATTCTATTTTATCCGTTGTTGAGAAACAGACGATAGCGGATTTGTAGAGAAGTTCTGAAGGGCTGGGTTGGTAGAAGGTGGTAAGCAGAAGGTTGAAGGCGGAAAGATTTCTTCCACACCTTAATTCTAATCATTTAACTCAGACTCGCTCTCCCACTCTCACTGAGCTTATAGCTCAACTAATTTGTGTTTTACTGCATACATGACAATTCCAACCACGTTTCTTGCTCCAATCTTCTTCATGATACCAGCGCGATAACCATCAACGGTTCTTTTGCTTCGGTATAATAAGAGTCCGATTTCTGAAGCTGATTTTTCCTGACAGATGTACTTGATGATTTGTAATTCCACACGGCTGAATTCAACCGCTCCGTCAAAGCTTGGAACTACTTTCCCTTGACGTACCAATTCGCCAATCAGGCATTTGGATGTTCTATCGTTCATGTAGTATCCAGTCTCAACTGCACTTTCAATGGCTTGCAAGATCTCTTCTGGCTCATCGTCTTTGGATAAATATCCATTGGCTCCGCATTCTACTGCTCTGACAACAAACTCTTGATTGTCAAAATAGGAGAGCAAGAGGATTTTTACGTTATCGTATTTTTCGCGGATCTTCTTAGCAACGTCGATTCCGTTCATTTCCGGCATTCGATAGTCGAGCAGAACGACATCCGGAACATTTCCTTTCATTTTTAGAAGTAATTCGACTCCAGACTCTGCTTCAATCGTCACCTTACAGTTCTCGGTTCCGTTAAGCATGGCAATCAGCCCATCTCGGTAGATCTTCTGGTCTTCAGCTACTCCAATGGTAATCTTGTTCTTCATTTCAATGATTTACTCATTTCAACAGTGGTACCTCGTTGTTTTCGTAAAGTACGAACCATCGAGCCGTTAATATAGCGCAATCTACTAACAATGTTTTGAAGTCCGAAGGAACCAGGGTGATCTTTGGGCATTGTAATGATGCCGTTTCCGTCATCTACAATTTCTAGTTTCATGGTGCTTTCTCTCATTGTTAGCAGAATGTCAATATACGAAGCTTCAGCGTATTTTACGATGTTGCTCAACAATTCTTGAACAATTCGGTACATAGCGAGTTCCTCGTTTTGATCTAATATAACGCTTTTATCATCGGAAATAAGGATGAAATTCACATCAATCTCAACGGTATCGTTCAATCGTGTGATCATGTACAACAGTGAATCCGCGAGTCCAAGCTCCTCCAACGTATAGGGCAGTAGTTCATTACAAACGTTCCGAACTTTGTACGTTGTTTCAGAAAGGGTTTTGGTCATTGCACGTTTTTGTGGACTATCTTGCAATTGTGCAATATGGAAGCGTAACGAGGTCAAGGATGCCCCGGTATCATCATGAAGATCTTGCGCAATGCGTTTCTGTTCGCGTTCCGTTGCTCGAATCTCCGCCTCTATCAATCGCTTCTGATCTGCCAGTTCCAGTTCGATGAGCTTGTGGTGCTTCTCGTACATTCTTCGCTGATAAACAAGTACGAACACCACAATGATCAGCGCCACAAAAACCATGAGGGCAGACCCAATAATCAACAATCCATTCATAATCTCCTGCCCTTTACAAAGCTGATTACATAAATCACGTTAAGTCCAATATTGAGAATTGCATGAATCTGGAAGAATTGAAAGCTATCCAATTCCAACAGCTCTTTACTAAATAAAAATAGGTACAAAGTGCCTGCGAAATAAATGAGCCAGCCCGATGCCAACCAGAACATCGGTTGCTGTTCAAGATATCTGTGTATTAGCCTTCTCAAAAGCGAGATATAATAGCCCGCACAAAGCACAATTACCATGAGTCCTTCGGCGTATCGTTCATTGGCGTTGAATGGATCCCATGCATCGAAGAACAAACGACTAAGTACTGAAAAACCTAAAAAAGAAACGAGAAACACCCCCACAACGCCACGCCAGAACACTGAATCATAACTAAAAAAGAAGATGGCCAGAATGGCAAAAAACTCTATATAGATGTGCGCATTGAACAGAAATAGATTGTTCATTTCATAAGCGCTCATTACACTCGCCACTAATTCTAAGGGGCCAGTAATCGCGACATAAATGAATAGTATGCGCAACGCAAATGGAAGAGATTTGAAGTAGAAAGCCCCAATCAAAATTGGGGCTACAATCGAACATGCCGATATCAAATGCAAATTAATACTCATTCCCATTAACTGTTAAATACATTGGCATTGCCACAAACTCCGGGGCAAGGCATTGACAAATCCGCCACGAGAGCAGTCATGTCGTCTTCATTGGCATCAGCACCTACTAAAACTAATTCTTTATTACCTTCCTCGTCAATACCGTAATACATACGGATGCCAATGCATCCAGTCTGATTAAGTATTTCTTGCAGAATGTCTTTTCCGAAGAAATGACCTTTGGTCGCTCCTGGATTTAGTTTTCTGTACTCCTCTGTTAATGCGGCTCCCGCCGTTAATGGGATTGATCCTCCCTCTGTTCCGTCAAATGACATAGGTTAAATTTTAAATGATTAATAAATGATTCCTTACCAAAGTAGAATCCTGAAAAACGAGATTCAATATTACACTATATCCTCATTTAATTCCCATATATGATAATTTACATCTCACGCTTAATTCACACTTATTGCTTCATTCTAAAAATCCGTAATTGTGCGTTACATTTTGCGTAAATGTTGCAGCTAAAGCACGCATAAGTTGCATGTGGAAATCGCGTAGTGTTTTAACTTCTATACCAAGCGTCCCAACTTCGTACTTTGTGCCTCCGCGTTAAGCCTTTCAATTACATTAACAAACCATAAGAGTTCTGGTCAGGAAGTTTCGTAGTTTTGCAAAAAAATTAGATATGTCAGAGAAACGTACCGAAATCGATCAGTTGGGTGAATTTGGTTTGATTGAACATTTGACCAGCAACGTGAATATCCATCACGCATCCACTTTGAAGGGCATTGGCGACGATGCAGCAGTGCTTGCGCTGAACGACGATGAAGTGCAGTTGGTTTCAACCGATTCCATGGTTGAGGGCGTACATTTCAACCTGATGTACACTCCTTTGAAACATCTTGGATACAAGCTGGTGGCGACGAATGTCTCTGATATCTGCGCCATGAACGGAAAGGCAGAACAAATCACAGTATCCTTGGCGGTTTCCAATCGTTTTCCGATAGAAGCGCTGGAAGAATTGTACGACGGAATTAAAGCGGCGTGTAATGTCTACAAAGTGGATCTCGTGGGTGGAGACACAACTTCTTCCCTATCTGGATTGATGCTCTCCATTACCGTTATCGGTCGTGCGAAGAAGGAAGAAGTTACGTATCGAAATGGCGCGAAAGAACACGATTTGGTAGTAGTAAGTGGCGATTTGGGGGGGGCGTACATGGGACTTCAAGTATTGGAACGCGAGAAAGAGGTCTTCAACGCCAATCCCAACATTCAACCGGATTTAGATGGTCACGATTACATCATGGAACGTCAATTGAAACCAGAAGCTCGTGTAGATGTCATCCAATTTCTGAAGGAGCTAGATGTCGTTCCAACCTCTATGATTGACATCAGTGATGGATTGGCCTCAGAATTAATGCATATCTGTTCTCAAAGCAATACAGGATGTCGCGTGTACGATGAGAAGATTCCAATCGATGGAAAGACATCGATGACTGCCATTGATTTTAATCTGGATCCGATCACTTGTGCTTTGAATGGCGGTGAAGATTACGAACTTCTGTTCACGGTGAAACAGTCCGATTTCGATAAGATCAAAGGAAATCCACATATGACAGTTATCGGTCACATTACCGATGCTTCAGAAGGATTGTACTACGTGGATAAGAACGGTTCTATGGTAGAACTTCAGGCACAAGGCTGGAATCACTTCGATAAAGAGTAAAGAAGGACTAAGACGCTTGTCGTACGGTGCGATTGTACTTTTCGCGCACCACGCTTTCAAAATCTTTCCCTTTCAATTTCGCCTCGGCCCACGATTGGAAATCAAAGTAATCTAATGCTACGCTTTCAAAGGCGTCGTCGTCTGCTAGTGTTGCTAGCTCATCGTATAGGTTTTCCCAATATTGATCTACTTCGAAGCGATCATCGCATTTCGCTAGCTTACCGATGAACTGTAAGAACACCTTCTCAAAGCTGTACAATCTGTTGCGTGTTTTGAGAAAACGTTGCGTGCTCTTAATAGAGTAAGGCAACAATTTGTCGTGATTCAATTCCAGGTGAATCAACAGCTCCAATAATTGCGTGAAACTGATGATATCTTCGGTTTGATCCAACTCACCATCGTTCAAAATTCGATTGACCCATCTCAACGCTTGCGAGAAATCTCCCACACCGATATACGCCACTGCGACTTTGAATTCTAGGAACGCGCGTCGTGCTGGAACCACCTTGTCGCCAAATTGATCCAATTTCTCTTTCACTTCATCAGCGATTCGAGACGCGCGACCGAAATCTCCTTTTCTTAGGTTCATGCTGAGCTCAATGCTATTGATACTAGAGAACAATTTGATCTCCAGATCTTCATTGGCCGTTACTTTACTCGCAACCGTTTTTAGTTGATTCAAGTAGGAAATTGAACTTTTGTAATCACCGAGTTTGTCCGATATATATATGGCATTCGTCAAAACCGAAACCTGCTTATTCACTTCAATTGCAATTGGCCCTGTGCTGGATTCCATCAACTGGAGATTCTTATGCAAAGCCTTTAGGGATGCATCCAAATTGGCCGTCGCATAGTAATACGCACTCATTACATGATAATATAAGTAACGTGCTTCTGTCGTCACTTGTTCTGAAGGTTCAGGATGCTCCAATACTTCTCTACAAATTTCCTTGTATTGCTCTGCATCTTCATGGGAACGCGATACTCCTTTCTTCGACAATTGACTGAACAATCGGCTTTTTACTTGCCAAAGCATAGCATAATATTGCAAGGATTTGATTTGCGAATTTTCCTGTTCTGAAAAAGCATTCATTTGTGCATCTGAAATGCCGGAGTACCCCATCGTTTCATGGATTCGCTTCTGCTTATTCGCAATTTCAATAACAAGGGCCGGTTTTTCATGCTTCAAGGCTAGTTTCTCCGCACTTCTGAGCAATCGACGGCTTTGATCATAAAGGGATCGGTCGTATAAAATATCAGAAGCATGAAGCATTTTGTGAATCTGAGCTTCAATAGAACTGGATGCATGAAAGGCGTCCAATGCACTCAAGATATGATCATACAGTCGTTTTTTGGTAATAGAAAAGCGTTTGAGAAATGCTTCTCCTTTGAAAAAAGCAAACAGCGCCTTTTCGTCGTACGAAGGTATTTTATCAAGATAATCGAAGATGCGTACGTAGTTGTTTTCACCACCGATTGTATGGCGGGAGGACATCAACTTAAAGTACCTTTTTTCGGATTTTGACATGGATTGAACCAAGTCAAACAACGCTTCATTTACCTTTCCAGACATGTATAAAAATTATTGTTTCACAAGTAGTATATCTAAGATAGGTAAAGAACAAGGACGTTTTTTGAGAAACATTTGAAGTGTATAATTTATTGAGTGTGCGGAATGATGTTGGGCTTCCACACGTTGTTGATCTTATAAGTACACTGAGCTAGAAGAAGTACTGCTTCTGATGGACTAGAAGTGTACTTTTTTATCAGGCTGAATTTTTGATTAGTGCACGTTCGGCTACGCTCAGTGCACTAGCAAAGTGTGCGCACAAAAAAAGGCATCTCAAAAAAGATGCCTGTCATTAGAATTTCGTTTTTTCTTAATCTTCGTCGGAATCACCTGTTTGAGGCCCGTCTTCGTCTGGATCTGTATTTGGATCAGTAATTCCACCATCGAATACTGTTCCATCTCCATTGTCTGTCGGCATACCTTGGTCATCTTCACCCACTCGTGCATCCGAATTGTTATTCGAATTTGAGGAGCGAGCGTTTTCTTCACTATCAGGTGCTTCCTGCCAAACTGGCGCGTCTAATTCTTGCGCTGGAGTGATCTCTTGCTTCTGACAAGAAACGAACCCAAGTCCAAGAATTACTGCTGATATGTAAATAACTTTTTTCACTCTTTCTAATTTATTATCACCGAGAGTATTACCAAATATAGGTGAATATCTCTAATCTTCCAAACTATCGGAGCGCAATTTGAGTAAAACGTATGTTCCATTGATTGAACCGTCATCGCCAATTAACTCCTCTGGGCCGATTAATTCCATGGCATCATCAGAGAATTTCTGCATTAATTCGATCCGTTTGCTGGTAATTTCCATCCCTTGAGATCGGTGGTCTCCTGTGTCCATTGCCTTCATCGACATACTCTGGTTAACCCCGATTCCATTGTCTTTTATGAGGATTTCCAATAAATTTCCATTGCGCTCAATGTTGATTTCAATCAATCCTTTGATGTCTTCATTTGGTAGGATCCCGTGAATGATACTATTCTCAATAAATGGCTGCAAAATCATGGCTGGAATGGTGTAGAGCTCCAAATCAAGGTCATTTGTCGTGATTTCGTACTCAAAACGGTCTTTAAATCGCATAGATTCAAGCGATAAGTACAATTCTATGCGCGAAACTTCCTCTTCCAGAGTGATGCGGTTGTCCTCTACCGATGCCGAATCCAAGTTCTTTCGAATCAACTTGGCGAAATTGGTCAAATACTTATTCGCAGACAATCGATCTCTCGTATTGATAAAATATTGGATGGAGTTGAGCGAGTTGAAGATAAAATGTCGGTTCATACTTGCATTCAACGACTTTTGCTCTAATGCGAGTAATCGCGCTTTGTAAGCGAACATTTCGTTTTCATTCACTTGACGGATGCGTCTCAAACGCAATCGGAAGATGAGAAGTACAATCCCCGCTGCGGTAAGTAGACATAGCGCGATAAACCACCAGGTTTTGTAAAATGCTTCTTCAATAACGAAAGGAATGGCGAGCGCTTCCGATTGCCTTCCTTCTAAATCAACCGCGCGTACCATGAGCTTATAGTCACCAGCCGGCAAGTTGGTGTAAGTAATTGATGCGACAGAAGATAAGGGAGACCATTCATCGTTCAGTCCGACTAATTTGAACTGATACTTAAGTTCTTTATGATTGACCAATGCCACACCATCGAAGTCAAATACAAGATTATTCTTGTTGAATGGAAGCACCATTTTCTTCGGAATCCCGCTAGGCAAAATCTCTTCGCTGTACAGACTGTAGTTGAAGGGTGCATAATTCAATAAAATGGATTTCAAATGAATCAACGGCTTCTTCGCACCTACTCCCGTAAAGTTCTCTCGAAACTTTACCAATCCGTTGGAAGTGCCAAAATAGAAGGTTTTATCATCTGAGCCGAAGAATCCTGAATTCAGATTCGTTTCTACATCTGGAATCCCATCATCGGGCCCGTAGCGCTTCACTTTGTATCCTTCACCACCGCGCGTTTCCGAAACAACGAGCAATCCGTTATTCGTACCTACGTATAACTTGTTATCGCGGTATTTCATGAAGTTAACAATGTTCGCACGCGGATCGTCTTGTAGCAATCGCAACTGGGAAAATTTGCCATTTTTGTATCGGAATAACCCTGATTCCGACCCCATCCAAATGGTACCAGAAGCGTCTGCGACGACACTGTAATACACGCGTCCCATGCTCGCCGAGATTGGATGAAAATCGCCGTTTCGAAGCTCGAACGCCCCTAAATTACTGACACAGTAGAGCACTCCATCAAGCACTTCCATGTCTCTTACTGTTCCTAGATATTCATCCGGTCTTTTCCCAACTTTGGTAAACTGTCCATTTTGGTAAATGCTCACTCCGTCATTTCCACCGATGTACATGGAATTATCATCAATCTGCTCAAAACACACGATTTTCGTTCCAGGAAGTCCTGGATACTCATGTTTATAATGCACTTTTGCATTTCCAGCGGCATCAATGGAAACGAGTGCGTTTTGCGTTCCGAACCAGTGTTTTCCGTCTATATCCTTTTCAGCGGCCCAGATCGTAAGGCTTGAGCCCGAGGCATCCACTTTTTCCATGGGTTTGCCTTTCGGCTGGAAAAGAATCCCTTGATCGAAGGTACCATAGTAGGCATCTCCATTAACCAGCTCGAAACCGCAGGTGATCAAGTCAGAAAGGAAACCGGAATTCTGATCAAAGTACTGGAAGCGCATCCCCGGGAATCTAAATACTCCCTTTCCTTCGGAACCAATCCAAACGTTCCCGTTCATATCCTCGTAAACACATTGAATTCGATCTACCGGCAATCCGTTTTCCGAATTGTACACGTATCTCTTTCCATCGGGTTTGATTGCAACAACACCTTGGTTTCCATGTAACCACAAGGTTTTATTGCTTGCGATGTAGCATCCACGAATCGAACTCAATCCATCGGGATTATCGAGGGTGATTTTATTGGTATTCAAATCCTTGCGGATCAACAAGGAATCGAAAGTGGTCGCAATGATTTCATTTGCATCTCCCGTTACTCCCGAAAAACTATGATCACCGAATCCAGTAAGCATCTCAAAACGCTTGAGATCTTCCGTAACTACCATCCCCTCCTTCATGGCGAGATATAATTTTCCTCCGCTTACGTGACCTCCTCGTACCTTTTTGGATGTGAGCTGAACCTCGTTTCTTTCTGTCAACTTTTGAAGATCGATGTTGATCAACTTTTCGCTCTTCAACTCGAAGAGTCCTCCACTATTTGAGCAAATTACCAGGCGGTCTTTAAACTTTACGATTTGCTCTACTGGACGAGATTTGTCTTCTCCTGTGAAACCATAACTTTTGATAGTGCTTCCCTTAATGGAAGAAATTCCACCATCGTGTCCTACCCAAAGCGTATTATCGAAATATTCGAGACATGTAATTCTGTTGTTGAGCAATCCCTCACGTGAAGTGTAAGGGACAAAATCCTCACCGTTGAAACGCGTTAATCCACCAATAGTTCCAATCCAAAGATAGCCTTCGTTATCCTGGACAATGGCGTTCACCTGAGACTGTGGAAGTCCTTCCTCAGTACTGTAGGTAACGAAGGAGTACTTCTGACCGAAGCCAACAAATGAAAACGAAAAGAAAGTGAGTAGAAGCGCTAAAAATCGCATTAGAGTTCTTTGAGCATTTTTACGAAGTCTGTAACACGGTTTCTGGCGATTGGTACTCGGATATCTCCATCCAATACGGCAAAATGCCCATCTTCATTTACGTATTCACGCATCAAGTTTAAATTGATGATATGTGATTTGTGTACACGACTGAACTTTGATGGGTTCAACAAGTTCTCGTAAATCTTGAGCGTCCGTGTATCCAAATAACGTGTTCCGTCCTTGAAATAGATCGTGGTACAGTTTCCGCTCGCTTCCAAATGCGTGATGGTATCATCATCCACCAATTTCAATCCTTTCGTATGGGAAATGGCAATTCGATTACTTGTTTTGTTATTAAGCAGATTGTGCGATAAATCTTTCAGCGAATCAAAATACGTCGAATAATTCTCCGGTGTTTCATTGTACACACTTCGAGTTTCTTTTATGCGCTCTACTGCCAATTGCAATTCTTCGATATCAACTGGCTTCAATAGATAGTACACAGCACTGGCATTAAATGCACGGATTGCGTAATCTTTAAACGCGGTTACGAAAACGACAAGAAAATCTTTGTTTTCGATCTCCTCCAACAATTCAAATCCCTCTGCTCCAGAAGGCATTCGGATGTCAAGGAAAACGACATCAGGGTTTGATGATTCAATAATTGCTTTCGCCTGTTCTTTGCGTGAGGCTTCTCCGATAACTTCTACATCGGGACAGTATTCCTCCAACATCATCGACAGGTTTTTTCTTGCAAATTCCTCGTCGTCTACAACCAGTGCTCTTAATTTCATATTCCGTGCAGTTTTAGTTCTAAATCGAATATAGTACTTTCCAAAGACTTGGATTCTAAAAAAGGGCCAATTGCTTGTTTATTCTAACCACTTAAAAATAGGAGGAGAACCGTTTAATAAATCCGAGCCGCACTTTAGGTTTTTTCCAAAACTTCAGACCTTAATCACTGTATATTAGCTACATATCAACCCCACAAAACAAGGCTTATGAATTCAAATTTACATTCTACCCGCCAGTTTATCTGGATCTTTAATGATAACGGCAACTAAGATCTTCATAGAACCGTAGAAGATCCCGACGAGTGCAGGACGTAGGGATTTTTTTATGTCCGAAATTTTTCATTCATCCTTACCTCACTCCATCTCGAGAGCCTCAATGATTGCTCGTTAGAGAACTTTGGTCTGATCAGATCAATTTTCTTGGTTTGAGTAATTTGTTCACTGCAGGTGGCTGAGGTTCTCGAAGCGCCGAAGTGAACACTATCATGAAAGCACGTCTCTCAAAATCTCCCTTACTTCTTCTGTCGCTTCCAAATGCGCCATATGTCCTGTGTGAACTTCAAAGTATCGCTCCATTTGATTGACCATGGTACGTCGCATGGAATCTACATTTGCGATTGGGTCATTAATTCCCTGGATGACGTAAACTTCCAGCGCACCCGAATACGCCCATTCTACCCGATCGTATCTTTCAGACATGGCAATACTTGCTCTCGCGACGGCTTCGGATGAAATCTGCTTCGCTTCCTCCACCAATTCAGCTACTTGTTCTGGATAATTCTCAGGAGCCTGAAATAAATTGGGAATGGCTTCAGAAACAAATCGTTCTTTCTTGGTTTGAACCAATTTGGCCACACGTTTACGATCTTCCTTTTTCTGTTCGGAATCCGACCAAACATTGGAATTCATTAGAATGATTTTATCGCATCTCTCGTCAAGATCTTTCAACATCAATGCTACATATCCCCCCATGGAGTGTCCAATGACATCATAAGATTCAATGTTCTCTTTCGAAACCACCTGTTTGACTTTTTCAGCCATCTCGGACATAGAGTCGATTCCTTCTAAACCACTTTTTCCGTGTCCGGGAAGGTCGATAAGAATTAATCGGGCAAATTGATCCAGCTCCAACACATTCCACATGGTTGTGGATTCCAAAAAACCGTGAAGGCAAACAACCGTTTTGTTTCCCTCACCTACGATTTCGTAATGAAGCATTAGGAATTCATGATATCTTCAATCTCGTCGGCTTCAATAGGAATGGTTCCCATTAGATTCAAAGGTGCACCTGATTCCTGCACAACCAAATCATCTTCCAGACGAATTCCGAGATTTTCCTCTGGAATGTAGATTCCCGGCTCACACGTGAATACCATTCCAGCTTTCATTGGCTTGTTCCATGGCCCTACATCGTGCGTATCCAATCCAATATAATGCGATGTTCCATGCATGAAGTACTTCTTGTATGCCGGCCAATTAGGATCTTGATTCTTCACATCTGTTTTATCGATAAGTTTCAAATCAAGCAATTCGGATTCCATCAATTTCCCTACCTCTTTATGGTATTCAGCAAGCATGGTTCCCGGAACCAACATTTGTTCGGCTGCTTTTTTGACACGAAGCACGGCGTTGTACACTGCTTTTTGACGATCTGTATAGCGCCCGTTCACAGGGAAACTACGTGTAAGATCCGATGCGTAGTTGGTATATTCGGCTCCGACATCCAATAGGATAACATCGCCGTCTTTACACTGCGCGTTGTTTTCGATGTAGTGCAAAACACATGCATTCGCTCCAGAGGCAACAATCGGTGTGTAGGCAAATCCATTAGAACGTTGACGAACAAACTCGTGCAACAATTCTGCTTCAATTTCATATTCCCAAACGCCTGGCTTGATGAACTTCAACAAGCGTTCGATTCCCGCTTTTGTCAAATTACAAGCATGTTGCATCAACTCAATTTCAATCGGATGCTTGATGGAACGAATTTCATGCATGATCGGAGCGCTGCGTAGCGTCTGATGACCTGGATAATCTGCTTTCACTTTTTTAATGAAGCGATCTTCACGTGTTTCTACAGTCGTGTCCGCACGCAAATGTTCGTTTGTATTGAGGTAAATGAATGAAGTCTCACTCATCAATTCTTTGAAAACACGATCGAAATCTTTTAACCAATACACCGTTTTAATTCCTGAAACTTCGAAAGCTTGCTCTTTGTTCAATTTTGCGCCTTCCCAAACAGCAATATGTTCGTTGGTCTCACGCAAGAACAATACTTCACGATGCTCTGGTTTCGTTGTGTTCGGTGCAATCACCAAAATGCTTTCTTCCTGATCTACTCCGGATAGATGCAGGATATCACGATGCTGTTGAAACGGCATGGTACTATCCGCACTGATTGGATAAATGTCATTGGAATTAAAAACGGCTAATGCATCGTCTTGCATCAAATTCACGAAGCGCTCGCGGTTATGGATATAAAGTGCTTTGTCTATTCGATCGTATTTCATGGGAATGGAATTCTAGTTTGACCCCGAAAAATACAGTTTCTCTATCGAAAAAAGTACACTGAGGCTCTCGAAGTGACTTTTTTCAATCAACTTTTACATCGTAAATAGTTTACGCCCTGCTCTTCCATTTTTGTATCAACAAAAAAGACAACGCTATGGAAGCAGCAAATACAATTTTCAATATTGAGAGTATTCTTTTCGAATCGAACGATCCCGAAGTACTCATGCGCGGTACAATGGTGAAAGGAGTGATGCAGTATGAATCTGAATTGATCCTTTCGCATACGCAATTGAACAAGGTGATCAATTTGTTGCAACGTCAGAACGCCGAGACCACTATTCACGATTTAATTTCGAGCGAACCAATGTATAACGGAGCGTTGTTGTACTCGGGAACTTTCGCGGGATTATCGAATCCAAACATCTCTCTGGATTCCATTTCCGCGGACGTCCCGATGCGTCAAATTCGCGCTTAATTATTCGGCGTTAAAGTAGATCGTAAATAGATTACGAACTAAGACCGAATCTTTGTAGTGTACAATAAAACACAGCAACATGGCAGCAAATACGATTTTCAATGTTCAGAGCATCCTCTTCGAATCCAATGATCCGGAAGTACTCATGCGAGGTACTATGGTGAAGGGAGTTATGCAGTATGAATCTGAATTGATCCTTTCACAAACACAATTGAACATGGTCATCAATTTGTTGCAACGTCAGAACACCGAAACCACTATTCACGATCTTATTTCGGGCGAGCCTATGTATGACGGTGGAATGTTGTACTCAGGAACTTTCGCGGAATTACCAAATGCTGCCATCACCTTGGACGCAATCTCCACAAATGTCCCGATGAAACAAATTCGTGCGTAACTCCCGATAACCATCGGGATTCACCCAACGGATTTGCGTAACCTTTCGTTATTTTTTTCGTAGCTTAGCTGTAACTAATGTTGCGGTCTGTTTGTTACACTACTATAGACTAATACAATTAAAACTGCGGATCATGCTTAAGAAAGGTATCCTTCTAATCGGAATTTCATCATTTGTCTTGTCCTCATGTATTGAGCACGAGGTAATTCCGCCACCTGAGCCTAAAGTAGAATTGAATGCTCACTTTTACGGTGAAGTTAATGGAGCTCCTGTAGAGTTTACTGAAAATGTACTCGGATATACAAACAATTGTACCTCTGCAAAATACATTCTTCCTCCACCAGATTTTTCTGAGGCGGTATATTTTGCTGAAATGTCTTCTCTTCAAATCGCTACTTCGGTAAAAATTGGTTTGGGAGCGGCTACATGGGATGCAAGTTTGACGGGTGAACCGACATTGGCAACATTCAATGCCTTCCATCAAGCGAATCTTTTCCCAACATATTCTGATGATGCTTTGGCAGGATTCGAGGCGACTTATCGCGACGGAACAGGTCGTGAGTGGAAATCAAGTGAAAACAGCGTGAACGTTCAAAATGTAGAATTCACAGCAGTTGTTCAGGAATCTGACAACACTGGAGATTACTCTAAGTTCATCTGTAACTTCGATTGCTGGATGTATAGTTTGCACCCAGACAGTCTCGCTCTAAATCCTCCGGTAATTCAGTTGGATTCAGTTCACATGGAAAACGCCGTTTACGAAGGTTGGTTCTGCAGATAAGCTAACGATGACGTGATCACATGTCCCTTGAAGGAATGGATCAAAGTATCAAAATAGCGATCGTTGGTGATTACAATTTCACTTATAATTCGCATCACGCGACAAACCTCGCGATTGACCATTCTGCCCAGTTTCTAGACATTGAAGTCAGTTATTACTGGATCAAATTAGCCGAATTTATCAAATTTCGACCGCAGCAATTTGATGAATACGATGCTATTTGGGTAGCCCCAGGCCCGGTGAAAAACCCCTTCTTCCTTCATGGGATCATCAAGGAGATTGTTTCCAAAGAACTTCCTGTTTTAATAACAGGCGAAGGATATAGAACCATGGTTGAGGTACTCATTCAAATGTACCAGCTGAATACCAAAGGTGAGAAACTCATTTCGGAGAATTTGGTTGAAGGAGAGCAGTTTGAAAAGATTCACATTGCACCGCACTCAGACATTTTCCAAAAGTTGTACGAAAACTATTCAAAGGAAGAGTTAACATCTTCCCGATACAGTTTATATCCTCAACTGATTAACGCTTTGGCAGATGATATTGCCGATGTGGAGGCGTACAACCAATTTGAAGATCCCGAAATTATCAGCTTAAAGAACCACAACTTCTTCGTAGGATGTGGCTTCTGTCCACAAATTAGCTCTACCCGCGAAATTCCACACCCTGTCATTTATACGTTCATGAAAATGGCCATGGCGAAAACGAATGATTCGAAGAAAGGAGCTTAATTCTAGAAGTGCTAAATTGGTAAAAGGCTGAAAGTTGAAAGCAGAAGGCTTTTTACTTTCTACTTTTCGCTTTTCGCCAAAATTCTACTTCCTTCCGAAATCCGCAGGAATTTCACCCCAAACTTTTGTTTCCCACTTGAGAATAGGATTGCTAAAGGAATTGGATGCCAACCAGGCTTCGGCCCTTTGAATCAATTGCGCGACTTCTCCGCTGGGACGTGCTTTTGTTTTGCACTTCTTCGCTTTGATCCACCCCATGGCAATTTTTGAATCGGAATAAATCGGCATAGTCTTGAATTTGGGATCGCTTTCTTTACTGAAATATGCCAAGGCATGCACGAGGGCCAAAAACTCTCCAATATTATTGGTTCCGCCATTGTAAGGTCCTTTTCGAAACAATACCTGATCGCGATCGAATGTCCAGATTCCTTGGTATTCCATAACGCCCGTCATTTCGTTACATGCTGCATCTACTGCTAGACTTAATTCAATCGGATCTCCAATCTTTGTAATCTGCTCCTCGGACAAATCTTGGGTTTTACGGAAATCTTTTCCTTTATACGCTTCAGGGCCTTCCTTCAGCGCTTTCTCAGCAAGAACTTTGCTCCCAAACGTTTTGAAATGACCCCTCGGAACGCCTTTCAATTTCTTTTGAGCGACATCCCAATCGGTATAGATTCCAGAATTCTCACCATCCCAGATTACGTAGTATCGCGTCTTCTTTTTCTTAGGAGTTGATTTGACTGATCCAGGATTTTTGTACGCGGCCTCAGCTTCCGCTCTAGATGGAAACGATTTGTACTTAGCACCCGAAAATCCCTGGATCAAAGTTTTCACCTCGTTCCACGATTCGAACACTCCCGTCTTCTTACCCTCCCATACTACGTAGTACTTACTTGCCATACCGTTCATCCTGATTTTCGACATCTAAGATATCTAAATCTATCGTTGCCGTAAAACAACGGAAACTTTTTTCATGCAAATAGTTTCCAAAGTAAAATAAGTTTCTACATTTGCCCTTATGGATGAAAAAAGATTGGAAATTTTAGAACGCGCCGGCTCAGTTTATATGCGACTGGGAATCAAGAGCGTTACCATGGACGATCTTGCGCGAGAACTGGGAATATCGAAGAAAACGATCTACAAATACTTCGATGACAAATCCGATTTGGTTCACTCAATCGTGGAAATGAAAATGCAGATGGATCAAGCTCTCTGTATGAATTGCATCAATCAGAGCGGAAACGCGATTGATGATTTGATACAGGTCAGCAAGTTAGTTGCCGAACATATCGGCAACGTCAATCCGACTGTTTTCCACGACGTGAAGAAGTACCACTCTGATGCTTGGCAACTCATGGAAAGTCACCGCTGGGGATTCGTGCTCAATATGATTGTTAGCAACATTGAAAAAGGAAAAGAAGAAAACCTTTATCGCAACGATCTAAATGCCGAAGTAATCGGCCGATTGTATGTATCATCCATTGATACTCTCTTTAATCCGGACATTTTTCCGTGGCCAAAATTCACTTTCCAGGAAGTGTATTCGGAACTGATCCGCTTTCATATAAAAGGGCTCGTTAATGACAACGGGCTGGAATACTTACGACAAAAAATATACAATGGAGAATTCTAAATTGCTTCTTGGAGCGTTGTTGTTTTGGGCGGGAACTTCCTTTGCTCAAACCTCCAGCTTTAGCTTAGAAGAAGCGAAAAATTATGCTCTAGAAAACCACATCTCTGCACTGAATGCCGAGCAAGATGTTATCGCGGCTGAATACCAAAGACGCGAAACAGTTGCTATGGGACTTCCGCAAATCAATGCGACAGGATCGTTTTCTAACTTTCTGAACCTTCCTGTACAGGTATTGGATGCATCTTTCTTCGGTGGACAACCGGGAGATTTGATTTCCTTCCGAGCGGGAACGGATTACAGTTCATCCTTCAATTTCAATGTGAACCAGTTGGTATTTAGCGGTTCATATATTGTTGGATTGAAGCTCTCGAAGCATTATGCGGGAATGAAAACGAATGCGGCTTCTTTATCGAAAGAGGACGTGATCTACCAACTAGTGCAATCGTATGAATTAGCAGCGGTAACGAAAGAGAACGTAACCTTCATGGATTCTATCGTGGATTTGACACAAAGCTTGGTAGACAAACAACAAAACTATCTTGAACTTGGGTTGATTCTTCAAGAAGACATGGATCAGTTGAACTATAGCCTTCTTACGGCGAAACAATCTCAAACGCAAGCGGTATTACAATACCAAAACGCATTGGAGCTGTTGAAGTTCAGCATGGGATACCCGATGGATCAAGAAATTGAAATTTCCGCTACTCCGCAGGACTTAATGAGCACGCCAGGAATGACAGGTGGCGATGTTAAGACGAACCTTACGTATCAAGTAATGAACGATCAGGTGACTTTGCAGGAGTACGTAATTAAAAACGATCAATCGGCGTATTTGCCTACTTTGAATGCGTACTTGCAACACGGATTTAATGCTTTCCGTAATGAGTTCAATTTCTTCGATTCGGATCAAAATTGGTTCACGCAGACTTCTTGGGGATTGCAATTGAACATCCCGATTTTATCAAGCGGTCAGCGTTACTATAAAACGGCACAATCGAAAGTTGCTTTGCTTCAAGCGCAAAACAACCTAGAGCAAATGGAACAAACGTTGACAATGCAGTCTCTTCAGGCGCAGAACAACTTGGAAAGCGCTCGTTCGAATTACGAATTGCAACAAGAAAATGTACGATTGGCTCGATCCATTTATGAAAATGAAGCGGCCAAAGAAGAAATCGGAAAAGGAAATTCGATTCTCGTAACACAGAAATACAATCAGTTGGTGATGGCCCAAGCACAGTTGGTCGGATCGACATTGGAACTGTTACAAGCGCAATTAGAACTCAACAAAATTTATAACAATCTATTACCTAACGGTCAACAATAGCGACATGAAAAAACAAGCAATCATATACGCATTACTAGTTGGAGCAGCATTTATTGTACCTGCCTGCGCACCAGCCGAGGATAAAGAAAAAGAAGAAGAGCAAGGTTCTTCCGCTGCGAAAGTTGAAGTAGCAGATGTAGAACTCACCTCTTTCGAACACCGGATCCGCGTGCAAGGAAACGTGGAAACGGATGAAGACGTCATGCTTACTGCAGAAATGGGAGGACTTATCACTTCCGTTCGCGTGAAAGAAGGACAAGTAGTCAACAAAGGAACCATCATTGCAACAGTTGACGCTTCCATTCTAGCATCAAACATGCAAGAGTTGAAGACCCAATTGGAGTTTGCCGAATACATGCTCGAAAAGCAAGAAGAGCTGAACAAGCGGGGTGTTGGATCCGAATTCGAATTGGAGCAAGCAAAGAACCAAGTGAACTCATTGAAAGCAAGTATGGCTTCATTGGGGACACAACAAGGAAAAGCGGTAATTCGTGCTCCGTTCAAAGGAACCATTGATCAGGTTTATGCAGTAAAAGGTCAAATGGCTGGCCCTTCTGCACCTGTAGTACGATTGGTAAACAGCAACGAAGTAAACATCACAGCTTCTATCTCTGAAAAGCACTATAAAAGTGTAAAAGAAGGAACTGAAATGGAAGTTTCTTTCCCAAACTACGGAGACATGAAAATGAATCTGAAGGTGGAGACAGTAGGAAACTACATCGAACCAACAAACCGTACTTTCCGCATCAAAACAACAGTGAAGGACAACAAGGAATTACTTCCAAATATGTTGGCTGAGATCAGCATCACAGACATGTCTGTTGAAGAAGGAATCGTTATTCCAGCGGAAGCTATTTTGATTGATCAGGAAAGTAACGATTACGTTTACGTAGTTGATAATGGAAAATCCAAGAAGCAAATCGTTGAAGTAATTGAGCGGTACGAAGGTAAAGCCCTAATTAAGGTAGGAGTCCTAAACGAGGGTGATCAAGTGGTCGTGAAAGGTGCCAGAGGTATCGGAGACGGAACTACTCTCAAGATTGCCACATCTAAGTAAGAACGGTTAGAAATGGAAAAGAAATCGAAAGGCTTTGGGTTATCAACCCTTGCCGTAAACAATAGAAAAACCGTCTTCCTGATTGCCGTGGTAATCATCTTGGGAGGACTGGGTGCCTATCAATCAATGCCGAAGGAGAATTTCCCGGAACTTCAAATCCCGGAAATTTATATCGGTGTTGCGAAACCAGGTTCATCGCCTGAGTACATGTCTGAGAAAATTGCCAAGAACGTCGAAAAGGAACTTGGTGGAATCAAACTCGTTGACGAAATCAATACGAACTCAGTTCACGGATATACGACGATTCGTGTGAAGTTCGACTTCAAAATGCCGGTAGATAAGGCATTGCAGAAAGTGAAAGATGCCGTTGACGATGCACGAGCGGATGCTAGCTTCCCAGACTTACCGGTAGAACCGAATATCTTCGAGATGGATCCATCGGAATTGCCGATTATGAACATCAACCTTCGAGGAGATGACGCGGCAAAACTAAAGGAGATCGCAGAAGAATTGGAAGATCTGATTGAAGAACTTCCGGAGATTAGCGAAGTCGACATTCGCGGTATTCAAGAGCAGGAAATGCGCGTGGATATCGATCCAATTAAAGCGAATGCTGTTAACGTAACAATTGATGATATTCAAAATGCCATCAACGCAGAACACCAGAACATACCGGGCGGTGAAATCCTGATGGATGGAATCCGTAAGACAGTTCGTGTGGACGGTGAATTCAAAAATGCGGATGAGTTAAAACGCATCATTGTTAAGCAAGATGACTTCCTTCCAGTGTATTTGGAAGATGTTGCAACCGTTCGTTTCGCGAATGGAGACACTACTTCTTACGCACGTGAATTCGGAAATCCAGTAGTAATGCTGGATGTGAAGAAGCAAGGAGGTCAGAACTTGTTGGATGCCGCTGAGAAAATTGATAAAATTCTTGAGGAGGCGAAATCAGATGGAACGATTCCACCGAGCGTAACCGTTTCGATCACGAGCGATCAATCGAACAACACGCGCGAGATGGTATCCAACCTCTTGAACTCAATCATCTTCGGGATTCTTTTGGTAATTGGAGTATTGCTCTTCTTCCTTGGATTGCGAAATGCACTCTTTGTTGGGGTCGCGATTCCACTTTCCATGTTGATGTCCTTCTTGATTCTGAATTCAATGGGCGTTACCTTGAACGTAATGGTATTGTTCTCATTGGTATTGGCATTGGGGATGCTCGTAGACAACGGAATTGTAACCGTCGAGAACATCTATCGAAATATGTCGGAGGGTAAATCCGCCACACGAGCTGTAATTGAAGGGGTTGGTGAGATCGCCATGCCTATTATTGCCTCAACAGCAACTACTTTGGCCGCCTTCATTCCATTGGCAATTTGGCCAGGAATCATGGGGGAATTCATGAAATTCTTACCGATCACTTTGATCATCGTATTAGGTTCTTCCTTGTTCGTTGCCTTGGTGATCAACCCGGTATTGGCAGTAACATATATGAAAGTCACAGAGAACAAACCACGTAGTAAGCGTGTTTTGATTATCTCTGGAGTTTTAGTCGCAGTAGGAATGCTAGCAGTGGTTTCAGGGGTACTTGCCTTCGGAAACTTGTTAATCGCTATTGCCATCTTGTCTCTTTTGAACTTGTTTATTCTGTCACCAGGTGCGAAGCGTTTCCAAAACGGTTTCTTACCACGATTGGAAAACTCTTACGAGCGCTTCTTGACGTTTGCATTGAACGGACGTCGACCAGTTATCTTCTTCTTAGGGACACTAGGATTGTTATTCCTATCATTCGTTGCGATGGCAGTCTTCCCGCCAAAAGTAGACTTCTTCCCAATTAACGAACCGAACTATGTGAACGTTTTCGTTTCACATCCGATCGGAACGGATATTGAGATTACGAACGAAACTACTTTGGAGATTGAAGAAAAGTTGATGGGGAAAGAGGGAATCCTTCAGAAATACATGAAAGATTCTACTTCTGCAGACCCCAACAAAAGATTGATTCGTTCGGTAATTTCTCAGGTGGGTGAAGGAACGGCCGATCCTGCCGCAGGAGTTCAGATGGGGAATACTCCGCACAAGTCTCGTATTACTGTGAACTTTACAGAATTCCGTCACAGAAAAGGTGTTATGACTTCGGATATCCTCCGTGAGATTCAAGAAGGATTGAAGGACGAATTTACCGCTGAGGTGGAAATCACTGTAGACAAAGAAGCCAACGGGCCGCCACAAGGACCTCCGGTAAACATTGAAGTTACGGGTAAGGTAGATTACGGTCTTCTGATTGCGGAAGCGGAAAAAATCAAGGACTTCTTGAACACGAAAAATGTGAAAGGAGTTGAGACGTTGAAGTTGAACGTACAGGCCAATCGACCAGAGATTCCGATTGTTGTAGATCGTGATCAAGTGCGTAAGCTGAATGCATCAACGTTCCAAGTGGGTATGGCGATTCGTAAGGCCTTGTTGGGAGAAGATGTGACAACTTATACGAAAGGTGAAGATTCATACGATTTGATGTTGCGCTTTAACAAGAATAACCGAGAAAGCTTTGATGCCTTGTTGGATCAGCGTTTGATTTTCCGAAACAACAAAGGAAAATTGCTCAACATTCCTATTCGCTCCGTAGTGGAGGATCCGAAAGAAGTTACTTCTTACACAGGAGTGGTTCGTAAAGATCAGGTGCCATTGGTTACGGTTTCATCAAACGTAACAGAAGGTGCCAATGCCAACGAGGTTGTTGCCGAGCTGAAAGAGCACATGGAGGAATACGAGAAAAAAGGTGGAATCACTGACGGAGTAAGCTACAAGTTTACCGGTCAGCAAGAAGAGCAAGCAAAAGAGATGGCTTTCCTTGGAAACGCCTTGATGATTGCCGTGTTCTTGATCTTGTTGATCATCGTTGCACAGTTTAACTCCTACTCCATGCCCACAGTAATCTTGCTAACGGTAGTCCTTTCACTGATTGGGGTACTCCTAGGACTCTTGATCAGTCGTCAGAACTTCATCATTATCATGACTATGATTGGTGTGATTTCATTGGCAGGAGTCGTGGTAAACAACGCCATCGTACTTATCGATTACACCAACCAGATTCGAAAGCGGAAACGTGAAGAACTTGGATTGGGTGAATACGATCAGTTACCTTACGAAGAAATCGTTAAGGCGGCGATTCAAGGAGGCAGAACGCGTTTGCGTCCGGTATTGTTGACAGCGATCACAACCATTCTTGGTTTGATTCCGTTAGCGATAGGATTCAATATTGACTTCTTCACTCTATTATCGGAGTACGACGCGAACATCTACTTCGGTGGAGATAACAACATATTCTTTGCTCCGTTGTCATGGGCGATCATTTACGGACTCACGTTCGCAACGTTCTTGACTTTGGTCATCATTCCTTCGTTATATCTATTGATGTATCGATTGAAAGTATGGATCTACCGCATTGGAGGTTGGAAAATGCGAAGCAATATCTAATTGGTTGTAGATTTAAGTTACATAGAAGCCCTTGGTCATTTTGATCAAGGGCTTTTTATTGGCTGACCTTTCTTTTTATAGTACAAGACACTATAAGGTCAAGATTCAAAGATTGGGGATTGATCCAATAATTTTCTGTTTAATTACACGATAGAAGATTCAATTTGAATCAATTAACCTAATGGCAAGAGTGAACTTAATAAGCACCAGGGCAATTCAAAATGTCAGATGGACGCTTTAACCGCTAGATCCCTATGCATTACATATGCGCGCATAACAGATGTCGTTTGACATTAAAAGAATCCGTTCATCTTCGATCGACTTAATCCTCTGTTTCATCGATAAATATGCGCTATTTGACGAAATATTACATTTTTTTCATGCTTTAGGAATCCAAGTATTTTAAAATCTTCCTTTCTATGAATGCCCGGATTTCCCCCACCAATCAACAAAAAAGTTCAATAGACTTAACAAATACCTAACATTGGACTCGAAGAAATTTTGAGAATTACCAAATTGAAGTGCAAATTTCTTTTTTGTATCTGAATTTCAGTTGTATCTTTGTACCGTAAAGATTGATTTAGTATTTGATATTACATCAAACTAGAAGTCTTTTTCAGTGAATAGTGGTTAGGTTAGGTTATGGTAAAAGCAGCTCGCCCGAGTTGCTTTTACTTTTTTACGGCCTTTACTACTGTGTTAAGTTCCTCTTTACAAAAAGTACCCCTTCGACAATTCCTTATCGATTCTTGAGTAAGACAATTGAAATGAATCAAATGTTACTGTACAATTGTTAAATAATAACAATTCGAAAAAAGTATCGTTACTTGAGTATCCATATGAAATACTTACTTCCACTTTTCCTCATCTTATCAGTCATTACATCTTCATGCAGAAGGAAAAGCGTCAATTGCGGTTTGGACTGCGGTACTCAATCCGAAGAACTGCTTTTCCAAACAGGCTTCTACCTTACACAGCTCAGCAATGGCGAATATTTCAACGTTGAAATTTATGGAACCGATGATAATTTAACTGGCAATAATGCCTGGTCCCAATTCATCGATCATCCGAAGGTAGGATTCGTAGAAATAGGCTACGAGGATGGAAATGACACACAACGATTGGCATCAGTTGTAGATGATCCAGACGACGTTGGAAATAAAGTAATGAAGTTTCGACTTTTAGAACCGCACATCAAGGAGGGTAAAGATTATAAGGGACGCGTCCAATTGAGCGTTCACGACAACAATTGTATGAAGGAAATCTATCAAACTGTCCGCTTGAAATTGCACCCAGATATGATGGGATTTCAGGAACGCAGTAACCGATTATATTGGTTCACACTAGCCGAGTTTTAGAACAACGGGGCCTGGACAAAGGAAAAAAAGACTTTTCGAGTGTCAGTGAATCTTTACAAAGAAGAAGGAGCAGGAAATGCCGTCAACTTTCGAGTAAAATCTGATTACCAAAAATGTCGCTCCTGTCAATGGAAAGAAGTTTGGGGAGAGACGGCCACCAATTTCCCGTTAGTTTTTGGCAAGTGGATGGAAGTTGAAATGTATATCAAAGAAGGAGACGAAAACAACGGTCGATTCTACATGGCCGTAACACCTGAAAATGGATCCAAGATTGTATTGTTTGATATCACCAACACAACGCAACATCCTAAGGAAAAATGTCCAGATGGATTTACACATTTTGAACCTATGAAAATGTGCACCTCCGGTGATAATATCAACCACATGCGCAACGCTGGAAAGGAACTATCTCTTTACTGGGATGATTGGAAATTGTACCTCAATAAAACACCATAATCTAGTGCAAATTCGGCGATAACCAACGCTCCATGTCTTCCACAGAATAGCCTTTGCGTTTTGCTAACGATGCAACCTGCTCTTGATTGATGCGCCCCACTCCAAAGTACTTAGATTCTGGATGCGCGAAATACCAACCACTTACACTTGCTGTTGGATACATCGCCAAACTATCCGTTAACGACACACCCGTTCGTTCTTCTGCTTCCAATAGCTGGAACAAACCAATCTTTTCGGTGTGATCCGGGCAAGCTGGATACCCTGGAGCTGGTCGAATGCCTTGATACGCTTCCTTGATGAGTGATTCGTTATCCAAGGATTCATTAGCGGCGTACCCCCAAATCTCCTTTCGGACTTTCTCATGCAAATATTCAGCGAATGCTTCCGCCAAACGATCGGTGAGTGCTTTCAAAAGGATGGAATTATAATCATCGTGATCGGCTTCAAATGCATCGATCTTATCTTTAATACCAATCCCCGAAGTCACTACGAATCCACCGAGGTAATCCGATTTCCCAGATTCCTTTGGGGCAATGAAATCAGACAATGCAAAATTTGGCACACCTGCGGCTTTTTGCAATTGCTGACGCATCGTGCTAGAAGTATGGATGGTGTTTCCTTCGGAATCGTATAATACGATGTCATCTTCGACAGCATTTGCCAGGAATATTCCAACAACACCTTTGTGCGTCAACCAATTTTCAGATTGAATGGTTTCCAGCATGGCTTGGGCGTCTGAGAACAATTTTTTGGCTTCATCCCCTACTACGGCATCTTCAAGAATCGCCGGGTACTTTCCATGCAGCTCCCAAGTACGGAAGAAAGGAGTCCAATCGATGTAAGGCAATAACTCCTCGGTGTTCACAGAAATATTCTGCAAGCCCGTAGCTTTCGGAACTGCCGCTTCGAAATTGCTCCAATCAATCGCGTATTTGTTCTCCTGCGCTTGAGCAAGTGTCAGCAATTTCTTTTGAGCTCGGTTTCTTGTGTGATTCTCACGCACTTTTGCATACTCTTCTCGTAATTCCTTCACGAAAACTTCCTTCTTAGGGCCGAGCAAGCTCTCCACCACGGTCACTGAACGAGAAGCGTCTAAAACGTGCACCGTTTGATCTTTCGTAAAGTGTTCTTCGATTTTCACTGCCGTATGCACGCGCGATGTTGTCGCTCCACCAATCATCAGCGGGATATTCAAATCGGCGCGCTCCATTTCTTTGGCAACGGTAACCATTTCATCCAACGATGGTGTAATCAATCCACTCAATCCGATCACGTCTACCTGCTCTTCAACAGCTGCTTCAATGATCTTTTCAGGTGGCACCATCACTCCGAGATCGATGACTTCGTAGTTATTACATCCAAGCACCACTCCCACGATATTCTTTCCGATATCGTGTACATCGCCCTTCACGGTTGCCATTAATACTTTACCTGCCGCCGAACGACCGCCTTCTTTTTCATCTTCTATAAATGGAAGCAAATATGCCACTGCTTTTTTCATCACACGGGCAGATTTCACTACCTGAGGCAAGAACATCTTTCCGCTTCCGAAAAGATCTCCTACAACGTTCATTCCATCCATCAGTGGCCCTTCGATGACTTCAATCGGTCGTTCGAATTGCTGACGGCATTCTTCTACATCTTCATCGATGTAATCCGCGACTCCTTTTACCAATGAATACGTTAGACGTTCGCGTACATCATTTTCTCTCCAAGAAAGATCTTTCTCACGTTTCTTGCCGCCTTCGCCTTTTACCGTTTCTGCATAATCCAGTAAACGTTCTGTGGCGTCTTCTCTTCGATTCAGAAGTACATCTTCAACGTAATCCAGTAATTCTTTATCAATATCATCGTACACCTCCAACATCGTCGGATTCACGATTCCCATGTCCATTCCATTCTGGATGGCGTGATATAAGAAAGCAGCGTGCATCGCTTCACGAACGACATTATTCCCTCGGAACGAAAAAGAAACATTGGACACTCCTCCACTTACGTGTGCTCCTGGCAAATTCTCTCGAATCCACTTGGTAGCATTGAAAAAGTCCAATGCATTATTGTTGTGTTCTTCCATTCCCGTAGCAACAGGGAATATATTTGGATCAAAAATGATGTCTTCTTTAGGGAAACCTACTTCATCGACCAAAATTCGATAAGATCGTTCACAAATTTCGATGCGTCGCTCGTAATTATCGGCTTGACCTTTTTCATCGAATGCCATCACAATTACAGCTGCTCCGTATCGTTTAATTTTCGTGGCCTGCTCCACAAAAAGGTCTTTCCCTTCCTTTAGTGAGATGGAGTTCACCACTCCCTTCCCTTGAACGCATTGCAATCCAGCCTCAATGATTTCCCACTTGGAGCTATCAATCATCACGGGAACACGAGCGATATCCGGTTCGGCAGCCATTAAATTCAGGAATCGAATCATGGCTTCCTTTCCATCAATCATCCCTTCGTCCATGTTGACATCGATGATTTGTGCACCCCCTTCCACTTGGTCGCGAGCTACGCTCAATGCTTCATCGAATTGCTCTTCTTTGATCAATCGCAAGAATTTGCGCGAACCTGTTACGTTCGTGCGCTCTCCAACGTTAACAAAATTGCTTTCTGGCGTTACGATTAGCGGCTCTAAACCACTCAATCGTAAAGTAACTTTTGATTCAGACATTGACAGCAATTTTACGAGGTTCGTATTGTGCAGCTAGATCTGCAATCGCTTTAATATGATCTGGATTCGTTCCGCAACATCCACCAATGATGTTTACCAGATTTTCGTCCAGAAAGTCCTTGATTTGACTCGCCATCATTTCAGGCGTTTCATCGTACTCTCCGAATTCGTTTGGCAATCCAGCATTAGGGTGGGCGCTTACTCCAAACGGAGCTTTCCTATCCAACACTTGTAAATAAGGGCGCATCATACTCGCTCCCAAGGCACAATTCAATCCTACGGTAAGCAAATTCATATGCGATACAGAGATTAAAAATGCCTCTGTAGTTTGCCCTGTCAGCGTACGTCCTGATTGATCGGTAATCGTTCCAGAAACCATAACTGGAACTTTCAATCCACGCTCATTGCATACTTCGTCAATAGCAAAAAGAGCCGCCTTGGCATTCAAGGTATCAAACACCGTTTCGACCAACAAAATGTCGACTCCACCGTCTAATAACGCTTCTGCTTGTTGTTTGTACGCAACCACCAATTCTTCAAAGGTAATAGCGCGGAATCCAGGGTCATTCACGTCTGGTGAGATGGACGCAGTTCTGTTTGTTGGCCCCATGGAACCCGCTACAAAACGAGGTTTATCTGGATTTTTCTCCGTGAACTCATCCGCCACTTCTCTGGCAATTTTCGCACTGTGATAATTGATATCGTACACCGCGCCTTCCAATCCGTAATCGGCTTGTGCAATCGTAGTTCCTGAGAAGGTATTCGTTTCAGCGATATCTGCTCCTGCTTCGAAATATGCCGCGTGAATCTCCTTTATAATTTCCGGACGCGTCAACGACAGCAAATCGTTATTCCCCTTCAATGGTTGTGTGTGATCTTCGAACCAACCTTTTCTAAAATCCTCCTCCTCAAGCTTGTGCCGTTGAATCATGGTTCCCATGGCTCCGTCTAGCACCAATATGCGTTGTTGTAATATTTCGGTAATATCCTTCTTCATATACTATTTCTGTGTGACTATAAAGCGTGAAGGATTTCCTGCGTACTTATCTTATCCCGATGCTACGATCGGGAAAGGAATTGGCACCTTTTTCTTTGAATCGAAGAGGTTGCCAAGGTTTCGTCGGGCCTATCCCTCCACCTTTCTTTATAAGTCTATTAGAATGAACTGACACAAAGGTATAGTGAAATAAATTGCTTTCAAAGCATGCGAACTGTTTTTCGTAACTTTAGCCTATGCGAAAACTGCTGCTTATAATGATGCTAACGGCTTTGGTCGTGCCATTTGCGAACTCTCAGACACTCACAAATACCAACCTTCCGATATTTGTAATCACAACTCCTCAAGGGGTTTCGATCGGTGATGACCCTAGAATTGTGGCGCATCTCGGGGTGATTTACAACGGGACGAATGCGAATCACAACATCAACGATCCGTATAATAATTACGACGGAAATATCGCCATTGAAATTCGCGGATCGACATCTCAGCAGTACCCGAAAAAGGGATATGGATTCGAAACACAAGACGCTTTGGGAAACAATGCGCAAATTGGATTGTGTGGTTTACCCCCTGAGAACGATTGGATTCTCTATGGGCCTTATCCAGACAAAACGTTAATTCGTAATGTTCTTACCTACCATTTATTTGAAGAAATGGGGCATTACTCGCCACGAACGCATTACATTGAATTAATCATCGATGGTGATTATCGCGGGGTGTACGTTTTGACAGAGCGCATTAAAATAGATGATTTCCGATTGACTTTGCAGGATGTTAGTTCTCCCAATGTTTTCAATGACACTTTGACTGGAGCCTACGTATTAAAGGTGGATAAGCTTACTGGAGAAGTTGGATATACATGGGAATCTCTTTACGACAACGAAGTAGTATTCCAATTCCACGATCCAGAGTTTGACGAATTGAACAGCATGCAAGCCAGCTATATGGAAGATTACATTGGCCAATTTGAACAGGCGATTCAAGGCCCAGGAATGGACTTACCTCCGGGTCAAGGTGGTTGGCGTGATTTCATCGATTACGAATCCTTCAATGACTTTTTCATCATGCAGGAATTGGGAAGAACGGTGGATGGATATCGATCCAGCTCCTTCCTATACAAGGACAAGAATTATTCTTGGAACGCGAAAATTAAGGCAGGCCCGATGTGGGACTTCAATTTGTCCTTTGGAAATGCTGATTATTGTGATGCGCAGTTGACGACGGGTTGGCAGTACAACTTCGATCAGGTGTGTAATTTCAGTACTTCCATTCCATTCTGGTGGGATCGTTTGCTGGACTCTCCGGGATATCGAAACGCCTTACGCTGTCGTTGGGATGAATTACGCCAAGGCATTCTGAGCACGTCATACATCAACAATTTTATCGATTCTGTTGCTTTAGATTTGGAAGACGCTCGCATTCGAAACTTCCAGCGCTGGCCGATTATTGGTCAATATGTAAACTGGAATGGCTTTGTCGGACAAACGTATCAGGAAGATGTTGACTACATGAAAACGTGGATTCAACAGCGCTCGGAATGGATTGACTTGAATCTTGGTGGTACATGTAATTTGTCGACAAACGAAATCGAACAGGCTCCGCAATATCATCGTGCTTGGCCGAATCCGATCAATGATCAGTTTACCATTGGATTTTCACTTTTCAATGCTGGATCCATAGCAATTCGCGTGGTTGATTTGACCGGGCGGGAAATTACATATACTGATCTCGGAACTAAATTCGATGGAACCCATGCACATACCTTCTCTTCTTTAGATTGGAATTCGGGAAGTTATTTGTACTCCGTGCTAGTGGACGGTGAAGAGTTGTACACCGGAAAATTGATAAAAAAATGATCGATTCGTTCCGAAATGCATTTCGAGGACTCTTCCTCTTATTAAAATCGGAGCGCAATTTTCAGATTCATCTTGTGGCCTTCATTCTAGTAATCATTGCTGGATGCGTCTTTGAAATCACGCGCGGAGAATGGGCCGTCATCTTGACTATCTCTTCCGTTATTTTTGGACTGGAAGGACTGAATACTGCGCTTGAGAAATTATGCGATGAGGTAACTGAGGAGCGTAAGGAGAGCATTCGCAATATTAAAGATGTAGCGGCCGGAGCGGTATTGGTTGCGGCGATAATTTCTTTGGTTGTTGGGGTGTTGGTGTTTTATCCATATGTTGAGAAGTGGCTTCGCTGAGCTGATTTAATTCAACATTTCTAGAATTATACAATTCGCTAAATAGCTAAAAAGCTATATAACTAAATGGTTACATACCAAAATAGATGTATCTAGGATTTGCCAAAAATTGTCCCTAACTTCTTTAATCTGCACCACTTACTAACTATCCCTCTCCAAATACTAAACATCCGGCCTACTTTTCTTATTCTCAATTAAAGTAAAGGTACATTTCTGAAATGTTTGTTTCTATTGTTTTTTTTTCAAATTATGCTCTGTCTCCGTTGTAAATCTAATTCATTTTGCTTCACAAGCCTATGAAAAGATTAAACAGAATGACAGCTCATCCCACTGTAGGATTGTAGAAAATTTATTACATCAAATTTAATTTGAATTTTTTTTAGAATTGAAGAGCCTGTAAAGCAACATTTACGCCTTAAATAAAGGGAAGTAAGTGTCATTTTACATCAAGTTTTCTCTAATACTTTAGGTTTTCTTCTTTTGTAACTCATACTTCTTGTATGCTTCAAAACACTCATTTTATTCTAAAAATTAATTGATAGCAAGCTCATACGCTTCTTCTTCAGTTGTAACTACAGTTTCAAAATCTTCAGGTCCGGGCCAGGAACCCATTGCCAAACATGCACGCAAAGGCTATGGTTCTATAAAAAGCCCTAATTCAGGTGCATTTGTATCTATTTTACAGCGTGAACTATAAAACACCTGTGACCTATCCCAAAAAGAGAAAAACAATACCAAATTGGGACAATGAAAAAGAATATACTTAAACAGAATAGAGTTTCTGATGAATATTATACACCTCCCAATAAACATTAAACGTTGGCACAGTTAATGAGTATTCGACTCCTCTACAAAACGTTTAGACCACGTTGATTACTAATTAAACAAGATGATTATGAAAAAGATTTACAACTTAACTAAATTATTAATGCTGGCTGTAGTATTGTTCGGTACACTCTTACCCGTCAGCGCCCAAACTATTCAATTAGGAACGGGAACAGCTGTTAACGGAACAACTGCAAGTTCTCCTGTTAATATTTGGTACCGAAGGACAGTCTCACAATTCGTTTACACCGCTGCGGAATTGAATGCCGCTGGTATCGTTGGTCCTTGTAGTCTGCAAGACATAGGTTGGTTTGTTACACAGTCACCGTTGTACAATATCCCAGGCTACACGGTTAAAGTGAAGCATGTAGCCGCAAACAATGTTGCTGCTGCCTTAGGGACGGGTGGTTGGACAACTGTAAAGAACTCATTTACCTACAGTCCAACAGCTGGAGGTTGGGATATGCTCGGTCTTGATAATGCCTTTGCTTGGAACGGTGTAGACAACATCGGAGTGGAACTTTGTTGGTCACAAGTAACTCCTTCTTACAATGGATCGGGTCAATGCAGACTATATTCTACTCCATCTGGGTACAGATATAGCTGGACTGATGCAACAGGAAGTTCTTGTGGATTGACTCCTGCTACTACGAACACTAATAAACCACAAGTTCAAATGGTTTGGGGTAATTGTGGACCACCATGTTCTACACCTAACCCACCATCTGCGAATGGAGTAACCACTTCATGTGGGAATGGGGTAACACTTTCCGCATCAGGTACTCCACCAGGCGGCACGTACAATTGGTATAGCGATGCTGCTGGAACTACTTTAGTGGGTACGGGTGCATCTTACACTACACCCCCCTTATACAGCTCTGCAACGTTTTATGTTGGTGCATTTGTATCACCAAACTGTGAATCAACTTTAGTTCCTGTTTCGGTAAACGTAACATCTAATGTTACACCACCAACTGCTGCTAACGTTAGTGTAAATTGTGGTAACTCTGCAACGGTATCTGCCTCAGGTGGTACAAATTATATTTGGTATGGTGATGCAAATGGCGCGAATAACATCGGTACTGGAAATACACTTTCATTAGGTACACTTTATGCAGATTCCACGGTTTATGTTGCTAACAGTGCTTCCAGTGGTAGTCCTACTACTTTATACAGTCAAGATTGGCAAAGTGGTCAAACTGGATGGACTGAACAGAATTCAGGTCCATATTGGAACTTGCTTAGTGGTCAAACTGGCTCAGTTAATACCGGTCCTGCGGGGGGAAGTGCCAACGGAACACCAACGGCTGGTAACAACTACATGTACCTCGAAACATCAACAGGGGCAGGTACTTCTTATTTGATAGGACCTGGTTTTACAGTTACCGGTCAAGCAACTTTTGAATTTGATTATCATATGTTTGGGGCATCAATGGGGACGTTGGCTGTAGAAGCATGGAATGGTTCCACTTGGACCGAAGTTTGGTCTATATCTGGTCAACAACAGACTTCCTTAGGGGCGGCGTGGACAACGATTTCAATACCATTAACAGGCTACTACGGTGTGATTAACCTCCGATTTAGAGGTTTAAGAGGATCATCCTTCACGAGCGACATGGCTGTGGACAACCTATTACTAACTGAAGTGGTCCCGGGTTGTCAATCAAATCTCGTCGCAGTCACTGCTACTGTTGTGCCACCAACGGCAATTCCCGTAACAGGTGTAACTCAAATTTGTTCATCTAACACTACAACGCTGAGTGCATCAGGAACTTCTGTTGAGTGGTATTCAGATGCTGGCGGAACTAATGTTGTTGGAACTGGGAACAGTTTCACTACTCCGCCTTTGGTAGCAAATACAACCTACTATGTAGGTGAGAATCTTGGTGCCTCTGGAACTTACGATCAAACAATTCAGGTTTTCGGGGGGAGTGGTCTTTCTGGCAGCACTGCCTTTAATTTCCCAGGGACACCCACTGGAGCAACAGGTAGTCCTTCACTGACAATCACAACATATGGTGACATTGACGGCACAGGAACTAATCTTGAGCAATGGCGGGTTGACGATGAAACTGGAGCTTTAGTTGGTACAGCAGGAGGAACAGGAAACTTTGCCGATCAGTGTGGGAACACTATCACAACTGTTGTACCCTTAACTACTGCACAAATTGATGCATGGGCTGCCAACGGATCTATAGATTTTACAGGTGTAGATCCGACTGGAAATATAAATTACACCTTATGTGGGGGTGACTATTTACAGTTAAAACTGACCTACACTTATAATACAGCAAGTCCTTGTTCTGCACCACTCGCTCAAGTTGATATAACAGTAGACCAGCCTTCTTCAGCTCCTGCATCTGTGTCAGGAGGTGGTAGTGTATGTCTTGGGACAACATCAACGCTTGCAGTTCAGGGTGGAGCCCTTGTAGGATCAAGTAACTGGGAATGGTTTAGTAATAATTGTGGCGGCACACCAATTGGAACAGGCCCTAGTATATCCGTTACGCCTTCTACTACCACTACTTACTTCGTCGCTGCCAGTGCTAATGGAGCCTGTCCTGCAACTGCCTGCGCAAATGGAACTGTTACCTTACCTGTACCATCCAACAATTTATCAGGGAATGGAGAGACAGCAACATGTACAGTGAATCAGGGTGGATATATTCACCTTTTAACACCTGCTGGAGATTTGGTGGCTTCAATCAATTCCAATGGTCAAAACCTTGGAACTGTAACGGCAACATCTTACTTAGAAACGACACCTCTGTTAATTGACAACTGTAATAATATCGGGAATCCGAATTTTCAAGTTTCTGTTAATAACCGTCACTGGGTGATCACTTCAGCGATTGCACCAAGTGCTCCAGTGGAAGTTCTACTCCCTACAACAGAAGCAGAATGGCAGTTGATGGGAACGGAGGCATTTGCTAATGGTAATATTAATGATGATATCACCAATGGTCTTGCAGATGTTGGATGTACAAAATATAGTGGTCCGAACGAAAATGCCAATTTCCCAGATAACTGTGGACAGGGTGGTGCTTTTACATGGCATTCACAAACCAGTAATGGTAATATTAACGCAATGGCTGGATTGACAGGACACGCAGCGACTGACAAATACATTACTGTGGACGTAAATAGTTTTTCAGAATTCTGGTTACATGGATCATCAACATCTTCCCCGCTCCCGGTTGAACTAGTTGATTTCTCTTCGAGGTGCATAGATGGTGATGTTGCCATTGAATGGTCTACAGCGAGTGAAAACAACAGTATGCATTTCGAGGTTGAATCATCCGTGGATGCCTTTAATTGGGAAGCTATAGCTGTTGTTGATGCGGCACAGTTCTCAACAAGCTTAATAGACTATGCTATTTTGCATGAAGGAGCTGCTCGCGAAAAGAACTACTACCGCTTAAAGCAAGTGGATACAGATGGTGCTTATGAATATTACTCCATAATATATTCTGATTGTGGCAGTGATTTTGATGGCGCTCCAATAATATTCCCTAATCCAAGTAAAAACAATTTCACTATTGACTTTGGTGGATCTGGAATGAAGGGAATTGTTCAACTTACTTTAGTAAGCATGGAAGGTAAAGAAGTTTCGAACAGACAATTGAATCTGTCCGAAGGAGTAAGTACATTTCAAATTAATAACCTGGAACTTCGACCTGGACTCTATCTAATAAAAATGATAGATATGACTGGTAAGTTGTTTATAATCAAGCATCGTTTTAATTAAACTTTGTGGTCTGTATTTAATCAAAGGAGAGTGAACATTAGTGTTCGCTCTCCTTTTTTGTGTTCAATCCAATTACAGCAATTTGATGTATCACTATATCATACACCAAAGGTGCCGAATTCGGTAAACTATTCAGGTCGATAATCTGCAATGTGCTTGGCCCTTCATCCGCTACAGCGTACAAATATCCTTGATAATCTTTGTAATCTCGGTGAATCACACCCGTTGCAGCCCCTTGAATGAAGGCCACTTCTGTAGAATTCACTGGATCCGTTACATCGAAAATATGCGTTCCCAAGGTTGATCCAATGACGGCATATTCACGACCGTTGATTGCCACTCCCCAAACTTCGTTGTAGTTAAGATTGTACACGGGTTCTGCCGGAATAGTATTGTCATCCCAATGAAACAGAAGGCTTACGTTCATGCTGTCTTGCGCGAATAATCCATTCGCGGACAGTAAAAGAATCAACAAAGTGTAGAGTGCTCGCATAGTTTCGTTTTGGACTAAGTTACGGAATGTTGAGGGCTAATAAGTCAAACCCAATTCTGAAATCTAAGAAAAAGACACAGGTCTATGGTAAGGTCAAGGATTCATTAAAACAAAAAAGCTCTTGATTTCTCAAGAGCTTTTTTCGTGGTGATACCCGGAATCGAACCAGGGACACATGGATTTTCAGTCCATTGCTCTACCAACTGAGCTATATCACCAACCTAATTGTGCGATTACATAGAATCGTTGCCTTTGAAGGCGAGGGCAAAGATAATAACTTCTTTCATAATTCATCAAGCGATCCAAAGTTTTTTTCTTGGCTATCTTTGCCGCATGAAAACACTGGTGGTAGATGCCGGAAATACCAATATCAAACTCGGTCACTTCGAAAACGAGCAACTCATTGGCGTTACGCGATATGGCAGTAACGAGTTCCACTCTTTAAAAGAACGAATCAAGGTACATGCCCCAGATTTTATTGTCGTTTCTTCCGTTGTGGCAGATCATCTGGCTCAAGAAATTTTAGAGTCCCACCAAGGAATGATCGTCTCCCCCACTACCCCAATTCCAATCGCAAACACCTATCAAACACCAGAAACCCTCGGTATGGATCGTCTGTGTAATGCGGTTGGTGTTGCCGCAAGAATGGAATCTGAATACGGCGTTTCCATAGATATTGGTACGTGTATCAAGTTTGATATCGTTGGGAAAAACGAAGGCTATTTGGGCGGATCTATCGCACCAGGCATTGATTTGAGATACAAATCTCTGAACGATTACACAGAAAAATTACCCCTCCTATCCAATAAATCGCAAACTTCTGTCGTTGGTAAGGACACCAAAACAAGTATGCAATCCGGTGTAATGAATGGAATGCGTGCTGAGATAGAAGGACTCGTGAGCTACTACGAATCGCAATTTCAGAGCTTAACCTTTTTTGTGACCGGCGGAGATGCCAACTTCTTTGATATACAGGGAAAAAATAACATCTTTGCAGTCGAAAATTTGACCCTATACGGTCTGTTTGAAATTTACAAGCATAATGCGTAAAACCCTTCTTGTTGTTTTGTTTGCGTTATTGGGAACTCTTTCCAACGCTCAAAATCCCTACAGCTACTTTGGGATCGGTGAACTATCCGGAAGGGATCACCCGATTTTCTCTGGACTCGGAAATACCGAAATTACTTTGGTGGATTCCATGACCCTCAACTTTTTTAATCCTGCATCCTACAATTCGCTTGGAGCCGGACAACCTATTTTCTCGTTGGGGTTCTCATCTCGTTTGTCTACGTATGAATTGGGCAATACGAGTGAATTCAATCCAAGTTCCAACATCCATCACTTCGCTATGGGTCTTTCCTTTGCGAAAAACTTCGGTTTGGGATTCGGTTTGAAACCTTTCTCTGAAAGAAACTACGACTTCACCAGCGGAACGATCGTTGATGGAGATTCTATCACATATCGATATACTGGAACGGGAAGTATGAACGAAGCTTTCGTGGCACTTTCTGCAGAATTACTTCCATTCTGGGATAGCACTCAATTATCCGTTGGAGCGAATCTCGGTTGGGTTTTCGGAAGTGTTGCAAATAACAGATACAGTTGGTTGGCATCTCAATCCAGTCCGACGGGAGGTGCAGCCATTGAAACGATGACCATTGGAAGTTTGCACTACGACTTCGGGATGTACTTCAAACACAAATTCAATCCGAATCATGAAGTTGGATTGTATGCTACGATCGATCCTTCACAAACCATGGCGGCATCGCAATCGGACGGAATTTTCTTCTCTGTAAATGTGGAAAATCCGAATTTGTACGATACTACTTTCTTTGCTGAACAAACGGGAGGAAGTTTCACAACATCTCCTGAATTCACATACGGATTGAGCTACACATATTTCGTAAGAGATAACAAAGTAAGGCAGTACAAATTGCATCCGGCGATTGGCTTCCACGCCTCTTACAGCTCTACGGATTGGAGTCAGTACCGTAATCCTTACGATCCTACAGAATCTTTGTTGAGCACAACCAAACTTTCCTTTGGTCTCCAATTCATCCCAGAATCAGGGGATTTGTACGCAAAGAACAATGGTAACATGTTCGCAAAAGCTCGCTACAGAGTTGGTTACTACACATTTACACTTCCTTACGCTGTAAACGGTGAACAAGTAAGCGACTTTGGCACAACATTTGGGATTGGATTACCGGTTAGCATTGGTAAGTCGTTGTCCTCTATAAACATTGGTGCAAGTGTAGGACGCAGAGGCACATCTGATGCTTCCCAACTACAAGAAAGATATTACGGATTCAATTTCGGTATTTCGGTAGCACCAACGAGCGCTGAAAGATGGTTCCAGAAACGAAGAGTATATTAATAGGGCTCAAAAAGAGCAAAGTAAAAGTAAGAGAGATGAAACTAGGAAAATTACTAATTGTAGCTTCATTATTAATCGGATCAACAGCCTTCGCGCAAGATGGCGATGGCGATAGAGAATGTACGCGTTTGCGCGTGGTAGCGAACAATGCCATGAACGTGGAAAACTGGAAAGAGGCGGTTGAGTACTTTATCAGAGCTGAAGCGTACTGTGCTGATGCTGAATTCGGTAAAGACAACTACGATCGTTTGTTGGCATGTACACAAAGTATGATGGCGGCCCAAGAAGATGGATCTGATGTTTACTATGCCTACCTAGATACATTGATGATGGTTTGGGAGAAAGCAGAGGCTAAAGGTCACTACGATCAAATCGATGATATCTCTCGTGGATACCACTACACTTTGATGAAAGCTCCTAACTATGCGAAAGGAGACGAGTACATGAAGCGTGGCATCCAGAACAAAGGAAAAGAGTTGGATGACGAGGTATATCTATTGTTGTACTACTACAACATCTACTCTTTATGGTACATCGAGCAAGATGTGGATGCAAAAGACAATTTGAAACAGCGTTACATAAACGAATACTTTGAATTGACGAAATTGATCAAGGAGGCGAACTATTCATTGCCTACACAAGAGACATTGACTCAGTATTTGGCTCAGGTAATCACATCTTGTGACGATTTGTTACCGGCAGTTCCCAAATACATGGAATCTTTACCTGAAGATGCAGCTGACAAGAAAACAGCTTTAATGAATTTTGCACAATTACTAATTGATCAGGGATGTAAAGATTCTGATGAATTCAAGAATATGGTTGAAGTATTGTATCAATTGGATCCGGACGATCTACAGATTCAATTACTGTACCTTGAAACGCTTTCAACAAGTCAAAAAATTCCTGTATTGAAAGACATCAAAGAAAAAACATTTGATGCGGAAGAAAAGAACAAAATCCAATACGAAATTGCGCGTTGTTACATGGAGATTGGATCGTACAACAACGCCTATGCTACAGCGAAGAGCGTAACAGGAAGTTTGAAAAGCAAAGCATTGCAAATACAGGCAGGATGTGTTGCTTCGACAGCAAACTCTTGTGGAGATTCAACATTCGACAGAAAGTGTAACTACCTATACGCTGCGCAATTGATGGAGCAAGCAGGATTGGACGGATCACGATACAGAGCCATGGGGCCAGATCAGGACGATTGTTTCAACAACAACAGTCCTAAGTCGGTGAACTTGAAATGTTGGGGAGTAACGGTGAACCCGTGTCCATAATGAACAAGAACATCAAAATATATTTTGGAATACCTGCTGTGATTATCATGGCAGGTATTCTTTTTTCATGTGTGAACGACATGGACGCTATAGAGCGCGTTACCTACGATGAGAAAGCTCCAGATGAAGTCACACAAGATCTACGAATGATTTATACCGATTCGGGATATGCGCAAGTTCGCATTAGAGCGGCGCTCGCTGAAACGGTGAAAACGCCCAAGCACATTACACGATTAAAAGACGGTCTTCGCGTTGATTTCTTCGATGATACAGGCGGCGTAAGTTCTACCTTAACAGCCATCTACGGTGAGGTAAATTACAACACCGGATTAATGATGGTGCGCGATTCCGTGGTTCTGTATAATTACGAAAAGCAGCAATATCTCGAAACCGAGGAATTGTTCTACAACCAAACCGATAGCACGATCTATACCAACAAATACTGCGTCGTTAAAAAGAAAGGCAAGGGAATCACCGGAAGCGGTATGGGGATCACCACAAAGCAATCATTCCGTTCTTATAAAATCACCAAGCCTGAGGGGGAAGTTGACTGATTAGTCCAAAAGTATTTACCGCAAAGGCGCAAAGAGCGCGAAAATGAATTCGTTGTATTTGGTGTACGCAATGGCTTATGACGAAGTCATAACCTTGTGTTCTTAAATACACTCTACCTATTAAAACATTGCGCCCCTTGCGTCTTTGTAGTGAGGAAAATCCATTTCAACTTTTATATAGGATAATCATCCAATTGGCACAATTCTCACAACGAATCCCTATTTTTGTACCAAATTATCGTCCATGAACGCGTACAACAAAATCATGCTTTACTTTTGGCTCGCAGCGGCCATTTTGATCTTCCTCGTAGTTACTGTAATGGGGTTCAAAGATGGATTTGAAGTATGGGCATATTACTACGGTTTGGCAGCTATCGCAACAATGGCATACCTTTCACGTCGTTGGATGATGAAGCGTTTTGAACGCAATCACGAAGAATTCTACAAGCGCAACGAAGCAGTTGAAGAGAATTCAGAAGATCAAAAATAATTTCCTTAGTCTTTAGAACGAATATTTCCCTACCGATTGAGAATCTAGCGTTAGCACAGGAATACATGCTTCGTTCTCCATCAGGGGGAATTGGAAATGATTACACCTTCCAATGGAACTCTGGTCAGACGGATTCAATAATCACCGTTTCTCCATCAACCACATTCGAGTATATCGTCGGTATTGCAGATGGATGTGGAACGGTTTCACATTGGGACAGCACTACAATGAACATTATTGAAATCAGTGCGAATTTTGCCGCCACAGGTCTTTTGGAAGAGCAAACTGATGTCACATTCCAGAATCTATCCGTGGGTGCTGATTCGTATTCTTGGGACTTTGGAAATGGAGAAACTAGTAATGAAGTAAATCCTACGACATTCTGCGGAGAGCCGATGAACTACTCCATTACGCTCATTGCAACCAATGACGCCGGATGTATCGATTCCGTTACTCAGATCATTGAAATCAAACCGGAATTCTCCATTTACGTGCCGAATGCGTTTACACCAGACGGAGAAGAGTTCAATCAAAACTGGAAAATCTTCGTGAACGGACACGATCAATACGATTTCGACCTGTATTTGTACAATCGCTGGGGCGAAGTAATCTGGGAAAGTCACGATGCTTCCGTTGGTTGGGACGGAACATATCAAGGCCAATTGGTGCAGTCAGGCATGTACACTTGGCAGATTACAGTCAAACTTCCGTATGTGGATGAGCGCCGCGAGTTTGTTGGTCATGTGAGTGTATTGAGATAAAAAGAATTTTTTGTCACCCTCCGCCTTCGGCACCTCCCTCGCAAGGGAGGAGGAGTTCTCCCTCTCCCCTCAAGGGGAGAATAAAAGAGGGGTGACACACGGAGATTATTAACCACAAATCCAGTAAAACTTTTAATTTTGTCTTTCAAAATCAAGAACCATGTACGGAAAAATGAAAGACCATCTTCAAGCAGAATTGAAGGCCATTGACGAAGCAGGAATCTACAAACGTGAGCGCATTATCACGACACCTCAGGGTGCAAATGTGCATGTAAATACGGGAGAAGATGTTGTGATCATGTGTGCCAACAATTACCTTGGACTTTCATCACATCCCGATGTTATTCAAGCTTCGAAAGATGCTTTGGATTCACATGGTTATGGAATGTCATCTGTTCGTTTCATCTGTGGAACGCAGGACATCCACAAAGAATTGGAGGCCAAAATTGCCAAGTTCTACGGAACAGAAGATACCATCTTATACGCTGCGGCTTTTGATGCCAACGGAGGTGTTTTTGAACCACTTTTCACAGCCGAGGATGCGATCATCTCTGATGCCTTGAACCATGCTTCTATTATTGATGGAATTCGCTTGTGTAAAGCGCAACGTTACCGTTACAAGCATTCGGATATGGCTGATTTGGAAGAGAAATTGAAAGAGGCGCAAGCACAACGTTTCCGCATCATCGTTACCGATGGAGTTTTCTCTATGGACGGTGATTTGGCAAAAATGGATGAGATTTGCGCCCTTGCAGATAAATACGATGCATTAGTAATGACCGACGAATGTCACTCTGCCGGATTTATTGGTAAAACGGGACGTGGTGTGCCAGAGCACTTCGGAGTTCAAGACAAGGTGGACATCGTAACAGGAACGCTTGGTAAAGCGCTTGGAGGTGCCATGGGTGGATACACAACAGGGCCGAAAGAAATCATCGATATGTTGCGTCAGAAATCACGTCCGTATTTGTTCTCAAACTCATTGGCGCCATCTATCGTTGGAGCTTCCAACAAAGTATTTGACATCTTAAGTTCAACGACAGAACTTCGCGATACATTGGAAGAAAACACCAAATACTTCAAAGAGAAAATCGTTGCTGCTGGATTCGATATCAAACCCGGAGATTCTCCAATCGTTCCGATAATGTTGTACGATGCAGCATTGTCTCAGAAGTTCGCAGATCGCTTGTTAGAAGAAGGCATTTACGCTATTGGATTCTTCTACCCTGTAGTTCCAAAAGGAGAAGCGCGAATCCGTACGCAAATTTCTGCAGCACACAGCAAAGAAGATTTGGACAGAGCTGCTGCCGCCTTCATCAAAGTAGGAAAAGAACTAGACGTAATCTTATAAAATGATTTCTAACGGGAAACCGGAAGAGTTGGATGACATCCTTGCGCTTACGCGAGCGTGCGGGAAACACATGCGTGAAAATGGCATCGATCAATGGGACGAAAACTACCCGGATCGTGCCAGTTTGGAACGTGATATCGAAACGAACACCCTATTTGCTTATCGTGAGAATGATGCCGTTTTGGGGATTGTGGTTTTAAATGAAACACAGGATCCTGAATACGGTGACATCCAATGGTCAACCGCAGAATCAGATCGAAATATTGTTGTTCATCGTTTGGCTGTATCTCCCGAGCATCAAGGAAAAGGAATTGCTCGTAAAATCATGGATTTTGCGGAAGAATGGGCCAAAGAAAACAAGTACGATGCCATCCGATTGGATACCTTCAGTCAGAATCCACGCAATCAACGTTTTTATAAAAATCGCGGCTATACGGAATTGGGATCAGTCTATTTGTCCTACAAAAAAGAGCATCCGTATTTCTGTTATGAGTTCTTACTTGGGTGATCAAGGTTGAATTGCGGTTTCCGTAATTTCCACAATGTGCTTATCAGTAATTTGGAGTTTGACCCAACCCAATTTTGGGCCTTTAAGCGTATTCAGTTTGAATCCTAAATATCCGGCGAAATTGTCTTGTACTATGTTACACATCTCGTTGTGATAGTAAGGGCCGCTATGATATAAGGTGTCATTACTAGTATATTGATACCAGGCACCAGTGTATAAATCACTCGGGAGCGCAAAACTTTGAACTTCAGTGGAAAAATAGTCGTTCAAATGTAAGGTCTCGCCACCGTAAAACGCATGGGTATGGATCTTATCGTAAACGACCGTATCCAGACTGTAATCAGAATCCAAATGTGTGCATGCCAGATTTTCCATCCAATATGTGAGTATTTGCCCTGATCCATTTACAATATGGGATGTATCCCATTTCACCCACGTGGAATCGTTCTCCTCATAACCTGCGAATGCGCAATCATCGTGGATGGTTTCGATTAAATAATACTTTAACCATGTTTGTTGTGGGCCAATAGTCCACATACTTTTGATTAGAATATCCTTAGTCCCATCATCACCTAAATCAACAGCGGCTTGTGAGGGATATTGAGCGTCTGAAGCGTTGACAATTACGTCTCTTTCCGTAACAATGAGTCCCTTCGAATCTCCAATCTCAATGGAAGGTCCCACAGGTGCTTTATCTTTCTTGCATGAGAAAAGTACGGACGATAAAATGGTTAGAAAGAGCAGCGTTTTCATGCCTATGTAACGGAGGAGGCTTCCATTAAGTTGGAAAGACTTAGTGAGTTTAGCCGTCAATCGCGTTGGATCGCCCAATCGCGGATGCGTAGCATACTATCGCCTAAATACTCCACTTCGATCCAACCAAGTTTCTGACCGTAATCTCCGCCGATCTTAAATCCTAGATAACGAATTGAATTCTCAGGGAATGTGAAGCACGAGCTCTTTAGTCTTTCGATATGATACACCGTTGAGTCTGGGAAGAACTCTACTTCGGTACTTTGCTGTTCGGCCGCAGCAATACCAAAAGTTCCTTGGGCAAAAGCACTGTTAGGACTTAATAAATGTCCTTCTGCCATTGGCTCCAGATACTTATTCGTTTCCACACCGATCGGTGCAAACTGAGCCGTTTCTCGCTCACACGATGTCACTTTAGAGTAAAAATAGGCAGGCGTTCCATCCGGTGCATACTGCCAATGGTAGGTATTTGCTTGAAAGACGGAATCTTGACGAACATCTACGTGAATAGCTACTTGTGTGTGAAGCGTTTTGATTGTGATTACTGGCATGAGCCCGCTACTTCCAGACGACGCCGCGCTGCTGTATAATTCGACATCATTAGTTCCGTCTTGATCCAAATCGATTTGAGCCGTTTCAGCTCCCAAGAGATTTCCGTGAAGTAAAAAATTGTACCCCACTTCTTGAACCGAGTTAATATCTCCGGCGGTAATGGGACGGGCGAGATCTTCTTTCTTGCATGAAAACAAGAGGAAGGCAATGGCGATGGGTAAAATATTCTTCATAAGCTCCTGTTCTTAACAAGAATTTAACAAAAACCAGGCCATAATACAAATTGTATTTTTGCGCATGGAAATGCAGGAGCTCCTTGATTCACTTACAGAAAAATTTCATCAAGAGGCTGACCACCAATACGGTGAGAAAATGACGGCCTACATGAAGGGTAAATTCGTTTATTTCGGAATCCCAGCTCCAAAGCGAAATGCGATTCAAAGAGATTGGTTTGCCGAGGTGAAGAAGGCGAATGTTGACCGTTGGGAATTGATCGATTTGCTCTGGGATTGCGAGCAGCGGGAATATCAGTATGTTGCTATCGACCTTTTAAAACGTACCCCGAAAAAAGAAATCGCACTAGAGGATATATCAGCTATCGAACATCTGATTACGACCAAATCTTGGTGGGATACGGTAGATTTATTGGCATCCAATTCATTGGGGACTTACCTTCAAAAATTTCCTGAGCAGATTACTACGGTTATTGATAATTGGCGCGATGATCCCAATATGTGGTTGAATCGATCCTGTCTGATTTTTCAGGTGAAGTACAAAGAACAAACGGATTTTGAATTGATGAAAAGCTTGATTCTACAATACCAGGACAATTCAGAATTTTTCATTCAAAAGGCCATTGGTTGGGCACTGCGACAGTACTCGAAAATTTATCCTGAAGCTGTTGGGGAGTTTGTTGAGGAGATTGGGTTGAAGGGGTTGGCGCGCCGCGAGGCGATGAAGTACGTTTAGGGAAGATTATTCCAGAATGTAAGACCTTCTAATAGCGATTACTAGAATTCGCGAATTCGCTTGTTCGCTAAATGGCGAACAAGCCTATTGACGAAATGGATGAATAGTCTCCTGAATCAATTCAGAAAACGATTAGCAATCCTACTAGATTAATTTAAAACCTTCCTCCTAATACGTCGAAGTCATATCCTCATCTACCACAATAATGAAATCGGCCATACCCTTATTCTCCTTATCCAAAGAGTTGATATCAGCTTGAGTTACCGTCGAAATCGTTCCATAATTCAGATCAGGACGGGCTCGCATTAAATACCACAAGATTCCTTCATAAAAGTTCGAATGAAAAGCCCCATTATAATGTATAAACTGTCCGCCAGCAACGAAGTTCGCTAATATGAAGTGTGCCATTGTTGCATCCTTAATCGCTTGAGCCCTAACCAAATCCGGTGAACCATGCTCTCCCATCATTTCCAGAATGTTCTTGTATTGAGGAAGGTTGGGATCGAATTCAATGGGCAAAGGTGCAATCCAGGCTTTTTCTTCTTCTGTCAAAGTGTCAAGCGCTGGAAAACCACCATTTTTATACACCAAACTTGCATAGCGACGCGGAATGTTTGTTGCAATGAAAGGAATTTCATTTTCTTTCGCATAATCCAAAAGTGGTGCGTAATCGGTATCGTGATTCATCCACAATCGTGCGGTGGTATCCAATGCTTTCGCGTCAATAGTACCGGCCAGATAATCATTCACTTCCTGCTGATTATCGGCTTCCAGCATTTCTGCTCCGAGTGTCAAATCATTCTTTTTATCCATTGCCATGGTCAATTCCAATTCCAGCCAATGCGCAATCGGATTGTCGTGCAACTCACCGAAAAGAATCACATCTTTCTCAATAAGCGCTTTTACCATTTTCGTGAAAGTCGTCTTCTTACCTGAAGAAGTGTAGATGACGTAAGATCGATCTTGTGCAAACGAGGCAGTGGTGATGAAAAGAAAAAAGATTAGTAGCAGTTTCATTCGAGTCGATTTTGAGTCGACAAGATACGAATTTGCCTTATCTCAGTACTTGGCGTTCTTGGATGATGTCCTCTACAGATCTCCCGCTTATTCGACTCTTGAGCCATGAAATCAAGTCTAAGTACAGAAGCGGACGTTGCTCATAAGGGTCGTCGAAGACTTCTTCTAGTTGATTTTTCAATCCCTCAAACAATGGAATAACTTCATCTTTTTGCGTCATCATCGCCTTTCGAATGGACTGCATGATGTACTCCTGAACTTTTTGAAGATCTCCGTATTTGTTCAAGAAACGGTAGGTACTCTTCAATTGATATTCCACCAGATCATCGTTGCCCAACTCGAAATGCGCTACCAGATTCAAAATACGCGCAAAACACTGCACATCTTGTTTTAGGGACTTCTCCTTCACATCTGCATGGATGATTTTATTGAGGTGTACGATGCAATTCTTAAAATCATCTGCTCCGAAATGAAGCGAAGCGATTTTGTAATGAAATACCTGAAAACGATTCAAATCCAGATATTGTTCATGTTCCTCAAGCCATTCGTTCAGTTCTGTAACGAATTCCTCATTACCACGGAAAGTACCAGATAAGAACAGGGTATTCAATCTTCCCATGTACCCGTACACCTGAGCCAACATCCGTGTGTTCTCATCAAAACCTTCCGAATGCTTCGCAACAAATGATTGCAATTGCTCAAATGATTGCTCGAATTGTCTTGGCTTATTGGAATAAAACAAAGCCGATTGCACATTGTGCATCCCTTTCAAATAGAGGATGGGTTCGTTTTTCAGAATGACTTCGTTCGACTCTAGCAGCCCCACCCAATCTTGAGCATGGCGATAACACAAAGCAAAATTCTGCGTGATAAAATGATACCAGGTATAAGCCATGTGCTTATAAATCTGACCTTGCACCGAGATCTCATGATCTTCAATGGCTTCTACTTTCTCCTTGAAAAGACTCGCAATTTTATTGAATTGACGTTCGTTTTTTACGTGTCCGAACTTCAGGTAATAATCATAAAGCAACAGCGCAATATTCGACCAATCATCTCGTGTAGCCAGTTGCTTACGGCTCATTAAATTGGTATCTACAATTTCCAATGCTCGGTTTTCTCCGCTTTCTGTCACAAAGAACAATTCGATCCGTCGTTCCAATTCTACTATCGTATGAAGCGAAAGATCATCACTGATAGCTTCTGCAAAAACGCGTGCCCGTTTCAATTGCTCCAAACTTTGCAAGTACAATCCTTTCGAATAAAGCACATTGGCAAAGCTCAAAAGCTCATGCACTCGAACAGATGATTCGTTACGATGCAAAAGACGCAGACTAATCAATAATTGCTCGTACAAATGCGCTCTCAGATTCGAAAGTGCACTATTACTTGATTTCGGAAATAAGGCCTTGATCTTTTCCGGATCGTGCGATTCCTGTTTATCCAAAGCGTCAAACAACTTTAAAAACTTCACATTCTTCTCCCCAAAATTTCGCTTAGCATACAAACGAAAATGCCGTTTCTCCGCCTTACTAAGCGACTTAATCAGCACAAATAATGGATTGGAATTCGTTTTGGGCATGTGAAATATGAATCTTTTATTAAATTGATTTACAGTTATTTATTTAATTTTTAACGCTTTTACACATCGTTATTCCAAAGCATTTTAGTTTTCACCCAACAGGGTTCTCTGACTATTTTCGACAAGCAAAACAATGCATTTCGATGAACGAACTTGCAAGATAGCGAGAAAGTCATCACAAAAAAATTTGCAGCCCGTTTTGCGGCTTTCGACTAACACTACTACAAACAAACAACAGACGCAAAATGCTTAATACAGTAATTACAGGATCAGGATCCTACATCCCGGAAGTAGAAGTCGAAAACATAAGTTTTGTCGAAAACCCTTTTTGTTTTGATGATGGCCGTCGTATTCAGAACGACAATGTCAGCACCATTCAAAAGTTTCAGGAAATTACAGGGATTCAGGCACGGCGCTATGTAAAGGAAGATCAATCATGTTCGCACATCGCTACACTTTCCGCTGAACGTGCCATTAAAAACGCTGGAATCGATGCTGAAGAATTGGATTGCATTATTGTGGCGCACAATTTCGGTGACGTGACTCATGGTACCAATCAAACAGATATCATTCCAAGTCTGGCTTCACGAGTTAAGCACAACTTAGGAATCAAAAATCCTTTCTGTGTTCCTCACGACATCATTTTTGGATGTCCAGGATGGGTTCAAGGATTGATTCACGCTCATATGTTCATCAAAGCAGGCGAAGCGAAGAAATGTTTGGTAATTGGTTCTGAGGTACTTTCACGCGTTGTCGATCCATTCGATCGCGATACCATGATTTTTGCAGATGGCGCCGGTGCAGTAATCGTTGAAGGAAAAGAAGAAGAGGAAGCGCGCGGAATTATGTCGCATGCGGCCGTATCGCATACGGAGGAAGAAAAAGACTTTCTAACCTTCGGTGAAAGCTTCAATAAGTTCGGAAGCGACGACACGAAATACGTAAAGATGAAAGGGCATAAAATTTATCAATATGCGCTGAGCGAGGTTCCGAAAGCAATGAAATATTGCATGGATAAAATCGACCTTCCATTAACGCAGGTAGACAAGATTTTAATCCACCAAGCGAACGAAAAAATGGACGAAGCCATTATAAAACGTTTGTACCGTTCTTTTGGATTGCGTGAAGTTCCTGAGAAGGTGATGCCGATGATTATTGGCCGCCTGGGGAACAGCTCCGTGGCAACGGTTCCAACTTTATACGATATGATCATGCGCGGTGATTTGCCCGATCATGAAATCAACGAAGGTGATACAATTCTTTTGGCGTCCGTAGGTGCAGGAATGAACATTAACTGCATCGCGTACAAAGCCTAAGAAGATAGTATAGATGCTCAAATAAGGACAAGAAGATTGGGGAGATATTGGTAAAGCTGATTCTCTCCGTCTTCTTGCTTCTTTTAATTACAAAGGTATCCAGACAACAAAAATTTACTTTCATTTCGACCGCACTAAGCCGGGCTTCTCTTGATGATAAGAGTTCTATTACCCATCTTTGCTGAAAAGAAATCGTATGGCTTTGATCAAAGAATGTAGAGGAAAATCACCTATTCATGGGGAGGATTGCTGGTTCGCAGAAAATGCAACTATCGTAGGCGACGTTACCATGGGCGATCAATGCTCTGTTTGGTTCAACGCTGTAATTCGCGGGGATGTCAACTCAATTACGATGGGGAACAAAGTCAATGTTCAAGATGGCGCCGTGATTCATTGCACTTTCGAAAAGACGAAAACAATATTGGGCAACAATGTCTCAATTGGCCATAATGCTTTGGTTCACGGATGTACGGTTGAAGACAATGTGCTTATCGGAATGGGATCGATTGTAATGGATGATTGCTACATCGAATCGGGGTCTATTATCGCGGCAGGTGCAGTTTTGAAAGAAGGCACTCGTGCAGAAGCTGGTAGCATTTGGGCTGGAGTTCCGGCGAAGAAAGTCAAAAACATTTCCCCAGAGTTATTCGAAGGCGAAGTGATGCGAATTGCAAATAATTACGTGAAATACTCAGGTTGGTTCAAGGAAAAATAGATAAAGGATTAACTTCCTGTTTTTCGAACTAACTCACCATCAATACTGTCGTATTCCATCTCTTTAATCTCGAATTCAGAAGTCTCCTCGTTGTAAACTTTACAGCGGTCAATCGGATTGGCGTACACGTGCAAAGTCATTGCTCCCGAATTTGAAATATTCTCAATGGTATGATATCCCATGCGATCATGCATGTAGGTAATTCTCCCAGGATTCAAAACCGCTTCGTTCACCAATTCAAAACCATAATCGGCTTCTTTATAACGGCGCTCTCGTACTTCTCCAGCAACTTGATACACCCAGCAATCTTGATCGGCGTGTCCATGAATAGGCGTGGCAGCACCTTCACTCCAGCACAATAAAATGAATTCGAAATCGTCCTTTCTGGCAATACAGTTTCGGGTGTAGCCGTCTTCGTTCCAAGTAGCGTAGTGTTCAAACTCGGATGTTGGAATTTCAATGCTTTTCAGCACGCTAACCTGTTCCGAGGGATCGGCGTCATCAAAACTTTCAATTAGCTGTTCAATCGTAGTAATTTTCTGCATAAAGTACTTTGTTTCTACTGAAAGTAAATAATGTTAACTTTACCTTCCGTCGAAAGAGAATTTAGCATAAATCTACTGTTTTTTGAGCTTAATTGGCACAAAATCAGTAGAATTTGAGCAATTCTTTATGTTTTTCATCGAAAAATTAAAAAAACACACTTTGTTTGTATGCGAAATACTTTAGATCAATTTAACAGCATTGTAAAGGACTTACTAGAAGATGAACAAAGCAACCCTGTTGCTGAATTTGTGCCTTCTAACGAACTTTACGAAAACCTAGATTTATCGCTAAATGAGTCTGGCATTCCGGACAAGGAATTTGAATCGGCTTTGAAGGATTTGGTGTTTAAAACGCCGCGAACAGCAACAAATGCTTTTTTCAATCAACTTTTTGGTGGAAGAAATGAAAAAGCGGTGCTGGGAGATCTTCTTGCGGTTATTCTCAACAACAGCATGTACACATACAAAGCTGCTGGGCCTCAAATCGGAGTGGAAAAAATCACTTTGCGAGAAGTATGCAAATTGATTGGATGGGATGAGAAATCAGACGGAACTTACGCACCAGGCGGATCGATGACAAATTACATGTCGATGGTTATGGCCCGAGACGCTTTCGATCGCGATATTCGAAACAAAGGGGTGAGTCAAAAAATGACGGTTTATACATCGAATGAATCGCATTATAGCATCCCGAAAAATGCAGCATTTACTGGAATCGGTCGCGAGCAAGTTCGATATGTTCCTAGCGATCAGTACGGTAAAATGGATCCGGTGCAATTGGAAAGTATGATCGAAGAGGACGTCAAAAACGGATTTGCTCCAATTATGGTAAATCTTACTGCTGGAACTACGGTGTTGGGAGCGTTTGATCCAATTCGTTCCGTAAGACGTATTTGTGACGATCATGGCATGTGGTTGCACGTTGATGGCGCCTATTGTGGATCGGTACTGTTCAGCCAAAAATACAAGCACCTAATTGACGGAATTGAACTCGTGGATTCCTTCAGTTTTAACGCACACAAGATGATTGGAACACCACTTTCGTGTTCTATTATCGTAGCCAAAAACAAGCAACATCTCTACGATTCATTCTCCAACGATGCCAGTTATCTATATCAGACAGATCACGATGAATTTAACCTGGGAAAAACATCGTTGCAATGCGGAAGAAGAAACGATGCATTGAAATTCTGGGCACTTTGGAAAAGTGTTGGAACTAGCGGATTGGAGAAAATTGTGGATCACCAATTCCACCTTGCTGATACGGCTCGAAATTATCTTCGAAACAATCCGGATTATACACTTTACAGCTACGATGAATCGATTTCCATCTGTTTCAATTACAAGGGAATTCCGGCGCGAGACATTTGTACTGCCCTTTACGAGCATTCGGAATTATTGGTAGGATACGGATCGTTTGACGGTGATGAGTTCATTCGACTAGTAACTATTAACGCGCAGAATCAAGACAGCGATATTCTCAATTTCTTCCAGACACTGGAAAAGTTTGTGGAAGAGCATAGTGAAATTTTCGAGCGTACGTTAACCGAATAACTACAAAATGGATATTACCAAGTTTGTCGTCCTTGGGCTCTATGTAGCCGTACTTTTCTTCATCGGAATTGTAGCATCGCGTCGTGTGAAAAGCATGAGCGATTTTTACGTGGGAGGCAAACGCCTGGGATATTGGGCCGTAGCATTTTCAGCTCGTGCAACAGGAGAATCCGGTTGGTTATTGATTGGATTAACTGGGATGGGAGCGCTCTCCGGCTTATCGGCGTATTGGGTGGTAGTTGGAGAAGTCCTCGGAGTCGCCGTATCGTGGTGGTTTATGGCCAAACGATTCAAGCGAAAATCGGATGAATACGGTTCCATTACAGTTCCCGATTACCTAGAAAGCCATTTCAAAAGCACGAAAAAAACACTGCGTATCCTAGCGGCGACCATACTCTCGGTATTCGTTGTTATTTATGTGAGTTCTCAAATTGATGTGACGGGAAAAGCCTTTGAATCGATGATGGGAATGGACTACTATTGGGGCGCGATACTCGGCTTCTTCATCGTACTCTCATACATTTTCATTGGTGGTTTCGTCGCAGCAGTTTGGTCGGATTTATTCCAAGGAATTTTAATGTTCTTCGGACTCGTTTTGCTCCCAATTGTGGTTTGGTTCTCCATGGACGGAGGTGCAGGAATCGTTGAAGATTTGAATTCCATTGATCCTGCTCTAACGAACGTATGGGGCACCAGCGATGACGTCTGGATGAACATCGCCACAATGCTCGGATTCGCCATGATTGGTCTCGGATTCTTAGGATCGCCGCAAGTGTACGTTCGATTCATGTCGATTAAAGATGAAAAGGAGATTGATAAAGGAAAATGGGTAGCGATCGTCTTTACATTACTTACCGATGCCGCCGCAGTTACCATCGGAATTTTGGGACGCGTTTTCTTCACCGAATCGGGACAAGATCCTGAAGCCATTTTGGGAAATGGAGCCGAAAACGTGTTGAGCATGCTTACGGAGGATTTCCTACCTTATGTCCTAGTTGCCATCTACGTGGCCATTGTTCTTTCCGCTATTATGTCAACGATTGATTCACTGTTGGTGATTGCCTCTAGTGCCATTACCCGCGACTTCTATCAAAAGATTTTCCGCCCAGACTTGAAAGACAAAGACCTAGGAAAGTTATCCCGCTGGGTAACACTCATCATGGCATTTATCGCTTTGGTAATCGCTATGATAATTGCTGTTGTATCGCCCAATCATACGGTTTTCTGGCTTGTCATATTTGGTTGGTCGGGCATCGCCGCGTCCTTCTGTCCAGTCATTATTCTGTCCTTGTTTTGGAAAGGTCTTTCGGAAAAAGGAGCGATTGCAGCGATGATAGCAGGATTTCTCTGCGTTCCGTTCTTCAAATTCGTGGTTCAGGAAATGGATGGCATTGGGCCGTATTTTGAAAAGTTGGATGTATTGGCCCCATCTTTTGCCATTTCGATGACAACCGCCTGGATCGTTTCCAAGATGTATTCAAACAAAATCGATCCTGAAATTCAATCTTTGGACGAGAAACACAATCCGAATCTTGTGGATGAATAGACGAAGAATTACTGCTGAATAATGTTCTCTCCCGGTGTGATCAAAGGGGACGCATCTACGTCTTCTACTCCCATCAAACTCACCAATAAATCCATCGCCCCCTGCAGGTTTTCAAGATCTTCTTCCGAGAGTGATTTCAACTTCTTACTCAACTTTTCATGCAATAGATCGGGCATGGAAGTCACCATCTTCTCTCCTATTGCCGTCAAATAAATGTACGTCGAACGCTTATCCGACTGATTGGGCAATTTTGCGAGATACCCCTTCTTTTCCAAGCGAGAAATGATCCCACTCACGGTACTCGCATTTAGATTGAGGTGCATGCCGATTTCCTTTGCCGTAGCTCGGTACTCATCCGTATTGTTCAGGAAATTCAAACACAGATACTGAGGAATACTAATTCCATATTCCTTCTGAATTCGCTTACTCTCCAAATTAATAGAGCGAATAATTTTCCTGATATTGATTAAAACGTCTGTGTACTCCACGACTAGTAAGGTCTGTAACAAATATAGTTAATTCAGGGAGCCACTTACAGATCAGCACACAACAACCTCGCTATGCGATCGGTGAAACAAAAAACTTGTAAATTTCAGGTGTAATTTAGAATTATGAGCCAGGTATCCGATCAAGAAAGCGCAGCATTAGTATCAAAAGTGGTAAATGGAGATAAGTCGACATCCCGAAATTGTGTTTGTATGTTACACCGGGTGTTGCTATAAAGGAGAAAGATGTCAAAGTAATTCAAGAGACATTCGTGAACACGGAATAGCAGCATCTCGGCGAAGGGTTGCACTTCATTCAGGAAGATTACCCCCATGAAATTGGAGAAGCCATTTCAGAATGGTACGATAGGAAAGTAAGATCATGATTTCCATGATTACGATGGAAAGCCGTGGTACAGCGCATCAGAATTTAGCTTATGTGAGGATGTGTTGAGAAGCCAGGGCTTCTTTTATTCCTTAATTTTGCTTTATGTTGAAAGCCTTGGTTTTTCTGTTCTTCATGGTTGCAATTCTGCTCAGCTGCAAAGTGAGTCAAGAAACACTTGATTATCACGAAGACATTAAAATGCGTTTGAGAGAATACGAAAACGACGCTTTCTTTCAAGAGAATTATTCAGACACCGTTCTGACAGATTATCTCGTTCTGAGTTACGACGATTATCTCAAGAAGTACGAATTGAAGCACAGCCAAATGGAAATTGTTGCAGCGGCAAATGAAGCATCTATTTCTATTCTCAAGGCGGCACGAGCGATTGACCGCTTGAACCAACTAGCTGATTCTGCGCAAACCATTCGTAGATTGGATACCAGCAGGATGAACCTACATTCGTTCGACCGTTTTAAATCCTTAAAATTTGTCCCGCCAACAGATAGTTTGGATACATTGAGGTAAGGTGGGCTCAAAGCAGAAAGAGAAAAGCCAAAGGACGATTTTCATTCCATAATAGAGGCTTTTGCTTTCTACTTTCAGCTTTCTACCAATATCTTTTTTAACTCTTCACTGTAAAGTAACTTCAAACAAGTTAACCTAAGATTTGGAAAAATGTGGTTTTGGACGTTGGGTCGTAGTTCATAAGCAAGACGATTGTATTATCGGCTTTACCGGAATGAAATTCTTACAAGACATAGATGTTGTCGATTTGGGCTATCGATTTGCTCAGAAATATTGGCGTAAAGGTATTGCCACAGAAGCTTGCACCGCGGCATTAAAATTTGGATTTCAAGAATTGGAACTGGAAACGATTCATGCGTATATCCTTCCTGCGAACATCGGATCACAGAAAGTACTGGAGAAATTAGGCTTTTCGTTCGTTCGAGAGTTTTATGAAGATGGGGAGCTGGAACATGAGTATGCGTTAACGTCTACTAATTATCAAAATCAACTATCATGACGCCCAAAGAATCCTACTTGGAAATTGGTACTAACATGGCTGAAAAACATGGATCCTCCTTGGGCAAAATGTTTGGTAAAGAATCTCTCGTTTATCAAACCAAGGCCTTTCCAGCTTTTCATAACGAACGAATGATTTTTCGCTTGGGCGCTGAAGAAATTACTTTAGTAAAAGGTAAATATGAGGGCAGCGAGAATTGGGATCCTTCAGGAAAAGGAAGACCGATGAAAGATTGGTTGGCGGTACCGCATGAATACAATAGTGATTGGGCATCATTGGCCGAACAAGCGCTGGAACGATTGAAGAAGATGCTTTGAAGGTGTCGATTGAATTAGCCAACCTCCCTCCCATCCCACCAACTTCAAACCTCCTTTTTTCGTACTTTTAAGTGGAATTTGTGAAGTATGAAAGAGGCGTTATTTGGATTAGTTTGTTTGATTTCCACGACGATGTGGAGTCAAGGTTTAAATGGAGAGTTAGGGTACAACGACGATTATTCCCAGAATGCAAAAGGAATTGTCGCGTTCGATGACTTTTCCATATTCATAAAAGAACAGACGGAATCCGCGAGCTTTTTCACCTCTTCTTCCCTCATTAAAATCGACACACTCGGAAACGAAATCTGGGAAATTCCCATCACCCCGCAAGCCGCAGAAGTTGTATTAATTACCGAAATGATTCCAGCCGAGACCGGCGGATTGTATGTGCTCGGTTATGCACGACCTACTTGCGATGTGTCCGGAGGGTGTTTCTGGTTTCTAATTAAAGTTGATCCGAATGGCACGATCGAATGGTCAAAATCCTGGTCGGATGCCGTTTGTTTCGGGACAGAAGTCAGTGGTTTGAGTCTAACACAGAACAACGAGATTTTGATTCACTATAACGATCCGTTGGATTCGTACATCTTCACCATAAGCACTCAAGGGGTTGATTTGGATAACATCCAGACTACCGCCAACGGTTTTCAAGGTATGGATCATCTCTCAGGATATCACTCGGTGGCCTACAAACAATTTTCGTTGTTCGGTTTTGACGGAAACGGAAATCAAACGGCTTCACGAACTTTTTCATCCTTCATTTCAGATGCTGTAGTTTGGAACGATTCACTTTTCATTACAACGACGGATAGCCTCTTCATTCTGGACAATTCGTTTCAGGATATCTCAGCTGAAGAAATTACCGGGTACACGGATTTTCGTCAACTGAAAGTTCGTAACGGAGATATTCGTTGTATCAGTACTTCAAGCAATGACGTCACACTTTTCTATTTGAATCGAGATCTTCAAATTGCAGATAGCGAAACAATCAACGTCGCAGAAATGCAAGACCAACCCATTGATTATTCCGACGATCATTTAGCAATTGCATCCGATTTCGCGCTTTCGGAATACTTCGCCATTCGTCATTTGGATTTCTCATTGAACGATCCCCAGAATGTTGCGGTCAATCGAACGGATATCGGAATCGCAGACATCCAAATCACGCAGTCTTCTGTAACACCGAACCCTAATTTCAATGCCGTATTTCAAGTGGAAATTGGTGCAGACGTACTCCTCAAAAATTACGGCAACAATACCTTGCAAAGTTGTCGAATGAACCACTACATCTCCCCTGCATTGGCTTGCGGTCTGATTTATTATGGAGAAGAGTTTTTCAACTTGAATTTAGCACCTGGAGATTCTGTGTGGGTATCACTTGGAGTCATTCACACCAATGAACGCAGCTTCCCAACAGACTCGTTGAATCAAGAAATTTGCATCTATACGAGTTACCCGAATTCAGTGACCGATTTGAATGAATCTAACGATCGTCTTTGCACTACCGTGACCATGGGGACTGCCAATGTGTCTGAACTTTCTACTGCTGAAAAAGAGGTCGTTAAAATCGTTGATTTATTAGGACGAGAAGTCAATTATACCACCAACGAATGGGTTATTTTAATCTATAGCGATGGGAGTACTGAGAAAATTTTTCGAATGGAATAGTTTACCATTCCAGCACCTCCAAGCGGTTTCGGTGCAATGCAATGCGCCCTTCTCGTTCGAGACTTTTCAAAATCCTAGATATCACCACACGAGAGGTATGAAGATCACTTGCAATTTCACGATGCGTCACATTCAATTCTGCATTCGAATTCACCATCATTTTATCCTTCAAATACTTGTACACGCGCTCGTGCATGTTCATGAAGGCAAGACTATCGATCGATTCCAATAATTCGGACAAACGCGCCGAGTAACTATCAAAAACGAAACTACGCCAATCGGTGAATTCTTGAATCCAATCGGACATTTTATCCAATGGGATCATGATGATTTTGCTATCGCGTTCGGCAACGGTTCGCACCTTACTTTTACGATCTCCCATGCAACAAGACATCGTCATTGCACACGTATCTCCAGTCTCCAAAAAGTAAAGCAACAACTCATCTCCCTCTTCATCTTCCCGAAGTACTTTGATGGCTCCATCCAATAAAACTGGCATGAATTGCATGGTGTCTCCGAGATCCATAATGATGTCCCCTTCGGCCACTTCGATTAACTTTCCATTCTCACGAATCGCTGCGATGAGTTCTTTTGTAAATAAGAAACTAAAACGTTCGTTTAGCGCATTTTCATAGGCCTCATTCCAATCTACATTCTTCATACTTCTAATGTTGCAATCGCCGCGAGATCCTCGAAAAATGCAGGATAACTTTTATTTACAGCGTTTGGATTCGTAATCTCTATTTCGGCATCGGTTTGAGTGGCTAAAATGGCGCCCATCATTGCGATTCGGTGATCGTTATTTGAATCGATAGTTCCGGCTTGAACTTGCCCTCCGGTAACACGCATGACATCTCCGTCCAATTCCACTTCAATTCCCAACTTTTTCATTTCAGATTGAATGGTCAAACCCCGATTGCTTTCCTTCGATGCCAATCTTGAAACCCCAATAAAAGTGGAGGTTCCCTCACATCCAGCGGCCAATGCAGCCAAAGGAGGAAATAAATCCGGGCAATGTGTTGCATCGAATTCAAAAGCTTTCTTTTCTCCTTCTTTAACATGAAGTACATCCTCTTTCCATTCTACGGAAGCACCTGCCAACCGTACCGCATCCACGATTGCTTTATCCGCTTGTGCCGACTTTGGATTTAAACCGGTTAATGCTATCTCTCCTGAAAGCGCCGAGCCAACGACATGAAAAGAAGCACCGCTCCAATCGCCCTCAACTGTATAGGCAAGACTTTCATTCTTTGAATCAAAATCTGACGTATAGGCCGGGATCCGAAAAGTTTGAAAATCTTCATGCGTCACTTTTACTCCGAAGGAATCCAAAATATCAAGCGTCATCTGCACGTACGGAATGCTCTTGAGATTTTGTACATGAATGGTGCTATCATCCGGTAGAAATGATAACGCGATTAGTAATCCCGTGAGGAGTTGCGAACTTTCCGATCCGTCGATTTCAATAGTACCTGATTGAATCTTTCCGGTAATATTCAAAGGCAGTTTTCCGTCGTTTGAATCAACTCTCGCCCCTAATTTCTCCAACGCATCAATCACCATATCCATCGGGCGCATTAGTATTGATCCCTCCCCTTCAATGGTCACCTGTTCGAATAAACTTGCTGAAATCGGGCTAAACATGCGTGTACTCAATCCGGACTCTCCACAATTTATAGCAACACTATCTCCTTGATTATTACCAGAAGTCAGGTTGAGAATATTTCCAATAATTGCCGTTTTAGCCCCTAAATTTTCAGCAATGGATCGTGCCGCGATAGCATCGTTGCCCGGGGTAAATCCAGTAATTTCCACGTCTTTTTTGTAGAGCAGACCAATGGCAATTGCTCTTTGCAAATAACTCTTGGAATAAGGAACCTGCAGCGATCCCTGATACGAAAATGGAAGTATGAATTGTGTCATAATGCTACGCTATTACGAAAATACTAGGAAATGGTGAACCTAGAGGCAAAGAACATAATTGTTTACCTTGCGAACCATTACAAATCAAGAAATGATCCAGATTCTCATTCTCATATTTATCGGCCGTTGGTTGTATCAACTTGCGAAAAAGTTCAAGAAACCGAATTCATGGCTTTATGGATTGCTTGCCGTAGTTACCTATTTTGTTAGCTCTTTCATTTTTGGTGCAATCATAGCGCTCATATTATTAGCCCTCGGACACGATCTATATTTCACCCAAGGGGAAGAACTTTTGCTTTCGTTAGCGGGAATTCCAGCCGGATTTGGAGGAGTGGCTTTGCTTCATTATTTGCTCAAACGCAAATGGAAGAGAGAAGATACGAGCGACCGTGGTTTATTGGATGATACCATTGAAGAACTAAGTGAATGATATACTCTGTTTAATATTATTATCGTTGCGTTCTAGTTGAAATGACTGCCTTTCATTCAACACGCAACAATGATCGATCTACTTATTCTTGCTTTCGTTGCCAAATGGTTTTTTGATCTCGCCAAAAAATTTAAAAAACCGCGCAAATGGATATACATACTACTAGGCGTAGCTACGTATATTCTTGTGGGATATGCCTCCGTTATTACATTGCTTTTTTTCACCATGGGTGGAAACGTATACACTGGTTACGGATTAGCATTACTTCCATCTTTGCTTGCAATTCCTTTTGGAATTCTAGGCATTTGGATACTGTACGTTTTGCTAGAACGCAGCTGGTCGAGAGAAATAGAAAAAGAAGAGATCAAATTTTAATCGGATTAATTATTGTTATCACCCTGGCAGTTGTAGCGATCATCGCATGGAAACTCTAGCTTCTCACTTCTCACCTCTGACTTTTCACTACTTCCCTTCACTCAAACAACCCCGAACTCAAATACCGATCTCCGCGATCACAAACAATAAAAACAATCACCCCAGATTCAATTCTCTGCGCCAAATCTTGTGCAACGATATAAGCACCTCCACTACTCATTCCCGCGAGAATTCCTTCCTTTAACGCTAAATTTCGTGCACCAGTAACGGCATCTTCACGACTTAAATCGGCCACTTGATCTACAAGCTCTGGATCGTAAATTGCCGGACGCATTTCTTCACTCCACCTACGAATTCCGGGAATCTGCGAGCCATCTTTCGGTTGCATTCCGATAACTTCCACCCTTTCATTTTGCGATTTCAAATACTTCGAAGTCCCTGTAATGGTTCCCGTCGTTCCCATAGCTGAAACGAAATGAGTAACCTCCCCATTGGTATCCCTCCAAATCTCAGGCCCGGTCGTTTTAAAATGCTCCTTCCAATTGTCGGAATTATCGAACTGATTCAAGATTACATATCCATATTTTTCAGCACGCTCAATCGCTACGGAACGTGAATATTCAATGGTACGTTCAGCAGGCGTTAAAACAAGTTCAGCACCGTACGCTCGCATTGTTTGCTTTCGTTCCTCAGTGGCGCTATCCGGCATCACGAGGATGATTTTCACCTCAAGAATCCGCGCCACCATCGCTAAGGCAATCCCAGTGTTGCCACTTGTGGCTTCAATCAAGGTATCGCCGCGTTTTAATTCACCGCGTTCCATCGCGGATTGAATCATGTTGAAAGCAGCACGATCTTTTACGCTTCCTCCGGGATTGTTTCCTTCCAGCTTGCCGTAAATCTTCACTTTCGGATTTGGGGAATTCACCTCGACAAGCGGCGTATTTCCAATTATTTCAGTCAGTTTCATGCGTAAACAGTGCTTTCAATGGACGGCTTGTAAAACACTTTCGATTGTGCAGGAACGCTTTCCGTCAACCAAACATTTCCGCCAATTATAGAGCCTTTGCCAATGGTCGTCTCTCCACCTAAAATAGTCGCTTGAGCGTACAGAACGACATCATCTTCAATGGTGGGATGGCGTTTGTCGTTATGCGCCACTGAACGAGGACTCAAACCACCCAAAGTCACTCCTTGGTACAACTTTACGCGATCACCAATTACGGAAGTTTCGCCAATTACGACTCCTGTTCCGTGATCGATGAAAAATGCCCGGCCTATAGTCGCTCCTGGGTGAATATCGATCCCTGTTTGTGCGTGCGCATGCTCGGTTATAATTCGTGGAATGAGCGGTACGTTTAAATCGTAGAGTAGATGCGCAATTCGATATGCTGCAATGGCGTAAAAGCCCGGATAGGTTAGTACAATTTCTGTCGCACTGGTCGCTGCTGGATCGCCTTTCAAAATGGCTTCAATGTCCTCGTCCAACTTCTCTTTTACCAATGGAATTTGATCCAGAAAAGTGCGAACCAACACTCTGTTATCGGCCTTCTCGGAAGGAACGAGATTATTATTTAAAATCCGCAGCCAATCGGCATACTGCGATTCTACATTAAAGGAGGGTTCTTCAATCAATCCCAATCGGATAGGATACAATTCATCCAGCAAACTGTCGAAAAGCGCTGCCGGTATTTTGTGGAATAAAGTGTTCATTTTAATTTGTTTTTTCAGGATCATTCAGCAATCCCGCAGTTAATTCATTCAATGCGTTGACTTTTCCTTCAAAGTCAAGTTCCAGTGTCTTGCGATAGTCGTTTAAGTTGTCCAGCAAATCATCGATTTCCTCGGGTAACACTTGTTCAAAAAGCTGTCGCAATCGTTTCGCCGCGGTAGGTGATTTCCCATTGGTTGAAATGGCTACCTTCAAATTCCCCTTGGTCACGATACCTCCCAAATAGAAATCACAATACTCTGGATTATCGGCTACATTGACCAGTAAATTTCTAGATCGACATTCGCGGTAAATGGAGATATTCAACTTCGGATTATCGGTAGCAACAATCACCAACGATTTCTGATTTAAATCGGAAAATTCGAAGGGACGTTGAATGAGTTGAACCATGTGTTTCTTGGCCAACTGCAGTACTTCCTCATGGAAATACGTTGCGACCACCAGAACATTAGCATTCGGACTTGACTTCAGCATGAAATGCAGTTTCTCGGCTCCGACATTTCCTCCTCCGACAATCAAAATCGGTAAGTCATGCACCTTCAGGAAGATGGGATACAACTCATTCATAACGCTTCTTTTTTGATGTAATGTTGATGTACCTCCTCGTAGATTCCTTTCAATTTCAGACTGTGTTTTATCACTTCTCCTATTACGATGATCGCCGGATTGTCTAAGCCTTCTCGATCCACGACCGAAACAATGGAATCAATGGTTCCAATGCCAATGCGCCTGTTTTTACGGAAGCCATTTTGAATGATCGCAACAGGGATTTGTCCTTTCCCTTCCGCTTGAAACGACGTGACAATTTCCGGCAATTTGGACATCCCCATGAGAATCACAACGGTGGCCCTACTTTGCGCAGCAAGATGTACGTCGTTCGATAAAGTGCGATTGGCAGTTGTCCCAGTTATCACCCAAAAACTTTCGGAAATCCCGCGATGTGTAAGCGAAACTCCCAACTCCTGCGGTACAGAAGTCGCCGATGAAACACCAGGAACCACATCAATGTCGATACCGAAAGACGCGATGTGCGCCATCTCCTCACCACCGCGTCCGAAGACAAACGGATCTCCCCCCTTCAGGCGCACAACGTGTCCTTGCGATAACGCTTTTTCTACAATTAGCGCATTGATTTCTTCCTGTTCCAAACGTTTGTAACCACGACGTTTCCCAACGAAAATGTGTTCTGCGTGAGAAGCAAATTCCAACACTTCGCGATCTACCAATGCATCGTATAAAACGACATCGGCATCCTGAAGCGCATTGGCTCCTCTAATCGTCAACAGATCAGCAGCCCCGGGGCCGGCTCCCACCAAGGTTAATTTTGGATTATTATGCAATAGTTTCATGACGCTTTTCTAATTGATTTTTTCTGAATTGAACTACGGAGAGATAAAAAGCCTCCACCTCTTTCGCATATACGAGTACGCTGACATCAGCACGATCCACGGCCATTCTCAAGGCGAGCCCTTCGTAATTGGAAACCGTTAATTCACCCGTTTTAATGAACTCCTCTTCGAACTGATTGATAATTGCCGCATGCGAATTCGTGCGTTTACCTTCTGCGATTAACAGCGCTTTCGACGCTTGAACCACAGCACTGTATCCGTGAAATTGTGCATCGGCCCAAAGTCGTTGTTCCAAGGCTTCTTGCATCAATGCCAATTTTTCCTCCGCTTCCACGAACAAGGTAGCCACAAGGTCAATTACAACGCCGGCACACTCTCCAACACCGATCTCTTTTTCGTACAATTCCTCCTGTCCCCAATCGAAGAACAAGGCATCCTCTGGATGCTCAATATCGGCCAGCGGTTTGAGCAATTGATAGAAGAAATTCTCTCCTTTCTCTTGATAGAATTCGAGGAAATTACGCGATGCTGATTCAGCGAATGCATCCAAAATCCATCGCAATGCATCCCCGGAACGTTTGCTCGGAATCTTGATCACTTTGTCTGCGAAAGCACCTTGCCCATCTCCTAAAACTCCACCTCCAATTAGAATTTGAGAAGCAGGAATTACACGACCGTCTTTTGCTTTCATGGACATTCCCTGAAAACCGATATTGGCGATCATGTGTTGTCCACACGAGTTCATGCAGCCGCTCAATTTAATGCTCACATGTTCTTTTGACTTCCACAATTCGTTGTACTCGTTTCGTAGAATTTCTTCCAACGCATTACTTGCGGAAGTGGTATTGGCAATACCCAAATTACAGGTATCGGTTCCAGGACACGCTGTAATATCCAAAGATGTTCCGTATCCAAAATCAACAAGGTTGAGCGTTGCTAATTCATTGTACACATGTACCAACCGATCTTTCGGGATGTGACGAATTAATAAATTCTGATCCACAGTAAATGTGAGCTCATCTCCGGTGTACTTTCGAGCAATTGCCGCGAGCCCTCGTGCTTGATCCGTTGTGAAATTCCCCAATCGAATACGCAATGCTGCGGCAAAAAGTCCTTCTTGTTTTTGCGGGATGATATGCGATTTTTTCCACTGTTCGAATTCTGGTCCCGGCACTTCTGAATCCAATGTCACAGATGGAATAGAGATTTGGAATTCTAATTCAGGAATGGGAAATGTTGTGACAGGAATTACCCTCAATTCTTGATTAACCAATTTCTGAAAAGCTTCAAAACCAATCGCTTTTACCCAAAACTTCAATCGAGCTTTCATGCGGTTTTTTCGCTCGCCGTAACGCTCAAACAAACGCAAAACCGCTTCAACTAATGGAATCACTTTGTCCGTTTCAAGGAAGTCATACAATACATCTGCTTGTCGCGACTGCGATCCCAATCCACCTGCAACCATGACTTTAAACCCCTTGATTCCATTTTGATCTTTGGCGATAAATCCAAGGTCGTGCATGAAGGTCAATCCATTATCATTCGCGTTGTTTGAAAAAGCGATTTTTATCTTTCGCCCCATTTCCTGACACATTGGATTGCGCAGAAAGTACTTGAAAACAGCCTCTGCATGGGGACGAATATCAAAAACCTCTTCTGGATCGATTCCAGACAGTGCCGAAGCTGTTACATTTCTTACTGTGTTTCCACAAGCTTCACGGAGTGTGATCTCATCCTTCTCCAATTCCGCCCATAATTCTGGAGTTCGATCCAGTGATACATGGTGAATTTGGATGTCCTGCCGTGTGGTAATGTGCAGTAATCCAGTTGAATATTCATCCGAAACAGCTGCGATACGTTCCAATTTACGTGCGTTCAACTTTCCATACGGAATTTTGATCCGAATCATTTGAACTCCCGGCTGCCGTTGACCATACACACCACGAGCCAACCGAAGGGTTCGAAAGCTCTCTTCGTCAATCTTACCAGTATGAAATTGTCGGATTTTATGCTCCAACTCGATGATATCTCTCTCCACCACCGGATTCTCTAATTCTGTTCTAAAACTTTGCATTGTGATTCAAAAAAAAGCCCTCTATCAATGATAGAAGGCTTCGTGGTTTTAACTTATCTCTATTCTACATAGCATCCCCATTACGCCTTCTTTTCTGAAGCATACAACACATCATTTTCGGACACATTGAGTGATACTTTTGCATATTCTTTGTTTTTACTTTTCTCCTTATCTCCATCTTCCGATAGAGTCTTTTCTCTTTTTTCTTTTGTCTTTATTCTCCCTTCACAAATCCGACAGCTACCGTATTATTGGTTTGCGGATCAATTAGTATGAAAATTCCGTTTTTCTTATTCGTTTCGTAAGCATCAAAATAACCCGGTTGCGACAGGCGAATTTCGACTTCTGTGATATCGTTTAAAGCGATCACATTTTTGTTATCGGTTGCATTCTTCTTCGTTGGATCTACCGATTGCAAAATCGTCTGCAACTTTACTGGAAACTCTCGTGAAGCAGCTTTCATCAACCATTTCGAGCCCACGTTGGCATCTTTCTCATCCATCCAAACAAGCGTCGCTTTTACTGTTTGTTGCGGCTCTGGAGTCTCGTCCGGATGCACCAATATTGCTCCTCGGCTAATATCGATTTCATCTGCCAATGAGATGCTAACGCTATCTCCGGAAATGGCTTTGTCCTTCGTTTCTGTATAACGACGAATCTCCGTCACCACGCTTTCCTTTTTCGATGGAAGCACACGCAAGGTATCCCCTACTGAAACCGTCCCGCTGATCACGCGCCCTGAATATCCGCGGTAATCCACAAATCCGTTTTCTTGTGAATGTGTCACGTGCTGAACGTCGAAACGCAAAGGCTGTGATTCTGAAATATCGGGATGAGTTTCATGCAGCAGACCGTTCAAGGTCTTGCCCTGATACCACGTCATGTTTTCCGATGGCTTAACTACGTTGTCCCCCTTTAAAGAACTTACCGGAACCACTGTGTACGGAACTGCTGCATTCAACCCTTCAACCATACGTTGAATTTCAACGGCAATTTCCAAAAATCGATCTTGATCGTACTCCACCAAGTCCATCTTGTTCACAGCGAAAATCACTCGTTTCAAACGAAGTAAATGACTGATATAGAAGTGACGATAACTCTGCTCTAACAATCCTTTACGGGCATCAATCAAAATGATCGATGTTTCCGCCATGGATGCTCCAGTGACCATATTCCGCGTATATTCCACGTGGCCCGGACTATCGGTGATGATGAACTTATGCGTATCCGTTGAGAAATACATATTCGCCACATCGATGGTAATTCCTTGCTCTCGCTCTGCCACCAAGCCATCCGTGATGACGCTCAAATCCAAATCATCCCAACCTTTCTCGGCGGTTTTCTTCGCGACCAATTCTTCTTGCTCTTTGGTCAATGCATTATTGTCAAACAACAAGCGACCAATCAACGTGCTTTTTCCATCATCGACGCTACCTGCTGTACTTATTCTTACTAGTTCCATTTTATAAAGACTTTTTAGACTGTTGGATCGCTTCGCTTTTAGACCGCTAGACAATTCAACATTCATTTTTCTTATTCTTCTCTTTGCTCACACACCAACTCACCGTGCTAAAAGTATCCCCCTTTTTTGCGGTCTTCCAGTGCTGATTCACTTCGTTTGTCGTCAATTCTTGCGCCACGTTCCGAGTGTTTCGAAGCCACATTTTCCTTTAACACATCTTCCACCGTTGCTGCATCCGATAGAAAAGCCGCTGTACATGTCATGTCTCCTACCGTTCGGAAACGTACCGTGCGTTCTTCAATTTCGTCGCTATCTACAATGTTTACGAATTCCGAATGTGCCAGGTATTGCCCGTCTCGTTTGATCAACTTTCGGTTGTGCGCGAAATAGACGGATGGCAATTCCAACCCTTCTTGAAGAATGTACGACCAAATGTCTTCTTCCGTCCAGTTGCTGATTGGAAAGGCACGCACATTTTCTCCGAATTGGATGCGACCGTTCAACAATTGGAAAGGCTCTGGACGCTGACGTTTGTAATCCCACTGTCCAAAATCGTCTCGTACCGAGAAGATGCGTTCCTTTGCACGACTTTTCTCCTCGTCACGTCGTGCTCCTCCCAAACAAGCATCGAATCCGTGTTCTTCGATAGCATCCAGTAACGTCACTGTCTGCAAAGAATTTCGGCTTGCGTATTTCCCCGTTTCCTCCTGAACTTTGTTCTGATCGATGGAATCTTGAACGTAACGGACAATCAAATCAGCTCCGAGTTCTTTCATGAAAGCATCACGAAACTCTATAGTTTCCGGGAAATTATGACCTGTATCCACGTGCATGAAAGGAAATGGAATGCGCGATGGATAAAACGCCTTACGCGCCAAATGTGCCATCACGATAGAATCCTTTCCTCCCGAAAACAATAGAACAGGCTTTTTGAACTGAGAGGCTACCTCCCGCAGGATGTAGATGCTCTCGTTTTCCAGATCGTATAAATGTTGATTCTTCATGATTCTTTAGTTATTAGTGTGCAATCCGCATTCACGGTTTGCCAATGCTTTTGTGGGATCGTAGTAACGATCTTCCGATTCTAATTGATGTGCTTCCAGATACGCGTCAAGGTTCTCATCCGACCAATGATAGAAGGGACAGACTTTGATCACGCCATCTTTTCCGATGTTCACGATGTCCATGGAATCGCGCAATGCCGTTTGTCCTTTTCGAAGGTTGGTAAACCAAACATCCGGCTGATGATGATCCATCGCCCGCTTGAACGGTTCCAACTTCACTTGTTGGGTAAACAGATCGTGTTCGGCTGTATCCGGCTCAGGAATTCCCATTACGACATCTCTATGCGCTGCAGTTTGCTGAGGAACATACAAATCGATGTTCAAGTTTAATTGCTGAATCGTTCTCTCCGCATGTTGATACGTGTATGAAGTATTGTATCCGCTATCGCACCAAATCACCGGAATATCCGCTCGCTGAGCTGTTACCGCATGCAAGATCGTCGCTTCGTAAGGACGAAAATTAGTCGTGATAACAGGCCTTTTCGCCACGCCAAGTGCCCATTGAACAATTTCCTCAGGACTTGCGTTTGCCAATTCTTTATTGATTGCCTCCAGATTCATTGGTTTCTTTTTAAAAGTTTAACCCACGCGCGTTCGTGCAGATAATACAAGATCATTTTACTTATTACCTCAATTCCTCCGATGCTCACCGCGACGTCTAATTTGCCTGTAAGCATATAGGAGATAAGCATGGTATCTAGCGTACCAATAATTCGCCACGAAAATGTTTTCAGTAGTGACACTTTGTTATCATCCAATCGCTTCAGTCCAATCGCATCAATGATCATTTCTCTTCAATTTCTGGACAAATATATGTTATTACCCTAGTTATCCGATAGGGTATTAGCGTTAAATTTATGTAAAGAAGTTAACAGGCGCCTGAAAACACCTTAATTACAAGGGTTTACGACCACGAAAAATTATCGAAAATATTTCCGAAGTTGGAAAAATGGACGTTCAATTGCGTAATATGTAACAATTGAAGTCAAGTAAGAAGATACAAAAACCACCACGAAGAACATCCAATAATGTGTCCACTCGGTTGTAAATCCATGGTTCTTGAAATAGATTGCCCAGTAGTAAATGTAAATGGAGTGAACGATGTAAATACTGTAGGTAATTTCACCCGAGAAGGAGAACAATGGAATCTTATCCAATTTAACTATTGAGTTCTTGCTAAACACTTGTTCTAGAATGATTATTCCAATGATTACGGCAGGAAGTATGCGACCAAAAACAAAAAGTGAGTCTCTGAAAATGTGCCCTTCATATACAAGCAAGATGATGGCCGCAACATAGAAGATTCCAATTTGCCACTTTGGAAGGTTCTCAAAAAATGCTTTCGCACGACCAGTTGATGTCCAGATTGCCATCAAACATCCGATTGCCAAATCCGACATTACCGAAAACGTGTGATAATGCAGCATGCGATGATCTCCCAAATGCATCGCTCTGAAGACAAACGATCCTATGATGATAGCAATGCAAATCAAAGTGAATACCTTTTTGTTGAATCGCCCGCCGAACGTTAATATCGACATAAGCAATCCCCAAACGATATAAAATTGTTCCTCTACCCCAAGACTCCAAAGCGTGCTCAAAAAGTTAATTGGATCATGCGGCCCCATGATGATTTCATCAATATTGGGAAGGAATAGCAGATAACGCCAGAGCTCATGGACGGTCTGAATTCCATAAGGTAAATGCGGAAAAATGAAGAAGCCAAAACCAAGGATGAGGAAGTAAAGTGGCCATACACGCAGCAAGCGTCTGAGGAAAAATTTTCCAGTCTTAATCTTCCCGTTAGCCTCAAACTCCCAAAGCAAAATAGACGTGATCAGGAATCCGCTAATGACAAAAAACAGGATTATTCCCAAATGCCCGCGACCGAGTAAAAAATACGATTTTTCGTACCAGAAACCTTCGGAAAACTCTCCCCAAATAGCACCGGGCAAGGTGGCACAATGGAACAGCAATACTCCCATTGCCCCAAGGAATCTCAATCCGTTGATGTTTTCGAAATACTGCCTTTTCTTGGGCTGCTCCATGCGGTAAATGTAACTATGATTTCTTACTTGATGATCGTTCCAGCATTTCCTACTTTTGAGTATGGCAGATATTCAAACGAAGGAGGACATTGAATTATTGGTGAATTCCTTCTACACGAAGGTTTTAAAAGACGAAGTTTTGGCACCCTTCTTTGCAAGGTTGGATTTTGATCGTCATTTACCGAAAATGGTGCACTTCTGGGCGTTTGTGCTATTGGATGAACCCGGCTACACCACCGATGTTACGAAAACGCACATCAACATGCCATTGAAAAAAGAGCATTTCGATCGATGGATTGAATTATTCAATGAAACCACAGATGAACTTTTTTCAGGAGACAATGCAGAGAAAGCCAAACAACGCGCATTTTTAATTCGCTGGACGATTGAAAGCAAGATGAATTAGGCGAAAAAATAGAGCACTGAGCGTAGCCGAAGTGCGCTAATCTACTTTACAACGTTATATGCGTCGCAGCCACCGAACTTCCCATAAACTCAGAAGCTTGCTTATTGAAAATGTCCGTACTTTCCGAAGTCAGGTAATGAACCGATCCATTTCTACTCAACTTCGAATCCATCCAAGGGTGACGGCGCAAGTAATCCTCCAAACTTGCCGCAACAATACCTCCCTGAGAAACAACTTTTACACCCTCGGGAACAATAGTTTCAATATACTTTTGCAATACTGGATAATGCGTACAGCCCAAAACAATCGTGTCGATCTTCGGATCTTTTTTAAGTAAGGTCGTTACGTCTTTTTCGATGAACTCGCGACCTGCGTGCGTATCGTATTCATTGTTTTCAATCAACGGTACCCACAAAGGACATGCATGTTGCACCACCGAACACTGCGGCCAAAACTTCTTGATTTCAATCACATAGGATTCGGAAGCTACGGTTCCTTCCGTTGCCAAAATTCCAATGGACTTTGATCGTGAGTATTGCCCAACAATTTCAGTACTCGGACGAATCACACCCAACACACGTCGATTAGGAGCGATGTTCGGTAAATCATTTTGTTGGATGGTTCGAAGTGCTTTTGCGGAGGCCGTATTACACGCCAGTATCACCAAATGACATCCTCGGTCAAACAATTCTTGAACGGCTTCCAAAGTATATTGATAAACGACGTCAAACGATCTCGGGCCATAAGGCGCACGGGCGTTATCACCTAGGTACAAATAATCGTACGCAGGCAATTTCTCGCGGATATCCTTTAGGATGGTCAATCCTCCGTAACCAGAATCAAATATGCCGATAGCGCCCATGGTTTAAAATTAGGAATTAGGAATGAGGAATTATGAATTGGAGGATGAATAATGAATCAGGAATAAAGAATAGCGGCTAAACAAATAGCCCCGAGCACTGAGCGGAGTCGAAGTGCGATTTAATTCAAAACATTCACTTGGGATCCGCACTTCGGCTCCGCTCAGTGCTTCATACACAAAAAAATCCCGATCGTTTTCACAATCGGGATTTCTAAAAGTTCTTTATCGCTTATTGCGCGCCTGGCGTTCCGTCTCCAGAATTGTTTGTCGCTGCCGCTTTCGCTAACGCTTCTTGCTCCAACTTCAACAATTCCATCATCACAACGTCCGTTACATCGTTATCCGGGTTCACGTACAATCCGCTATTCACATCCATAATGTAATCGTACTTCTCACGCTTAGCAACCAATTCTACTGCCTCACGAATCAATTCTTGAATCGGAGCTTCCAATTCTACCCGATACGCCTGCATTTCGAACTGAGCACTTTGCTGGCGCTTCTGGTACTCTTGTTCTTTAGATTCAATCTGACGTTGCTTAACGCTCAACATTGTTGGAGATCCACCTTTCGCTTGTAAATCTTGGTATTGTGTATATAAATCCGTTAGATCAGCTTCCAATCCTTGGATCTCTTCAGCAAGCATCCCTTGGAAATCACGCATTTCCTGCTCTGCCGTTTTACTCATTTGTAGGGTATCCCAAAGCATTTGCGATTTCACATGTCCTACTTTAGTTTGAGCTGCTGCAGTTCCTGCAAATCCAACCAATACAACTAATGCGATTAAAATCTTCTTCATCTTGTTTGTTTAAACGTTTTCTTTCCTTTTTATCTATTTTACATCGACATCCAACTCTCGCAATACCAAGTCGCTGATGTCATATTTAGGATCCGCAAAAACCAGATTACTTTGGTTGGCTTTATCGAATACAAAAACATATTTCTTTCGTGACGCGACCGCTTGCATAGCATCGTAGACCTTGTCCTGAATTGGCTTGATCAGCTCTTGTCGCTTCTGAAAGTACTCGCCCTTCACTCCGAAACGTGCTTTTTGCATCTGCATCGCTTCGTCTTCTAGGCGCTTAATTTCTTCCTTACGCTTTGCGCGTTCTTCTTCCGGCAATAATACTTCTTCACGAGCGAAATTCTCTTTCTTCATGCGAAGTACATCATAGCGCTTTTCAATCTCCTTCGTCCAACGATCTGCCAATTGATCCAATTTATCCTTAGCCGCCTGATACTCTGGAAGCTTAGTTAAAATGTAATCGGAGTCGATGTAAGCATACTTCTGACTAAAGGCAAACCCTGTGCCAAAAACGAAAGCGAGCGCTAGAAACAATGTTTTCATAATAGAACTTTTGCCTTGCCGAACGGCGAAATTAATCATTTATTGCCAGACGTGATTATAATTCTCCAAGGTTCATACCGATTGTAAAGTTCAATTGTGTATGGAAACCTTTTGTATTGATGTTGTTATTCACTTCTCCAACCGCAAAGCCTTGCGACCAAGGATCTAGACGGTCAAAGCCCCATCCGTAATCCAATCCAAGCATACCAAACATTGGAAGGAATACACGTACTCCGACACCAGCTGCTCGTTTCACGTTAAACGGATCAAAATCTCGGAACGAAGGGAAGGTATTTCCTGCCTCAGCAAATCCTAATACGAAGAAGGTCGCTGATGGGTTCAATGAAATTGGATAACGCAATTCTAATGTGTATTTCGCGATTAGTGGATCTCCCGCATCGGAACTCATAGATCGATCTGGGTAACCGCGCATTGCAATGATCTCCTGACCTCCGATCTGGTTCACACCTGTCAATCCACTTCCTCCCATGTAGAAACGCTCAAACGGTGTCAAGCCTTTCCCCTCGTTGTAGAAGCCCATGAATCCGAAACCGAAACGCGGCATCAAAATCAATTTCTTGTCAGCTGTCAACGGGAAGTACCATTCTCCAGTCAATTTCAATTTGTAGTATTCCAACCACTGGTAGCGATCTTGGTCATCCAATCCTACGTAGTCTTCAATTCCATCCCACTGAGAATAAGGAATCGTCGCCTTTCCAACGAAACGTAAAGTCGATCCACCTTGAGGATAAATCTGAGACGTCACTGAGCTGCGAATTAACGTGTATTTAAAGGCGAAATCGTTCGCATATCCATTGGTAAAGAGTCCGAATTGTGGTGAATCTTTCACAAAGTACTGCTGGTACGAAAGTTCGTAGTTCGCTGTAAAGTAATCGTCCGGGAATTTCTTACGACGACCAAATCCAACCCCGGCTCCACCAATACGTAATCCTGCGAACTGATCGTTCGTCGGTGCAAATCCATTTCCGATCAAGTTCCAAACTCCCCAAACAGTCAATGAATTTGGTTTTTTACCTCCTAACCAAGGTTCTGTGAATGAGATGTTGTATCCACGGAAGAATCGTCCGTTAGTTTGTGCACGAATTGAAATGCGCTGACCATCACCACCCGGTAACGGTGCCCAAGCTCCTTTCTTGAAGAAGTTCTTCGTACTAAAGTTGTTGAATGTCAAACCTAGCGTACCGATAATTCGACCGCGACCGTCAAGTCCAGTTCCACCATAACCACCGGAAAGTTCAATTTGATCAGATGATTTTTCCTCCACCACGTATTCAATATCTACCGTACCGTCGGCAGGGTTTGGAATCGGGTTAATCTGGAAGGCTTGTTCATTGAAATATCCCAATTGCGCCAACTCCCGCTGGGTTCGCATGATATCATTCTGATTGAAGAGATCACCCGGTTTCGTCCGAATTTCACGCCTAATTACGTAATCATTCGTTTTGGTATTTCCAGAAATAATCACACGTTTCACACGCGCTTCTTTCCCTTCAATGATTCGCATTTGATAGTTGATCATGTGGTTCTCCACACTCATTTCAACCGGAATTAGATTGAAGAACAAATACCCACGATCACGGTACAATGACGAAATGTTTCGACCGTCCTGACTCATGAACAAACGTTGATCTAACAACTCTTTGTTGTACAAATCTCCCTTCTTAATTCCCAAAACGGTATCAAGGAAAGTAGATCGGAATTTTGTGTTTCCAATCCATTCAATATCTCCGAAGTAGTATTTCTCGCCTTCGTCAATTCGGATGTTGATGGCCAGATTCTTCTCATTGATTTGATATACAGTATCGAATGCGATTTCGGCATCTCTCAAACCTACTTTCGTAAACTTCGACATCATCGCTTCCTTATCACGCTTGTACGCAGATGATGAGAACTTAGAACGCTTGAAGAATCGCCAGAAGGCTTTCTGCTTGGTATCCTTCATCGCCATGCGCAACTTCCATGTTGGAACAGCCGTATTGCCCTCAAAATTCAACTCACCGATTCTAACTTTCTCTCCTTTATCGACATTGATGTAGAAGATTTCAGAACCATTAATGAGCGTATCCTGAACACGCTTGATATTTACGTTTACGTTGTAAAATCCTTTCTCGCGGAAATACCCACGAATCTTCGATTTTGTAGCAAAAACAAGGTTTTCAGTAATCGTTTTTCCTGAGAACAAGGAGATTTCCTCACGTACTTTATCGACCTCACGACGTGGTAAACCTTGGAATCGGAATCGGGATAATTTCGGTCTTGGTGCGAGCTTAATCACCAAATAAATAACTCCGGCTACTTCTTTCTCCGCGTAAATCTCAACGTCTGAGAAGATGCCTTCGTTCCATAAATTCTTAACAGCCTTAGTGATTTTTTCCCCGGGAAGTGTGATTTGAGATCCTTGTCTCAATCCTGCGATCAATCGAATAGCATTGTGATCGTAGTTATCTGCTCCTTCAACGCGAATTGGGCCTAAGGTATATTCCTGAGGTGTCTTGTAATCGATATTCAGCCCGATAGAAACCGGTTGTGCGAATGCCACCATTGGTAACATCATTGCACATACAAGTAGTAATCGTAAGGTTGTTCGTTTCATTAATTATTTTTCTAAAGGTTCTGAAACCAAGCCAAAGCGTCTGTCTCGACTTTGATAATCTAAGACTGCTTTGTACAAATCGTCTTTTTTGAAATCGGGCCAAAGCACATCCGTAAAGTGGAATTCCGAGTAAGCAATTTGCCACAGCAAGAAGTTACTTACACGATGCTCTCCACTGGTTCGAATGAGCAATTCTGGATCTGGCATCCCTTTGGTTGCCAAGTGTGCTGAAATGAGCTCGCGATCAATTTCATTCTTATCCAGACTTCCCGCGTTTACCAGATCAGAGATTTGTTTCACGGCTTCAACCATTTCCCATTGCGCACTATAATTCAAAGCTAAAACAAGGTTGACCCCTGTATTGTTACGCGTACGTTCATACGCTGCTTTCAATTCATCCTGACAGCTCGCTGGAAGTCCGCTGGTATGACCAATAGTTCGGATGACAACATTGCTTTCGTCTAATTCATCTACTTCTTTACCAATGGTACGAACAAGTAGATCCATCAGACCGTCTACCTCATTTTTTGGTCTTCCCCAGTTTTCCGTCGAAAAAGCATACAAGGTCAAGTATTCTACATTGAGTTCTTGTGCTGCTTTTAAGGCTTCACGAACCGCCTCTACACCGAAATTATGTCCAAACAAGCGTTCTTCACCTTGTTGTTGAGCCCAACGACCATTCCCATCCATAATGATGGCGATGTGTCGGGGCGTATTATTTCGGTCTATGCGTTCTAGGATGGTCATTTCACCTATGTCAATTAACGAAGTTACGGAATCTATCGTATGTGTTCTAATAATTCGGTTGGAGGCTTAACGTACTTTAACAAAAAAGAGGGAGACAGTTTAACCTATTTCCCTCTTTCACAGTGTTTTATCACGAGCTATTCTGCTAGCACGATCACTTTGTTGTTGGTCATTTCAACCACACCTCCGTTGATCGCGACGCGAATTGTATTCTTGTTAGAACCATCTACGGTAACTTTATCGTTCCCTTCTTCTGCAGTATATGGTTTCTCCAAGTCTACTTTTACATCACCTTTTGCTAGTGCTGAGATGATGGGCGCGTGTCCATTCAATACCTGAAACGATCCGTCCAATCCTGGAAACTGCACTGCAGTCGCCTCGCCTTGGAAGACCATAGATTCAGGTGTGATGATTTCTAATTGCATGTCGCTGTACTTTTAGTATTAAGCGTTCTCCGCCAACATTTTCTCTCCAGCTTCGATCACGTCTTCGATACCTCCTTTCAAGTTGAAAGCAGCCTCTGGGTACTGATCGTATTTTCCGTCAAGAATTTCGTTGAAGGCTTTGATAGTATCTTGGATATCTACCAATACTCCTTTCAATCCTGTAAACTGCTCTGCTACGTGGAACGGCTGAGACAAGAAACGCTGAACACGACGAGCGCGGTGTACTACCAACTTATCTTCTTCAGACAATTCGTCCATACCTAGAATCGCGATAATATCTTGCAATTCTTTGTAACGCTGCAAAGTAATTTTAACTCGCTGTGCACAGTTGTAGTGCTCTTCACCAACGATCTCTGGCGTCAAAATACGAGACGTTGAATCCAATGGATCTACCGCTGGGTAAATACCAAGCTCGGCAATCTTACGAGACAATACCGTTGTTGCATCCAAGTGAGCAAATGTGTTCGCTGGTGCTGGATCGGTAAGGTCATCCGCAGGTACGTAGACGGCCTGTACGGAAGTAATTGATCCTGATTTTGTTGATGTAATACGCTCCTGCATCGCTCCCATCTCAGTTGCCAACGTTGGCTGGTAACCTACGGCTGATGGCATACGACCTAGAAGTGCTGATACCTCAGAACCTGCCTGAGTGAATCGGAAAATGTTATCTACGAAGAAAAGGATGTCTTTTCCTTGTCCGTCTCCCTCACCATCACGGTAGTACTCTGCCAAAGTCAATCCAGACAATGCTACACGAGCACGTGCACCTGGAGGCTCATTCATCTGACCGAATACGAAAGACGCTTTTGATTCTTTCATTTCGTTAAGGTCAACCTTTGTAAGGTCCCAACCTCCTTCTTCCATAGAGTGCAAGAAGTCATCACCGTATTTGATAATACCTGACTCCAACATCTCACGAAGCAAATCGTTCCCTTCACGTGTACGTTCACCTACTCCTGCGAATACAGACAAACCACCGTGTCCTTTCGCAATGTTGTTAATCAACTCCTGGATCAATACTGTTTTACCTACTCCGGCTCCACCGAACAATCCAATCTTACCTCCTTTTGCGTAAGGCTCGATCAAGTCAATTACTTTAATCCCTGTAAAAAGTACTTCTGTCGAAGTCGAAAGATCTTCGAATTTTGGTGCTTCACGGTGAATCGGAAGTCCGTTTGAGTTATCAATTTCGTTGATTCCGTCAATTGCTTCACCCACTACGTTGAATAGACGTCCTTTGATTTCATCACCTGTTGGCATCTTGATCGCAGCTCCTGTAGAAGTTACATCCATACCACGTGTAAATCCGTCAGTTGAATCCATTGAGATTGCACGTACAGCGTTTTCACCAACGTGAGACTGTACCTCAAGAACTACTCGAGTTCCGTCTTCTTTGTTCACCTCCAATGCATCGTAGATATTCGGAAGTTCCACTCCTTTCTCGAAGCTTACGTCAACTACAGGTCCGATTACCTGTGAAATTTTACCTTTAATATTCGACATTTTCGTGCCTTTTTATTGAGTTAAATTCAATTCCGCGCTTACAGAATTTTGGCGCAAATATACGGCTTTTCTTACAATAACAAGATGGATTTCAAAAAAGCTATCAACGATGAAATGATTTTATCAACACATATAAACAGACGCTAGACTCTAGACAGTAAGACACTAGATTTATTTATGGTACGAATGGACTTTTCGATCTTTTGCCTTCTTGACTGTTCGAATCGATATTACATCCAAAAGACAAAAAGTCTAGAAGCGACTGCAAGGATCGATCTAGCGTCTACTCCTCCATCTTCACAAAGTGCTTATAAATAAATCCTCCGTTCGGGATTTCAATTTCAATAGACATCCGTCCCTCGTTCAAACGTATAATTTCAGCACACCCTTGCTTAAACTGTAATTTAAAGACGATATCGTCAGAACAGAGTTTTTTGTCCTCGATAGTATAAGGTGAAGGAATTCCTAAAAGGTTTTCACTAAGCTCTTGCTTGCCCTCAGTTGCCACAGTCATGTTTCCATTCTCACGAAATGCGAAAAGGATCTCACCCACTGGAGCAATTCCTGGCCCCATACGATCAGCCCCAACTCCGATTAGCACCCAATCACCGTAAAGTTCCTCCATGTTGATATCAAAGGGAACTTCATTGGATGGTTTCTCAGCATCTCCATCCGATTCATTCATTTTTCTGATTTCTTCTTTATCCGCCGCAGTTTCTTTATCGCTTTCGGACATACTACATCCTGAGTTCAGAACGACCAGAAAAAGAACAAGCAGGGATGCTATTGATCTCATAATTAAGATTTTACACTTCTTCGAATCAGGTAGGCGACTGGAAAATAACTAAACAATATAGAAAGTACGGAAACCAGAGCGAAGATCAACAAGCCATCCATGACACTCAAGCCAATTGGGAAAGCTTCTCCTCCTGAATTCGGCATTTTTATTAACGCGAATTGCATCTGCGCCGCACAAACAATGTATCCAAGAGTCAACCCGAAGAGAATTCCCTTTCCAGAGATCAATAGACCTTCGATAAAGAAGATTCGGAAAATGTAATTGCGCGGAGTTCCGAAACTGACCATCGTGTTCACATTTTCAAGCTTCTCAACGAAGAGCATTGTGAGAGAGGCCACCAAATTGAATGCCGCCAATACGAAAATAAACAAGAGGATAATTAAGACAATGATTCGCTCGGATTGACTGGTCTTGAAAATCAGTTCGTTCTTTTCATAACTCGTTTTCACTCGAAAATCCTTCCCGACTAATTTTTGAATGCGCTCTTTGAGTTCTCCATTATCCACTCCTTTTTTCGCATCGATATAAATGGCCGAAATTTGATTTTCTTCATTGTATTCCAAAAGATTTTGGGCAAGATCAAACGGGATCACCATAAACTGTGTGCTTACCTCACGGTTGTAACTCATCGTTCCCGCCAAGCCTATCTTTTCCTGTTTGAATGGACTTTTCCCAGGGCGAATTTTCGCATCTCTTTTCGGAACGTAGCAGTCGATCTTTTCAACACCGAACTCTTTTGGAATAAAGCCTTCCAATTTACCAAGCACTCCAGCTCCAACAATCGCACGATCTTCTCCGTCCTTACGTAAAATCGCCTGACCTTCTCCCATATTTTTCGACATGTTCGTCATTTTTAGGAAAGAAGGTTCTACTCCGATCATATTAACGCTTACCCACTTCTTCTCACGCTTCAGAATCACGACTTCCTCCACCACTCGACTCGTACTGGCGATACCTTCTAGCTTAGCCAGTTTTTTCATATCGATGCGGTCTTCGTTGAAAGATTTTCCTTTCTCAACGCGAATAGTAATATCCGTATCAAACTCCGAATACAATTTCTCAATCATCGTTTCAATTCCATTGAAGGCTGAAAGCAAAACAATCAAGGTGGCAGTAATGGTAGCAATACCGATAACTGAAATCCGTGTAATCAAATTGATTACATTCTTCTTCCTTTTGGTGGAAAGATATCGGCGCGCTATGAAATAGGGTACGTTGATGCGCTACTTTTTTAATAGTTCATCAATCTCGTTGGCGTAATCCAAAGAATCATCTATATGAAAGGACAATTCCGGAATTCGACTCATGTTCTTCAATCGTTTACCTACTTCTCCACGGATTTTAGAGACGTTCAACTTGATATTTTCCAACACCTCCTCCTTCGGCGGCCCGGCAAATACACTGACATAACAACGAGCCAACGACAAATCTGGTGTCACACGAACAACAGTGGCCGAAACCATCGCACCGAGACATAACTCCCGTGCATTGCGCTGAAAAATCATGGAAAGCTCTTCCTGAACCACCCGTTCTACTTTGTTTTGTCGAATTGAACTCATACCGCAAAAGTAAATAATAATGAATAAGGAATCATGAATAAGCGCCTTTGGAGAGGGACGCTATTCATTATTCTTTATTTCACTATTCATTATTATTAAATCTATCTTTGTCTCGAATGAAAGATTTCCTTCAGATATATAGATATACGTTCCGATATCGATGGACGGCTATCACAGTAATTCTTTGCAACCTCGGTTTCGTGATCTTCAATTTGATCTCGATGGCCTTATTTATTCCGTTCTTGAAGTTGCTTTTCGAAGGAGCAGAGGACGCAGTCGTTAGTCCCCCCATTTATGATGGATCCTTCACAGGGTTCTTCAAATATGTAGGACAGTCATACAATTACGAAATGTATGCAATGACGGAAGCTGATCCAAAAGGCGCTCTTTTATTCGTATGTATCACCGTAGCGATTGCTTTCTTTTTGAAAAACCTGTTCAGATACGGAGCCGTTTGGTTTCAGTCACAGTTGCGCATGGCAATTGTTCGTGATGTGCGAGACGACTTGTTTGAAAAGGCTATGAAATTGCCGATCTCTTACTACACCGATGAAAAACGCGGCGATTTGATGTCACGAATGAACAGCGATGTCGACAAGATCGAAAATGCTGTGGTTTCATTCCTCGAATTGATTTTCCGCGAGCCTTTTGCCATCATCATTACTATTTCTGTCCTCCTTTACTGGAGCGTCAGCCTAACAGTTTTCGCATTATTACTATTGCCTGTAGTTGCTTTGATTATCGTGGTGATCGGAAAAAGCTTGAAACGAACTGCAAAACAAGGTCAGGAACAAATGGGCGTTCTGATGTCGTCAATCGATGAAGCACTCGGAGGAATTCGGATCATCAAGGCGTTCAACGCGATGAGCCAAGTGGTGAAGAGTTTCAATCGTGAGAATTTAAAACATCAAAAACTCATCACCAAAGCGTTTCGAAAAAGAGATCTTACCTCTCCGTTGAATGAAACCATTGGATCCATCGTGATGATTACCATTGTTTGGTATGGAGGAATTCTTGTACTAGACGAATCAAGTGGATTGAATGGTCAAATTTTCATGGGATTCATTATTGTATTCTCCCAGCTTATGCGACCGATTCAAGGAGTTTCACAAAGTATTTCCAATCTCAATCAAGCATATGCTTCGCTGGATCGAATCAACGGTATCCTAAATGCTGATGAAAAGATTTACGAAAGCGAAAATCCAGTTAAGGTAACTGAAATCAGAGAAGGCGTTCGCTACGAAAATGTGGTATTCCGTTATCAAGATGAGGACGTAATTAAGAATGTATCCTTCGACATTCCCGCTGGAAAAATGATCGCGCTGGTCGGAGAATCCGGAAGTGGTAAATCGACTCTAGCTGATTTACTCCCTCGTTTCTACGACGTTCAAGAAGGAGCCGTGAAAGTAGACGGCGTAGATGTGAAGGAATTGTCGATGTTCGATTTACGTCAGCACATCGGGATTGTTTCTCAGGAATCCATCTTATTCAACACAACAGTTCGTGAAAACATCGCTTTCGGAATGCCGGATGCAAGTGACGAAGACATCATTCAAGCGGCAAAAATTGCCAATGCCCATGATTTCATTTCGGATCTAGATAGTGGTTATGACACCAATATTGGAGAAAGAGGAAACAAACTTTCTGGCGGTCAGAAACAACGGGTAAGCATTGCAAGAGCAATTTTGAAAAATCCATCCATCTTGATTCTAGACGAAGCAACATCGGCTTTGGACACAGAATCCGAACGATTGGTGCAAGACGCTTTAGAACATTTGATGGAAAACCGCACGAGCCTTGTAATCGCCCATCGACTCAGTACCATTCAAAAGGCAGATGAAATTCTAGTGTTATCAAAAGGAGAGATCAAAGAAAGAGGAACGCACGATGAATTGATGCAAAAAGATGGCATCTACGCAAAACTCTCTTCCATGCAAGGAATTAACGCGTAAATGTTATGTAGTCCTCAGGATTGACCGGCGCTTGATTGTACCACAATTCGAAATGCAAATGCGGGCCGTTTGTATTTTCTCCTGTATTTCCAACAATTGCAACCGGATCACCAATTTGAACACGATCACCCGTTTTCTTCAACGCTTTTCGCGCATGTTTATAAACGGAAGAATATCCATTTCCATGATCCAGAATCACGATATATCCATCCTGACGGGTAAATCCAGCGTATAAAACAGTTCCTGAAAGACACGCTTTAATGGTCTCATTTTTCTCTGTTACCACGTCAATTCCAGGATGCGATCCTCGCTTGTATGAATCACTTACTACTCCTTTGACCGGAGATTTAAAATATGGGATGGCAGCATCGGAACGATTCCCTGTACGCATGTCATCTTTCACCTTCTTGGAAACCGTTACCTCCGATTTTGACGGCTTGGTTTGAATACTACCGTAATCGGGATCGGTAACTTCCGCCAAAGAATCTAGATCACTATTGATGGGAACCTCACCTCTTAAAATTTTACGCAGTGCGGCTTCTTTTTGATCGACCATGCGCGCCTTGTCCTTGAGCGTTTCAATCAACTCAAATTGCTCTTCGAGTTGTTTCCGTTCAATGGTCATGTCATTTTTACCACTTCCTGGCCCTCCCATGGCAGAAATGAGATAACTCATCCCAAACCCGGAGGCCAAAATGAGCACCACGAGAAGACTTACCACACGAATTCTCGTACTGGTAAAACTCCAAACCTCCTCAAAATTAGCAGGATCAGACACCGAATATTTCAGGCTTTTTCTGGATTTCTCAACCAAATTCTTCCAAAATCCCATACCGCAAAACTCACGAATTTCGCGTGCGCGAGCAAATAAATTCGAAGCAGAATCGTTAACATTCTATAAATGAGACTCTCTTTGGCGCAATCTTTGTATTATTTTTTTTGAAAATGGCAAACGATTGCCGGACTTTTACGTCTATATTTATACATGATGAACAGAATTGTACTTTTACTCCTTATGGCCTTGCCAACGACCTCTTTCGGTCAGTTGGTTACGAGCACTGCTCAATCGCCTGCAGCGTTGGTACAAAATGTTCTTCTCGGTTCCGGAGTAACAGTTTCCAATATCACTTTTAGCGGGCAACCTGTAGCCATCGGTTATTTTGATGGAACAAATACAAATATTGGCCTTGACGAAGGGGTTATCATTACAACAGGAACTGTACTCAATCAAGGCTCAGACGGGCCTCACGGTCCAAACAACCGTCAAGATGCCGGAATCGACCATGGAGGGCCGGGATATCCACTTTTATCCAACCTTATCGGTGGAACAGTAACGAACGACGCCGCAGTCTTAGAATTTGATTTCGTTCCTTATTCCAATTCCGTAGAGTTTAATTATGTCTTCGGCTCGGAAGAATACGAGGAATATGTAGGATCACAATTCAACGATGTCTTTGCCTTCTACATTATCGGGCCAGGATATCCACAACCAACAAACATCGCATTGCTACCTAACAATCAGCCGGTTGCAATCAATAATATCCACAATGCCGTTACGAATCAATTCGGAACTTTTGGTGCAGCAAACGCACAATACTATGTAGACAATTCAAACGGTACCACCATTCAATATGATGGATTTACACAAGTGCTTACTGCCGAAGCGGATGTACAATGTGGACAGCAATACCGCTTAATTATCTGTATTGCCGATGCTTTCGATGGTATCTATGATTCTGGAATTTTCCTTGAGGCAAACAGTCTTTCTTCCGATACACCAATTGAAGTAAGCTACACCGTAACACAAGAATTATTTGGCGCTCCGAATATCATGGGAGAAGGATGTGTAAGTGCAACAGTTACTTTGGACCGTGATCCAGCGCAATCAGCTTCAACCATGACTATTCCGATCAACTTGAGTGGAACGGCCATTGAAGGAGTGGATTATTCAAACGTTCCGAATTCCGTAACGTTCCCGGCGGGGCAATCATCCGTAAGTTTTACCATTGATGCATTAGCAGATGGATTAACGGAAGGCCAGGAATCAATCATCATTGAATTCCCGATCGTCGATCCTTGTGGTAACGTGAATCCTATCATTTTGGAATTGGCCATTAATGACATAGAGCCTGTCGATGTAACCATCCAAGGGGGAGTAATGAATTGCCCAGGAGATCCGGTAACGCTTACTGCCGTGCCTTCGGGCGGAGCCGCTCCATACACATTTGACTGGAGTACGGGAGAAACTACAGAATCTATTACCGTAACACCAACGACCACCACTGCGTACAGTGTGACTGTTGAAGATGCATGTCTTGGAGATCAAGCAAGCGCCACCTTCGAAGTAGTTGTTCCGGTTTTACCACCATTGGTATTGAACGAAACAGCGGATATCACAGAAATCTGTCCGTACGTTCCAGCAACATTAGCAGCGAATGCAAGCGGCGGATCAGGAAACTATTCCTACATATGGTCGACAGCAGGCAATCCGAATATGGGCACTGGAGCAACTCTTGATGTGATTCCATCCACAACAACAACGTATTTCATCACCGTTACGGATGATTGTGGTAACTCAGCTTCAGGAGAAGTAGTGTACACGATTACCTCTCCTCCACTCGTCTTGGATATTTCTCCAGGCGTTGAGATCTGTCCTTCCGATTCGACATACATTGAAGTATTCCCAACAGGAGGATACGGACAATACTTCTATTTATGGCCACATAGTGGAGAAACGACTGCAGGAGTTTGGGTGAACCCAAGCGAGACGACAACTTACCAAGTTATTGTTTCGGACGAATGTCAAACCTTCACCGTGGATACAGTAACGACAGTAACAGTTGTTGCTCCAACTGCAGACTTCACGACAACAAGTACGGTATTCTTCAACAACTTACCGATCACATTTGAGAATCAATCGCAAAACGCAACGAGTTATATCTGGGATTTTGGAAATGGTAGCGGCGATACCTTCCCGCATCCGAGCACCACATATCCAGATCCAGGCATGTACAATGTGACGTTGATCGCTGTTGATGACAAAGGGTGTACGGACACCATTACGAAACCAATCAACATCGAGGAAGAATGGTATGTGTACATTCCGAATACATTTACACCAGACGGCGATCGCTTCAATAACGATTGGTCGATTAGCACTGTAGGTGTGCGTTCTTTGGAAGTCAGCTTGTACAATCGTTGGGGCGAAGTCATCTTTACTTCAAACGACCTCAACTTCGAGTGGGACGGAACGTATTTAGGCCTCTACGTACCAGATGGAACATACACCTACGACGTGAACTTCGTTACCAATTCAGGCAGAGATAGAAATCTTAGAGGACACGTTAACGTTCTGAAGTAAGAACCGTCCGCACGTACAAAAATTGATCTGACGTTTTCCAAGAAATCATCACATTATCATTGTTTCGTGTAAGTAGGAAAGAGACATTTTCATTCTGATCAAAACACGCTGGTGGCTTCACCGAAATAGGCTGACTTAACCTCTCAAGAGGATTGTTATTGTAGACCATCGAATATGGAAACTCTTTTCCCTCAATTACGATAAGTCCTTTAATTATCCAATGCTTTGCTCCAGAAGCAAATGACATCGAATCTAGCTCAATTGCATCGACAAAACAATGAGTGGTATCAAATTCAAAACCTTCGGCCTCTATTGATGAAGGAGGCTGGTTCGCACACGAGGTAACGAATAAAAGAAGGACGAATCCAAATTTATAGAGACTTGGTGCGCCCACCGTCAACAGGTACGTTGATTCCATTAATGTACGACGCTCTGTCTGAAGCCAAAAAGGCGATAGCCTCTGCTACTTCTTCCGGCTCTGCGATACGTTGCATTGGACTTTGAGCTGCCATTCCCGCAAAAACATCTTCTACCGAATCGTTCGTTTTGCCAGCTTTCGCTTCCGCAATACTTTGAAGTCGACCTGTATTTGTCGCTCCGGGAAGAACATTATTCACGGTAATATTAAATGCGCCTAGTTCATTGGCCAATGTTTTACTCCAATTTGCCACAGCACCTCGAATTGTATTGGATACGCCCAAATTGTTCAGCGGCTGTTTCACAGAGGTTGAAATCACATTGATAATGCGCCCTCCGCCTTTTTCCTTCATTCCAGGGTATAAATTCTGAACTAAAATGTGATTACAAATCAAATGTTGATTGAAGGCAGCGATAAACTCGCTAGTTTCAGCATCTTTGATCGGGCCACCTTTTGGGCCGCCCGTATTATTAATTAGAATGTCAGGTTGCGCACCTCCGGAAACATATCCTTTTAACGTCTCCAGCAAAGAATCGGGCTGAGAGAAATCCGCTACTAGATAATCGTGCTCTTGTCCTTCGGAATCATCCAATTGACCTAAAGCTTCTTTTAGTTTTCCTTCATTTCGAGCGATTAGCGTAATCTTAGCGCCCCTGCTTGCCATCAACATTGCCGATGCCAATCCGATTCCCTGTGTACTTCCACATACTAATGCATGCTTACCCGCCAATTCTTTCATAATTAATTCGATTTGGAAGCAAAAATAACGGAAACATTGGATTTTGAAGAATTCAGCGAACAATCAAAATCAACGCGTTTAACTGTTGCAAAACCAACAATTTGTAAAAACTGTGTTTATAAAATAACACGGCTTTCCGTCATTATGCCTCAAAGTGAAATAAATGAATGGTAATTATCCAAAATACTCATCCTCAACCCCAGTATAATCATGGATTCAGCAGAAATATTCGTACAGAGGGTGAAAATTTGAATATTTAACCCATTTAGTTCGCTAAAACTCCTTTTTGAAGGCTTTCCAAAATACACTACCTTTAGCTCTGTTTTAAAAAATAAAATTCTCTTTTCTATGAAACATTTTACGCTTATTGCGTTGCTGTCTCTCTTTAGTTGGCAGGTCAACGCACAAATTACGAGCTACCCTTACACTGAAGACTTTGAGTCTGGCGCAGGTGGTTGGACAACCCCTGGTGCTGTTTGGCAATTGGGTAGCCCGACTAATGTTGTCATCAACTCGAACTTTTCTGGTGTCAACTCATGGGTAACTAATTTGACTGGATTGTATCCAGCAAATGCCAATGAGTCTGTTACATCACCAGTATTTGACTTCTCTTCTCTTACTAACCCTGCTATTCAGGTAGCAATTTGGTGGGAAAGTGAGTTTAGCTGGGATGGTGCAGTTTTGCAATCATCAATTGATGGAGGTGCTTCTTGGCAAAACGTTGGTGCTCTGAACGATCCAAACAACTGGTACAACGATGGTACTATTAACGGTAACCCTGGAGGTCAGCAAATTGGATGGACAGGACGTAACGGTAGTGGTTCTAATGGATGGGTTTTGGCTTACAACAACCTAACTGGTTTGGGAGGTCAGCCAAACGTACTTTTACGTTTTGCCTTCGGAGCTGACGGAAGTGTTCAGGATGACGGTTTTGCATTTGACGACATTACAATTGTTGACATTACATGTCCTCAACCTTCTGCTTTAGTGGTATCAAACCTTACTGGAACAACTGCTGATGTAGCCTGGACTGATAACGCTGGTGCGTCTTCATGGGAAGTTGAATGGGGGCCAGCAGGATACACTCCTGGAACTGGAACATCTACTATTGTTGGAACGAACCCTACAACCGTAACAGGTTTGACATATGCAACGGATTATGAAATTTACATCCGTGCAATCTGTGGTCCTGGTGACACTTCACTTTGGACTGGATCTTCTTTGTTTACAACACCATGTACAACATTCCCGGCACCTTTCATTGAATCATTCGAAACTGCAGGACTTCCAAACTGTTGGTCTGAAGGAGGTGTTAACTCATGGGAATACGGTAGTCAGGCAATCGGTGGATTCGCCGGTTACGGTGCTTCTGGCGTTACTGATTACTCCGTTTCTGGAACTGGTACATTCATCGGAATGGACGGATCTAACAACAACGCTGGTGAAGTAAGTACATTGTTAACTCCATTCATTGATGCAACAACATTGACATTACCAATGGTAAGCTACGCTGTATTCTACAACAACGTAGACAACCAGGTATTCAACGAACTATTGGTTGAGTTCTGGGATGGAACAGCTTGGACTACAATTAATACAGTAAACGCTAACCTTGGACCAAACTGGGTTGAATTCACTACAATCGTTGACCCACTAACAATTACTGGAGATGTACAAATCCGTTTCACAGTAACTGCAGCAGCTACAGGGTCTACATTCTACAATGATATCTTGATTGATGATGTTGAAGTAAAAGAAGCGCCACCATGTCCTAACCCTAGTGGATTGACTTGGACTGGAGGTGATAACTCAACTGCAGCATTGACATGGAACCAAGGATGGCAAGAAACTCAGTGGATTTTGGAGTACGGTCCTCAAGGATTTACACCAGGAACGGGAACATCTGTACCTGCATTTCAAAATCCAGATACATTGACAGGTTTGACTCCAAACCAATTCTACGATGTATATGTATACGCAGATTGTGGAGGTGGTGACACTTCTCAAGCTGTTGGACCAGCAGTATTTAACACATACAACCAAGGTCAGTTCATGGAGGCAAATACACTGTGTCCTGACACTGGATGGGTTGACATTGCTTCAGTTGGTGTACTAAACAACCTTGGTGATGACGGAGAAGTGTCAATTACTCTTCCATTCCCAATTTTGTATCAAAACACTCAGGTTACAGACATTACTATCGGATCTAACGGTGCGATCATCATGGCTCCTGGCCAGCAGGTAGGATTTACAAACGGTGCGATGGCCGGACAAGCAAGTGGTCTATACCCATTCTGGGATGACCTTGGACCGGAAGAAGCAGGTGAGGGTGTATTCTACCATACTATTGGTACTGCGCCAAACCAGATCTTTATCGTTCAGTGGAACAAAGATCACGTAGGTGGAAGTGGAGCAACGTACATCTTCCAATTGCAAATTCACC
>QCWI01000010.1 GCA_003149635.1 Fluviicola sp. XM-24bin1
GACCACCGATGTGCAGTCCTTTTCGTTGACCAATGGTGTAGTAATGCGCACCTTGATGTTCGGCGACCACTTGACCTTGATCTTCTGAGAAATGATAAGAAGACGCCAATTCCTTGACATTGCTAGCTTCAACAGGGATACTCTCGTAATCCACGAAGTCGGTCAGATCCTCAGGGATCTCAATAATATTCCCTTTTTTCGGTTTTAACTGCTGTTGCAAAAACTGAGGGAGGCTGATTTTTCCTACAAAGCACAATCCTTGCGAATCCTTCTTATCTGCAGTGTGCAATCCGATTTGCTGCGCAATTTCACGAACCTCCGGTTTTAAGAGCTCTCCAATAGGGAATAGGGCTTTCGCTAGCTGCTCCTGACGCAATTGACAGAGGAAATACGATTGATCTTTATTTGGATCCTTTCCGGCAACCAAACCAAACGTACCATCTTCGTGTTCAATCTTTCGACAATAGTGCCCTGTAGCTACGTAATCAGCGCCTAACTGCATCGCAGCGTTCAGAAAGACATCGAACTTGATCTCGCGATTACAAAGCACATCGGGATTCGGTGTACGCCCCGCTTTGTATTCACTGAACATGTAATCTACAATGCGCTCCTTGTATTCTTTACTCAAGTCAATTACTTGGAACGGAATCCCCAGCTGCTGAGCGATAAGTAAGGCATCGTTCGAGTCGTCAATCCATGGGCAATCATCGGATAAGGTAACAGATTCATCGTGCCAATTCTTCATGAACATACCGATTACCTCATATCCTTGCTCTTTCAGCAAATACGCCGTAACACTAGAGTCTACACCTCCTGATAATCCAACAACCACTCGTTTCATACTGCAAAATTACAACAAAAAGGCAAGTTGATATGTTTAAGGAATGTTAAGGGTCTTACAGGGTCTAAATTCCTGTTTACTAAAAAAAAACAAAACCGATATTCATACATGTAACATTACACTTTACAATTGTGATTACATTTGTAAACTAAAGAATTAACAATTGTTCCCAAGTGGATTCCATTGAAACGGCACCTTTTTTGTAATTTCATTTTCATCAAACGCATTTTCGCAATAGCGATCATTTTAATGGGAAGCATTTCCTACGCTCAAGACTGTGAACAGGTTTTGTTTTCTGGTACTATCAAGGACACTTTGCAGCCTCAAGGATTCTATAACCTTATGGTGGTGAATCGTTCTACAGGACGTGGAGTATTTGGTCAACCCAACGGAAATTTCAGTGTGTATGCTTCTCATGGAGACACGATAAGTCTTTCCGTTCGCGGATATATCCCTGTAAACGTGATAGTCGCCGCTGATTCCAATTGTCAGCATATTTCCAATTACTACATAGAAGGAAAGGCACAGGAAATTGCCGCTGTTGAAGTACGCCCGTTGAAGTCCTTACAAGAAATCAAGGAAGAACGTGAAGCTTTGGCCATGCGTGAGACAAGAACTGTAACGGGAATGGAAGTTATTCAAAGTCCTATAACAGCATTGTATCAGGCTTTCTCCAAGAAGGAACGCGCAAAACGCTGGGTAGCTGAACAGGAATACAAAGACGATCAGCGTCGAATCGTGAAAGAATTACTTCGCAACTACGTAGCATACGAGATCATCGACCTTTCCAATGAAGAGTTTGATGAGTTCATCAGCTTCTTAAATCTGAACGATTCCTTCCTAAAAACTGCTTCAGAGCTGGAGCTCATACATTTTATCCAGGACAAATTCGAGCATTACAAGTTGTATAAAGAAGGCTTGTAGGCTGGTGCGTATGAATTACTTCTAAAATGTCCCGATCCTCAATCGTATTACTTTTTTCCTTTTTGTCATTAGCAGCTAATGCGCAGCGCGACTCCCTGCGTTCCTCAGAATTAAACGATCAAGCTGTTCTTTGGCTAATTCTGGAGGACTATCAAAAAGCACTGGTCACACTGGATTCAGCCATATTATTTGACTCTCTTAATGCCCAGGCATACGGCAACAGAAGCGCAGCTTGGGACGGTCTCGGAGTATTTGACGAAGCGCTATTAAACGTCAATAAAGCAATATCCATAGATTCGTTAAATGCCGCCCATTACTACAATCGCGGACTTTTGCTTAAGAACAATTATCAGTATTACCGTAGCGCTCTCGACTTCAAAAAAGCAATTAATTTAGACCCAAAGCATCTGCTATCTATTAATAAGTTGGCCTATTACTATTTCGAGTTTAAGGAGGATTACGATAGCTGTAAAAAGGTAATCGAAGACTACATGTGGTACGGCACTACTAAAACAAAGAAAGATGCAGACTTGATTGGACTGTACGGCTATCTTAAAATGAAAGAGGGAGATCTTCAAGGTGCTATTACCGAGTTTGATCTAGCCATTTCAATAGATTCAACAAGCGCTGAAGCGTATTTTAATCGTGGTTTGGTTTATTACAAACTAAAGAGATACAAGCCATCCATAGCGGATTATTCTAAGGCTATAGAACTCGGTCGATCGGCCCCTCAAACGCATTATAACAGAGCCTTATCGTATGAGTACTTACGTGATTTTGAATCAGCTATCGATGATTATGATCAGGAGCTAAAAATGCATGGAGCAACTGCCAACGCCTTTAATAACCGAGGTCGTTGTTTTATGATCTTGAATCAGTTCCAACCGGCATATGATGATTACATGAGAGCCCTGGAGTAGGAGCCCAACCGCCCATTAACACTGCACAATCTTGGGTTACTGTATTTACGTCATGATCAGAAAGAGAAAGGGTGCGTCTACCTCCGAAAAGCGCTTGACCACGGATACCCGGATAGCTCTATTGCGGATGAATATTGTCCTTAGCGATACATCCCAATCCTCCAAAAGTGACGCGATCGCTCTGATCCACTTTCTCTGGCTACAATTTGATCGCCTCTGCGCTTTGTGATTGCCACTTTCATTAGGAACCATCGTCTTCCAAGGCAATAGCGCATGATTTCATCCACATGGGTCAATACTGCTACATTCATTGCACCACGCATGCGCTGACTCCATCTAGGACTTAATGAGCGAATCGCCAAACCAAAACTGCTTTCTTCATACACAATGTGGTGCCAATACCCACTTGGCATGAATAACGTTTCACCTTTTTCCAAGGTCACATCCAGTCCTTCAGCGTAAGCCATGGCAGGATATTTCTCAAAATTTGGATTGAGTGGATCCACCGAACTATGTACGCCAAAAGGATAGCGGTAGAGGTGTTTTGAATATTTGGGATGAAAGAGGATTACGCGCTTCTTACCAGTGATTTCTGTTAGAAAAACGTTAGAGAAGTCCATGTCTTGGTGAATGCGCGTTACGGCACCTTTTCCTCCAAAGAACACAAATGGAAGCTTTTTGATGTATTTGTTGGTTGTTTTTGGGAAATGAAAATCTTGCTTCAATTCCGGCATGTGCTTGAAGATATTGAAAAGGAAAATTCGTTTTGTGGTGCTTCCTTCCTGAATCAATCGCAGATATTCACCGAAAGGCATGGTCATATCCGCTGATTTGTACGAACGATCATCCTTGCGAACGGTCTTCTCATCGTCATAAACACCGACTTCGACATCACCGATAGACTCTATGAAATAATCATACGTCCATTTGGAATAGAGCGCGTCATCTTGAAAGAAGTTTTTAATGATCACGGGCTTTTGCGAAATGAAATATTTCTTCTCAAATTCCTCACGCGTTATGTTTTCTACTCGATCAATTCTAGTGGTAAGATTCATGGCTAGTCATTTCTGTTCAGCAATCCAAATCTATTTCAAATGTAAATTTTTCTATTCTTAAATACCGCATTTGAAATACACTGATTTGCGATTAACACGACTAAAACAAGTTCGAAGCGTGTTTCCCCTACCAGTACGTGCAAAAAAAAAGCCGTTCCTTTCGAAACGGCTTTGATCTATAGAATGTTATGATTATTTCTCATTCAGTTCATCCACACGCTTTTGACGCTGCATTGGATTTTCCATCGTTTGTTTCTGACGGAACAACTGGAAACGTGTTGGTTGACGTTCTTCTGGCCAGCTGTTGTTGTTCAAGTCTGTATCTGCTGTCTCCAAGTATGGATCCAAGCGAATGTTTTCTACTTGCTTTTCGAACATGAATACTTTGGTGATTTCATGCTCGCTTCTGCGCCAAACTTCCGCTGGAATACGAATCACTTCTTCTGTACCATCTGCAAAAGTAAAGCGAAGGATCAACGGCATTGGAATTCCACCGATGTTTGTGAATTTCAACTCGTAGAATTGCATTCCAGAGTTCAATAACTCCAATTCCTCCTCTGTCAATCGCTCTTTAAATTCTTCGTAATCCTTACGATGCAATGCATCAACCTCGTAGATATCACGCTTCGCGTAGAAATCATCGATGTTGTCGTCGCGCTCATTCACCGTTTCTTCGATTTGCTCTCGATTGCGTGTATCTCCAATAAATTCGTCTGCATTGTCATCCGATTCTTTCTGAGCGGCCTTTTCAATTTCCGGATTCATCGTGTTCAATTCATACCAGTTCACTTCATCTAAGCTGATATCCACGTGATCTGTTGTAAAGAACCAAGCTCTCCAGAACCAATCCAAATCTACTGCAGATGCATCTTCCATAGTACGGAAGAAATCGGCAGGAGTAGGGTGTTTGAATGCCCATCGCTCACAGTAAATCTTAAAGGCATGATCGAACAATTCGCGCCCCATTACTGTTTCGCGTAGAATGTTCAATGCCGTTGCCGGCTTACCATAGGCGTTGTTTCCAAATTGCCAGATTGATTCAGAGTTCGTCATGATAGGAGAGATGTAGTCTTTGTCTCCACGCATGTAATCTGCAATCATATACGCAGGCCCTCGACGTGAAGGATATCCACGTTCCCATTCTTGCTCAGTTAGGTATTGCACGAACGTATTCAAACCTTCATCCATCCATGTCCACTGGCGCTCATCGGAGTTGATGATCATTGGGAAGAAGTTGTGTCCAACCTCGTGAATAATCACGCCCCACATTCCGTACTTTGTTCTTTCTGAATACGTTCCATCTGCTTCCGGACGACCTCCATTGAAACAAATCATTGGGTATTCCATTCCGATCCACTTCGAGTGTACCGAAATCGCAACTGGGTAAGGGTAATCAACTGTAAATTTCGAATATGTCTTTACCGTATGCGCTACCAATTTTGTAGAATAACGCTCCCACAAAGGGTTTCCTTCTTTCGGATAATACGACATACAAAGAATATCTTTCCCTGCTACCGGTTGATTTTGAGCATCCCAAATGAACTTTCGAGAAGATGCAAATGCAAAGTCACGTACGTTTTCAGCTTTGAAAATCCATGTCTTTTCACCCTCGGCCTTTTCTTTTTCGTTCGCTTCTGCTTCCTCTTGAGTAACGATCATCACCGGTGAATCAGAAGAACGTGCCTTCTTCAAACGAGAACGCTGCTCCGATGTCAATACACTGCTTTCGTTTTGCAAAACTCCCGTAGATCCTACAATGTGATCTGAAGGAACTGTAATTGCTACTTCGTAATCACCAAAGGCCAATGCGAACTCACCGCGACCTAGAAATTGCTTGTTTTGCCATCCTTCTACATCGTTGTAAACACACATTCTTGGGAACCACTGTGCGATCGTATAGAGGTAGTTGTCTTCTTCTTCGAAGTATTCGTATCCAGAACGACCTCCAATTTTCATTCGATCGTTGATGTTGTACCACCATTTGATGCGGAATGAGATACTTGCTCCATCTTTCAAAGGTGTATCCAAATCAATACGCAACATCGTTTTATTGATGGCATATTTCAAGTTTTTCCCTGAAGGTGTTGTTACTTCTTCAATCTTAAATCCTCCATCGAATTCGAACGTTTTGCGCGCCACATCACCAATAGAGCGGAAGTCTTCCATTTTCTCAATGGTAATCAACTTCGAATCAGAATCCTGAGCTCTCATGTTCTGATCCAACTGAATCCAAAGGTATTCCAACTGATCCGGTGAATTATTGGTGTAGGTAATCTCCTCTTCACCGTAAATACGCTGTTCTTTATCGTCCAAGCGCACTTCAATGTCATAATCTGCCTTTTGCTGGTAATATGCGTGACCTGGGGCTCCGGCTGCGTTTCTGTACTCATTCGGAGTGGGTAACTCTTCCCCCAGTTGTGCGAATCGGTTTTGAGCAAATGTCAATCCCGGAAGCAATACCGCTGCAAGTAAGATTTTCTTCATTCTTCCTAGTTTTCGATGTATATCTGTTTGGTTTTATTCATTGGTGTAAAGGCCGCTGTGTAGGTTTGTCCCATGTGGTACAGCGTCACTTTGTTCTGTTGCTCTGGAAAATCATCCATCAACAAATCGTATCGTATCGATAATTCTTCTTGAAAATCAATGGATTCTGATTCGAAATACCAATTAGAGGTACCGTCCATCGAAACTTCATTCCCCATAAACTTGAGAACACTCTTCTGGTCTCCGCTTTTTACGGTGAAATGTGCATTTACGTACTTTTCGATGATTTCAATCTCTTCTTTGCTGATGCTGGCCATATTCCCAATAGGGGTACCATTTTCCTCCAATGCCCGCTCGAAATCGTGGGTCGTAACGGTCAATGTCGCCTCAATTCTTTGAGAAACCGCATTGTATTCCATTTCCACAAAGCTGAAAAAGTAATCGTGCGCCTGAGATACAAGGGGCATAGCCACGATAGATACTATGAGGAGAAGAGTCTTCATTTTCGGTACACTAAATTACGAATTTCTTTATCCAGAGATGTTACCGCTTATACTATATAGTGTAATTTTGTCCCTTTTGAATTGTAAGACTATTGGTTATGAAAATCGGAATTATCGGATGTGGAAACTTAGGGGTATCAATACTTGAAGGGATTACCTCTAAAATGCCTGAAATTGAAGTTTTTGCATCTAAGAGAAACGTAGCTTCAATTGAGAAATATGCTTCAGACAAAGTGACGGTAACTACTGATAATCGCGCGTTAATTGAGCAATGCGATGTACTTATATTCGCCCTCAAGCCATATACCGTTTTACCATTCATCCAAGAACATCAAAAACACCTTGATCCAAAGCGTCATACTTTGGTATCGGCGGCGACCGGGATTTCCATAGAAGAGATCTCTGTCGCAAGTGGAGGCGGATTGGGAATTTACCGCGCTATGCCGAATACTGCTGCAGCTGTTAACGAATCGATGACCGCGCTTTCCAGCAATGAAGATCCGCTGAATCGCGAAGCGCTGGTGACAGAGATTTTCGATGGATTGGGCACAACAGTTCGCATTGATGAATCCCTCATGGACGCAGCGACCATACTCGGAGCTTGCGGTGTGGCCTACGTTTTACGTTTTATGCGTGCCATGATTCAGGGTGGAATTGAAGTTGGATTCGACGCCAAGACAGCTACGCAAATCGTAAGTCAAACGATGAAAGGAGCATCGGAATTGATCTTACAAAAAGGATCACATCCAGAGCAAGAAATCGACAAGGTAACCACGCCAAAAGGCTGTACCATTGTAGGATTGAACGAAATGGAACACTCAGGTTTTAGCAGTTCTCTGATTAAAGGGATTACTGCGAGTTATGAGAAAATCGCTCAGGATTAATAATGAATAAGGAATCATGAATATTGAATAAGAAATAATGAATCAGACCTCAAAAGCCACATTTATTATTCTTTATTTCAACTATTTCTTATTCTAATTATTTCCTTTCGCGTAATCTGCTAGGAATTTTTCCAATCCTGAATCGGTAAGTGGGTGATTCAATAATGCCATGATTGCTTTCAACGGAACCGTAGCAACGTCTGCACCGAGCTCTGCGCACTGAATGATATGCATTGGATGACGCACGGATGCCGCTAGAATCTCAGTATCAAACGTATAGTTGTTGTAAATCACTCCGATTTGCGCGATCAAATCCATTCCGTTGGAAGAGATATCGTCCAAACGACCTAGGAAAGGCGAGATGTACGTAGCTCCTGCTTTTGCTGCCAAAAGCGCTTGTCCAGCAGAGAAAATCAAGGTACAATTCGTTTTGATTCCTTTGGATGAGAAGTACTTGATCGCTTTCACGCCATCTTTGATCATCGGCACCTTCACTACAATGTTTGGGTGTAGAGACGCCAAATGCTCTCCTTCTTTAATGATTCCTTCGTAATCAGTAGAAATTACCTCTGCACTAATTGGCCCATCAACGATGTTGCAAATATCGATGTAATGCTGAATGATATTGGCTTCTCCAGTAATTCCTTCTTTCGCCATTAGGGAAGGATTGGTTGTTACTCCGTCAAGGATTCCAAGATCATTAGCTTCTCTGATTTCATCAAGGTTTGCTGTATCGATAAAGAACTTCATATGTGCACAATTTTATTTGTCTCAAATGTACATAGAGTTCATCCTGTAACGAGTTGTTGTACGAGATACTTATACACGATTTTTGAACAGTCCGACTACCAATGAATCTTCTAGACCTTATTCGAATCTAGTCCGCACTTGAACAGGAATAATTTGATCTAATTGGCTTTTCATGTCTTGATCAAGTCGTACGTATTTCCATGTTTTAGTTTTTTCGTTGGCAATCGCATACATCTCTTCTTCGATAGAATAACCAATGGTCTCTGCATCAATCTCCTCGGGTTCAACACCTTTTTGAGTAAAGGCTTCTAAGAGCATATCTTTTTGAAGCAACATCATTCCAGACAAGGAAATTTTAGTTGAGCTCTTGATATTAAGCTTGCAGTAGTAGTGATCATCATGAAACGCAACATCCGACATCTTAAGAATTTGAAACTCGTCAAATTGCATATCCATGCCCATCTCGTTCATTTGCTCCATTTGCGCAATTAAGATCTCTTTTGGAACAATTCTTAGCATTTGTTCTGGTATATAGTCCGCAACACACTCATAGTCCTCATGGTTCAAACAAGCCACAAACTCTAATAAGTCATGTTTGAATTCATTTTCTAGTTCTTCACGATCCCATTCTATTTCCTTTTCGTCTTTGTCAGATGGTTCTTTATCATTAGGATTACTGCCACACGCAGTTAGGACGAAAAGTGCAAGTATAAAGAGTGAATATTTCATGTGATTGAATTTATAGTAAAGGTAAGGAATGATGAGATGTGAATTATGAATTGTGGCTTTAATAAGGAATCATGAATAAGAAATAGCGCCAGCTATTGAGTAGTGAGGCCGAGCTAGGTGGGCGAGATAGCGGAAGGACACATTAGATAAATAAGGAATAAGAAATAATGAATAACGATGATTGAAGCAGTGGGAGTTCCAGTATGAGTCTGGAAGAGGGAAGAGGGTAAGAGGAAAGAGTGATGAGAATTTAGGATAAAAAAAGAGGGGCAAGCTACTCATATCGCACCGCTACAACCTCATACCCTTGCTACGTTCCCGTCCTGGGGGATTCAGAGGGAGCTGGTCGTACAAGACTTACCCCAGCCGCAAAAGTAGTAGGTTTCTTTAAATTGACAAGAGCGTCCGAAGCATTTTTTAAACTTTTCCTCATTTTGAGCTTTACGGTTATGAAGAACGATGTCTAAAGCACGAGAATGGAACTAGCTGGTTTAACCGCAAAGGCGCAAGCGCGAGAGGTTTTGCTGCATAGAAGTGCGCAAAGATCGAACAAGTTCGATGAAAAGATGATTCAATAAAAAAGTCCGAATCTTTCGAGACGGACTTTCATTAATGGGTTGGAGATGACTAAAGGTGCATGAAATCTTTCTTTGCCAATAGTTCATCCTCGGATTCGCGATAATCTGGATCGTCAACGCAGCAATCAACCGGGCATACAGCCGCACATTGAGGCTCATCATGGAATCCTACACACTCGGTACATTTGTCTGTAACGATATAGTACACATCCATATCACCTGGTTCTTTTTCATCGTCGGCCATCGTTTCATCGCCGTCCAATGTTGTGATCATCCCTGTTAACGACGTACCATCAGAGTATCGCCATTCCGCACCACCTTCATAGATTGCATTATTCGGACACTCTGGCTCGCAGGCCCCGCAGTTAATGCATTCATCCGTGATCATTATTGCCATAACGCGTAATTTATAGTGCAAATATAATGCATCGCAATCTTATTCTGAACTAACTCAAGAATAAAAAAATGGACAATGAATCGTTGATATCGTATTGATTTCAAGCAACAGAAATCTATTAATTTTGCAGTGTGAATCAAGAAACAATCATAAAAGGCTTTGCTCAGCTGGGGAAACTCATGCGTGCATTAGGTAGCGATCAGACCTGGTCGGATTTCTCCATCGGTGTTACGGAACAAGAGTACGAATCACTTCAAATTACCATAAACAAACAGTTTTCGTTGAACGGTTGGTTTGTGAAAGAGAACGTAAAACACAGTATGTTAGCTCTTGGAAACGAGTTAACAGAGGAAAGCTTATCCAACTGGACAGCAGATTATTCTTATGCCGAGCAACCAAAGAAAGTGGCCGTGATCATGGCGGGAAACATTCCATTGGTTGGATTTCATGATTTTCTGTCGGTATTAATCTCCGGGAGGCATGTTGTTGCCAAGTTGAGCAGTGATGACTCCACTTTGTTACCAAAACTAGCTGGGCATTTGATTGAATTCACGCCGGAATTGAAATCCAGAATTACATTTTCTCACGGCCCGATAGGTAAGGTGGATGCTGTAATCGCAACAGGAAGCAACAATTCGTTAAAGTATTTCGAGCAGTATTTCGGAAAGTATCCGCATATCTTTAGGAAGAATCGTACGTCCGTTGCCGTGCTAGATGGAAGTGAATCCAAAGAACAATTGTTCGAATTGGGGAAAGATATCTTTCAATATTTTGGTCTTGGATGTAGAAACGTGTCGCATTTAATGATCCCGAACGACTATGATTTGAACCGATTCTTCGAAGCGATTGTCGATCACGGAGAGGTCATCAACAACAACAAATACGGTAACAATTACGACTACAACAAAGCCGTGTACCTAATGAACAAAGCCGAATTGCTGGACAATAATTTCGTATTGTTGCGTGAATCAGAAGATTTGTTTTCGCCGCTCTCAATGATTCATTATCAACGTTATACTGATTCAAATGAGGTGGAATCTTACCTTTCCAAGTATCAAGAAGAACTTCAAGTAATCGTTGGGAATTCCTACACGCCTTTTGGAAAAGCTCAAGCGCCCGCATTAAATGACTATGCTGATGGGGTAGATACGATGCAGTGGCTTTCGGAACTTTAATGTTGAATCATGAATAAAGAATAATGAATAGATGTTTTCTCTAACGCATTCATTATTACTTATTCAATATTCCTTATTCCAGAACGTTAGTTTGGTATCCTATTTGTTATTGTAACAGAAACGCGATAACTTGTTTACAATGAACCGATTCGTCATTGCCATTGTTGTTCTTTTTGTTGGTTTTTCCGGGCTTGCTCAGGAGGAGGATACTTCTGTGATGCTCACTCAGGAATTGCAAGAAGTTCGATATGACAAGGATTTCGATTTACATTATTTGCAGCAACTCAATTTAATTCGACGCACCTATCCATTGGCATTGAAAGCGAAGGAGGTCATTGATTCATTGGACGTAGAGCTTGCCGCTGAATCCAAAAAGCGTAAGAAAAAGAAGATCACCAAGAACAGAAAGAAGGAGCTGGAAGAGGAACTTGAGTTCTTAATTAAGGATTTGTATATGGGCGAGGGGAAGATGCTCTTCAAGCTAATCCACCGTGAAACCGGAATGACCGTGACAGAGATTCTCTCCAAATACAAGGGAAAAATCTACGCAAAGACGGTTCAGGCAACGTTTTCTTTATACGGGCATAAAACCAACAGCACTTTTGACGCGGATGGCGACGATTGGATCGCTGAACTGGTGCTGCAGGACATTGAAGCGGGGAGACGAACTATCGACATGGATAACAAGGGAATGACGAAGGAGGAGTACAAGCAAAACCTTCAAGAGTACCGTGATTACCGAAAAGGATTGAGAAAAAACAGTCGCGAGGCGAAAAGAAATACGCGGAAGGCGAAGCGGAAAAGGTAATGATGAATGATGAGTTATGAATTGTAATAAGGAATAATGAATCATGAATAAGAAATAGCGCGAGCTATTGAGGAGTGAGGCCGAGCTAGGCGGGCGAGAAAGCCGAAGGATAAAGATGAATGATGAAATGATAAGTAAGTGATTCTAGCGTCTCAAAGTCTAGTGTCTAGCGTCTTTTTTACACATTTTAGCATACCATCTTACCTCCGCATTTACCTGTTCACTATCTTTAAATCATGGCTATTAAAGTTAAAGATCTACCGGGCCCGAAAGGGAAGCCCATTGTTGGGAATTTATTTTCGCTGGATTTACCGCAATTGCACAATACTATTGAGGGTTGGAGCGACGAGTATGGCGATGTTTTTCGCTTGAATTTGGGGATTTTCGATCAATTGGTGATCACGCGTCCATCGATGTTGCAAAAGATTATGAAGGAGCGTCCCGAAGGATTTACCCGGAGCCTTAAAATGAATCGAATCATTCGAGAGGGTGGAGTTCACGGCGTTTTTAATGCAGAGGGCGAAGATTGGAAGAAGCATCGACCTATCGTTGCCAAAGGGTTAGATGTCAAACATCAAAAGGATTTTTACCCCGCAATTGAGCCCGTTTTAGGTCGATTGTACAAGAAATGGTCGGAAAGAGCGGAATCCGGAGAACCGTTTTATATCCAGAAGGATTTGTTGCGATTTACCGTAGATGTCACGTCATCCTTAGCGTTCGGATATCCAATGAACACAATCGAAGAGCAGGGAGGAGCCATCCAGGATCACATGGAGAAGGTATTCCCGATGATTTTCAAACGGATCAACATGCCGGTACCATGGTACAAGGTATATCGCACAAAAGAAGATAAGGAATTCGATAAAGCCGTTGAGGAGATGAATCGTTTGGTAGATGAGTTCATCGCTGCGGCTAGAAAGCGATTGGAAGAAAATCCGGATTTACGCAAAAATCCGCCGTCGGTGATTGAAGCGATAATTGTGGCGGCTGAAGAAGAAGAAGATGACATCTCCACTGAAAACGTTCGTGGAAACCTTCTTACTCTGCTAATGGCTGGAGAGGATACAACGGCTGTGACACTCAACTGGATGATTTATTTGCTTTCACAACAGCCTGAAGTCACTGAAAATATGCGCCGGGAGGCCAATGAAGTTTTGGGTGAGAAAAAATGGGCATCGGCTTATGAGGACAATGCAAAAATGCGCTATATCGAAGGTGCTGCGTTTGAATCCATGCGATTTAAGCCGGTCGCGCCGGTAATGCTTTTCCAAGCAGTGGAAGACGTTGAATTGGAAGAAGTCTTCGTCAAAAAGGGACAGCGCATCTTAACACAGCATCGTCATGGATCTCTTCAGGATGAAAACTTTTCAGATGCAACAAAGATGAAACCAGAACGCTGGTTAAAAGAAAGTCGCTGCCCAGTGCACAATACGGAGGCATTTTCGCCTTTTGGAGGTGGAGCACGCTACTGTCCTGGAAGAAATCTGGCTATTTTGGAAGTCCGCATGGTGATGTCAATGCTCTTGAAAAACTTTGAAATTGAACTTGTTACGCCGTACGATTCGGTAAATGAAAAGATGGCGTTTACGATGATGTCAAGCCCGTATCAGGTGAGATTGAGGAAGTTATGAATTGTAATAAGGAATATTGAATAAGGAATAGAGTTCGACTCGGAAAAAACAATTCAACTTTGACAAAGAGCAGCGGGATTTCTGACGAATGTCATTTTTACCGGAGATGTGTTGATGTACCTTAGTAGAAAAGAAAGGATATGGTACAAGAACTTGAAATTCAGAATCTAAAATGTGATGGATGTGCAAATACCATTGAAACCGAGCTCTTGAAAATTGATGGAGTAACGGAAGTATTGGTTAACGAGGAAGATTCAAAAGTTCGTTTCGAATCGAATAATGAAACGCTTCCGGCCGTTATAGAAAGATTAAAGCAACTCGGATATCCCGTTGCGGATGCCGAAAACACGATAATAAATAAAGCAACCTCATACGTTAGTTGTATTCGAGGACGCGTAAGTTAAATGGAAAACAAAATCAAACATGACAATACAATTTAATACGGACAAAAACATTCACGGATCAGAGACACTAGAGGCGGAAGTTGTAGCAAAAGTAAAACACGGATTGGAGTATTTCGATCAGTATGTAAGCCGCGTAGAGATCCATTTATCCGATCAAAACGCTCACAAAGCGGGAGGAGATGATATTCAATGTACGTTGGAAGCGCGCATCGAAGGATCGCAACCGATTGCTGTGACCAGCACTGACGGTGACAAAGGAAAGGCCGTTGATTTGGCGATCAAGAAAATGAAATCAGCTTTGGATACACGTGTTGGGAAGTTGAAAGAACATTAGAGTTATGAATTCCTGTGTTATAAGTTGAAATCAGGAATAAGGAATCATGAATTGCGGCATTGGGGTTTTCTCGGTGCCGTTTTTTGTTGGAATGAATTTTGCTGCTTTTGAATTGTGAAAAAGCTTCTATTACTTGTTCTTATTGGTGTTTCCGAATTGGCGATTGGTCAGAACGTCTCGGATAAAGAGACCCGATATCCAGAAGTCGAAGCATCTTTCTGTCGGGAGTGCCCTTTTCCCGGTGGACAGCAATCACTAAATAATTTCCTTGCTTCAAACCTTGATTTTAATGGCGTTCCCAATTTTGACGAAATCGTTCTATATGCCAGATTCACACTGGACGCATCAGGAAATGCTTACAATTTAAGGGTTGAAAACGCCGTTACTAAAGAAGTGACTGCGGAATTGCAGAGAGTATTCGCTCTGATGCCAAAATGGATGAATGACACGGTAAGTGAGGTGAGAACACCGATTCGCGTCACTTGGATTCGACCAAATGTTTACGCGGACTATCCAAACTGATTTGACCTCTGCGCCATGAAACGATTATTACTATTTCTTTTTCTCTCTTCGATGGGTAGCACCCAAGCGCAATCCGATTCTATTACAAGGAATTCTGCAGACTGGCAGGAAGTTCATTGTTTTTGCGATGTAGAAGCGGAATTTCCGGGAGGAACATATTATCTCAAGAAATACCTTATTAATCAATTTGCGCATCTAAGTGGAAAACTAGACCAGATTGATTCGCGTTCTTCGTATAAGATCTATGTTTATTTTATGGTAACGGATGAAGGAGATGTCGAATCTGTTAGAGTTCGTAATCTAGATGATCCAGTTGCAGAAGAATGGATTGAGCACGTCATGGAGTGGATGCCTGGCTGGTCGCCGGCTGAACACGGTTGTGATCATATAGCCACTAGAGTAAGGATCTCAATTGAACTTGTTGTAGGCGACCCTCGTTACTTCGATTAAATAAACTTTTGTTTACGCTAGGTTCTTTCGGCTTTCCGTAATTTCGCTGCATGGATTCATTGACGCAAGTCGTTCTTGGAGCGGCAGTAGGAGAGGCAGTATTAGGGAAGAAGATTGGAAATCGCGCAATGGTCTGGGGAGCTGTAGCCGGCACCATTCCTGATTTAGACGTGTATTTGCGCTATTTCACAGATCCCATGACGGCGACTGAAATGCACCGTGGATTCTCACATTCAATCATTTTTTCCGTTTTAATGGCCGCCATTTTAGGCTATTGCGTTTGGAAGCAGGCCCGAATCAGTTTGATTGCATTCCTTACGATACTCGCCGTGTATCCCATTCTTAGAGGTTCTAGCTTAACTTTCATCATTATTTCTTTAGGCTTGCTAGGCCTGTTGGGCTTTCTTATTTGGCGTCGTGGAGAGAGCGAATTGAAAGCCACGCAATGGGAATGGTCAAAATTGTTCTACTGGACTTTGGTTACGCATCCCTTGTTAGATGCACATACTACGTGGGGAACGCAGTTGTTTTGGCCTTTTGAGTACAGAGTAGCGTATCAAAATATATTTGTGGTAGATCCGCTTTACACTTTGCCGTTTTTAGTCTTCACGTTGATCGCTTTGTTTATGAAGCGTACCAATCCGAAGCGCGCAAAATTCAATCGAATTGGCTTAATTGTTAGTTCATCTTACATGGTTTTAAGCATTGTTTTAAAAGCAGTTACGTTCAATTCATTTGAGAAGCAATTAGAAATCGATAAAATTTCCTATGTTGAAATGGATACACGTCCGGCTCCATTAAACACCTTCCTTTGGAATGCGCAAGTGGAAACGAAAACGGGGTATCGAATGGCGTATTATTCCATATTTGACTCGCAGCCCATACAGTTCTCGGAAGAATTTCCCAAGAATCATCATTTATTAGAACCTTACAAGGATCAGAAGGCTGTAAAACAACTGATTAAGATTTCTCAAGGATGGTATATGGTTAGGGAAGAGGACGGCAAGCTATACTATATAGATCTTCGATTTGGGCAATTGGGATTCGATCCAGATGAATCCGATTTTATTTGGAAATTCGAATTGGTTCCAGACGAAAATGGACAACTAGAAATTGAGCGCTTACAACCCGATTTACAGAAAGCAGGGGACATCCGCACCATCATGAAGTCGCTCTGGCAGCGGATGCTAGGAAATTAACGTTTCTTTAGAAAGCATTTTGTAAGAGGAGGGAAGACTGCCCGTCTAACTAGCATTAGCAGTAGCGTGTTAAGTAGTTTAGGTTAGGTTTCGGGTAGTTGTGTTAGCAGTAGTTTCTCAGTTCGTAGTGCTACTATCCGAAGTTTTTGGTTTCAAAGTCCCAGTGCGACATAACACTGGGACTTTTTCCGTTTCATGGGGCCAAGATTGTAATTGTGGTTGGCTCTGATTATATTAAATGAGCTATTGTCCAAGATTTTGCCCTTATCGAAGAACAGAAGTTATCGCATTGTGTTGTACGAATGCTAGAGGGTGATATTGTGCGCATTAAGTGAGAAGGCGGCATGGACATTGAGATTGGCGACATTGACGAACTCTCAGAAGCCTATGATAAAATGACGCAGGGACGTCGTATGAAAGTCATTCAAGAATTCGATCATTTCACCAGTATTTCCAACGAAGCCCGGAAACATGCTGCAGAAAAAGCTCCGGATGTGCGTGCAGTAGCATATATAATTAAAGGTCTTGGACAACGCATGATATTGCGATTTTATCTGAATATCCGGAGAAGAAAAGTAAAAGCGAAAGTTTTCATGAATATGGAGGAAGCGCTCCAGTGGTTGGATCGGTATTAGTTGATGATTGCGTATATGTGCGCAAAGGATTGCATATTTGTACAATTAATTAGATTTGAGCAACTAACTGTTATTAAACATTATGAAAGAATTTATCACCTGAATCCAGGATGGAAAGGAGTACCTGATATTTGTTAGAACTATCACACAGATTTACGAAGCGGACGGCCGTTGTTACATTTACACACAAGGAAATGAGTCAGCGTTGCCATTGAATAAAAGTTTAGCAGATATTAAAACTGCTATGAATATCGATCCTGCAACAATCGGAAATTTAGGATCTACCGATATTGTTGAACTGACAACTTGGAGGAGAAGTAATCTTTTGATTTCAAACGGTCATAGGGAGTAAGGCAATATTAGTTCCCGTTGAATCGTTTAAAGCTCAATTTAACATAATATTAATTATACGCTTTATTAAGCCTATAATTAGTCGCTATGTTAAACTGCCGCACGATATAATTGCAATAAGGACTCGGTAAAAGAAAAGACGGTGCTGTGAACACCGCCTAGTCTGGCTTTACTGAAATAACGTGAATGTAATCAGAAGCAAAACTTTTTCATTCAAGTATATCTCGAACCGTTTGTACTTTAAATACATGAGACATGATTTAAGGCTGCCGAGTCCTCAGCAATTTAGCCCCCGCATATATTATTTAATCTCGGCTATACAGTTTCAGCAGATACGCGCCGACGCTATTTAATTTTTATCTATTCGACGTGCTACTCTTTTGCTTGACAGCAAAACCGCACTTTCTCTTAGAAGATTTGTGGGGCTGAGATTTTAAATCCTACGGAACGAGTCTACCGCTTTTGCAAAGCTACTCTATCCTCTTTTAAAATCTCAGCCCCACAAATTTAAAAATTAAATGCCAAAGCAGAGTAACATAACGCAATACATTATAGGGCAAATGGGTTTTTTCCGGATTCCCGGAACCTTTGCCAACTATAATGTATATTATGTCTGCGCTCCGTATTCACTGCGCTTGGGCTTTGCCTAAATAGCCTATTTCCTTTTCTGATAATGATTTTGCCCTATAATTTAGACCTTATAGAACAATTAAGTCATTTGCATAAACCCAAAACTCAATAGCGCCACTACCCCTAACACTCACTGGCGCAGCCGACCTTGAAAGTTTGCAAACCATTGGTACAATTTAAAACCTCGTGGGTAGAGCGATTTTGTAGAACTGTTTTCGCGGACTTTATAATTAGATAAGAACTCATTCGAATCCAATCTTAATTCTAACAACTGATATACCGAATTATTGATCGCATAATACAAATACGAATCTTTAATAATGTAGTCTGCGGCCCCCAAATTAAAAGCTTTAATAATGCTTGTAAATCGTTTATTTCTAGACATATAAATGATATGGAAATTTCCAGATTGTCGCATCGAACGCAATGACTCAAATCGATCATGACTCGATAGATCTTCATCCAGTATCACAATGTCGGGGAGATCGTCCTGCTTAAAATCACATTCGCTTTCACTCCTGAAATAACGAACTGTTTTATATCTCCTACGAAGATTAACATGGACAGTCATTGCTCTTGCGCCTCCGAAAACAAAAATTTTCAACTCTCTTTTCATAGTCCAGAATTTTATTGAATGATGAGTCGATTCGTGGTCAATTCCTCTTCATCCGCTGTGGAAACCTTTAAACACAAAACAAAAATGAATCCCAAAACACTATCACACAGATTAACAGTCTGTTACAAAATAACGATGGTGGGGAAATTTCTCAATCTGGGAAAATCGTTCCCATAATTACTCTGAATGAACATAAATGGAACCGACGTTTAATTCAATCATGACATTCAATAAATCACACCTTTCATCAATTGACGCCCTGCGATCGTGTCTAATTCTAGAATTCTGACAGGGTTGAAGATCCTGTCGTTTCAGTCCTACTTTATCATGATTCATGTTGATGAAAATAGAATTCTCAGTTATATGCACATCCAATACAAGGCATTCAACTTGCTCTATCTCGTTCAAAGCCTCAAGGAGATCCTGAATAAGAAATTGAACATTTCTTAACCTGGTAGTAAGGATCCGGCCCGAAACGGAAACAGTTACTATAAAACGTAACCCTGAAAAGGATTGAAGAAGCGCTGAAATCTTACCATCAAAGAAAGCTTTATTGAAGTCAGCACCTTGAAGCCAAGGGGTGCAACTTGAAGTAAATACGGATGAGCGTGCACTTTTCATATACATATACCTGAAATTGATTATTACTAAAAAAGGGATCGCCTAAAACGATCCCTAACTGAACAATGCTGTAGAACTAACTACATCTTATAAACTTTATACAGCATTGTCCTACCTCCTATTCTATTTGCCTTCAGGAAGTAAATACCACTACTCAATTCAAACAAGTCTACTGCAAGGATATTTACATCTGATGGAGACAAATGGCCGTTAAATACATTTTTTACCAATTGTCCATAGGCGTTCACCAGCTCAATTTCATAGCTGCCTTCTTCAGAAACATTCATTTCGATTTCAATTTTGTCTGAAGTTGGATTTGGTGACACCATCAAATTGAACGGATACTCTTCAATAATATGCTCCGAAACGTACCTCGCACCCGAGTTGGAACAGATTCCTTGCTCAGAGCAGGCGCCAAGAGAGCAGCCGTGGGCAAGATGTGCTGCAACCGCTGATTCATTAATACAAATCGTTTGGGGATTCCCAGAGTTACCATGTGGTATATGGCACATTTCTACCTTTTGGACTTGACTATTTCCTGCGTAACAAGTAACATCCACTACGCAGACATGCACATCATCCGATGCAGAACACCCGTTTTGATCCGTAACGGTCAAGGTGTAATCGGAACTCAAGGTAGGACACACACTGATATCTTCTCCTTGAATTGTTCCGATTCCACTCTCAGACCATGAAAAACTGTATTCAGCGCACCCTCCTGTTGCTGCTCCGCTTAAATCGGCACAACTTTGAGGTGTATAACCATAATACACAGTTTGATCGTTTCCTGCATCTGCACTAAGTACATTGGGCTCAGTCAGAACTACATTGTCAACTGCAGAACAACCAAAATCATCCGTTACAATTAAACTATAGCTCCCTGCTGATGCTCCTGACAAATTAGGTGCGGTGCTTCCATCACTCCAGCTATATGCTAAGGACCCACAAGAATTGGAAACGCTTGAGAACACTTCCCAATCGCTTAATCCATTACACGAAATATTATATCCACATTCCAGGAATACAGGATTCAGACTTAAATCCAGAGCACATGACTTACTGATATCGAGGTTAAAGTCACCCTGACTAAATGATGAAAAACCTTCTATTACCAAGTAATAGGTTCCTGCCTGCAAAAATGTAGTAATCGAACTCTGAAGGCCACAATTATCGTCGTTACTCGCCAAGACAGTCCCGCCACAAGGTGCAGTACTCAAATAGAGATAGGTGTCCCAAGAAGCTCCATTACATGTGGAAATGGTGTAATTACTAGGACAGACTATTTCCATTTCTAACTTCATTTTTATTTTTTATTGGATTCTCCAGAACCAAAACTCAATCCAAGAACACTTAAACATTTATTTACAGCTAATTACAAAAATTTTCATTTTCCTTTTTGTCCCAATCAGAAACGCATTTTCTCATTTTGAGAAATTGTTGCTTCAAGATCACATCTTCGAAGAAGGTCAATGTTAATTGAAAAGTATAGTTTGCTCATTCACCCTTCAAATTACGCTAATAATATGAGGCTCGCACAGTATATTTAACTAGATTAAAACAAGTCTACTGCATGAGAACTCTCCAAATTATTATTGCCGAGGATGATAATTGGTATTCAGAATTTTTAGAATATCATTTGACTTTACTTCATAGGCATCAAGTAATCAGGGTGAAAACAGCTTCGGATTTATTCAAACAGATGAAAACGAAGCCCGACCTTATCACCCTTGATTATAATTTACCCGACATGAAAGGTGATGAAATCTTGAAGAGGGTAAAACTTGAATCTCCCAATACAGAGGTTGTCTTGGTTTCAGGGCAAAATGACATTGATACGGCTTTCAAATTGATGGAAAACGGAGCATTCGATTACATTGTAAAGAACGAGGATGCGAAAAACAGACTTCACACAGTATTGCATAGTCTTGTGAAGCAGAAAAACATGCAATCGAGAATTGAAGAACTTGAAAACCATGTCGATGAAAAATACGATCTGAGTAAATATATCGTCGGAAATAGCAAAGAAATTAAAGGGGTATTCAAGTACATCAACAAAGCTATCAACAGTTCAATAAATGTCTCTATTTCAGGAGCCACAGGAACAGGGAAGGAAGTGGTAGCGAAGGCAATTCACTTCAACTCTAGAAGGTCAAAAGAGCCCTTTATCGCAATTAATCTCTCGGCCATTCCCGAAACGCTGGTAGAGAGTGAACTTTTTGGATATACGAAAGGTTCATTTACGGGGGCAGATAAAAACACACCTGGCAAATTTGAATTGGCAAAGTCCGGTACCATCTTCCTTGATGAAATTGGTGAAACCAGCTTGGCTACACAGGTCAAAATCTTACGTGTACTGCAGGAAAGAACCATTACTCGAATTGGCAGTAACGATCCTAAGAAAATCAATTGTAGAATCATTTGCGCCACCCATCAGGATCTATCAACTTTGGTCAATAAGGGCCTTTTTAGGGAAGATTTATACTACAGGCTCATAGGGCTTCCAATTCACCTCCCGGATTTATCCGATCGCGGCAGTGATATAGTACTTCTTGCCAAACATTTCGCTGGTAAATACTGTGGCGAAAATCACATGCCCACCAAATCGTTCAGTCCAAAATCTATCGAAAAGTTGATGGCGTACAAGTTCCCCGGAAATGTTCGCGAATTAAAGTCAATTATTGATTTGGCCTGCGTTATGAGCGAGAGTGATACCATTAATGAGGAAGACCTTATGTTTAATAAAGTTCGAAACCTGGACGATTTGATTGACAGCGACATGAGTCTAAAAGAAATCAATGAAAAAATCATACTTCGCCTTTTAGACAATCATAACAACAACATACCTAAAGTAGCTAACAAATTAAAAATAGGTAAATCAACCATTTACAGGCTTTTAAGCGAAAAAAAACAGCTGGGTTTAAACTGAAAAATTAAACAATGAAAGGTATCGTATTTACAGAGTTCATGGAAATGGTCGAGTCTGAATTCGGCATAGAAATGACGGATAAACTTGTTATGAACAGCAATATCGAGTCGAAAGGTGTTTATACAGCAATAGGCACATACGACCATTCCGAAATCTTCAAACTCGTGGATACTTTAAGTGGCACTACTGGTATAGATACAGTTGAACTATTTAAAATTTATGGAGAGTATCTTTTCGATCGCTTTAGCGTTAACTATCCCGGTTTGTTTGAGGGCATTGATGATCCTTTAACCATGTTGGAAGTGGTTGATTCATATATCCACAAAGAAGTACTAAAGCTATATCCCGATGCGCAACTTCCATCCTTTGAATCAAATAGGCTTAGCAAGCATAAAATTGAGTTAATCTATACTTCCGAAAGAAAGATGTCCGATTTTGCGCATGGTCTTATTCTGGGATGCTTCAAACATTTCCGTAGCACAGCTCAAATCGACGTTTATAAAAAATCAGAATCTGAAGTAATTTTTAATATCGAAAAGCTTGACGAACAAGAAGATATATGAGCGTATAATTGAACGCGAGAGATTGGCACGAAAAGAGGCCGAAAGCATCATGGAAGTGAAAAGCCTCGAATTGTATGATACAAACAAGCGCTTACTCACCTTGAATGCCGATCTCGAAAAAGAAGTGTCTAGAAGAACACAAAAAATCAAAGAGCGTGAATCGCAATTAAATGTTCTTTTCGATGGGCACCCCTTCCCCATTATTGTGTACGAACTATCTGAAAAGAAAATTGTGGCCGTCAATGAAACGGCACTGAATAAGTACGGATTTACGCGTTCCGAATTTCTAGACAAAACCATCTATGAGTTGCATCCGGAAAAAGAACATGATCGATTGAAGAAGCATATTGATCTCATGCAAATCCAGAAAACAACGGTTCAAGAATGGCTTCACTTCGACAAAGCCGGTAATATCTTTAATGTTGTGATAAAAGGGAATTCAATTTCTTACGGAAGCAAAGATGCCAGATTGATTGTTGTCGAAGACATTACCGAAAGAAAGAAATTAGAATTAGAACGCGGACGTCAAAACAGGAAGTACCAAGACCTTATAGAATCATCCTCTGACATCATTTTTTGCATGAATACTGAAGGTTTCTTTACGTACGTGAATCCTGCGGCTGTAAAGCTTTCTGGATTTAGCTCTGAGGAATTACTGACCATGTCATTTGCTGAATTGGTAGCACCAAAATACAAGCAGCGCGTTATTAATTTCTACCAATTTCAGATGCAAAACAAACTGGAGACTACTTATACAGAATTTCCCATTGTCACAAAAGACAACCGCGAAATATGGCTGGGACAAAATGTTGAGTCCTCCGCTGATACACAAGCAGAAGAGCTTGTTTTCAATGCTACAGCCAGGGACATTACAGAGCGTAAAAAATTAGAGAAGGCTCTTTTAAGAAGCGAGGAAAAATACCGCTCGATTATAGAGAACATGGAAATGGGACTCGTGGAGGTGGATCCGAAAGGTATGATAATCAAAGCATACCCTCGCTTTTGTCAATTAACAGGCTATACACAGACTGAATTAGAAGGACAAATGGGGGCCGATTTTTTGTTGGATGAAGAAGGGAGGAAATTTTATAACAAACAGTTATTAGAACGCGAAAATGGAAAGTCCAATGTTTACGAAATAGAACTCATTCGTAAAGATGGCGTAAAAGTATGGGTACTCGTTAGTGGAGCCCCTTTTTACGATGAATACAATCGATTCAAGGGGTCATTTGGAATCCACCTTGATATTACGGAAAGAAAAAAACTGGAATCCGAATTAAAGACTGCAAAGGAAAGCGCTGAAAACTCCTTGAAATCAAAAGAATTGTTCATGGCAAATATTAGTCATGAAATAAGAACTCCACTCAACGCCATTATTGGTATTACTGAACTATTGAACATAGGCACGACAGACCCTGAAAACATCAAGCAGTTAAACCATATTGGTCAAGCCGGAAAAGGACTCTTGTCTTTAATTAATGAGCTCCTACTCCTCTCCAAACTGGACGCATACAAGGAGCGAATCGACCTTCAGGAAGTGAACTTATACTCTTTCGTTCAGCAAAACTTTGAGTTATTCGAGAACCAGGCGCGTAAGAAACCCATTAATTATACCGCCGAAATCAACGTAAATGAATCAGCTTACTATTGGCTAGACCCCATTAAACTCGGGCAAATTATTCAAAACATCCTAAGCAATGCCATTAAATTCACAGATCAAGGCGAGGTTAAACTAAGCGTGAATGTTCTAAATAATTCTTACGATAACGATGTAATTCAGTTCATTATCAGCGATACTGGCATCGGCATTCCACCTCAAAACATCGATACCATTTTTAACATCTTCGAACAGGCAAGTAACAACGAATCAGGAACATTTGGAGGAACCGGTTTGGGACTTCCAATTGTAAAAAAGTTACTCGAACTTATGGAAGGTGAAATCAATGTGGTTTCGGAAAACGGCAATACATCCTTTGAATTTTTCCTAAATCTTAATAGATCCAGCAATTCAGGTGCTACCGATGCCCTCAACACTGCCGAGGTATCCTTTAAAGACTTCAGTGGGGTGAAAGTCCTTGTTGCAGAAGACAACAAAGTAAATCAGTTTTTAATTGAAGGATACCTGAAGCATTTAAATATCGATTTTAATATTGTCAATAATGGTGAGGAAGCCATTCAGTACCTCAAAACCAATAAGGTTGACGCAGTTATAATGGATATGCGCATGCCTGTTATGAACGGATTGGAAGCAACCAAAATCATCCGAAATGAGTTGGGAATGAAAAACCTGCCCATACTTGCTTTTACCGCAAACGCTTATAACACGCATCAGAAAGAATGCAAAGACGCCGGAATGAACGACTTTTTAGCGAAACCCTTCAACATTTCTCAATTACAAAACGTCCTGATTAAAAACCTGAACATAGAATCCAATCACAGAATTCCATCGCCCTCTCCTCAGGATGAAGCCGACCTGCCGGTTAGCTTACAAATCAAACTTGATCGTATTTTTATTGAAGATACCGAGGCGCGCATCATTGAACTGGAGCATGCAGCATCTTCCGGTAATCAACAAGTGTTGAAGGATCTATGCCATTCGTTACGACCTTCTTTGTTACATCTCAAACAGGCGGAAATCATTGAAACAACAAATCAAATTGAGTTCGGAACTTCGGATATTCTAAGCAAAACGGACATTTTAGTGGGCCAACTTAAACTGCTCATTCAAGAAATGAAATCGAACCTTCCGGATGTTCCGATTTGATAAAATATCTCCCAAAATGAGACGATTCGAACAATGCTGCTTCCTGCAATCCCAATCAGAAGGTATTTTTAGCGTTCTGGAATATTTTTTGACGCAGCGAAAACACTCAAAACGAAAGCTATGAACACTTCAATCAAAATTTTCATCCTCGACGATAATCGCCATTTTGGAACATTGGTCAAAGAGGTCCTTTCCAATCAAAACAGAGAGATCACTTATTTCCAATCAGAAATGGAATTTATTCGAAAACTATCCGATACTCCAGAGATAATTATCCTTGATCACAAATTAGAGCATTGTACAGGTTTAGAAATTCTTGAAATCATAAAAAGAAAGTGCGGGAACAAAACAAACGTAATTTACCTATCGGCTCAGGATTATTTAAATGTAACTCTAAAGTCATTGAGAAATGGCGCCGTTGAATACTTAGAAAAGGGAATAACACCTTTAGGCCACCTGAATACTACTATCAAAAAAATATCGGTGCACACCAACAATTTTCTCAACCCGATAAATCTTGAAGCCTACCGATCAGATTTCAATGTATATCATTGAAATGTGGAATTGAATCCATGTAGGTAAACTTTCACATTCTACCTATTTTGCTAATCCTTCTTAATTTCGATTTTTTTTGAGTAGTTTCTTCAGCGTCAGACATGAGTAGGGTTTTAGCAGTTGCTTTCATTTCAGCTAAACCTAAATCAGTCAAAAGTATAATACCATTAAAACAAAAATAGCATAAAAGTTAAAATATCAAGAGGTTGATTTATTGGAACAGACCGGTGTTAACAACAATGTTTTGCCCGAATTTCATAGATTTTGATTTTGAATTTGAAGAAAGCAATTTCAAAAGCTGTGCCATTATTGTTCTTTCATTTCTTCTAAAAACGAAAAAGAGCCCCTTTCGAGGCTCTTGGAAACTAAATTATATCTCAGCGGCATTTATTTCTCCCCGCCAATTATCATCGGGGATTTGCCATCGGTTATTATGACTTTAGCATTAGGCGAAGTGGAGAGATTTTGCATCACCTCTAGACTTCTCCATTGAATGGCACTTTCGCTCAAACCTTCCGCAAGAATTCGCTGTGCGTCTGCTGTACCTTGCGCTTCGATCTTCTTACGCTCAGCCTCCAAACGCTCACGCTGCAATACGAATTCCATACGCTGCGCTTCTTGTTCTGCTTCTAGTTTGTCTTCGATAGCATCATAGAGTCCACTTGGTAAACTAATGCTCTTCATTAGAACAGATTCAATAATAAATCCGCGATCTAAGAGTAAACTGTCCATGTGGTGCAAAATTCGCGCTTCAATCTCGCTTCGCTTACCGGAGTGCATATCCTTCGCATAGAATTGCGCACAAATATCTGCAGATGCAGATCGGAAAACGCTCAAAATCATCACATCCTCATAGTTTCTGCCAATTTCCTCAATAATAGAAGGGACATCGTCCTTTTGGATGTGGTATAAAATTGAAATCTCTGCATTGACATTTAATCCTTCTTTCGATGGCAAATTGAGTTTCACTTCTTTGTTAACTGTTCGAATGGGAACTCGAATGTAGTAGGTGTTGGGGCCAACATTGTATCGCCCTGGGCTGTACACTCTGTCTTCCATGACTCCTCGGGTCACTTTTACCCCAACTTCTCCAGGGCCAATGGTAATACAGCTCGTGAATAATAGCGCAGTTAAGGCTGCGGCTAAAATGTAAATTTTGTTTTTCATAATCTTTCTTGTTGTTAATTAATACATGTTAAGCAGCGGTTATCTGCTATTAAGTGTAGGATTAACAACGCGGCGGATATACTTCGGGTTCTTTACAAAACGAATTAATTGCAAAGCTGTAGTGAAACGAAGCGGCTGTTTCGAATATAGCAATATTCGACATTTCTCGCGAAAAATGGATTTGAATTGTGTTCAGGTGCTCGTCTTCCACCTTCTCTTCACTTTCGGATGACTCGTATTCGATCTCTTCTTCTAATGCCTTTTCGATTCTCTCCTGCCCATCGATTGCGAAATCGAAACTATTCCAGGCAATTATGCTGGTTACGATAGCAAACATGAGTAGAATCCAATTCTTTCGCATACGCGGTCCGAATGTTTTGAGTTAACAGAAATTTAACAAATATCTTGCCACGATTCATTGCCGTTATGATTTTTTAATAATACCGTGGTATTTAATTCAGAGGGATTGAAATTCAAGGAAAATATGATGACAGGAACTTCTCTTTTGATTGACCTAACTTAAAGAATCTCGATACTCAGAAGGTGTAATACCTTCCTGCATCTTAAAATATCGATTGAAAGAGCTTTTGGAGCTAAATCCACATTCTTCCGCCAGTGCAAATAAGTTGATATGCGTGTTCTCTCGAAGCTTAATCTTGAAATGTTCCAATCGCAAATCGTTCAGATAATTAGTTACCGACTTCCCTACCCCCCCCCCTCATTAATAGCACGAGAAACGTATTTACTATTGCTATCCATCATTCGAGCCAAATCATCCACTCGAACGTCGTGCTTTAAGAACAATTCATCTTTGATAACCACTGCATTGATTAAAATAAACAACTCTTGCCATCGATCTATTTCCCCAATTCCAACCTGAGTTTTCGCGTGAATCAACACTTTGGTTCGGAGGCCTGAATTAAGAGCACGGAAACAATTACAAAGGAAATGATAGTATCAGTTAACCACAGATACACGCTCTCGTCGGTAACAGCATACACGAAAACGTAGATACAATCGATAAGAACTCCGCCCAAATAACATGAGATCAGCGTCATCAGCCAAATTCTCATGCCTTTTTCCAGTTTCGTTCCTTGGTGCTTAACTTTTTCAAAAGACAGCACCGCGTAGATCGCATAGGCTAGCGAAGCAATAAAGGCCAAGAATTCCAAACCGCTGCTTATAGGTGCGAATTCCCATTCCGGATAATCAAATGCCAAACCAAAGATTAGAAAGAGAAGAACAGCAACCGGCAGAATAGCAAAAGCCAAATCGGAACCTTTAAACGGAACCTACCTTGATAATGAATGTATGCAATGAGCAATGGCCCTATTGTTAATTGAATTGACAAAATGACGGCATACCATGCATATCCGTAGTCGACATATGACTCAAACCCTGAGGTCAATAACAAAGCGAAGGAAGAAGACAATAAGAACCAATCGCCGCGATTTTTCAAGCCTTTGTACGCTAATAAAAGTACAACTGCTAGTAAAATCGCAAGTGACACACTATCAATGATATAAATTAAAGATCCGATCAGTTCTCCTTATTTTGACACGTCTCAATTCAAGAAAACGTACGTCCTTTCTTGATTTGAAATACAGTACACATGCAGTGCTGCGTTCTTTAGAGTAAAATTAGTTATTAACCTCAAGTTGGTCGAATGCAAAAAAACTCCTTATCTCATTTGAAACAGTGGAAGTACGCTTATCTCCTCTTGGTAATGGCCATGTTACCGTCAAAACCCTTACAAGCGCAAACAGCTACGCCTGTTGCCATTTCAGTGGGTTGTTTGGGGCCTATCCCTTTGAACCTGGAGTACGCATCGGATTTCATGTTCCCTCAGCAACTATGGACAATAGTGCTCTTATGCTCAATTTAAACACTGCGTATTTCTTCCGAAATCGAGATAATTCCAATTTGCTTTTCGGAGCTGAATTAGGTTGGCGCTTGAACAAGGACGAAAGCCGAAGTGTCAACACGTTTTCAATTGGCACCGCATACGTTATCCAATGGGAAGTGACGGGGTTTACGATCAACCTTCAGGGTGAAACTGTTGCGAGACAACGAGAACTCCGACATCAATTCTTACCGGTCTTCAGTTACGAATACGCCCGGATATTCGGAACGCACTGGGAGCCTTATTTCAAATTGGGATACGGATACAAATTCACAACAAATGCACCGAATTCCGGCATAGCTCTGTGGGAGTTAGAAACCAGATATTCATTTAATTAACACGATTATGGAAAGAAGAGATTTTTTAAAGAACTCCTTTTCGCAGGACTTGGATTGATATTGATGCCTTCGTTATTGCAATCGTGTCAAAAGGAAAACGAATTGGTGGTCAACTTCAGCGGTAAAGTATTGATTATTGGCGCTGGATCTGCAGGAATGATGGCCGCTTACACCTTTCAACAATACGGGATTGACTTCGCATTGATTGAAGCTGGGCCTACCTTCGGAGGGCGTGTCAAAAAAACAATGACATTCACGGATTTCCCTTTAGATTTAGGTACCGAATGGCTCCATGACAATCCGAAAACATTGGACGAAATGATTAATGATCCCAATGCGCAAGGAAACATTGAAATGATTTCGTATCAACCGGAATCTATCGCTAATTGGGACGGCAGCGAACTTTCTTATGTAAACGTTGGCTTTCAATTCTACCGCGAGTACAAGTTTAAGAACACTACTTGGCATGATTTCTTCGAAGATTTTATCGTTCCGAGCATTGCATCAAAAATGGTTTTCAATGAACCTATCAACACCATTGATTACTCCTTCGGGCAAGTAACAGCTACCAGTTCAAACGGCACTACCTTCACTGGCGATAAAATCATTATCACCGTTCCCGCTGCACTAATGAAACAGGAGGTAATAAGCTTCACTCCTGCACTACCTTCTACTACTCAAGACCGTTTCAATGCGATCGATGTTCCCCCTGGAATTAAAGTATTTATCAAGTTCAATACAAAGTTCTATCCTGACATTTGCTCTGTGGATACGACGGTTCCAGACGATAAAATCTACTTTGACGGAGCCTTTAAAAAGGGAGCAAATGACAATCTTTTGACCTTGTTCTATGTATCAGACAATGCCCGTGAATTAACGGATCTAAGCGATGCAGAGGTATTTACAACCGTGATGGCAGAGTTGGATCAAATGTTCAACGGGCAGGCTACACAGAACTACATAAGTCATGTGATTCAGAATTGGTCGAACGAACCGTTTATTCAGGGATCATACAGTTTCTCAGGTGCAGGAAACATCCCCCCCCTGTTGAAAGCAAGGTTCACTTTGCTGGCGAAGCTTATACGGATGGGGTGAGTTCGACGGTACACGGTGCTGGTTTTTCTGGTCGCGATGTTGCTCGAACAATTTTACAGGGCGCGTAAGAAAATGGAGGCTTATTCTTGTAAGCAAAAACGCTACGATGCATAAACGCATTTTTGCGTTGAAGAAGCACCTAAAGGTTTAATTAAATGAATCTAAACATCTAATATTCAGGGCAATAATATTGTCATTTTTTCTCACCTCCAGATCCACCTTTTCGCGCCCCAGACTTCTTCTTCCCGTAATACCGCTTCTTGCCTTTTCGGTTTCTATTCCTATTCCGATTATTGGGATTTCCTGCTTTCCACTCCGGCCCTGGCCCAAATTCCTCTGCAGGCTGCTCCTTTGGAATTTCAGATTCAATCAATCGTTCGATCCGCCGAATCTTGTGCATATCCTTCTGATTGATCAAAGTTACCGCTTCCCCCTTTGTATTCGCACGGGCCGTTCTACCGATTCGATGCACGTAATCCTCAGCATCTGAAGGCGCATCGTAGTTGATAACCATATTGATCTCCTTGATATCAATCCCGCGGCTCATAACATCAGTAGCCACGAGAATTCGCACGCGTTTTGATCGAAATCCGCGCAACACTTCTTCCCTGTCAGCTTGATCTAAATTGGACGAAATCCCTTTGGCAGGAAGACCTGCGCGATTCAAAGCTCTTCTAATAGAACTCACTTTCGCCTTCGCTGAGGTAAATATGAGGATGCTCGTGTATTCTTCTCTATCTCGGATCAATTGACATAATACCTTATCCTTTTGTTCATCAAACGTAAGGATAGCACGTTGTGTAACGCCAGCAGCTGGCTTCGAGATGGATAAACTTACCTCTTTCGGGTTTTTCTGAATGGATTTGGCCAACTGGCGAATATTGTTCGGCATGGTAGCACTGAATAGCAAGGTCTGACGCTCTTTAGGCAAATGCTTGATGATATTCTTCAAATCATCTATAAATCCCATGTCTAGCATTCGATCGGCCTCATCCAGAACCAAATGCTTCACAGAATCAAATTTTACGTACCCTAATTTCAAATGTGAGAGTAGTTTTCCGGGGGTAGCAACGATAATATCCGTACCCTCCGTCAAGGCTTCTTTCTCTTCTCCCCATTCTTTTCCGCCGCCTCCGCCATATATAGCCTTGGATCCCACCGAAACGAAATAGGCCAATCCTTGAATTTGTTGTTCAATCTGAACCGCCAATTCCCGCGTAGGCACGATAATCACAGTGTCGACACTTGTATCTTCCTTACCCGTCAATTTATTAAGAATAGGCAATACAAAGGCTGCCGTTTTCCCCGTTCCGGTTTGAGCACAGGCTATTAAATCCTTGTTTTCCAAAATGATCGGAATGGCTTTCTCCTGGATCGGTGTAGCCGTTTCGAAATTCATGTAGGAAAGTGCCTCCAACATGTTCTCGTTCAGATTGAGTTCTTTGAATGTCATTGCGGTGAAGATACACATAACCTAAGCCCTAACAATATGAGCGCTCAGAAGAATTGAAGATTAGGATGTTAGGAAACCACCAAACCATCATGCATAAAACAAGAAGAGCCGCACAAAGCAGCTCTTCCTTTTCAGAAAATAGTGATCCCTTTAGGAATCTAATGCATTATTTGGTTGCACCACCAAATTGATGGTTCTAAAGTAAGACTGAGCTGGGCTTATAAACTGAAATTTGACACAAAACGAACATTTTATGTCATAAAAAGGAGTTTTGCCGTTAGTCGGATAATTTAGAAATCAAAGAACGTTTAACGTCTTTGTAATTTCCTTGTAATTGTCACTGATAGGAATGGAATGACCACCTTCAAGCATGAGCGTGTCTTCACTAAGAATGATTTGCTTGATCATCTCCTGTAGTCGTTGTGGATTGAACAACAACAACTGTACCTCTTGATGTTTTTGGAGCACCTTTTTGCTTAACACTTAAGGTATCTCCCGCACTAACATCATTAGTTAAGACCTGTACATACCAAACCTTGTACGCATCCTCCTGAGACACAGATACTGTGTAATCAATTTCTACATCGTAATAACCGGTATCCGGGTTACGAGTAAATTCACCAAATGCCGGTTTCTTGCTTACAGTTGAATCACAGATTACTGTAGCCCTAACTAGAATTTCATCTCCATCTTGAATGGCGTGAACCATAGGAGCAAAAGCATCTCCATTCGTTGGGAGAGAAACTCCCTGATCTGGTGTAAAAGCGGTTGAAATCTCTTGTTGTACTTGTGAAATAGTGTTTAATTTTTAGTTTTAGTAATGAGTCAAATAACCACTTTTTTTTTGGCATTGTCAATAGGTAGATATGCGCAAATAACTGCAACATTTACGTAGTTCCCAGTAGTATAAATACTTAGGAGCTATTTTAAGAGGTCAAAAAATTAAAAATGAGACAAATAAACTCTTTTATGCATCTGCAATTGCACTCCTCTACGTCAATTACAGTCGCCAAAATCACTACTCACCTACTACAAAAGGTTTCATATTGGGATGAGCGGTATTTTTTTTTCAATGCTTTTGAAGTAACTTTATAGCAAACTGTACATGCTCACGACGTGGTGTTAAACGATGTTGAAAGATTCTCCTGCGTTCTGCGTCTAAGCGTTTTAAGTAAACCATACTATGACTTTATCTAGAAAACTAGCAGTCGCAGGCTTATTCTGCGCATTTGGGTTTCTCTCCATTGCCCAATCAACCCAAGAACGGATTCGAACCTATTTCGAAAGAGAACAAGCAACTCTTGGGCTAACAAAAACGGATTTTAGCGACTTCGAAATCAAAAACGAGCATTCTTCGCGTCAATTCGACATCTCTTATGCATACGCACATCAGCGTTATCAGGGAATCGTAATTTACAACGCAATTGCCAATTTCGCATTCAACGACAATGAAATCCGTTTGACTGGAAATCGTTTCATTTCAGATATCACTTCTCGAGTGAATACAACGTCTCCAGCGATTTCAAAAACAGATGCGATCTATCAAGCAGCGATTCAATTGGGAATCAACGTAAGCAAGTCTGTTGATATCGACAAAACAAAAGACGATCACGGAAACACAGTGTACGCTGCGTCGGAAATCAGCACGGAATTAATTCCTGTTTATCTTTGCTACACATTGGACGGTGAAGATTTGAAACTAACGTGGGATTTAAGCATCCTTCATGGAAATGACTGGTGGAGTGTTCGCGTTGACGCATTGACTGGAACAATCATCGATCAAACAAACTGGATGTTGAGCTGTTCTTTCGGATCTACTGGAAGTTGCAATGATCACGTGCACCCAGTGGCACTAGAAGTGGAAGAGCAACTCTTAATGCCTGCTCCTCCTCCATCTACAGATGCTTACCGAGTATTGGAAATTCCAATTGAAAGCCCTAACCACGGGCCAGATGCACTAGTCGTCGGGCCTTACGATGCAGTAGCATCTCCATTCGGATGGCACGATGTTGACGGTTCAGCAGGTGAAGAATACACAATCACACGCGGAAACAACGTTTATGCGTCAGAAGATACGGATGATGACAACCAACCGGGATATTCTCCTGACGGTGGTGCTACTTTGAACTTTGACTTCCCATGGAACTTGAACCAACCAGCAACTGGATTCTGGGATCCTGCAATTACGAACTTGTTCTACATGAACAATATCATGCACGATGTATTCTACCACTACGGATTCGACGAAGCGGGAGGAAACTTCCAGGAAAACAACTACGGAAATGGAGGAGCATTCTCTGATAACGTAAACGCCGATGCTCAAGATGGAAGCGGTGTGAACAATGCAAACTTCGGAACGCCCCCAGATGGACAGAACCCACGCATGCAGATGTATATCTGGACTGCGGGTGGAACTGCTCAGAATGTAGAAATTTTCACACCAGCAGGAATTGCAGGTACGTATAATGGGCAAGAGGCTACATTCGGCCCTGGACTACCCCCTACTCCAATTGTTGGAGACTTTGTTCTTGTAGACGATGGTAACGGTGATGTAACAGATGCTTGTGATCCAATTCAGAATGGTGCAGCATTAAATGGTAACATCGCAGTAATTCGTCGCGGTGGATGTTCTTTTGTTGATAAAGTAGTCGCCGCAGAAGCAGAAGGTGCGATCGCTGTAATTATTGTAAACAATACAGGAGGATTGACTGCTCCAGGTGGGACAGATCCAGGAATTGGAATTCCTACTGTCATGGTAACAGCTTTGGATGGTGAGAACATCATCGATGAATTGGAACTTGGAAACACTGTTAACGGACAGTTGGGTGATTTTGGGCCATGGGATCGCGACAGTGATTTGGACAACGGGGTAATCGCTCACGAATACGGACACGGAATTTCGAACCGTTTAACTGGTGGGCCTTCAGCTGCCGGATGTTTAGGAAACGACGAACAAATGGGTGAAGGATGGTCCGATTGGTGTGCTTTGATCACAACGATCGAACCGGGAGATCAAGGAACTGACGCTCGTGGAATCGGAACCTACTCTGATGGACAACCAACTACAGGTGTAGGAATCCGCCCTGCTCCATACTCTACAGATTTCCAAGTAAACAGCTTTACGTATGGAAGCACGAACAATACTGCTGGAATTTCTCAGCCTCACGGTGTAGGATTTATCTGGTGTACAATGATCTGGGATTTGACCTGGGCGTTGATCGACCAGTACGGATATGACAACGATATCTACCAAGGAACTGGCGGTAACAACATCGCTATGCATTTGATTACAAATGGAATGAAGATGCAAGCCTGTAGCCCTGGATTCATTGATGGTCGCGATGGAATCTTAGCAGCAGACCAAATGCTTTACAATGGAGCTCACACATGTCTTATTTGGGAGGTGTTTGCACGTCGTGGACTTGGATTCTCGGCAGATCAAGGAGATCCAAATGATCGCACGGATCAGGTAGCAGCATTCGATCTACCTCCTGGAATCGATCACATTGATGACGTAACTGTTTCTTGTACAGATTACACATGGCCAGTAAACGGTCAGACGTACACAGCAACAGGAACGTACTACGCTCCAATCACTCCTTCAATTGGATGTGATAGTGTTGCTACATTGAACTTGATAGTAAATGAAAGCATCAACGCCATCATCACTTACGATGGGCCAACGGTATTGGAATGTTTGGTTGACAACGTAAACTACCAGTGGATTGATTGTTCTAACGGTGATACAATTATCCCAGGAGCCAACCTTCAGTACTATGTGCCAACGCAAAATGGTCTTTACGCTGTTATTGCGTCGAACGGAACTTGTGTGGACACATCAGTATGTTTCCTTGTAAACCAAGTTACTGCTGGATTGGGCGAATTGAACATTACGGATCAAATTATTGTAGCACCGAACCCAACAAACGGAGACATCTTCGTGAGCCTTGGAGGAGCATTTTACACCAACATCGATGCAAAAATCCTGAATGCAATGGGACAAGTTATTGCAGAAGGAACATTTGAAAATGAAAGTGAATTTGATATGACGATTGATACTGCTCCAGGCGTTTACTTCGTAAATGTGGTCGCCGACGGTAAAACAGGTATTATCAAAATCATTAAAGAATAATATTGCAGGTACACCTGTAGTATGAAACAGATTCGGGAACTCGGTAATGTTGATATCTATGTCATAGATCAACTGATGAAAGGAGCTATTCGTTCAGACCAAAAAATTTTGGATGCTGGATGTGGCTCTGGAAGAAACTTCAGTTATTTAGCAAAACATAATTTCAATATTACCGGGATCGACCCGAATGAGGAACACATCCGGAACCTCCAACAGCAATTTCCGGAATACAAGAACCACCTTCACATCTCCTCCATCGAGGAGTTCCAAACAGAACTTTCATTCGATTACATCATTTGCAGTGCGGTATTGCATTTTGCAGAAAATCACAATCACTTCAACCAAATGTTTGAGAGGCTAGCCTCTTTGCTTTCGAAAGATGGCACCTTGTTTATTCGAATGACAACAGATCAGGGGTTACCAGGGAATTATCAAAACGAAACCGGTGTATTTAATCTCCCCGATGGATCAACTCGTTACCTTACAAATAGAACTCAACTTTCTGAATTGCTTAAAGAGTATAATCTTAAGTTAGCCGAACCATTCAAAACCGTATTGGTCGAAAATTGGCGCTCTATGGCAACTATTGTAATGACCAAATGAGACTATAATTCATTAAAAAAACCCTGACAATATTAAATCATCAGGGTTTACATTATTTCTTTAGTGTTTATCAACCACCACAAACGAGCACCTCGTCTCCTTCCGAAGATGGCGTTACTTTATGTACCATTTCCCCATCAGAGTTGTAGATCTTCGTTCCTTCCATAAAAGTCATAGGCTTTTTAGAATTGTCGTAGGCCGTATATTTCGTTGCACTTCCGGGTGACTCCACACGGAAATCCACATCTTGGCTACATTTATTTACAATGTACAATTTGATGCGTCCTGATTCTCCATCATTATCCGTAGATGTAAAGCTGGAAGTAAGCGTCAATCCTCCCAGTAAAAATGCTACAGCAAACAACGATCTCATTAATTTTTTCATGGTAGTTTATTTTGGTTTCTATGAATGTAAGAATTGTTTCCTATAACCGAATGATTTTCAACGATTTTGTTGTTAACAATTAATTAGGAAAGAATTGCAATTTAAGATGCGTTATAAAAGCAACGTTTTGTTTAATTTTACGTCTAACTAATCAAATAAGGGATCCGACACCCCCAAACAAAAGCAATAACTACCATGAAAAGTCTACTCGTCGCTTGCTTTATTTGCGCCTGCTATACAGCCAATGCGCAACAGCATGCCACCTCTTTCACACAGTGCCAATTGGCGGTTGACGAAATTCTAGCCATGCAATCTTTTGATATTGATGAACCTATCTCTGAAGATGCACGCTATATTTTCTTCGAAATGTATGAAGAGCTCAATCTAATTTATCAAACGGACATTAACGATCCAGCGTTGATTGGACTTGTTGATGACTTCAATGAGACTTTAGATAAGGCGGACGACATTAACCTGAACGTTTCTATGTTTCAGGGAGACATTGCTCATGTAGAATCACTGAACATTTAACATGAAAACTTTACGATTACTAACTTGCCTAGCGCTCACGGTTTCAGCATCACAATTCGTTGCGGCACAATGTGGGCCAACGTCAGTTACTCCTACTCCACAAGTAAGTGGACTTTGTGAAGGAGATATAGACACGATTGATTTCGCGGCTGCCGGAACATGTACCGGAAACTGGGAATTTCAGGTAGAAACTTCTACGAACGTTGTTGTTCAAGCATGGTCAACGAGCACACAATTGATTTTCTCGCCGACAACTACAGATACATACACTGTTCTTGCGCGCTGTTCAGCATGCCCAACTGCTACGGTTTCTGACACCTTCTTATTAGAAGTAATTCCAGCGCCGGTTATTACAGCAGATACTTTCGTTTGTTACGGAACCGCTGCACAATTTACCGCAACAGGCCCAACGAATGCAATGTCATGGTGGGATGCAAACGGTGTCAATCAGTTATCAGCGAACGAAAACTACACGACTCCGCCAATGACTGCCAACGAGACTTTCATGATGGAAGTTACGGGTACAGTTACCGGAGGTACTTCTCAAGGAAGCATCTTATTAACAGAGTGTGGATTGCACGGGTTCCCGGGGTCAGCCTCTGCGGATTACGTTGAAGTATCCAATCTCTACAATACACCAGTAAATACAGCTGGATGGGTTGTAGCGTTGAGCGCTTCTTATACGAACATCAACTCGGCAAATACCATTCTTTGGAACTTACCAGCTACCTTCCCTCCTTGTTCTATTGAATCAAGATCGGATGTAGCCGGTGGTACTTCATCACCGTACTGGGGGAATAACATCTTCTGGAACCCAAGTAATAACGGTTGGGCATTGATTCTTGATGACAACGGAAACCTTGTAGACTTCGTAGTATGGGGATGGACAGCGGTAGATATCGCAAACTTCAACATGAATATCAACGGTTACAACGTTACCATTGGTCCAGAATGGATCGGTGCGTCATGTAGTGCAGCTTGTACAACAGTTGGAGGTGTCCCTTACAGTATTTCACGTATTGGATCTAGTGACAGTAATACTGCCGCTGACTTTGTTTGTCAGGCAACTTCATTAAACTCATTGAATCCATCTCTAAACTGTGGGTGGACGACGTCAACAATGGCTTGTTACCATCCTGTAAATGTTTGGGTGGATATGCCACCAACAGCATCGAATCCAGCAACTTTTGCGACAGATTGTTACGCTGCAGTTCCTGCACCAGATGTAAACGTAGTAATTGACGAATTAGACGATCATACGGCCAATCCAACAGTACAATTCATGGGAGAAGTCTCCAATGGACAAACCTGTCCGGAAATATTAACCAGGACGTATCGAGTCACCGACTCCTGCTCCAACTGGATTGAAGTCACCCATACGATTAGGATTTTCGATTCCATTGCTCCGGTAATGGATCCAGCTCCAGCCGACTTAACCGTTTCTTGTTATGCGGATGTCCCTGCTATAGGAACGCTGAACTGGACGGACAACTGTATGGGAACTGGAATTGCGCAAGGTGTGGAAGTTTCAAGTGGAACAACATGTCCTGAGATTTTGACTAGAACTTGGACAATCGCAGATACATGTGGTAACACAGCGACAGAAACACAAGTGATTACTATTCACGATCAAGATGCTCCGGTAATCGAGCCGGCACCTGCTAGTGTGAATGTATCTTGTTATGGAGATGTTCCTGCCATGATTCCATTGAACTGGACGGATAACTGTGACGGCGCTGGCGTATTGAACGGAACTGAAGTTTCAGACGGTCAGTCATGTCCAGAAACGATTACTAGAACATGGACTTACACAGATGGATGTGGTAACACAGCGACTGAAACGCAAGTAATTGTAGTTCATGATCAAGATGCTCCTGTTATTGATCCTGCTCCTGCGAGCCTAAATGTTCAGTGTTATGCAGACGTACCAGCTATGGTTCCGTTGAACTGGACAGATAACTGTGATGGTGCAGGTGTATTGAACGGTGTTGAACTTTCGGACGGAATGTCTTGTCCAGAAACAATCACACGTACTTGGACATACACTGACGGATGTGGTAATACAGCAACTGAGACGCAAGTAATTGTTGTGCATGATATCACTCCTCCTACTGCGAGTCCACTTCCTAGCATGACTGTTAACGTACTTCCTCCACCAGACATTTCGTTGCTTTCTGATGCTGCGGATAACTGTGGAATACCATTAGTGGTTTGGGTGAATGACTCTACCGACAATGGATTCTGTCCGGAGAATGTGGTTCGAACGTACAGTATTACTGACGATTGCGGAAACGAACTCTTGGTAACACAAAACTTCCAAGTAGGAGATAATATTCCTGTTGTAAACTTTACAGCTTCGCAAACGATTCTTACGAATGCGAACTTGGATACTACTGGAATCGTTCAATTCTTCAATAATACTATTGGAGGAGAAACATACTACTGGGATTTTGGAGACGGATGGTCAAGTACAGATTTCAATACTACTCACACGTTTAACACTTCTGAAAATGGAGGTTTCGTTGTGACGCTCTATGGATACTCAGAATACGGATGTGTAGACTCTGCTTCTGTTGTGATTCAAGTGCGTAAAGAGATTTTGTACTACATTCCGAATACATTTACTCCAGATGGAGATGAATTCAACCAAACTTTCCAACCTGTATTTGAATCAGGGTTTGATCCACACGATTGGAACATGATCATATTTAACCGGTGGGGAGAAGTTATCTTCGAATCCAACAACGCCGACATCGGTTGGGATGGAACATACAACGGTGAAGTCGTTCAACAAGGAACGTACACATATAAAATTGAGTTCGGTTTAGAGTACACCGACGCAAGAGAGATAATTACCGGTCACGTCAACCTTATCAAGTGACCCCTCTAGTAAAGACAAAAGCCGCTTCTCGTTCAAGAAGCGGCTTTTGTGTTTTATTCAATTGAAGTTTAGTTCTTCCAAGCGTTATATCCTCCATCCAGTTCATAAATCTCTTTGAACCCCATGGATTTCATCATTTGAACAGCTTTCGCACTGCGCCCTCCTGCAGCACAGTAAATGAGAACAGGCTTTTCCTTATCCAACGATTCTAGTTGGTTCTGGAAATTGGCATCGTGAAAGTTCATTTCCATGGCATCGGCAATTTTCCCTTGCTGAATTTCACCAGGCGTTCGAACGTCTACAAGTTGTCTACCCTCTTTATCCAATAACTTCGTAAACTCTTTTTTGTTTACCAATTGTGCAACGGCAGTAACTTGCGTTTGCTCTTGTCCTGATTCCTCGTTGTTTTCTTCCTGTGCGTTCGAACATCCCACAGCAAGTAGTGAAACTGCAACGACTCCAAATATTTTAAGCATTCTCATAGCTGTTAATTTATTGCAATTTACACATTATTGGATGCCGTAATGTAACCTTGATTACAGAACGATGCCTTACATTTGTGTCCGATGCTATCAAAAGAAGAGCGGAAAGCACTCAATACAGCCTTTTGGGAAGGATTTCGCAAGGAGATGCGAAAACTTAAATCTGCGAACGGAAGAAACATTAACTGGATTAACTATCCTTCTGACGTCAAAGACATCTATATCCGTTTGGAAGCTGATCACACTGGTGCAAGGCTTTGCTTCGATATCCAACCAAAAGACGATAGCATCCGTTCGATTCTCTGGGAGCAACTAACAGAACTTCGTGTTGTTATGGAAGGGGAAGTTGGTACTGCTCAATGGAATGAATTTGACCGTGTTTTCCAAGGAAGAAACGTCTCAAGAGTCTCATGGGTTCTGGAAGACGCTAATTTCTACAAAGAGGAAGACCGAATCAGAATCAAAGATTTTTTGCGCTCAAAATTGGTACAGTTTGACGCATTTTATCAGGAATACAAAGAAATATTAATAATACTCGCCGAGTAACTTCAAAATCGTACTTTTACGCCATGATTAAGCAATTGTTATCGATCGGATTTGTTGGTTTGTTGACCTATTCTCAAGCACAAACATTGGTTTACGAGGAAGATTTTGACAACGGAATCCCTGCAAGCTATACCCTTGTTGACAATGATGGATTCACTCCAAATCAAGCTACTGCTGAATTTGCAGATGCCTGGATAGCGTTGCCAGATCCTTTGGACTCTACGGATACAATTGTGGGATCTACTTCGTTCTTCGAACCCATTGGAACCGCTGATCGATGGCTCATCACTCCGGCAATTACACTCGGAGCATATGGAAACTTTGTCTACTGGGAAGGTCGCTCTCATGATCCTTCTTTCCCTGATGGTTACTTTGTATTAGCATCTCGCACGGGAACACAAATCGCAGACTTTACAGATACCGTAGCAGTTGTTTTCGCTGAATTATCTACCTGGACATTGAACAGTGCTAGCTTGAGCGATGCTGGATTGGACGGTGAGACGGTACATTTGGCGTTTGTGAATCGTACATTCGATGGATTCAAATTGTATTTAGATTCTATTTCTGTATTTGTGGATGATCCAGTTGGTTTGCAAGAAGAACAAGTATTGCAGGTTCAATTCGGGCCGAATCCAACGGAAGATCAAGTGTACTTCAATATGCAACCCGATTTAATTCAAATCTACACGCTCTCTGGAGCATCGGTAGCGGTATTTGAGAATGCCAATCAAATTTCTCTAGCTGATTTACCGGCAGGAATGTACTGGATGGAAATCCGTAAAGGAAATGCAGTAGTCCGCGAGAAAATTGTAAAACGCTAGAGCTCTGGCAATGGAATCAGCTCCAAGGTAAACGGAGCACTCCCCTTCTTTAATGGGCGCATGATAATTCTTTCTTCTTCCAACACAGAAAGCTTAAACATCCATTCCTCTTGTTTCCTGAACGTGATGGACATCGTTTTTTTATCCGAATCCAAGTAATATCTAGCCTTTTTCGGATCGTTTTGACCCATAGCATGCAACGGTAGTCGATCAATCACACCATTGTCATGAAAAATGAAGACTTCTTTGTTCCTGAGCCCCGTGCGAGTAACGTCAACGTCGTTGACGATCATTTTATCAACCAACCAGACTTTGCTGTTACCGTCACAAAACAAATCACTGTAATCCACTGACTTCAGCGGATAATTCGACGTACAACTCGACAGTGCGATTGTAAGTGCCAGTGAGCCAGTGAGCGTGAGTGCTAGAAAGGAGAATCGCATTAAAAGATCAGGTTGCTTTGCATGATGGAACCATAAATCTCATTGGTCACCGAATCTCTAGTAGCTTCAGACAAGGTTTTTACCCCTTCACCGTAATCCAATCCTTCAATGGATTTGAATTCGTATCTGTCTCCGTTCCATTCGTATCGACATTGGAACAAGGTCTCATCTGCCTTTACGTACAACGCAAGAATCAAATCGTTGACATCTTTCCCAGTATCTTTTGCGATCAAATCACCACGGAATCCATTCACCTGAACCAACTCTCCATTAACGCGTTCAAAAACAATGATATGACGCACAGGAGGCAATGGCGTTCCACTTCCTTTCAGTCGGATTCCAGCTTTAACTTCAAGAATAAACGCATCTTCTATGGCCGCTCCTTTTTTGAATGGAATCACTCTAAAATTTTGCGGAGTACATTCTGCGATCAATCCAAGGGAATCCTTTAAGACACAAATATCCAATTCCTCCAAAATTGCTTGTGTTTTAGGATTGTCAAACTCATTGGCAGAGAAATCCGTCTCCTGCACTTCAATTTGACTTTTCTCACCGACTTTGTCTGTTGGTTTTGAATCGCTTACTTCTGAGTCGCATGAAAACAGCAAAAACGCTGTGAGTAAGTATAATAGAAAATGTTTCATCAAATTCATAATTCAGAAATCTGCAATAGTTACGGAAATACCTGAACGGCCTTTTGCATGGAACTAACGAAGGCATCATTATCGATTCCTGTTCCGACGGCATTGGCATCAAACCACGCCAACATCGCTTCTGTAGGCATATTTCCAGTTAAATCGTCTTTGGCCATGGGACATCCACCAAATCCTTTGATCGCACCATCAAATCTGCGACAACCTGCTTCGTAGGCAGCCTTCACCAAGTTCTGAGCATTTTCAGGAACCGTATGCAAATGTGCCCCGAACTCTACTTCTGGAAGCTCTTTGATCAAGGTAGCGAACAAACTATCCACAATTTCAGGATTCGCAACACCAATGGTATCGGATAATGCGAGAATTTTTATATCCAATTCCTTATTTAGCTTCTCGCTCCATTTCGCTACAATATCTGGGTGCCAGTCCTCGCCATAAGGATTTCCGAATCCCATGGACAAGTACAAAACCAACTCTTTATTGGCTTTCATAGCGATTTCACGAATCCCTTCCACTCGGGAGAATGATTCGTCTATTGTCGCATTGGTATTTCTTTTCTGAAATTCTTCGGATACGGAAAAAGGATACCCCAGATATTTAATGCGCTCAAAAGATGCGGCATCATTGGCTCCGCGTTCATTAGCGATTATCGCCAAAAGATGACTTTCAGAATCATTCAATCCTTCCAAAACTTCCGCTGAATCTCGCATTTGAGGAATGGCCTTCGGTGAAACGAAACTCCCAAAGTCAATGGTGTCAAACCCACATTCCAACAAACCGTTGATGTAATCGATTTTTACATCCGTAGGAACAAAATCATGAAGTCCTTGCATCGCATCGCGCGGACATTCGATCAGTTTCAATTTTTCCATACTTAAAAATACCAATTATCCCTTAGACAAAATGGCCTTATTGATGTCCTTAACAAGCTTTGGCCCTTCGTAGATAAATCCGGTATAGAGTTGCACCAAATCAGCGCCTGCTTCGATCTTTTCCAGAGCGTCAGCTGCAGAGTGAATTCCGCCGACTCCGATAATTGGAAACGCTTTGTTTGAAGTCTCTGACAAATAACGAATAACTTCGGTAGATCTTGATTTTACTGGCTTCCCAGAAAGCCCACCTGCACCAATTTCTTCAACGCGTTCTTTCGAAGTTTTCAGTCCGTCTCTGCTAATCGTCGTATTCGTAGCGATGACTCCGTCCAATTTCGTGTCTTTGACGATATCAATGATATCATCCAATTGTTCATTGCTTAAATCTGGAGCAATTTTCAACAAAATAGGCTTTCTAGAAGGTTTCTTGTTATTTAGATCTTGAAGGGTCTGAAGCAATTCAGTCAACGGCTCTTTTTCCTGTAACGCTCGCAGATTGGGCGTATTAGGAGATGATACGTTCACAACGAAATAATCGACGAAATCAAATAAAGCGTTGAATGCAATGATATAATCTTCAGTCGCTGATTCATTCGGAGTTACCTTATTCTTGCCAATGTTTCCACCAATGATTAATTGCGTCTTTCGTTTTTTCAGATTCTCTACGGCGTTCTCAACACCATCATTGTTGAATCCCATTCGGTTGATAATCGCTTCGTCCTCTTTCAATCGGAACAAACGCGGCTTCTCATTTCCAGGCTGTCCTTTTGGTGTGACTGTCCCAACCTCTATAAAACCAAATCCGCAATAAGCAAGATCGTTATACATGGAGGCATTTTTGTCAAATCCTGCAGCCAAGCCTACTGGGTTCTCGAATTGGATCCCGAACACCTCGCGTTTTAAACGATCGTCCTTCACTCGATACATGCTGTTCCACAAACCTTTCATTCCAGGAATGCGGAGCATAAAACGAATCATCCCTACCGTTTTGTAGTGAATTTTCTCTGGATCGAATTGAAAAAGAATGGATCGGACTAACTTGAACATAAATAAGGTTTTCGCAAAGGTATAAACGAAAAAGAGGTGACCGAAGCCACCTCTTAATATCTTTCAAATAAATATGAACAATCTTAGAACTTGTAACGTCCTCTCCAACGGTTCATACGACGCGACTTCGCGTAATCCTTATAAGTAATGTTTCTTGCAACAACGATGTTTACTGTGTAGAATGCATCGTTTTGAGCATCTCCACGTTGTTGTCCTGGTGCAAACCAAGCCGTGTTATCAGTTGCCGGATTCGCTAGGTAGACTGCAGCGTTTGCATCTCCTTGTGTAGCAGCAGCAATATAAGCTGGGTCTGCGTAGTATCCACTTACATCGTCCATGTAATCTGTGAAAGTCTTGATGTACGTTGCTTCAATTCCTAGACGCCACATACGACCGATTCCCATACGCATACCAACTCCGAAAGGAATTGTAGCTGTAACTGGCAAGTAACGATCCGGTGCTACGTAATCTTGAGTACCGTCGCCATTATACACTGTGAAAGTTTCTCCTGATCCTTGTCCCTCAGTACCCAATGGTCGAAGAGCTACCCATTCCCCTTGGAAACGCGCTTTCGGATTGTAGTAGTTGACACCTACACCAGTGAACAAGTAAATTTGCTCGTTGCGGTTTTTCATTTTTCGGCTGTGTCCACCCAATCCATAACGGTTACCAAACTTCTCGTTTGCCAAAATGATAATTTCGATTCGCTGTTGCAACTCGTAGAACATAGAACGGAAATGAAGGTTACGCGATTGACGAACGATTTCATTTGTTAATGCATCGTCACCACGAACCATACCGATGTTCAAAGTTGTTGATGTTGCCCAACGTGGGTGAAAGCGGAAACGGTAACCGACCATTCCACCTAAACTTGTAGACGCCCAATCGATATCAGCAAGACTGTAGTCTGTACCAATTTGATCACGTCCTCCCAAGTCTCCAAGGAATTGTGTTCCACCGAAACCGAATAGAATTTCCTTTTTGTTCAATGCCCAGTTACTCTGAGTATTGAAGTTGGTGTGCTGCGCATTTGTGTAAGCAGTTGACGCAGCAAATAGTAGTAATAGAAAAAATGAATTTCTCATTCCAGTTAAGTTTGAGGTATTTACCTGTTTTTCAACGGCACGAAAATATGAATGTTTTGGCAACTGTGCAATTAATATCGTTAACATTTTATTAAACGTAAAATGTTGATGAGTGGTTGTCTCTTCTGAATGATCGTATTAAACCGTTTTTTAAGGTTTCGTGATTAATGAGAAAGCCTTAAGTTGAACAGGCTTTCCATCGCGATCTACGGCCTTGAAATTCGAGAAAGTAACTTCAATTGCTGATCCACAATCACGGATTTCGTCGCATACTTGAGAAGGCAATCTATTTCCACGAATTCTTGCAGTGATATCACGTGCACAAGAACGGTATTGAATCGTGTATTGATGAATCATGACGCCTCCATCTACCTGAATTCCGAGTGGATCACAAAAATCACGGAACGCAATTGGCCCTCCAGTAACACCGGCAAGGTTTGGCATTCCAATTTCTGCCTTTTTTACAACTTCCTCCTCTTCTTGCGTTTTGCGTGCAGCGGTATTCGTTGTTCCTTCTGAAGTATTCTGGGTGGATTGCGTTGTTGTAGTTTCTTCTGAATTGGTGTTCGATTGGGAAGTTTCTTCCTCGTTTGACGTTTCTTCAGAATCCGCCGCAACAACCTCTTCTTCTGAATCGGTATTTTCTTTGGCTTCTTTGATAACCGGATCTTTTTTCTGGTCATCTGCGGATGTCATAACAACGGCTTGATTGTTATCAGGCTTCTTCACTGGAGTATCTGAACTGGAAAGTGTTACAGCGGTAACAATGACAGCAACTGCTACAACACCAACGGTTCCATAGAACCAATTTGTCTGCCAGTAGGGTTTCCCGAGACCTTTCGCACCTTTAACCACATTTGCGAAATCCTGTTTAGACCTGATATAATCTGAGCTAATTGGCTCGCGGTCTAAAATGGTCTTTATTTTTTCCATTTGTATTATTATTTCATAAATAGCTTCTTTAACCTCTCCAGCGCCCTGAATGTCCGTACCTTTGCATTGTTCTCCGTGATTTCAAGAATCTCACCGATTTCGCGGTAAGAGCGTTTCTCGAAATAACGCAATTCGATCAATTGCAAATCTCCATCTTTCAACAATGACAAGCATTGTAGCAACTTTTTCTTGTTGGTAACGGAGTCGTCTTCTTCAAACTCTTCCACCATCTCAAAAAGATGCATGCTTTCAACGTTCACCGTTCTTCTTGCTTTTCTATCGCGAAATGCCTGGTACAACTCGCTTTTAGCGATACGATAGAGCCACGAGGAGAATGGAACACCTCTGTACTCGTACTTATGAAGGTTTTTCAACGCCTTCACAAAAACTTGCGATGTAACATCAAAAGCCAAATGTTCATCATCCATCCGTTGATAGATGTAGCGAAATATCTGTTCATGATATTTCTGATACAGTGGTCCGAATCGCTCCGGATTCTCCTTCGCCTCCTGAATAATAACCAACTCCTCCTGGAGACGGTCATTCGTCTGGTGGTAAACAGGGTTCACTGCCATTGGTTCTGGTTTAAATAGTTCTAGTTTGGTTTTATAAAGCTTGCAGACTTTATACTCCCATAACTGTTAATAATACATTTGGTTACAATGTCTAACGCAAAAACGTTGCCAATATTATGTGCTCATAACAAAAGGCTCTGTTTGTAGGCTTTTCCGAATCGTTTTAAAAGCGAAAAACTTTTATGTAAGTCATCAGAAATCACGCAAATAGCTCGTATCCGTTAGCGCGCTGAGAAAGGTAATCAAATATTTTTTCTCTTCCGAGGTCAACGATCTTTTTCTAACACGCTTGTCTTGGTATTTGCCACCGACACCTCCCTTGGAATAATGATCAATTACTTCTTCCAAAGTGGTCATTGAACCATCGTGCATGTAGGGAGCAGTCAACGCGACATTTCTCAAACTAGGAACTTTAAAAGCCCCCATTTTATTTGGATCGCCTGCAATTCTGAATTTGCCCGGGTCATCACCGTAATTGTGATACAATCCGTTGTTCAATGCTTCGTAATTGGTGAAATGCGGTAAGGAATGACATTGGATGCATTGCAATCCTTTGAAGAGTTCCCATCCTTTTTCTACGTCAGGGGACAATTCTGCCTCCGCTTTTAAATATTTATCAAACTCACTGTTCTCGGAAACCAAGGACTTTTGAAAAGCTTCCAATGCATGAGTCACCACCCAAGAATCCAATTCTCTTTTGAAAAGTTGACGTGCAGCATCTGCATAATGCGGCACTTGTTTCAATCGTTCGATTAAATCGCCCATGGGCATGTTCATTTCATTGGTGTCCTGGATGGGCGCCAAAGCCTGTTCATGCAAGGAAGTAATATGAGCGTCGAACATAAAGACAGAAGCATCTCTTAGATTCAACAGCGTTGGAGAATTGCGAAAGGCCAATCTCCCTCCTACACCTTCAGACTTTACTTTTCCATCCGTAAAGGCCATTTCGGGTTTGTGACATGTTGCACACGAAACCGTACGATCGCTGGAAAGGCTGGGATCGAAAAAGAGCGCTTTTCCAAAATCTTCTCGCGTATCGAATGCTAGCTCTTCTTCCACCATTTCTCCACTACCAGTCGTTGCAGAAGGATATAAATCAAAAAGAGAGAAAAGTCTGTAGCAACCATAAGCAGCTATCACACATACAAACACAATGAATCCTATTCGGTTCGATTTACTCATTCGCTATACTTATTTACTGCTGATCAACTTAATTGCTAAAATACATACATCATCAATTTGCTCTTCATTGCCTTTCCACATTTCGAAAAATAATTCCAAAGCTTTCTTTTGATCAGCACCGGTCTGCCCTACATTGGATTCAAGTACTTTCCTGAATCCGGTTGATTTCAATTTTTTACCATCCTCTCCTCCAAATTGATCTTGATAACCATCGCTGAACAAATAAATCCAACAATCTTCTCCGATGTCCATTTTATGAGAGGTAAAACTGATGCGTTTTTCAAAGTTCCCTATCGGCTGTCGGTCTCCTTTCGTGATTTTCCACTCTTTTGCTTCCGTCATCCAAAGCCAAAGCGGATTGTAAGCACCCGAGAACTCTAAGGTCTTATTAGTAGGATGCCACTTACAATACGCGAGATCCATTCCGTTCTTTATTTCTTCTTGATTCGCTTCGAAATAAGCAACTACCAAGTCATTCGTCCGATTCAAAATATCCGCAGGACTTCCATTCGGCACATCCTTTACTGCCTGATTTAAGGCATTCTCACATGCAACGCCCATCAAAGCACTTGGGACTCCATGCCCCGTACAATCTGCTACAGCGAAATGATGTGATCCTTCTGCATCTTTGTGAGACCAATAAAAGTCTCCTGCAACGATGTCCTTGGGAAGATAAATCAAAGTCCCATCCTCGAAATCACCGTACAACTCCTCTTCTGAAGGCAACATGGCTTCCTGTAGACGCTTCGCTGAATTCATCGAATCCACAATTTCATGGTTCTTCTCTTCGATTTCGTCCTTTTGTTTTTCTATGGTTTCCTTCTGCCTTCGCGTAACGCGCAATCGACTGTAGACAATCCCGAGAAAAACGGCCAGCAGCGCCGCCACGATTCCAATGAACCACAATCGCTGTCTATCTCTAGCACGATCTGCTTCTTGCTTCGCTTTTAATTCCACTTTTTCGATCTTGCTATCGTACTTTAACTTCTGTCGTAACGCTTCTTTTTGCGCTTGAACATTGGATAAACTATCTTTCAAATCAATTTGAATTTCCAGATACTTCAAGGAATTGTACCAATCTTCATTCGTCCTGTAATACATATGGAGTTTCTCCGCAATCATCTCATCGATGCTAGGAATCTCATAATATTGGGCTAAATCAAGCGCCCTGAACAAATAGTAATGAGCACTGTCTTCGTTTCCATCCATGTCGTACGATGAACCGAGGTTGGCACTTGACCAAATTTCACCGACTTCATCTCCGGCGAGACGATAATGTATTACTGCATTTGTCAAGTACGGAATTGCGCTATTGTATTGGGCAGCACCGTGGTAAATAGAACCAATATTATTGTACACCGTGGCGATATCTTCATGATCATTTTCCTCAATCGCAACATCCAAAGCGAGACGGTAATTGCGCATAGCACTTGAAGTATCTCCACGTTTGTCATAATTGACGCCAAGGTTCATGTAGTTCTTCGCTAATTCTGAAGGATTGATTTTCCGCTTAATTTTTAGCGCTTGAACCAGATAATCGTGGGCTTCTTCATAATCGCCTTGATTCGAAAGCATAACCCCGATATTATTCATCACACCTCCCTTTCCTTAAAGATCGCCTTGCTCTTTGTAAATTATTCAAGGCTTTAAAGTAATACTTCAGCGCATTATCCTTATCGTCTTGATTATCTGAGTAAAAACCGTAGTTGTTATAAGCATCGGCAACTGCGATCATGTAAAACCTTCGCGCTTTGCCTTTTACTTCTTTCAGTTTCTTTCGGGCAAGCACGAGAGCCTTTTTGTTATAGCTCATCCAAGTTTTCTCATCACCAATGTATTCAGCTAGATCGCTGTAGGTCTTGACGCGCTTTTTGTCGGAAATATCGGTTTTGAGTAGTGATACCAAGTAATCAACGTATGGATCGTTTTGCCCAGTAACGAAAAACGAGCAAGCGAAGAAGCACAAGACAAGAAATGGTTTCATAAACTGCATGCTGTTTGAAAGTTACGAATTCTGGCATGTTTGAGTTCGGTGGAATGCTTAATTTTGCCCCGTGAAGCAATTCCTTGTACTTATCCTGCTGTCTATCAACTCCATTGGATTCTCTCAAGATTCATTGGACAGCGTTCCCTACAATTCGTACCGCAACAAAATTGTATTGTATTCGGATTTGGGCTTCTCCTCTGCTCCTTTTACCATTCGCAGTGATTTCGACAATAACGTAAATAGTTTAAAGTATCGACACAATCAACGGTTGATTATGGGACTTGGATTCGCGTATAAATGGGCAGCACTTCGCATTGGATTTGGTTTGCCCGTATTACTTCGCCCAGTAAGCCGATTTGGGCCTTCCAATTATTTGGACCTCGGTTTTAAATTCAACTTCAGACAAACCTTTTGGGATTTTGATTTCAGGAACTATAATGGCTACGTGCTCAAGGACGCCTATCAATGGAATGATACATTGAATTCGCTTTCACCAAACGCAAAAATGCCGCGGACACGATCTACAAGCTTCTCCGTAAATACGTGGTATTTCCGATCGAAAGACTTTAGGATGAATTCCGTTTTGGGCAAAGTGGGAGATTATAACAAATCGCATGGAACTTGGTATTTCAAAGGAACCTTGAACCTCTTTGGCTCAACGAATGATGAAGGAGGATTACTTCCTGTGGGATTGGTCGATACGACGCAAAATATCAATCGCGTTTCGACAATTACGGCCTTGGATATTGGAATTGTTCCAGGCTACGCTTATGTATATCGCTGGGAGAATTGGCAAGCGGCCGGATTTGGTGGATTAGGCGGTGTGCTTCAATCAAAGTTCTTTGCCGCAGAAGGACAAGGCCGAGGCTTTTTGGGATTGGCTCCTAGATTGGATTTGAGATTCATTATTGGTTATTCCAAAGCGAAGTACTTCTTGTGGTTGCATACCAATTTCGATGTAAAATCCATTCGATTCCGAGATCTTTCCTATCAACAAACGTACAATACGATTCGACTTATTGCTGGGATGAGATTGGATAAACGGGAAAAGAAGAAGGAATGATGAGTTATGAGTTGAATAATAAATAAGTAATAATGAATAAGAAATAACCGACACTCAGGATCTCGAAGTGTTAGTTATGAGTCTACACACCTTTCAGTAACTCATCGAAGAACGTTCACGTGACCATGAATCGTCTGGCGCTCGTCGTTGTACTTCCGCTTGTAGTCAATTACCCACGTGTAAGTTCCGTCTGGAACGTATTCACCATTGAAAGTTCCATCCCAGCCATAGTACACATCTTTAGTCGTGAATACCGATTGCCCCCAGCGATCATACACCGATAATTCGAAATTAAATTCATCGAAATCACCAATGAAACTTGCTAAAAACAGTGGATTTACTTCATCTCCGTCAGGCGTAAAGGAATTCGGGACGTAGAATAAAAGACCTTCCGCTACTCGAATCCATTGATACACCGTATCTGAACATCCAAGATCGTTGTAAGCAATTAACCCAACTTGATACTCCCCCGTTGTTTGTGCCGGGTACTCATGCGAAGGATTTACATCTGTTGAACCGTTGCCATCTCCAAAATCCCATTCGTAGGACGTCGCATTTTCTGATTGATTCGTAAAGTAAACGCTCGTTGATAAAAACACATCCAATTCGTAATCACTGGCAACAAAGATTGGAGTTGGCTGGAGTAATACACTCACTGTGCCCGTAATGGAAGACGAACATCCAAAAGCATCCGTACCTGTAATCGTGTAAGAAGTTGAAGACACTGGATTCACAATGGCTACTCCCGGTGCGATTTCCTGAACCGAAGGACTCCAGCTGTACGAAGTGGCTCCAGTGACGAAAACTGTATCCGATTCTCCGGCACAAAACGCGTCCGGAAGTTGAATATTTAGTACTGGCGCCTGATTCACATCGATAGTGAAATCTAGTGTGTCTGAACATCCATTTGTTGTTCCCACCAATTGATACGATGTTTGTTGATTCGGAGAAAGTTGTTGCGGATTCGCACCAGGATTACTAATTGAAGGCCCGATCCACTCAAAATTAGTGGCTCCGCTTGCTGTTAGATCGACTAAATCTCCCTCACAAATCGCAGGAACCAGTCCCGCGATACTTAATGCTGGAGGTGGTGTCACCACAATATCAATTGTTGCGGTTCCAATACATCCATTGGCTCCAGTTCCTTCAATTGTATAGATAGTTGTTTGATTCGGAGTTACGGTATTCGTGGTTCCTGAAGGATTTGCAACCGCTCCTCCCGTCCAATTGTACGATTGTCCACCAGAAACCGAAATCACGGCATCCTCTCCTACACAAATGGAATCCGGCGCTGCATTCACTACAATATTTGGTGCAGGATTTACAGTTACCGTTGCATACGCTGTATCCGCGCATCCATTGGCATCTGTACCAATTACTTCGTACGTCGTGGTGGTCAAGGGAGAAACATTTACGCTAGCAGATCCGCCCTGAGGAACACTTGTCCAATTATAGGAATTTGCTCCCGCCGCGGTAATGGTCGCTTGATCTCCTTCACAAATTGTAGCGTCTGGTGCTGAAACTGTTGGGTTTGGATTCAAGGTTAAATTCAGCGTCACCGTCGAATCACAACCGTAAATGGTTTGAAACTGCTGCGTATAGGTTCCACTGGTTTGATACGTTGTTCCATTCCATGAATACGAATTACCACACGCCGTTTCGTTAATTGTCTGCTGAAGATTTGGTGCAATGGTAATCTCAACGGTATCCGTTGTTGGGCAAACCCCAGGATTAGAGGTCAATGACGTTTCCACCACCAATGTTTGAGTAATTGGAGTTGTTCCTGAATTTCCTAAAGTGAATGTTGGATCTGAAATCGTGGTAGAATTCAATCCAGTACCCATAGTCCAATTGTAGATGTATTGGGAATTGTTCGTAGATCCAATCTGCACCGACTGCCCGTCACAGATTGTTACGTCGGGGCCGGCATCTGAAACCGCCTGCTCTGTGTAAATCACTACGTTTTTAATGGAATGCAAATCATTCGATCCTCCAGTACTAGAGGTGAATCCCATGAACCCAGTAAAGTTCGCAGGTGCGTAAGCCGTCAAATACAAAGTATTATTGATGAAGAATTCTACATTTCCGTTGTCGTAGGTGATCTTTGCAGGCTGATAGTTATTGCTTCGAACAAATCCGAGATTCCCAAGGTTGTTCTCTAGCTTTGTAATTCCACCGATACATTCATCATAACCGGTTCCAGAATAAATCTGCAATTCAGGATTCGGCCCACCACAGTTATCAAATGGATCCATCACCACTTTTAAACCATTGGCCGAAGCTGGAATCCCTACTCCACCTCCAGAAACAAAGCCCGTTGGAGGAACATCCAAGAAACAAAAGGCCAATCCATCAGCACCAGAACCACCGAAGATTCGAAAATCGAACTCTACCGTCCATTTTGTACAAACTTGAAGATCGATGGGTGTATTCCAGAACACCGCTCCACTCTGGAAGGTTCCGAAGTTTGTGGTGAGTACCAATTCATCATAATCAGTATTCACATCTCCGGGCGTATCGCCGATTGCAGCGTTGCCAGTTAGATTCCAACCGGCAGTGTTCATAGTAGGTGATCCAGTAAGTGTAGCGAAAGTGTACGTTTGCGCCAAAGCAGGAAAAATAACCGCAGTCAGCACCACTGACAATATAAGACGTAAGACACCACCCCGCATTTTATTGAAAATGAATCGGTTATTCTCAAGCATGCGTCAAATATACAAAGAAATAGTACTTTTTACAATAAGATATTGTAGCTCGCTTATTATCAGTTAGAAATCTAATGTACAAAGAATATGTCCAAGTGAAACTAAGAGAGCGCTCGAAACTTATCCACAATAGAGATGTTCAGCTAAGAATTAAACAAACGGACTCTCCTCTACTTTCACCTTCCAATTGTTACAAAGATCAGCGAGTTGGGTGATCATGGGATTGAAGACGTAAGCGCCAGAATGGTCTTTGAGATCAGAAATGTGAACCGTGCTCAAAGCGCCGTCTTTCTCAACAATCATATTTAACCGATTGAAGAAATCGATATTCAAATGTGCTCCTAAATCTTTGATGAACCGAACGGACGTATCGATGGAACAACCCGATGCTCCGGCCTGAGACTCATCTACAACAAGGATTAAGAAACGATTGTATTCAATAGAATAATCACCAAACAATGAATTCCCGTGAGCAGCCCATTGGGGAAGGAATCGTCCCATGGCATCGGCTACGACTTCTTTATCCGCTGCGGTAAATTCGCGATCCGCGGTATAGATCCAGACTTTACTATCGGGAGATAAGTGACTAAACATCACAGCTCTGCTGCATTTGCGATAAGCTCGGCAACATCAAGAACTTCAACAGAATCTTCTTTCTCGAAGTTTTTAACACCGTCGGTCATCATGGTATTACAGAAAGGACATCCGGTGGCAATAATGTTCGCAGAAGTTTCCAATGCTTCTTCTGTACGCTCCACGTTGATTTCCTTATTTCCTTTTTCGGCTTCTTTGAACATTTGAGCCCCACCTGCTCCACAACACAAACCGTTGGTTTTACAACGTTTCATTTCTACCAACTCAGCGTCTAATTTCTCAATTAGCGCACGTGGAGCTTCGTAAACGTCGTTTGCACGACCTAGGTAACAAGGATCATGGAACGTGATTTTCTTTCCTTTGAAGGTACCCCCTCCTTTCAAAGTCAATTTCCCTTGATTGATCAATTCTTGGATCAATTGTGTGTGGTGGATTACATCGTAATTTCCTCCTAACTCAGGATATTCATTCTTCAAGGTATTGAAACAGTGCGGACAAGCAGTCACGATCTTCTTTACCTCGTAACCATCCAGCACTTGAATGTTCATCATCGCCTGCATTTGGAAAGTGAACTCGTTTCCAGCACGTTTCGCTGGATCTCCTGTACAACTTTCCTCCGTTCCTAAAACCGCGAAACTCACTTTCGTTTCGTTCAAAATCTTCACAAGCGCCTTGGTGATCTTCTTTGCGCGATCATCAAAACTTCCTGAGCACCCTACCCAAAAAAGGTATTCTGGTGCTTCTCCCTTCGCCATCATTTCGGCCATTGTTGGAACAACTAGACTCATGATTTACTTTTTAAATACTTGAATATTTACTGTTTCATCCACCAAATCGGTGAATTTACCTTCGTATCGTGTAGCGCGAACAATATGATTATCAATCCAGTGATAATTTCCGCCGCGTGGTTTACCCATCAATAATCCGTGGTACTGGAATCCGTGATCATTTAACCACTTCTCCGTCACCTCACGGTGCTCTTCAATACGCGAAGTGAAGAAGGTAATGATATGTCCTTGCTCGAACCAACGATTGATTGTTTCCAAAGCATCTGGATACAATCCTGCCGTAGCCATGCGTTCTGGCTCTTCGTTCGGAATATCGTCACAGATGGTACCATCGATATCGATGAGGTAGTTTTTTACTTCATCTGGCAGCACAGGAGATAACTTTTTCCCGTCTACCTCTAATTCTTTCAAATCGTGATTAGTCTTCATTCGCCCAGTTTAAGCGATCCGTTGGGCTAAATTGCCATGGAGCGCCGTTGTTTTCAATATTGGTTAACATTCCCGTTAACTCACTCGGTACTTTTGATTCTTCCATTACTAAGTATCGACGTAAATCGACAATAATGGAAAGCGGGTCGATATTGACTGGACATTCCTGCACGCAAGCGTTACAAGAAGTACAAGCCCACAATTCTTCTTCCGTGATGTAATCTCCAAGCAAGGATTTCCCATCATCGTAATCAGCGCCATGTTTGCGCTTGTTATCTCCAACTTCCACCAAACGATCGCGGGTATCCATCATGATTTTACGCGGTGAAAGTAATTTCCCGGTCAAATTCGCCGGACAAGAGGATGTACAACGTCCACATTCTGTACACGTGTAACTATCTAATAAGTTTTTCCAGGTAAGGTCGGTCACATCCTTCGCTCCAAAACGCTGTGGTTCTGGTGCTCCTTCAGGCGGTGCAGCAAAAGGATCGGCCGTTGGATCCATCATTAGCTTTACCTCGTTGGTAACTGATTCCATATTGGTGAAGCGGCCTTTTTTCTCTAGGTTACTGTAATAAGTATTCGGGAATGCCAAAACGATGTGGAAATGCTTCGAATATGGAAGGTAGTTCAAGAATGCGAAGACCATAATGATGTGTCCCCACCAACCGATGCGCTCTAATGTGTGCAGCGATTCGAGACTCATCCCTTCAAACATAGGACTGATCAAGCTACTGATTGTAAATCCGTAATAAGGATCAGATGATCCCATCAGCTGTTTGTGCGCTGCTTCATCGGCTCCATTCATCGTGAAAATGCACGTTACCAAAACAATCTCCATGAATAGGATCATGTTACCGTCCATTTTAGGCCAGCCGTTCATCTCTTTCATGTTGAAACGAGGCACTTTCAATAGATTTCTTCGAGCGAGGAAGGTCACTGTTGCGATCAATGCTGCCACAGAAAGAATCTCAATAAATGAGATCATGAACGTGTAAAAACCACCAAGTGAGCTACGGAAAATACGGTGCTGACCGGAAAGACCGTCTACGAAGATTTCAATCAATTCAATTTGCGTGATCACGAATGCAGCATAAATAGCGAAGTGCAACAATGCCGGAATAGGGCGCGCGAACATTTTCTGTTGACCAAATGCTACGAGTAACATGGTTTTCCAGCGCTCTTTTTTATTGTCAGAGCGATCAACGTCTCTACCTAAAAGGATGTTTGAACGAACTTTGCGCACATTCCATGCGAAAAAACCTAAGCCTGCAGCGAGTAGAACTGCGAAAATGATTTGACCCATAATTTAACGGCGGTAATCGAACTTACCTTGAATTGCTATTTATCTATGACTTCCTTCCTGATTTTCCTCTCCTCTGCTTCGGTAAAGTTCTTTTTGGACTTAGCACCTAAGACGGAGAAGTGAATATATCGTTCCGGATGTTTTTGAAGATCTTCCAACAAGTCTTGCAGCTGTTGGTTGGTTTGCACCAATTCCATGTAGAGACTGTCGTCGCTAATCAGTTTGCCGATGGTACCCTCGCCAGTGAGGGCTGCATCCAGCACCTTGTTGACCGTGGCCAACGTATTCTTGGCGTTTTCTATGGTTCCTTTGAAGTCAGCAGTTACCAAATCGTCAGTAATTGTTTTCACATTACCAACAATCGCTTTCACAGTATCATTACTCTTCTTAAGATTCGCAGTAATTTCCTGCACATTCGACATAATGCGGGAAACCTTGCTTTTCTCCTCTGCGACCAGGTCGTTGATCATATCTGCAGCGTTACCAAATTTCTTAATCGCCAAACGAACCTCCACAAGACTTTGCTCCATTTCAGAGGATGCTGTGGTATCCCAGAAAGCCGCTAGTTTATCGGTAAAACTTGTAAGGTTGGTCAATACAAAGTTGATGTTATCTCGAACCGGGCCGATTTCAGCCTCAATCTGAGATTGCAACGATTCCGATACTAGCCCTTGGATTTTATCGCCAGGCTTGTAGAATCCGCCCATGGTCATCTTCACAGAATCTTCCGTTGGTAAAATGATAATCCCTTTTCCGAGTAAGTCATTTTCGGCACCACCTGCCTGCAAATCCATGTTCTTCGGAATGCGGAAATCTTTGTCCTGAATGTTAAAAGTGATTTTAACAGCTTTGTTCGGATCAGCGCTACCCGTAAGCTCAACGTCGGTAATCTTACCAACGATAACTCCGTTGTAGTAAATAGAATTTGAAGGCGTCACCCCTGCGGAATTGGAGAAATATGCGTAGTACACGTCATCCCCTCCAAAGAAGCTATTTCCTTTCAAGAAATTCACTCCAGCAACCAACAATCCGATGGCCGCCAACGTGACAATTCCTACGATTAATTCTCTCGAAATCTTCACAAGCTCATTTTTCTGCTAAGTTAATAGCTTTTTGCAAATCTATTCGCTCTCCATTGAGGAAACCAACGACGAAAGCATGTTCAAAACCTTCGTTTCGCATCTTCTTTTTGTGCTCATTTGCAGCGTCAAAATCGTTCACGTGCTGACCGACAGTATATTTGTACAATCCTCCTTGCTGATACTCAAACACCGTATTCCCTTTAAATTTAGGGTCTGTAAGACGAATTGCCTTTTCAGAAGTTTCAATTTGCACACGGAATACAATATCTCCTGATTGTGGTTCGGTTGGCTCCGGGTTATCACTGTTAACAACTTCTTCAGGTCGATCAAGATCTGTTTGTGAATCGATCCCTTCAAGATCGTTTTTATAGGTCTCAAAGGCATCAAACATTGCGGACGCCATCTTTAATTGCGTGGTAGAATCGCTCAAAAACTTCTCCTCTTTCGGATTAGTAAGAAAGCCTGTTTCAATCAGCACGCTTGGCATGGTCGTTTTATACAATACAAGGAATCCTGCTTGCTTCACTCCCCTGTCGTGACGACCAATTTTCTTAAGCTCTGATTGCAAATGCGAAGCAAACATGATGGATTGATCTAAAAATACGCTCAACTGAATTTGACGCGCAATGATCGCATCCGGTGACATATCGAAAGACTTGTACTTCTCTCCTCCGTCATCTTCCAAGTGGATAATGGAGTTCTCTCGTTCGGCAACCTTTTGTTGCGATTCGGTTCTGTGTAACCCTAAAACATAGGTTTCTGTTCCATAAGCCGAAGCACTCGCAGCATTCGCATGGATACAGATGAATAAATCAGCATTGTTTCTGTTGGCAATTTTCGCGCGCTCGTCCAATTCAACGAAAACATCGGTATCACGTGTGTAAACCACATTGATATCCGGATAAGCGGCCTTAATTTTTTCACCTAGCATCAGCGCCATATCTAAGCAAACGTGCTTCTCTTGCGCAAAATTTCCGTGACAGCCTGGATCTTTACCACCGTGCCCAGCATCAATGACAACAGTTCTAATGGTTCCTAATGACAACTCATCATCCTGTGAGCTTGCCACAAACGGAAGACACAGCAGAATACCAACCACTGTTAAAGTCTTCAATCGCCAACTCTTCTTAAAATAAATCATTCACAGGTAATTTTAATAGTTTTGCTGCGTTATTGCTGTCGTAAACAAAATTAAGACTCTACTTCTGTCCAAAAAGCGTTCCATATCGCAAGTTATTCTCGCCTTATTGTTAATAATGTCGGGTGTTACAGCTGGTTACACGCAAGAAATTAGTGACACCGTTTCTGTTGACGATGAAGATTTTGAGGCTCCGGTATTTTACGGCTCAGAAGATTCCAGCTACGCGGATTTGCGCAATGAAGTGGTGCATTTATGGGGGAAAGCCTTCGTTGATAATGGCGAAGTTCGTTTGGACGCCGGTTACATCATGGTTGATTTCAAATCGCAGGAAATTCTTGCGATGTACCGATATGATGAGGATTCCAATAAGGTAGAACTTCCAAAATTTGCGGATGGCAGCGATGAGATTATCGCTGAAACCGTTCGCTACAACTTCGACACAAAAAAGGCGTTCATTGAAGAAGTTGCTATTCAGCAAGACGAGAATTTCCTCTACATGGGAATCGCCAAGAGGCACGCAAATGAAGAAGTTCATTTCAGACAAGGTCGATTCACCTCTTGTAATTTGGAAGAACCGCATTATCACTTCCAACTATCGAAAGCTGTATTGGTGCCAAACAAACGGATTGTATCCGGGCCGATGAACCTTTGGTTGGCAGGAGTTCCAACCCCCATTGGACTTCCATTCAGCATCATTCCTCAAATGGAGGATAAAACAAAAGGATTGATGTTCCCGGAGATCGTAATGCCTTCAACTTTCGGATTCGGAGTGCGCGATTTAGGCTACTATTGGCCAATCAACGATAATTTTCAGACCACGTTTTACGGATCGATCTATAGCCGTGGATCCTGGGGGTTACGCAATCGTACTGATTACAATGTTCGATACAAATACAGCGGAACGCTTAATTTGAGTTTTGATCAATTCCGACGAGGATTCCCTGACTCCACAGCTCAGAACAAGTCGACAATTGTTTGGAACCACAGAAAAGACATCAAATCAAGCCCGTTTTGGACGTTTACCTCCAACGTTAATTTCCAATCGGATAATAATACGCAAAACAGTCTGGATCCGATCAATGCGGATTACTTTAATAATACCTTGAGCTCAGACATCAATATTTCCAGAAAATTTCCTGGAAAGCCCTTAACCATGGGAGGAAAGATTTCATTGCGTCAGAATTCCATTTCGCAAAATGTATCGCTTCAAAGTCCGGTTTTTAACGCCAACATGACGCGAATCTTCCCTTTCAAGAAGATTGTAAAAGCAACAGGAAATTTGAAAGGTTTCCGGGAGATGGCACGACAATTCTCCGTTACCTACAACTTTGAAGGTCAAAATCAGGCTTTGTTTGAAGACACATTGATGCGTGACCGAAATTTCGCTGAAATTGGTGACAAATTCATTAACGGAATCTCACAAGACGTACGATTGGCCACCACTGCCTCATTGTTTAAGAACATTTTGAAGATTACGCCATCAATGAATTATGCGAACTACTTAAATTTTCAGCAGTTCGAGAAGTCCTACGACACAACAACGAACACCGTTATTACGGATACAGTGCAACAATTTGGCATGGCTCAAACGATGAGCGTGGGTGCATCGGCAACAGCGGTTTTGTATAGCTACTATCGATTTGTCGGTAAAAACAAACCGCTGCTTCGTCATTTGATGACACCTTCAATTAGCTATAGCTGGCGTCCGAATTGGAATCCGGTTTCGACCTATTTGCAGGATACGATTCCTGTAAATTATTCACGATTTGAACGTAGTGCTTACAACATCTCATCTACTAGAGATCAGAACATTATCAGTTTTGGTGTAAACAATACCTTTCAGTTGAAACGTAAATCTGAAAAGGATACAGTAGACGGATTCAAACGCACCATGATTATCGACGCCCTTTCGATTCGAAGTAGCTTTGATTTTAAAGATACTTTGCGCCCACTTCGTGACTTCAACTTCAGTATGAGAACGAGTCCGGTAGACTTCATAAACATTGTTGCCAACGCTAATTTATCGCCTTATAACTGGAACGATTCCACTGGCGCTCAAAGCACTGTAAATGAAGATTACGCTTGGAAAACGCGCACTGGTTGGCAGGCATTAGGTCGAATTACTCGTTTTGACGTTGCTACTTCCGTAACGCTGGCCTCTAAAAAAAGTAGGGAACGCCTGAAGAATGCGGTTGACAATATTGGACAGAACTGGACAGCCGATTTCAATTACTATTTATTAAATCCAGAACAATTCCTTGACTTCGAGATCCCCTGGAAGGCAACGTTTTCACATGTTTTCACATTAACGAGAAATACGGCAATTTCTGAAACGAATCCGAACACATACAACCAGATCCAAACCTTGATGTTTCAGGGAGATATCAGTTTTACGAAGCGATGGAAAATTAGCACAAGAACAAATTTTGATATCAAGGAAGCAAAAATTACAAACGCGCGTGTTTCACTAAATCGTGACATGCACTGTTGGGCGCTATCCTTTGACTGGACGCCGATTGGACTGAATCAGAGTTTTGTTTTCTCGCTTCGTTCAACGTCACCATTCTTGCAAGATATTCCGATAAACTTGCGTCGTCCCCCTACATTTTTGTAAACAATTTGTATATTCGATTAGTGATCGATTTCGATTTTTCCACAGACGCCAAACCACAGAAGGGCAGCATCCTCATCTCAGAACCATTTCTAGCGGATGATTATTTTTCGCGTTCCGTTATCTATTTGTGTGATCACAACGAGAATGGAAGCTTCGGTTTTGTACTCAATAAGTATGTCGAAACGAGCCTTACTGATTCTATCGAAGGTTTTCCAACCATCGATTTCAAAGTAAGTCTTGGCGGCCCGGTTGACACTTCAAATTTATACTACATCCATAGCTTTGGCGAGAGCCTCGAAAATGCCTACCCTATTGATCAGGGCCTATATATTGGAGGTGATTTTGAAGACATGAAGTCCATTGTTACGAAGATTCCTGGTAAGGCGAAAGAAGTGCGCTTTTTCATCGGTTATTCCGGCTGGGAAGAAGGCCAATTAGAGGCTGAAATGAAGGAGAAATCTTGGATCGTACTAAACAATGTTCCAAGTTCTGTCATCATGAACACAGAGCAAGAATCGCTGTGGAACGACCTCATGCAGCGCATGGGTGGCAAGTTCGAATTGATGAGCAAATTCCCTGTGAATCCCTCCGATAATTAGGATTTGGTAAACGGCTAAAAGCAGAAAGAAGGAACGCCAATATTTTCTTCTTTTCACATTTCCACTCTCACTTTTCACTACTTTTATCCCATGGGAATTACCGCTCCTCTTGCCGAACGAATGCGTCCAAAAACTCTTGATGACTATCAGGGGCAGGATCATTTATTGAAAGAAGGTGCATCCCTTCGTAGAGCCTTGGATTCAGGAGTTATTCCTTCCATGATCTTTTGGGGCCCTCCAGGCGTTGGAAAAACCACATTAGCCCATCTAATTGCCACGCATTTAGATCGCCCATTCCATCAACTTTCCGCAATTTCTTCAGGTGTAAAGGACGTGCGAGAAGTCATACAAAAAGTAGAAAAAGCTGGGATGTTTCAACAAGCAGTAACTCTTTTGTTTATTGATGAAATCCATCGGTTTTCGAAAGCACAGCAGGATTCATTGCTTGGAGCTGTTGAGAAAGGAATCGTTACGTTAATTGGCGCCACGACTGAAAATCCATCGTTTGAAGTGATATCGGCACTTTTGTCTAGATGTCAAGTCTACACGTTAAACGGACATTCGAAAGATTCCTTGCTGTCTATTTTGGACAAAGCCATTGCTGAGGATTCAGTGATGAAGGAAAAAAAGATCAAGCTTTCGGAAACCAATGCGCTATTGGCAATTTCTGGCGGAGACGCCCGCAAACTACTGAATATTTTCGAAATCATCATTGGATCTTTCGGCAGCAAGAAAGATATTGAGATTACCGATGAATTGGTACTGAATACGTCGCAACAAAGCGTTGCTATGTACGATAAAGACGGCGAACAACATTACGACATCATCTCCTCCTTTATTAAATCCATTCGCGGAAGTGATCCCAATGGTGCCATTTATTGGTTAGCACGCATGGTTGAAGGTGGTGAAGATCCGAAGTTCATTGCACGAAGATTGATTATTTCCGCCTCAGAAGATATCGGATTGGCCAATCCAAACGCGTTGTTATTAGCGAACAATTGCTTCCAGGCGGTGCAAACCGTAGGATGGCCGGAAGCACGCATCATTTTAGCTCAATGCACCATTTACCTCGCGAGTTCTCCAAAAGGAAATGCGGCTTACATGGCGATCAATAGAGCACAGCAATTGGTAAAGCAAACTGGCGATTTAGGAGTTCCACTTCCATTGCGCAATGCCCCAACAAAGCTAATGAAAGAATTGGGCTACGGTGAAGGCTACAAATACTCTCACGATTTCCCCCGAAACTTTGTGCAACAGGATTTCCTTCCAGAAGAAATCGCTGGAACCAACTTCTTCAAGGCCGGAAGCAGCTCAAAAGAAATAGAGATTGAGAAAAAAATTGCCGAATTGTGGGGCAAACGATATAACAAGTAGATGGGAGCGAAAATTGGTTACTACATATTAATTCTTCCTCTCTCCTATCTGCCATTACCCGTGCTATATGTCTTTACAGACTTCTTTTACCTTTTACTGATTTCGGTAGTGCCGTATCGTAAGAAGGTAATTTTAGGAAATATTGAACGTAGTTTCCCAGATCTTTCCGCAAAGGAACACAAGCAGCTTCTTCGCAAGTTTTATAGGCACTTCACAGATTTATTGGCCGAAGGAGTTAAGAATCTAACCATCTCTGAAAATGAACTTCGGAAAAGGTTTGTTGTGAAGAATCCAGAAGTAATGTCAGAATTATCCAACGAAAAAAGAAATGTTCTTCTGGTCTCTGGTCATTTCAACAACTGGGAATGGCTCATCAAGTCCCAAAACTTCCTTTTTCCGCATCAAGCCTACGGAATTGGCATGCCATTATCCTCTCAATTTTGGCATAAAAAGGTTACTTCCAGACGTGAAAGATTCGGAATGCGTGTGATCCACGCGAAGAACTACCGAGAAAAATTATCGGACAATCCAGAAGAATTAAAGGCGGTTTTGGTACTTTCGGACCAATCTCCGGGAAATTCTCTAAAGAGCTACTGGATGGAATTTCTCAACCAGCAAACTGCTGTATTGTTTGGAGCGGAAATGATGGCTAACGAACTTGACTATACTGTGGTATTCTTTGCCACTCGTAAAGTAAAACGCGGTCACTATGAAATGAACCTAGAAGTTCTGACGAAAGACCCGCGCTCAGCAAGTTGGGGCGAAATTACAGAAGCTCATACAGAAGCATTGGAAAAGGAGATAAAAAACAATCCGGCACAATGGTTGTGGTCACATCGCCGTTGGAAACGAGAATTACCTGAGGATCTAAACAAACTTAAAACCGAACAAAATGAGAAGTTTAACGCTCGTTATCGTTAGCTTTTTCTTACTGGGAAATGTGAGCAAAAGCCTTGCTCAGAAAAAATATGTCCGTAAAAACAGAACAGCTCCCATAACAATTTATGGTGATTCAAACATGTATTCCAGAGGGATTTACGTGGACTCTTCGCTCATTTACTTTGGTAGCTCCGATGGTTCTGTAATTGAATACAATGCGGAGGAAGATAAATCCAAAAGTGTATTAAAATTAGCCCGTCGCGGCGAAAACAGAGATGTAGAAGCCTATAACGGCACTTTGTTCGTAATGCAGAGCGGTGACAACGGCTCCGTTACAAAATTAACTCCCGGAGGCGGTGTTGGATTTATCGAACCACTTGAATGGAAAGGCGTTTTTCTGGATGCTTTAGACTTCAACGGAAAAATTGGTTTTCTACTCGGAGATCCCATAGATGGCTACTTTACGTTGTATCACACACTAGATGGCGGGAAGACATGGTCACCATGTGAAGGAAAAGTCTCTGCAGTCACTGGTGAAGCTGCATTCGCTGCGAGTGGCTCCAACGTGCATATTGCCAATGACAGCACCTACATGTTCATCACAGGCGGGATGGCAAGCAAATTTCACAAGTCAACAGACAATGGGAAAACGTGGGTCACTGTCGACATCCCTTACTACCCTTCTGAAACTACAGGAGCCTATTCCATGTGCTTTGCAGATGACATGAACGGTGTAATTGTTGGAGGAAACTACAAACAGCCCGAACTTCAAATGAATACTACGTATTACACCCATGACGGTGGCGAAACATGGTTCAACTCTTTTGACCCACCGGGCGGCTACCGATCTTCAGTCGTGTATCGTAACGGTGTTTTCTATGCCGGCGGACACAACGGTATTGATTTTTCATACGACGGAGAAGAATGGACGCCCTTTGCAGAAGGAAAATATTACGCATTAAGCATTTTTCAAGGACAATTGATCGCAACGATGCGTCACGGTCGTTTCCAGTCCTTCAACCTGATCAATCCATGACGATAACCGAAAAGGTAGAAAACGCCATTCGCCATCAATTTCTCGAAGACAGTACAGGACATGACTGGTATCACATCATGCGCGTGGTAAACATGGCGAAACACATTCAATCTAAGGAAGGTGGAGATTTGGAAGTCGTTGAATTGTCCGCGTTGCTGCACGATATCTCCGATCATAAATTCAATGGTGGCAAGCTGGATGAAGGAGGAAAAGTAGCCTTTGAATTGCTTCGTTCCTTTGACTACCCTGAAGAAAAAGCGTTGAAAGTCAAATACATTGTAAACAATATCAGTTTTAAAGGCGCGAATACCAAAGCTGAAATGAATTCCTTGGAAGGTCGCATTGTTCAAGACGCCGACAGACTTGATGCTATTGGTGCAATCGGCGTTGGAAGAACCTTCGCTTACGGCGGCTACAAAGGCCAACCCATGTACGATCCTGAGATTCCAGCGAAACTTCACGATAGCTTTGAAGAATACGCGAATTCTAAGGGCACAACTATGAATCATTTTCATGAGAAATTGTTACTTTTAGCGGATCGATTGAGTACGAAAACCGCGAAGGAAATTGGTGAGAAAAGACATCAATTGATGGAACGTTTTCTTAATGACTTTCTAAATGAATGGGATTTTAATCCCGACGCTAAATGAAGACCAAAATTGCCCTTGGAGTTGATGTTGGAGGAACGAACGTAGCTTTCGGACTTTGTGATGAAAAAGGCAATTCGTTTTTTGAATCTTCGTTTCCTACGAAATCGTTTGATACACCGGAATTACTGATTGAAGATATCTATCAAGTTGTCGAAAAACAAGGATTGATCGACTGTTTGACAGGAATCGGGATTGGTGCTCCCAACGGAAACATCAATTCAGGAACTATTGAATTCGCTCCGAACCTTCACTGGAAAGGAAGTATCCCACTCGCAGCCTTGTTTGAAGAGCGCTTCGGAAAACCAGCAATCCTAACCAATGACGCAAACGCTGCCGCAATCGGTGAACGCATTTATGGAAACGCGAAAGACCTTGATGATTTTGTGTTAATTACACTCGGTACAGGTTTGGGAAGTGGTATTGTTGCTAATGGAAGACTTTTGTACGGTCACGATGGTTTTGCCGGTGAATACGGACATTTCCGCGTGATTCCTAATGGACGTAGCTGTGGCTGCGGAAGAAGAGGATGTCTGGAAACTTACGTCTCCGCTACCGGTGTCGTACGATCGGTAACTGAATTAGAATCTCCGAATAAGGCGACTTCTGCCCTGCTCAAATTGGAAACCGTTTCAGCTGAAGATGTTTTCGAATTGGCGACGAACGGAGACACCTTCGCAGAAGAAATTATTGAATATACAGCCGCTATGCTAGGAAGCGCCCTAGCGGATTACACGTGTTTTTCAAGTCCCAAAGCTTACGTCTTATTTGGCGGAATTGCTCAAAGTGGCGCGCCATTTGCTGAAAAAGTAAAAACATACATGGAGCGAGAGATCCTAAACATCTATCAAAATAAGATAGAAATTCGCATCTCAAGCCTGCACGATAAGAACGCTGCGGTTTTAGGAAGTTGCTCCCTGGTCTGGAACGAACTAAATTAATTCTATGAGAAATTGGAACGCTCTAATCTTGTGCGCTATGGTAGCCTGCACAGGTCATGCCCAAATTCCCGAATTGAAACGGGCTTCGGATAAAGCCCAAAGCACTATTGATAATTCCTCAACGGTTTTTCAAGAAGACAAAATTCAATATGTCAATCCATTTATTGGAACCGGTGGACACGGACACACGTACCCTGGAGCTTCGGCGCCATTTGGGATGATTCAATTGAGTCCCGATACGCGTTACGAAGGATGGGATGGTTGTTCTGGATACCATTACTCAGACGATACTATTTACGGTTTCAGTCATACGCACTTAAGTGGAACCGGTGTTAGCGATTACGGCGATTTATTGGTCGTTCCGCAGCATGGTTCTCCCCGATTGGATCCAGGATATCTGGTGGAAGACGGATACGGCGCATCTTTCTCTCATGACAAAGAAACAGCGTCTCCTGGATTTTACAGCGTTCATTTGGAGGAGCCGGATATCGATGTTCGATTAGCAACGACAACACGGGCCGGGATTCACGAATACACTTTCAATAAGTTGAAGGGTAAGAAATTTCTTTTGCTTGATCTTGATCACCGCGACCGGATTATTGCGACAGATATGGAAGCCACGGACAAGAACACCGTGCAAGGATATCGAATTTCTCAAGCTTGGGCGGAACGCCAGGAATTTCATTTTTACATGAAAACCGATGTTCCATTTCAAAAAGCGCGCATGATTTTGAAAAAGGGGCGTCACAAAATGTTGCTGATTTTCCCGAAAGAGACAAAGAAAGTGACACTACGTGTTGGAATTTCTGCTGTGGACATCAAAGGCGCAGAAGCCAATGTCAATGCCGAAATCCCGCATTTTGATTTGGACAAAGTCAAAATGGCTACCGAAAATCAATGGCGCAACGAACTCATTAAGATTCAGTTTCAAAGCGACGACAAAGAAGTGATGACCAACTTCTACACGGCGTTGTATCATTCCTACCTAAATCCAAACGTATTCTCAGATGCTGATGGGCGTTATCGCGGATACGATGGAAATATTCATGAACTCCCGAAGGATTCGAAAAATAATTACACGGTATTTTCGCTGTGGGACACTTACCGGGCCACACACCCATTGTTTACGCTCACTCAAGTACAAAGAACCAATGATTTCATTCGGACGTTCTTGCGACAGTTCGAACAAAAAGGAACTTTGCCGATTTGGGAACTTGCAGGAAACGAAACGGGCTGTATGATTGGTTATCACAGTGTTTCTGTTATTGCGGATGCGTACACCAAAGGCATTCAAGATTACGACGCGAAAGCAGCGATCAAAGCCATGATTGCAACATCTGTACGAGATGAATTGGGGAAATTGGAATACGGTTCGCAAGGATTCTTGGGAGTATCAAACGAACCTGAATCCGTATCCAAGACCTTGGAATACGCTTACAACGACTTCTGTATCGCTGAAATGATTGCAGATTATCACAAAAAAAGCAATTCAACAACTTTCGCAAAGGATCAAGACGAATACCGCAAGCGATCCATGAACTTCATCAATTTATACGATCCGAGCACCAAATTCATGCGTGCGCGTCGTTCTGGAAGCTGGTTCTCCCCTTTTAACCCAGCAGAGGTGAACTTCAATTATACGGAAGCGAACAGTTGGCAGTATTCCCTCTACACGCCTCATGCAGTGGGTGTTCACACCGATTTATTGGGCAGTAAAGATTCATTGGAAGCTTGGCTGGATCGATTGTTTACGACCCCATCCGATCTTTCAGGACGACATCAAGTCGACATCACAGGTTTAATTGGTCAGTATGCGCATGGAAACGAGCCTTCGCATCACATGGCGTATTTGTACAATTACACGAATGCACCTGAAAAGACCGCGGAATACATTCATCAAATTAGCACTACCCTATATTCAAATGCTCCTGATGGACTATCAGGCAATGAAGATTGTGGCCAAATGTCATCTTGGTACGTGCTAAGCGCCTTAGGATTCTATCAAATCGCTCCGGGTCGACCATATTACGATTTTGGTACTCCGATGATGAACGATGCTATGATGCAATTTGAAGGAGGTCGCAAATTGCGCATTCAAGCTAAACGCGCAAGCAAAAGCTCCAAATACATCGATAAGATTGTATTCAATGGTAAGGAGTTAAAGCAACGTTATATCAGCCATGAACAATTGAAGAAAGGCGGAACATTGGAATATTTCCTAACTGATGCTCCAAGTGAGAATTACAAATCGTACGCAATGGCGCCGACCATTGATGAAGTTCCTGATAATTTCGTTCCAGCGCCTTACCGCGTGCAAACGAACCGTGTTTTCGAAGATCAGGCGGAAGTAACATTGAAGACGCCATTGCCAGCGGACATCTATTATACGACCGATGGTTCTGATCCGAAGTCAAGTAAATCTGTGAAAAAATACGGAGGAATTACTCCTGTTGTAATTGGATCGCAAGGGCCCGCACCATCAACTGGTGAGAGCATTTATGTGACAGAAACCACTCAAGTTAAGGCGTACGCAAAAGATTCTCTTGGTAATGAAAGTGCTGTGGTTACGATGGATTTGGTTAAGAAAGACCCAAATATTTCCATCGAAATCCGATCGACTTATGCGAATCAATATGCTGCTTATGGCGATTTGACCATGATTGATGGCATTCGCGGTGGAAACGAATACAGAACCGGAGATTGGCAAGGATACTGGGCACAAGATATAATGGTGGAATTGACGTTCAAGAATCCGCGTACTATTTCAGAATTAGCCCTAGGTTGTTTAGAAGACACCAAATCATGGATTTTCTTGCCGAACGCCGTAGTATTCGAAGGAAGTACGGATGGAGTGAATTTTGAAATCCTTGGAATCAATAAGCAAATTCATACGGCTACGAGCAATCGACCTCCGATCGTCAAAGACTTCAAATGGACTATTGAACAAGCCAAAGCATTTAAGAAAATCCGTGTTACAGCATTGAATTATGGAAAATGTCCTGTCTGGCACCTTGGAGCTGGAAATGACACCTGGCTCTTTGTTGACGAAATTGTATTGAAATAATTATCAGAAAGTTGGTATTTTAGCCAGCGAAAAATTAAAACCAAACATGAAACAAATCAAATTTGCATTACTGGCAGTTGTGATCTTTGCAGGATCGTTTGCAGCTCGCGCTGATGAAGGAATGTGGCTCCCTTTCTTACTAGGGCGAAACTACGAAGACATGAAAGCTCACGGATTGAATCTTACCCCTGAGCAGATTTACGATATCAATAACGCTTCCTTGAAAGATGCCATCGTTTCTTTCGGTGGATTCTGTACAGGTGAAGTTATTTCCGATAAAGGTTTGGTTCTTACCAACCACCACTGTGGATACGACGCTATCGCTGAAGCATCGACTTCGGAAAACAATATCCTAGACAACGGTTTCTGGGCTAAGAATCACGGAGAAGAAATTCCGGTTCCAGGCCTTTCGGTAACATTTATCGTGAGCATGGAAGATGTTACTTCTTCAGTTCTTGCAAACTTGAACGATAACATGTCCGAAGATGAGCGTAACGAGGAAATCGATAAAGTACGTAAAACCTTGATTGAAGATGCGACGAAAGGAACCATCTACTCTGCAAGCGTAAAGTCATTCTTCGAAGGAAACGAGTTCTACCTATTTGTTAAGAAAACATACAAAGACATTCGTATTGTAGGAACGCCTCCTCAATCTGCTGGAAAGTACGGAGGAGACACTGACAACTGGATGTGGCCTCGTCACACGGCTGACTTCTCAATGTTCCGTATTTATGCCGATTCAAACAACGAACCAGCTGACTACAGCGACAAGAATGTTCCAATGAAGCCTAAGCACTCTTTGCCTATCAGCTTGAAAGGAGTGAAAGACGGAGATTACGCAATGGTTATGGGATTCCCTGGATCTACAGATCGTTACTTGAGCTCTTGGGGAGTTGAGCAAGCGGTTACTTTGGAGCAGCCAAAACGCGTTGATATCCGCGCGATGAAATTGGACATCATGAAGAAGTACATGGATATGGACACAGACGTTCGTTTGCAGTACTCTTCTAAATACGCTCAAGTTGCGAATTACTGGAAGTACTTCATTGGTCAAACGGCACAGGTGAAGAACAACGATGTAATTGGTAAGAAACAAGCGTTGGAAGCGCAGTTCGCTGATTACATGAAGAACAAGCGATTGAACTTCGATATCATGGGTGCCATGAAAAAGTACTACGAAGCAACAAACGACGTAGTGTACATCAATGCATACCAATCAGAGTTCTTGTATCAGGTAGATGCCATTATCAACGTGATTCGCTACAAATTCTGGGCGGATGCCATGGTAGACGAAGATCCAGTAATGAATCAGCGCGCTGGAATGATGGCTACATTCTTCAAACCACAAGTGATGGAATTCTTCGAAAAGAGCCACTTGGAAATGGAAACAGAGATTGTACATGAAGTACTAGCGATGTACGTTGAAGACATTCCAGAAGGACAACACGGTGAATTCTTAGCGAAAATTGCTTCGAAAGGACGTAAAGGCGTTGATAAGTTCATGAAGAAAGCGAAGAAGAAATCCATCTTCTTGAACAAAGACAAGTTCGAAGCTTTTGCTGATAACCCAACGATCGAAGCATTGGAAAAAGATCCAATGTATCAATTGGTAGTTGACATGTGGGACGCCAATGAAGCAGCAAATGGAACGGATGAAATGAAGAAGGTAGAAGATGATTTGAGCAAAGCCAATCGTTTGTTTGTTTATCATTTGCGTGAAATGAACTCGGATAAAAACTACTATCCAAATGCTAACTTCACGTTGCGTGTGACTTACGGAAATGTACTTCCTTACTCACCTAAAGATGGAATTACGTACAACTACACGACTACTTTGGAAGGAATGTTGGCGAAAGAAGACGCTTCAAATCCTGAGTTCAATGTAGATCCACGCATCAAGCAAGTACACAAGAAGCGTGATTATGGTCAGTATGCCGATGAGAATGGAAACTTGATCGTGAATTTCCTTTCGAACAATGACATTACAGGTGGAAACTCAGGTTCCCCAGTAATTAACGGAGATGGTGAATTGATCGGAACTGCATTCGACGGTAACTGGGAAGCGATGTCTGGTGACATCTATTTCGAGCCGAATATTCAGCGTACTATTTCTTGTGACATCCGCTACACATTGTGGTTGGTTGACAAGTGTTATGGTGCAACGAACATCATTCAAGAATTGAACATCGTTAAGTAAGACTTAACTACATATTTTAAAATCCCCGTTTATCGATCAAATTCGAGATGCGGGGATTTTTTAGTTTAACCACATGACCTTATCTCAAATCACTGATCTCAACGAGGATTCGCTAGAAACTTATGGCGCATTGACCTCAGTGCTCGTCGTATTACTCATCTTTTTCGGGCCGTTCTTTGCGTATTACCTCTACTCTGTTTGGAGAGTTCGGCGGTGGGAAAACAGCATTTTACATCGAAAAGGTGATCGAAACGCACATAATTTCGGGCTGGCTTACGTCGTTCTTATCGGAATGCTTTTGAAACAAGATCCGAGAGAATACGCTGCGAAAAGCTCGTTCATCAAGAAATCGTTGCAGGAGATTTCGGCCAATACCATTGATCTGGATAACATCCTCCAGAAAATCCATCAGAGAGATGTTCGCGTGAAGCATGTTGCCCACTGGGCCAATTTACGATTGAGCGAAGTGGAACGAGAAGAATTGATGTATGCGCTGATTGAAATCGTGTACATGGATGAAACACTGATTCGAAAGGAGATGTCCCTCCTACTTGACTTCGTGAAATACACGCATATTTCGAAGCGCGATCTGGAAAGCATGATGGCGTCTCACAAGCAACGTTTGGCCCGCGAAGCGGAAGAAGAACGACGAGAAGAACAGAAAAAGCGCAGGGAATCCACCTTGGCGTATCGTCGTGAAAAAGCGTTTCAAATATTGGGTGTATCACCTTTCGCCTGTCATGATGAAATAAAGAAAGCCTACCGTGAATTGGTCAAAAAGCACCATCCCGATCTTTTTTATGGAAAGGACGCATCTCTCAGAGAAGCGGCTGAAAGTCGATTCATCGAAATTCAGAAGGCGTATGACCTGATCACTTCAAATATTTCGTAGATTCGAATTGTGAGAGGATTATTGCTAGAGGTCGATTGGAATCAGGTTGAGAAGGATGCATTAAACAGTCACGGCTGGTGGTCAGTGGCACTCATACTCTTCATCGTTATTGCTCCTGGAGTTATTTTCTATTTCTATTCTAATTGGAAAATGAAACGTTGGGAGAATTCCATTCTTCCCAAAACAGGTGACGAATCCAATCGAAATTTTGCCATGGCGTACCTATGTCTAGCCATGCTTCTGATGAAGAACGATCGTCGGGAATTTGAACTCAAACAAAGTCGACTGAATCATGCCTTAGCTGAATTTTCTCATAGCTTGCGTGATTTGGAAAATGAGTTCAACGAATTGCTCACCAAGGACATTCGCCTGAAACATGTTGCCAAATGGGTAAATTGGAAGTTCAATCACGTGCAGCGTGAGGAGCTGATGTATCTATTGATTGAAATTTCATTAATCGATGGCTCCATCATTTCCAGAGAACAAGAAATACTGTTCGAACTCGCCGATCACTTCGAAATCAGCAGAAAAGAATTGAAAAGTATGGTGGCTTCGCATTATCAGCGCATGGAGCGTGAACGTCGTGAGCACCGAAAAAAGCAACAGGAATGGCGACAAAAGGAACGAAAGGAGCGAAAAGCAAGAATCGTTAAGAGTGATAGTGATAGAGAACGTGCCTTTGAAATCCTCGGAATCTCTCCTCATGCCTCAGAAGCCGAAATAAAAAAAGCGTTTCGATCCTTGGTTAAAAAGCATCATCCTGACCGTTTTGCTGGGCAAGAGGAAGCTATTGTAAAAGCAGCAGAGGCGCGGTTTATAGAGATTCAGCAGGCCTACAAAATCATCACTGGTTAACAAAGATTGGTGGCATTTCCCAAAAAAATATAATCGGATACTAGGAACAATCGGGAGGCGTTTTTGGAAGGAAACCAAAAAAACAACTCACCATGAAGCAGCCAAATTCTGTGCGGGTGCTACTTGTATTCGCTGTTATATTCGCCTTTTTATTTCATAGACAAAGTTTGGGATTGAATGTTGTAATCTTCGAAGGCCTACTCTTCGGATGGTTTGCGTTCACTCAGCAATTAAAACTAAAAACCTTTTTTGAGCGACTCGTTTTCGCATGTACTTTACTAACCATAGGATTTACCGTCCTCCACCACTCTATTTGGAGTTATTTGATCCATTTTTCAGTGCTATTTATGTACGTCGGAGTACTAATTGCTCCTAAGCTCAGATCCCTCGTAAACGTTATGGGAATGGCTTTGAGCAATATTTTCCTTTCGTACAACGAATTGTTCCGTGATAAGCCCGACGATGCAGAAATTCCGCAAAAGGAATCGAAGCGTAAATTTCAATTCAAACGACTTCGTTTTTATATCATCCCAGTGGCCATCATCATCCTGTTTGCATCGTTGTACGGCTTTGCCAATCCTGATTTCGGGGAATACGTGTATGCCGTGTTGGGAGAATTGTACGAAGCTCTGATTTACTTCTTCAAGAACATCGATTTCTTGTGGATCATGACCTTCCTACTTGGAGTGATCGTCTGCATCTTCTTGCTCATGCGTAAGAAAAATGAAGTATTGGAAGAGCGTGACACCAAAGCTCTGGACGATAAGATCCGTGTGCGCAACAAATACGCGAGATCGACAATGACGGGCCTCAAGAACGAATACCGAGTGGGAATCTTCCTGTTTGGTGCATTGAACTTGTTGCTTTTGATGATGAATATCATGGACATCGATAAAGTATGGTTGCATTTTAAGTTCGAAGGTCAGTATTTGCGCCAGTTCGTGCATTACGGAACCATCGTGTTGATTGTCGCGATTCTACTTTCGATTGTTCTGGTATTGTCATTTTTCCGAGGAAATCTCAACTTCTATAAGAAGAATGTATGGTTGAAACGACTATGTTATTTGTGGTTGGCACAAAATGGCATCTTGGCGATTTCAGCGGCTGTTCGAAATTACTATTACATTCAGCATTACTCGTTGGCGCACAAGAGAATTGCCGTAATATTTTTCATTCTACTAGTATTGTACGGATTGTTCAGCGTTTTCATCAAGATTCGCGACACACGATCGAATTTCTATTTGTTGCGCAAGAATGCCGTTGCCTGGTTGATCGTTTTGACCGTTTCTTCTGGATTTAACTGGGATAGAATCATCGCGAAGTATAATTTCAGTCGTGGCGATGGAGCTTTTGTGCACTTGAACTTCCTTTCAACGCTATCTGATTCCGCCCTACCGCACTTGGATCAACCGTTGGATAAGGTCACTGCCATGGATCGCAAACAAGGTCTTTGGATGAGCGCTTTTAAACGAGGACTTTCGCGCAAGCGCTACTGTAAAATGTATATGAGTCCAGAGGAATACAGCATGATGATTGAATATCGTAAGGCTGCGTTTCAATGGGAATGGAAGAAGAAATCCTGGTTGGAATGGAATTATGCGGAGTGGAAAGCGTACAATGAAATACGTAATAATGAATGATGAGTTATGAATTATGAATTCTGTACGCTGAAAGCCCTTTTAATAAGGAATAAAGAATCATAAATATTGAATAACGGGCTCTGAGGCTCTCGAAGTGTCCGTTTTTATTACTACCTATTGCTTCATAGCGATTCCGAAGTGCGAGTAGATTGGACGTTCGATACCATCGCTGTCTGCCGGACGGTTGATGATTCCTCCCATGTTGCGCACGTACATGCAAGAAGATCCCCCTTGATCGCAGGCCATAGCGTCAGACGCTCCTAAGGCTCTTAGGATTTTCGCACAATCCTGATAGGTCAATCCGGCGCTGTAATCCGGGCGTTTTCCATCCACGATCATCAGGTACAAATACGTTCCTTCCGCGTTTACTGCCATCACTGTGCGGGCGTATGGGCGATCGTTTTCGTGCTTTACTAATTCGTTGTTTTTGAGGATATCAAATCGGCCCCAAATCGTGTTGTAGTAGGCATCCTTATATTCCGTATCAACAAATGATTCCTCGTAATACTTTGCTTTGTTTTCTTTGGAAATCCCAATGAACGGGCGCTTTTTCGTATCGGCCATCATTACGACTTTACCGTCAGAAACCCAGTTTCCAGACCATTCGCCCAATTCGCAGTCCATTGCCATGGTTTCTCCCGCTTCTCCATTAATTGCAAGAATACAGTTGTTTTTCTCGGCGAATTTCGATGTAAGGAACTTCTTCCCTTTCTTTCTGGTAATCTGTACGTCTACCGCAGGATGCGTAAGATCTATTCGAGCCACAAAGCTCACCGCATTCGGATCTTTTTGAGTAATCGTTACCAGCTGAATCGCTTCGTTGATGGGACGTTCCGCCAATTCTGCTTTCGGGAATTCTTTCTTTAATTCCGTGAGATCGTAAGGCGTTCCTCCGGATACGGATACTCCCATCATTTGCACCTTCCTGATTTTCTCATTCAAAAATGTCATTTCAGAGCGCATGAAATCCATTTTCTTATCAATAATCAATAGAAGCATCAAAAGGACAAGGCCTCCGTTGATATACAATCTTTTTTGCTCTGAAATGCGTTTCAACCAGCGTCGTCCCAACCAATTCAGCAAAATGATTCCAACAACAAGCATCAATAACAAGGCATACAAAGGTAAGTCCATGAGACGCCATGTCACTGAAATCAAGTTGTCAATAAGATTATTAATGAAATTTCCCATTCAGTATCGGCGAAGATACTAAGACTTTACCGCAAATAGAACTTCTGTTTCCAAATCGTTTTCCTCGGTATTCGTTGGGCTATTCAAATAGCGCTCCATCGGATCAACTCCTTTGTTGGCTTTGAACTGCTTTCCGCGCTGACGCATCATCTGCGCTGACCAAATATTTCCCGTGAATCGGTACGGCCCTTTTCCATGGATTACATGCACTTTCGTTGCGGGTACACTCCCCGTAATCACTCCTGAAGGCAAATCAGATGGAATTTCACTTACCGGAACGCAAGCCGTATAAGACGTTTGCCCTTTAACCATTTCCCATTTATGATAGATTGAGAAGGCATCACCGCTTACTTTGTCAGGATGATTCTCCATCACATAGGTCATCAGCTTCGTATAATCTTCCTCCATCGCGCTTGAAATCTCTTTGATGGCAACATCGCGCTTAATACCAATATACGTAGCACCTCCGAAATCCTGAATTCCTTTAACGGTCATAGTATGTGGAACTTCACCTTGCTCGGTGTAATCCTTCAACATGGTTAATCCTCGTTCGTAATCCATTCCAAAAAATGCTTCCGTCATTTTCTTCATCCAGAACAGGAAAAACGGCAAACTGCTATCCATGTCCCAAGACAAACGCACTCCTTCCCCTTCTTCTTTCATTTGAAACGAAACTTTCGCCTTCGATTTCCATGGCTTCAGGAACATCAAGTCGATATCTACTGAAGTGTTCTCTACTTTATTTGCGATGGTCATCTCACCGGCTCCAACGATATCTCCTTCCCACGAATAGAACTTACCGTCTTCGCGAACGGTCACTTTGGCTTCAGGCTCGGCTACTAACCAAGGAGACCAGTCCGTCCAGGTATGGAAATCGCTTACAATTTTGAATACTTTGTCAATAGGGGCGTTGATCAGAGCTGATCTTTCAATCTGCATTTTGGGCATGTCGGTACGTTTAATAGTCAGCGAAAGATATTGATTTACAACAAGAATCCCAATCACCAACGCAGGTACTTGGGAAACTCGGTAAATGACTTGTAATTATTGTTTGTTAACGGAAGATGCTCCCGAGATATCCAATTCGTTGATCACTCCGTTTCCCTTATAATTGAAGCGACTTACTCCTGAAACTTCGATATCCATCACTCCATCGCAAGTTAATTCGGCTTTACTTGCTCCTGAAAGGTCGATTTCCAAATAATTGTTGATCAAGAAGGCGAAATCTCCGATATTACTGGCACCAGACGCCTTCATTTCGGTAGAATCGGTAGTTCCCCAAATTTCTACGTTGGATGCTCCTTCTGCGTTAACTTTTATATCTCCGGTGTAAATTCCTCCTTGAAAACGACTGGCTCCATCGATATCAATCTCGAAGTTAGATGTCGTAACGTCGTTAATGAATTCCACGCGTGATGCGTCATCCAGCAGCACTTGATCTATCGTTGTTGCGCTCACATAAATCTTGATTTCAGAACCTGATTTAATGCGAATGTTGTTTTTCAATCTGATTTTCAGCACCCCATTTACGACATCGGTAAGAATGTATTGATGCAAGTTGGAATTCGCTTCAACAATGACCTCTTCTTGTTGTCCGAAGGTAACTTCAACTTCCATCGCGTCGGATACATCCAGTTTTGTATAGCCGGATAACTGACGCGTTTCCGTTGTGATATCATCCGATGGTTTGATTGCTTTTTTACATGACGTGAAGACGAATGCTATGGATAGAACTGCTCCAAAAAAATACGTTGCTCTCATAATTTCAATTTTGTTTACTCTTATGACAATGGAATTGAAGGTACCCCCTAGTGTGAAGTGCAAATAATATAATTTATTTTTTTTTACATTGATATAAAGCAACTTAACTCATTTTAACTAAAGCATTAATTACCCCTAGTTCGCCATTTAGCGAATTAGCTAATTAGCGAATTCTACAATTTTAGAATTGGATTTCACTAGGATCTCATTTCGAAAATCACTATTCTATATTACGCACGAACTACGTCCGATCAAAGAAATTATCCCAAAAATCGAGCATTACAATCGCTTTGACTATGAATCCAATGACAAGAAGTTCAAAAAATGAAAACATAACATATCATTTTACAAAGCCGTATTCATAACCCAGTAATAGCCGTAGGGACTCCCCGATACATAAACAACACCTATGCCAACCTTCCTACTTGACTTGTTAAACATGTTCTCGTAATGGCCCTTACTGTTGAACCATTGCATGTACGTATCGTGTGCACCTTGATTTCCGGCAGCAATGTTTTCGGAATTCACAAATGATGCAGTATAGAAGCTTTTGATTCTAGCAAACGTGCCTCCAACCTTTTCATGGTGCTTCTGAGCATTATCCTTCGAATCGTAACTATCATGATCGAAATAGCGTTGCGAGCCCATATCGAATGCATGGTATCGTGCGGCTCTCGCCAAATCTTCGTCCCATTCTAGAGCTGGCATATCTTGTTTCAATCGTTCCGCATTGATATACTCCAACATTTCACGTTCGCTTCGGATATTGTAAGACGGAATCATTTCCGTTCCGTTTGGCATTCCAAAGTATTGACCGCTACGCATCGTAGAGACCGGCGCCGCCTCTTCTGTTTTTTCATTATGGTCCGCTAGATCAACAGTGACGGATTCCTCCATCCAATCGAAGCGGCGCGCTTTTTTCTCTACAATTGCCGACAGTTTGTACAATTCGGCGTCATCTAATTCTTCTTTCACAGTCTCAGTAAAGACTCTGACAAATGGCGTTAACGTGTCCCACGCTACCTTATCAAGGAATTCCTGATGATTGGTTTTCTCTAATTCGCGAGCGTACTTCAGCGACTTTACCAATCCTAGGTATCGCTTTCGTACCACAGTCTGTTCCTGCGCTTTCTCGAAATGAATGAGGGAAGCATAATAATATGCCGCAGGGTTATTGGGCAGTATTTTCATCCATCGCTCGGCTCGATCTAGCGTATTCTCATAGTCGGTTTCGTACGATTTCTTAAGTTGCTTGTACGGTAATTCAATGGCTTTACATGATAGGGTGACGAAGCCTACCATGACAATGGTGAGGAGATTTTTCATTACAACTGGTTTTCTAGTTCGATTGGTTTGAATGCAAAAGCACTCTCTTTTAGTACGAAAATCAATTGCAAATATTATGCCTGCATATAATTATTAGATAAAAGATGGAAAGATGAAAGAAAAACGACGAGAAAATAACCTGTTTTAATAGATTACCGCTGCGATTGGGATTTTGAAATTATCCTCTGAATAGATTAGGAATCCACCGTGCTTTTTAACCAGTCGCTTCATGTATCGACTTCCTCCGTTTCCTTTCTTCAAATTCTCATTCATGTAAATCCCTTTGTCAGGTCTGCCTTTTTCGTCCAAGATCCCTTCAAAGAAACCGTACGCCTTAATGTTTTGACGTCCGAATCCCCCTTCTCCAGCGCCGAAATCGACCATGTCAGGAACCTTTAACTCCGTGTAAATCATGTAAGCCGCTTCCTGGAACGCATTGAAATCTTCATATCGAATCCAACAGAAGCCATCATCTCCCCATTCTGTTCCCCAGGAATTTACCACTCGGAATGCGCCGCCATATAAATCGTCGTCGAACCCAACAATTGTCAAAGCATGCGCCGCTGTCATCGTATTTCTATTTCGTTCATCTTCACTGGGACGGAACAATCCATCGTATGCCACCCATTGAAAGGATTCTGGAATGTGCATCGAAAAAACGACTGCATGGTAATTGGCTAAAGCATATTTTACGCTTGTTATGTTGCTGGAATCAGCACGATTGGGATCTGTCAGTCGAACAGTTTCTTGAAAATCAAGTAACGACCACGATTTATCGAATACAGGAACTTTGTCACAATCCGCCAAATCGATATTCATGCGCTTCGCCCCTTTCTCTTCCAAGGCGTGACATAATTCTGAGAGATAGACTTCGCCTACACATCCGCTGCCGGCACCAGCGACATTGTTCAAATAAAAAGGATCATAGGCAAACGCATCCACCAATGCCTGATTGGATTCATTGGCGATCATTGCCCATTCAGTGGAAGCGAAATAGTATCCAACGGCCCAGCCTCCAACATTCTCATGCTGCTCTTGCGAACGAACGGTAGGCACAAAATCTTCTAAAGATATGGAAGTGGGAATGTCTATTTCGATTCCTTCCCATGGCTCAAATAAATCAACGGCTTGATCAATAGTGGGCTCAATGGAAAGTCCAGATTTACGATGTGGAACTTCCATTCCATTGGATTGCGAAAAGGCACTAAAGCCAATCAATGAACAGAAAATAAGGGAAAATGTGAGTTGGTTCATACAAGATCTTTGGGAAGTGAATTCAATATTCATGCCAGCACTTATTTCTTGTGCCATTCTAAGATTTTCGAAAATAATGCCTCTGCAAAAGGGCGCGCAACCGTTTCATAATCGTATTCGCCATCATTTACAATATCATTGGAGTTGACGTAAACACTGTAAGTCAACAAAACACCGTTACCAACGCCTTCCGAAGGAACGTACACCGTTTCTGACGCGAAACCATACGACAATCCGAGTTTGCCAAAGGTTCTACCCTCCGCGTATCCTTCTGTGTTTTGGACATATTTGTACACGTCATCTTTGTACCGAGACAAACTTCGATACGATTCTTCAATTTCAGAAGGATATGCGCCCAATGCCTCTTCCAGAAGCTTTCGATCAGCTAGTGTGATCTTCCATCTTTGTTCTTCTGGCACCATGTTAGGATATAGAAACGAGAGCAGAATCTGATGCATTTGATCTAAAGGAATTTCAATTTGATAGTTCAAATCGTACGGCCCATCTATAATGTCTCCATCAGCATTTTCATGCTTGCTTCCGAACAATCGTTCTTCTGTATATTGGTACTCTTCGTCAAGAATAGTACTGTCCATTTCTGTGGCTGCATTATGATAAGATGAGCGTTCTAAATACAGACCTAGATCGACCTTATTCGGATAGGTGCGCAGTTGATCCACTTTATCACAGCCCGTGAATGCTCGGTAGATTTTAATTCCTTCGAACCCCTTCTCATTAAGTCGTGCATTGAGCTCCGCAGGAGTAATGAAATGATAAAGTGCATTGTAGAAATGGTTGTCGCTTACGACTATCAACTCTTGCAACATTTGGCTGAAAGGAACCTGATGCTCCATACAAATCTCTACAAACTTGGTCGACCCGCAAGCATTAATCGTATCAAACTCGGGAAATGCAGTAGTTGGAATTCTTCTTTCATTCAGAATTTCAAGTAGCACCAAAGCTGCGGGAAGTTTGACCAAACTTGCTGGATAATAGTACTTATCTGTGCCGTACGAAACAGATTTATTCATCTTCCCTTGTTTGAAGGAAGTTGCAACAAATTGAAAGCGGAATTTCGAATTTCTGGCGACGTCCATATCCAATCCCAAGGAATCAAGAACAGAAGATTTATCAACAGCGTCAAGCATTTCAACGGATTCCTCCGATTGCGAATGAGAACATGAAACAAGGAGTCCTAGTAGGATACTAAGCGTCCACTTCATTGTTAGCTTCTTTGTCATGTTGCCCGTCATCAAGAAGTTCCTCATTTAATTCATTATTCTTTCTTCCCGATGAATAATATAGCAAAACCGCCGGAGCAATCAGAATTAAGAGCCAAACAAGCACCATCGGTTTCATATTCGCGAAGAAGTAAATCATCCAGATAGAGAATCCAGCGAAAATGATCGGTGTTATGGGATACAAGAATGATGAAACCGTATTCGAAGTGCGTTTCTTTTTAGCACGAAGGATGAAAACACCCAATACAGTAAGAAGTGCGAAAATTCCGAGTGTGACCCCCGTGAACTCTAAGAGCTCGTTGAACGGTACCGTAAAGATCATGATTGACGCAATGGCGAAAATAACTAACAAAGCCAATTTAGGTGCTCCGTTCTTAGACTCCTGTCCCAATTTCTCGAACAAGGAATAATCCTTTCCAATCTCTTGAACCACGCGTGGAGCAGCAATAAACATCGCATTTACTCCTGAAATCAATGCCAGAGAAAGTACACTGGTGAATACCAATCCCCAATCCTTACCCATAGCTTTATATGCTACGATATTTCCGATTTCCAACTGTCCGGCAAGATCGTCAAAATCGGAAACGTACATGAACACAAGATTCAACAGTACGTACAAAACGGTTACGATCAAAGTTCCAACGATCAGTGAATATGGCAAGTTTCGCTTCGGATTCTCTAATGATCCAACGATGTAGGTACTGGCGTTCCAGCCGCTGTACGCAAACAACACGAAGACCAAAGACCCCGCGAATGGCAGGCTGAATATCGTATCCCATGAATCTTTATCTGCGCCAAAATGATTGTTCGATGGCTCATAATTCCCTCCAAAAATGAACGGCATTAACAAAAAGAAAAAGATCAAACCAAGCTTGATGGCAGTCATGTAATTTTGGAACTTCCCACTCGTTTTTACGCCTTGCCATTGAATCAACAAGACCAAAAGCAATACGAGAAAGGCCACCACTTTTCCAATTTCAATGCCGCCAAACTTAAAATCACCTGACACACCAATCAAGGGTAGAAAGTATTCACCAACAGCCAATCCAAGCATGGCGATTGCGGCCGAGAAGCCGACCAATATTGACACCCAACCACTGATGAATCCAAGTAAAGGATGATACAATTCAGATAGAAAGGCGTACTCTCCCCCCGACTTATTGATCGTCGTGGCAATCTCTCCATACACCGTCGCTCCACACAAAGCGATAATTCCTCCCAGAATCCAAATCACAATGATGGCGAACCCATCTGGAATCCCGAATACAGGATCCAGCTGAAATCCAAGTGAAGTGAAGATTCCAGTACCGATCATATTGGCAATCACCATGTTAATCGCTACGGAACGCGTGTATTTTTGCGCTTTCATAGATTGATTTTGCCCCTAAAGTAATGAAACATTGGAAGACATGGATTTTGAATCTCAATTTGGGGTAATTCAAAATAAATCAGCACTTTTGTCCCAAACATAACGCTATGCGCCTTTACCACATACTACTTGCAGGTCTCTTCTTTTTGACCGCGTGTGATAACACCAAAGAATCAACTACAGAATCACCGAAATCGGAGGATACCACGAAGGATACTGTGGTGACTGAAACACCAACTTATCCGGAAGAAGGGCGATTCAACGATTTTGCCAAGTTCATTGCAGGTTCTGAAGGACGACCGGAGAGCGAATTGAAGGCTTTGGAGTCCAGCGACACATGGCAGGCATATCGAATGAACTTGGACAACTTATGGCTCAAGACGAATAAGAAGCTGCCTACCATCAAGGATTGGACAAAGCAAGAGTTGAGCGATGTAAATACATCGGGAGGAACCCTTTTCTATCCTTTCTCTGGAGCCGACTTCCTCCATGCTGATTTGTTTTTTCCTGAACACGATCATATTGTAATGATGGCATTGGAACCTGTTGGCGATTTCGCTGATTTGAACGCAAAAAATAACGAAGGAACACTTACGGCGTATCTAAACGGATTGAAACGCGCTATGAACGCTATACTTCGTTTGAGCTTTTTCCGAACGATTGCAATGGCGAGTGATTTCCAGTCGGAAATGGATGGAACCCTGCATGTATTGGTGCATTTTATGTCTCGTACTGGGCACGATTTGATGTATCAAGAAAAAGTAGCCATTCAACCCGATGGAAGTTTAACCAACGACCTAACAATTGTTGCAGATAGCGCTTATATCGGAAATCGATTCTACTTTAGAAAAGCGGGAGAAGAAAAGGTCAAAACCTTGACCTACTTTGCTGTGAACGTTCAGAATTCGCCGTATGTAAGTCGTGGTGGACTTGTAGCGAAAGGATTGGAAGATCGTACGGACTTGGTGAATTATTTCAAGAAGATCGATATCAAAACCACGTACCTTAAATCAGCATCCTATCTAATGCACCGTCATGATTCGTTCAGCATTATTCGCAATTTGATCCTTGACGAATCCGAATACGTACTACAAGATGATTCTGGAATTCCGGTGAAATACTTCGATCAAAACAAATGGGATTTGACTTTCTACGGAACCTACTCCTTCCCTATTTCCTTGTTCGCCGAGCGCCATCAGGAAGATTTGAAGGAAATCTACTTAAAGAAAGAAATGAAGGTAAAACCACTTCCATTTGGAATTGGTTACCAATACCGACAAGGAACGTCGAACTTAATGTTGGCTCGAAAGAAGTGAGTAGAAACATTAGATCACATAGGTAAGTATTTTCAACTTGAAGGTGATACGTTGACAATTCACGCAAAGCGACCACCAATGTTCGTTATTGGTGTTTTTGCCTTCATAAGTTTTGTACCCTTCACCGCTCCTCTGATTATACTAATTGTCTCAATGGCTAATGGCGGACGTGTTCCAATTGGAAATGTCATTGCTATTGGTACGGGAATATTCGTTGGCTTCTTGCCTTTTCGCACTTTTCTTTGGAATACTTACGGAAAAGATATTTATACATTCAAAGAAGACATGATTGAACTGATTTCAGGTTTCAAGTACTTCAAGAATGAAAAAGAAAGCGCCTTTTGCTCTACCAACTTAGCTTTTCCATTGAGTTTGTTGGGTACGAAGAGGACAACAATCGCGTTCTTGTTATTCAATCAAGGCACGGTGCTCTTCGTGGCAGCGCTAAATTCCTGGAGATGAAATGGCGAAATAATTCGATTGCTCGAAAAGCGTTATCAACGCTGAGACGCTCATTTATCTTCCAAAAAACCTTCGAAGTATTGAATAATGGTTTCAACCTCTGAAGCCCAGAAATCGTAATTGTGTTCGGCGGCACCATCTACTCGAAACGCCCAACCATTCTGCGAAATATTGAGGGAATCAACAACGGTCTGCAATCTATATTGATGCGCCACAGACACAATGCTATCTGCCCCTCCATGTGCGAGATACATGGGAACTTTCCAACTTGAAGCAAAGCTTACTGGATTTTCGTCATCCGACCATTGATCCGGATTGCTTCCAAAATAACCTCGGTACAAATTGTCCCCAGGAAATGCATTCTGATCGTAATCACCCGACAAAGAACATCCTGCCTTAAATACTTCCGGATTCTCTTGTGATACAATCAATGCGCCTCTCCCACCTGTCGATAACCCCATCACGAAGTTGTTTGAATTCTCATCAAACAAATTATAATCCGCTTGAAGCTGAGCAATCATGGTATCCACCAACCAAGTTCTAGTTGGATACTTTTGCCAATCCTTTCGAGTCTGTGGATAAATGCGTTTGTGGTAAATGCTCTTCCCCATATCCGGCATTACCAAAGCAAAACCAGCGTCTGAAGCTAATTCTACTAAGTCCGAACTATCGCTCCAACTGGTATTTGGAAAATTCCAGCCTTGCAGGACTAAAATTGTCCCTCTGAACGATGTTTTTGGCATCTCCACTATGACCGAAGACTCAAAATCACCAGCTTTAAAGACGATTGTTGTGTCGGAAATGGATGGAATTACTGTTGACTCTTCCATTACCTCTTGTTCTTCAGCAAATTCTTCATCAGTTGATTCAGAAGGCCCACAAGCGGCAAGCAACAATAACAAACAAGGTAGGAATCGGACTAATTTCATGCGATAAATGTACAAACTTCATTGAATGCAATTCGAGAACGGGGCTTTTCGTATATTCGAAAATCGAAAGCAACCATGGCAGTATTAACTGATAAATATCCTGCAGTCAAATCAACCTCCAGAAGAATTCTCATGAGTCTCATCATGAGCTTTTTTGTATTTGTTTTTCTTGTCATATTCCGCCCTTTTGGATTGAGCACAGAATCCAATGCCGTATTGATTTGCACAGGCTACGGACTGACGTGCTTCCTTGTAATGTTCGTTCTCAACGTTGTCATCATACCATTGCTGCCTGGCTTTTTCGATGAAAACAACTGGCTGGTTTGGAAAGAAATTGTTTGGGTGACCATCAACGTAAGTCTAATCGGTCTGGCGAACGCCTTCTACTCCGCTTGGTTCTTGAAATTGGAATTTACCCCTGAATTGTTCGGTACGTTTCAATTCTACACGGTGGCTGTTGCACTCCTACCGATAATCTTATCCATTCTGACCAATTATTCACGATTACGCAGTAAATACGAGCGCTACTCCGAAAACCTCTCAAAGGATGTCGTGGGGCACAGTGCCACAATCCTGAATTTTTCGATCACCAGCGGAAATGAGAAAATCTTATTGAATACTGAAACTTTCCTTTACGCCAAATCTGCCGATAACTATTTGGAAGTTGTTTATCAAGACGGCGAAACATTGAAAAGAGATTTGGTTCGCAAAACGATGAAAAGTGCATCCGAGGAATTAAAAGACTTGGAACATATCTTTCAAGTGCACCGAAGTTATTTGGTCAATCTGGAGCGTGTAAGTCGATTTTCAGGAAATGCGCAAGGACTTAGACTCCATTTCGCTGAAACCGATACCATGGTTCCCGTATCCAGAAATCTGACGAATGCTCTCAGAGAACGATTAACAATATAATTATAAGATTCTCATAGCTGGTCTTACCACAAAGGCACTAAGGGCACGAAACATTGATGACCGAAATAGCTTGGTGTACAAAAAGGATTATGACTTTGTCATAATCTAGAAAAATGCTTTGCAATACGCCACTAAAACTTCCCATTCGCCCATTTTGCCTTGCATTTCGCCACGTAAGTTGTCATCCCCCACATTGACAATCGTGGTCCAAAAATTAGGTTTTAGGTTTGTCAAAAATCGAAACTGACAAATATGGAAACGATCGCAAACATTCTTTTAATCGTACATGTTGCCTCTGGAATGACTTGTCTCGGTGCTGGTATAATGGCCATCGCCACAAAGAAAGGCGGAAAATTACATGCTATCTCAGGAAAGAGCTACTTCATTGCCATGTTCACGGTGATTGGAACTGCATTGGCACTCGCATTTTTCCGATACAATCTGTTTTTATTACTGATCGCCTCTTTCTCCTTCTATATGACATGGGCCGGAGTTCGAAGTGTACACAACAAATCGCTAAAAGCAAGTGTACTGGATTGGATCTTTCTCGGAACGGCAATCGTTACGGCGGCTTCAATGATCTTGACTTTCAACATTGTACTCATCGTATTTGGATCGTTACTCACTGTAAATATTATCCAAGAGACAACAACTTTCTTTCAAGCTAGAAAAGCGCAATTAGAAAAAACCAACAAATGGTTGATTCGCCACATTGGAATGATGCTCGGTTCGTTCATTGCGACCACCACCGCCTTTCTCGTAACGAATGTGCAAGATTTCGATCCGGCTTGGTTACCGTGGTTGGCCCCAACGATTGTAGGAAGTCCACTAATCGCTTATTACACACGAAAGACGATCAAGAACGGCATATAGATTTTGGTGCAATTATTGCTTAATTTGAAGCATGATTCGATTTGCGACCTTACTCGGCATTATCCTGATCTCAAGTTTCTCTTTTGCCCAAGAGAATCAAGGGACTATGGACACTCTTTCCTTTATCCGATTGGGATACGGATACACGCAACTTACTGCGGTTCACAATGGCGACACCACGATCCACTCGTTCTATCCGAACGGTCAACTAGAATCGCGTAAACCGATGAGCACAGGAATCTATCAGCGTTATTACGATGATGGAAACTTGATGTGGGAACAGGAAATGGAGCTTGGAAGAGCCAATGGAGAAATGAAATTCTACTTTGAAGGATCGCATTTGGGCACACTCGAATTCAAGAACGACACTATCATCGACACGATTGCTTTAAGTAATAAACACACTTTTGTTTTTGGTCAATTTACCTATTCCTCTCGCATCCATGGTGGAATGCGCAGACCAGATGGCTCCTCCAACATATCAAATAGTAAAGGAAATAAGATGTTCGCTCCCGTGTTTGCAGTCAAACACCAAAAAGATGTTCCCACGGCAAAATATCGCGAGTTCTGGACGGATATGAACGGATATTTCTTCTTCGTCGCTGAAGAAGGATCTTTTGGCATCTTTCCTGATTACCAGAACATTGAACTGATAACTAGTGATATGGGCGCACCCATTGGACGACAGGGTTCTGGATCAACCATTACCTGGAATGTAACGTCCCCCATAAAAATCTCAGGAAATTTCTGTTACTTACCGCTGCATGTGAATTCTATAGGATATGCACCATAAATTCTTCCTATGCTGAAACACCTGACCCTCCTCGTTCTCGCCGCCTCAATTTTTACGGCATGTTCGCAGAAATCGAATGATGCGACAACACCCGATTCTTCCCAAGCGGAAGGAAATACCGAAGAATTCAATCCGGATGGAATGACCATAGCGTCGCGGTATAATACACCCAATGGTTTCGAAAGAATTAGTGCGGATTCATCTAGTTTTGCTCATTACTTGAGAAATCTTCCACTCAAAGACGCTGATGAGTTGGTAACCTATTACAATGGCGGTAAAAAAGCGCAAAGCGATGTTTATCGCTCGGTAGTAGATTTGCCCATTGGAAATAAGAACCTACATCAATGCGCCGATGCCGTAATGCGATTTCGAGCGGAATATCTCTGGAGCACTGGTCAACATAACGACATCCATTTCAATTTTACCAATGGTTTTCGCGTCGACTACAGCAAATGGTTGGCCGGAAACAGAATGGTGGTTTCAGGAAATAAGACATACTGGTCTCCGGGTTCAGCACGATCTAACACATATTCAACCTTCTGGAAGTACATGGAACTCATCTTTAACTATGCCGGAACACTTTCTTTGGAAAAGGAATTGGCGTCTAGACCGTTTGATCAAATGCAGATAGGTGATGTGCTAATTCGAGGCGGAAGCCCCGGGCATGCGGTTATTGTCGTGGATATGTGTGAAAACAAGGAAGCAGGAGAAAAGCGTTATCTCTTGGCTCAGAGCTACATGCCTGCTCAAGAAACACAAGTGCTGCTGAATCCGAGCAACCCTGAATCATCATGGTACAGTTTGAATGCTTCTGGTTCGATCTACACGCCTGAATGGTCGTTTGACACAAGCAATCTGAAACACTTCTGATGTAACGGAAAGATCCAGTTGCGTTAGATTATTACAACACATTCGAACAACACCAACTATCCAACTAGTACAAACACACCTAATCACAAAAAAAGGCCGCACTTTCGAACGGCCTTTTATATTTTTCAACAGTTGATTTATTGAACTACCAATGCAATTGGGTTCTCCATCAATTCTTTAAACGTTTGTAAGAATGCTGCTCCTGTTGCTCCGTCCACCACTCGGTGATCACATGACAAAGTAACTTTCATCACATTCCCTGGAACTACTGCTCCATCTTTCACAACTGGAACATTCTTGATTCCCCCAACAGCCAAAATACAGCTATCCGGCGGGTTCACAATCGCAGTAAATTCTTCAATTCCGAACATTCCAAGGTTGGAAATCGTGAACGTATTCCCCTCCCATTCTGCCGGCTGTAACTTCTTGGATTTCGCTTTCTTCGCTAAGTCGCGAACTTCAGCTCCAATCTCTTGCATTTCTTTACCGTCAGCAAAACGAACCACAGGAACCAACAATCCTTCGTCAACCGCTACAGCAACTCCAATGTGGATGTGCTCATTACGACGGATGAAATCTCCGTGCCAGCTACTGTTCACGTTTGGATGCTCACGAAGTGCCAATCCAACCGCTTTGATTACCATATCATTGAAGGAAATCTTCACTCCTTCCAAAGAATTCAATTGCTTACGAAGTGAAATCGCCATATCCATGTCGATATCCAACGTGAGGTAGAAATGCGGTGCAGTGAATTTACTCTCTGACAATCGACGGGCGATTGTTTTACGCATTTGCGAAACAGTTTCATCTGTGAACGACTCCGTTCCAACAAATCCACGTTTCTTCGAGGCTCCAACGTATGGTACGTAGTGATCGATGTCTCGCTTCACGATACGTCCGTTCTCACCTGTTCCCTGCACAGAATTTAGATCGATTCCTTTCTCATTTGCCATTTTCTTAGCCAATGGAGAAGCAAATACGCGTCCGTTTGATTCTGCAACTGAAGCTGCTGCTGGAGCAGGCGCTGGAGCATGTGCTGGCGTTGGAGTCACAGGTGCTGGCGCAGGTGTTGGAACCTCTGCTACTGGAGCTGGAGTTGGCGCTGGAGCCGCTTCCTCTTTTGCTTCTTCAGCGGGTGCTGCCGCTTCTGCTTCTTTAAGAATCGCATCAACATCTTCTCCTTTTTCACCAATAATTGCCAAAACAGCATTCACAGGCGCATTTCCTCCTTTTTCTACACCGATGTGCAGTAAGACTCCATCAAAGAACGACTCGAATTCCATCGTCGCTTTGTCTGTCTCAATTTCCGCTAGAAGTTCCCCGGAAGCAACTTCGTCTCCTACTTGTTTGTGCCATTCAGCCACAACCCCTTCGGTCATGGTATCACTCAATTTCGGCATCAAAACGATTTCCGCCATCTCAGTCTTGGTTTAGTATTCAATAATGTAAGGATAGTCTGGTGTTTTGTAGACATCCTCGTATAGTTCTTTTCCTTCTGGGTAAGGCGAATTCTCCGCAAATTCAATAGATTCCTTCACTTCATTTTTCACCCAATCATCGATCTCTTTGATTTCAGATTCCGTCAACCATTTGTTGTCTTGGATCACTTTCAAGCAGTGCTGAATCGGATCTTGCTCCATCCATTCTGAAACCTCATCCTTCGTACGATATTTCTGAGGATCGGACATGGAGTGTCCTTTGTATCGGTAAGTTCTGATATCCAGAAGCGTTGGCCCATCTCCGCGACGCGCGCGATCTGCAGCTTCTTCGATAGCTTCATGCACAGCTTCTGGCGACATTCCGTTAACAACACGTGAAGGCATTTCGTAAGACGCACCGATTTTTGACAAATCCGTTACGTTCGTAGTACGCTCAACCGATGTACCCATCGCGTAGTTGTTGTTCTCAATGATGAAAATCGCAGGAATCTTCCAGTTCATTGCCATGTTGAATGTTTCGTGCAATGCTCCTTGACGAACCGCTCCATCTCCCATAGAGACGAAAGCTACATTTCCTGTCCTATTGTATTTCTCGGCAAAAGCTACTCCAGCTCCCATAGCAATTTGCGCTCCTACAATACCGTGACCTCCCATAAAGTTCACCTCTTTATCAAAGAAGTGCATGGAACCACCCTTTCCTTTAGAACAACCATCCACACGACCGAACAACTCAGCCATTAATACACGTGGATCTGTACCCAAAGCTATCGGATGACCGTGATCACGATACGCTGTCATGTGTTTATCACCTTTCTGACAAGCGCTTGCCGTCCCCGCCACAATTGCCTCCTGCCCGATGTACAAGTGACAGAATCCACCAAATTTTTGCTGGATGTATAATTGACCTGTCTTTTCTTCGAACTTGCGAATCAACAACATGTCTTTATACCACTTCACATAAGTTTCCTTGGAAAACTTCGATGCTTTTGATGCAGCACTCTTACGGGTCGTTTTTGAAGGCTTCGTATCCTTTACAGCCATAGTTTAATTTTTGAATAAACGAAGTGACAAATATATAAAATATTCGACTGAAAAAGTGCTTTCAAATTTGGTGAAATTGTTAACAAACGATTCTCGAAAACTCGCTTCGCCGCTACAACACAGAAGTAAGTGTACTTTTAACAATAAGAAAGTTGAAAGATTAGTGCTTCACAATACCTTCTAATTCAGATAATGGGATCTGTAAATCAATGACACCAGCCGCATACGGAGCGATTTCATAAGCATTGTAAACGAAGATCATTTTTCCTCCTGAGAAATAGAAATTATCATTCAAGTGAAATGTATCATTCCCAAACCAGAATCCAGGTTCATTGATTGGGGTACTTGGCTCCATTTCATGTTCATCTCTAAAATATTTCTCTGCAACAGTCAATAAAGCTTCCATATCCAGAGTAAAATCCTCAAGCAGCATAATGCTTCCGTCCTCTTTGGAGAAGTATTCGTAATAAGAATAGCCGTTTCCGTGGGCTCCACCTGTGTAAGCCCAACCGTGAGATGACAGGCAGACATATTCATTCGTTTCAGAAATATCAAAGCCTGCTTCCATTTGCCAGCGCCACATTTCGTAATCTTCATCCTCCTCTGTCTCGTCAACGGTGAAATCATCCACGACTCTTTCGAAATAGTAATCCGTTAATGGGCCAAGCAGCACAGTTTCCGTATCAGGCGATTGCATCGCAGCTATTTCAACAATGCGCACGTTTACAGAATCCTTGAAAATGCTGTCCATCACTCCAGACGAAAATTGAGGCGTGTAATATTGATAATCGATGATACTAGCTGTCGAATCAGAACGATCCAAGTTGTATGCATATGCTTTCGCTCGGCCTGAAGCAATTCGATCCGGCAAATTCAATTCATCGGATACATCATCGATAAGATCTTCGGTAGTTCCGCAGCCAACAAGTAGCGTCGCTGCAACAAAGTAAAGTAGTAGTTGTTTCATATCCCAAATGCTAAGGGTAAAAATGATGCCGCTGAATTCGCGACGATAGTAACGTTGTTTTGACTCACTAGAATCACACGGAAGGATTTATTTTGACGTTTTTCCGTCTCCACCATTACCTGACGGCAACCTCCACAAGGTGAAAGCAATGCCTCGGTATCCACTAAGTCACCTTGAGCTACAATACACAAGGTATCCAACGTTTTATCAGGATGATTGGCTCCCGCAAAGAACAAGGCCACACGTTCAGCACACAATCCTGAAGGATATGCAATGTTTTCTTGATTGCTTCCCGTAATGACAGTTCCATCCTCCAATAACAATGAAGCGCCAACACGAAACTTACTGTAGGGAGCATAAGCGCCATCCATTACATTGTAAGCAGCTTCCACCAATGCATGATCTGCTTCAGATAACTCCTTCCAATGTCCTAACTGCGTGTATTTAAAAGACAATTCTTTTTCCATCGAAGTCAAAATAAGTAAAAATCATCCAGTTGACATGCAATTGCAAACGAATAGGCGGGAATAACTCACCCGTCGGCAATAAGCAAGTCAAGAAGCCCAAAGTTTATTTTCTACCGCAACGGCGCAAAGAGCGCCATTTGCTGTTTTAAAGTTGCTAACTAAAGATCGCAATGGATTATGAGGACGTCATAACCTAGCGTTCACCAAGAGAAGAAGGATACAACAACCTACATAGAACTTATCGAACTCCTGCGTTCTTTGCGCCTTTGCAGTAAAAAGCAGTTGAGTGTTCGAGAATTTGCCGTGTAATTGGATTCTCTGTATTTTTGCCCCCGCAATGATTCAGTACAAAAAAGTCGCATTTTACACACTTGGGTGCAAACTCAACTTTTCGGAGACGTCAACGATTGGTCGTGCCTTCGAAGAAGCGGGCTACGCCAAAGTGAAGTTTGATGACACTCCCGACATCTTTGTTATCAATACATGTTCTGTTACCGAAAATGCGGATAAGAAGTGTCGACAGTTGGTGAAGAAGGCGATGAAAGTGAATCCGAACGGGTTTGTAGCAATCATCGGATGTTACGCACAACTGAAGCCACAGGATATTGCAGCAATTCCGGGAGTTGACATTGTACTTGGAGCCAACGAGAAGTTCAATATCGTAGAGCACATTGAATCCTTGGACAAGTTAGAAGAAACGGTCATTGAGAACGAGAGCATCAAGGAAACGAAAGAATTCGTTCCGGCTTTCTCCTTGGGAGATCGAACGCGTTCCTTCTTGAAAGTGCAGGACGGATGCGATTACTTCTGTACGTTTTGTACTATCCCACTTGCACGTGGTAAAAGTCGAAATGCTTCTATTGCGAAAACCATCGTTGAAGCCAAGAAAATTGCGCAAACAGAAGTGAAAGAAGTTGTTCTTACTGGAGTCAACATCGGAGATTTCGGACAAGGTGGCGATGAAAATTTCTTCGAATTGACAAAAGCGTTAGACGAAGTGGAGAACATCGAACGATTCCGCATTTCTTCTATCGAACCGAACTTACTTTCAGATGAAATCATTGAATTCACACTGAATAATTCGAAGCACTTTGTACCGCATTTCCACATCCCACTGCAGTCTGGAAGCGATAAGCTCTTGAAGAAAATGCGTCGTAAGTACGAACGTTCGTTGTTCGCAGATCGTGTGAATTCTATCAAAGCGAAGAATCCGGATACTTGTATTGGAGTTGATGTTATAGTTGGTTTCCCTGGAGAAACAGATGATGACTTTATGGAAACCGTGAATTTCTTGAAAGATTTGGACGTTTCCTACCTTCATGTCTTCACCTACTCCGAACGTGCGAATACCACTGCGGTTAAATTGGGTGATCCCGTTCCAATGAACATCCGCAAAGAACGCAGCAAACAATTACACTTGCTTTCTCACAAAAAGAAACGTGCATTCTACGAGGAGAATGTTGGAAAAACGAAAGTGGTTCTTTTCGAACAAGAAGACAACGAAGGATATATGTTTGGATTCACGGATAACTACGTTAAAGTCAAACTTCCATTCGATTCAAAGTTGACAAATACCCTTCAAACGGTGCATTTGGACGAAATTGATCGTGATGGAATCTTCAAATGTACTATTCAGCAAGTAGTAACGGCTTAATGACAGATCACAAAGATTTCCTCAAAGAATTTCCGTGGTGCGGTGGTAAAACTAAACTAGGACGTGTTAAAGCTAGTCGAAGAAAAACTCCAAACCGTCTCGGCATTAACTGGTTTGAAAAGGAAGATTCGAATTTAAAGCGATCATTTATGTTCACTGGAACACATCTCGGCTACACTTTCATCGCACAACGTTGTACAGTTTGTTTCAAAACTACCTTGCTGGAAAAGGAGAACTAATCCACACTCAACCTGTACCTTAAGCCTGTCGAAGAGTCACCCTACGACTTTAGTCGCCCTTGTCATTTCTCTCTTTCCCGGAGGCCCTGGAAGTCTTTCAATTGTAAACCCTAACGATTTCAAATGTCGTTTGAATTGCCCTTGTGCACAGTAGGTCACTAAAATCCCACCTGGCTTGATCATTTCTGCCATTTTCTCCAAAACGGGCAACTCCCACATGTCCCCTTGGGCTCGTGGCCCGAAAGCATCGAAATAAATTATATCGACAGAATTGGACTGCGGTTCATAATCTTCAATTTTCTGATGAATTTTGGTCAAATGGAAATCACCAAAATCAATGCCTTCTCCCCATGGAGCGTCGTGCATTTTTTTAAAATCTTCGGTGTACTTCTCTCCTATTTCATCAAGATAATTCAATTCCTGAATCATTGAATCCTCTACCGGATACGCCTCGATTCCAATGTAGTTGATCTTCTTGTCGTTTTCCGACGTATAATCCAGTGTCAATAAAGCGTTCAGCCCGGTTCCAAACCCCATTTCAAAAATCGTCAACTCCTCCTGACTCACGCTCCTCACTCCATACTGAATAAAGACGTGTTTCGCCTCCTGAATGGCCCCGTGATGCGAGTGGTAGTTTTCATCCATCTCTGGGATGTAAATGGTTGTAGAACCATCGGCCGTCTTTGTGATCTCGCGTTTCAAACCACTTCTTTTACTTCAGCGTTCCGTTTTCTTTTCCTCCAAGATAGCCAGGCCAGGAAAGCTGCTGAAAAGTACTTTCCAAATCAATGCGTTCGATCGTTGTTTTTCCCATCCCTAATCCGGAAGTTGCTACCACCAGTTCGTACCGACCGTCTCCATCCAGATCAACAATCGCGGGAGAAGAAGCCATAGACATCCCTGTTCTTTTTTCCCCGACAAACGATGATTTCTTATTCTGAATATCGTAGATGCGTACTTGATTGCCAATGCTCAATTGCTGATCTTCACCGAAGTTCATTACATTCTCCACGAACACAATTTCGTCTATTCCGTCGCCGTTAAAGTCTACCGCAACACATGGAGAAAACTGATTCGTCCCTACTTCCTCCTGAAGCAGTATATCACCGCTGGCTCCATCGATTACAATCAATTCAAATTTCGAATACTGCGGGAAGGTTCCGTAGGCAATAATTGTGAAAAAATCAGGAACATCATCTTTGTTAAAATAGCCAAGGGACGGTGTAACATAACATTCTGCTCCTTCAAATTGATGTTTCCAAATCGTTTTCTTGTTTTTACCGTTAACCGCGACCAATTTCCCATCCATTTGAGCATTCATCAAGTCGAGATGCCCATCTCCGGTAATATCTGCCAAAACGGAGTTCAAGATGAACCCTTTCACGCTATCTTGAGCAACTACTTTAGCTCCTTTCGTCGAGTTTTTCAACAACCTTTTATACGACAATTGCCATAACTTACCGTCCACCGTTTCTCCACCGGTTCCAAAGACCACGAATTCCTTGTTCTTGTATTTGTAGATGTGAGGCGCATAGTACGATTCGCGCTGCTCTGGCATGTAAACCTGGTTGATCACCTCTCCCGTGGCACCACTTAAAATCATCAATTGAGCCGTTGGACGTTGTTCATCAGAAGGTGCTTTTAGATAATCACCGCCATTTGTAACAAGCAAATCTTTGTAACCATCGCCGTCTACATCCTCTACCAACTGAGTTCCGAAAAAATTCAGATATCCCTTCCTCCTGGACTCGTTGGCGGAGCCTTCAAAAAATTGCCAGATGATCTCTCCCGTTGCTCCGTTGAGAGCATAATAGGAAGCTGCTCGTCCGCCAATAAAAACGTCGTCAATTCCATCACCCGAAATGTCTTGAAACAACGCGCTGGTGTATATTTGCGTTGAAGTAGGTACTTTCCATAACAACGCACCACTTTCTCCATTTATGGCAAAAACACCGTGAGTAATGGCTACATCTTCCACTCCTCCTCCCAAAACGACATCTTTGACACCGTCTTCATTTAAATCTGTAAACCGTGGAGACGAAAAGATATTTGCCGAATCTGCAAAATATTGCCATTTCATGCCTTGCGCTATGCTGCCACCAGAAACGAAAAAGAGAAGAAATAAGAGACCGAAACGCATACTATTAGTTTCGTGCAAAAGTAATGAGGATTCCAGATATACTATTAATTTTGGTTTTAATTATGTTACGTACTGCGCTCCTACTTTTTATTTTTCCTAGCTCAATTTTCTACACGAACGCGCAATCAGAGACACACGACAACTGTCTAAATATTCACAATACTTATTTAAGCACTGCATTCGACCTGACTAAAAATTGCGTAGGATTCTCAGCTCCGGTAAGCGGACGAGCGTACGGATACATTTCCGTTGGAATGTACGAGGCTACTGTTGATTTCCTTCCCACTAAAATATCGCTACAAAAACAACTCAACGGATACACGAGAAATGTGGAGGTACCGGAAAAGGTAAATTGGGCTTTGGCAGTCAATGCCGCCGACTATCAACTGCTTTCGTATTTCTACCGAAATATGCCACCCACTCAAAAAGAGCGTCTCGATTCACTCTATACTTATCAGAAAAAGGAATACGCAAGTAAAGTACGTAAGAAAACCGTCAAAGCTTCTGAATTATACGGTCAGGAAATCGCCAACGGTATTATTGAATGGTCCAAAACGGATGGAGCAGAAAACGGACATTTGAACAATTTTCCTGAAGATTTTGAAATCGTGAAATGTGAGTCGTGTTGGGAACGCACTTTCCCAGGATATTTACCTGCGCTTACACCGCATTGGGGAAATAACCGTCCGATGTTAAAACAGTCTCCTGACGTTTATAAGAACATGGAAATCTTCGATTTCGATACAGACTCTGCTTCAGTCATGTATAAGGAGGCGGCCGCGGTGTATCAAAATGCCATGAATGAAAATCCAGAGTACGAAATTATTGCCGAATATTGGGACGACGCAGCAGGATACTCCGGAACGCCATCAGGTCACTTTTTCACCATTGCCAGCAGCGTTGTAGCTTCCAGCGAATTAGAACTGGAACAAGCCGTTCAGTTGTACGCTACCCTAGGAGTCGCCATTAATGACGCATTCATTGGCTCTTTTTATTTGAAGTACAAGTTCAATTTCATTCGCCCGATCACTTATATCCATCGCTACATCGAACCACAGTTCAATTCCCGTTTGGCTTCTCCTCCGTTTCCTGAATACCCTTCGGGGCACTCTTTTCAGTCAGGTGCAGCAACTGAGGTAATGAAAAGCATCTTTGGAGACACGACAATCATTGTGGACGAAACAAACAAGAATCGGAACGATATCGATGGAAGTCCGAGAACCTATCAGTCGTTTACCGAGATGTCAGAAGAAATCTCAATTTCCAGATTTTACGGCGGCATTCATTTTCTGAAAACGCTGAATAACAGTCTGGACTACGGCCGACGCATTGGACAATATGTCGTAGCTACCCTAAAATTTAGCAATGAGTAGACTCACATTATTCATTTTGTTTTTTTGGTTCTGTCCAGTACACAGTCAAACACTCTTTACAGAAGTGAGTGACGAAATTGGGGTCGACTACGTATACCCTGGAGTAGATTTCCAAATGGCCGGCGGTGGTGTGATGGTCATTGACGTAAACAACGATGGCTGGGAGGATTTTTACCAATCTGGCGGTGTGTTTGATTCCAAACTATGGGTCAATCATCAAGGAACTTTCAAAGACGAAACGAAGCGCTACGGACTCAATATTTTGTCCGGGTACTTTATTCAGGGGGCATTTGCAGCTGATTTCAATAATGACGGATTTGAAGACTTCTTCATCGCGAATTTTGGTCTCGGAATGGGTATGGGCGACAAACACGCTCCACTTCTGCTCGTAAACGATAACGGCAACGGGTTCAAACCCCATTACCTCGATTCCTTGCTGCAGCCTGAGGACTACACTTCGGCAACCTGGGGGGATTTTAACAAAGATGGATATTCCGACTTATACATTACCAACTACGTCGCGACCATGGGAGAACTCATGGACTCCTCAAAAAATGTCATCGGTTATGACCCAATTTGTTCCGAAAACAAATTATTACTCAACGTAAATGGCACGGGATTTCGCGAAGTCTCAGATCTTTATGGATTGAACAATTCAGGCTGCGGTTTGGCCGCACGGTTTACGGATTTTGATAAAGATGGAGATTTGGACCTTTTGCTCTTGAATGACTTTGGCGAATGGACCGACGAAGGCAATAAATGTTATCGAAATGAATTTCCGGAAGCCGCTTTCACAGATATCTCCGACGCAATTGGATTCAATCACAGAATGTATGGAATGGGCATTGGTCCGGGAGATTTCGATCATGACAACGATTTGGACTACTTCGTAACGAATGTCGGCCCAAATTATTTGTTTCAAAACGAAGGTGACACCCTCAGCAACGTAGCAATTCAGATGCAACTAGACGATCCTTACGCCTACAACACCACGTTTGGAACCAGCTGGAGCGGCTTTTTCTTCGATTACGAATTTGATGGAGATCTCGACCTGTATGTATCCAAAGGAAATGTAGCCATATTGGTTCCCCCCACGTCAGTTTCGGACCCAAACAGAATCTATATCAACGACAATGGAGCCTATGTTGATTCCTCTTCGGGATCTGGAGTCAATGACATTCTTTCCCATCGTGGCGCAGTAATTTTAGACTACGATCATGATGGAGATTTGGACATCATTTCTTCCATTGTTAAACTGCCGTGGGGTAAATTTTCAGGACTTGAACAGAAATTGAAAATCTATAGAAACGAAGCAAATGCAGGAAACTGGATCGGTATCAAACTCAAAGGAACGGATGGACTCGCTTTTGATTGCTTCGGCTGTGCCCTTGTATTCGAACAGAACGGCCGGGAGACGCGCATGGAAGTTGATGGAGGAAGCGGGCAGGCATCGCAGTCGACCCGAATCAATTATTACGGATTGGGCAAAGCCAAACGATTGGAAAAATTGCGCATTGAGTGGTTGAATGGCGAGGTACTTGAGCTCAATAAGTTGAAAGCAAATAAAATGTACGAAATTACGCTCGACGGAATTCAAGTAGTACGATGAAAACAATTCTACTATTAGCCACTCTGTTCATCGGTAAGATTGCCTTCGTTCAGGACACTTTGCAAACAAGAAAATTTAAGGTGCTTCCCGTACCAGCCTTTGGCTTTTCTCCTGAAACCAGCTATTACATTGGGGCTGTAAGCCTTTTCACCTACGATAGAAACGATCAAAAAACCAGAGCTTCGAATGCCAAAGTAGAATTCAATTACACCTGGAATCGACAAATCATTCTAGAAAGTCAAATCAATCATTTTTTCAAAGAGGAAAAATGGTTTCTTAGCAACGAAGTTCACTACTCGAAGTACCCGGATAGATACTACGGAATTGGAGCGGCAACAGCAGATTCAAACGAAGTTCTATTTCAAAGCAATCGGTTCAAATTCGACGTTGAACTCAGTCGCAAAATCAAACCACAAATGTTCATCGGCGGTGGATTTCGATATTTCAATTACAACAACATCGGAATTCTTTCAGGGCCTTCAAACCTATATGACGAGCTAACCAACCGACAAAACATAGAACTGAAAGTTGACTTTTTCAAAGACTCGCGAAACCGATTGCTAACTCCAACAGAAGGGGAATACTACAAAGTGACCATTGGCTACAGCTATACCGATGGATCCTACATACACATGCTTTTTGATGCACGCAAATACTATTCACTCGGTAAGAAAAAGAATCATGTGGTTGCGGCAAGAATTCTCCAGACTTCTGTTCTTGGTAATGCTCCCTTCTACGATCTTGCCATACTCGGTGGCGACTTTATATCAAGAGGCTATTTTTACGGACGCTTTCGAGACAAACACTTAAGCACCCTCCAGCTGGAATACCGAACACCGTATTTGTGGCGTCTGGGACTTTCGCTTTTCGGAGGAAATTCCCTTGTCTATGGCTCAAGTGCATGGTCTCAACAAGCGATAAAACCGAACGCTGGAATCGGACTTCGCTTCCTTGTCGATAAAAAAGACCGAACGAACTTGCGCTTTGATTATGCAATCGGAAGAGACGGACAGTCAGGATTCTACGTGAGCTTTGGAGAATCGTTTTGAAAATCAACGACTTCAATATGTTTCAACCACCGGAAGAACCAGGAACGAATTATAGGTTTGAGAACCGTGAATTGTCATTGTCGGCTTCCCTCGTTTCGGACACTTGTTAAAAATCGCCTTATCGGCGCCAGCAATTGCGATTCGGATAGAATGTCCTGCTTTAATCTTGACGGAAGTGGGCAATAAACGCAACGTTATTTCTTCGATTTGATCTGGAACCATATGAAGTGCATCCTCTCTTTTAAATGTATGCAGGTTGAATCGGCAATTTTCCTATGGATCAATCGCAATCCACCTTCTGTGATATATGTACTCTTTCCGTTTTCATCTGCATCTTCCAGATACATCAGCACTACTCCATCTTCATGGGTCGATGACAACCACAGCGTGACTTCAGGTGTTCCCGTAATTTGAACATCTTCGAGAACCGGTTCCGAAGTGTATACCAGCATCCTTTCGTCCATCTCATTGCGATCGTTCAACTCAGTAACTGGGCCTTCCATTTGAGTGGTCCAACGATTGTATTTGCTTGTTTGTACCTTGAAATCAACTTTGTAATCGTCGTGCCAGAGAGTATCCGATCGAGAATCGTTCAGAGAGTTCTCAACACCGAAGTACCACTTCTTCTCTATAGTTCCGGGGATCGGCCAATCATTTGATTCTTTGAATGTTGTATCGCCGAGGTTATGGTAACGAATCAATGGCCAGTCATCTACACCATTCTGCTCTCCTTTCAGGTGATAATCGAGAAAGGTAAGCATCATTTGACTTTGCTCTCCATAAAGTGGTTGCGGATAGATGAATGAATCGCTTACAAAAAATGGATCTGCATTGCACCAACCACCGTGAGCTGTTGCCATCAGCAGTACATTCTGAGGATTACTAAAATGCTCTAATCGTTGAATCGTTCCTTCCGCTGTTCCCGCATCCATCCAACTCGCTACAACAAACATCGGAACACCAGAAGCTTCAATTTCCTTTTGCCAATGAATTACTGAGCACTCTTCGTAGTCAAAACCACTTAACGCGTCATCACTAAAGTCCGAACTCCGCGTGTACTTGTGCACTTTCGGATTGTCCTTGTGCTCTTTCAGTGCAGGCTTCAAGGAATCTTCAAGTATGGGATTAACGGAACTTCTGATGATCAGCGAACGATTACGATCCAGCAAGTGCACATACAATCCCCAATTGTTGATGAATTTACTCGCTAGCATCCCGTATGGCCTGGCAGGACTTCGATACAAATCAAAATCGGACCAACCTGGAATTACAGCCTTTAACGCTGGATGTTGCGTCGCACAGAGCAATTCTGCAGTAGTTCCCGTGTATGACGTTCCATAAGAACCGATATTTCCATCGCACCAAGATTGCAAAACGATCCAATCCAATACCGTTTTTGAATCCATCAATTGGATAGGCGAATACTCCGATTGCCTCGTCCCGAACGAAGCCCCAGTGCCGCGCGTGTCCACAATCATGATGATGTACCTATGTTCGCTGAAGAATTTATCAAGTCCTATAATGGTCGAAGTATCTTTATCCTTCTTATCAACGCTCGATCGCCAGAATCGTTCAAATTGCACAAACACTGGCAATTCCTCTCCTGCACAGTTTTCTGGAAAATAAACGTCCGCAGCCAAATTGACACCATCAGGCATGGTGATAAAATGCGATGTACGCGTTTGTGCAAAAGGAAGGAATTGATTATAGCAGAAAAATGCGATGAACGCGAGTGGTCTCATAGAAGGTTTGTTTTCGTTATTATCCCAACGACAATATTGGGAATAAATTCTTCGCGACCTGAATAACTTTGTGAATTTCGTGTTCATATCACGTTCAAAAATCTTTATGATATTTTAAGTGAACATTCGGCCGCATTTGTTGTATCTTTGAGAGATGGAGAACCAACAAGATAAACCTCGCAAAACTGCAAACCGTACCAATCGACTGGCTTCTGTAGCCAACGAAATGGGACGTGTACCGCCGCAGTCCGTGGATCTTGAAAAAGCGGTTCTTGGAGCCATGATGCTCGAAAAAAATGCCGTTACGGATACCATTGACATTCTCATGCAAGAGAGTTTCTACGATCCGAAACACCAATACATCTTTGCCGCGATTAAAGAATTGTTTGGTTCCTCGAAACCCATCGATATTCTCACAGTTACGGACAAACTGAAGCAAAATGGTGAATTGGAAGCAGCAGGTGGAGCCGTTTATATCTCCCAACTGACCAATCGAATTGCTTCTACAGCTCATGTTGAATACCATGCTCGTGTCATTGCTGAGAAGTACATCAAACGCGAGTTGATCCGCATGAGCTCGGAGGTAATGAAGGAAGCATTCGACGATACCAACGATGTATTCGATGTCCTAAACAAGGCAGAAGGCGATCTCTTCAAGATTGCAGAGAATAACATGGGTAAATCGGTGGACATCATGCAGAATGTTGTCCGTGAAGCCATTGAAGAAATTGAAAAGGCGTCTCAGAATAGCGATGGGATTTCAGGAATTCCAACTGGATTCTACGGATTAGACAAATTGACGGCTGGTTGGCAGCGATCGGATATGATCGTATTAGCCGCACGTCCGGCGATGGGAAAAACGGCTTTCGTACTTTCTATGGCACGCAATACTGCAGTAGATTTCAATCAAGGTGTAGCCATCTTTTCATTGGAGATGTCCTCTGTACAATTGGTAAAACGTTTGATTTCCTCAGAAACGCGTTTACCGGCGGAAAAATTGAGAAAGGGAGATTTGCGCGACGACGAATTCCAACAACTCCATTCTAGAATTACAAAACTCTCCACAGCGCCAATATACATTGATGACACCCCAGGGATTAGTGTTTTCGACCTTCGAGCAAAATGCCGTCGTTTGAAAATGCAGTACGATATTCAAATTGTCATTATTGATTACTTGCAATTGATGACCGCTGGAGGTAGCAAAGGACAAGGAAACCGCGAGCAAGAAATTTCCACGATCTCACGTTCCATCAAGGAAATCGCAAAAGAGTTGAATGTTCCGGTAATCGCACTTTCACAGCTCAGCCGATCGGTAGAGCAACGCGGTGGAGATAAACGTCCGGTGCTTTCCGACCTTCGTGAGTCCGGAGCGATTGAGCAGGATGCCGATATCGTATCCTTTATTTATCGACCGGAATACTACGGATTCTTGCAAGATGAAGAAGGAAATTCAAACGCTGGTGTTGGGGAAATCATCGTAGCCAAGCACCGTAATGGTGGATTAGAAAATATTCGACTTCGTTTTATTAAAGAATATGCACGTTTTGACAATCTGGAAGGCTTTAGCGACGATCCGGAAATGTCAGGGCACAACAATTTGACAGCAAATGCATCGTTTGATGATCAAGGTGTTGGAAGCATCACTATTCCGAGTAAAATGAACTCTTTCGACGACGACGCAAACGACTTCGACCTTTCAGATGGAGAAGAATCTCCGTTTTAGGTACCGTTTTTGATAGAAATTTTATGATGAAGCAGATTCTAATTGTATTCACAGCACTTCTTCTCTCCTTTCAGGGAAATGCCTCTCAATTGCTGATTCCTATGGATGAATCGCAATCGAACCACTTGAAGGCCTACGGAGTTGCTTATTATGTATTGGAAAGTGAAGTAGTGATTGATTGGCTCCTTAATTACCGAGGAGGATCATTTATGATGCCGCATTTAACGGCCATTGAAGAAGAATTGGTGCTTCGCGGCGTGAGTTACGAAATCATTGCGGATGCTCAGGCGGTTGGCATCAAAGAACAAATTGCCAATCCTGAAATAAATATGGAGGTCGTGCAATTGGAGAAAGCTCCGAAAATTGCCGTGTACACTCCAGGAGGCAAACAACCTTGGGACGATGCAGTAACATTGGTAATGGAATATGCTGAAATTCCGTACGAGAAAATTTACGATTCTGCCATTGTGATGGGTGTATTACCTGAATACGACTGGTTGCACCTCCACCACGAGGATTTCACAGGTCAATACGGTAAGTTCTATGCGAGTTTCCGTTCCTACGCCTGGTACAAACAACAAGTAGCAGATTTGGAAGCTTCTGCAGCGCAATTAGGCTTTGATAAGGTTTCAGAGATGAAATTAGCCGTTGCTACCAACATTAAAAACTTCGTTATCGGAGGTGGATTCCTGTTTACGATGTGTAGCGGAACCGATAGTTTCGACATCGGACTGGCGGCTCATCAAACGGATATTTGTGAAGTAATGTTCGATGGTGACCCAGCAGATCCTAACGCGCAAAGCAAATTGGATTTCAACAACACGCTAGCCTTCGAAAACTTTGAATTGGTGCGCGATCCATTGACATACGAATATTCCAATATCGATGGGACGGATCTTCGAAACAGACGACTTCCTGAGGCGCAAGCAGCCAAAGGAGATAAGTTTACATTGTTCGAATTCTCGGCCAAATGGGATGTCGTTCCAACGATGCTCACACAGTGCCATACAGATGTTGTCAATGGATTCATGGGGCAAACTACCGATTTCAAGAAGGATTTCATCAAATCTAACGTGCTCATTATGGGTGAATCCAAAGCTTATGGAACAGCCCGATACATTCATGGAGAATTAGGACAGGGAACATGGACCTTCTACGGAGGTCATGACCCGGAAGATTATCAGCATCGCGTGGGCGATCCTCCTACTGACTTAAACCTTCACCCTAACTCTCCTGGATATCGCTTGATCCTCAATAATATTCTTTTCCCTGCAGCAAAAAAGAAAAAGCGAAAAACCTAATCACACTGTTTCTGTCCGCAGATAGATTTTTGTATATTGCTTGTTCTAAGCTATTACTAAATAAACTATGAACAAGAACTTTCTGACGGTCGCAGCCGTTACGCTGGGGTTGACCTCATTTGGTCAAATTCAGCAAGTAGGTCAAGAGAATCTTGCTCCTTCTACAACTACAGCATCGGAACTACCGATCATCTCAAACATAAGTGACAGATCTGTACCGATAAATAATCCACTACAAATAACCGCTGCAAATGCGAATACACCGGGAGCTCATTCCTGTTCAATGCATGATTTAAATGAGGCCCATTATGCTTCCCGTGGTCTTTTGAATGAATACCATCAAAGTTCAATGGCTGGTGCTCAAGCAGCTGCAAACATGAGCTTCCCAGAGACTCCTGGTGTGAATGAGATTTCTGTGATTTTCCACGTTGTTCACAATCCAAATAACCCTGCTGAGAATGTTTCAAATGCTCAGATTATGGCATTGTTCCAAGAGCTTCAGGAAGATTATCAGTTATTGAACTCAGACGCGGGCTTGGTGCGCAGTGGTTACGGATTTACTCCGGCAGATTGTGATATCAATTTCTGTTTGGCAACACAAGACCCAACAGGTACACCTCTTACGGAAATCGGTGTAGTCAGAGTAGCAACAACTGAGGACTTTTACGACCAAAATGCTGGTGAAGAAAACAAAATGAAGTCTTCGGCAACAGGTGGTTCAGACATTTGGAACAGAAACAACTATTTGAATATTTGGATTTGTGACATTACCAATGGAGCATCGTTTGGGGTTGCCGGTTATGCTTACCGCCCAACGCCTACACTACTTCCAAGTCCAACAATTGATGGAATTGTAATTGATTACAACTTAGGATTTGGATCAAATGTACTTACCCACGAAGTAGGTCACTACCTTGGACTTGATCACACTTGGGGTGGCTCAGGTAGCTGTTCTAGCGATGACGGCTTTACTGATACTCCGAATACTATTGGACCTGCAGATAACCAACCAGGTTTCTTCTGTGGTATAGCCAACTTTCAAACTTGCGGTGCTACTGAGGTTCAATATGAAAACTACATGGACTATGCTACTGGATGTACATACATGTTTACTCAAGAACAAGCGAACTACCAATTATCGATACTACAGGGAATCAGAGGGTCATTATTGTTGTCTCCAGGTTGTGACCCGACGAACACTCCCCCAAACTCGGCGTTTACTTCTTTCCCTGCAGGACCTTCACCGATAATTATTCCGCAGAATGCAAGTGTTAATTTCTACGACGCTTCTACGAACGTCCCTACAGGATGGACATGGACTATTTCTGGTGTGCAAGGAACGGATTGGCAATGGATAGGTGGTACAAACCAAAATTCACAAGATCCAGTTGCTGAGTTTTACACAGTTGGCACTTATGATGTGACATTAACAGCGTCTAATATCTATGGTGTAGATGCAACACCGGCCGTTGAAAATTTATATGTACAAGTTGCAGCAGCTGCTACAGGAATTGGATGTGATACACTTCGTAACTGGATCCCAGGTCAAGCTGCGGGTGAAATTGGATGGCAACCACCATCTACTGGGCATGTTAATGGACACGCGGTTATAGGAACCTCTCAATCGCTTGAGTGGGCGCAACCTCTATCATCACCAACAACAACAGATATTAAGGCTATTGAGTATGCTGCTGTAAATGTTGATGGAACTACTGGTGAGGTTATTTGGAAAATTTATGCAGACAATGCTGGTGAACCAGGAACCGTTCTCGGGAGAGACACTGTTCAACTTCAAGATATTGTTGAAGGAGCTTGGAACCAAATAGATGTTGTACCACCTGTCACGGGTATCACAGGAACCTTCTGGGTTGGTTTTGAAATAGACTATACGAATCCAAGTGATACATTTGGAATATTTACTCAAATAGCAGCAAGCGCTGCATCCAACACAGACTGGTGGTATGATGGTACTACTTGGGAAAGTATTGCCACAACCACTGGTAATGCTGCTGGCACACACAGTTTAGTAGATGTATTAACATCAACAGGATCAGCACCAACAATGGATTTTACTGCCACGGGTGATTCAGTTTGTCAAGGCGGCGATATTTTGGTTGACGGATCGATTTCAACAAACAATCAAGATTATCGCTGGTATATCGATGATACTTTCCCTGGACTATCAAATCCTGTTTTGGATCAATCAAACAGTTCAAGTAATACTTTTAACTTCCCATACACTCCAGGCACTTATTATATGTATTTATTCGGAGACGGTTCATGTTTGACTTCAGGTGTTTACTTGCCAATCGAAGTATTAGCACCTGTATCTGCTACGGCAACGCCAACAGCAACCACTTGTGGTAACAATAATGGATCTATTACTGTAACCGGGTCGACAGGTGGTGATGGCACTTATTTCTACAGTCTTGATGGCACGAACTACCAAGCGAGCAATACTTTCACCGGCCTAGCTCCAGGGGACTATGACGTTTATGTTGCTACGAACTGGAACGGATGCGAAGTAATGTACACAGTGAATGTGGCAGCTTCAACTCCAGCGACGGCAACAGTTAGTGCTAGCCAGGCTGTTTGTCCTGGTGGAAGTGCAACAATTTCCGCGACTGGTGGAGGAACGTACGATTGGTCCGATGGATTTTCTTCTATTGGAACCGGTGCCTCTGAAACAGTTTCACCTGCGATAACAACACAGTACAGTTGTTTAGTAACTGATGGATTTGGATGTCAAACTACGGTTTATACCACAGTAAATGTGAATACACCTATCCCGCCGACTATTTCTGCAAGTGGAACGGCAACAATTTGTGCCGGGTCAACTGTTGATTTAACGTCTTCCACTCCAACAGGTAACGTTTGGAATACAACTGAGACAAGCTCCACAATTACTGTTAGCACTGCCGGAAGTTACACTGTTACCTCGAATGACGTTAACGGATGTTCAGCAACTTCGGCGCCATTTGTAGTTTCTGTCAACGCTGCTCCTTCAATTGCTGGTGCACCGTCAGATCCAACGTCTTGTGGAACAACAACAGGATGGATTCAAGTAACTGGACCAAGTACTGGATCTGTTTCTTGGACTGGGACCTCAACCGGTAACTCTGGAGGATCAGTAACACTACCATACAACATCAACAACTTGGCTGCTGGTTCATACAACATCACGTTGATTGATGTAAATGGATGTGCGTCTAACTTGTTAGTTCAAGCGTTGAACGATCCTAACCCACCGACAACTCCAACAATTTCGAATTCTGGAGCCTTAACTTTCTGTGACGGAGGATCAGTAGTATTGACATCATCCTACACAGGAGCTGGTAACAACTGGTCGACTGGTGAAACTACAGACAATATTACTGTAACAACTTCACAGACAATTTCTGTAACATACACAGACGGAACTGGTTGTTCTTCAACATCAGCTCCAATTACAGTTACTGTGAACCCATTACCAAGCACACCTACAATTACACCAAGTGGATCTACCACTATCTGTGATGGTGAAACTGTTACTTTAAGTTCATCACAAGGAACGGGAAATCTTTGGTCTACTGGTGAAACAACTCAGGATATCGATATAGCTACGTCACAAACTATTGATTTGGTTTATACTGACGCAAATGGATGTTCGGCTACTTCTGCACCAATTACGATTACCGTAAATCCTTTACCTACAGTTACATTGTCGGCATTGAATCAAGTTTGTGATTATACACCAAGCTTCACTCTTTCTGGAGGATCACCTGCTGGCGGTACTTATTCTGGCCCTGGTGTTTCTGGTGGAGATTTTGATCCTGCAACTGCTGGATTGGGTACGCATACAATTACGTATGAGTACACAGATGGAAACGGATGTACAAACATAGCTACTCAAGATATTCTTGTTGATCCTTGTGTTTCAATAGACGAAGTTGCACAAGCTGGATTGTTGATCTACCCTAACCCAACTGACAACGTTGTTTACGTTGAGTTGGAAGGAGAATTCAACTACACAGTTCAAGATGCTCGTGGCCGATTGATCACAAGCGGAAACGCAAATGACAAAGCAAGCATTTCATTGCACAGTGTAGAAACTGGAGTTTACTTTATCAATGTAACTGATACTGCAAACGATTCCGTTTCAACAACGCGTGTGGTGAAGCAGTAAGTTATATCATACTTTAATAGGAGCCCCGTTCGTGAGATCGGGGCTTTTTTATTTGCAGTATCTTCGCCTCCATGAAAACCATCTTCATTTTCTTTCTTTCAGGTTTGATATTAATTTCATGTGAGAGTGAACCAGATAGAGATCCAATTCTGGATAAAGTAGCTAACCTGCCTCATTTCAATGCGGAAAGTATTCCTCAACAAATCTTAGATGATCCTCTTTTTGAGAAAAAATACCAGAATCAGCTGGTAGTAGTTAAAGGCAAAATCCATAGGATTGATTATAAGAAGGATGGCACTTTAGCGGTTCAGTTCTACCCTATGGCCACTCCGATTCATTGTGACATGAAAAACGAGCAAAAGTACTACAGGAAGGATTATAATGGCGAAATGACTGCAACTGTTGTCGGCAAGGCGGAGGTTTTTAGATACACAACAGAACGAGGAGAAAAGCTCGCTTTTTTGACATTGCGGCAAGGAGTCTTCGTTCGATAGACAAAAAAAGCCCCGATCCGAAGATCGAGGCTTACCACTGTTCGACTATTCACTTTATCAAACATCAATATTTGCATACTTCGCGTTGCGCTCAATAAACTCACGACGTGGAGGAACATCCTCTCCCATCAACATGGAGAATACTTGATCACATTCTGCGGCATTTTCAATAGTCACTTGACGAAGCGTACGGAATTCTGGGTTCATTGTTGTTTCCCAAAGCTGCTCCGCGTTCATCTCCCCAAGACCTTTGTATCGTTGCACACCAACAGAAGATTCAGCTCCTGATCCTTTCATCTCCTGAATTAGGCGATCACGTTGGTTATCATCCCATGCGTATTGGGACTTTGCACCTTTCTTCACTTGATACAATGGCGGAGTTGCGATATAGATATATCCCTTTTCAACCATTTCTTTCATGTATCGGAAGAAGAACGTGAGGATCAGCGTTTCAATGTGAGAACCATCGACGTCGGCATCACACATGATAATTACCTTGTGGTAACGCAATTTCTCAAGATTTAGAGCTTTCGAATCCTCTTCAGTACCAACACGGACTCCAAGAGCCGTGTAAATATTCTTGATCTCTTCGTTTTCGAAGATTTTGTGCTGCATAGCTTTCTCTACGTTCAAAATCTTTCCTCGAAGCGGCATAATTGCCTGGAAGTTACGGTCACGACCTTGTTTCGCCGTTCCACCCGCTGAATCTCCCTCAACAAGGTAAATCTCGCATTCTGCTGGATCTTTAGAAGAACAGTCGGCCAATTTACCAGGAAGTCCAGAACCGCTCATTACGTTCTTTCTTTGCACCATCTCACGCGCTTTTCGCGCTGCCTGACGTGCTTTCGCTGCCAAAATTACCTTCTGAACGATCGTTTTCGCTTCATTTGGATGCTCTTCCAAGTAATCCGCTAACATCTGCGACACCGCCTGGCTAACAGGCGCGGTTACTTCACGGTTTCCTAATTTGGTCTTTGTCTGTCCTTCAAATTGAGGCTCAGCAACTTTGACAGAAACCACGGCAGTCAATCCTTCACGGAAATCATCTCCTTCAATTTCTACCTTTTCCTTTGCCAACATTCCTGACTCGGTAGCATACTTTTTCAAGGTATTTGTCAATCCACGACGGAATCCTGAAAGGTGCGTACCACCTTCGTGCGTATTAATGTTGTTTACGTAAGCTTGAATGTTTTCCGTGTAAGATGTGTTATACGTCATCGCCACTTCTACTGGAATACCATCTTTCTCTCCTTCGAAATACACGGTATCTGTCAAAAGTGCCTCACGGTTACGATCCAAGTACTGAACGAATTCGTTCAATCCATTTTCGGAATAGAATTTTTCTCCGATATGCTTACCTTCTTCATCGGTATGACGGAGATCTGTAAGTGTAATCGTAATCCCTTTATTCAAAAATGCCAACTCGCGCATACGAGCCGCTAGTGTATCGTAATTATAGACGGTAGACTCGAAAATACTTGCATCCGGCAAGAAGCGTACTTCCGTACCTCTGTCGTCAGAAGCTCCAATCTCTTTAACATCGTATTGAGGAACACCGATTTTATATTCTTGCTGGAAAATTTTTCCTTCGCGATATACAGTTGCTCGTAAATCGGATGATAACGCGTTCACACACGAAACACCTACGCCGTGCAATCCACCGGAAACCTTATACGTATCCTTATCGAACTTACCTCCGGCGTGAAGTACTGTCATAACAACTTCTAGCGCTGATTTTTTCTCTTTCGGGTGCATCGCAGTCGGAATACCACGTCCGTTATCACGCACCGTTATCGAATTGTCTTCATTAATGGCTACCGATATCGTATCACAGTGTCCTGCCAATGCCTCATCAATTGAGTTATCGACCACCTCATACACCAAATGGTGGAGTCCTTTCACCCCCACATCACCGATGTACATGGCAGGGCGCTTTCTTACAGCTTCTAATCCTTCGAGTACCTGAATATTACCCGCAGAATAATCTTGTTTCTTTTCTTGTTCGCTCATAGTCTTGATTACAATTAAAAGGGCGCAAAACGCCCTAAAAATCATGCTAACAAAGATACGATTATCCTATCTTTTTTACCAGTTTTCAAGGGGTCAGAAGTAGCTACTTATCAACATAATTTCTTTAAAATTGTTAATAGCGGCATCCGTTTTGCAGATTGACTTTCAGAATCATTTTTTTCAATCAAAAATTGGAACTTTTTTACTGTTTTTACGTTACAAGAAATATGCGAGTGCTACTTCTCTTAATAAGTTGTTTTTTAAGCCTTTCCGTTTTCTCTGGCGAAGGGGATTTTCATGGCTCATGGCAAGGTGTTGTCATGCGTGCAGGTCAGTCCATGAACAAAGGCACAATCGTCTATGTAGATTTTGACGTTGAAGACGGCGTTTTATCCGGATACATGCGAGAAGAAACCTACGACACCGATTACTTCGCAATTAAGCAAATCAAAGGAAAACGTGAAGGCGATATCCTGAAATTTGAACAAACGGTCATCGAAGACGATAAAACTGCATTCCGTTCCAAATGGTGCTTGTACAAAGGACAATTCGAATACAACGAAGAAACAGGCTACCTACACGGAAGCTTTTCCAGCACCGACTGTGGCCGCGTTAGTGGAAAAATCATCATGTATCAAAACGATTTTGAGATTTCTAAAAGTGCACAATCGCACGCCACGCATTCTTGGTTCAAGGGATTCGTAAAAGATTATAACGAAGGACTAAACGCTCCAGTTATTCGAAAAAAAGAGCGCGAAAACTTCGTATTTGAGCCTATCTTCTTTGATTTTGATAAATCAGAAATTCGAGACGAGCACAAAGCTTTCCTAGATCGACTTATTAAGGTGGTCAAAGGTCACTCGGATTTACGTGTTCAAGTTACTGGACATACAGACTCTGAAGGAACGAACGGATACAATGACGGCCTTTCAAAAAGACGCGCACAAGCCATCATTAATTATTTCGTTGAGAATGGATTAAGTGCAGATCGGTTAAAGTTTGATTTCAAAGGAGAAACGGATCCAGCTGCAACAAATGACACCGCAGAAGGACGTCAAAGAAACCGCCGCGTAGACTTCGAATTTATTCAGCACTAATTGGCGTTTCTACCGCTACTTCTTCCAAGAAATTTTCAAGAATCTCCATCCCTTTTGGCGTCAATATCGATTCCGGATGAAATTGCACTCCATAACAACGTAACGACTTGTTTTCCAACGCCATCACCGTTCCATTTTTAGACTCAGCAGTTATCGTATAATCACCTTCCTTCGATACGGCCCAGCTGTGATACAGTCCCACTTCGAATTCTGAATCATCCTGAGAGAATAGCACTCCCCTTTTCGTTATAATCGATTCTTGAACCCCATGTTTTACCACTTGCTGATTGTAAAGCGTCCCACCAAGTTGCACTGCCAATGCTTGCATTCCGAGACACACACCTAGAATGGGAATTTCACCCAAGAACTCGGCTACAAAAACCTTCAAATCTCCCGATTCTTCTGGCAATCCCGGCCCGGGAGACAAAACTACTGCATCGTATTTATTAGCTACGCCAATGGGTATTGCAGTATTATAACAGACATCTACTGAGCAATCATGCGATTCCAGATAGTGCACCAAATTATAGGTGAATGAATCAAAATTATCAACCAGCAGAATGCGTTTCAATTGTCCGTTTTTTTGGTAAACTTGTACAAAAATAAGGAAAGATGAAAAAGGCTTTGCAAATACCTGGAGCACCGGCTCCAATCGGCCCATATAGCCAAGCAATCCTCAAAAACGATACACTGTACGTTTCTGGTCAAATCCCGATGGATCCAATGACCGGAAAAATCATTGAAAATGATGTAGCAGCAGCTACGCGTCAGGTAATGCAAAATATTGAAGCCTTGCTTTCAGAGGCAGACATGACTTTCGAAAACGTTGTGAAATGCTCCATTTTCTTGAAAGATTTGAACGATTTTGAGACCGTTAATGCAATTTACGCCGAGTTTCTCCGTTCTGAACCACCGGCAAGAGAAACGGTTCAGGTAGCACGATTACCGAAAGATGTTTCCGTAGAAATCTCTTGTATTGCTATCCGCTAAATTTGTCGAAAAACACTGCTACATATCAACTCACAGTTATAGTCGTTAATTACAACGTCGAATACTTTCTGGATCAATGTTTACAATCGGTTGAGAAAGCCTCGAAAGACCTTAAAATTGAGACAATTGTTGTTGACAATGCATCTATGGATGGTTCCGTGGAGATGCTAGAGACAAAATACAGTCATCTCCACCTCATTCTCAACAAAGACAATGTTGGATTTTCAAAAGCGAATAATCAAGGAATTGACATCGCAAAAGGAAAGTATGTTCTTTTATTGAATCCTGATACCGTAGTCGAGGAAACAAGCTTCCAAAAAGTCATCGATTATATGGAGGCACATCCCGACACAGGAGGATTAGGCGTTCGCATGATCGACGGACGAGGAAACTTTCTTCCTGAATCCAAACGCGGTCTACCTCGCCCGATGGTGGCATTTTACAAGATTTTTGGGCTTTCTAGAATTTTCTCAAAATCAAAACGCTTTGGACAATATCATTTAGGGCATCTGTCGGAATTTGAAACAGCTGAGATCGATGTACTCAGTGGAGCCTTCATGCTCATGCGCAAAGAAGCATTGGACAAACTTGGAAATCTGGACGAAGCCTTCTTCATGTACGGTGAAGACATTGACCTTTCCTACAGAATTCAAAAAGGAGGGTACAAAAACATCTACTTCCCAGAAACTACCATCATACATTATAAAGGTGAAAGCACGAAGAAGAGTTCTGTAAATTACGTCTTCGTATTCTATCGCGCGATGGTCATTTTTGCGAAGAAACATTTTTCAGGAAATAATGCTTGGTTGTTCTCTTTCCTGATCAACATGGCAATTTACTTCAGAGCATCGCTCGCGATCATCACACGCCTTATTCGAACCCTTTTCCTCCCTGTTTTTGATTTGATCTGCATTATTCTTGGATTGTTCGCATTGACGAATTACTGGAGCATGTCGAATATTGAATTCCCTGAGGAATTGATCCAATATTCCATCCCGGCGTACGGATTGACCTGGGTAGCTGTGGTTTATTTCAATGGCGGCTACGACAGACCGATCAAATTGTTCAAATTTTTGAAAGGAACCATTTTAGGAACACTGCCAATTCTCGTCGCCTATGCCATTTTACCGAAAACACTACAGTTTTCACGACTTTTCATCTTCATTGGTGCCATTTGGGTACTCACTTATTATTTAATTTCTCGGGTTTACTTCCATTTCGCTTTCCCTAAGAAATTCCGATTGCGAAGCAAGGAGAAAAAGAACTTCACAATTTACAGTGGTAAGGATGAATTTGAGCGCATTTCTCAATTACTGAAGCAAACTCAGACGAATATTGGTGAAGTTTCTCATGTTTCATCCAAAGACGAGTTAGACGAAATCAAAAACGACATCGACGAACTCATTTTTTCATCCAGAGACATTTCAAATTCTGAGATTATTACCTTAATGTCGGAATTGAAGTCCAACTCACTGGATTTCAAAATTGCTCCAGAAACAAATGATCTGTTAATTGGAAGTAATTCCATCGATACGGCTGGTGATCTCTACATTCTTAATTTGAACGCGCTAATTAGTAACGAAAACAAGCGGAAAAAGCGACTTTTCGATTTAATGGCGTCCACCTGCATGATGCTGAGTTTACCCGTGTCGATCCTATTCTACCAGAACAAATCCACCTTCGTTCGAAACGTATTCTCCGTATTACTTGGAAAGAAATCGTTCATTGGATTTTCCGAAGCACTTTCACTTAAAGACGTCCGCTTGCCTCGCATCAAAAAAGGCATTCTTACACCCGACGACGGCTTTGAATTTCAGGATGAGGGAATTACGGAAAAACTCAACCTTCTTTATGCCCGCGATTACTCCATGCGCAAAGACTTCTCCATCGTATGGAAGGCATGGCGCAAATTAGATCGCTAAAAGACCTTTCAGGCATTGACTAAAAAGAAATTTCGGTTATTTTTGTACTCAGAAATTTCAACATTACTAGAATTTATGGCGCAAATTGAAATCCGCCTTCCTAAAATGGGAGAAAGTGTTACCGAAGCGACGATCACGAATTGGTTAAAAGAAGTTGGTGATACCATCGAAATGGACGAACCTCTTGTGGAGGTTGCAACAGACAAGGTGGACAATGAACTTCCTTCTGAAGCGGAAGGAGTTTTGGTGAAGAAACTTTTCGAAAAGGACGAAGTTGCGCAAGTTGGTGATGTAATCGCCGTAATCTCTACAGATGGTGATGCACCAGCTGATGATTCCAGCGCACCTGCGGCAGCGGTAGAACAAACAGAAGCATCTGCTCCAGCAGTAGTTGCCGAGTCGATTACTGCAGAAGTAGCAACAATGACAGCGACTGTGAACGGGAACGGAAATGGTGTTGTAGCGAAAAACGGCCCAAGTGGTAAATTCTACTCTCCATTGGTACGAAGCATTGCTGAAAAAGAAGGTGTTTCAATGTCTGAATTAGAAACTATCGCTGGTTCAGGACAAAATGGACGTGTAACTAAGAAAGATATTTTAGGATACATTGGTGGTGATCGTTCTGCAGCTACAGTTGCAGCTCCGACTCCAAGCGCTCCGGCAGCAGCGCCAAAAACAGCACCAGCGCCAGCAGCGGCTGGAGGTGGATTCCTTTCCAATATCAAAGAGCCTGTGGTTACTGCTGGGCCAGACGATGAAATCATGGAAATGGATCGTATGCGTAAGTTGATCGCCGATCACATGGTGATGTCAACGCATGTATCTCCGCACGTAACAAGCTACGTAGAGGCAGATGTAACGAACATCTTCAACTGGAGAAAGAAAGTAAAGAAAGAGTTCATGGATCGCGAAGGAGAAAACATCACCTTCACACCGATCTTCATGGAGGCTGTTGTAAAAGCAATTAAAGACTTCCCAATGATCAACGTATCAGTTTCGGGAGATCAAATAATCAAACGTAAGCACATCAACATCGGTATGGCAACTGCATTGCCTTCTGGAAACTTAATCGTGCCAGTAATCAAAGATGCAGATCGTTTGAATCTTACAGGATTGACAAAAGCTGTTAACGAGATGGCAAATAACGCACGTAATAACAGCTTGAAGCCAGAAGACATCCAAGGTGGAACTTACACTGTTACCAACGTTGGAACTTTTGGAAACGTAATGGGAACTCCAATTATCAACCAGCCGCAAGTAGCGATCTTGGCATTAGGTGCCATCAGAAAAGTTCCAGCGGTTATTGAAACTCCGGATGGAGACTTCATTGGAATTCGTCACAAAATGTTCTTGTCGCATTCATACGACCACCGAGTGGTAGATGGTGCTCTCGGAGGACAATTTGTGCGTCGTGTTGCTGATTACTTAGAGCAATTCGACCCTGAGCGTGAACTATAAACACTAACAACTCACTAATGAAAAAGCTACTCCTACTGCTTTTAATCGTACCTATGAGCACTTTTGCTCAAATGACTGATGCGCAGGTCAAAGCATTGGCAGAAACAGGTACTGAAGATGAATTGGTGCTTCGTAGCTCCGAAATGATTCAGAACAACTTCTTGTATCATGCCGGAATTTTGGTGGATCGCCTGTTGGAGATCAAACCGCAGAGCGCGAACTACAATTACCGTAAAGGTTTTATCGTGTACACAGCAGATACGGATTATCCAACTGCGATCAATCACTTCCAAAAAGCGGTAATTGAAGTAAAGAAGAACTACGATCCATACACCGTGAAGGAAACTGGAACGCCATATGACGCGTACTACTACCTAGCGAAGTGCTACCATTTGGATGAGCAGTTGGATCAAGCGGAGAATTATTACAAATTATTTCTTGAGAATTCAGCCAAGAAATCACGATTGGTAGATCTTACGAATCTTGGATTGGAGCAATTGGTTGTAGCACGTCGCGAAATGGCAAGCCCACGTAGCGCTATCGTGAAAAACGTTGGAGACGCTGTAAATGGCCCTGAGGCAGACTACGCTCCAGTAATTTCATTGGATGGTAACTCTTTGTATTTCACGTCACGACGCCAGTGGGAAGGTGTTCCGGATGGAAAGTTTAGAGATCCAATGTTGTACGACCTTCCAGAAGACATCTTCGTTTCGTTTGCCGATTTTGATGGCGAGTGGACAGCTCCAACAAAATTGGAGTTCTGTGTAGACTCATTAAACGAAGCAACGATTGGAGTTAGTGCCGATGAGCGCCGAATCTTCGTTTACGAGGATCGTTCGGGAGGTGGTGACATCTATTTCTCAGACATTTTGGATAACGGTCGTTTCGATCAAATGGAAAAATTGCGTTACAGCGAGTTGAACTCAGAATACTGGGAAACGCACTGTACCATGACTCCAGACGGACAGTATTTGTATTTTGCTTCAGATCGTCCAGGTGGATACGGAGGTCGTGATATTTACCGATTGACGCGCTTGCCGAATGGAGAATGGAGTAAGGCTCAAAACATGGGGCCAGAAATCAATACTCCGTACGATGAAGACTCGCCGTTTATCGCCGTGAATAACAAGACTTTGTACTACGCAAGTAATGGCCCCGAGAGTATGGGAGGATTCGACGTCTTCGTAACGTTCCGCGATGAGGAAAACAACTGGTCGCAACCAGCGAACATGGGATATCCAATCAATTCGACGGGAGACGACATCTACTACACTACGACAGTAGACGGATTGCGCGGCTACCTCTCCTCTTTCCGTAAAAATGGATACGGTGAGAAGGACATCTATGAAATTCAGAACGATTACCTTGGGAACCGACCAATTAGTTCACTGCTAGGTCAGTTCGTAATGTTGGACGGATCTCCGCTACCGAACGATCTTGATGTGAAGGTAAAATGTACGAATTGCGAATTGGAGGCGGACAAGATGTTCCATCCACGTGTGAAAAACGAAGGACGATTCTTTGCTCCGTTAAAGCGTTGTAAGGATTACGAACTTGAATTCTACCGAGGAGGAGATTTGGTTGAGACCAAAACGTTCGTAACGCTTTGTAATAACGAGAACGAAGAAATTGAAAAGGTGCACTACCTTGACAATTACGTATTGGATGCGACTGTTGCTGATGTGAAAACATTGGAAATTCTTCCAGGATCAAAAGTGATCATCTATGAAGCAGGAACGAAAAACGAGCTTCACTCCTTTGACACAGACGGACAAGCAAAGTTCCCGAAAGATTTGATCGCTGACAATTTACCGGGCGATCGTATTGCATGGGACATCCACATTGAAAAAGACGATTACATCGTTCAAACCTTCAAATTGGATACCGTTCTTGGAGTTTGGGGAACATTGAAATTGGATTACTTATTGAACAAGGTTGAAGTTGGAACTGATATCGGTGCCATTTTCGACTTGAATCCTATTTACTTCGATTTGAACAAATCTGACATTCGTCCTGATGCGGCAATTGAGTTGGATAAGATCGTAGAAATCATGAATGAGAACCCAGACATTAAAATCGAATTGGGATCTCACACAGACTGTCGTGCGTCGAAATCTTACAATACACGTCTATCTTCTAGACGTGCGGTTTCATCGGCTGAATACATCAAGCAAAGAATCTCTGACCCTTCTCGAATTTACGGTAAAGGATATGGTGAGTCTCAATTGGTGAACGATTGTGGATGTGAAGGCAATGTGGTTTCCGATTGTACAGAAGAAGAGCATCAGGCCAACCGTCGAACTGAATTTAAAATCGTTAAGTAAACCAATTTTGCAATTGTCAATCAGGATATTAAAAACTACATGTGGGAAAATACCACTGTAATTTATTTGCGAAAAGATGGCAGATTGCGTAACATTATATACCCAACACCGTATCAACCAGAATAATGAAAGTAAAATTACACGTTATGGACTTGAAAAAGGCTGTATTCTCCGCAGTTGCCATACTAGCTACTACGATCACATTTGGTCAAAGGCCAGGCGAACCGCTTACTGAACAGGAGGTTCGAGACATTGCGGCAACCGCGAAGGAATCAGAACTTGTAATGCAAAACTCCACCCTTATGCAGGATGGATATTTGTATTACTCTGAAATTATTGCGGATCGTCTCTTGGAGTTGAATCCTCAAAATCCAAACTACAATTACCGTAAAGGGTTCTTGATTTTGGAAATTCGTAAAGATTACGAAGGAGCGATTCCAATGTTCCAAAAGGCTGTGACGGATACAGATCAAAATTTTGACATGTACTCTCATCGTGAAACAAGCTCCCCACCGGATGCCTACTTTCACTTGGCGACTTGTTACCACTTAAATGAGGACATTGACAAAGCCATTGAGAACTACAATAAATTCTTAGAAATTTCTCGTTCAAAATCAGAGTTGCGCCCAGTTACTGAACTTCGTTTGAAGCAGTGTGAGGAAGCGAAACGCCAGATGGCAGCTCCGGTAAACGTTACTCTAAAGAACATGGGGCCTTCCATCAACACGAAATACCCAGAATACTCGCCGGTAGTATCGTTGGACGGTTCGGCTTTGTACTTTACAGCACGTAAGCCTTGGGAAAACGGTGAAACTGAAAACTTCCGTGATTTGGCGACCAACCAATACCCAGAGGATGTTTACGTAAGTTACCTTGATTTCGATTCTTCTTGGACGACTCCACAGAAATTACAGTTCTGTGATGATGAGCGTAACGAGGCATCAATCTCAATGAGTGGCGATGAGCGTAAAATCTACCTTTACCAAGATACGGTTGGTAACGGAGACATCTTTACTACAGATTTCTACCATGCTAAATTCAACGAAATTGAGCCGTTGGACATGAAGAAAGTAAACTCGAATGATTGGGAGACGCACTGTATGATGTCTCACAATAAGCGTCGTTTCTTCTTTGTATCAGATCGTCCTGGAGGTTTCGGTGGACGTGACATCTACGTGATGGAACGTAAAAAGAACGGAAAGTGGACAAATCCTAAGAACCTTGGGCCTGGAATCAACACGCCTTACGATGAGGATGCTCCATTTATCGCAATTGATAACAGAACATTATACTACGCATCTAACGGCGAGAAGAGTATCGGAGGTTTCGACATCTTTAAAAGTGAGATGCAGGAGGACAGTACTTGGGTAGAAGGATCCAATCTTGGATATCCATTCAACTCAACAAACGATGATATCTTCTATACCACTACTCTAGACGGACGTCGTGGATACATGACATCTTACCGTAAAGATGGTAAAGGAGAAAAAGACATCTACGAGATCTTCAACGATTACCTTGGTGTGAAAGACATCGCTGTATTGAAAGGATTGATTAAAACGGTAGATGATAAGCCAATTCCAGAAGATTTCGCAATTAACGTGAAATTGGTTTGTTTGAACTGTGATGAGCAAGAAGAACGTCAGGTCTTCCCTCGCCTTCGTGATGGAGTCTTCATGACAGGATTGCAGCCATGTAAAGATTACCGATTGGAATACACGAACCTTAAGGACAGTGTGACAATGGGAGAAGATGAGTTCTCTACGGAATGTGAGACGAACTATCAAGAAATTTACCGTGAATTGTTGCTTGACGTAGATAAGCGTGCAATCATTATGATTGAAGATACACTTGATTTGGATACCGTTGTAACCGGCGGATACCCAGATCTAGAGTTCATGCACTACTTCGCTTACAACAAGAACAAATTATCTGTGAAGAAAGGAGACTTGAAGAAATTTGTAAAAGATGTAGAAGCTCAATTGGCCAATGGACGTGAGTCTATTACGATCTCTATCTTCTCATCTGCATCGAATGTACCTACGAAAACGTACGGAACTAACGAGAAGCTTGCGAAGATTCGTGCGGAGAACATGAAGTACGATCTAGTCGCCTACTTCGAGCAGTTCGAACAATACAAAGGAAAAGTGAACATTGTAATTGTTACTTCTGAAGTGAAAGGTCCAGAATACGCTAAGGATGCCTCTAACAAAGAGAAATACTTCCCTTATCAGTACGTTGGTTTGAAAACTGAATAAGAAGCATTTCAAACATACTCGAAAGTCCCGGTAATTTTGCCGGGACTTTTTTGTTCCCCCCCTTCCCTATCCTTATATTTAGCACATGAATATTAAGCTGCAAAAATCGCTGGCCATTTTCGATCTCGAAGCAACAGGTTTGAATGTTACACACGATCGTATTGTACAAATCGCCGTTGTAAAAATTTCGCCGGACGGAACGACTACCAATTTCGACCGTCTTGTGAATCCGGAAATTCCAATTCCAAAAGAAGTGAGCGAAATTCACGGAATTTATGATGCTGACATTGCCGACGCTCCAACTTTCAAAGAAATAATTCCTGAATTGGAGGCTTTCCTTGAAGATTGTGATTTTGCGGGCTATAATTCAAACAAGTTCGATTTACCGATGTTGGCAGAAGAACTCCTGCGCGCAGAAAGCACGTTCGATCTCTCAATACGCAAGCACATCGATGTCCAAAACATCTTCCATAAGATGGAACAACGCACGTTAATTGCAGCATACAAGTTCTATTGTCAGAAGGAATTGAACAACGCTCACAATGCGCTAGCTGATGCACAAGCAACGTGGGAAGTTCTAGACGCTCAAATATCGCATTATGACGAACTGAACGGAGATGTATCTTTTTTAGCGGATTTCTCGCGTCACAATGATATGGATCGTGCTGATTTCGCTGGAAGACTTGCCTATAATAAGAAAGGCGAAGTCGTCTATAACTTTGGAAAACACAAAAACAAATCAGTTGAGCAAGTTCACAAGATTGAACCAGGATATTACGGTTGGATGTTGGATGCAGACTTTCCCTTGTACACCAAGCAGATTCTTCGCAAAGAGATGGAGGAGATCAAACAACGCAATCAGCCTCCACAACAGAGTTACGAAGATAAATTGAGTGCCTTAAAAGATAAATTCAAGAAATGAAAATCATTTGTATCGGAAGAAACTACGCAGATCACGCTAAGGAAATGCAATCTGCAGTACCGGAAACGCCCATGTTCTTTATGAAGCCTGATGTTGCACTCCTGAAGGCCGGCAATGACTTTTATTATCCTAATTTTTCGAAAGACATCCATTTTGAATGCGAATTAGTCGTAAAAATCGCCAAGGCTGGAAAAAGCATCGATCGTCAATTTGCGCATAAATACTACAATGAGATCGGTTTGGGGATTGATTTCACTGCTCGTGATCTCCAGAAAAAATGTAAAGAGAAAGGTCATCCTTGGGAAGTAGCGAAGGCATTTGAGAATAGCGCCCCTATTTCAGCTACATTTATTCCGAAGGAGAACTTAGATTTGAGTAATACGCAATTCCGATTGGAACAGAACGGTAATGTAGTTCAGAATGGAAATACATCCGATATGATCTTTGATATCGACACCTTAATTGCGCACGTTTCTCAATTCTTTACGTTAAAAACAGGTGACTTGATCTACACAGGAACTCCGGCAGGCGTTGGCCCAATTGCCATTGGCGATACGTTGAAAGGGTTTATTGGGGATCGGGAAATGCTCTCTTTGAATATTAAATAATGAATATTGAATAAAGAATAGGTTCATTCATGATTCCTTATTCCTTATTCTACTTACCGCTCCCCTTGAAAATAATGAGGATTGTATAAAGCATGATCTTCAGATCCAACGAGAAGCTTCTGTTTTTCAAGTATAGCAGGTCAAACTTCATACGATCCAGCATTTGCTCTACGTTTTCTGCGTAACCGTATTTCACCTGCCCCCATGAGGTAATTCCAGGGCGCACTTTCGTTAATTCGATGTACTGAGGCTCCACTTCCATAATTTGATCGATGTAGAACTGACGTTCTGGACGTGGCCCTACCAAAGACATATCTCCGATTAATACGTTGTAGAATTGAGGGAATTCATCCAAACGCGTTTTACGCATGAAACGCCCAATTTTAGTAATTCTAGGGTCATTTGAAGACGACAATTGCGGCCCACTGCTTTCAGCATTCACGACCATTGTACGGAACTTAATGATCTGGAATGGGCGTCCCTTCTTCCCTATTCGCTCCTGACGGAAGAAAATCGGGCCGGGCGAAGACGTCTTCACCAAAATTGCCAAAACAATAAATAGTGGAATGCATAACAACAATGCCACTATTGATGCTACCACGTCAAATACACGTTTAACGATGCGTTGCCATACAGGCATTACCTCCGAATTGACGTCGATTAGCAAAGCACCGAAAATATTGCTCATTTCTACTGTACCGGAAAGAATGTCGTACATATCAGGTAAAACGCGAATCCGCATATCTCTGGACGCTTCCAATCGCGAAATAATAGAACGAATTTTGTCGTGTTCTGTACTTTCCAGCGCGATAATTACCTCTTCAATCTCAAATTCTTCGAGAATACTTTCTACATCATCAATGTGACCGAGGTATTTCAATTCGCTCTCCAGCTCTCTGTCGACACCGTTAATATTGATGAATCCGACGAACTTATGACCAATTCCCTTAGGAAGCTCCTGAATCTCCTTATAAATCGCCACAGCTTTCTCGCTTCCTCCGATAATCAAGGTATTGAACCCATCCTTACGTGAGTGAATGCGTTTTACAATGATGCTTACGAGGGTAAATCGTGGGATCAGCGTCACCGAAAATTGGAGCGCAAACAAGACGAACAAGGACTTGTAATACTGCTGGTATCCGCTGATTTCGTCATCGATCAAGAGTAAGAAGAATAGAACGACCACTCCTAAAAGCGTCCCAACGAAGGTGTGATTGATAATTTTCAGTCGGTGCAATCGACGAACATCATGATAGGTTCCCTGCAAGAGATAAATGGAAATCCAAACAAGTGGTACCAAGCCAACTCCTAGATAGAAAGCATCACTTGCAGTGAATTCAGTCCCTTCAATTCCCGTTTTACGGTAATAGTAGAACAATCCCCAACCAACGCCAGAGGCAATCCAGTCAAGAAGGATAAGAAGAGATGTCAGGAACCGTGCGTTCATTTATCGGTGCACCAATTTCATGTTGTCAATATTGATGTATCCGGTTTGCAAGGAATCCGGAAGAATAGCATCAAAACTCAATCGGTATGCGTACGCGTTCGGATACCCTGAAACGATCGTTTTTAGATCCAAGTAGATCTTTTTCCATTCGATCTCTGCTTCGTCTTGCGAGTTGATTTGAACGTTTACATTCCCCGTAACTGCACTCGGCTCTACAGCGATAACTCCTGTAACGATGGGCACTGTGTTGTAATAATCAATCTCCAGGTACACCTCTGCTTGTTGTTGCGGAACATCAGACAATTCAAGTGAAGTCGCCTGCCATTGGTTCATGGAATTCGTAAAGTTCACGTGACCGTATCCACTTCCATTGATTGAGGTCATTACCATTGGATCGTTATCAAAGATCAAAGTGGTATTTGAATTTTGTCCCGCCTCAATCTGAAGGTTCCCTGGATCATCAAAATCCCACAAACGAATGGTAGTGTTGTCTTTATAACGCGTTACCGGATTCACTGTCAGTGTTTGATTCTGAACAAGATTCGCACTAATGATATATGGATCGGCGTAAGGATAAATCTTCTTTGTCGCGGAAATTCCATTGTTTCGAATCGTTGGATACAGCTTGATTTCGCTTTCTCCACTTACCAAAACCGGAATTTTGAACGGTACTTCGAAAACGCCAATGAATTTGTTGTCGATAAACACCCAGGCATCCGTAAAATTGTGCGTAAGGATTCCTTCATCCCCCACTACACCGATTGCATTGCTCTCGAAAGTCCACTCGGTAACTTCCAACCATGCTGGATCTGGATTATTTCTAACGCAGCCTGCCAGAATTGTGGCCACGATGGCTATTAATGCTAGTTTTTTCATAGTAGTGTTTTTACAACGCTAACTGGTCTTAAATATTGTCTACCACAAGGGATCCTGAGGCTTTTATTTTCTCTACGATTTGATGTGCAATCTCTAATGCCGCTTTTCCGTCTTCAATTGGAACAATAGGTGTTGTATCATTTTCAATCGCGGAACAGAACGTATCTAGTTCTTCTTTAATCGCATTTGACTCGGCAATGGTTGGTTTATCGAAGCTAATTTTCTTTGATGGTTTGCCTTCTCCCAACTCCAAAATCATGTCAAACGGATCCGGTTCTCCCTCCACATTTTCCATGCGAACGACCTCCAATTCTTTCGTTAAGAAATCAACGGAGATGTATGCATCCTTCTGGAAAAAGCGCGATTTACGCATATTTTTCATTGAGATACGGCTAGAAGTAAGATTGGCAACGCACCCGTTATCAAATTCGATTCGTGCATTAGCGATATCGGGTGTATCACTAACAACAGCTACTCCAGAGGCAGAAATGCGTTTCACGCCTGATTTGACAACGCTTAGTATTGCATCTAAGTCGTGAATCATCAAATCCAAAACAACTGGAACATCGGTACCTCGCGGATTGAACTGGGCCAATCGGTGCGTTTCAATAAACATGGGATTATTGAAATGTGGCACTGCTGCTTGAAATGCCGGATTGAATCTTTCTACATGTCCGACCTGCACTTTCACACCTGCCTCGTGCGCCAGACGCTCCAAAGCTTTTGCTTCTTCCACAGTTTCAGTTACTGGCTTCTCAATAAATACATGCTTGCTTTTGCGCAACGCTTTGGAAGCACAATCGAAGTGAGAGATCGTTGGAGTTACGATATCGATACAGTCAACCGCGTCCAAAAGTGTGTCCATATTGTCGTAACGCGTTACGCCAAATTGCTCAATAGCGCTCGCCGCATTCGCATCGTCTGGATCATAGAAACCAACAAATTCGTAGCGTTCATTCAATTCCAGTAGCAATCGAATGTGAATTTTACCGAGGTGCCCAGCACCAAGAACTCCAATTTTCAACATAGATATCTCTTGTTTGCCTCTGCCGAAATCAATGCGCGCAGATTGCTGCAAAAGTAGTGAGAATCTAAGAAAGAGCGTCTGTTTTTTAACTGTAATTGGGGGAACTTTTACACATCTAAATCGTGATTATCGTAGTAACCAAGATCGATATTCTGATACATTTTAGTTAGCAAGGAAATCTGACCTGTATGATACGAAAAGTGCTCAATAACATGAATGATTGCCGAGATTCCGGTGGTTTCAAACCCTTGGATAATCAAATCCCTGCTAAGATGCGCCTCGGAAAGTAATTCAAATGCGTTTGAGATTTTTTCTCTCACCTCTACCATTTCATTGAGCAAATCTTCCTTCGTTAAGGATAGCTCTGGGACGAATTCAGCATTTCGATTGCGCTGATATTCTTGAGCAAAGACACCTGCATGTACCCATTGTTGTGCGTTTCCTAGCAAATGCTTGATCAAACACCCGATTGGAACCATGTTTTCGTTGGGAACCGACCAAAGTTGATCGTTAGAAATGGTGCTTAGACATTTCTCAATACGAGGATAAGACTCTTGAAACACACGCAGTTCGAACTCTTTTTTGATGGAATCTGGCCAGTTCATACTTTTAATCGGGATTAGAAAATGAAATTAAAAATTCTTTGGTTGTTTCCCATTTTTGAAGAATTATTTATATTTGCGCTCCGCAATTTACATGTTGCAAACATGGTGGTTGTAGCTCAGCTGGTTAGAGCGCTGGATTGTGGTTCCAGAGGTCGCCGGTTCGAAACCGGTCTTCCACCCTTATTAAGGTCTTCGTGAAAACGAGGGCCTTTTTTTATGTCTGAAAATGAAGCGGCGACCTACGGTCGTACGTCGAACTATGCAGCCTTCCCGGCTGCGTTCTCCTCTTCGCATGCAGTGCTTGCTCTGGTTCGAATCCCGGAGGAATCATCAAACTTCAGCTACGCTGAACAATTTGATAAACCGGTCTTCCACCCTTATTAAGGTCTTGCATTAGCAAGGCCATTTTTCGTTGATCTCAACCGCTTACAAGAACTTGTTCTTGTAAGCGGTTGAGATCGATAAAAGGCTGCGACAGCAGCATTTATGCTTTGGCAGGTTTCACGAAGTTCTCCGGTTCAGCGGAGCTAATCCCTGCTACAAGAAAAAAATATCGAAATCGTTATCCTACCTCCTCAACAACAAATGCAACTGACTTCGGGACAATATTCGCAGGAACTGAGGGCAACGGACTGCAATTCACCAATGATAACGGAGCAACGTGGTCGGAAGTATCTGACTCAACAATTTGTACCGAAATCAATGCCGTTCAAGTCGATCCGAACAATGCAAACAACATCATTACGGGATTGCTGGGAACGTACAATATTGGCGGTAGTTTTAATGATTTTAGCTTGTACGCCACTTCGGATGGAGGCACGAATTGGACACGCAAAGGCCCGGCTGCCCATGCACTTTGCATTACTCCTAACCCCTCGAATTTTGGCACTCAATATTTAGGCACGTTCTCCCAAGGACTTTTTAAGTCGAACGATGGTTTTGATTCCTATTCGAACTTGATCAGCGGTAATAAACTCATCGCTGATATTGCCGTAAGCGCTGAGGACACTAACATTGTATTGATTTCGGAGATTGACTTAGACCTCGTCCAGACGAGCATCAAACGCAGCACAGATGGTGGAGCGACGTTTACAAATGTAAGTACGATTACGGCCAACCGATTGACTTTTAATACAAGCTATCACGATTCCGTTTACGCGGCGACACCAAGCGGCCTTTATCTATCAACTGATAACGGATTGACTTGGAACGCTTGGGAATTGGATCAAATAAATGTGCAATCCCTTTTCCATGATGGCTCTTCCCTTTACGCAGGAACCAACAGTGGACACCTCTGGAAACTCAGCAACGGAACTGTCATTCCTATTTCCGGGCTTTGGGATAAGCCTGTACAGATGAAGAGTATCATTAAAGAAAACGGTCATATCATTGTTGGATTGAATGGCGCCGAGCAGGATACTACCCAAGAATTATCCGGAAGCTTGTGGATGACAAGCGACGAGGGCAACAACTGGACTGAAATTACCGGTGACATGTACAATACTAATGTCTATGGCAACAAGGTTATTGCCAGTGCAAATGGAGAGGTATATGTTGGTACCTACGGTGGCGGAATCTTACAATCTAGCGTATTAACTTTTGGGAATGAAGAAATTGGATTAGAGAATATAGAAGTAAAATTGTTCCCGAATCCGGCGACTGATTTCATCGCGATCGCTAATGATCTGCCTACCCATCTTATTTTCAACCTAGAGATCCTAGATAAAACGGGGCGCATCGTACTTTCGCAGGAGATTACAAGCGGACAACAAGTGAACATTCAGCATTTATCCTCTGGCTCTTACGAATTAGTAATTCAAACGGGAAATGGAAAAGCTTCGTCTCGTTTTGTTGTTCAATAAGGATGGCTTAAATTAGACCTCAAACGAATTCAATGCGCTATTTAGCATTTTTACTGCCACTGTCGTTTTTGTCTTGTTCTAAAGTAGATCCGAATTGTGAAAAAAATGGCAAGTGCGAACCTGTTTTCCACCCCTTGAATTTGCGCATTGAGAACGTTACGGATCAGGACTTTTCGTCTATAATTGTACACGGAATGTACGATTATGAATATGGATCACTGGCTCCGGTGATACTTCTCACTACGAATTCCGGCAAGAAGGAGCCTACAGGTATGCTAGGGTTGAAATTGTTACTACCGCCAACGATACTTTTGAATTTGCGACATTTTGTTACACCGGTGAGATTCCCTTAGAATCGGGATACTACACCTACCGCTTGTCGTATAGTATCTACAACGATATCAACTTCTCCGATACGATGCTGTTGTTGTCTTTGCAAGTGGATTAAGAAAACAAAAAAGGGAACGATCATCGCTCCCCTTTCTAATTGATATTTTTCAGCTTACCTTTCGATTTCTACGTCACCGTCAGCCGTTACTGTCACTGTGATTAAATGGCAGCAATCGTCGCCTTCGCAATAATAGCTTCCACTGGCATTTGCTTTCACGTCGCAGCTTCCTCCGCCACCTTGACATCCACAACTTCTTGTTACGGATTTCCCATCAGGATAACGAACGGTAACCGTGCTCACCTTGTTGATGAGTACATCCTCGTCGTTTCCTTCAATGATTTCAAAACCAGGTGCGGCCACCAAAGCGCCATCCACCAACTTCACGCCTTTCACTTGACCGATAAATTTGGTCGTTTTACTGGTGTGATTGATTACCACAAAGCCTTGATTTTTCAAACGCTGATTTGCTTTGGCAGGAGTCATTTGAGCAAATAAAGTTCCCGTGAAGCAAATAAAAAAGAATGCCAATACTGGCGTAAGAATAGATTTCCCTTTCATAGTAAATAGAATTAATTTATTGAAAACGAATATAATAAAAGAATCTATTCTTCCAATATGGCATTTAATTCTAATCTATCATAAAGCGAGGTAATTCCTTATCTCTGTCTTCCCTGTCCTTTTGGTTTTCGCTTCGATTGCCCGCCGCCTTGTTGCTTCTTTTTTCGATTAGCGAAGAACTCTTGCTTGCGTTTCTGTTTCTCTTTCTCCCATTGCTTCTTCTCCTCTTTCGTCATGGGCTTTTCCGTTTGAGGGAAAGGATGTTCTGAAATGACTTCAATGGGCTGTTTGATCAACTTTTCGATGTCTTTTACGAATGCATTTTCCTCTGGCTCCGCGATAGAAATGGCAGTTCCTGTTTCTCCTGCCCTTCCTACACGACCGATGCGATGCACATAAGTCTCAGGCACATTGGGAATATCAAAATTGATTACCCAATTCAGTTTATCGATATCGATCCCACGTGCGGCAATGTCAGTGGCCACCAACACGCGTAATTCCTTTGTCTTGAAGTTCTTTAACGATCGTTGACGTTGATTCTGGGCCTTATCCCCATGAATTGCCGCTGCATTGATCTTCTTACGACTTAAATCTCTCGCCAATCTATCTGCACCATGTTTGGTTCTGGAGAACACGAGCACTTGATCTTTCTTCGGATCCTTGAGGATATACATGATGAGCTTTTTCTTATCCGCACGATTCGTAAAATACACCAACTGTTTCACTGTTTCAGCAGTCGTAGACTCTGGCGTTACCTCTACCTTCTGAGGTTTGTACAGAATCTTTCGTGAGAGTTGCACAATATTATCAGGCATCGTAGCGGAAAAGAACAACGATTGACGTCGTTTTGGCAAGACTTCCAACAACTTTCGGATGTCGTGAATGAATCCCATGTCCAACATTCGGTCGGCTTCGTCCAATACGAAAATTTCAACTTGCTTCAAGGAAATGTACCCTTGCTGCATTAGATCCAGCAATCTCCCTGGGGTTGCAACGAGAATATCCACACCTCCCTTCAATTGCACTACTTGGCTGTGTTGCTTCACTCCACCAAAGATGACAGCATGCCGTAAATCTGTAAACTTCGCATATGCTTTGATGTTCTCTTCAATTTGAATGGCCAATTCGCGAGTAGGCGTCACAATCAAAGATCGGATAGGTCTTTTTCCGCGTGGAGTTCCACTTCGATTCAACAATTGAATGATCGGAATAGCGAAAGCCGCTGTTTTTCCAGTTCCTGTCTGTGCTACTCCCAATAAGTCCTTCTCTTCCAAAACAATGGGAATGGACTGTTCTTGAATCGGCGTTGGTGATGTATAACCCTTTTGATTAAGGGCTGTTAAGATCGAGTCGTCTAGACCCAATTCGTTAAATTTCATGTAAACGTGTTACGTACCTCTTGATCTTCGTGCAAAGTCGATATGGAGGTTGTTTATAGATGCCGTAAAGGTAGTATTAAAAAGAAGAATGTTAGTTTTAGTAGCCAATTGATAGAATATTGCAATGGACGACGACAAAGAGAAAGACGACTTACTGGACCAAATTCCGCCGGAAAAAGACCCCAATCTAGATTACTCGTTGCGAAAAGTGCGATCTCCACAAGAAGCAGAAGCAATTGTAATGGCATTGGCGGAGAAAGGAATTCCTGCGCAAATGATTCTTGACGGCGGTATCATGGATCCCATCTTTATTGGGAATACACCTCAAAATAAGTACGAAATTCTGGTGCAGGAGGATGATAAAGTAGCGGCTGATAAAATCTTTTGGGAATTAGCGGAAGCATCTATCAAGGAAATTCCTAAAGATTACCACCTCTATCAATATTCCGATACCGAATTGAAGCAAATCCTAGTTGAATCGATTGATTGGAACGAATTAGATGTCTTGTTGGCTGAGAAGATTCTGCGCGATCGAAATGTGGAACTGAATTTTACAGAGATTGATAAAAGTCGCGAAGATCGCAAGAAACAACTGGCAGAACCGCAATCGGGTCAAGAAGCCTGGATTGTAATCGGCTATATCTTCACATTACTCGGTGGTTTTGTTGGATTACTTCTCGGCTATTCTTTTTGGAAGGCGAAAAAGCGCATGCCAGACGGAGAAAAAACTTATGCATATTCCGCCTCTGTGCGTACGCATGGAAAAATCATCTTCTTCATTGCCTTGATTACTGTCACTATCTCAGCGTCGCTATTGTTTGTTTTCAGCGCAATACGAGCTGCAGTTTAACATCTTCCAAAGCTCACTAATTGCACATTTTTGTTGCCTTGTTGTTTCAATTAGAAAATTAATTAAATTGGAGCATCTATATACTGAGCCCGTGGCAACAAAACCTACTGGAATCATTATCCAGCACATCCAAACTGATTATTTCAGTCTAGTTCTTCGTCAATTAGAGGAAGGCATTATCGTTATTCAATGGGAAGAAGCATGGAGAATTATCCCGTACACCCCAAGGAGATTAAGGCTTTGCAAACAGCCATTCAGAATTTTGCTCAAAAAAATGGCCCCGTCCTTTTGCTTATAGAAACCTTTGATGGTATTGTTGTAGGGCCAGAAATCCAGAAGAAATTACAAAACAAGGAAGTGTACGAAGATGTCAAAGCAGTGGCCGTCCAATTGAAAAGCACCACACATCGAATCTCCTTAAATTTATCTTCTCAATTCAATAAAAACCGAATTCCGATTCGTGCTTTCGCTTCTAAGGAAAATGCGATAAAATGGCTTAAAAAGAAGCAATCGTAAGGCTATACCGTTTTAGATCAATCACTCCGAAATGCAAGGACATTAGTACAAAACGATCAATTACACGAACAATTCTATCAATCTTGCAATCATGTTTTTGATTTCCTTATTTTAGTTGAAAATCGACTACATGAACTTACGAATTCCATCTTTTGAAGTCTACAAATCAGAATATCAAAAAAGCGTTGATAATCCCGAAGCGTTTTGGTCGGAAATTGCTCAAACTTTCGAGTGGAAAAAGCCTTGGACGAACGCGCTGAGCTGGAACTTCAATGAGCCCAATGTAAAGTGGTTCGAGGGCGGAAGCATGAATATTACCGAAAACATGCTGGATCGTCATTTGGAAGAACGTGGAGATCAAGTAGCCTTCTACTGGGAGCCTAACGAACCCGGAGATGTTGCGAAAACGCTTACATACAAAGAATTGCATCGTGAAGTGTGCAAACTCGCCAACGGATTGAAATCTCTTGGAATTGAGAAGGGAGATCGCGTTTGCATCTATATGCCTATGACGTTGGAAGGAATCATTTCGGTAATTGCGTGTGCTCGTATTGGCGCCGTACATTCCATTGTATTTGCTGGATTTTCTTCCAATGCCCTCGCGGATCGAATCAATGATGCTAAGGCGAAATTGGTCATTACTTCCGATGGTTTGAACCGAGGAACAAAACAATTGGATCTGAAAGCCATGGTCGACGAAGCACTGAAGCAATGTGATTCCGTGGAACACGTTCTCGTTCACAAACACACGCACAACGATACCAATTATACCGAAGGTCGCGATGTAGATTATCAATCATTGGTGGATTCCATGGACGATAATTGTCCTGCAGAAGCTATGGACAGCGAAGATATGTTGTTCATTCTGTACACATCGGGATCTACAGGAAAACCGAAAGGCGTCGTACATACTTGCGGCGGATACATGATTTATACAGCGTATTCATTCCAGAATGTCTTCCAATATGAACAAGGTGATGTATTCTGGTGTACGGCTGATATCGGCTGGATTACCGGACACTCGTACATCGTATATGGGCCGCTCCTTTCCGGAGCAACTTCGGTCGTTTTCGAGGGAATCCCAACCTACCCCGATTGCGGACGCTTTTGGGCGGTGTGTGATAAATACAAAGTAAATCAGTTCTATACCGCACCAACCGCCATTCGAGCGCTAATGGGAGCCGGATTGGAATTCGTAACACCGTTCAAACTGGATTCATTGAAAGTAATTGGCTCGGTTGGAGAACCTATCAACGACGAAGCATGGCAATGGTACCACCGTGAAATCGGAAAGGACAATTGTCCGGTAGTAGATACCTGGTGGCAAACGGAAACGGGTGGGATTATGATTTCCGGATTGGGAAGTCATTCTCCTATGAATCCAACGCATGCGGGGTATCCGCTTCCAGGAATCCAACCTGTTTTGTTGGATCAAGATGGAAATGAAATCACTGAAAATGAAGTTGAGGGATATTTGTGTGTGAAGTATCCATGGCCATCTATCCTCAGAACAACGTACGGCGATCACGAACGTTGTAAAAACGTTTATTTCTCGAATTATGAGGGATATTACTTCACAGGTGATGGGGCGAAACGTGACAAAGACGGCATGTACAGAATCATCGGTCGTGTAGATGATGTGATCAACGTTTCAGGACACCGTTTTGGAACTGCAGAGATCGAAGATGCAATCAATACCAATCAACATGTGGTGGAATCCGCAGTAGTAGGCTATCCTCACGACATCAAAGGTCAAGGAATCTACGCATACGTAGTTGTAGATTCCAACGAAGCCGACACGGCTATTGAATTATCTGTTTGTGATTCCGTATCCGATGGCATTGGTCGTATTGCGAAACCCGATAAAATTCAAGTGGTTACTGGACTTCCGAAAACCAGATCTGGAAAAATTATGCGCCGGATTTTGAGAAAGATTGCGGAGGGAGAGCGCGCGAATTTTGGCGATACCTCTACCCTTTTGGATCCTACGGTTGTTGAATCAATCTTGGAGAAAGCGAAGTAAACATGGCGAAAGGCTGAAAGTAGAAGGTAAAAAGGTCTTTCTGCTTTCAACCTTCTACTTTCTACATAAACCATACTTATCATGAGATACCAAAACGAAGTAATCATCAAAGCATCACGCGACAAAGTAATCGAATTGTTCGATAATCCAGATAATCTTGCGAAGTGGCAAAAGGGATTCGTTTCCATGGAATTGATTGAAGGAGATCCCGGAGAAGTTGGGGCGAAGCACAAGATGCGCTACAAGATGGGCAAACGCGATGTTGAAATGATCGAAACCGTGACCAAAAAAGATTTACCCAACATATTTAGCGGATCGTATGAAGCCAAAGGTGTGTACAATCACATTGACAATTACTTCGAGGTAGTCGATGAAAACACCACCAAATACTGGTCAGAGAACGAATTCCGTTTAAAAGGAATGATGAAACTTATGGGGTTGATTATGCCGGGAGCCTTCAAGAAGCAAACGCAACAATACATGAACGATTTCCGTGATTTTGTGGAGAAGGAAGTTCGTGAGGGTTAGACGCCTCAATAGTTTGACTTTTCGATAAATCCTTATTTGCTCTCCAATACTTGTCCTTCTGGTGCCGGAGTATCTAGAATATCGCTTTCCTACTTGGCCTCGTCAGTGCGGAATTGCTTTGTTGCCATCCAGAATAAATATCCTGCGATAACCACCATATTTGCAGCGGCGAAATAAGGCGAACCATAAATTCGTTTCTCCTCTGGTAATCCCACTGTTGTGAGGGAATACAAAGTCATCATGATTAACGGCCCTAAGATTTCAGACAAACTCAAAACACTTGTAACCGTTCCTTGTAACTCCCCTTGCTCTGAATCTTTCGTATTGTTCGACATAATTGCCTGAATCGCTGGCCCCGCCAATCCGGTGATTGCGTATGGTAACATCAGCGCGTACAACATCCAACCTTGCGGCGCTATTCCAATTCCCACCACGGATATCACGAACATGAAAAGACTGAAATAGCTTGTTTTGACGTTTCCATAGCGCTTCGCGAAGAATCCTGAAAGTCCGCCTTGAACGACTGCCACGCAGATCCCAACGACCGCCAACGAGAGTCCGATATCTCCTTCCGACCAATCAAATTTTTCCTTTGTGAGATATACCCAGGTAAACTGAATAGCCGTTCCTGCGAGATAATAAAGGAAAATCACGCCAAATAGCAACCCCAACTCTTTGTATTTCGGCAATTGAATAATCGCACCGATCGGATTTGAACGCTTCCAATTGAATACACGGCGTTTCTCTGGAGGCAACGTTTCTTTTAAAACAATGAATCCATAAACGAAATTGATTAATGAAACCACAGCTGCTGCTAAGAATGGAATTCTTACTCCAACTTCTCCTAAGAATCCACCAATTGCAGGCCCCATGATGAATCCAACACCAAAGGCCGCTCCTACCAATCCGAAATTTCGAGTTTTATTATCAGGAGTTGAAACATCCGCGATATAAGCCATAGCAGTCGAATAACTCGCCCCGAACAACCCACTCATGCATCGACCTATCACCAACCAAACTAAATTCGGCGCGAAAAACATGATGATGTAATCCAATCCCAACCCGAATAAGGACATCAAGAGCACAGGTCTACGTCCAAAACGATCACTCAATCCGCCCACTACCGGAGCAAAGATGAATTGCATTCCGGCATACGCCACTCCAATCAAAAGATAGTAACTCTTCGATTCATCGGTGGTCAAATTCCCCACATTCTCAATCAGAGCTGGCAATGTTGGAATGATGATCCCTACTCCTGCCGCATCCAACATGATGGTAATGAAGATGAATATGAGCGCATTGTTATTTTGCATGCGCCAAATGTACGGTATTTACCACGGCAACTTCACAAGAATTTGAGCAATCGTTTTGTTAAACCGATATAACGTGATGAACGGACAATTATTCGTCTTAACTCGAACCAAAATCGACTTAATTCTTTCGAAGGATGCAACCCTTTTCTCAGGAGGCGCATTGTATCCATACATTCAACAAAGATTTGACTATGAAATTAATTAAGCCCTTATTACTAGGATTTCTAATCGCAATGTCCGTTTCAGCGTGCCAAGACGATGTGCAACCTATCCGAATTGAAGTTACTGGAACCATCCAAGAGCAAGGTATTACAACCTATCAATATGGAACCCATACGATATCAGGATATGCCCTAAAAAGCGAAACAATCAACCTTGATGATTACGTCAATCAAAACGTGACAATCGTTGGGTATAAAATTGATGGATACCCCGTTGATGGCGGCCCCGATTACATTGAAGTCGAAGAGATTAAATAAAAATTTCAAATGCGTTGCAACTCTTTCATCATGAGAAGCATTGAACTAAAAAACACAAAAATGAAAAAGCTCTGCTTATTGCTACTATTGATCACCCCCATGTTCGGATTCGGACAAAACAACGGAACTTGGTCGGTATCAACACACTTTCAATCGGATCACAATTTCATTCCAGCGATGCATGATGACATCTATTATCCCATGATTGAACCCATGACCTACGATCGATTTCATTATTCCACTGGATTCGGAGTGAACTACCGATTCGCCAACCAATTGGAATTGAGTACAGGCCTCCGTTATTCGAAGAAACGTGAGGAAATGACCGGATATCCATATTACGGTTTTTGTGGCACCGTTGATTGGATGCTAATCTCGTACATGCCATCGACCCGACAATACATTGAAGCACCACTTTTGGCACGCTATTATTTCTTACCCGGCAACCTCAAATTGCACGTAGAATCAGGATGGATTGGCAGTTACCGCGTAGATAGATTCTCTTATTCGAAAGAACACGAATGGATGTTAAGTGCCCAAACAGGCGTTGGTGTGAATCTATTTCTGAATCGCTGGCAATTTGCGCTAGGAGCTAATTACAGACTCCAGTTCGACTTGGCTGCGAATCGAAACTATTTCAGCGCTATGAACCCGCATGCTTTCGGTTTCGAATTTAAAACTGCATTTTCGTTGAACAACTAACCATCGGTGCAGCATCACCGTTTGAACTAGAAATGCTGAAATATTAAGATAATTCGATCGAAATACAAGCAATACAATGAATCGGAATTAGTACAGGCCTGCATTGCAGGAAAGCACCAGGCAGGGCGCGAATTGTACAACCGATTTGCACCTAAAATGAGAGGTGTGGCATTGCGCTATGCCTCATGTGAAGACGCAGCCGACGATATTTTGCAGGATGCCTTCATCAAAGTTTTTGATCAGCTGAAGAATTATCAAGATCAGGGGAATTTGGGTGGCTGGATGTATCGAATTACAGTAAACACAGCATTGCAGGCGTATCGCAAGCAAAAAAGTCGCAATACGCATCACGATAATTACAGCCAAGAAAACGACGGATACGTCAGCAATGAAAGCCTTGAAAACATGAAAATGGACGATTTGCTCCGTTTGATTCAAGAGCTTCCAGAAGGATTTAGAATGGTATTCAACTTGCGCGCGATTGAAGGATATGCGCACAAAGAGATTGCCGAAATGCTAGAGATTAGCGAAGGAACCAGCAAATCGCAATATGCTCGAGCTAAGAAACAATTGCAGGAACGCATTCTTGCAGAGGAAAATGAACTAAAAACAAGAGGTTATGGCTCATAACGAATTCGAACATATCATTCAGGGCCGATTTAAAGGATTTGAGAGCGCGCCGCCAGAAAGCGTTTGGAAGAAGATCAATGACTTCAGAGACCGCCGCAAAAAGCGCTTACTTTTTCTTTGGTGGCTGCTCCCTGTTTTAGCTATCGCTGGAGGAAGCGCCGCTCTTTACTTCGGAAATGCAAGTAATAACACTTCAATAATTCAAAATATTGATTTTCATATTAATTACAACAACTTAACTAAACAAAATATTGAATCAAAAAAGACGACAATCGCTTCGAAACAAGAAGATGAGGCAGCAACGAAAAGGTCGGAAGTAAGGACTCCTCAGGTATCATCGATCGCTACTCCAATTGCAATGAGACCAGCACCTCCAAAATCGCAAACTCGGAAGTCCGAAATAGAACTTTCTCCAATGGATGCTAAGGTGATTGAGCCACGCGAAACAGAAGCAAATCTGGCTCCATTCTGGATGGGGCCTCCATCGTACGGAAGAGCTTACAACTGGCAGAAAAGCGTTGGAATCCGTCTTGGAACCTTCACCAATGTTTCCCGACCTTCTAGCCAATGGGCAGAGCCGCCTACCTCGTTATTTGTAGAAAACTCTGATTACGGAAACGCTTCTTACCATCGTTTTCTAGAAGTTGCACCGTATTTCCAGTGGGAACATGTTTCCAGCGGCTTTGCCATGAGAGCCCACCTACTCTACGCTGCATCTAATATCACAGCAATTAATGATCAGGCCGAATTCCTTGGAAACCAAAGCTCTTTCGGACTTGGTTTTGGCGGAAGCTACAACTTTGTCCGAGGAAGATTCCGAGCCGCCGTGTACCTGGATTTTCAAACGGAGCAAGTTCGAACACGATACTCACAAAACGAATCCTATGCATGGTTTGATAGTAATAGCGGCGGGGGAAGTATTACCCAAGCCAATAGCACTAACTGGCCTCCAGCACGATACAATCAATGGGTACTAGCCGGAGAGGCTGGAATTCGCTGTGAATACGTTCTCCTGAATCCATGGTGGAGTTTGCACGGGGGGATCGGATACCGAAATTACTTCTGGCGACAGCAAATCGCCATGCCAACGAATGAAGCCGTTGTGACGCTTCCACAGTTATTGCAGATGAATATTGGGGTTTCGTATCAGATAGGAAGGTAAAATTTCAGTCTTTTTCAGTAATGCAGCAATCATCCGTTTTGCATTTACAATACTTCAGATTGTAAAGATGCAGCGCCACGAGCATGAAAGCTGCCATATAATTGGTCCCTTCTGGAAGATGCGTCCAATCCAATCGTTCGTTCAGAAGGGTGAACATCAAAGCCGTCCAACTCAACCATAGCGCAACGCCCATCCATTTGCTGGATGTGTTCTTGGCAGAGTGATAAACCGCAAACAGTGAAATGGCCAAGAAGAAATAATCGATCCACCGCCACCAATCAGGTGCATCCGTACAGCAAGCCGCAGAACAACTTTGTGCGATAAAAATCAATGGAGTAATCATGCAATGAATTAAGCACAGCGAGCTAGCAATGGCTCCTACAGAATCTGATTTTTTCAAAGTTATTTTCATTCTTTTCAACCTTATTGCAACTATGTTGCAATAATAGTAATTTCTTGCTAATGCTTCGTATTTGCATTAATTTTATCCTATGGGAGTTGTAAGAAAAACAAAATCTGTACAAACGATTCTAGAGATTTTCAACCAAACAGAAGAAGCCATTTCTGTGGTTGAGCTCATCGAACGTCTTAAAAGTCAAATGAATAAGACGACGATCTATCGCATTCTCGAACGTTTGGAAGAAGACGCCTTACTCCACTCCTTTCTGGGACACGACGGTGTCAAATGGTATGCAAAATGCCATGAATGTTCTTCACACGATCATCACGACGTGCATCCTCATTTCCAATGTGTCGATTGCGGAAAGGTCGATTGCGTCGAAATCGATGTTACGATACCTAAAATCCCTAATCGCCAGGTAATGAATTCCAACGTCTTGATCCGTGGGCGTTGCGAAGAGTGCGTTTAGCGATCAATTAAACCGCTTCTAACGGATGAGCACGATAAACGGGCCAATCATCCGAGTATCCTTGATCAAGAATCATGCTCTCAAATTCATCATCAGTTAGAAGACAATCGTCCAGCATAGCTGTCGTAGCTCTTTCATCCATATCCTGACCGATGAAAACGATTTCCGTTTTTCTATCACCAATTCTTGGATCCCAATCTTGCTCAATGATGGATTGATTTTCAATAAAAGTAAGGAACTGAGATCGCTTTTCGTACGACATACTTGCCCACCATACACCTGCGCTATCGGCCTTTAGAGAACCGCCTGCCTGTCCCCAGATCAATGCTTGTTCTGGCCGCGATGCAATCCAAAACATTCCTTTGCTTCGAATCACGTTATTTGGAAAACGATACTGCACAAACTCCCAGAAACGACCTGGATGAAACGGTTTTCGAGATCGATACACGAAGGAACCAATTCCGTATTCTTCTGTTTCCGGCGTGTGCTCTTCTTTGTTTAATTCTTCAATCCAACCGGCACTTTGCTCTGCCTCTTCGAAGTTGAACAATCCTGTATTTAGAATTTCCGATGGAGCGACTTTACTGTATCTGGACTCAATGATTTTCGCCGATGGATTCAGTCTATTGATTGCTGCTTTCAGAACACCTAATGTGTCTTTCGGAACAAGATCTGTTTTGTTCAAGATAATCACGTTAGCGAATTCAATCTGATCGGTCAGAAGATTCACAATTGTACGATCATCCCCTTCTATATCCGTCAAATCACGATCCACGAGCATTTCAGGACTTCCAAAATCCTTGAAGAAATTGAAGGAATCCACGACGGTAACCATCGTATCGACGTAACTGAAACGTGATAAATCGATGTCGTTTTCATCATCTACAAACGAGAAAGTTTGTGCCACTGGAATGGGCTCGCTAATCCCTGTACTCTCGATGAGTAAGTAATCGAACCGGTTTTCTTTTGCCAAACGTTCCACTTCCACCATGAGGTCTTCACGCAACGTACAGCAAATACATCCGTTGCTCATTTCCACAAGTTTTTCCTCGGTTCGAGAAAGCACATTTTCATTCTTTACGAGGTCAGCATCCACATTGACTTCACTCATATCGTTGACAATCACTGCTACTTTCAACCCTTCTTTATTGTGCAGAACGTGGTTCAACAATGTTGTCTTTCCTGCCCCTAAAAATCCGCTCAAAACAGTTACCGGAAGCTTTTTATCTACTGTCGTCATACTCTTTGTAACCAATTAATAATGTTTTGTAAATGTTGTTCGCCGTACAACGATTTGAACGTAATGGTTTGTGGATTTTTAGAATCCATATATACTGCCAAACGCTGTTGCGCGAATTCTTTTGTTAATGGAATTCCGCAATCGTTTTCAATGCAATTGCGCCACGCTTCATAAGATTGTGGGATCATATTAGATAAATAGGTTTTCGTTAACGTCAATTCGTAGCATGAGTCGCTTCTCGCCCGTCTCCTCTACTGGAGGACTTTTGTGAACTGCAGCTTTCGTTCCATCTTTTGCATACATAGCTCCTTTCAAAATGACAGCAGCACCCGTTTTTAACTGCTGAATTTCCGTTTCATTCTTCACGATATTCACATCCTCACCGCGTTGATTAAGAGCATCGCGGTTGATGTTATCATCTTTCAACCAAAGCGTTCCGGGCCCGGCATACGTGCACAACATGCGTAAATCGTTCATATCAGAATGAAAACGACGGCACATATTTGATGTTACTGTTTCGAATAACAAGCGGAAGCTATCTGCACCGGAGGCACTCCTGAACTGATTAAGAAGATGTTCGATATCATCAGAAATATGAACGCAATTCAACTCCGATATTGCCGAACGGAACTCTGTCATAATTTCCTCAATCGTTCCTGTGCAACGGATTTCAATGCTCATAGGAAGCATCAATTCAATTTCCTCTTTTAGGTTATCGATATCTCTTTCGTAGATTACGACATTGACATCCTGCCAAGCTATATCTCTGAAAACCTCCGGGGATGTTCCAATCTCCCAGTTCTGTACTTTCTCCAATACGTCCATACTACTCTAGCTTTTGAACTGCTAAAATAGGGCGTTTTTCACTAAAATGCAACTTGGTTGCAATAAGAAGAATCAAAACGTTGCTGGAAATGGAACATTCCACGGCATAGTGTTCAATTTTGTCCTTACAGTCCAAAGTTTTCAATACCTTGCTATACTCTGTTATGAAAGAACCCGAAAAGATACACTTGAAATTCCTAGGCGGTGCTCGAACCGTCACTGGATCGAAGACATTGCTTGAAGTTGGAGATACCAAAATCCTAATAGATTGCGGCTTGTTTCAGGGCTTGAAAGAATTGCGACGGAAGAACTGGCAAAAAATCATTCGAGACGCCTCAGAAATTGATTGTGTTTTGTTGACGCACGCCCATTTGGATCATTGTGGATATTTGCCCATTCTCGTGAAAAACGGCTTCAAAGGGAAAATTTACTGCACGCATCCCACAAGAGAATTAGCAACCATCGTCCTTAGAGATAGCGGAAAAATTCAAGAGGAAGATGCTAACAGGGCCAATCGATACGAATACTCCAGTCATAGTCCTGCGATGCCATTGTACACACAGGCGCACGCTGAAGCAGTTTCGAAGCATTTCTCCACACACAACTATGAGGAATGGGTACTCATAGAACCGGAAATCAAGTTTCAATTCCTGAATGCGGGACATATTCTGGGCTCAGCGATGGTTGAATTGAAGATGCACGGGCGCACTTTCGTATTCTCCGGAGATATCGGTCGTACAAATCCAATGCTTTTATATCCACCAAAAAAAATGCCCCAGGCAGATTACTTGATTGTAGAATCCACCTACGGTGACCGTGAACACGACACAACGGACGTAAAAACGGAGTTGGAATTGATTATCAAGGAAACGCACAGGCGCGGGGGAATTTTGATGGTTCCTACCTTCTCTATCGAACGCGTTCAGGAAATTATGTTCTTGATTTATCAGCTACGTAAGGACGGTCGAATGCCGGAAATCCCGGTTTATTTGGACTCGCCCATGGGAATTCGCGCCACGGAAATTTTTGAAGATTATCCCAAATGGCAAGATTTATCCCGCGAAGATTTGAAACATATGTACGAAGGTATCCGCTGGGTAAATACCTACGAAGCGTCTAAGGCCATCGTAAAGGACAAGAAATCAAAGATTGTATTGGCAGGAAGCGGTATGCTTCAAGGCGGACGCATTCTACACTATTTAAATGCGCACATGGGCAATGAGAACAATACCTTGCTGTTTACCGGTTATCAAGCCGAGGGAACTCGCGGTCGATCTATCCTTAACGGCAGCTCTTCAATTAAATTCTTTGGGGAATATCATAAGGCGAAATGTCAAATTGCTTCCATTTCTTCCTTATCCGCACACGGCGATCGCACAGAATTAATCGAATGGATGAAGCACTTCAAGGCAGCTCCAAAGAAGGTTTTCCTCAATCACGGCGAACCGCACCAACTGGACGCATTCCGCGTTTGGATCCAAAGCAAATTGGGCTGGGAGGTTGTAGTTCCTTGTCCTGAGGAGAGTTTTGAGGTATAAACAGTAAGATTCGCCCTAGCGACCGTTATTCTTTATTATAGACTCGAAGTTTCTGTAGTTTCCTACAACTTCTTTCTGCACCAGCTTCATACAGTACTCAAATTCCTTTTTTTTGAGTGTTCTTAGAAAAGCCAGATCAAAAGATACGTACTCAATCTTTCTTTTAAAAAAAGGCTCGAGCAAATTTTCACTCCCTTCCTTTCGTAGAACAGTAAGATGCACTGATTTTTCCAGAACATATAAACTGTTATTCGAAACGGGCCAACCATCGAAATCCGGCATGAATAAATCCAAGCTATCTTCAGAAACATGAAAGCCCTTGATCACAATCTGATCGTTTACTACATTCCGATATGTTAGGTACCCCAGGTTAATGACAGAATGGCGATCATAACTCTCTCTTAGCACAACAGTCGTCTGCCATATGTCAAAATTTGCTTTCGGAACGAATGTTAGTACCAAAGAATCAGTAAACAACTCGTACCTGATCAGCGTATCGGGCATCTCATAGTCGGGGTTAATAAATCGATCCTTGAGCTCCGCTTTTCGGGCTGCACTTATTTCAGTAGAGGTGTTTTGACAAGCATGACCAACTAAAGCTATTAGAAAGAGTACGATCAAGACTCGTATCATGTCGATAAAGTTACGATTAAGACCTTTATTCCAGTTCCATTTAATTCAGGATTCATTTCTAAGGGTGATCCTCTGTACTCTAGCGGGAAAGAGAAGAGAATGCGAGAGCATTCGAAGACTGAGGCTTGCCAAATCCTCATTTGGCCAAATGCCGAAGGAATGAGAATCCTTGGGTATTTACTTCGACCGGGATTCATTACTCGTGCATCGAAATGCCCACTTAAAGTTGAGCTTTTTAACTTTGGCGGAGGAAGAGAAGACATTCGTTTGCCTCAAACGAGTGGAAGACAGAAGTTCGTCAAATCCTCATTTGACCAGAACTTCTGGACGAGAACCCTTGGGTTCGAATCCCGAATTTCGGAGCGAAAAAAAAGGCCTCCCGAAAGGGAAGCCTTGTTTGAGCGCAGAAAGAGGGGTTCGACCTCTACTCACAATATTTTTTACTACAACGCTTCCATCGCAGCATTCATCATCTTCTTCTGAATTTCAATGTAACGCGAAACTTGTTTAGAAGTTAAATGATCATTCTTATTTGCTCTTTCAAATTTACCGTCCAATTTTTCAGCTTTTTCAAGTAAAGCTGGGTAACTTGAAATGGCATTCACATCTCCTTCCATAGCTTTTTTGTAAAACTTGATGTATTCATCCACAAAATCCTCATAGTCATCAAGCATTTCATCATACTCTTCCTCAGAGAGAGCCGCTAAATCCTCGTCATCCGCATCTTCAATATCTGAATCGGATGAAGAACCATCGTCTTCCTTAACAAATCCAACTTTGGAGTCAATCGTAAAAGTGCTCCAATTCTTAATAATATCTTCATCAGGATAATCCCCCATCTCAATAGTGAACGTGACCCATCCATCTTCTCCTCCATTCAAAGAAAGAACATCATCCACTAGACCATGTCCATAGCATCCAACTGGTTCAAGACCAGCAACAGGTTGTCCACTTGCATCGAAAATGGTCATCACCAATTCTGTGTAATTTCCATTTAATGTTTCAATATCCCATTCCAGATCTTTAGAAGTTCTTTCAACATTTAACTTAATCTCCCAAACTTGTTTATGTTCTAAATCAACCCATTCGGCATTCGTTAATTCTAAGAAATTCACCTTCGCTTCCGTGTTTTTGATTTTTACATAATCACTTAGCTCACCTTTAACATCACCATCTGCTTTAATGGTAGTTGTAGATAATTTCGGTGAAAATGATTGATAATCTTCTGCGGTTGGTTCACCTGATCCACAGGCTACCAGCGTAGAAACTAATGCAACGACAGCTGCAAAGAGGACTCCTTTTTTCATAGTATTTAGAGTGTTTAATTTTTATTTGACCGAAAGTTAAAAAAAAACACGATAACAGTGAGAGGGATTATTTCATGATCCCAAAAGGGAGATGCTTCACTCCATGCTCTTGTCGTAAACTCCTCGGGTCGAACCAAGGTTCGACTCCCGTTTCCCGCATACGAAAAAAGGCTTCCCAATTGGGAAGCCTTTTTTCTGGCGGAGAAAGAGGGATTCGAACCCCCGGTACCTCGCGGTACGCTGGTTTTCAAGACCAGTGCATTCGACCACTCTGCCATTTCTCCGCGGCAAAAGTATGTAAAAGTTTATTACCCGCAAGCGTTTTGAACTCTTTTTCTTTACAATTTCTTCATTTCTTTTTTATCTCCCTGCCATTCAATCGAATTCAAATACCGTTTATGGAAATAGAACCACTTCTGAATCAATCAATAAAGTAGTTCGCCCTCGGTCGGCGCGGATTTTGTAACTTTATCATGAATAAAAACTCTCGAATGAATCGTTTTCTATTAAGCTGTACTTTCCTTCTGCTTTGCACCCTGTCTTTTGGTCAAGCGAACAAACGCGTCATGCGCGCTTATGTCGATAACAAACAGTTTTTCGCACCAAGTGTTGGAAATTACGTGGAATTCAATTTCCAATTTGTTGGTTCCTCCCTGTATTACAAAGGAATCGAAGGCGGATTGGTCGGAGATATTCTTGTAGAAACATCTGTTCGAAATGAAGATAGCATCGTTTCAGCACAGGCGTATCGATTGTCCTCTCCGATTATGCGCGACAGTATCGTAGAGGATTTTTACGATGTACAACGCTATCGTTTAGACCCAGGTGAATACCAATTCAACATCAAGTTGACGGATTTGAACAGCGAAAACGATCCTATGACGGCGGTAATGCCGCTGAAAGTAGAAGAATTGGGAGATGCCATTTCTATATCGGATATCGGCGTGGCGGAAATTGCAACGCAAGGCGATCCCAACTCTGTATTCTACAAGTCGGGCTACAACATCATACCGCGCTTGTCTTCGTACTATCCACAAGAATTGAATGCGATGCCAGTTTACATGGAAGTGTACAATTCCGAATTGTTGGGAGATTCTGTATTCATGATGGAGCAAATCCTTATCAATGGAATGACAGGCGAAAGACTGGAAGAATTTACGAAGGTGAACAAATACAAATCCAGCGATGTAGTTCCGGTATTCCAAAAAATCAATTTGGAAAATATTCCGTCTGGAACGTATGTACTCTCCTACTCCATCTTAAATGCTGGAGGCGTTCAATTGGCAACGCAACAATACGATTTCGAGAGAACGAATGAAATTCAAACCGATTTGCTAGCTGAGGATGTAATGCTGGACCCAAGCTTTCAAGAAAGTATCACGGATGACAGCGTACTCTACTTTTTGGAATCCTTGATCCCAATCTCTACAAACACGGAAGTACGCTCGATCGTCGAGACCTTGAAATCAAAAGATATCGACCAAGGACGCAAACACCTTCAACAATTCTGGCAAGTAACTGCTGCGCTCAATCCTTACGAAGAATGGCTGGCCTACAAAGCGCAGGTGAAATTGGTAGAACGCCTTTATGGAAACAACTTCCAGGAAGGATTTGAAACGGATCGTGGACGTGTGTACCTGCAGTACGGAGCACCGACCAACATTGTGAGTCGTGATGTTTCACCGAACGAATATCCTTACGAAATCTGGCAATACAATAAGATCGGACGTTTCAGTAACAAGCGTTTCATCTTCTACAACCCAGATTTGGTGAACAAAGCATATCGCCTACTCCATTCCGACATGATTGGAGAATTGAAAAATGATTCTTGGCCACAAGAGTTGTCGAAACGTAATACGCGATTAGGAGGCGTTGACGATCCAAATGCTCACGTAATCGATCAGTGGGGGCAAAACGCACAAGACGATTTCCGTCAGTACTAATCCTTGTTAGAATGTGCTACATTTGTCGCGCATGAATGATGTAGCCGTAGTCATATTGAATTGGAACGGAAAAAGCTTCTTGGAGCAATTTCTATCCACGGTAATTGAATGTTCTCCAGGAACACGAATCATCGTTGCGGACAACGCGTCTACGGATGAATCTGTTGCGTATATTCAAGAAAACTTTCCTTCCGTTGAAATCATTGAAAACGAATCCAACGGCGGTTTTGCAAAGGGCTACAACGATGCATTGAAGAAAGTCGATTCTAAGTACTATTTACTTCTGAATAGCGATATCGAAGTCACTCCCAACTGGATTCAACCGCTTCTGGATTGCATGCAAGACGAATCGATTAGCGGATGCCAACCTAAAATTCGATCGTTTCAACAAAAAGATTCTTTTGAACATGCGGGTGCCTGTGGTGGTTTTATGGATTCCAACTACTTCCCTTTCTGTCGTGGTCGCATCTTCAACGAAATTGAGGAGGACAAAGCTCAATATGAAGAATCCATGGAAATTTTCTGGGCTACGGGCGCTGCCTTGATGATCCGTTCGGAAATTTATCATGCACACGGCGGATTCGACGAAGACTTTTTCGCTCACATGGAGGAAATTGATTTGTGCTGGCGTATCAAACGTCAAAACGGCCGATTTATGGTCGCTCCCGAGTCTGTGGTGTATCACGTTGGCGGAGGAACATTATCCTACACATCACCGAGAAAGGTGTATTTGAATTTCCGTAACAACCTTATGATGCTCGTGAAGAATCACCAAGGATTGCTTTTTCCGAAATTATTATGGAGGATGTCATTGGACGCTTTAGCCGCCGTTCGATTCCTAGTGGGTGGCGAATTCAAGAATTTCGGAGCTGTTTTCCGTTCGCACATGTACCTCTACGGCAATCTGGGGTCACTTTTAAAGAAACGATCTGCATTGAAGAAATCCGCCACAGAATTCAATACCAAAGGATGGTATAGTGGAAGCATTATCTGGGCATTCTACGGTAAAAAGGTTCGAAAATTCTCCGATTTGAATCAGCGCTTGTTCAAATAGTTCAAGCAATAATCAAGGGCTAAAGCATAGCCATCCAATCCCATTCCGAAAATACAACCAGCCGCCACAGGACTGATCATGGAATCGTGTCGGAAAGATTCACGCGATGCAATATTACTGATGTGCACCTCAATTACCGGCGTTTGAATCGCTGCGATGCAGTCTCTCAAGGCCACTGAAGTATGCGTATATCCACCAGCATTCAAGATAATCGCGTCGCAATCCGCCTGCTGTAAAAAATTGATCAACTCCCCCTCTACATTCGATTGCAGATAGGAAATCTCGGCATCCTTTTCCGATTTCAAGGTCTTCAAATACGCTTCGAAAGTGGTATTCCCATATATTTGTTCTTCACGTGTTCCGAGAAGATTTAAGTTGGGGCCGTTGACAATCAGAAGATGCATATTGTATGAGTTGGATGCGCTATATTAAGGATTTTGTTTCGTTTCTGAAAATTGAGAAAGGTCTCGCGGAGAACTCCATTTTTGCGTATCAGAACGATGTCGAAAAGCTGAAAGATTTCGCGGAAGCCAACAAATTAGAAGTCGATCAAATCGCATTGCATCATCTCAACGCCTTTATCAAAGAACTTTACGAGTTAGGTTTGAGTGCTCGAACGCAGGCACGAATTCTTAGTGGTGTCAAACAATTCTTTCGTTTTTTACTGCTGGAAGGGGAATTGAAGAAAGATCCGAGCGAGTTGCTGGAAATGCCGAAAATTGGAAAGAAATTACCGGAGGTTATGACCATTGAAGAGGTAGATACTTTGCTGGCCACCATCGACTTGAGCACTCCAGAAGGACATCGAAACAAAGCCATGTTGGAAACCCTCTACAGCTGCGGATTACGTGTATCGGAACTCGTAAACTTGAAATACGAAGACATCTTTTTCGATGAAGGATTTATACGCGTGATCGGTAAAGGAAACAAGCAACGATTGGTACCGGTGAGCCCCTCGGTAGCAAAGGAAATTGATTTGTACGAAGCGGCAACACGGAATCACATGAACATTAAACAAGGGAATGAAAGCTTTGTGTTTTTGAATCGTCGCGGTGCGAAACTCACACGTGTTATGATCTTTACGATTATTAAAAACCTAGTGGAAAAGGCGGGAATTCAGAAAAATATATCGCCACATACCTTCCGTCATTCTTTTGCTACGCATTTGTTGGAAGGAGGTGCCAACCTCCGTGCTATTCAGGAAATGTTAGGGCATGAATCGATTACGACCACAGAAATCTACACCCATTTAGATCAGGGCTATTTGAAAGAAGCCATTATCTCCTTTCATCCAAGAAATAAAAAGGATTAAGCTTTAAAGCTTACCATTAAGTACGCCGAAATAAACGTTACGAATACAATGCTGGCAACAACAGCGAGCTTTTCGGTAGTAGTTACGCTGCGTTTCGTTTGAAAGATGGAATAGAAAACTGTACTTACAAATTTCTCCATAACTGTGTAGTTGTTTCGGTTGATTAACAAGGCAAATGTATGTCACTTTTTCAGAATAACCTAAAGGAATTTCTAACGAAGTTTACATTTTCTTCCACTAATTACTACTTAACGGTTTTAGTGCTTTATGTTATTTTTACACTAAGCTGATTTAAACCATTTTTAATCTGCAATCACTTCACCAAATAGATCGTAATGCTCAGCATGAGTGACTTTCACGTTCGCGAAATCGCCCAAGCGTACATAACTTGCTGACTTTTTGACCAACACTTCGTTGTCCACCTCTGGCGAATCAAATTCCGTGCGGCCGATGAAATAATCGCCTTCTACTCTATCAAACAAGACACGGAAGGTTTTCCCTACCTTCTTTTGATTTAATTCGTAACTAACCCCCGATTGTAACTCCATGATTTTGTCAGCACGCTCCTGTTTTACCTCTTCTGGAACGTCATCTTCAAAGTTGAACGCATGTGTATTTTCTTCGTGCGAATACGTGAAGATTCCAAGGCGATCAAACCGCGTACGCTCTACCCAATCGTACATTTCTTGAAAATCTTCTTCGGTTTCCCCCGGATACCCAGCGATTAATGTCGTTCGGATAGCAATGCCCGGAACGCGCTCACGCATTTCTGCGATCAATTCTTCTGTTTTTTCGCGGGTAATTCCACGTCGCATAGCTTTCAACATTTTCGTTGATCCATGTTGCAATGGAATATCCAAGTAATTACACACTTTCTTGCTGTCCTTCATGACATCTAAGACATCCATTGGGAATCCGCTTGGGAAGGCGTAGTGCAATTTGATCCATTCGATACCTTCTACAGCCTCCAGTTTCTCTAGCAGTTCCGCCAATGCACGTTTGCCGTATAGATCCAATCCGTAATAAGTCAAGTCTTGAGCAATCAACATCAATTCTTTGACGCCCTGCGCGGCCAACCCTTCCGCTTGCTTCACCAAATCCTCCATTGGCGTTGACTTGTGTTTCCCACGCATTAAAGGAATTGCACAGAACGAACAAGGACGATCACATCCTTCTGCAATTTTGAAATAAGCGTAATGATTTGGCGTGGTCAACAGACGCTCCCCTACCAACTCGTGCTTATAATCGGCTTTTAAAGTTTTCAATAAACGAGGCAAATCGCGCGTACCGAAATAAGCATCTACTTCTGGAATTTCTTTTTCGAGATCATCTTTATAGCGCTCAGACAAACAACCAGTAACGTAAACTTTATCCACCAATCCTTCTTCTTTCGCTTCAGCATAGCGGATAATCGTATCGATGGATTCCTGCTTGGCGTTGTCGATAAATCCACAGGTATTGATAATCACAATCTCCGAATCGTCCTGCTGCGCTTCGTGCTCCACCTCGAACTTATTCGCCTTCAACTGTGCCATCATCACCTCGGAATCGAAGATGTTTTTGGAACACCCCAACGTCACAACGTTCACCTTGTTTTTCTTAAGCGTCTTTGTTTTCATGCCGCAAAGATACGAGAGAATCGCTTATGGTTGGTAAAAGGTGGAAGGTTAAAAGTTGAAAGAAACATCCTAACCTTCTGCTTCCTACTTTATACCTTCCGCCTTATTTCTCAATACATCAATTAGTCCAACCTCATCACCGCGAAGGAATTCATCATTCATAACTCCTTATTCCTTATTCAATATTTATTATTCCCTTCCCTAACACTCCCGCTCCAACTGAATTTTGGTATTATATTTGACTTAAACCTGAAAACAAGATTATGAAACGACTCGCATTTATTCTCATATTGCCGTTGGCATTCGCTTGTAAGACGCAGAAAAACGCCGCAGAAGAAGCAGCAGAGCCCACTACACAACCCGGAAATGGATCTATTGAAATCACTACGAATACGGAGGAAGATGGAACAGTCGAAGCAACGGAGGATTCTAACTCGAAGCCGCAAAAGCCTTACCGAACAAAAGCAAAGTTGGGAGAAGTAGCCCGTAAATCCGATTACTATGAGATTGCGAGCGCAAAAATTGAAGGGACGTTATTGCTCATGACGATCAACTATTCTGGTGGATGTGCAGCACACGAATTTGAGTTTATCGGAAGTCCAGGAGTTTCGAAATCGCTCCCACCTCAGCGCAGTGTTATTCTGGTACACGACAATGGCGAGGACATGTGCGAAGGTTGGGTGCAACGTGAGATTGAAATTGACATCACAGAAATGGCATACAAACAGGAAAGAGGAAGTGAAATTATACTTAATTTGCAGGGATACGATGAACCTTTAAAATTTGTATTTCCATGAAAATAGGAGTATTACTCTCAGGTTGTGGCGTTTATGACGGCGCTGAAATTCACGAAGCTACCTTAACTTTATTATCCATTGCGGAAATCGGTGCAGAAGCCGTTTGTCTCTCGGTCGATCGTGATCAACATCATGTGGTGAACCATACCAATGGTGAAGAAATGAACGAAAAACGCAACATGCTCGTGGAGGCGGCTAGAATTGCCCGAGGAAATATTTCAAATATCAATGAGGTAAATCCTGCAGATATCGATGGACTCGTCATTCCCGGAGGATTTGGAAGTGCGAAAAATTTTACGAGTTGGGCATTCGAAGGCCCAGACGGAAGCATCCTACCCGAAGTAAAATTGCTCATTGTTAACATGCTGAACGTAGGGAAACCTGTCGCAGCGTTGTGCGTAAGTCCTGTGGTGATGGCAAAAGCGTTGGAAGGATCTGACATCAAACCGAACATGACCATCGGAAGCGATCAGGAAGAATCACCGTACGATATCCCAGGTTTTTCTGGAGGTTTGGAAGCTACAGGTGCAACGACGGAAATGAAAACTGTTCGTGAAATCCTCGTTGATGCCGAAAATAAAATCATCACCGCCCCTTGCTACATGATGGAGTCCAATATTCTTGATGTTCGAAAGAACGTACGTTCCGCTGTAGAGGCGCTTCGCGATCTTGTTTAGTTAATTTTCGAGTCATACGGTAGGCCAATATCACCGAAATGTTAACAATATTCCCAAGGAATTGTGGGAAACTCCACTTGCGCTCCAACGGAGGGAGGACTATAATCGTTTAAATTTGTAGCGTAAACTCGCTTCAAGCGAAACGAAACAATTATTATGGACGTATTTGGTAAGAAAGGAAACAACGCCAATCTATCAGAGTCAATTGGACTAAAAAACCTAGGAAATCAATTTTGGAACTTATCCCCTGCAGAACTTGTTGAAGACACTGTCATCAACGGTCAGGGAGTGTTGACCGACACCGGAGCTATCGCCATTGAAACTGGTGAATTTACAGGACGATCCCCTAAAGATCGATTTGTTGTATGCGACGATAAAACAGAAAATGCTGTTTGGTGGGGAGATATCAACATCAAGTTCACGCCTGAAAAATTTGATGCCCTTTACAATCGCATGAAAGCGTACTTGAACGGAAAAGATGTTTATGTACGTGATGCCTACGCTTGTGCGGATGACAATCATCGTTTGAACTTGCGTGTAGTAACGGAATATCCGTGGTTAAACATGTTTGCATACAACATGTTCTTGCGACCTACAGATGACGAAGTGCAATACTTCGATCCAGAATGGCACATTGTGAATGCACCGGGATTCATTGCTGATCCTGAAATTGACGGAACACGTCAGCACAACTTCGCAGTAATCAACTTCACAAAGAAGATGATCATCATCGGAGGAACAGGATACACGGGAGAAATCAAAAAAGGAATCTTCTCTGTATTGAACTTCATTCTTCCGCACGAAAAGAACATTTTGTCAATGCACTGTTCTGCTAACATCGGTAAAGATGGAGATACAGCCGTATTCTTCGGATTGTCTGGAACAGGAAAAACGACTTTATCTTCGGATCCAGAGCGTCGTTTGATCGGTGACGATGAGCACGCTTGGTCAGATGATTCCGTTTTCAACTTCGAAGGTGGATGTTACGCGAAGACAATCGATTTGTCTCGTGAAAAAGAGCCGCAAATTTACGATGCGATCAAGTTTGGAGCTATTTTGGAAAACATCGGATTCCAAGAAGGATCTTCAACTCCAGATTATACAGATGGATCTATTACGCAAAACACGCGTGTATCTTACCCGATCCATCATATTGATAACATCGAAGTGCCATCGCGAGGAGGTGCCCCTAAAAACATCTTCTTCTTGACGTGTGACGCATTCGGTGTCTTGCCTCCGATCTCTAAATTGACGACAGAGCAAGCGATGTACCACTTCATGTCAGGTTATACAGCGAAAGTTGCTGGAACAGAGATGGGAATTACAGAACCACAAACAACATTCTCCGCATGTTTCGGAGCTGCTTTCTTGCCGTTGCACCCTGCGAAATACGCTGAATTGCTTGGAGAAAAATTGAACAATTCAGATGTAAACGTTTGGTTGGTGAACACAGGATGGTCTGGCGGATCATACGGTGTTGGTGAGCGCATGAGCTTGAAATACACACGTGCGATGATTACAGCTGCCATGAACGGTCAGTTGGATAACGTTGAATACGTGACACAACCAGTATTCGAATTGGCGATCCCAACATCTTGTGAAGGTGTTCCTTCTGAGATTTTGAATCCAAAAGATACATGGGCAGACAAGGCTTCGTTTGACGAAACAGCGAACAACCTTGCGAATAAATTTGTTGCCAACTTTGAGCAGTACGAAGCAGAAACGAGCGAAGCAATTCTCTCAGCTGCACCGAAAGTGATGGCTTGAAAACAAAACAATAGATACAAAAAGCCCCGGCACTCAGTGACCGGGGCTTTTTACTTTATCGATCTAATCTTTTCAAGGAGGATTTCAGCTCTTCAGAGGTGAAATCGTAAAATTCCCGAAAGGTTATTGCCAAAAAAGCCCGTACTTCAGAATGAGAAGCACGGGCTCGAATATTGTGTTGTTTGAATTTACAGGTTGTAGTCACTCTTTACCTGCTCCCAGCCACCGCCGTTTTCACAATCCAATCCTTTCGATTTGAAGTACTGTGTAGCCTGTCCGCTGCGTCCACCACTTAGGCAACAAAACAATACGGGGTGCTCCAAAGCCATCACTTCCTCTTCTCTTCTTTGAATTTCTTGCAAAGGAATGTTGATTGATCCAGATACATTTCCTCCTGCGAATTCCGCTGTTGTTCTTACGTCTACTATAGTTTTGTAATCCATTTTATTCCTGTTTATTGCAAATTTATATTTCCTTTTTCAGTCAAGTGGTAACCTAAGTTACATCATTGCCGAATGGCGGTTGTTCTGATGATTTTCCCGTTTTCAACCTCATACATGAATACCAATTCGAAGGCCTCGCTGTTTCCTCTGGCACCAGTGATGTGTTCATAATCAATGACTTTGTTTCCAAACACCATCCGATTCACAATGGTCGAGTGTAATTCAGGTGACGCATCGAAATAATCTTTGTATAATTTTCCAACAGCCTCTTTTCCTTTCATGTAAGGCTCGCATTCATTCAGATTGTACATTTCTATATCCTCCGCAAAATAACTCATGAACAACTCGAAATCATGGTTATTGTAGGCATCCAAACTTAATTGAACGATAGAATCAGCGGGAGAATCTTGCGCATTAGAAGTAAATGCAATCCCCATCAGCAACGTTATTAAAATCGATTTCACTTGCATTTTCTTTTTTCTGCAAGATACTTGATTTAGCTAGATGAAATGAATGAATTATTGTTTCACCAATTGGAATACTTCTGACATTCCTTCCAACTCAATGAAATAAACTCCCGTTGCGAGATCAACGAGGCTAATCGTATTCGCAAGAGCATTCAAGTTGCCTTCGGAAATCAATCGTCCTTTGTTATCCAATACCACATAGGTCGCTCCCAACAATTGTTCACTAGACAAATCGATATGCAAGATGTCGTTCGCAGGATTCGGATACAATGATATTCCTGCGCTATTTAACTCGGCAATACTCAAGGTATTCAAAATCGTAACATCGATTAAAGAGGTACAACTATTCGCATCCGTAACCATTACTTCGTAAGTTCCAGCGCACAAGCCTGAGACCGTTTCTGTCGTAGTTGAAGACGGATCGTTCCATTGATAACTATAAGGAGATGTTCCGCCTTGCATAACAACTGTAGCGCCTCCAACGCAGTTTCCGGTAGAATCGTTCCAATAAGAGCCAATGTTAGAAATTAAAGCCGCCGGTTGTGTAATTTCCATGCTATCCATCACAATACATCCTAAGGAATCGGTTACGGTAACAGTGTACCATCCAACAGGCAGCCCTGAGATTCCACTTGTAATTTCTCCATTCGACCAGCTGTATTGGTAGGTAGTTTCACCACCAGTTACATTCGCAGTTAATGAACCAGTACTATCTCCGTAACATCCGACATTTACTGAATTCATGGAAAGTAACAAGGTATCCGGTGCCGACATCATCACAGAATCAGTTGCGAAACATCCGCGCAAAGTATCATTTAGATTCACGTAGTACATTCCAGCGTTCAAACTGTCGATGTAAGTAGTTGTTTCACCGTGACTCCAACTCACTGTTGTGTTCGTAGAATCACTCAAATGCAAATCAACAAAGCTCGTAGCCATTGGATCAGACGCACATACAATTGGCCCTAACGTCATGCTGTCCATCACTGGCACTGCATCTGGAATTAATACCGAATCGACAACCACACAGCCGTCCATATGCGTAATCGTTACTACATTCCAGCCTTCATTCAGCATGGATGCTGTTTTTGTACTATCGCCTGAATCCCAATCGAATCCACACGTGCTGAACATACACGGACATCCTGAACTATTCACGAATGAGAATCCATCATTTCCTCCTGGACATGTTGGTGCGCCCATTCCCCCGAAAGTAATTACGTACGGATCAACAGTATTGTAAGAACTTTCCGTGGTACATCCCGTTGCATCGGTGATGAGCACTGAATACGTTCCAACATCCATAGAATCGATGGTATTTGTGATTTCGCCAGTGCTCCAAAGGAAGGTAAATGGTGCAACTCCCGTCGCAGGATTGACTGTTACGGTTCCGTCCGCGAATCCATTGCACGAAATATTATCAAAAAAGGAAGTATTCGTAACGGATCCACAAGGCGTCCCTTCATAGTTGTAATGTCCATCTTTGTGTGTCCCTTGATATCCGCCCCAAGCAATTCCGACCGGAGGCATGGTATTCGTTCCTTCCAAACACTTTACGTAGAACCCATTGGCTCCCATTGGATTCAAACTATCAGCTCGATATCCATAAACAAAGTCTAGGTAGCCATTGTTGTCCAAGTCCTCAATAAGAACAGTTGTAGCCAGATTTACACCGGGCTCCACGACACTCATTGGTGTCACCACATCATTTTGGAAATCAATAGAATGTACCTGATGCGAGAACGATGTTCCATTGTGATAATTCAACGAAATAATAGCTTCATCGCGACCATCCAAGTTTAAATCCACTGCTGATGAAGAACCATAATGCATCGATCCTAGGCTGTCTTGCCAAACGACATTTCCTGTAGCTCCGTCAATGAGAATCTGATAGAATTCCGTGAATGTTGGCGCAGCTCCTTTGTACACCACACCAAAAACGTCAGGAGTAGCATCGCCCGTAAAGTTTCCAATGGTCGGCCCAGCACTGGATTCCGTTCCAGCATTTACAACCTCCCACATGAGTGCGTTGGTTGCGCCGTCAAAACAGCGGACAGTTCCATCATACGCGACATTGATAATATCCAGATTGCCGTCATCGTTCATATCTGCGATACTTGCAGGAGCGATAAATCCAAGGGATGGATCAGACGCCAATTGCACAGAATTTTCAAGGTTATCGGCCATCAAATCCAATAACGTGGTTCTCCAGAGGGATCCTTTATCGTTTTCTCCACCTGATCCATAAATGATATGCAATTCATTGTTGTACTCGAATACCGTCGGAGAGCAATACGTCTCTTCACCATCGGGCATTGTATCCATTGCTAAAACCGCACCTGTCATGGCATCCAGTACCATCAACATCCCAGGATCTCGGAGTGTATCCCATGGCGGCGCCGCGTGATTCCCTCCGTTAGCAACCAATATATCTTTGATCCCATCAGAATTCTGATCTGGTACAAATTGAGGATTGTAGAAATTGAACCAACCACTATCAACGGCCTGCATAGGAGCATACGGGAAAAACTCCCAAATCATGTTTCCAGTGCTCCCGTCAATCGCGTAAAACTCTGCGTATCGTCCTCCGATAAACACATCTTCGATTCCGTCGCTAGTAATATCCATGAATTGCGCCGAACCGAACATTTCTTCGTCCGTGTGAAAATTCCAAAGAATTGATCCATCCACTCCGTTAATTGCATTCACTCCATTCGATTCCGCGACACCATCCAATCCTCCGCCAATAACGAGATCAAGAACTCCATCTGTTGTGAGATCTGTGGCTCGTGCCGAAGAAAATGTGGTCGAAGTATCCAAATAGGCAGACCATTTCAAAGATTGTCCAAATCCAGCGGTAGCAAACGCTGTGATAGTGAGGAGTAACGCGGTGAGTTTCATTTGGTAGCAATTGTGACGCTAAAATACAACCTAAATCGTTTAGTTCCATGAGGAATTGAGAAGAAAGAGGCATAATCAGGTTCAAGGCGGGAAGTAGAAAGCTGAAGGCTTTACTTCCCTCCCAGAGTTGATGGTTTAGATTACCCATCCATTATCCTCCCCCTAGCCCCTCCAATTCCTGCCTGCCACAGGCACGGCGAGAGCCTCTGCCATCGTTATTATCTACTCATGATTCAATATTAATTATTTCCTACCTAATTGTTTACCTCTCAAAAATCCTGACATCTGTAGGAAAGAATCAATATGACAGAAACGGAAAAAGTCGTAATAAACAACAAGGACGAAGCGCTGAAATTGCTGTATCGGAATTACCCGTGGATTTACCATTACTTCAGGAAGCGTAAGTAGTTCTGGTGGTGCACGGAGTGCGGATAAAAACATCGATCGATTGGTGGCAGAAGCGACTCAGACTCGGGAATCATTAACCGTAACGAAAGGTGGAAAAACAGCCAAAATCACTTACAATGATTTCACTTTCGAAGTGGCGAACGCTGACAAATACATCAAGTTGTACGCTTATGTGATGCCATATGAATTGAACAGCTACCAGCGCATTGAAGGTAAGAATGGAAAATTCTCGCATCCATTGAACAACGATTTCCGCTACAATATTACCGTTGTTGGAGAGAAGGAAAAAGGATACGGATTCTTCAAGCAATTGAATATCGAAGGTGCTGATCTTGGTAAAATCTCCTTAAAAACCGTTTCCAAGACGAAGTTGGATGCCGATGTCAAACAATTGAACGCAGCACGCGGAACTTCCCGCATGCCTATAGATTCGGAATTGGATTGGCTAGCAAAAGAGCGAAAAGACTACAAAGAGTAGAAAATACGGAAAGAGATGGAAGCCTTCCGAGAGAAAATTCGAAATATCATTTTCCCTTGTTGTATAACTCGAGGACAAGGTCAACAAGCACAAAGTCAAGAAGACGAGGAGATTGAAGAAAGCGACGCAGAGGGTAAATAACTACTTCCCTTTCTCGAAAAACTGCCATAACGATTCTTGAGGCACGGGTGCGATCACTGTAACGCGTTCTTTCGACGTTGGGTGATCGTACTCCAGTTCCCTTGCATGTAAATGAATGGAACCGTCTTTGTTGGAGCGCTTGGCGCCGTATTTTAAATCACCTTTAATGATAGAACCGATTTTGGACAATTGACAGCGAATCTGATGGTGTCGCCCCGTTTCCAAGGTCACTTCCAACAAATGGTATTTATCTGAAGATTGCAACCAACGATAATGCAAGACGGCTTTCTTAGATCCTTCCGTTTCACGGTCACTCGCGTAGGACTTGTTTTGTTTCTCGTTGCGTTTTAGGTAATGCGTTAAAGTAGCCTCCTTCTTCTCTGGCATCTCTTCTACCACTGCCCAATAGACTTTCCTTGTTGACTTCCCGCGGAACTGTTCATTCAAACGCGACAATCCCTTGCTCGTTCTGGCAAAAACAATGGCTCCACTTGTTGGTCGATCCAATCGATGCACTACCCCACAAAACACATTCCCAGGCTTGTTGAATTCCACCTTGATGTACTGCTTCACTTTTTCAGAAAGCGGTTCATCTCCCGTTTTATCGCCTTGTACGATGTCGCCGGCGCGTTTGTTCACGACGATGGTGTGATTATCGGTGTGAAGGACAGAAATTGAGTTATAAGATTGAGGTGATGGATTAGACAGATTGGATGTATTAGAATGATTAGACAAATATTCTTTACTGCATTTTTGAATAAAGATTCGATTTGAATCTTGACATCATTTTAGTAATCGAAATTACTTCTTTTCTTATTAATTCAAAATCTTCCTTACTCAGATAACCTATTTCCCTTGAGATGTCAACTTGCGTAGATAATTCATACAAGGAGCCCATCGCAATATTCATGAAACGTATAAACTCTTTATCCGATAATCTAGCCGAACCCTCCTCTATATTTGACAGTACGGAAACCGCTGCTCTTCTAATCTGTGAGGTTAACCCATACTTCTCTTTATCTGGAAACCCCTCCGTCTTTTGATAAACTAAAATTGCTAAAGTTCTGCTTTGTTGCCAAAACTTTAGTTCTTCGTACTTGTGGATCATTGTAATTGTTGTGTTAGGTTCTAATTAAGATAGCATATTATATTATTGAATCTAGAACCTAATAGAAGATTGAACTTCTAATCTGTCCAATCCTTCTAATTAATCCAATTTAAAGAAACGAATTACTAGCTTTGTCAAAAAAATTCAACTATGTCAGTGCACAGCAATGTTAAGAAGGTGACCACGCACGTGCTTCAGGAGATGAAGAACGCCGGAGAGAAAATCACCATGCTTACTGGATATGATTACACCATGGCGCGTATTATCGATACAGCCGGAATTGATGTAATCCTCGTGGGAGATTCTGCCTCGAATGTAATGGCAGGACACGAAACAACGCTTCCGATTACATTGGATCAAATGATTTATCACGCCTCTTCGGTAGTTCGAGGAGTGGACAGAGCATTGGTTGTAGTGGATATGCCGTTTGGATCATACCAGGGAAACTCAAAAGAGGCCTTATCTAGTGCGATTCGAATTATGAAGGAATCCGGTGGACATGCCGTGAAATTGGAAGGTGGACAGGAAATTTTGGAATCGATTTCAAGAATTTTGACCGCTGGAATTCCGGTGATGGGCCACTTGGGACTGACACCTCAGTCGATATACAAATTCGGAACGTACGTAGTTCGCGCGCGTGAAGAAGATGAGGCAAAACGCTTGATTGAAGATGCCAAAGCCTTGGAAGCTGCAGGATGTTTCGCCATCGTTTTGGAAAAAATCCCTACTGAATTGGCGGCGAAAGTAGCGAAAGAGGTATCTGTTCCGATTATCGGTATTGGTGCTGGTGGCGGCGTTGATGGACAGGTATTGGTAGTACACGATATGTTGGGAATTAACAACGAATTCAGCCCGCGTTTTTTGCGTAAATACCACAATCTTTTCCAAGAGATGTTAGGATCGTTCCATCGCTACATTGAAGACGTTCGCAGCGGAGACTTCCCGAACGAAGAAGAGTCGTACTAGGCAAGGAATACAGAGAGTTGCATTTTTGTTGTAAAAATGTTGCATTTATAGGTGTTGTATCAGAAATAATGCGTAATATTGCACCCCCATTAGGGTAGAAGACAAAGAAATTTAGTGACATGGATTTTATCAAAGAACTTGAAAACGAACTAGTTGAAACGAACAGCCTTCCTGATTTCGGAAGCGGTGACACGATTACAGTTTCATATAAAATTAAAGAGGGTAACAAAGAGCGTATTCAGCAGTTCCAAGGAGTTGTATTGCAACGCAAAGGTTCTGGAGCAACAGAAACGTTTACTATCCGCAAGATGTCTGGAAACGTTGGTGTAGAGCGTATCTTCCCAATGAACTCTCCGTTCATCGAAAGCATCAAAGTGAACAAATCAGGTAAAGTACGTCGTGCACGTATCTTCTACTTCCGCGAGCGTACTGGAAAATCAGCACGTATCAAAGAGAAACGATCTTTCGCTTAATTACAAGCATCACGATACGAAAGTCCTGTTCATTGAGCAGGACTTTTTTTGTGCCCAAAAACACAATAAAACAGGCACAATTCGTATTTTAAGAACATGGCGCGTCGCAAATTCACCCTACCTCGACTGATCGCTGGCGCAACCCTTCTGGGTTTGCTCGTCGTGCTTGCCTACGTATGCTACAAACAATTTCAAACACCTCCCCACGAAAAAAACGAAGGATTCCGACCCTTAGCTGATGGATTCTACAGTCATGGAATCGATGTGTCGCACTATCAAGGGGATATCGATTGGGATCGATTGATTAAAAAATCTAGTGTCAAAATTTCGTTTGTATTCTGCAAAGCCACTGAAGGAACTTCACTACTGGATAACAAATGGAAGAGGAATCTCAAAGAATTACGAAAGCGAGACATTCCTGTGGGAGCGTATCATTATTTCAAACCGAATTTAGATGCAGCTAAACAAGCACATTTCTTCTTGAAGCATTATCAGCCCAAGCAATCCGATTTACCTCCTGTAATTGATGTCGAAGAAGAGACTTTCAGCAAGATCAAGCTTCGCAATGATGTAAAAAAATGGATGGATATCGTAAAGAAGAAAACCGGACGTCAACCGATTATCTACACGAACTATCATATGTTCTCAACGATTTTTAAACCGCGTTTTCGAGACTACACCTTTTGGATCGCAAATTACAGTGACCGACCAGAGCGCATGCAGGATGAACGCATTCAATACTGGCAATACTCCGATCGAGGCATGGTACCAGGAATTGAATCACATGTGGATTTGAATATGTCGAAGATCAAGTTTTAATATTGAATCATGAATAGTCCTTATTCAATATTTCTTATTCCTTATTTAAAACTGTCCCGCAGCTATCTCGCCGGCCCGGCTCGGTCTCAGTCCTCGAAAGCTAACGCTTTCTCTTATTCCTTATTCCAAACTACATTCCCGTAATCACAAACTCCGTTCTACGGTTCATTGCCTTGTTGGCATCGGATGTATTCGGAACTTTCGGTTTAGTTTGTCCGAATCCTTCAGAATTCAGGCGCTTTTTGTCGATGCCCTGAGAAATTAGGAATTCCATTACTCCATTCGCACGATCTTTTGAGAGTTGCAAGTTCTTAGCCGGATCACCTTCGTTATCCGTGTGTCCTTGAATAGAAACGGAAATACTCTCGTTCTCCTTTAAGAAGCGGGCGAATCCTTTTAAGATAAATTTCGAGCGATCTGATAAGGTGTAAGAAGCCGTTGCATAAAGAATGTCGTTAATCGTATAGGCAGCTCCTACTTTCAATTCCTTCACTTCAAGGTCGTTTCCTTTGATCGTAACATTGTCGTCCTTGAATTCATTCTTTTCAATCAACTTTGAATCGAAGGCGTGTCCCTCTTTCTTCACAGTTACCATGACGTCCTGCTTCTTGTTCGTCTTCACGATTGCAGCATATTTACCGTCGTCGCCGTTTACCTTGATCTCAGTCACTTCATCTGTCCCCTCGTAAGCGATCTCAATCGTTGCTCCTTCTACCGGATCTCCAGATTCATCACGCAACTCTCCTTTCAAAAGTGCTACCGATTGTGGACGTGCCTCTTCGTACAACTCAAATGAGTAAATGTCCCAGTTACCGCCCTTCGCTGATGAGAAATACGCTACTTGACCGTCAATTGACACGAAAAGACCTAACTCGTCTTCTGCAGAGTTAATCGGATATCCGATGTTCTTAGGATCTGACCAACTTCCATCGGGTTGCTGACGGATGTAGAAAATATCCAAGCCTCCTACTCCAACGCGTGTTTTCGTAGATTCTGAAACGAAGTACAATGTCTCACTATCCTGATGCAAGAACGGACTCTTATCCTTTCCGTCTGTGTTAATTAAATCAAATGGCACGGCTTGTCCCCATGTTCCATCAGGCTTGCGCTTGGCCACCATGATATCGTTATTTCGCGTTGTCAAACGATTTGCTGTAAAGTACAAGGTATTTCCATCCGCAGACAAAGAAGGCTGACCTTCCCAGCCGCCTGGCGTATTGATTTCAGGCCCTAAACGCTCCAGCGCTGTCCACGTGTAGTCATTTCCACCCGTTCCAGATCGCTTATACGTAGTGCTGTATAAGTCACAATTACGATAATCCTGACCGTTTACTTTTTCGTCCTTACAAGCACAGATGATCATCTCTTTGTTATCCACGGATAAAGTAGATGCCCCATAACTTTTTACCGATCCATCGTTGAATGGTGGCTGCAATGGTGTTCCTGTATCAAATTCCGATTTGTAATCCGGACGGAAAGAAAAAGTGAACTCCTCCACTGTTTCTGAATGGAAGGTCGTTACCTCCTTATCGACCATGCGAGAATAGAAAATCAACTCGTTATCCGGTGAAATCATCGGGAAGTACTCGTGCGTTCCCGAGCTTACGTGCTTTACAACCACTGGATTGAACGGAACTTCCGTCGTTAGAACCTCATTTTCGTACTCTAAATCCCCTACTACTTCAGCGACATCGCTCAATCGTTTGTTATGATCTGCGGCATACTTACTTCGATCCGGATTGTCATATGCCTGAAAAGCTTTGAACCATTTAACCGCTGCGTCCATATCTCCCTGTGCGTAACGAATCACTCCTAAGTAATACGTACAATTGGAATGAAAATCATCACAAATCTCCAAAGTCTGCTTGAACATCTTCTCTGCTTTCGCCCACAAACGATCTCCTTTGTTTGGATTCGGATCGCGCTCATATGCCTGCAAACCTAAATCATACGCGTACATCGCGAACTCGTAATACGGAGTTGCATTTTCTTCGTCTTCTTGAATTGCTTTATTGAAATTATCCACGGCTTCCTGACTGGTTTTAGCAGATTCAGCAGCTTTCAGATATTTTTGAGCTTTTTTGTTTGGGGCTTGGCACCATTCTGCGTCTTCCTGAGCAGAGAGGGTAAATGTGCAAGCAAGAATAAATAAGGAGCAGTAATATTTAACCATTACACGAATCATTTTAGCATTGAGGTAGAAACAAAATCCGTACCCAATTATTTATATCGTGTATTCACAGGAAAGGTTACACGAAAAACTAGGAAAAATTGGTCGTTCCTGAACTAAGCATGGCACTTCATTACAATTCAAATAAATCTCTTGTTATAAAACTAATAATGAACACTAATTAGAAGTTCATCTTCTCTCGGCTGCCACAACCGCTTCTTCTAAATATTTCAACCATCTTTCTTGGCAATAGTTTCTTAGCTCGGGAGAAAGTTTATCCAAAGCATCTTCATTGAAAAGGTAGAATTTCACTTTATTCAAATCTTGCCGAATGGTCAACTTACCTGAGCCGTTGTCCCAATACATGTTATTGACATAATAGAAGGGAACAGGAATAATCTCCTTTCCTTTGATATCTGGACCTCCGAACAATTCGATTAAGTACGTACTGAGTGAATCTGGGTTCAATTAGAGCCCCGTAAACTCTATTTCGCCGTTCTTCAAATCAAAATCATCCAATCTGCCATTCGATCCAATCGAACTGTACACAATAGTACCATTGTAATCCCCTTGGCATATCTCAACACTACCTCGCCAACGTTTCGATGGTGAATACTCTGGAAATGTAATTACAAGGGTATCTGGAGACAAGGTGTAGGTCATTACGGTATCGCAAAACTCATATTCGCCTTCAAAATAGGACTCCCATGCCTCCTCCTTCTCTTCTGTTGAAGACTCTGATTCGCACGAAATCAAGAGCAGCAGTAAAGGGGAAAGAAAGATTAGGATATTTTTCGCCGACTTCATTTGCTTGCAAGGTCTTTTATGGCTGAGGAGATGTCAGGAAACTGAAAAGCTGCTCCACTCTCTTTCAGAACTATCGGTTCTACGTAACTACTTTTTAATACAAGTGAAGCTTCCGTGCCGATGATCGCGCTTCCAATCTTTAAGAGAAAAGCAGGAGCTGGAATTCCGAAAGAACGATTGTGTCCTTTGCGCATTGCCGCCATGAACTCGCAGTTGGTGATTAGATCTGGTGCGCACATGTTTACAGGGCCAGAAATTTGATTATTCTCTAACAAGGTATCTCGCACGATTGCTACAAAATCAGCCACATGCATCCAAGGGAAGTATTGCTTTCCCGAACCTTGCTTTCCGCCTCCGAAGAGCTTCGTCAATTTCGCAATCAATGGATAGCTGCCGTCTTCGAGTCCAAGAATGACCGAGGTGCGCATTAATACTTTACGCGTATTCGACGCATATTTCAAACATGCGGCTTCCCATTTTACTGTAACATCAGCCAGAAAATCATTATCGAATTCAGTCGCCGTTTCGTCTTGTGGTGTATCGAAAGACTCTTTATAAATGGAAACTCCAGAGGAATTCAGCCAAACCTTCGGTGGATTCTTGCATGCATCAATTGCCTGACCAACGGCTTCAGTGGTAAATACCCTCGAATTCAAAATCGCAGCTTTGTTCTTTTCGTTATGTCGACAATTCACCGACTTTCCAGTCAAGTTGATCACCGCGAATGCGCCTTCCAGCTCATCTGCCCAATCTCCGACATTCTTGCCGTCCCACAAGACGTTTCGAGCACCCGAAATGATCTCCGGTCGCCGCGTCAATGTGATTACTTCAAATTTCTCTGCCAAAACTGGCACCAAATGCCTTCCGATAAAACCGTTTGCCCCGGCCACAATAACTTTCTCCATCTCTCCGATTTCTTCCTTATAAAGTTACTCAATTCTATCGACCGTTGATCATTTTTTAAAGGCTTCTGTATGAAGTTTGGTTATCTTGACGGCTCCAAAACTATTATATATGAAACGAATTCTTCTCCTGGCAGGAGCTCTGGCTCTTACCTTCAGTGGTATCGCTCAGAAAGACAAGAAAGATGAAAGCAAAGATGACAAAATTGGTTCAGCAATGTCTTCGATGTCCTTCCGGTTGGTAGGGCCAGCATTGACTTCCGGTCGAATTGCTGACATGGCCATCGATCCTGAAAATCACGACACTTGGTATGTTGCTGCGGCATCTGGAGGTGTATGGAAGACAACCAATCATGGTACGACCTTCTCTCCTATTTTCGACAATTATGCATCGTATTCCATTGGATGTGTGACAATTGCACCTACAAACAATCAAACTATTTGGGTAGGAACAGGAGAAAACAACAACCAACGCTCCGTTGCATTTGGAGATGGTGTGTATAAATCATTGGACGGCGGAAAATCCTTCAAGAACATGGGATTGAAATCGTCTGAACACATTGGAAAGATCATCGTGCACCCTGAAAATGAGAATATCGTTTGGGTAGCTGCTTACGGGCCGGTTTGGAGCTCTGGAGGAGAGCGCGGTGTGTACAAGTCCACTGATGGTGGGGCAACTTGGACGCAGACCTTGGAAATTTCAGAGCACACAGGAATTGCTGAAATCGCAATCGATCCAACAAATCCTGATATCCTTTATGCATCTGCTCACCAGCGTCGTCGTCGCGAATGGACGTACATTGGTGGAGGGCCAGAATCAGGCTTGTACAAATCTACGGATGGAGGGATGACGTGGCGTGAAATCAACAAAGGATTGCCGAAAGGTCAAATGGGACGTATCGGTATTGCCGTTTCACCAGCGGACGAGAACTACGTTTATGCGATCGTAGAAGCACGTGGAGATAAAGGAGGATTCTTCCGATCTACCAACAAAGGTGAAAGCTGGTCGAAAATGTCAAGCTACAAGACGAGTGGAAACTACTACCAGGAAATCATTTGTGATTTGACGGATAAAAACAAAGTATTCTCCATGAACACGTGGTTGCATCATACAGAAGATGGTGGAAAAACATTCAAACGTACAGGAGAAAGCAAAAAACACGTAGATAACCACTGTATCTGGATTGATCCGAACAACGCCAACCACTGGATTGTTGGATGTGACGGGGGAGTCTACGAAACATACAATCACGCAAAAGAGTGGAAATATTACGACAACTTGCCGATTATTCAGTTCTATAAAGTAGCGACGGATAACGATGCACCATTCTACAACATCTATGGTGGAACGCAGGATAACAACTCCATGGGAGGGCCTTCTGCCACGATTAACAATGCTGGAATTTTGAACTCCGATTGGTACATCACCAACGGTGGAGACGGATTCGAATCCGCGATTGATCCTGAGAACCCGAACATCGCATACGCGCAAGCGCAATACGGTTGGTTGGTGCGATACGATCGCAGTTCTGGCGAGAAAACGCCGATTCAGCCGATGCCCGGTAAAGGAGAAAAAGCGTACCGTTGGAACTGGGATTCACCATTGTTGATCTCACCACACGATAACAAAACGCTTTACTTCTGTGCAAACAGAGTATTCAAAAGCAACAACCGAGGTGATGATTGGGAAACTATTTCTCCAGATCTATCACGTCAATTGGATCGAAACAAATTGCCAGTAATGGGACAAGTTTGGTCGATCGACGCAGTGATGAAGAACAAGTCCACTACGATTTACGGAAATATCGTTGCGTTTGATGAATCACCAATTCAGAAAGGACTGTTGTATGCTGGAACAGATGATGGATTGATTCAAATTTCTGAAGATGGCGGTGACTCTTGGACGAAAGTGGAAAGCTTCCCGGGTGTTCCTGCGCAAACGCGCGTAAACATGATTGTTGCAGATTTGCACGATGTGAATACGGTATATGCAATCTTCAACAACCACCGTTCTGGAGATTTCAAACCATATGTTTTGAAGAGCACGAACAAAGGAAAAACATGGACGTCTATTTCAGGAAACTTGCCGGAGCGTGGTGCAGCTTTCGCTATCCGTCAGGATCATGTGAAATCCAACTTGTTGTTCGCAGGAACGGAATTCGGATGTTATTTCTCAGCAGACGGAGGTCAGAATTGGAGCAAATTGGGCGGATTGCCGACAATTGCCGTGTACGATATCGATATTCAGAAACGTGAAAACGATGTAGTTGTAGCGACTTTCGGTCGTGGATTCTATGTTTTGGACAACTACACGCCGATTCGCGAAGTAACTGAAGAAATTTTGGACAAGGAAGCACACCTCTTCCCGATCAAAGACGCATTGCAGTACGTTCCTTCGGCCCCACTTGGATTGAGAGGAACTGGAAGTCAAGGAGCAAACATGTGGCATGCCGACAATCCAAAATTCGGAGCGACATTCTCCTTGTACTTGAAAGATGTTGAGAAATCGTTGAAATCCAAGCGTCAGAAAGATGCCAAGAAGAAAGAGAAAGCGGGAGAGCCTGTTGACTACCCTACTTTTGATGAATTACGCGCAGAACAACGAGAAGACAAAATGAAGTTGATTTGGATCATCCGTGATGCAGATGACAAGGAAATCCACCGCATGAAAACTTCGCCTCGCAAAGGACTGCAGCAGGTTCAGTGGAACTTGCGCATGACGACTACCTCTCCAATTTCATTGAGAGAATCGAAGCCGGGACGTTATTCGAGTGCGGACAACGGCTTGATGGTAGCCCCAGGAGATTACTCGGTAGAAGTGCTTTCTCTGAAAGATGGGGAGATTGATCAAGTAGCGCCGAAAACAAACTTCAAAGTAGTTGGACTGAACAACCAAACGCTGATCGCACAAGACGTAGATGCCTTGATCGCCTTCCGTGAAGATATCGCTGAATCGAAGCGTCAAGTAGACGGAGCCGGACGTTTGTTGAGCGAAACGAAAGACAAATTGAAGTACTACGAGCACGCGTTGATCAACTATCCAAATGCCGACATCACTCTACTGAAAGAGGTTGAGACCTTGAAAAACCTATTGGGTGATTGCGAAATCATGCTTTGGGGCGATGGATTGAAATCAAGCCACGAATTCGAAACGGAACCAAGCATTGCTGGACGTATCGGAACGGTGTACTACCAAGTATTTGGAAACACAACGGGAGTTACGCAAACACACCGCGACAACAAGAAAATTGGTGATGAAGAATACATCGAATTCCGTAAGCTTTTGGATGATATCATCGTTCGTTTGAGAGCCATCGAAGAAAAATGTAAGGAAGTTCCGATCCCATACATCAAAGGAAAAGATGAGAATTGGAAAGAGGACTAATAAACATTGTAGACTGATTAAAATGACATTGTTAGGGTCACCCTCCGCCTTCGTTTATCGAAAACTCCAGAGTCGTTTTCTCTTCTCAAGGGAGGAGGGAAAGCACTCTCTCCCCTTTGAGGGGAGAATCAAAGAGGGGTGACTCAAGTAAATAGTCATTTAAGGAACACTCAAAACACCCGTGGAAAATCCATGGGCGTTTTCTTTTTATTTCAATTCATTCTGTTACTTTTCCCATTCCACTCATTAATCTAACATGAAACACCTACTCAGCCTCTTGATTTTGTGCTTCGCATTTTCTGCTAATGCCTGCGGAAACGAATACGGCATCGCTCTAAATGGCGATCGCTTGCACACGCCTATTTTCTATCTATCTGACAATTATCGGGAATTTGATGAACCGGAAATTCGAAGACGATTAGGCGAGGCTATTGCCAAACGTGGTCAGCAAGAAGACGATTTTAAAAATGAATCGAATATTGCCTTGTACTATATGAAGCTGGGCGAAGTCAAAAAAGCGATTCGGATTCTGGAACCCTTGGTGAACGAATATCCCGACGAATACATCATTATTGCCAATTTAGGAACTGCCTATGAACTGGATGGACAATTGCGTAGGGCTTTGGATTTAATCCGAAGAGGATACGCCATCAATCCTGATTCGCATTACGGAAGCGAATGGATCCACATTAAAATTTTGGAAGCGAAGATCGCTCATGGATCAAATTCTAGTTGGTACATCAGTCACCCGATAGTTACCGTTGAGGAACTCTTGGAAAAGCAAAACGATTACCGTGGACGCTACAACAATCACCTTGCCACTCAAATACGTACCCGGGTTCCGTTCACTCCAGCACCGAATAAAGTAATTGCCAATTTGCTTCGTACGTATGCCAAATACTGTGAGGAACACGACACCTACGAAAATGCATTAATGGCGAGGATTTACGTTTTGGAATTCGAAGATTTGAGCTATCAACGATTGAGAGATCGTGAAGCACTGGCCGATCTCATCAATAAGATCAAAGAACGCGAAGACATCTTCGTAGGCTTCTCCCCTATGTTCAAGAATTTGATTTCTACCGGAGAAATCGATCCATACCTCTTGATTTACGCTGCGGATACTGCCGCTTACCAATTCCAACAAGCCGATGCTGTTCAGTTTGAGCAATTGGACTCCTTAGATCTCTACAAATCGCAAATTGATTCACTTCAAAAGGTCGCCAATGCAAAAAAGAAACGGTATAAAATTCAAGCGGCCGGACAGAACGGCTTCTTTTGGGGATTGCTGTTCGGAACGATTGGATTGATGCTGGGAATTATTATTTCAACGATTTCGTACAGAAGGAAGAAATAAAATTCGTAACTTAATGTCACTGTAAACCCAAGTGAGGAGGAAAGCCATCTCACAAACCAGAATCGAGGCCGTCCCCCAGGACGGTCTCTTTTATTTCTGATCTATTTCTATCGTTTCGCCTTTTGATTTGTCAAGGCAATCTCCAAAACTTCTTCCATTTTCGTTACGTAATGGAACGTAAGTCCTTTCAGGTATTCTTCCTTGATTTCATCGACATCCTGACGGTTTTTCTCGCAAAGAATAATCTCCTTGATTTTGGCACGTTTTGCCGCGAGAATCTTCTCTTTGATCCCACCCACTGGCAAGACATCGCCTCGAAGTGTAATCTCTCCTGTCATTGCCAAATTCTTCTTCACCTTTCGCTGGGTAAATGATGAAGCCAAAGATGTCAACATCGTAATTCCGGCACTTGGCCCGTCCTTCGGTGTAGCCCCTTCTGGCACGTGAATGTGAACGTTACTTTCATCAAAAACCTCTTGCTTGAGATCCAAAATATCGGAATGCGATTTCAAATATTCCAAGGCAATCACCGCCGATTCTTTCATGACATCGCCCAGGTTTCCGGTCAACGTCAATTTTCCTTTTCCTTTCGTCAATGAAGACTCAATGAACAAGATGTCTCCTCCAACGGATGTCCAAGCCAATCCGGTCACTACTCCAGCAACGTCATTATTGGCATATTTCGTTCGTGAACGTCCAGCTCCGAGAATTTCTTTCAAATCGGTTGCCTTGATTTTCGCTTCGAACTCTTGATTCATCGCGATTTGACGTGCTCGTGTACGTACCATTTTGGCAACCACCTTGTCCAATCCACGAACGCCGGATTCATTGGTATATTCTTCTATCACCTTCTCCAAGGTCTTCTTGTCGATGGAAATATCTGATTTCTTAATCCCGTGCTCCTTGATTTGCTTCGGCAACAAATGACGTTTCGCAATCTCAATCTTCTCTTCTACCGTGTATCCGTTCACTTCGATGATCTCCATTCGATCGCGCAACGGCCCTTGAATCGTTGCAAGGGAATTTGCCGTTGCGATGAACATCACTTTGGAAAGATCGTACTCCGTTTCGACGTAATTGTCGTAGAATTCACTGTTTTGCTCAGGATCCAGCACTTCCAACAAGGCCGATGACGGATCTCCGTGATTGCTTCGACCCAATTTATCTACCTCATCCAATACAAATACCGGATTACTCGTCTCTGCTTTCTTGATGTTTTGAATCACACGTCCGGGCATCGCTCCGATGTACGTCTTTCTGTGACCACGAATCTCTGATTCATCGTGCACACCTCCCAAAGACATCCGAATGTATTTACGTCCCAATGCTTCTGCAATGGATTTCCCAAGGGAAGTTTTCCCAACTCCCGGAGGGCCGTAAAAACACAAAATCGGCGATTTCATATTCCCCTTGAGCTTGAGAACAGCCAAGTATTCCAAGATGCGCTCTTTTACCTTCTCCAATCCGAAGTGATCGCGTTCCAAAATTTCTTCGGCGCGTTTCAAATCCAAGTTATCCTCGGAATATTCGCCCCACGGCAAATCCAACATCAAATCCAGATAATTCAACTGTACGGTGTACTCGGCACCTTGCGGATTCATTCTTCCGAGCTTGTCCAGTTCTTTAAAGAACAATTTCTCCACCGTCGCATTCCATTTCTTCTCGGAAGCACGCTGCTGCATGTCTTTGAAGTCCTGATCTTGCGGGTTGTCGCCCAATTCGTCTTGAATTGTGCGCATTTGCTGATGCAAGAAGTACTCGCGCTGCTGGCGATCCATGTCCATGCGAACTTTCGTTTGAATCTCTTTACGCGTTTCTAGCATTTGCGCTTCGAGTGTCAAATGTTCCAACACTTTCTGCACGCGTTTCTTCATGTCCAACTCCTCCAGCATGTCTTGCTTCTTAGCGACATCAGCATTCATATTGGATGAAATGAAATTCACCAAGAACGTTGGGCTCTCAATGTTTCCAATGGCAAAAGAGGCTTCAGAAGGAATATTAGGACTTTCCTCAATGATCTGCAGGGCCAATTCACGAATCGTTTGAAACGACGATTCCATTTCCTTGTCGTCCTTATCCACGCGTTGTTCTTCCAGTAAGCGAATTTTTGCACGCATGTACGGCTCAGTCGCTAGCGGCTTGTCCATCTCGAAGCGGCGCTTCCCTTGGATAATCACGGTAGAACTTCCATCCGGCATTTTCAGCATGCGTATGATTTGCGCTACGGTTCCCACATTGTGAAGGTCGTCGAACTCTGGAGATTCTACTTCTTTGTTCTTTTGAGACACCACTCCAATGGTCTTGTTTCCTTTGTTGGCATCCCGAATCAATCGAATAGATTTATCGCGACCAACGGTGATTGGAATCACCACACCAGGGAACAACACATTATTTCTTAGCGGCAGAATGGGCAAATCCTCTGGAAACTGCTGACGATTCATCGTCTCCTCCTCTTCTGCTGTAATTAAGGGTATAAATTCGCCATCTGTTTCCATTCCGGCGGAGAAGTCTAAACTTATTTTATCGAAAATATCACTCATAATAAAAATCTCACGTCATTGTGTCAGTATTTGACACATCATCTCGTTTTCAATAACGTAAATGCAGTAAGTCAAAGGGTGTGCCATTTGGCAGGGACTGACATCTCGACATGCTCGATGCATTGCATTTCGGCGGGCATTACCTTACGAAACTTCACTGAAGCAAAGTTCGATGCGTCGCATTTCTTGGAATGTGGAACAAATTCAGGCCATATTCAAACATTACCTAGTAATTCCAATGTAAAAACAACAGAATTGTACACTCATATTTCAACACAAAACTTACAAACTATCAAAAGTCCGATTGAGGAAATACAGATATAATGGGGCTTCCCAATGAAAAAATAAAGAGGTATCTTTAGCAATACGTTAGCATCCATAAAGAAAAGAGCGTATAGATGAGAATCGTAGAGTGGAATAGTCAAGGAGCGTTTAGGAAGAAAATTGACCATGTCCTGTCTTTAAATCCTGACTTACTAATTGTACCTGAATGCGAATCAGAAACTAAACTGTCTCTAGGTGTTCAAACGCCAAAACCGAATGATTTTCTTTGGTATGGCGATTCTCCAAATAAAGGGATTGGAATATTCTCTTATTCTGATTATAAGTTCGAATTGCTACCTGCGTTCAATCCAAATTTTAGATTCATTCTGCCAATCAAAGTTTCTAATAAAGAAGGTGCGTTTTTGCTTTTCGCAATTTGGGCAATGGACAACAAGGAATATCCAGAAGCGCGTTACATTGGGCAAATATGGCTTGCTCTAAATTTTTACAGTAGTCTTCTTTCACTTCCTACAATAATCACAGGTGATTTCAATTCCAACAAAATTTGGGATGAAAAAGAGAGAGTTGGCAATCACACAGATGTAGTTAACTTTTTATCTGTAAAGAATATATTAAGTACATATCACGAGCAAGAGGGTGAAAATCAAGGAGAAGAACTTCACCCAACCTTTCATATGTATCGTAAAAAAGAGCGACCTTATCATATTGATTATCTATTTGCATCTCATCAATTTCGTAGAGGTAGCTCGCTGAAATTGGGGCAATATGACGAGTGGAAAGAATTAAGTGACCATGTTCCTTTAATCTTTGATACGCCCAATCCCTTATCTGATTTTAATATTGATGAAACTTTTAGCTCACTAATTATTAAGCAACTTAAAGGGCTAAATCTTGATACTCAAAACCGATTTGATGATGTTATTTCTAAACTAATTGAAGAATCAAAATCAATTGATGAATTTCCTGTGGATTCAGAAACAATCGAGGAACGAAAGAGAATAACTCGCTCCATTGATAGGCTAAGTCACATCGACAGAATGATCGATAAATTAAATAAAGGCTGCTAACAGCACCTACAAATCAAGCCGCAAAAATGTTATATTCGAGAAGCGGCTCGCTTCGTAGCTGCGAAACGTTATATGTAATTACATACAGAATTTTTATCTTCACACTTGAAAACAAAAACAAAAACATGTACAGATTACTTTTAATTACTATTACAGGTTTATTCATAGTCTCTTGCAGTTCAGCAGATGACAAATCCACTGATGAAAAACAAGAAGAACAAATTCAAAAAGAAGCGCAAACTTCATCAGAATTTAAAATTGTAGGTAAATGGATTTTATATGAAGATGTTGATACAAAAGGTTTAAGAGATGAAAAAGCTACCATTATTTTCAAGGATAATGGAGATGCCACGTATATTGAAGACGTTAAAAATCAAAGGACTTTGAAATATGAATTTAGTCAAGAATTCAAAACTCTGTCAATTGAAGGAGAAATAGTAGATGTAGAAATTGAGGATAACAATAATGTTTTACTAAAAGGGAAGCATAGTAGTGGTAACAAATTCGTTTCTAAATTGGTCCGCCAATAATGAAAAATAAAAAATTCAAATAAGCCCTTCAGAGATGAGGGGCTTTTTAAATGCATATAACAGCAGCTATACTCCACCGCTACACACATTTTCAACGATTTCAATTATCTTTAGGGATGCGGCGATAGCATAGCTGCAAACCGTTGTGTGCAACCTAAGAAAAAGACGTAAAATGGAATTTGACAGAAGAATATTATCTTTTCTTAAACCTGATTTGGTTGAACAAATACTGCAAGAATCAAGTATAAAACAATTCCCAAAAGGAACTGAAATTTTAAAAGAACAGCAGTATGTCAAAGTTTTACCGATTGTTGTTAGTGGCCTGATA
>QCWI01000011.1 GCA_003149635.1 Fluviicola sp. XM-24bin1
GGCATACGAGATAAATTTGAATCCACGTGTTTCATCAAATTTCTGCGCTGCTTTGATAAGACCTAAATTTCCTTCGTTAATTAAATCGGGTAACGTTAACCCCTGGTTTTGGTACTGTTTTGCAACAGAAACAACGAATCGAAGGTTAGCTCTAGTGAGTTTTTCAAGGGCCAATTGGTCTCCTTGCTTAATTTTACGAGCTAATTCTACCTCTTCTTCCGCCGTAATTAATTCTTCTTTACCGATGTCCTGTAGGTATTTGTCTAATGACTGACTTTCCCTGTTGGTAATCGATTTGGTGATTTTTAATTGTCTCATTCTAATTACGTGCTCTAACTTTTAAGACTTTAGCGTCTGCAAAGATACGACGATTCTACCGTGGTTTCCAAATAAATGGTCACATTTTAATTAACGTTACCTTCATTCAAAAATCATGCCTGATTGCTGAGAATCAGAGTCCGAAACCGACGTAGTCTTTCCTTCCGCTTTCTGTCATTACTTCCAACAGGACTCCTCCTGAGGAACTATTTAATTTAGATGTGAGTTGTTCGACTGTTGTAATAACCTCATTGTTCATTTTCGTTACGATCATTCCTTCTTTCAGACCGACGGATTTAAGCTTCCCTGCGTTCAATGCGGTAATTTTAACTCCACTCTTAATGTTCAACTCATTCTTTTCTTTACTCGATAATTCCTTAAATGTTGCACCAAGCGCCACATTTTTATCAATTTCTGCCTTAGAAACCAGTTTTGTCTCGCCATCAGCGTTACGCAACACGATTTCTTTCACTTCCGTCGCACCTTTGGAATTGCGAATCGTTACCGAAACTTTATCCCCTGGACGTCGACGTCCTACTTCTTCCTGCAATGCTGCAACAGAATTTACATCTTTAGCTCCAATCTTCAGAATTACGTCTCCTTCCTTGAGTCCGGCTTTGCCAGCACCTCCGTTCTGGTTGACACCAGCAACGTAAACTCCATTGAGATCTTTCAATTTTTGCTCTTCTTTCAATTCTTGAGTAATGTCGGCAATTTGAACTCCGAGGTAACCACGTTGAACTACACCGTAATCCATCAAGTCTGCCATGACCTTTTGAACTAAGTTCACCGGAACGGCAAATGAATAACCAGCATAGCTTCCGGTCCTAGAGGCAATCGCAGTGTTGATTCCAACCAATTCTCCGTCTACATTAACTAATGCTCCTCCAGAATTCCCTGGGTTCACAGCTGCATCCGTTTGAATGAAAGACTCAATCGGAACGATATCTTCACGACTACGATCGTTCAAGAGATTGATATTTCTGGCTTTAGCGGAAACAATTCCAGCGGTCACTGTAGAGGTCAAATTGAAAGGGTTTCCAACTGCCAGTACCCATTCCCCAATTCGAAGATCATCACTGTTTCCTAGAGGCAGGGCTCGCAGTCCTGATTCTTGAATCTTCAAAACGGCAATATCCGTTGAAGGATCCGTTCCAATTACTTTCGCTTTGTACTTACGATTGTCGTTTAAGGTAACTTCCACTTCGCTGGCGTCTTCAATCACGTGATTGTTCGTCACGATATAACCGTCAGGAGTAACAATTACGCCTGAACCAGCTCCTTGTCCGTATTGTTTGTATTCCTGTCCACCGGCTCCGGGCCCATAGAAGAACTCAGAGAAGATGTCCCGCTGAAAGGTCGTTTTTACCACCTTCGTTGTGATGTGCACTACTGAGTTTACAGAGCTTTCCGATGCTCCCACAAAGTTTTCGGTGGGCATTAAGTTGGCCGCATTGAATCCTGTTTTGTAGGTGAATCTAGCATCACGCTGTCCAACTACCGTGTCCGTTTGAGGAGAAGTAGCCTCCTCCGGTGAGGAACTGAATGCAAAGAATAAAACCAAAGGCAACATTCCGCCCAAAAGTCCCAATCCGAAGTGTTTCAAATTTTGATTCATAATCAAATAATTTTCTGTTGATTTAATTTTCTACTGCAAATAGGTTTTCGTTCTGCTTACTAGCAATAACAATAATAACGCCATTCGGCCTGATGTCATACGGTTTCCGCTGTTAAAGATTGTTAAGCATCCGTAGGTGGTTTTAACGATTAAAATTACCTTTGTTTTCAATGAAAGTTTCATTCTCGAAATATCAAGGAACGGGCAACGATTTTGTCATGTTGGACAACTTGTCAGGCGAATATGACTCATTGACTTTGGATCAGATTCGGTTCCTCTGCGATCGTAAGTTGGGAATTGGTGCGGATGGATTGATTAAGATTTCGAAAGATGAACATCTTGACTTCAATGTGGAGTATTTTAATTTGGACGGATCTCAAAGTTTTTGTGGAAACGGAGCGCGTTGTAGTGTTGCGTTTGCGAAGGTACTAGAGCAGTTGGATGAGACAACGAAATTCAATGCCATTGATGGTGAGCACGAAGCGAAGTTGACCGTGGATGGACGTGTGCATTTGGAAATGCTCCCCGTGAACAGTATAGAGTTTGAGAGTGAGAGAGAGAGAGAGGTGTTCATTATGGATACAGGCTCGCCGCATTACGTGAAGTTCGTGGATGCTGCCAATGTTCCGGATATCGTTGAATTTGGAAAGCAAATTCGCTATTCGGATCGTTTTAAAGAGGAAGGAATCAATGTCAATACCGTTGTTGAATTGGGCCCGAATACTATTCATGTGGCGACCTATGAACGTGGGGTGGAAGATGAGACCTTGTCCTGTGGAACTGGCGTTACGGCGTGTGCCTTGGCGTATATGATGAAGAATAATGTGGAAGGAGAAGTCAGTGTTTCCACGAAAGGAGGGAAACTCTCAGTGAAAGCAACAAAATCTGGAGTTGGATTTGACAATATTTGGTTGATTGGGCCAGCAAAAAAAGTATTTGATGGAAGTATTGAAATTTGAGCGAACGATTTCTCGAATTGATGATCCATCCGTTTTGTCCTTCGACGACACGACGTACTTATGGGTAATTCATGCCAATAAGATTCCACCGCACTTAGGAATTTCTCAAGGAGACGAGTTCTACAGCTTGAAAGCAAATGGCAAGGATGAAGGGCTCCCTGTGTCCAAATTGATTCAAGTCTTGCAGCGTAAATCTATCGCTACGGCGTTTTTCGAAATTCAATCGGAAGCCATCGTTCAAGCACCAAAAGAGGTATTTGCTCAATATGAAACTACCACTCCTGGAGAAATTACATGTTTGGCGCCTTTGAAGCAAATCCTAAGAATTGCAGATGCAACCTGGTTAAAGGAATTGCTCGCTGAATTGGAAATGAAAGAAGCGATTCAAAGTGCACATGGTTGGCAATTACCTTTGGATTTCGAACAAATTCCAGATTACAATCCGCAGGACATACATCGAAGGTTGAAGCAATTGCAGGATGTACAGTCGTGAGGACATACAGCTAAGGGAATTGCGCGGTTCTGATGCTCCAATTTTACTGGATTGGGAGAACAATCAAGAAAATTGGCGGATCAGCGATCGATCGGAAGCGCCTAGTCTAAGTGATCTCACGTCTCTAATCGAATTGCAAGAAAATGCAGAGCATACCTATGATTTGGATCAATACCGCTTCATGATTGTCGCATCTAAGTCCGGGAAACCGCTAGGTACCGTTGATTTCTATGAAGCCGATTGGGAAAATGATCTGGCTTTCATCGGGATCTTGGTTGCAGACCCAAAAGACCGACAGAAAGGAGCGGGCTTATGTGCACTGGAGCTTCTTCTTGATAAAATGTACAATGAATTGGAGCTTCAAATGGCCTGTGCGCGTATTTTTCCAGATAATCTCGCCAGCATCAGATTGTTCGAAAAGGCCGGATTTAAGAAAAAATTAGAAGAAAAACATTTGAGCGAACCGGAAGCTGAGTATCTTGAGTTCGTTTGCGAATTAGAAAACAGATGATAAAAAAAATTGGGATAGGCGTTTTTATTCTTGCCTTGGTTGTAGCGGCGCTCAACTACGAGACGATTACCGGTTGGTTGTTCAGTGCGAAAACGATCAATACAACGGAAGCGCGATTGCTCATTAAAGAAGATCCAACCGTTGAAGAATTGGTCGACATTTTGCATGCAAAGGAAATCATTTCAGACAAGGAAGAAGCCATTTCAATTGCTCAAGATTTACAACTCAAAGATGATGAGTTGGAAGGAGGGAAATACATCATTGCTCCGAAGGGTAAAATCAAAGATGTTTTGCTTGGATTTAAGCGAGGTGAGGATGGCAAAGGAAGAGATGAGGTTTTGGTAAATGTGATCTTCAATACCTGCCGTGATTTAAATGATGTTGCTAAATCTGTAAGTGTTTGTATAGCAGCAGATAGTGCGTCATTATTTGATTATATGGTTGCGCCAGAAACTTTATCAAAATACGGCTTTACCCGTGAGCAAATGCCGGCCATTATTTTGCCGAAACAATACGAAATGGAGTTCGACACAAACGCCGAAGATTTCCTAGCATTTATGGCGTCAAAGTTCAAAGAATTCTGGACAGAAGAACGCATGCAAAAATTGCGATTGGTTGGGTTGTCATCACAATCTCAAGCGGTGACGGTGGCAAGTATTGTGTATTCAGAACAAGGGAAGGTGCAGGACGAATGGCCCATCATCGCTGGACTCTATTTGAATCGTGTGAAAAAGGGCATGAAATTAAAATCCGATCCTACCTTTAAATTCTGTTGGGGCCATGAATTGGACAATGTCCAAGTGTTAACCGGAAAACATCGCGATATTGATTGTCCGTACAACACGTACAAAATCAATGGATTACCACCAGGGCCTATCTGCATCACCCCAGCGAAAGTGGTAGATGCCGTGCTAAATCGTGCAGATGTTGACTATATTTACATGTGTGCGAAACCGGACTACTCGGGTGAACATAACTTCACAGCAAGCGATACGCAGCATATTAAAAATGCAAAGGCGTATCAAAAATGGATTCGTACGCAGATCTAACAAACGAAAACATGTCTGAATTAAAACGAAGAACCTTTTTCAAGCTGGGGTTAACAGGTGCATTATTAACGGCCTTCAAACCATCCAAAGCAGCAGAAATAATCGAAGAGGGAGCCAATTCCTCAAAATTTCGCGTAGCTATTCAACCAATGGTAGTATCTACTTGGAATCACGGATTAGAGGCGAATGAAGCGGCTTGGGAAGTCCTGTCGACGGGAGGAAATGCGTTGAATGCTGTTGAAAATGGCGTGAAGGTGACTGAGGCTGACATTACCAATCGCAGTGTTGGAATTGGAGGTTTGCCTGATGCAAGTGGACATGTTACGTTGGACGCCTGTATCATGGATGAGAATTCGAAATGTGGTGCCGTAGCGTACTTGGAAGGAATCGATCATCCTATTTCTGTGGCGCGTGCCGTAATGGAAAAGACGCCGCACGTAATGTTGGTGGGTAAAGGAGCTCGTGAATTCGCCTTAGATCAAGGCTTTGGGAAGATCAAAACACCGATTAAAGAGGCGAAGAAGGCTTGGAAAGAGTGGAAGAAAGAAGAAAAGCGAAAGCGTCCTGAAATCAATCATGAAAATCATGATACCATCGGAATGTTGGCGATTGATAAGTTCGGAAATCTAAGTGGAGCATGTACTACAAGTGGTTGGGCGTACAAAATGCCTGGTCGTGTGGGGGATTCTCCAATCATCGGAGCCGGTTTGTTCGTGGATAATGAGATTGGAGCAGCTTGTGCAACGGGAATGGGAGAGGCTATCGTTCGAATTGCTGGAAGTCATACGGTGGTAGAGCTGATGCGTCAAGGGCATTCGCCTCAGAAAGCCTGTGAAATGGCTGTGAATCGCATTATTCGAAAGCACGATAATCTGGAGAATCTTCAAGTTGGATTTGTAGCTTTGAATAAGTTCGGTGAATACGGTTCGTACTCTGTTTACGCAGGATTCAACGTTGCCGTAAAAACAACGGAAAAAGCCGAGCTGGAGGATGCTCCGTATATCATGGAATGGGAGTAAAGAAAAGTAAGTATTGGTTTCTTCTTGTCGGAGCTGTTTATGTTATCTTTATCATTTACTTCAATCGGCCAACATTCAATTTATTAATATTAAGTTTTGTTGACTTAAGTGGCGAAAATTGGATGTATCTTATTGCAATAAGATCTTTCATCATCGCCCTAGTTCTCGGTTTGTTTTATGTCTTTTTGAAAGGAAATTGGAAACAACTTCTTTTGGTTATCATCTTCTATTTTGTTTTTTATTTCGTTGAAGGGAATATCTGGTTTTACTATTAGGTTGCTCCCTATCATGCAGGTGAGTTATCCTATCCTGAATATTTGCCCCAAGATTTAAGACTTACTAATTACAAGAGTTTTATGGATTTCAGCATTAACCATGGTCGAGAAGGCGTCTGGTTCTATGTCACAAAGCAAATAATGATTTTTGCGATTCTTTTTACCATTCCTCTTTTAATGGGGGTATTTGTCAGAATAGGAAAGCGCAAGAATGATTCGATGGTTTTAGATGAATAAGCTATTTTTAATCAAGTTTCATAGATGATCCAAAATCGACGTATGATCAAATTAATTTTAGTTGTTTGCGCAATGATGTCAGTTTTTACGAGTAACGCACAAGAATTCATTGAACTAAGCTGGGATTTTTTCCATCCGGTTCGTAAAGAATGGATGCCGCTAGGAACAAAAGGCTCGGTGCAGGAAGCGCTCATTGCGACAGGGGAGATGCCTGATCCTTATTACGGTAAAAACGAAGAGAAATTTGACTGGTTTGAACAGCATGTTTGGGAGTTTAAATCCATTCTCGTTCTGGATTCCAACGAGTTGACCAAAGAGTACTTGGAACTGGAGTTCGGGAATATCGATACCTACGGAACAGTTTCTATCAATGGTGCAGAATTGATGAAAACTGCCAATGCTTTCATTCCGCATCGCAAACAAGCCAAACATTTACTTAAAGCTGGGGTCAATGAGATCAGTGTGGTGATTACGCCGCCAGTTATGTATCATCAAAATATGTGGGACGATGCTAGCTACCATCTTCCAGCTCCCAATGATGTGCACCCTACGGCAATTGCGCCGTACACTCGAAAACCACAGTATCAATTTGGTTGGGATTGGGCATTGCGTTTGAACACCATTGGATTCAACAAACCTGCGCGATTGTACTATTACAATCACAACCGAGTAATAAACAAAACGGTTCGCATCTTTTCTGCGAATGAAGAAACGGCAGAAGTACAGTTTATGGTATATCTGGCGGTCGCTGACAGCGGAACCTACGAATTTGAAAGCGATTTTATTTCAGAGCATACATTGGTAGCGCAAGGAGATCAGATCAAACGCGTTGTCACAGTAAACAATCCGAAATTGTGGTGGCCAAAAGGTCAAGGAGAACAGCATTTGTACACGAATACCATGCGCATTCGACCGCAAGGGAGCAAGGATACCGAAATGATAGTCCCATTTACTTACGGAATCAAGACGTCTGAGCTGATTCAAGAGAAAGATGAGTGGGGAACGAGCTATTATTTCAAAATCAACGGACGTAAGATCTTCGCAAAAGGAGGAGATTACATTCCGCAAGATATTTTTCCGGCGCGTGTAAAAGATGAGGATATCGAAGCGATGGTGGAAACAATGGCGGCCTCTAACTTCAACATGGTACGTGTTTGGGGCGGAGGATACTATCCCGACGAAATCTTCTTCGAAACCTGCGACCGACTGGGAATAATGGTCTGGGAGGATTTGATGTTCGCTTGTGCCATGTATCCCGGCGATGATGCTTTTGTGAAAAATATCTCGGAGGAATTCCGCTATCAGGTACCTCGGATCGCCGGACATGCGAGCGTAGTACAATTCAATGGAAACAATGAAGTAGAAGTAGCCTGGGGCAATTGGGGATTCCAGATTAAATACGGATTGTACGGCAAGAGCGCCAAGGAAATTGAGGATGCATACGATCGCGTTTTTAAAGATGTGGCGCCGTCGATTATCAAAGAATACACCGGGATTCCGTACATCCACACAAGTCCACTAAGCAATTGGGGGAAAATGGAATTGTACAACCATGGATCACAGCATTACTGGGGCGTATGGCACGGGAAAGATCCGATTCAGGATTTTGGGAAGAAGATTGGTCGTTTCAATGCGGAGTACGGATTCCAGAGTTTCCCTGAGTACAGTACCTTACTCACTTTCTCAGATACCTCTCAATGGCAATTGAATTCAGATGTTATGAAGCATCATCAAAAGAGTTATGTCGGGAACGATATGATCGCGAAGCACGCCAAAAAATTGTTCGGAAACCCAGAGGATTTTGGAACTTTCGTCTACTATTCCCAGCTTACCCAAGCTATGGCGGTAAGCATGGCGGTTGCAGGACATCGTGTAGATTTCCCGAGATGTGGAGGTACGCTTTACTGGCAAATAAATGATTGCTGGCCGGCTCCGACATGGTCAAGCTTGGATTACAATAACAACTGGAAAGCGTTGCAGTACAGAATTCGAGATGATTACGAAGAAGTGGCTGTCGTAGAAAAGTACCAGAATCTCGAAATCGTGGACTATTATTTGGTTTCCGGAGTTGCAGATACTTTCGATTGTAATATTAAATGCGAGATCCTTAACGAAAAAGGGAAATGGATTTCAACGATTGAACGAACGGCGCATATTGAAGGAATGCAACACATCAATATGGTTGGAAACGAGATTCTAAAAGAATACTGGAATAAGAACATTCGTTTGGAATTCACTTGGAATGACGCTAGTGGTAAGGAATACAAGCGTAGCTTCGATCGATTTGGGAAGGATCGTGCGATTCCTACCTGTGATGATGTGAGCTATATCATTACCAAGTTCGATTCGAAGACTGGGGAGATGGAAGTGACAGTGACAGCCGACAAGTACTTGCGAGATTTCTGGTTGTACTGTGATGTTCCTGGTGTTGCGTTCGATCGCAATTTTGTGAGCTTACCCATCGGGACTCATACGTTTCGTTTGCGATCAATGGATTTGACTAAGGATACGAAGTTTGAGATGCGCTGGAGATGATTGGCAGTGCGCAGTACGAAGTGACGAGTGTTGCGTGAGCAGTGAGGGGTGGGTGATAGGCTGAGGCTCTTGCCGCACCTGGCGGCAGGCAGGAAGCGGAGTTCTTACCAAAATATATGGCATGAAAAAGCCCCGGTACTTTGAGAACCTCAGTGACCAGGGCTTTAAGATATTTGAATGGATGGCACAAAAAAAGCCTCGATCAAATTGAACAAGGCTTTAAATATCCTTCGGCTTTCTCGCCTTGAGGGGCTCGGCCTAAGTCTTCAATAAGCTATCGCTTATTTCTTATTGAAAGTGATAGAAATGCTAGTTCCTTCAGCCATTTTGTCCATGTCCATGCCGTCAGTCATTCTTTCGATCATTTCTCCAGCTCTTGGCTCGTCTTTCATTGCTTTCTTAATCGCCTTAACGATTTCAGTAGCTTGAAGTGTCGCTGTCATGTTATCTCCGTCCATTTCAACTTGAACAGTGATTTCACCTTTAACACCACCTTGCTCCATTCCGATAGTCAAATCTTCACCATCCAAAGACCAAGTTCCTTCTTGACTTTCTCCTTCAGCAGAGATAACCAATTTCCCTCCTTCTTTGAATTCGATAGTAGCAGCTTTCAAGTCTTCGCTTGCTTCTTGCTCCATCTCTTTTTGGCCTTCTTTTACCATTTTCTTCATCTCAGATGGAATTCCGTCTCCCATTGTGATTTCAACTGAAGATGGATCAACAGACCACTTTCCTACCAAATCTCCTTCGGATACACCTCCACATGATGCTACAACGAATAGAACTGCCAAAGCTGCAATTCCTGCAATTACTTTTTTCATTTTTTTATTTATTAGGTTAATTAATCGGATCGGCGAATGTACTGATTTTCTGCTCATTTAAAAAAGGTTATTCAAAGAGAGTTTTAATAAAATTTTAGTGTTTGTAGTTGGAAAATAATACCATGGTATTTATTTTTGTAATATGAAAATTGAAGATGCGATACAATCAAAGTTTCCTTCCTCTCAGGTAAAGGCGATTGTGAACTTGCGATATACGGCGAATTACGTTGGGGCAATTCAAAATACTTTTATGTCAAGTTTTGGATTGACTATGCCTCAATTTAATATTCTGCGCATCCTTCGTGGAGCAGGGACGGAGATTACAGTGAACACTGTAAAAGATAGAATGATTGAGAAGTCTCCGAATACTACCCGATTAATGGACAAGCTCATTGATAAGGGGTTGATTTCCAGAACGCGCTGTAGTGATGATCGTCGTGTGGTATTCGTGCAGATTACAAAGGAGGGTTTGGATCTATTGTCTCAAATTGATGTGAAATTTGAAGATGAAGGAGAAAAATTTGTTCCGAATCGACTCTCAGACGAGGATGCGGAAAAATTAAGCGAATTACTGGACAAACTCAGAGAGTGTGTCGAATCCTGATCTTATAGGAAGCAACGAAAACGGTTTTACCGTGAAAATGACCGTTCGTGGACACGAGGTCATTGCGGATGAGCCGGAAGATGTTGGTGGTACAAACCTAGGTGCTAAGCCGGGTGAACTGTTGTTGTCGTCACTTGCAGGTTGTAAGCTAATCACGATGCGTATGTACGCGGAAAGAAAGGGATGGGAGTTAGGTGAGACGACGATTGAATTGCGTTATATCGAAAAGGGTGATCCTACAATTGTGGGGAAGAAGATTCGTTTCTCCGGCGATTTAGACGAAGATCAGGTAAAGAGATTGATTGATATTTCAGGTCGATGCCCCGTGGCAAAGATGCTCCAGAACTCGATTACTTACGAGGTTGTTTAATCACTTCGCCGATTTCAACTTTTTCTTATTGTTTTTCAACGCGATGCCCAACCCGAGCAAAGCTGTATCAAAACCTTGTTCCTTGTTCTGATTTTTCTGCTGTTTCTTCAGCAGTTTTGCTATTTCAATAGAAGTTAACATACCGCTTAATTTTAAATTCTAATTTCAATATAAGCAAACGGCGTACCATTTCCGGGTCGATGTTCTGAACGGTAGTGTTGAAAGATTAAACGGGAAAATTATTTACAGCACGTGTAGACGAAAGCTGGAGGTAAGTTTCTGATAGTGAATTGAATATTGACATCATCAAAAATTCCTTCCAAGTAACGCTTTGATTGCAACGAATACTGGAATTGAATGTATTTCCCTTTGTTATGCAGTGCCGTATGGGCCGCATTGACAACATTGGCGCGAAGTTGCTCTGGAAATACCATCAAGGGCAGGGAAGAGACTACCGCATCAGCAGTTCCGGCTTCTTTCACGTAATTTCCTATGTTTTCTGCTGAATCATGGATGATTTGAGCACGTGGATCGTTTATTCGAGAAGAAACTTGGTTGTAGAATTCGTCGTTGAGCTCAAAAACATACAATTTCGCATCAGGTGCCATTCGTTCCAGCATGATTTCCGTGAAGACACCATTTCCAGGGCCTAATTCGATAATGACCTTGGAATTTTCGAAATCAACATTCTTCAACATTTTCTCAGCGAGGAACTTCGTGCTCGGTGCAACGGCTCCCACCATTTGGCGGTCTTTGAAAAACTGTCGTAGGAATTTGGTCTTAGCGCCCATGAATTACTGTTTGATCGCTAATTTACCATTATTAAACACTCCGAGCACTTTGCCTTTCAGTGTTTGATCCAAATATGGTGTGTTGAACGCGTTCCCTAAGATGTCCTCTTTGTTCAACGTCCATTCTGTATTTGGCTGAAAAAGTGTCACATCCGCAGTCGCTCCTTCTTCAATGGATACGACATCTACTTTCAATAACTTTCTTGAGTTATTCGTTATCGCGTTAATCACAACGTCCAACTCGAACTCTTCACATTTTTGCAGAGTACCTAAACTAGATTGCAATCCAATATTTCCGTACTCAGCCAAGTCGAATTCCAAGTCTTTCTCTTCTTTATCTTGAGGTCGGTGATCAGTAACTATACAATCGATGGTTCCGTCTTTCAATCCCGCCCAAAGCGCCTTGCGATCCGTTTCAAATCGAAGAGGAGGCATGACTTTGAAGTTCGAGTCAAATCCCAAAACAGCTTCTTCGTTGTGCGTAAGGCTGGCAACATGAACGTCTGCTGTCAAGTTCAATCCTTTGGCCTTCGCTTCGGCAATCAATCGAACACCTTCAGCAGTAGAGACACCGGATAAGTGCAAATTTCCTTCTGTGTATTCCAACAAGCGTAAGTTGCGTTCGATTTGAATCACTTCACCAATCGATGGATCGGCTTTCAAGCCTGTTTGCGTAGAGGCCATTCCTTCGTTCACCATTCCTTTTCCGGCGATATGCGGATCGCGAGAGAATGTCATCACGGTTCCTCCGAAATTCTTTGAGTACAACAAACCACGATACATGATTCCTGCATGAACCGGGACTAAATCATCGGAGAACAATTGCACTCCGGACTGATTCATGTCATACATTTCCGAGAGGTTTTCACCTTTCATGCCTACAGTAAGCGCTCCGATAGGGTGGAGGCTGCACGCATGATGCTCGGCACGACGTTTCATGTATTGAATTTGCGATTTGCCATCGACTACTGGGGAAGTTCCCGGAAGAACAGCCACATGCGTGTATCCACCGAACGTCGCGGCATCTAGTAATTGTTCAATCGTCTGTTTGTATTCCTTGCCTGGATCGCATGTCTCTGATTTCAAATCTACCCATCCAGCGGAAAGGTGTAAATCGTCTTCTTGAATAACTTGAGAGTCGCCAGCATCAATGTTGTCGGCAATTTTAACGATGCGATCACCTTCAATTTGAACATCAACCGTTTTTCCATGGAAAGAGGATTGCGCGTCGACAATCTTGGCTTTCTTGATCACTATTTTCATGCAGTTCGGGTCTATTTAAGGATGCGTACCAGTAGCATTTCGCTCGCCACAAAAATAAGGGTTAAAATGATACAAATTTTCCAGTAGCTGAACGGTTTGTTAATATCGTTTGTTGATAATTCGCTGGTACTGCTCATCTCGTTATACTGAAACTGGTTTTCACCGAAGATGCGTTCAATATCCGATTGTTCGTAATATTTCAATTTGGATTCTGCACGGTTAAAGTTCAAACTCAATTTCCCAACAGGAGACTCTGTTTTTATTCCATAGTTGCCTGCAAGAAGCTGCATAAAGTTGTCAAGCTTATTTAAGGAAAGGTAATGAACACCTGAAATTTCCTCGTGTTGCGGGATCACATCAATATTATTTCCAACAATATGAAATACTTCATCTCCCTTAATTTCTTTGTACACTGGATACTTTGATGCATCTCCAATGGTCAATGCGATAGGCTGCGTTCGTTTGGATAATTCGCCCATACGAAGCAGGATTGTAGTAAATAAAACATCATTGGTGATGGGGCCAAAATCTTCGTGCGCCGAGCTGTAGAACATGAAGGCATATCCGTTTCTTTTGGAATAGGAGAGAAGAGGGAGTCCATTTTGCATAGTGATCAAATCCGAACTGCGCGCATTGTTTTTTATCGCTTGAAAGGCTTTGTTGACTCCCGGCAGGTTGATGTTGCTGGTTTTTTCTTCGAAAACACCAGAATAGAAAGGATCAGAATCTACCAAAGATTTGATTCGCGTCCCGCTGGTAACAGCATTTCCCATGGATGGCAATTTGCATTTCTGCAACAATTGATTCCAAGATCCGAGTTCTGGAGTTCTTCCTGGGAACAAGGAAATCGATCCTCCTGTTTCGCGGAATGCTTCCAAATAACTGATGATTCCAGAGGGCATTCGATTCGCACCGTTGACCACTACCAAATCTTTCTGATCGAAATCGTCTTTAGAAATGGACGTAATTTCTTTCGTCAAACACTTGTACGCATCGTTGATCTCATAGATGACATGTGCACCACTGACAGCGTCTTCACCATTAATAACAAGAACGTTTGTGTATTTCTTAACCTCGTATGAAATGAAATAAGTGTCGTCGAAAAATACGCTCTGATCGGCCACATTGATCTTACCTTCGTTCCATCCAGCTTCTTTGTCCGTATGTGTGAAGGTTGTTACGACAGATTTTCCTGCGCCTACGTTCACAAATACCGTTTTGTCCAAGCCTTTTAGTTGGATAGTAGTCTCAAGGTTTTCGATATCAGCCTCAGTATCGTTCTGAATTTTAATATTCAAGGTGTTGTTCTGACCAACTTTGTGCGTAGGGTTGCTGAACCAAACAGAATCCACAAAGACATTGGTTGTTTTTTCAGGAACTAATCGAGTAGGATAATAGGTGATATTGTCATCTGCTTTCGGTAAAACTCTCGATAGATCTTTTTGAAAGTCACTGAAAATAAAAGCGTTTACACGTGTTTTTGAATCTTCGTCAAGTAATTTATCCAATACCTCACGTTGCCATTGTGTAGTTTGTTCTAGGGTTCTCGTTAATGGACTAAGTTGTATGGCATCCAGCTTTTCCATGGCCTCGCGACGGTTGAGCAGTCGTTCCTCACGACCCGACATCTCGTTGGTACCAATGATAAAACGAGCGTCTGCTGGAGATTTCTCTACAATTTCTTTCGCTTTCTCTCTGGCTTCTGACAGCAATTCTCCTTCCGGCCCGCGGGCTTGCATGGAGAAACTATTATCTAAATAGAAGCTGTAAATCGGTGACTTGGAACTTAGTTTTTCTTCAGAAGTTGCGAAATACGGCTGTGCAAAGGCTAAGACCAAAAACAAGAATGCCAATAAACGACTGGCTAGGATCAGCCAATGTTTCAAACGTTGTGTAGATTTCGTTTGTTGATCTACATGCTTGATAAAGTTAACGCTGGAAAAATATAGTGTTTTGTACCGCTTAAAATTGAAAAGGTGAATCACTATTGGGATGGCTAGTGCGGTTAGGGCCCAAAGGAATTCAGGGTACAAAAACTTCATGAACGTAAAGATAAAATTTCGATGGAAATGGCGCGATAGGAAAGGGTTGGAAGTTCCTAAAAATGGTTAATTGGAAATTAGGTAGGTATCACCCTCCCGAGACCTCCCTCAAGGGAAGAGGAGTTCTTCCTGTCCCCTTGAGGGGACTACAGGGGTGACCTTTGAAAAACGTTATGTCTTTCCCTCAAAAGCACCTATCCCAAACAAGGAAAAATCGTATTTACCGGGATCATTCGGGTCAAACTTTCGAAAAACTGACATAATTTCTTCCAGTGCTTTCCAATCGTTTTGTTTGAGCTTTAAAAGTTTCAAATCGCGCGCAACTCGGGCGGTATGAACATCCAATGGAATCATTAATTCTGAGGTCGGAATGCTTTTCCAGATACCGAAATCCACTCCAGAATTGTCGTTGCGTACCATCCAGCGCAAGTACATGTTTAAGCGCTTTGCTGCGGAACCGCGAGATGGATCGGACAAATGTTTCTCTGATCGTTTTTCGTGTTCCGTTTTGAGCACTTCATTTCGAAAGGAAACAATGCGACCTTGGACTCCCGGAAATTCGTCGTGACTGGAAAATGCTGCTTCTAGCGATCCGAGTCGCTGGTAAATTGATTGCAGTGCCCGGAAAAAGAAGTCCAAATCTTGAGCGTTGAACGTCCTGTGAACGAAGTCGGGTAGGGCATTCGCCGAATAGTTCATAATGAATTCATAGGGCTTATCCCCCATGATGGACAACATTCTTTCTCCGCTCTTGATGATCATTTCACGCTTGCCCCAGGCAATAGTTGAAATCAACAAGCCAACGATTTCAATGTCTTCTTTCCGTTCAAAACGATGAACGAGTTGAATAGGGTCGGTTTCAATAAATTGTCGATTATTGTACTGCTCGAATTTTTCGTCGAGATACTCTTTGAGCTCAGAACGCTTCATTATTCTTGTCTAGATAACGATGTTACCATCGGACATCACCAATTTACGATCTGTCATGTTGGCCAACTCGTTGTTGTGCGTTACGATGATGAACGTTTGACCGAATTGATCACGGAGATCAAAGAACAACTGGTGCAGCTCCTGTGAATTCTTGCTGTCCAAGTTCCCAGATGGCTCATCCGCAAAGATGACATGAGGTTTATTGATGAGCGAACGTGCTACGGCAATTCGTTGTTGCTCACCTCCAGAAAGTTGATTCGGCTTGTGATCCGCACGATTCGTTAATCCCAATACCTCTAACAATTTCATGCCCTCGGCTTTCGCATTTTTCATGCTTTCTCCTTTGATCAAAGCGGGTAATGCGATGTTCTCAATGGCATTGAATTCCGGTAATAGCTGATGAAATTGGAAAATAAATCCAACCGATGTATTTCGGAACGCTGACATTTGTCGCGAAGACAATTGGAAAGGATTGATACCGTTGATTTCCACGGTTCCAGCATCAGGCTTGTCCAAAGTTCCAAGAATTTGAAGCAAGGTCGTTTTTCCAGCTCCCGAGGAACCTACAATCGATACAATTTCTCCAGACGCAATGTCTAGGTCAATTCCTTTCAGAATTTGAAGATCGTCGTATGATTTTGTTATTCCTCTTGCCGTGAGCATCTTACATATCTTGTTTTAGGGAGTGTCCCATTTTATCGCGCTTGGTCTTCAAGTACAATTCGTTGTGCTCATTGCTCTTGATTTCCAATTCAACGTTTTCAACAATTTCAATACCGTATCCGATCAAACCTGTACGTTTTTTCGGGTTGTTGGACATCAATCGCATTTTTTTAACGCCTAAATCACGAATGATTTGTGCTCCAATTCCGTAATCACGCTCATCTCCCTTAAATCCAAGTTTGATGTTGGCTTCTAAGGTGTCGTAACCTTCTTCCTGAAGTTTGTAGGCCTTCAGCTTGTTGAACAATCCGATGCCGCGTCCTTCTTGGTTCATATACACGATGATTCCTTTTCCAGCTTCTTCAATCAATTGCATCGACTTCTGCAATTGTGGCCCGCAATCACATCGGCAGGAACCGAAAATATCTCCGGTCATACAAGAGGAGTGCACACGTACCAAAACCGGCTCGTTTTCTTCCCATTCGCCTTTTTTTAGGGCCAAATGCTGTTTTCCAGAATTGGTTTCTTCGTATAAGTACATGTCAAAATCACCTTCAATTGTCGGCAATTTGACATCAATTTTCTTTTCAATAAGCGATTCGTGCTTGATTCGGTATTCGATCAAATCTTCAATGGAAACAATCTTCATGTCGAAACGCTTCGCAATTTCAACCAACTGCGGCAAACGTGCCATGGTTCCGTCTTCGTTCAAAATCTCAACGATAACTCCAGCAGGTTCGAATCCAGCCAAACGAGAAAGATCAATTGCAGCCTCAGTATGACCAGCGCGTCGAAGAACGCCACCTTTCTTTGCTCTCAAAGGGAAGATATGTCCTGGTTTCCCTAATTCTTCCGGGCGAATTTCAGGATCGATTAATGCTTTGATGGTCTTAGATCGGTCGCTGGCGCTAATTCCAGTTGTACAACCATGTCCAATAAGGTCTACAGAAACGGTAAACGGTGTTTCATATGCTGCAGAGTTCGATTGCACCATAAGATCTAGCCCTAATTCATCGCATCGATCTTCTACCAATGGAGCACATACCAAACCACGTCCATGCGTCACCATGAAATTGATGATTTCTGGCGTAATGTTTCGAGCAGCTGTTAAGAAATCTCCCTCATTCTCTCTGTCTTCGTCGTCTACAACGATGACCACCTTACCATTCTTGATTTCTTCAATCGCTTCTTCAATGGTGTTCAACTCGAATTCCATGTATCTTAATTTTGTGCAAAATTACGCCAAATATCTCACTTTGCCGTCGTTTCCGAACCTTTTTGACGCATGAGTTCTACAAGCTCCTGTGTTGTGTGTTCCCAACTATATTTTTCCTGAACGAAAGCTTGAGCTGCAGCGGCAATTTCTATGCGTTTCTCATCAGAGTCTAATAAAATACGAATATTCACACTGATTTCCTCGGGGCTATTGCCTACCAAAATATGCTTGTTGTTAGACGCACCGATGGCATTATTCGCGAGATCCGTTGTAACGCACGGAGTTTTTAACGCCATAGCTTCTAATAGCTTATTTTGCATTCCCGTTCCAATAGTCATGGGAGCAAGGAAGATTTTTCCATCTAAATAGGAGTTGCGAATATCATCCACCCAGCCGGTCATTTCAATTTGAGGGTTCGCGCTCACCATCTTCTTTAACGATGGATGCGGCGTAGCACCTGAAACGAGAAGGCTAGAGTCAGGAAATTCAGGTAGAATGTGATTGGCGATGTAGTTAACCGCATCAATATTAGGAGGATAGGACATATTTCCTACGAATACGAAATCGTGTTTTTCGGATCGTTTTAGATCTTCGAAGAAGGAGGGGGCAATACCATTTGGGATCGCAACTATCTTGTTCTTATCTGGATGTGAGATCAGGTTTCTGTCCTGTTCGCTGATGATGGTGTGATGTTCAAAGAAGTCGAAAATTTTGCGTTCGTACTTCTGTAATCGTTTCGATTCCAGCTTAAATAACCAGCGATCGTACCATGGACGTTTGGAAATGCGTCGTTCAATTCCCGCACTGAACGCATCCATGTAATCAATGGTTTTGGGAATATGATGGATGTTTTTGACGTACTCTGAAGATCGAATCAATTGACAATAAATGTGCTTGAAATCATTGTCTAGAATCAATGTTTTGATGCGATTTCTACCCGCCAAAGAATTGAAATAATGTACTTGAAATGGTAGGTCAGAAAACAGGGCAGCGATCAAGCTAAAGATTCGTTTTCCTTGAGACAAGTAATGAATCACGACTTCTGAGCAGATATTATTAACTTTCTCAAAATCAGATTTTGAAACAACTTTATCTGAAGTTGTGAATAAAGTAATATTGTATGTTTTGGAAAGTTCTTGGATCTGATAAAATGCACGCAATTTATCTCCTTTCTCAAGCGGATAAGGGAACCGAGAGAGGACGACTAAGAGTTGCGGTTTATTTTCTTTTGATGAATTCAAGAATCTTCTGGCTAATCGTTTCCGAATTATGATGCAAAGTAATAATGCTTTTCGCCTTTTGGCCTAATTCTCTGCGTTTCTTTTCATCATTACGAAGTGTATAAACTGCTTCGGCTAATGATTGGTGGTCGTCAGCGAGAGTTAGCCCTGATGTGTCGACAATTCCTTGTGCTCCCAAAGTTGTTGTGATTACTGGGATTCCGTAGGCCATCATTTCGAGAATTTTAATTCGTACACCTGATCCAGATTGAATCGGAGCGACCAAAATACCTTGAGAGCCTACAAATTCCATTATATCTTCAACAAATCCGGCGACGGTAATGGAGTCATTTTCTAGATGATCGTATCGTTCTTTCGATTGCATCCCAGCGATTGTGAAGCGGATATCAGGATCTTTCTCCAGCCAAACAGGCAAGTACTTCAGCGCCGTATCAACGGCTTCTACATTCGGACGCCAATTCATAGCTCCAAGATGGAAGAGCTCCTTATTCGAGTAATCGTGTGTGTGTTCTGGAATGGATACGCTTACTGGGAAATGCTCCATTGGCTTGGTGATTCCGATTTTCTGCAGCTCCGTTTTATCGTCCTCAGTGATCGTAAGAACGCCATCCGATTTGTTGTACGCATCCATTTCGAAGCGCTTCAAATCTTTTGCTAATTTGTTCAAATACCAGCGAACTAGCGCGTTTCCGGTTCCTTGCGCTAATCCTTCCCAGATTTCAAACTCAACGTTGTGTGAGCGTATGTAACATGGAATCTCAGGATCCGCTTCCTTCACTGCCTTCATATAGCAAGCCGAAAAGACATTGTCGAAGATTACAGCGTCATAACAATCCGTTTTGATGTTTTCTTGAATGCCATCCGCGAAGTTCTCGGAGTAGAAGCGCTCTACATTGTACGACGATTTTTTGAACAAATGTTTCAGCGCATCTGTTTTGCGTACGCTTGTGTTGACGTAGCAGTGCGAGTGGGTAATCCGCTTCTTTAAATCTTCAGGGAATGCTTCATTTTTATAAGGGTGCTTATCCGTGAAAACAAAGGCGTAGTGTAAATCGCAACCTGCCGCCAAAAGGTCATTGATAAATGCAGCACTTGCAACACAACCTCCATCTACCTTGGGATACGCAGGTTTATTTCCAATGAGCAATACCTTCATGAGCGTTTTCTTCGAAGGAGTTTGCGCCAATATTCGCCGCTATTAATTGGGATGTCCTTGGCGGCGGCCCGTGTTACAAAAAAGGCAATAGGAGCGAGGACGAAAGCCGAGAACCACATACCTAACCATGGAGAAACCGTTCGTGCCTGCGCCATACTATCTCCAACTGAAATCAAAACGTAGTAAAGCATGAAGAGCAATGCGGCAATAATCACTGGAGCTCCAAATCCACCGCGCCCCACAATGGCTCCGAGAGGTGCGCCAATGAAGAAAAGGACTAAAATGGACACGGTCAATGCAAACTTTCGATTGAACTCAACCATGTAACCGTCCATGTCTTTTTCAATGTTGTCGATGAAGACCTTTTGATCTTTCAAATTCCTTTTGATGGTTCTCAAGCCAGATCGCGCTCTGTTGATGGCTACTTTTTTCTGAGCGAAGGTTAAATCGTTGAAGTTTATCGCTCTTGCGGGAGCTTCCTTTAGTTTTTGATCGTCGTCATCGCCGTTATCAATGGCGACTTTCTTGCCTTTCATTGGATCTTTTGTTTGATCTTCCTGAAGTCCGTTTTTCTGGTATTTAAGCGCCGTAAAATACGGATGTTTCGACTTAATAATATCGGTGTACATGTTCAGGAATCCCCGTCCTTTTTTGCCAATGGAGTCGATGGCATGATTGATTTGGAAGACATTCAGCATTTCGTGTTTGTTCAAAAGCAGATCGTCGTTCGTTTTCTGCATTTCGAATCCTTCCAAGCTGATTTTGTATTGAGAGTACTTGAAGGTTGTTTTTCGCGCTGGATGCTGTCGTTTGGGACGATGAACGGTACCATTAGGTAGTTTCTTTGGAGTCGTTGGATCCAATTCTTCTACCACGTAACCATTCTTCAATTCGAAGAACAATACCTTTCCATCCTTTGACTTGTACAAACTTCCTGTTTTAGCACGTACCGTCTTAATTTGATTGGGTTGTGTATGATCGTGAATTAATATTCCTTTGAACTTGTTGTCCTTTCCTTCGTCAGCTTTGATAGCGTATCCTTCGAACTGGTGATTGTACACGCCCGGAGTTATCGCTGCTGAGATCTTCGTGTTCTGAATATCCCAGATGATCGTGTGCCATTTCAAATTGGCCACAGGGATGACATAATTCGAAAAGTAAAAGGTAAATGCCGCGATCATGAGCACGAGTACAAATAACGGCTGGATGATCCGGTATAATGACAAACCAGAAGATTTCAGTGCTGTAAGCTCATTGTTCTCTGATAGATTTCCAAAGGTCATTACGGAGGACAGCAAAATTGCGAGGGGGAGTGCTAGGGGAATCAATCCCGCAGAGGCGTAGAAAATCAACTCAACGACTACGCTAAGTTCAATTCCTTTACCCATGAGATCGTCAATGTATTTCCAAAAGAACTGCATAACAAGCATGAACATGGAAATAGCAAACGTTGCCAGAAAGGGCCCGGCGAAAGATCGAATGCTAAAAAAATACAGACGTTTCACGGTAGTTGTATTGCGTTTACGATACAGAAGAGTCAGTACCGAATCCTTAACGCTATAAGTGCATTATTATTGGCTTACGCTCCGATTATGCTCCGAAGATTGTTGATCTGCTGCTCCCACAAACGTTTTGCTTCTTCCATTTCATCTGGCTCAGCAAAATCAGTAACAGTCAAGATGACTGCTTTCGTCATTGGATCTACTTCGTAGAACAATTCAAAGAACGTGTCTTCACCTTCTTCTTCATCCTCTAGCCATTGCCAGCGAATTTTTGCTCCATTCTTTCTGGATAAGCGACGTGCCTCTTCTTCGGAACCATCCCAAAAGAAGGTATATACATCGTCTTTTATGTTCACGTCATCCGCGAACCATTCACTTAATCCACTTGGTGTAGCCACCATATTATCCAGAACTTTAATGGATGTTTTCAGTAGGTATTCAAGTTCGTATTTCTCTTTATCCATAGGGGAAATTCACTTGTGGTCTCAAAAGTTCGCAATATACGCATTCTTTTGCGCTTCAACGCCTATGATTGAATAAGATCGCTTTGTTGTTGAAAACTTTCGAGCGCCTAATTTTTATTTAGATCGTTGCTTCGAGGATGGTTACGACGTCTTTCGGAGTAATTGCTTGATGCTCACCCATAGCTGTCCATTCACGATCTTCGAAGATTTTGGCAACGTACTCGGGGAATTCAGCTGTTTCTTTCGTGTATTCGGAAAGTTTCGTTGAAACACCTAACTCGTGGAAGAATGCTTCTGTTTTTTCAATCGCTTTACGAGCTACCCATTCTGCTTCACCATTCAGACCCCAAACGCGCTCTCCGTACTGTACCAATTTCGCCTTTTTACGCTCGAATTGATTCTCGAACAGGCGCGGCCCTACAATCGCCAAGGTTCTGGCGTGATCGATGCCGTATTTTGCCGTTAACTCATGACCAATCATGTGAGTAGTCCAATCTGTTTTAACGCCACAGCGAAGGTTCCCATTCAGAGCATGGGATGCGCAAAGCATGAAGTTCGCCGCTAAATCATAATCAGACGGGTTTTCAACCACACCTTTCACTTCAATAAGCGTGGATAGAATCGCTTCGGCCTGACGTTCCTGAAGCAAGTTATCACCTTTAATGGTTACGTATTGTTCAAGAACGTGCATGTACGCATCGATAATTCCGTTGGCCAATTGGCGTTTCGGCAATGTCGCAACTACGGTCGGGTCACAGAATGAGAAAACAGGGAAGAAGAGAGGGCCTCCCATAACGCGTTTCGCACCAATCTCACTTCTGGAAATAACGGCGCCAGAATTCACTTCAGATCCCGTAGCTGGGATGGTCAAAATCGTTCCAAATGGTACTGCTGTATCGAAGATACATCCTTCTTTTTTCTCCAAAACATCCCAAGGATCACCTTTGTAACCAATGGCGCCACTGATGAACTTTACGCCGTCTATCACAGATCCACCGCCTAATGCGATGATAAAGTCTACTGATTCTTTACGAGCCAACTCCACGGCTTCCATGAGTTTTGTGAACTCTGGATTAGCTGCTACGCCTCCAAACTCTACGATTTCGAAATCGTTTTTGATCTCGTTCATTACAGTGTCAAACAATCCTATTTTCTTTACGGACCCTCCACCATACACAACCATTACCTTGGAGGCATTTTCAGCCTTCAACAATTCCGGTAATCGATTCCACTGCTCCTTTCCAAACACCACGCGAACGGGGTTAATGATTTCAAAATTTTCCATGATCTAAAAATACGGAATTGTCTACTTTTGAGTATGGGAAAATCAACGCCAAAATTTGTTAATGGAATATTTGCATTTCTGCTCGTTCTAACCGCTTGTTCTGGTAAGGAAATGGAAAAGGAAAAGAAGGATGTCGATGAAGTACGGGAGGAAACGATTGTTGATAATTCCGCGGATACAATTTGGAAGGAAGGCTTGATTTATGAATTTCATGCGGGCTCAGACTTTGACGAATCCTTTAGTGACACTATTGATGGCGAACTGCTTACCTTACGAATTACCTCTGTGGGCACAGGCGAAGAATACGTTGGCATCAAGACTTATATTGAAGATGACAAATTATATGGTCAAAAATATATTGGCGCCAATTCTGTATTTACTTTTCGTTTGTATGATGACTCAGACAAGATCCTTGCTGAAAATAGCGTAGATCGTTATGATTTAGAAGAATATGTCACTTTTGACTTATTGGCAGGAAGTCGTGGCGATAACTGGAACTTAATTGGATATATGGACGAGTTCGGGAGTTTCGCCCTTCATACGTATTGGATTCTGGAAGATAGCGATGTAGGGGAAGATTACGTGGTTTTCCTGAATCGAAAGATGACATTCAACGACTTTATTATGAATTCTTTCACCGGAGGCGATGGTTGTCACTGTGAATTAGAACCTTCAGAAGATGGGAAGACCTTTGCCTTATGTTCGCGCATTCATCGTTCAAATCGAAAGCACAATGAACTTGGCAAGAAAGATCTTCAAGTCACTGGAAGTTTTGTACTGAATAATGACTACAGTCTTGTAATTTACAACTACGAAGGCAAACCACCTTACAGTAACGCACAGATTCTTGATAAAAGAGGAGTCGCTGTAAAGAAGTTTGATTATACGGGAATTTCGGGCGCATTAGGATTCATGATTCCTCGTTTTAAAGTGGATGACCAAGATGCATTATTTCTACTTGATCATGAGAAACGAAGTCTTTACCGAATTGATTTGAATAATCCACTGCAAGTTGATTTGATCAAGATCGACGAAATGGTAAAAATGGAAGAAGGCGAATTCTTCTCAAAGGACGATCCTGCTTACCTAGAAATTAGCAGCGAAACAAAAGGATTCACGTTCGAATACAAAGACAAGCAGTTCAGATATTACGGTGAGTCAAAGGATTGGTAAGTAATAGCAAAATCCCTATTGCCCCACAATCCAATATTAATGAATTTTCGATCATAGATTAGCCAGTTCAGACTTTAACTGCTCCAGAATCTCTTCGTATCCGGATAACTCAGGGTATCTTACCTTAGCCGTTTCAATGTCTTTTATATACTCTTTGAAAAAATGTTCTGCATTGAGGATATCTTTTTTCGTTAAAGCAATGGCATCCAGATAATAATCCAGCGCTGCTAATTCATCGTTTTTAATCAGTGAAAACAACCCAAGGTTGGCATGCACCCAACTCAAACCGGGATCATATTCCAACGCCTTCTCGCTGTAAGTTATTGCTTTGTCTACATCCCCATTTTCATATGCTTTCCAGGCCATTCCTCCAACGGTGGAACCCTTTTTTTCTTCTTCTGATTTTTCCCCTCCTCCTAATGAAGTCATGCATTTATTACGAATGTTTTGGCCAATGACTTCCATTTCTGCTTCAGACATATTTGAGAAATCCGAAAGTGAATAATTTGACACCATTTCTTCAAGAAAACAGTTTGCCGCTGCGTTTGCCGCCTCATGGCTCATTCCTTCTGCGATTAAACCATCATAGTAGGCTGTATGCATTATTTCCTTTGTTTCCGCTGTCCAGACGGACATGTCCATTTCCTGGTATTCAACAATGGCAACAGCCTCAAAGGTTACGTTAACCCCGTCTTTGTAATGCGGATTTTTCAATCCAAGATAGACGGTACCGGTAACTATATCATCAATTTTTACTTTTCCCTGTCTGGCATTAATTGATGTACCTTCCTGATATCCTCCTGGTGTGTCGTATACCCAGGCACCAAACATGTCTTTCTCATAAAAAGCAGCCCTTGCGTTATAATTCATGACAAAAGCATCGATAACGCCACCGGAGCCGGATGGAGTTGCCAGTTGATTGATTGTTAACGCTGTTAGGCCCGATGGATCAACCAGACGTGTTAGCTGAGATACCAGACCGAGAGATTGATTCATCCCTTCCGTTGGGGTTGTCGAATACATGTAGTACCATTCAACAGTATTCGGTGGTAAATCAATTTTATAATCCAGTCTTGAGTTACCTCCCGCAAATCCGTTGGAGGTAGAATTTAGATATACACTTTGTTCATGTAAAAGAGTGACAACTTCTCTTCTTGTAGTCGTTTGTTGGCCAAATAAAATACAAGTGGTTAAGGTAAACCAAATGCTTAACCGAGTTTTCATAGTAGTACTGTTGTGTTGCGGATTTAAAAGTATAAAAAAAACCCTGACATCTTTCGACGTCAGGGCAATTCTCTCTCTTTTCTATAATGGGTTTAGCGTGCAATCACGAATTTCTCAGTTGCTCTTATCTCTCCATTATCTAAATGAATGAAATAAGTTCCGTTAGATAGCCTAGCAATGCTTATAGAATTGTTCATAAAATTAATCATTGTTTCGATATCTCGCCCACGTATGTCTTTGATTTTTATGTCTTGAGGTGAAATTGCAAAATCTGCATTGATATGAATTACGTCATTCGCAGGGTTTGGGTACACCGTAAACAAAGGTCGTTCGTTCTCATTCAGACCGACAGTTCCTACCACGTGAAAATCGATATCCGTATGATCTAAGTAGTTGAAATACGCGATTCCCGGATAATAAGATCCATTCCAGTTTTGAACGTTTTCATTGTAACGAATGCTAGATGGAATCAACCATCCATGATTGTAGAATCCGGTGTAGAACTGATCGTTATTGTCACGGAAATTGTACATGATAAACGCGTTCAATTGATTGGCTGGTGGTGGGGACAGATATTGATCGATCGTATCGGCAAAATTGTAAGGGTTACCAGGGAAGTAATCCACAACTACTCCAATTACTTCATCCGGATTCACACTTTGATTAATAGCGATGTCCAAGGTGGATTGCGATACTGTCGATGTATCATCATCATCAATCAGAATGGTTAAAACTTGTGTTGCGTTGGGGCCTAAATGAGTCGTATAATCGTAGCTAGTTGTTGCATACGATTGCCCATTTGCCCATGGGTCTTCGTACAATGACATGTTTGGCTCCGTGAAAACCTGAACGCGAATTGTATCAGGATTCTGTGATTGATGACGGAAATAGCGATACCAAATGCGAATAGAGTCCACCGTGTAAGGATCGGTTATATCGATGGGAACAATGCCTCCAATGGCCCAGTTATCATCGGCAGGATCAAAAACCTGCCCCATGGAATGCTTCCAAACATGACCAAATCCGTTACTAAATTCTACCTGAACGGAAGAATCAGGAAATAAGTGATTTCGGAAATAGTCGACTCCGCCAAGATTATCGTAAATCATGTTCCCAAAGTTGTACCATCCACCTTAAACTTCTTTGGTTGAGTTTTGGGTACGAGAAAACTTCTCTTTGGCTTCATCTTGAGCATTTGCCACAAAGATGAATGAGAGCAATGCAGAAAGTAGTAGCGTTTTTTTCATAGCTACTCAATTGTAATTGAGGCAATGTATAAAATTTTCGTTCAACAGAAAATGTTCTGAACTTGATTTCTCGGCGGATTATACAATTCTAATAGGAGCGGACAGGCAGCTAGGTCAAAACGTTAAATCTACGTTGAACAGTGCTTGCCGAATTCTTACGCGCTCTCCAACAGTAATTGGGTTGCCTTGCAAATTCAACTTTTTCAATTGTTGGTATCCGCTTAAATCGTCCGGCAATCGTTCGATTTGATTTCCTTTTAGATTCAATTCGGTCAGATTCTTTGGTAAAGTCTTCGGTGCTTCTGTGATTTGATTATCCGCCAAATTCAACTCTTCAAGCGATTCTTGATTCTCCAATGAAGGAAAAGCTGTTAGTTTATTGCTCTGAAGGTCGACAATGCGCAAAACTCTGGAATCAAATGGTTTGATGAATGTCAGGTCGTTAAAAGCTACGTGCAGTTCTTGAAGGAAATCAAGTTGATAGATGTCTTCTGGCAATTCCTCAAAATTGTTGGTGCTGAGGTACAAATGCTCTAAAAATCGAAGTCGGGTTAGGGGAGATGGTAGCGTTGACAGTCGATTGTTATTCAAACGTAGCTCACTCAATTTTTCCAGTTTTAGCAAGCTTTTATCGATCTCCTGAAGCGCATTCCATTCCAAATTCAAGGATTGCATGTTTTCCATTTTGTACACGTGCTTTGGAATTTCACCCAAGCCGAGATTCCCTGCTTCTAGAATTCGAACGTCCTTTTTGTTCCAGCGTGCATTATCTAATGAATATTCACGCCCAGCAGACGCATAGAAAACATCCTTAAAGCATTGAGGCGAAGACAGTTTGAAGCGTCCATCACTAAATGCATTCAACTGGCCTTCCTCATCGATTTCAGCATTCAATTGTTCCAAATCATCTTCCATAGTGTAGATGCCGCCTCCTGTAATCTTTGCCAGATATACGTTATCCGGATTGATGCCAACTTCTGGATTGTACCCGCAAAGAATGATTCGCACCGGGCGATTAATGTCCTTTGCTAGGGAGATATCGCGCACGCAAGCACTGTTATCAGCAATGAGTATGACTTCCGCATCAGGAGCATCTTCTAGAGCTGCAAGGATAGCTTCTACATCATTTTCTGGGCCATCGCCGCCACCGCCTTTGCTCATCACTTCGTTGAATAACTCCAGTAATTCGGCAGGATTGTCTGCATTTTCCGTATATATCCCTTTTGTTTTACCAATTTTCTTGCGCGAAGTAGGTTTGTTATCACCGTCATTGAACAAGGTAATGGTGGAGATGCCGGAGTTTTCAAGATTCATCAAATGCCACAAAATCACTTGGGATCCGTAGCCATACATGCTTCCTGTCCAGTCGTTGATGACAATTTTTGACTTCCATTCAGGATGTCTGTCCAATACTTCACCAACTACCGTATCCTTCGATTCTGGAAATTGCCTAGAAAAGACTTCTAGCTCGTACATGTAGTTAAGCTGTACTACTGGATCTGTAATTGGCCCATCTTCGAGGGATGCACCTTCGGATCGATAATAGTTTAAAATCAAGGCCTCGGCTTCGTCAACGGTCAATTCACTGGCAGTTTCACGCAATGCATCAGGCGTCGTTGGGTGATTCAACATGTACTCCAAAACGGGCGACATCTTCCTTTCTTCTTTCACGGAAGAGGAAGGAGTGTTGGTCTGTGAGGTATTCGTCGGAGGTTTCGTTACAATTTCTTCGACTACAGGCTCGGTGATTTCCTTTATGACAGGTGAAGATTGCTCTGTTTTGTAATGAATCACAACTCCGTGGAAGAGTTGATCCACCTGAGTATTGTTCTCGCAATTGGTTTGCCAAACACGCTCCCAAATGATTTCTTCTGTATTCAAATCTGAATCCAAGGCTATCGTAGCTTTAATACGATTGAAAAGTAAATGGTAAATTTCCTTGTATTCGCCATTGCGAATAGGATATTTCGAGAATACGATCTGCACTTTTGAAACAGAAACACTGTCTTTGATTGCAAGCCATTCCTTTGCATTGACGAATCCGTGCTTACGGAATCCGTTTTTGAGAATGATAGCATTTTCGGTCGGCTTTTCATACTCGTAGACCTCAACGGTTACGAACTTCTGAGCTACGGCATCGCCATTTTTTGAGGGGGCATTCAATAGCGACGGATTGAATCTTTCCTGACTGAATCCAATAAAATTAGAAAGGAATATCGTCGCGAAGAACGCAAGGCAATGGGCAGGCTTAAGAATCATATCAGTAAATAAACAAATTGTTTGCCAATTCATTGTGGATTTTGTCGGAACATTGCATCTTGAAGAAAAAGCAACTTATGAAGTATCTCATTTGGATAGGGATCATCACTTATTTAGTGAATGCCTGTCAGTCAGTAGAAGAGTCGGTTAAGACCCCCAAGTTGAGTTATGAAAGCATTGGAACTCAAAATACGGGAGGCATAAAGGGTAAAGTTGTAGACGGCGAAACAGAAGAGGAATTGCCGTTTGCAACTGTGAGATTATATCTGAACGATGTGATTGTTGGAGGTGCAAATACTGATTTTGATGGCAAATTTGAAATTCTGAATCTTGATCCGGGATTGTACGATCTTGAGGTGTCTTATGTGGGTTATCCTCCTTTGCGATTGGAAAACCTGAAGGTTCAAGCTGGAAAGATGTTGTTTATTGATGATGCTGAACTGATCATGGAATCACAGGTTATTGAGCTGAAACCCATGATATACCTCTATTCTGAATCCGACATGCAAGTTAATGTCTCACTTCATTACGATGGCGAATTGACTCATACCTATCCGAAATCTGAAGGGAATTGGTCGGTACAAGCAAGTCCTGATGGCACTTTGACCGATGCAAATGGAAGACAGTATTATGGTTTGTTTTGGGAGGGAACACCGAATGATCCTATTCACCCCACTTCAGGAACAGTAGTTTCTAAAGACTCGTTGATTCCATTTTTGGAGGCTTCCTTGGATCAATTGGGATTGAATTTCAAAGAAGCGAATGAGTTTATCGTATTCTGGTTGCCCATCTTGGAGCAGCATCCGTACAACTTGATCTATTTTGCAGGGACGGATTATACCGATCATGCGGAGTTAAGTATTTCACCGATTCCTGAAACCGTTATTCGCGTAATGATGGGATACGTGCCACTGAATAAAACCATTGATTTTACTCCTCAAATAATGCCAGAACGACCAGAAAGGATGGGATTTACGGTAGTAGAGTGGGGAGGAACAAAGTGTCAACTACCTAACTTCTGAGTTTTCATGTATTGTTGTATTTTGATGGTATGAAACTACTTTCTAAATACCCTGTTTTGTACCCTTTCCGTTATCTGTTTTGGTCAGAATGACACTGTATTTGTTCGATACATGGACGCCCATGGTGATGGAGAGAATTATCGTGTGGATACCTTGTTTACCAGCACGCCAACGGAAAATCACATTTTAGTTGGAACAACGATGCTTCCGGGGTCGGGGAATCAATTCTTGATTTATCCTTATGATTTGCGGTTTTCGGATTTTTATGGGAGTGACTGCCAAAGTTCAGAATCAGGAGATTTATGGGGGACTTCTATCACCGATATTGAATGGAGTGATTCTACGCTTATTATAAAATGTAAAATCGGCGAAAATTGTTGCTACGATTTCCTTGGTGATGTTTCCGTTGATGAAAATGGAATCTTGAACCTAATTTATCATGGTTACGGAGAGCATTGTGCATGTAATTGCTGTTTCGGTTTAACCTACGTTTTTGAGATAGAGGATTTGTATCAGGAAGAAAGTAAAGAACTAAAAGGCGTTATAATCAACGGAGACGAGAGCACATTGCGTAAATTGACGAAAAGATAATTTGTATCTTGTTGTATGCTTTGGCGAATTCTTTCAAAAACAGGGTTGATCTACTGCGCAGGGGCTTTTGAAGCTTTTTCGGCTGCTGCATTCGCTTTTGTTTTAATTACATTTTACGGAGAGGCGATCCCGATGGGAGAACTTCCGACAGATGGAGATCATTACATCTATGTGCGCTCCAATGGCATACATACCGAGTTGATTTTACCTACAGATAATGGCACCATAGATTGGAAAGAAACCATTCAGCCGGACGATTTTGGTGACAGCATTTCGTTGGAATACATAGTTTTCGGCTGGGGCGATAAAGGGTTTTACATGAATACGCCTGAATGGAGCGATTTGACAGCTAAAACGGCTACTAGCGCTTTATTGGTTCCTACGGAAACGGCGATGCACGTGAGATACATACCGCGCCCTGAAGAAAATAAAGATTGTGTAAAAGTGTTCGTGAGAAAGGAGCAATACCTTAAAATTGCCTCCTATGTGCGGAAATCTTTCAAGCAAGAAGAACAAAAGGTTCAATTGATTCCGGGAAAAGGTTACGGCCCGAGTGATAACTTTTATGAAGCGCATGAATCCTACCATTTGTTTCGAACTTGCAATACCTGGACAAGCAATGCGCTGAAAGAGGCCGGGGTTCGGACTTCTGCACTCGCAGTTTTCCCGAATGGAGTAATGGGACATTTACGCAAGTAGCCTTCGATTTTCATAGGATATCGTATCTTTAACTCGTGAAGAAACTGTTAGCTACACTAAGCGCTCTGGGATTTTTGGTGGCCGTTTATGGTCAGCAATTGCCGCAATACACACAGTTTCAGAAGAATCCATATCTCGTTAACCCAGCGGCAACAGGTGCGCACGACATGTTTAACATGAGTCTCGGGGGTCGATTACAGTGGGTTGGATTGAGCAATGCTCCAAGTACAAGTTATCTTTATTTATCTACTCCAGCGAGCAAATTTCGAAGTGCATTCATGAATCGTACCTACGGGAAAGTAACGCGTAATAACAAGTCGGTAAAGCATCCTAAAATGCGCATTGGAGGACTCGTTCATGGCTTTGGAGGACAACTGTTGGTAGATCAGTTTGGGGCATTCCGCACGTTGAAATTTGCAGGAAGTTACGCCGTGCACTTACCAATCAATCGTACATATACTTTGTCTTTCGGTACCAATGCAGGATTGAGTTCTCATACCTTTTTGACAGATAAAGCACAGGTATTAAGCACTCTTACAGCTACAGGTGTTAACGATCCGGTGTATATCGCGCAGGCGAATACAGGAGCACAATATGTAATGGATATTGATGCTGGAATGTACTTCTATGGAAATGGATTCTATACAGGTTTTGCTGCGACGAACTTGACAAGGAATTTGGTGAGATTCGGGAATCTGAACACCAATTTTGCTCCCGTAATGCACTTCTTCGGAACCTTGGGATATCGATTTATCGTAAACAATCGAATGGATGTTACACCAGGACTTTTGGTGAAGTATGTTCGAAATGCTCCTGTTTCAGTGGAAGCCAACGTTCTTTTGGATTTCAACGATGTTTTCTGGATAGGGATTACGTATCGTCATCTGGATGCAGTCGCGTTCTTAGCCGGAACAACTATCAATGAAAAATTCAGAATTGGATATTCCTTTGATTTGAGCATCTCGCGCTTGATCAACTACAACAGTGGAGGACACGAGCTCGTCTTATCCTATATCTTCGGAGAGAAACGTCGATCTTTCTCTAGCTTCAATTAATGTAAATCAGAATTATCCTCCTTCCTTCTTCTTGTTGCTCTTATACTTTCCGATGGAGAACTTATAATTATCCGCATCTCCGGTAATCTTCACATTGACATAGCGCGTTTTCTCATCACCATATTGGATTTCGTCCAATCCTTCTTGATTTCCTTCTTCGTCTTTCTTCTTACCAAACAGACGTGATCTTGCAGTGCTGCTGACCATTTTCCAAGGGATTTTTAGATAGTATTCCATGGTGCCGTCCAAGGCTTGTTTTCCCGAGATCTGCATGTGTCCGAGAGAGGAATTCACCGACATTTGAGGAATGGTAATGACGCCATCGACGATGTCAAGATTGTTGTTCAAGGTATCGAACAAAACGCTGTTCAGGTTCTTATCCTTGAAGTAATCAGACATATACTGCAACAAAGCGTAGTTCTCCAATCGTCCCTTTACAACATCCAAATCCATGTGGATTTCAGAATCATCAATTTTCGGGATCAAATCAGGGTGTACGTGGATTTTTCCGCTAATCGTCCCAGTGAACTTTCCGTGCAAGTTTTCCGAGACGATGTAATCCTGTCCGAAGTTTTCGAAGCGAAGGAGTAACTGATCCAGATCGACATTTCTCGCTTTGATCGTTGGATTGAAATAGATCAAATCTGGATTGGATCCGTTGAAATATCCGGTAACGTCGAAGTGACCGCCTGCCATGTTCATTGCAAGCTTGTCCACATGAATGTAATGGTTTGGTGTGGTGCGCAATTCCCCTTTGAAATTTGTGATGCGATACGTGTGATAGTCCAACAATCCGATATCCAAATGATAGGTCATGTCTGTAAACGGAAGCTCATAGATATTGAATCCTGCTTCGTGATCGACATGAACTCCTGTATTTCCAGGCTTTACCGGCCCAGGGTTGTAATTGCTCAGTTCGTCAATGTCCAATCGTTGTGCGACGAGCGAGAAATGATTGTCTCGTTTTCGAACCGAAGGATCATCACCCAAATAATAATGTAGGGTAGTGGTGAAGTTGGAATGCCCCATTTTACCATGGAAATCCTCAACCACCAAATGATCGTCTTCGTAATGAACGCGACCTTGGAAATCTTTTAAACGCAAAGGATGCACTTTCATCTTAGCTTCTAACTTGTCCAATGTCAAATCGATAGATTTGAGTTCATCCGCATAGTGCAAATAGGTGAATCCGTGAACGTGTAATTTATCAAATTCTTCGTGACGGTAATCCTCAGGAACGAAATTTTCTCCTTTGTAAGTGAATAAGTTCTCCAAAAGCAATCGCTCCGAAGCAAGATCAAATTCAATTTTAGAGTCGCCGCCTGGATGCTCATCGAACCACTTTTCATAGTGCTCAAGCATTCCCGAGAAATGGAAATCACTCTTATCAATCATTCCAGAAAAGTCAACCACGCGTAAATCCTGCTCTTCCACGAAAATGTCAGCATGGAAATCGTGTAGGGTATGCGGATAGTGTTTCAATTTTCCGTACAAATTCTCAATAAAGAATTCACCTTTTGGTAGATACTTCGATTCCGTGAACGATCGTGCCGATGCTTTAAAATCGAAGTCCATTGATAGGTTGGATACTTGCTCGTCTACACCATCTTCGCCTCCTCCAGTAAGCTCGTAAATGTCTAAGAACTTGCTCGCGATTTTTAGGCGCGTGTCGACTTCTTTGTCTGTGTGGTGAACAATTGCAGGTAAGTCTTCAATGGTACCGGTCATGTGAATGTCCGACTTTCCAGCTTTCAAATCGAACTTAAGGATTGCCGCTTGATGTCCTTGAACTTTCGCATTCAAATCAAAGTCTTTAATAGGAACGGGAAGAACATCGTGTTCGAAGCGCACATTGTTCAGGTTTACGTTGAGTTTGTAATTCTGATTGAGTTCCGATAGCGTCTTTTCTGGGTTGTTCAAGTCGATGACATCGTGGAAATCCAAGTTGACCTTTGCATTTCCTTTAAGATGATGCAGTTCCTTCATATTAAGAAACTTCGAAAAGAAACTCAAGTTCAAGTTAGCATTGGCGTCCAGTAAAATATCAGGGGCATGCAGGTTTTGCATTCGGATATTTCCGCCGAAGGTGCCGGCGCCCGGTTTTGCTTTGATGTCAGAAAGCTTTACAAGAATGTGGTCGATGTCGTGAGCATCCCCATTGGTGAAATAACCATTGAAAGCGATTCCCTTGAGCGTTTTGCCGTTCTTCTTGTTCTTGAAATAGCCATTTTTACATCCAAAAGATGCCTTTACAGCCGGGTTGTGACCATTGATAGATTTTCCTTTGATCGAAGTTTTGAGATAGATGTTTCCCTTGTTATCGTAGGTCTGCATCATCTTCATCGTTTCCTCAGGAAGTAAGGCGATAAACAAGTCGAAATTGTTCTTCGCCATGGAGAAATTCAGATCAAGCAGCATGTCCTTAAGGAAATCAATGGAACCCGACATATTGAATTCAGCGCCTTCCAACTTCACCTTGGTCGGTTCGATAGTCATAATATCCACGCCTTTTTCGAAATCAATTTCCGTGGCCAGATCAACGTGTTTGTGTTTGAAGAAAGTGGTATCGCCATCTTGGATAAGGTTCATGACGAATTTGGCGTCTAATGAAGCGAAAACATGATCTTCCGCGGTTCTGAATTGAGAATTAGCTTCGCTCACAAAAGCTTCTACCTTCAATCCAGTTTCTTCATTCAGCTTGGTGATATCGATGTTTTCCAGTTCAATTTTCTGCAAATCTAAGTGGAATTCTTCCTCGGCACTTTCAATTTCTTTCTCAGGCGATAGCGCATTAGCAATGTTGAAACTTCCGTCTTTGTGCTGCACCAAATCGATATGTCCGCCCTGCAACTTTATTTTCTTGACCTCCATGTTTCCGGAGACAATCGTCCACATATCGAATCCGATATAGGCGTCTTTTACATTTACTAATGGCTTTCCGGATTTATCTTTCGATTCATAGACTTTGAATCCTTCCAAATCAATGGAGATGTACGGGAAGTTTTCGAAGAGGGAAATGTGCGATCCTTCAATCTCAGCAGCGCCTTTGAAGTCCTTGTTCATGTCCGCAAGCATTTCTTGGACAATCTCGTCTTGTTTTACGTAAACAATGGTAACACCGATCGAAAACAGAATGATTGGCGTTACTAATAATGTAATAATGAATCGTTTCCAGAATTTTCGCGTTCGGAACCAATTTTTAAAGAACCTCATATACGTTTATAATGCGTTAATGAAAATACAACGATTTCAGATTACCGCAAAGTAAATGCCAGAAAGAGTTTTGAACAAATGTTAAGATCAACCACCGTTGGCATCGAATACCTCACGAACTTCTTGTTTTTGCACTTCGATGATGGTGAAAATGCACAAAACGATTCCAAGAACGCCTGTGATACAGTTGATTGCCGCCGCTACGATGATGAGCGTTCGACCTCTTTTTTGATTGAATCGTTGACTCGCCATGATAGCAGGCACGCCAGTAATTAAAGCAAGAGCGACCATAACAACTCCGAAGATCAAGAACATATTACCAGGATTGAAGGGCATATAATCTCCATTTCGAGCGGCTTCATCGGCTATGGCGTCGCCCACAACAGCACCCACAGCAATATAAATGAGTCCAATAAAAGCGATCAGAAAATCTAGAATTCCTTTGATTAAAAACAGAATTCGGAAGGTGTTGAGATTCTTTTCTCCAGGGTGTTGTTCGTTCATAGCAGTTTAGTTTACTTGCACGGTAACTCCTTTCCAGAAAGCCACATAGCCTTTAATCGACTTTGCGAGCTCTTTCGTTTCTGGATAGTACCAAGCGGCATCTTGATTGATTTTGCCATCGACTTCAATAGATTAGTGGGAGGCAGTTCCTTTCCAAGGGCAAACAGTGTGCGTATTGCTTTCTTTGAAGAATTCTTGCTTGATCGTTTCCGGTGGAAAATAGTGATTTCCTTCAATAACGTTTGTTTTCTCACTTTCCGCAATCACTTGTCCTTTCCAGATGGCTTTTTTCATTAGAATCAATTGTGTTCCTTAAAAATAGCAAAGAATTCATTGAATCAAGGTTGACGGGGCAATGGAAAGTAAAATTCTCTCTATCTTTGTTGCCCGTTCTTTTTTTAGGGGCCGTATTGGATTTGACAGCGATAGCAGTTGTCAGGTGTAAGCATGTCGAGCCATGTGGTGAGTCTCGTTAAACTCTGGTCACAAACCATAATTGACAATACGTCATACAATCTCGCTGCGTAATTAGCGGAATGCTAATAACCTTAATTCTAGCCGAAGTACAGTAGGCAGAACGAGTCCTTCTCCCATACTTCCGCCTGTTAAGTAGGGAATCAGAAGAATCATTCATTTCAGGATAGTATCGACGATGCTTCTAAGTCGGTATGAAATTTAGAAGCTACGCGTAATCGTTGGGTGTCCTTGCCCGAAATTACGTCGACAACATAATTGAGGAATAAGCATGTAGAAAGCCAGGTAATTCGTCGTTTGGACGAGGGTTCGATCCCCTCCGGCTCCACAAATCAGTGTGAGTGTGCTGTGCGAGAGCGAAAGCGCACGACACTGATTTTTTTCTTTAATCACATTCTTTTCCGTCCATCCGATTTCATTTTCAAAATGAAAACAATTCTTTCCGTTTTGATGAAAATTCAATCTCAAACCAGAGATTTATTGTCAGAATATCAGGTATTTAGCTTCTGTGGCATTGATTTCGATATACTATGGGCATGTCAACTTCGCTCTACATTCTTGATGATGATCTATATTTCGGTCGCTGTTTGAAGAAAGCACTAGAAACCACCATGGATCATGTGAAACACTTCAAAACAGAACGCAATTTTCTAAAAGCATTGAATTCGCCTCCTAACATTATTGTTCTGGATTATCATTTGGAGCATTCGACCGGCTTGGAAGTGATCACACAAATGAAACAGGAGGGAGTCGAGTCAGAATTTATTTTAGTATCAGATCAGAAGGATGCAAAGGTGGTTATGAAAGCCTATAAAAGTGGAGCACTCGGGTATTTTGAAAAACGTCCAGAAACCTTCAAAGAAGTGCAAAGATGCATTCAATGGATGTTGCTGATGAGTAACGATTTCAATTATCCTTTGAAAAGAGAAGAATTTCGCCGAATGTGGCTGAAACGAGATAGGTAATAGTAGTAGCAGTAATAATTTAGGTTGTAAAAAGGGAGCTTGATGATTCAAACTCCCTTTTGTTATAATAGGGTATTGTAATCAATTCAAGTATCAATTATACTCAAGCGGATAAATATGGTATTAGAAATTAATGGGTCGAACGTTGGGTGGCGTAACCCGAATTTTCATTCAATGCCCTAAAAGTCACGCCACCAACGTACAGGAAGTATAGGTACTTATGAATGTCCTACCGATATAATCCTATTCGTTGGATTGGTTACATGTCGTCTTCGTCATCCGACCAGCCGCGACGTTTCTGTTTTAGAAGTTCCAACTCCCAATCATCGTCGTCTTCGTACTGTACACGGGGCTTTTTACCACTTTTCTTGTGGGCCGACATTTTAAATTCACGATTTTCGGGTTTATCTCCCGATTTTTTCTTTTTGTTTTTTCCTCGCTTGCTGGTTTTTTCAGCAGAAGAGGAGGAAGAAGAAGAGCTTGAACTGTCCTCATCTCTTGGAGCCATTGGTGCTCTGAAATCGTCTGTTCTTGGCGGACGGGAATCCGAATCCTCTGAACGCGGCGGGCGCGAGTCTCTTTGTCCAGGGCGCGAATCTCGGTTAAAACTTCTCTCACGATCTCTTGGTGGGCCAGATGAACGTGGTTTGTTACCTCCGCTTCTGTCTTCAGCAAGTTTCACAACCATGTTTCTGCCGTTAATTGCATGGCCATCTAAACCACGAATGGCTTCTTGTGTTTCTTCAGCATTGCTCATTTCAACGAAAGCAAAACCTCTTGGTTTTCCAGTTTCACGATCCTTGGCAATGTGACACTTAACTACGGTTCCGTAATTTTCGAATAGAGATTTGAGGGCTTCATCGCTTACGCCAAAGTCGAGTTTCGCCACAAAAATATTGGTCATATCAGATTGAGAGAGAATGTATTAATATTAGCAATATACTTAAAAAATAGTACGGGTCAAATCTAGGCACAAAAAAAGAACCGAGCAATCCCGGTTCTTTATTTTTATGTTTCGAAACTGTTATTTCTTGAGTAAGTCCCTGATTTCTGTCAAAAGTTCCTGATCCACAGTCGGTGCCGGTGGTGCTGCAGGAGCCTCTTCTTTCTTCTTTTCCATGCGTGATTTCATTTTGTTGTAGGCACGCACGACCATGAAGATACAGAAGGCAACAATTACAAATGTGATAATGTTGTTGATGAAGGCTCCGTAATTAATGCTAATCTCCTCCATAGCTGCCGAAATCTCCTTATCGCCCTCCATTACAGCTGGCTTAGCCTCTTGGATGACATGCTTCATGTCATTAAAATCAACACCGCCCATAGCCTTTCCGATAGGAGGCATAATGATGTCATTCACTAATGATTTAACGATGGCGCCAAAGTAAGTCGCCATGATCAGACCGACAGCTAGATCAAGTACATTACCTTTCGCTAAAAACTCTTTAAAATCTTTAAACATATCGTACAGGTTTATTTGATTATTTGAAACGAAAATAGGAGAACTGACAATCTAAAATTGAAGAGAGATTGAATGTTTTACACAACTGAATATGGAAACGATTCAGATTTTAAAGGGCTGACGGTGAAGAAGTGATCGACTCAATGTCACTTCATCCGCGTATTGAAGCTCAGATCCAACGGAAACGCCACGAGAGAGTGTAGAAACCGTTATTTCAAAATCTCGAATCTTTTTGTAGATGTAATAATTGGTCGTGTCGCCTTCCATAGTTGGGCTCAAAGCGAAAATCACTTCGTGAATGTCACCACTAGAAACTCTATCAACCAGCGATTGAATATTCAAGTCGGAAGGGCCAACTCCGTCCATCGGGGAAATAATTCCTCCTAATACATGGTATCGACCTTTATAAGATTCTGTGGCTTCAATGGCCAGAATATCGCGGATATCTTCTACAACACAAATTGTCGTTTCATCACGACGGGTATCCAAACAAATGGTACATTCTTCCTGATCGGCGATATTTCCGCAGGTAGTGCATTGGTGTACATTGGACTTCATCTCCGTAAATGCATCAGAAAATGCCTGAACCTCGTCTTCAGATCGCTGCAATAGATTTAAAACCAATCGCAAAGCTGTTCTGCGGCCAATCCCCGGTAAGGAGGCAATTTGATCAACTGCAGCTTCAATATGTTTGGAAGGAACTTTCACTAGTCAAAAGTACCGATAATAGAAAGATACAAGTCGGACTGATTGATTACTTTTGCACAGCACGATCGTGAACATGAAAAATCAAATCAACATACAGAATAAAAAAGCGCGGTTCGAATATCATTTGATCGACAAGTTTGTTGCTGGTATGCAATTGACGGGAACGGAGATTAAAAGCATTCGGAACGGCAAGGCTAGTATAGTTGAAGCCTATTGTGTTTTTCAAGAAGGGGAGGTATTTATTCGAAACATGCACATCGCTGCTTATGAAAATGGTTCGTATTACAACCACAAGCCGCGCGGCGATCGAAAATTATTGCTCAACCGAAAGGAAATCAACAAGATTGAAAAGTTCTTGAAAGTGAAAGGAAATGCATTGATTCCCTTACGCATGTTTATTTCTGAGAAAGGATGGGCTAAGCTTGAAATTGCTACTGCTCAAGGTAAAAAGCTCCATGATAAGCGTCAAGATCTCAAAGAAAAAGACGACAAACGTGCCATGGATCGCGCCATGAAATCCTACAATTGATTAACGTAATCGGTCTAGGCTCTTAACGAGATTATCATCGCGTCGTACCAATAGTGCACCAATCAGCAAAAGCACGGCCACAATAGGGAATAGGAAGAATCCATATTTGTAGGATACAATTAAATCAGCCTTTGCGAAACTTCTTGGAATGATATCAAATTCGGCGAAAAGTTCAAGGCCGATCTTCGACCCGATGAAAATTCCTACCGCAACTGCCAAGGTGATTAAGAACAGTCCAATTCCGAATCGAATTTGAAGTTTGCGGTGTTTGAATAGGAAGATCAGACCTATGACACACATGCCGAGTAGAACGGTTCCAATCATACCAATTAGAAACATGATGTTGATTTTACGCTCTTCAACCGCTTTGTCTAAATCGACATTCGCTTCCTCCATGCTTTTCTCGAATTTCTTTTTCGAAATCGGCAAATCATCCACATAATTCATTCGGTAATCCACGCCATTCGTGCTTACGACAATTTGAGGGTTGGACTTCTTTGCTCTCTTTATTACGCGAGCTGGGGCATCCTTATAATTCGGTGAATAAGACGCTAAAGGAGAAAAAGCAGCGATGAACGTGATAATTGCAGCAGCAATAAAGACAAGAGTTTGGGGTCGTTGTAACATATTCAAATAAGACTAGAGGCCAAATATAAGGATTCCGACTATAGAAAACCGCACGTTAACAAGTGCGCCCAGCGATCTCCAGAAAGTAAAAGATAGAACATCACAGCGTTGACTCCATACATGCAGAACTGGTAAAGAACGGTGAATGAGATCTTTCTCCTTTTGTAATAAACGGTAAAAGCCGGGAGTAATAAAAGTGGGATGAGTATGAAGCTCAAACGATAAACATTGAAGTTAATCGGATATCCAAAAGTGGCTGTTTTACTGAAGTTTTGAATGCGCATCGGGTTGTGGAAAATCCAACTGGATTCTATAATGATTTCATGATTCCCATAGTACAAACTCGAATTAAAATGCTCAATCCAGAATTTTCCATTGTTCTCGGTTTCAATCAGGCTTACTCGTTTCCCACCGATACCATAGGCTGAATTTGAATTGAATCCAGTGATCATATCGTCCTGATAATGATGGGGGAGCAGCAAATCCAATGATAAAAGCAAAGCCATGATGATCCCCAGAACAGCCGAAGTTTTCATAAGTTTCCAGCGCCATCCATGGGTCAACTTGCGGAAATAGAGTTCATTTTCAAGGTATTCACGCAATTTTTGCTCTTCGTAACGTCTTTGTGCTTCTTTGGCTCTTTTCTCTTGCTCGGCCTTGGTTTCATTGGCATTTGGAGCGGTGGTACTCCTGGATGGCCTTTTGTGCGCTATTCTTGGTGTCGGAGCGGATTTCTTTCCAGTAAGAATCTCGTAAGCCTCTTTGATTTCTATGAAACGCCGCTGCGCGTCAGGAGAAGGATTCTTGTCCGGATGGTACTGCATCACAAGCTTCCGATATTGCTTTCGCACATCGGATAACGGAGCGTTGTCGGGCAAGCCTAAGATTCTATAATAACGACTCCTCATGCTTGTCTTTACTCGCTAGTGTTCCCAGCCGATTGATTTTATCACTTTTCGTATATACGAACTCGGGGTAGAAGTACACTTTGCAAGGAACATGATATTTCGGCAGCAGTGGGTCTAACGTTTTTCGTTCAATAGCAAACGGTTCCGACTCCAAACAAAGGATCAGTCGTTCTCCTAATTCTGGATCAGGAATACCAATCACAAAGAAATTAGTCTCAAAAAGAGGGGCGATTTGTCTTTCTACTTCTTCTGGATGAATTTTAATTCCGCCGCTGTTTACAACAAAGTCCAGACGTCCACGCCATTCAAATTCGCGTCTTCCAAAGAATTCCACACAATCATTCGTCATCAAATTATTCACTCCCAAATGCGGTGCGATAATTTGAAGTCTCCCATCTTCTATGTTTGCAGAAACGCCATTCAATAGTCGGAAACGATTGCTTTTCTTGGTGATGTTGCGCAAAGCGATATGGGAGATAGTTTCCGTCATCCCAAAGGTATGATAAGCCTTACACGGAAGTTCCTGAATCTTTGCCTCAAGAGCATCTGAGATTGGGCCGCCACCTATGATCAGGTGCATGTTTTCGTGAAATGCTTCAGGCGATTGCTCAATAGTTCGCTGCACCTGATAAGGAACCATTGCAACGAAATGCATGGTTCCCGTTACATGTTCAAATGGATTGGCAGATGGGCGAGCAACGTGAAGATTTAAATCCCATTCCAAAGCTCGAATGATCATCATTTTGCCGGCAATGGTGTCTGGAGAGAGACATAAAAGTGCATTTTGACCTGCATAAAGTCCCAAGAATGAACCGGTCATTCTTGCGGAAGAACGGGCGTGTTCCTTTAAAATGTGGATTGATTTTGGTGCTCCCGTAGATCCAGAGGTCTTCACTTCGAAGAAATCATCCAGATTATTCCATTGTCTTACAAAGGATTGAACCGATTCCTGGATCGATGGGTCATCTGTATGAAAATGCAATTGCATGTTTTTGGAATGGAATTTGATTCAAAGGTAACAACAATTGCTTTACAACTTTGGCGATTAGTCGACCTTGTGGAATTGTAAGGTATTGTTTACTTTAACGAACCAAAGTTCAAATAAAGAACGAAAAACAACACAAATGAAAAAATTAGTTGCACTGGTAGGAATAGGAGTTTTATCATTTGCTTTTATGAGTTCTACGTGTACTTCTCACGCAGGAGAAGCTAAGAAAGGTAAAACATCTGCGATTGCTCCAACAGCAGGAATCACTTTTAAGAAGAAGTCTTTCGAAGAAGCAAAGAAGGAAGCGAAAAAGTCAGGGAAACTGATTTTCATCGATGCATATACTGATTGGTGTGGGCCATGTAAGCGTATGGCAGCAACGTCATTTAAAGATCCGAAAGTGGGAGAGATGTTCAATAAGAACTTCATCAACCTGAAAATTGAAATGGAGAAAGACAAAGATGGGCCTGAATTGGCGCGAAAATACCGTGTTGTGGCATATCCTACATTGTTGATCATTGATGGAAACGGAAAGTTAGTCAAGCAGTCTGTAGGAATGAAAAGCAGCGATCAATTAATTGCTTTAGCAAAATCAGTGTTGTAACTAGAACGCACGTCTAAAATACTGAGCCCCGCGCATTCATTGCCGGGGCTTTATTTGTGGGCTGAAGTGAACAATCTAATAGTCCAAAAGTCAAACACTCGTACAATCTAATAAGTATGATTGTCTAACCAGTCCAACCAGTCCAACCAGTCCAATCTATCCAACCCTCCCAAACAAAAAAAAGGCCGACACAACGGCCGACCACAATTCGTTTTAGATACTTACATCTTCTTATTCTCGCGCATCGGCTTTCCAGATGACTTCACCATCTTCGACCATTCTGCAATCGATTCTTCGTTCATTTTGATGTAGTTATCATACCCAGCAGCTTCCGCTCCAACCTTTGATTTCTCAGCTGTTTCAATCGCTCCTTTGTAATCTCCTAGCTCAGCTTGGATAAGTGCTTTACGACGTAGTACCCAGAATTTTCCTTCACCTCCGTCCATTTCAATCGACTTATTTACCCATTCCAATGCTTGGTTCATATCTTTTCCTGCTTCCAAGTAGTAATTCGCAGCACGGTAGTAATCATTGGCAGAAGGGCCGTTCATTACTTTTTCGATATCAGCCATTACTTGAGATTCCGTAGCAACCTTAAATGAAACAGAAGCTTTCGTCTTGTCCCACGTAAACGTCAAATCTGCACCTTTGGAAGTAAGGTTATCAAATCCGATGGTAAACGTTTCTGTTACATCGTTCATCGTTGTCGTCATTGCTGAAGCCGTAGCTGCAACTTTCGAATCATCCCAATTTTCAGGAGTTCCCCAATTTTCCGTATCTGTATAGAAGTACACTTCCCAAGTTCCAACAGAAGGCTTAGTGAAAATCGCGTACGTTCCCGGCTGCAATGTATCCTTATCAAAAATCAAGATTCGATCTGTTGTGATCATCGTGTTTTTGTTCGCTCCAGTTCTCCACATTTCGTTATAAGGAACTAGGTTTCCAAAAATCTCACGTTTTTTCTTAGAAGGACGAGAATACGAAACCGAAACTTCTGTCAATCCTACCGTTTGTTTCACCTCTGCCGCTGGACTTGGTTGCGGCGTTTCAATCTGCGCTGATGCCGACATTACCGCCGTGCACGAAAGAGCAAAAAGTACGTTTTTCATCATGCTTATGTGTTTTAGTTGCCCTAAATTAAGCAATCCCAGCTGATTGAGTTCTGTGGAAATGAAAATTCTTTACCATGGAAAGTAATTCCATTATTTCATCGTAAATTTACGTTCACCAGAAAAATTATTATGCGATCAATTCTCTTTTTGCTTCTTATGTGTAGCTCTTTCTCTCTTAGAGCAAACGACAATCCAGGAAGTATCTATGTTAATCTCCAAAAATTACATTCTCTAAAACGCGTCTTGTACGTGGCAGCGCATCCTGATGATGAAAATACACGTGCACTTGCATGGTTTTCATTGGGAGAAAAGGCAGAAACGGCGTATTTCTCTTTGACAAGGGGAGATGGTGGTCAAAACCTGATTGGTGATGAATTGAGTGAAAAACTCGGAGTCTTGCGAACACAAGAATTGTTGGCAGCACGTTCTAATGATGGAGCAAAGCAATATTTTTCCAGAGCTGTGGACTTCGGATATTCCAAATCTTCGTCGGAATCCTTCGAGAAATGGGGGAGAAACGCACTATTGGAAGATATGGTGTTGATGATTCGAATGTTTCAACCAGATGTGATTGTTACGCGTTTCCCACCGGATGAACGTGGAGGACACGGGCATCATACGGCTTCTGCTGAATTAGCCATTGAGGCATTTAGTAAAGCTGCAGATGAAACTGTTTTCCCGGATCAAGTGGAGAAATACGGAACGTGGACGACGACTTCGATTTACTGGAATACATCCTATTGGTGGGATAAAGACATCCGCGAGTATGCTGTGGACAATCCCGATTATTTAATCAAAGAAATCGGAGACTACAATTCAATGCTCGGAATGTCTTATAATGAGATTGGAACGATTGCTCGTAGTGAGCACAAATGTCAAGGATTTGGAGGGATCATCGAACGCGGTTCCCGTGAAGAGTATTTCCAGCATCTGGACGGAGAAAAGCTAAAGGAATCTTTCTTTGAGCAAAATCGAAAAACCTGGGCTGATATGTCGAACCCAGCCTTGGACAAGTTATTCGCTGACCTTTTAGACAATTTTGATTTTAAAGATGCCTCCAATAATATCACGAAGCTTCTGGAAATCTATGGAGAGCTCGAAAAGTTACCCGATTCTTATTTCAAAGACGAGAAATTAAATCGATGTAGACAGATAATAGCTGATTGCATCGGACTTCGCGCAGAACTTCTTGGAAACGATTATTACCATATCGCTGGTGAAACAGTTGATTTCAAATTAGAGCTATTGAATCGCGCGGGAGTCCCAGTAAGAGTGGAACACTTTGCTCCTCACATGTTAAAGGGGGAGGTAATTGGAATTGATTTGGCTCCAAATAAACCTGTAATACATGAGTTGAAGATCGCGACATCTGGAGATTTAGGGTCGCCGTTTTGGTTGGATAAGCCTTTCAAAGATGTCTTCGATGTAATACACGTAGATGGACGATTACGAGCGGAAGGCGATCCATCGGTGCACGGAATGTTACGTTTGGTAATTTATGATACGGAGATTGATATTCCAGTGAAAGGGATGTATAAGTGGCGCGATCCATCGTACGGTGAACGTTCTCGCCCAGTTATTGGAGTGCCGCAATTTACCGCTTCATTCGAAGAAAAAATTGTCTTACTGAAACCCGGAGAAACGCAAGAAGTACGCGTTAAGGTGCGAAGCTTCCAAGACAATCTTGAAGGAAAAATCACTTGGGGAGAATTGCAAGGTTGGGAAATTGAAGAGGAAGACCTTAGCTTCACCATTGATAGAAAAGGAGGGGAGACTTGGCTGTCATTCCATGTAAAAGCGACAGAAAAGGAGTCGAAGCGCGGGAAAATCGTATTAAGTGATGGAAATGGAAATGAACTATTCCAATATCAAGAAATCGCTTACGATCACATCCCGACACAAACGATTTTCAATCCAGCCGAATTAGAGTGCATTCTATTAGATGCCAAGATACGTTCGGGGAAAGTGGCCTATATCAAAGGTGTGGCAGATGCCGTTCCAGCTGCCATCGCTACATTAGGATTTGACGTCGAAACCTTCGAAGTAAGTGATTTGTCGGATTTGGATCTCTCTGGATATCGTTCTGTGGTGCTAGGAATTCGTATTTACAACGTGCATCCTGAATTAAGAAATTTCGAGCAAAAGCTTTACGAATACGTATTTAACGGAGGGAATCTCATTATGCAGTACAATACCGCGAGTCGCTCTGGAAACAAGGAATTCGGACCAAAGCCATTTGAATTGTCAAGAGATCGCGTAACGGAGGAAGATGCCGATGTTTACTTCAACTATCCTGAGCACGATATCCTGAATACTCCGAATAAGATTTCGGAGGCAGATTTTGAAGATTGGGTGCAGGAACGTGGATTGTATTTTGCGGGTAAATGGGACGAAGCCTACACACCGTTATTATCATGGTCCGACACAGGAGAAGAGCGCGTAAATGGCGGATTGATTGTCATGCAGTACGGAAAAGGACAGTTTGTCTACACCGGAATTTCATTCTTCCGCGAATTGCCAAAAGGAGTCGTTGGTGCTTACCGATTGTTTGCTAACTTACTAAGTTATAAGCCATGAGTGAGGAACCAGTAAATAAAAAAGAACCAAAAGACGATCCAACGAATTGGAACGGATGGTATATGGGATTGATTGCTGCCTTGGCGTTTCAAATCATCGTGTATTTATTGATCACCAATGCGTATAGCAAATGAGTTGGCTGGATTGGGTCGTACTTTTCCTTACGTTGGTAACTATCGTTATATACGGTAGTTGGAAAACGCGCAAGAATAAAGATCTCGAAGGGTATCTGAAAGGAAACAACTCTGAGAATTGGATGACGATTGGATTGTCCATTATGGCAACGCAAGCCAGCGCTATTACCTTCCTTTCAACACCAGGTAAAGCCTACGAGGATGGGATGGGATTTGCCCAGTTCTACTTTGGATTGCCATTGGCCATGATCATCATTTCGGCCTTTTTCTTACCGATCTATTATCGATTAAAAGTGTTCACGGCTTACGAATACCTAGAACGCCGATTCGATGTCAGAGTAAGAGCGTTTACGGCTTTCTTATTCCTATTGTCCCGTGGTTTGGCTGCTGGAATCACCATTTATGCTCCTTCAATTATCTTGTCGACGCTACTCGGTTGGAACCTTGAATTGACCTGTGTAATGATTGGTGGGTTCGTAATCTTCTATACAGTTTCTGGAGGAAGTAGGGCGGTATCCTTAACGCAGAAGTGGCAAATGACCATCATCATGGGAGGAATGATTACGGCCTTTTTCTTCGTAGTACAAAGTTTCCCTGAATCATTTAGATTCTCGCAAGGAGTGGATCTGGCCGGGAGCCTTGGAAAGATGGAGATCATCGATTTGTCTACCGATTTTGAAAGCCGCTACACCATGCTTTCTGGATTAACCGGAGGATTGTTCTTGTTCTTATCTTATTTCGGTACCGATCAATCTCAAGTGCAACGTTATCTTGGTGGTAAGTCGCTGAAAGCTTCCCGAATCGGGTTGATGTTCAATGGTTTGGTGAAGATTCCAATGCAGATTTTGATTCTATTTATTGGGGTGATGGTCTTCGTTTCGTACCAGTTTAACAAACCTCCGATTGTCTTTAATGATCACACCGTACAGCTGACAGCTTCGCAAGAAAACGAATTAAAGAAAATCGAAAATGCGTATGACGTCAATTTCGAAGAGAAGCGTCTCGCCATTCTAAATCTACCTGAATTTCCTACGGAAAGAGATTATGCGCCCATTCAAGAAATGCAGGAAAAGCAGGATGAATACCGAACCCAGTACAAAGAAAAGCTCAAAAATTACGATGCCGATTACGAAGACAAGGACGGCGATTACGTGTTCTTGACCTATGTGTTGAATTACCTGCCAACTGGATTAATTGGACTCTTGTTGGCTGTGATCTTCTCCGCGGCAATGTCATCCACGGCAGGGGAGTTGAACGCGTTGGCATCTACTACCACGATTGACTTCTATAAGAAATTCATTTCGCCAGGAGATGACGATAAGCGTGATTTGAGTGTTGGTAAGTGGTTGACAGTATTCTGGGGATTGATTGCCATTGGAGTGGCATTAGTGGCCGGACTTTTCGATAACTTAATTGAATTGGTGAACATCCTTGGTTCATTGTTCTACGGAACCATACTCGGTGTATTCCTAGTGGCCTTCTTCTTTAAGGGGGTGAAAGGTACGGCTGCGTTCATCGCAGGATTAGTGGGCCAAGCGGTTGTGTTATTCATTCACTTGATGGTAACGACAGGGAATTGGGATATTGGCTTCTTGATGTACAACATTATTGGTAGTGTCACCGTTATTTTGGTGGCTATTTGTATTCAAATATTCATGCCCAATAAGAAGTCTGTAATTCGGGAATCGTGAAAACATTGTTAGACGATCCTTCGGGAGTTATTCTTTGGTATCCGTTGTATTTCAAGGATTTGAATGTTTTGGAGAATTTGGAAGAATTTGAGATAAGACAAGAATCCATCGTTCTTTTTGGAAAGCAAATCAATCAACCGCGATTATCACGATTGTACGGCAAATCTGGAACGAGCTACAAATACAGCGGCAAACTTTTCGAAGCGCTTCCATGGTTTGGCAATTTGGAACGTATCGCAGAGAGATGCTCCGAAATTTGTGCAACCGATTTCAATACAGGATTACTCAATTACTACCGCGACGGCAATGATAGTATGGGAATTCACGCCGATGACGAAAAAGAGCTCGGAAGAAACCCCGTAATTGCGAGTGTGAGCTTCGGCGCCACACGCAAAATGATCTTCAGAAAGCGCAACTCCAAAGAGAAATTGGTGATCCCTCTTGAGCACGGAGATTTACTCGTCATGAAGGGAGCTTTGCAGCACAACTGGAAACACGAATTACCGAAAGAAAGAAAAGTAGAAGAGTCCCGTCTAAATATTACTTTTAGAAAAGTCCATTAAAACGTATCACACATGATTCCATCAAACGAATACCACCCTTATTTTGAATCCTACATTGGTCCATTGTCTTCACGTGAAGAATCCATTGCCGAATTGATGGAGATTAGTGCGCAATCATTTGTAGAGATGCTTTTGGCATTGCCAGAGGAGAAAGAAAATTATCGATACGCTGAAAGAAAATGGACGATCAAAGAATTGTTACAGCACATCAACGATACAGAGCGTATTTTTCAGAATCGTGCGTTGCGCTTCTCAAGAAAAGATGAAACGCCACTTCCCGGATTCGATCACGATAATTACAATGTCGTGGCGCAAGGCAATGATAGAGCACTACAAAGCTTAATCGATGAATTTGTGGCAGTGCGTCAGGCATCCATCACTTTATTTGGAAGTTTCTCTGATGAAATGATGAAAGAAAAAGGGGAGGCCAATGGCCATTTAATCTCTGTCCGTGCTATTGGTTATTTGGTTTCCGGGCATCAAATGCATCATCAGCGTGTTTTTGAAGAGCGGTATCTTTAATTGCTAACCGCAAAGGTCGCGAAGGGCGAAAGGTGATATACAAGCGCTATTAACTTTTCGATTTGCCAAAGTAGGCTTTAAAAAATCCTGACGAAGTCGGGATCCGTACATTCACTAATTATTCCTTACGAACTTTGCGCCCCTTGCGGTGAAAAATATACTGTGGGCATCAGTTTTCATTGCGTTAAAACAAAAAAGGCCGTCTTTTCAGACGACCTTTCCAATATTCAGAAGAGAATTTAATTATTCTCCTTTGTCCATTTTTTCTTTCAACGCAGCCAGTGCGTCCAAATCTCCCATTGTAGATTTTGCTGCATTTTGGTTTACTTGCTTCACTGCTGCAGAAGATGATCCTCCACCTTTCTTAGATGGTTTGTGATCTTCACCTTCTTCGAATGTTCTCGTGTGAGAAACAACAATTTTACGTGCATCTTTGTTGAATTCGATGATCACGAAGTTCAAAGTCTCATCAACTTTCGCGTTTGATCCATCCTCTTTACGCATGTGGCGTGCTGGACAGATTCCTTCCAATCCGTAAGGAAGAGAAACGATTCCTGATTTGTCTTTGTTCTCAATGATTGTTCCTTCGTGCGTTGAACCTTCTGCGAAAGTAGATTCAAATACATCCCAAGGATTCTCTTCAAGCTGCTTGTGTCCTAGAGAGATACGACGGCTTTCACGATCGATTTCCAAAACAATAACGTCCATCATGTCTCCAACTTTACAGAATTCAGATGGGTGCTTGATTTTCTTCTGCCATGAAAGGTCAGAGATGTGGATCAATCCGTCAACTCCTTCTTCCAATTCTACGAATACTCCGAAGTTCGTGAAGTTACGAACCTTAGCAGAGTGCTTCGTTCCAGCAGCAAACTTCGTTTCGATGTCTGCCCATGGATCTGGCATCAATTGCTTGATTCCTAGAGACATTTTACGCTCTTCGCGATCCAAAGTCAAGATAACTGCCTCAACTTCGTCTCCAACTTTCAAGAAGTCCTGTGCAGAACGCAAGTGCTGAGACCAGCTCATTTCAGAAACGTGGATCAAACCTTCTACTCCTGGAGCAATCTCAACGAATGCACCGTAGTCAGCCATAACAACCACTTTTCCTTTCACTTTGTCTCCAACGTTCATTTCAGCGTCAAGAGAATCCCAAGGATGAGCCTCAAGCTGCTTCAATCCAAGAGCAATACGCTTCTTCTCGTCGTCGAAGTCCAAAATTACTACGTTCAATTTCTGATCCAATTCTACCACTTCTTCTGGGTGGTTCACGCGACCCCAAGAAAGATCTGTGATGTGAATCAAACCGTCAACACCACCAAGGTCGATAAATACCCCGTAAGATGTGATGTTCTTTACAGTTCCTTCCAATACCTGACCTTTTTCAAGACCAGAGATGATTTGTTTTTTCTGCTCTTCAAGTTCCGCTTCGATTAATGCTTTGTGAGAAACAACAACATTTTTGAATTCTTCGTTAATCTTAACTACTTTGAATTCCATGTTCTTTCCTACATACATATCGTAATCGCGGATAGGCTTAACGTCAATTTGTGAACCAGGTAAGAATGCCTCAAGACCAAATGCGTCTACGATCAATCCTCCTTTAGTACGACACTTAACGTATCCTGTGATAACTTCACCCGTTTTCAATACCTCATTCACTTTTCTCCAAGCGCTGTGAGTACGAGCTACTTTGTGTGAAATTACAAGCTGACCGTATTTGTCCTCTTGTGTTTCTACGTAAACTTCAACAGTATCACCAACTTTCAAATCCGGATTGTAGCGGAACTCGTTCGTAGCAACTACACCTTCAGATTTAGATCCGATGTTGATTACTACTTCCTTCTTGTTCATGGTAACGATAGTACCTTCAACAACTTCTTTTTCAGCTACGGAGTTCAAAGTTCCGTCATACTTGTCTGATAACTCAGCACGTTCTGCTGCGTTGTAACCGTCCAATGCTAATGCATCCCAGTCAAAATCCGCAAGTCCTTGCGTTGTTTTCTTTTCTGCCATAATGGCTTAAATAATTGTATTTCGGTTAACCCTATAAATCCCGAAAGAATTAATAAAAGTCGCGCTGTTAAAGGGTTGCGACAAAATAAAACTCCCTAACATAATGAAAGGGAGTGCAAAGATAGGGATTTAATATTTAAAAGAACTGATAATCAAAAAGAAACCCTGACGATCTAATGATGTCAGGGTTTTCTTAATCTTATGAATCAAATTCTACAAGGCGTCCAAGCGAGCTTTGTATTCTTTTGATTTCTCTTCATTACCTTGTTTGTAGTGGGCTTTGTACAAGTTGTCCAATACATACTTGTCATTTGGCTCGCTTTCAAGGTACATTTCCAAGTACTTGATGGCGTCTTTCATTTTCTGATCCGCCTTTTGCTCTGTTTTAGAAACATTTGGATCTCCCAATGGAAGGTTCTTCGCTTCTACAGCCAATACTCCAGACCAGTTGTACAACAAGGCTCCAAGTTGGTACTGCGTGTTCACGTTCTTTCCATCCAATTCCAATGATTTCATCAGCGCTTTCTCTGCTTCTTCATAGTTCTCCAATTTCATTTGGATACTTCCGATAGAGTAGTACAATACAGCGTTTTCTGGATCTGCTGCGATGGCATCATCCAAAGCTTTCATCGCAGCCTCATCGTTTTCCTGCGCCAAGTAAACATCCACACGTTGCTTCAAAATGTCAAGATTGCCCGGGAATTTTTTCTCAGCTGCGTATAATGTCGCGTGCGCTTTCTCGAAATCTTTTGCTCCTGCGTAACATGAAGCTGCTAAAACTGCTCCAGTTGCTCCACGGTAATCTGCTTTTGCCAGCACTTCGAATGCACGTGCACCTTTTTTGTACATTTCATCTCTTTTATCCAAGTAAGATTTGACAATTTCCAACTTCTCCTTTCTCATTTCATCGTCAAGATCATCTGCCATATCTGCAATTTTCTTATGCGGTTCTGCTTCCTTACTTGCTTGATCACCAGCATTTCTGTAACTCAAACCAGCGTTGTAATAATAGTTTGAATCCAATATGTCAATCGCTGAGAAACACTTTCCCGCCATTTCGAATGCTTCTCCAGCACCTCCGTACTCTCCAGCTTCGTATAACTGATTTGCCATGAAACTCATAATTCCAGCTGTCTCTTTTGCTGATGTCTCAATGTCGCGCTTGTACTTGTTCGCAAGGTCGTATCCTTCGTCGTAAGCAGTAATTGCTGTGTTGAAGTATGCAGTGATTTCCTCCTCGTTGATATTCTCAGGAGTTTGAGCATTCATCGCGATGTCGATACTTACCAACTTCGTGTAGATTTTTCCTTTGTAATAGTAAATCTTGTCGATTTTCTTCTCCGTAGGATTTGCCTTTGCCCACTCATACGACTCGTCGATGTATTCTTTAGCCGTTGTTGCAACTGCTTTTGCTCCAGCAAAATCTTGCTTGTAAAGAAGCCCGTCGATTTTGTTGTATTCAAGAGCAGCGTCAGTTACCTTGTTTTTTTGAGCCAATCCTGAGAATGAAATTGCTGTCAATCCCAATACTAGCCCTACATTTTTCAATGTCATTTTCATAGTTACTTTATTCTTTAGATGCATGAACTGCATTTATTCCACAGCACCTTCGTTTTCAATATCCGTGCCACTTTCACTGGAAGTGTCTTCTGAAGATTCTCCGTTGGCTGCATCTTCATTGATGATTGGGTTTCCATCTTCATCCAATTCAACCATTTCTTCGTCGTCACTTCTCGGAACTCGTGCAACCGCAGCGATCTCTGATTTTCCTTTCAGGTTAATCAATTTAACCCCTTGAGCAGCACGTCCCATGGTGCGGATCGTGTCAATGTGCATTCGAATTGTTACTCCTGATTTTGTGATAATCATCAAGTCTTCCTCGTCTGTCACATTTTTAATCGAGAGCAATTTACCTGTTTTATCAGTAATATTCAAAGTTTTAACTCCTTTACCACCGCGGTTTGTGATACGGTAAACAGGCTCTTGATCTTCTGGATCGTTCAGGTAAGTACGTTTTCCATAACCTTTCTCCGAAACTACTAGAATGGTAGAGAACACGTCTTCAACACAGATCATTCCGACTACCTCGTCTTTGTCATCTGCCAACGTTACACCGCGAACTCCTGCAGCATTACGTCCCATAGCACGTACTTTCTCTTCGTTGAATCGGATGGCGCGACCGTTTGTGGTTGCCAATACGATCTCGTTAGATCCATTCGTCAATTTAGCTTCGAGCAATTCATCGTTCTCACGAATGGTAATTGCGTTAATACCGTTACTACGCGGACGAGAGTAGGCCTCCAAGGAAGTTTTCTTGATGACTCCACGTTTTGTTGCCATTACAACGAAGTTGTTATCCAAATACTCCTTATCTGTAAGATCAGTAACCTTAACGTACGCTTTAACTTTATCGTCTTGTTCGATATTCAACAAGTTCTGAATTGCACGTCCTTTACCAGTTTTCGATCCTTCTGGAATTTCAAATACACGCATCCAGAAACATTTACCTTTCTCTGTGAAGATTAATAGGTAGTTGTGGTTGGTTGCGACGAATAGTTCTTCTAAGAAGTCTTTGTCACGTGTAGCAGATCCTTTCGATCCCATTCCACCACGATTCTGAACCTTGTATTCTGCTAAGCTTGTACGTTTGATGTATCCAGCGTGAGAAATAGTAACGACTACTTCTTCGTTAGGAATTAAATCCTCAATACGCATTTCGCTAGCAGAGTATTCAATCTGTGAACGACGCTCATCTCCGTATTTGTCTCGTACTTCGATTAATTCATCCTTGATGATCTCCATACGACGTTCTTCACGATCTAGGATGTCCTTCAGATCTTTAATCAAGTTCATCAAGTCATCGTACTCAGAGCGTAATTTATCTTGTTCTAGTCCTGTCAACTGACGAAGGCGCATCTCAACAATAGCACGAGCCTGAATATCTGTCAATTCGAAGCGTTCTATCAACTTCTCACGAGCTTCCTCTGGGCTTTTCGATCCACGGATCAATGCGATTACTTCGTCAATGTTGTCAGAAGCAATGATTAAACCTTCTAGTATGTGCGCTCTTTCTTCAGCTTTGCGTAATTCGTATTTGGTACGGCGAACAACCACATCATGACGGAAATCAACGAAGTGACGAATCATGTCCTTGAGGTTTAGAAGCTCAGGACGCCCGTTTACCAAACAGATGTTATTTACTGAAAATGAAGTTTGTAGCGCTGTATACTTGAATAATTTGTTTAAAACTACGTTAGGAATGGAATCACGTTTCAATTCATAAACGATGCGCATTCCTTTACGATCGGACTCGTCTCGGATATCCGAAATTCCATCGATCTTTTTATCGTTAACAAGCTCCGCTGTTTTACGGATCATGTCCGCTTTATTCACTTGGTATGGAATCTCCGTAACGATAATTACTTCTTTTCCGGACTTCGTTTCTTCGATCTCTGCTTTAGCACGCATCACGATACGGCCTTTACCAGTCAACAGGGCTTCACGAGCTCCATCGTAACCGTAGATGATTCCTCCAGTAGGGAAGTCAGGTGCCTTAACATGCTGCAAGAGCTCTTCATCTTCGATTTCTTTGTTATCGATGTAGGCGATCATTCCGTTTGCAACCTCTGTTAAGTTGTGAGGGGCCATATTCGTCGCCATACCTACAGCAATACCACTGGCACCGTTCACCAAAAGGTTCGGAATTTTTGATGGAAGTACTGTTGGCTCTTCCAAACTATCATCGAAGTTCGGAGCGAAATCAACCGTTTCTTTGTCAAGGTCACCGAGCATCTCTTCAGAGATTTTGCGTAAACGAGCTTCTGTATATCGCATTGCTGCGGGGCTGTCGCCATCTACGGAACCATAGTTTCCTTGTCCATCGACAAGCGGGTATCGTAGTGACCAAGGCTGGGCCATACGAACCATTGTATCATAAACAGAACTGTCTCCATGTGGGTGGTATTTACCCAATACTTCCCCGACAATTCTCGCACTCTTCTTATAAGGTCTGTTCGAATAGACACCTAAGTCCTGCATTCCGTAGAGAACGCGGCGGTGTACAGGCTTAAAACCATCTCGAACATCAGGCAATGCTCTCGACACAATCACCGACATGGAATAGTCGATGTAGGCCGATTTCATTTCATCCTCAATATTGATCTGGATTATTCTTTCTCCGTCTGCCATGAGTATATAATTCGTTAAGTGTTTAGCACGGTTTGTGCGTGTTCAAAAGCAAGCTTCGAAATTAGTCAATTCGGGTCATAAATCACTTGTTGAAAAACCCGGATTTACTAACAAAAATCTGTGGAAAATGGCTGTTTTCCATGACTTATTAACAATTTTGAATTTAAGGCCAGAAAAACGCATTTTTACCTAAAGTACACAAGAGAAAACACGAACAGTTGGGAGGTAGGAATTTATGTCATTGTCATGACAGTTATCGGAATGCTGATATATGATTGAAAATCAATTAAAACGCCTGACACTTGCCTGACAGAATGTCCAATTATGACAATAGGAACGGTTCTTGATTCTCAAAATGCAAACAAGAATATGTGAAAAAGAACATAATGAGCCTGCGATTTATGTTTTTTATACGTTATATATTTGTAGGAGTGCGTCAAAACTCTCTTTTCGCATCTCATACAAGGATTATTAAAGCATTCAATTATGGAAGCAAAATTCTCTCAAAGAGTGAAAGATGTTATCAGCTTTAGTCGTGAGGAAGCTCTTCGACTAGGGAATGATTTCATTGGGGTTGAGCACTTGTTGTTAGGGCTCATTCGTGAAGGTGATGGAAAAGCAATTGCTGTATTGCATGAGTTTCATCTGGATTTGAAAATGATCCGAAAAGAAGTAGAGCAAAACTTATCTAAGTCAGCTGCAACGGCTATCGGAACGCAAAACTTGACCAATATTCCGTTGGTGAAGCAAGCGGAGCGTGTGCTGAAGTTGACTTACCTGGAAGCGAAACTATACAAGAGCCCTATGATCGGGACAGAACATCTCTTACTGTCGATTTTGAAAAATGAAGACAGTGCCGCATGCAGTATTTTAAATAAGTACGGCGTGATTTATGAAAATGTAAAAGACGAATTAGAATCAATGAAAGATGATCAAATAACACCTAGGGCAGAATTCCCAGGTGGAACAGATGACGAACCAGCAGGAGGGGAAGAATCATTCTCTTCGCAGCGAAAAGCGGATCCGAAATCGAAAACGCCAGTATTGGACAATTTTGGACGTGATTTGACGAAGATGGCCGAAGCAGGTCGTTTGGACCCTATTGTTGGACGTGAGAAAGAAATTGAGCGCGTAAGCCAAATCTTGTCGCGTAGAAAGAAAAACAACCCGATTTTGATCGGTGAGCCCGGAGTGGGTAAAAGTGCAATCGCAGAAGGATTAGCACTTCGAATCGTAGAACGTAAAGTATCGCGTGTACTTTTCAATAAGCGCATTGTATCGTTGGATTTGGCGTCTTTGGTAGCTGGAACGAAATACCGTGGTCAGTTCGAGGAGCGAATGAAAGCGGTGATGCAAGAAATTGAGAAGAATCCAGATGTGATTTTATTCATTGACGAGATTCACACGATTATTGGTGCTGGAGGTGCTTCAGGATCGTTGGATGCATCGAACATGTTTAAGCCGGCCTTGGCACGTGGGGAAATGCAAGCGATAGGAGCTACGACTTTGGACGAGTACCGCCAGTACATCGAAAAAGATGGTGCTTTGGAACGCCGTTTCCAGAAAGTATTGGTTGAGCCTACATCGAAAGAAGAAACGTTCCAGATTTTGAACAATATTAAGGAGCGTTACGAAGATCACCACTCAGTTCGATTCACCAAAGAAGCGATTGAGGCGTGTGTGAGCTTGACAGAGCGTTACATTACAGACCGACACCTTCCAGACAAGGCAATTGATGCTTTGGATGAAGTAGGATCTCGTGTACACTTGACGAATATCAACGTTCCTCAAGAGATTTTGGATATCGAAGAGAAGATCGAAAATCTGAAGGAGGAAAAGAACGAAGTAATCAAGTCACAACAGTACGAGAAAGCGGCGGAGCTTCGTGACAGCGAGCGCAAACTTCAGGAAGAATTAGAAGTAGCTAAGAAGAAGTGGGAAGAGGAATCCAAAGAAAACAGAGTAGAGGTGACAGAAGAGCATGTTGCTGAAGTAGTTTCTATGATGTCTGGAGTTCCTGTGACACGGATTTCTGAGTCTGAGACAGGTCGTTTGGCGATCATGTCTGACGAAATCAAAGGAAAAGTAATTGGTCAGGACGAAGCGGTGAAGAAAGTAGTGAAAGCTATTCAGCGTAACCGTGCAGGATTGAAAGATCCTAACAAACCAATCGGATCGTTCTTCTTCCTAGGGCCAACTGGAGTTGGTAAAACGCAATTGGCGAAAGTATTGGCGAAATACTTGTTTGATTCAGAAGATTCTTTAATCCGTATCGATATGTCAGAGTACATGGAGAAATTTTCTATCTCTCGCTTGGTAGGAGCGCCCCCGGGTTATGTAGGTTACGAAGAAGGTGGACAGTTGACGGAAAAAGTACGTCGCAAGCCTTACTCAATCGTTCTTTTGGATGAGATTGAGAAAGCACACCCAGATGTATTCAACTTGTTGTTGCAGGCCTTGGATGATGGTCACATGACCGACGGATTGGGTCGTAAGATTGATTTCAAGAACACGATTTTGATCATGACTTCGAATATCGGAGCGCGTCAATTGCAAGACTTTGGAACAGGTGTTGGATTCGGAACGCAGGCGAAAATGGAACAAGCAGATGAAGCTGCGAAAGCGGTAGTTCAAAATGCTCTGAGAAAGGCCTTCTCTCCAGAATTCTTGAACCGTGTGGATGACATGATCATGTTCAACTCATTGACGCGCGAAGATATCCACCAAATCATTGATTTGGAGTTGGATAAGTTGTACGGACGATTAAACGATCTTGGATACAGCATCGAAATGACGGAAAAAGCGAAAGATTACATCGTTGAAAAAGGGTACGATGAAAAGTTTGGAGCACGTCCGTTGAAAAGAGCCATCCAAAAGTTGATTGAAGATCCGTTGGCGGAAGAAATTGTGAAATCAAACTTGCATGAAGGTGATACCATCAAGATGGATTACAATGAAGGCGATGCTGAATTGACAATTGACATCAAAAAAAGTAAAACACAAAAATCAAAGCCAAAGCAGGAAGAAAAATAACTCAATGACGAGTTGACTGCATTGGCATCATTAAATAGAGGTAAGAATCTCTACTTGCATTAAAGGGAACTTCGGTTCCCTTTTTTTTGTGCTACAATTTGAAATAGGAGATCAAAAAGAACGCAAATACGAACAGCAGTACTATTGAAATTATTGAGCATATAATCCCCGCCTTTGCCTTGCTATATGAGTCAGGGGTGTAATCCTCTGGATGTTCTTTGTAATCTTTGAGCGTTCTGCTCGCAGCGATGAAGCTGAAACGGCGCAAGCAAGCCCTAATGCTCCTGCAGCTAGAACGACGGATGCAATTCCCAGAAACAGCGCAGTATTGGCCTCAGTGTGCCTTTTAGGCCCAGATTCTTGGACTTCAGGTTCGAAGGGTTGTATCTGATCACTATCCAGCATAGGTGAAGACAGAATTACCCGATTCTGGCGAAGATATATATCAGCCAAAGTACAGATACTCCAAGTCCAATGTAACCACATACCTGTCCTGCTTTCGCATTCTTATATGAGCTTTCAAGGTATTTATGACGATTCTCCTCGTATCTTCTAATCGAACTTCCAGCTGAGCTAACAGCCACAATCCCAAGGATGATTCCAATCAATCCCGCTAAAGGAATTGAAATGATTCCACAGACCAAAGCGGTTGTCGCTCCAGGGATTTTCGTTTTTGGGCCGTCTTCTCCAGTGAAAACGTCGTCTAAATTTTCTGATTGACTCATATTAGCGTAATTGGTTTATAAAGATAATAGCTTAGTGCAGTACTTGGTACAATCCATAAGAAAACCCAAGAACGCAGAGTAAAAGCACCACGGTAAGAATGATTGTTGAGAGCCAATTTCTTTCATAAACGATTTCTTCCTCAGGGATTCTGTTCTCAGGCGAGTCGTCAATTAATTCTTTGCTTTCCTTAATGTCCATGTAGCCTTGTCAGTTATAATTGTAGTGATCCGAAGAGAAAGTCAAGGATTTCGTTGATATAAAAAAGCATCAGAAAACCATAAAACGGAACAGGAATTAAAAGTGCAAACATGGCCAGAAGTCTCATGGAATCGGCCTTTTTTATTGAGATGGGAGAGTAGCGATGTGGACTCATTTTGATGAACTCACGATAGTCTTTGGACTTTTTCTACGCAATTCCAGCAAGTACAATTCCAATGAATACAACGGAAGTCAAGAAGGCGAAAATGCTCACGATTAAATAGGTGTCGACATCAGGAGGTTCAATTCTGTCCATCGCGTTTTCCAGATTATCGCTGGGTTCTTTGTCAAGAAGGTCAGACTCGCTCACGGTTCTAAATTCAAGACTTTACGCTATCCACCGCTTTCCTAACGCTACCATGTTTTTCTAGGAGTTCGGCTGCCTCATCATAGCTGATATTCAGTTGATCCTGAACCATTTTTGTACCGCGATCCACAAGCTTGTTGTTGCTCAACTGCATGTCTACCATACGATTTCCTTTAACGCGGCCCAATTTGATCATCAAAGTAGTGCTAATCATGTTGAGCACAAGCTTCTGCGCCGTTCCCGATTTCATTCGCGTACTTCCAGTAACAAATTCAGGCCCAACAACAGGAACCATAGGGTATTCAGCCAATTTTGAAAGGGGAGAATCTGGGTTGCAAGTTATTCCACCGGTAATCAACCCAGCCTCTTTTGCGGATTGCAGTGCTCCCAAAACGTAAGGAGTCGTTCCTGAAGCGGCGATTCCTATCAGGCTATCTTTTGTGGTAATGGAAAATTCCTGAAGATCTTTCCAACCTTGTGTTGTGTCGTCTTCTGCAAATTCTACCGCTTTACGAATGGCGCTATCGCCTCCAGCCATGATTCCAATTACAGTATTGTGATCAACACCAAAGGTTGGTGGGCATTCACTGGCATCTACGATGCCCAGTCTTCCGCTGGTTCCCGCTCCGATATAAAAAAGACGGCCACCATCCTTCATGTTTTTGTAACAAGCATCGATGAAGGCTTGAATCTCTGGGATAACGGCATTCACAGCATTTGCCACTTTCTGATCCTCTTGATTAATGCCGAGCAAAAGGTCTTGAGTGGATTGTTGCTCTAAATTATTGTAAAGTGATTCTGATTCTGTAATTCGTTGACTCATGCCAAATACGCTTTTATACCGTTTTCATCCATAAGCACTTCCACACGTTCCTGCAGAGTAGTGGAAAGTCGAATCCCTACAAAATCTGCTTTGATGGGGAAGCGGCGGTGTGTTCTGTCAACAAGTGTTAAGGTTTTGATCGCCTTTGTCGGGAACTGCAAAATCTCGTTAAGCGCATACTGCATTGTTTTTCCCGAATTCAAAACATCGTCTACCAATACGATAAAACCATTTTTCATAGTTTCTGTTGGGATACTCAGTTTGATTGGTTCCGACCAAGGCTCGTCTTTGTTTACCGTCACTTCGAACAAATGGATCTTAACGTCATCCGTAGCTTCACGAAGAATGTCTAAAAGTCGTTCAGCGAGTAAAAAACCATTTCCATGTATTCCACCGATAAAAACTTCTTTTTCCTCGAAACAATTCTCTAAAAGCTCGTGAGCGAGACGTTGAATTTTCTGCTCTAACTGTATAGGTGATAAGATTTCTTGCATAACATTCTCGTGACTGAAGCAAAGATAAGAAAAAGCGATAGCTTTTGAAGACGAGAAACAGGCAGGCTAGCGCCAAAGTTTTGAGGAAGGAAACCTTCTCAAGAGATTAGAGTATAAGGTATAGCTTATTTATCCACATGTTAAAAACAGTTCGACACCATCGTTTTGTTTATCCGGTAATTTTCGCTGGAGTTTTTGTCATTTCTGCATGTGAAGCAAATGTTGAATCACCTCCTGTATCCAATGAGATGATCTCAGCGGAATCGGAAACGGCAGAAGAGCAGGATTCTATTGAAATCATCAATGGGACTTTTTTAGGAAACGATCAACGCAATTACTACGGTGATAGCATTGGAAATGAGCTTAAAGAACTCTGGAAACTGCATTTGGGAACCGGGACGACAAATTTGGCAGATGGCCCAGTGGAATGGAGTGGTGCGGGCTGGACAGGACAGCCACTTGTAGTGCGCGAACACGATAAAAAATACTTGTTACTCGGCTGTTATGATCACAACTTGAAAAAGATTGATGCGGCCACCGGAAATCTAGTTTGGTCGTATGAATATGACGATGTCATTAAAGGAACCGGAAGTATCTGGGACAATGCCGATGCGGAAAAACCGGAAGATCGCTTGGTAATCCTTCAAGGAAGCCGTTTGGGGAATCAAAATTCGCTGTCCGCACCTGAAGTATATAGCTATCGTGCAATCTCTTATATGACGGGTGAAGAGTTGTGGCGCATGAACAGCAAACGAAGTAGCAGTTATAGCAGAGATGTTGATGCTTCTGCCATTACAATCGGAGATACTGCCTACATTGGATTGGAAAATGGTTCGTTTATTTCATTCGGCCCAGGAAAAGAACATTTGAAACCTATTGCATCTACCGAATACTTTGAGCCTAGTGTTTTTCAAGAGCTTCCGTTGTACGAAAAGGAAGATGTCTGGAAGCACGGAGGGAATCTAGTAACGGAAGCTTCTCCTGCTCGAATTGGCGATCGCATTTACATTGCGTCGGGTTCAGGGCATGTTTACGGCTACAATCTAACTACGAAATCAATAGACTGGACATTTGACATTGGATCGGATTTAGACGGCTCGCCTGTGGTAACTTCGGATGGATGTTTGTTGATAACGGTAGAAAAGCAATATATCAGTGGGAGAGGAGGTGTATTTAAGTTGAATCCAGCTAAATCGCCTGAAGATTGCGTGGTTTGGTATTTCCCTACGGGCGATCGCGAATTTGCTGACTGGAAAGGAGGTGTTATTGGCAGCGTTGCAATCAACGATCAATACAATGATTCTGGTGAATATCCATTTATGGCAGTTTTCACAGGGATTGATGGTAAGTTGTACTTGGTAGATCATAAGTCAATTGATCCTGATAATGTATGTTCAGGCCCCAACGACGAGCAATCGTATCCAATGCCGGTATTATTAGAGGAGAGAAATATTGGCCCTTCGATTTCCACGCCGATTTTCGTTCAGAATAAGATCGTTGCTGCTGGATATCATGGATTGAACCTTTACGAAGTAAACAAGACCGGACAAATCATCGCCTCAACTAAGAAGAATGGTGTGTTTGAAGCTTCTCCGGTAGCCGATCAAGGGAAGATTTATATTGCATCCAGAAATGGTTATTTGTACTGTCTTGGAAGTGAAAATGAATTTTCATCGGATTCAGAATTAGTAGCGGATGTCCAAGATAAGAAAGTAACTCCAAAGTTTTCCAAGCCAAAACCAATCAAAAAGGAACCTGTCAAAAAAGAAGTGAAGAAGCCATCGAAGCCGAAAGTTGCTCAAAAACCTGAGATCAAGAATTCTGGATCAAAATCACTTAGGAAAGGTTATTATTACATTGTTGCCGGTGCATTTGGAGTAAAATCGAACGCCGTAAAAGAGGTCAAAAGGTACTGCGCAATGGGAATTGATGCTTTCATGACTCCTGCGGCAAATAATATGAATTACGTAATTGTGGGCGGTGCAGGTTCCAAAACGGAGATCCTATCCATCAAGTCCAAACTACTGGATGAAAAGGGTGTAGAAGGGTGGATTTATCACCGATAAAAACGAATAGATTTCGTATCCGTTTTCATAAAGAATAATCGAAGCTAAAAATCGAATAAAATTCATTGCTCTAATCGACCGCTATTCAAGGGTTTCAGAGTTATCCACGTGAATTGTTCAAAACATTGGAAAAAAAGGTCTGCAAAATGGGTTTAGCGCTTGTCAATTTTATACTAAATTTGCGTTCAATTTGACGCGAACTATCGTGAAGTTGAACCCCCATAATTGCGCAGAAAATGCCAAAAGACAATTCGATTAAGTCCATTCTGATTATTGGTAGTGGACCCATTGTGATCGGTCAAGCATGTGAATTTGACTACTCTGGATCACAAGCCTCAAGATCTCTCCGAGAAGAAGGTATAGAAGTAACGTTAATCAATTCGAATCCAGCAACGATTATGACCGACAAGGTTGTTGCAGATAACGTGTATCTAAAACCGCTTGAACCTCAAAGCATTATTGAGATCCTCGAAAAACATGATATCGATGCGGTACTTCCTACCATGGGAGGACAAACCGGATTAAACCTTTGCATTAAATGTGAGGAGATGGGAATCTGGGACGAATACAACGTTCGTACGGTCGGTGTTGATATCAATGCCATTGAGATTACTGAGAACCGTGAGGCTTTCCGTGATTTGATGACGGAAATTGGAGTAGGGATGGCACCGCAAAAAGCGGCTAAATCATTCTTACAAGGAAAAGAAATCGCGCAAGAATTCGGATTCCCATTGTGTGTTCGTGCTTCATATACACTGGGTGGTGCTGGAGCTTCCATCGTTCACGATCCAAATGAATTTGACGATCTATTAGAAAGAGGTCTGCAATTGTCTCCTATTCACGAGGTAATGATCGATAAGGCACTCTTGGGATGGAAAGAATACGAGCTAGAGCTATTACGCGATGCCAACGATAACGTAGTAATCATCTGTTCAATCGAGAACTTCGATCCAATGGGGATTCACACAGGTGATTCAATTACCGTGGCACCAGCCATGACACTTTCGGACACAACATTCCAGAAGATGCGTGACATGGCCATTCACATGATGCGTTCCATCGGTAACTTTGCCGGAGGATGTAACGTTCAGTTCGCCGTTTCGCCAGACGAAAAAGAAGAAATTATTGCCATTGAGATCAACCCACGTGTATCGCGATCGTCTGCATTGGCATCCAAAGCCACAGGATACCCAATTGCAAAGATTGCTGCAAAATTGGCAATCGGTTACCACTTGGATGAATTGAGCAACCAAATTACCAAGACGACTTCTGCCTTGTTCGAACCAACCTTGGACTATGTAATCGTGAAAATTCCACGTTGGAACTTCAACAAGTTCCCCGGAGCCGATCGCGAATTAGGACTTCAAATGAAGGCAGTTGGAGAAGTTATGGGGATCGGTCGTTCGTTCCAAGAAGCATTGCAGAAAGCGTGTCAATCATTAGAGATCAACCGTAATGGATTGGGGGCTGATGGAAAGGAATTAAGAGATCAAAACAAGATACTGGACAGCCTAGAGCATCCAAGCTGGAACCGTTTGTTCCATATTTATGATGCCATCAAACTCGGAATTCCTTTTAAAACGATTTTCGAGAAAACGAAGATTGATATTTGGTTCTTGAAACAAATCGAAGACTTAATTAAGTTGGAGGGGCGTATTGAGAAGTTCCATTTGGATAGCATTCCGAAAGAATTGCTCTTTGAGGCGAAGCAGAAAGGATACGCCGATCGCCAAATTGCACATTTATTGCGTTGTTTGGAGTCTGAAGTGCACGCTAAAAGAGAAGAATTTGGAATTAGCCGAGTGTACAAATTGGTAGATACATGTGCGGCAGAATTTGAAGCGCAAACACCATACTATTACTCAACATTTGAATACGAGAACGAAAGCGAAGTCTCCGATAAGAAGAAAGTCGTAGTACTTGGTTCTGGGCCGAACCGAATTGGTCAGGGAATTGAGTTCGATTATAGCTGTGTGCACGGCGTTTTGGCCGCGAAAGAATGTGGTTATGAAACGATTATGATCAACTGTAACCCAGAAACAGTATCTACTGATTTTGATACCGCAGACAAATTGTACTTCGAGCCGGTATTCTGGGAGCACATTTACGATATTATCAAGCACGAGAAACCGGAAGGTGTAATCGTTCAGTTGGGGGGGCAAACCGCATTGAAACTAGCAGAGAAGCTAGAGCGTTACGGAATTAAAATCTTCGGAACGAGCTACGATGCATTGGACTTAGCGGAAGATCGTGGTCGATTCTCGAATGTCTTGAAGAAAATGGACATTCCTTATCCAAAATTTGGCGTTGTTGAAAGTGCTGAGCAAGCGTTGGAACTTTCCAACGAACTCGGATTCCCATTATTGGTGCGTCCTTCATACGTATTAGGAGGTCAGAAGATGAAAATCGTCATCAACAAAGAAGAATTGGAGCATCACGTGGTTGATATTCTGCGAGATATGCCAGACAATCAAATTCTATTGGATCACTTCTTGGGTGGAGCTATTGAAGCCGAAGCAGATGCGATTTGTGATGGAGAAGATGTCTACATCATTGGTGTAATGCAGCACATTGAGCCTGCAGGAATTCACTCTGGAGATTCTTACGCTGTTCTTCCTCCTTACAACCTTGGAGATTTTGTTATGCAACAAATAGAGGATATCACCAAGAAAGTTGCGATTGAATTGAAGACGGTTGGATTGATCAACATTCAGTTCGCGATCAAAGACGACAAAGTGTATGTGATTGAAGCGAACCCACGTGCATCACGTACGGTACCGTTCATCGCAAAGGCATACGACGAGCCTTACGTGAACTATGCTGCGAAAGTAATGTTAGGGGAGAAGAAAGTAAAAGATTTCAACTTCCAACCGAAGAAAAATGGATACGCCATCAAGATTCCGGTATTCTCTTATGAGAAATTCCCAGAAGTGAAGAAAGAACTTGGGCCTGAGATGAAATCTACAGGCGAAGCCATTCGATTCATCGACTCTTTGAAAGATCCTTACTTCATGAAGATCTACTCAGAGCGTAACATGCACTTGTCTCGATAATGATTGCAGAAGCTAGTCTTACCGGTGTCATCCGAATGGTGTTCATCATTATCGGAGTGCTGATAGTATTACGCTTCGTTGGTCAATTGATGCTTGCCAAGCGCAACATCGAAGAAGAAAAAGAGCTAGATCGCCAGAAAAAGGCCCAAGATGCTGAGGCGAAACGCAAGAAAAAGAATCTAGGAAGAACCCAAATCCTAGGAAAAAGAAAGTCGTCGAACGACGGAATAGAAGATGTAGAATTTGAGGAGGTCGATTGATCTCCTCATTTTTTGTCTTAATAACCGCTTCCGTGTTTGCTTCTTTTTCTTAACCTTTACGAATTCATTGGATTGCACTTGTCGTGAACTGAAATGAAAAAGATACTCATCATAACATACTATTGGCCGCCAAAGGGTGGTGTAGGTGTGCAGCGATGGCTGAAACTTGCCAAATATCTGGACAGAGCAGGGTATGATGTGACGGTGTACACGGCAAAAGATGGAATCACTTCGGTAAAAGACGATAAGTTGACGGAATCAGTGCCAAACGGAATTACGGTGCTAGAAAGGAAGATTTTTGAACCTCAAAAGTTGCTGAAGGTTTTTTCAAAAAAGACCGTTTCTGCTGATTATTTGATGACGAAAAACAACGGGCCGATTAAGCGATTGCTTTATTGGATTCGTGCGAATGTATTCGTACCTGATTCCCGAGCATTTTGGATCAAACCGTCTATTCGATTTTTGAACAAACAGCTTACAGAGAATCCAGTGGATTTGGTGATTTCAACGGGGCCTCCACACAGTATGCATCTCATTGCCATGGGCTTGGTGAAAAAGCATCCTGTAAAATGGGTGGCTGATTTCAGAGATCCGTGGACGAACATCGTGTTCTTTGACAATCTTCCTTTGATGAAATTTATCGTCAAAAAGCACAAGCGTTTAGAGAAGAAAGTGCTCACCACAGCCGACCATCTTTTAACCGTGAGTCCATCTTGGGGAGAAGATTTTAAGAGTATGGGAGCAAATGAGGTTTCAGTCATTACGAATGGTTTCGATCCAGAAGATTACGTTTATCCAGAAACAAAGCCTCAGCCTTCAGAATTTAAAATCGGTTATTTCGGCCTTTTCAATAAAGACAGAGATCATTCATTCTTTTGGGAGGTGCTCCAAGAGATGCGCTCAGAACTACCCGAATTAGAAGATGATTTAAAGCTGTTCTTCTCCGGAGAAATGCATCCTGAGTTCTTTTCAACTATGAAAACCTTGGATCTAGAGAATAAGTTGGAGTACCATACTTTCATGAACCATAAAGATGCCATTTGTGAAATGACGCAATGCGATTTGCTTTTGGTTTCTCAAGCGGAGGAAAAGGCCATCAATGGAAGGATTCCGGCAAAAGTTTTCGAATACATCGGAGCCAAAAGACCAGTGCTTGCCATCGGTGAAAAGGGGAGTGATCTAGAGAAAATCTTGGATGATATTTCCTTTGGCTGGTTCGTTGGATTTGGTGATAAAACGGCTATGAAAGAAGCCATTCTAGCCATTTATCAGCTACGGACTTCTAGTGAAGGCTTCGACGATGCAATCTCGAAATATTCCCGCGAGTTGCAAGCAAAACAAGTCGTCGAATTATTCGATAGCCTCAAGTAAGAAATATTCCAAGAAGAAATCGTCTGTTGAAGATGCAGAATTTGAGGTAGAATCGACCGATCTGCTCTTTTCTTTTTCGTATATTCACCCTCGTTAAAATTACAGCCATAATCGCTTTATGAATATCAAAACTTTCTTTCAGAAAAACTGGATCCACTTCGCAATAATTGGATTGTTTCTAATCATTGCAGCAGTGTACTTTTCACCTCAAATGGACGATCAGTCCTTGAGACAGCACGATATCGAACAATTCCATGGGATGGTTCAAGAGGTTAAGTATCACCGAGAAGTAGAAGGAAACGAACCGCTTTGGACAAACAGCATGTTCGGCGGAATGCCTGCAACACAAATCCATGTGGAGCACGAAGGAAATATTGCGAATGAAATCAGACGTGTAGTTTTTAGATTGTTCCCAGCGCCTGCAGGAACGTTTATATTGCACCTGATCTGTTTCTATGTCATGGCCATAATGCTGAGAATCAAACCTGTGATAGCCACGGTTGGAGCTTTTGCCTTTGCTTTCGCCAGTTATGAAATGGTGATTATGGCGGCGGGGCACAATACCAAAGCAATGGCGGTCGCATTTCTACCGCTCGTCTTAGGCGGATTCATATATTCCTACAGGCGGAATTGGAAATGGGGCGCCCTCTTATCAGCATTATTCTTGGCGCTGCAATTATCAGCAAACCACGTTCAGGTAACCTATTACATGATGTTCTTACTCGGAGCTCTTGGAATCTATTTCCTTGTAGAAGCCATTCGTAAGAAAGAAATTAAACCGTTTTTAATCACGTCCGTGAGCCTTGTAGCCGCGTACCTTTTGGCATTGGTGATCAATGTCGGGAACCTTTCTATGACCAACAGCTATGCGAAGCACACGATTCGTGGTGATAATGACTTGACAGTCAGGGCTGATGGTACGGAAAATGTGGACGAAAAAGAAGGTCTTTCCCTTGACTATATTACACAGTACAGTTATGGAAGAGGGGAGTCGATGACGCTTCTTTCACCTTATGTACGCGGTTCTCACTCTGGTTCCATTGCCAATTCAGACTTTCTTGAAATGGCTGAACAAATGGTGGAAGATGAAGAATTAGAGAGTCGAAATTTAGACTTAGCAAAGGAGGTCAGCATGTATTGGGGAGATCAACCTTCCACAGCCGGGCCGGTGTATGTCGGTATCGTTGTATTCTTCCTAGCGTTCCTTGGATTGTTCTTTATTAAAGACCATACAAAGTGGATTTACCTAGGGATAGCCTTACTCTGCTTGATCTTCTCATGGGGTAGTAACGCCATGGGGGCAACGGAATTCTTTGTTGAATACCTTCCATTGTACAAGAAGTTCCGTACCGTAACGATCGCCTTGGTTATTATTCAGTTGATCATTCCATTCTTAGGAATTCTGTTGCTTCAGAAATTCTATGAAAACCGTGAAGAACTCAAGGAAAAGAAAAACTTGTTCTACATCGCGTCGGGAATTTTCTTTGTGCTTTTGCTTGGAATGAAATTCGGTGGGCCGGATCGTTTCGCACCAAGTGCTAAAGTGGAAGATCAGCAAATGGATAGCTACACATCAAGAAAAGTCCAGCAATGGGAATTCTACGAGCGTCAGCAACCTGGATTTATTCAAAATCAAATCGGTGTTGATCCAAACAACCAAGAGGCAGTGATCGGAGCCGCTGACGCACAAGCTGCAGAAGCCTTCGGTGCCATGCGCAAGATTCGCGAGCAAATGTACAGTTCATCAACATCGCGGACGTTACTATTTGGATTGCTATCTATCGGATTGGTTGCATTGTTCTTCTTCACAAGCATGAATGGTATGATCATCGCCGGGGCGATAGGAGTTGTTGTACTTCTCGATTTGGTACCTGTCGATCGTCATTATCTTGGAGAAGGTGAAGATTTGGACGGGAACTCCCGAAACTGGATTTTAAAAGAAGAAAAGGATTGGCCTTTGACGCCGCAAGCATCTGACGAAGCACTAATGGCTCAAGAAATTCAAACGAACCCATCGCTGCAAGCTGCAGTTGATAAAGGAGAGAAGCTTGGAATTGCACGCGCCGAAAGAGAAGAGGTGGAAGGTGCAACGAAGCGCAGAATTATCGATTCTTACCGATTCCGTGCTTTGAGCGCTGCAACGCATTACCGTGTGTTTGATTATCAAGATGGTTGGAACGGAACACGTGCGGCATATTATCACAAAGCGCTGTCAGGATATCACGCGGCCAAGTTGAGAAGAATTCAGAATGCATTTGAGTTCCATATTATGAACTCCAACAACGAGTTCTTCAATATGATGAACGTGAAGTACTTCATTCAAGGCGGGCAAGCACAAGATCTTCGTGCCAATCCAGGAGCACTTGGAGTAGGATGGGCGATTAAAGATGTAAAAGCCGTTGATACGCCAGATGACGAAATCCGTGCTTTGGGTAAAACGTTTGAAATCAAACTTCGCGGGCCAGGTAGATTACTCGTAAATGGTAACCCGGTAAAATCTCAAGTGGTATATGGAACAGAGAATCTCGTGTATCTTGTTAGCCCGGGAGATTCCATTCCATTCCGCATTCAAAACAATATTGAAAAGGGAATGACGTCTGTGTTCGTGCAGGACAAAGGTCAAGGACGTACTGGTTTTGTTCCAGAAATCACGTTGGAAGCGGATACTTTGAACTCATTCATCCAATTGGCATCGATAACGTGTACCGACGACTTCAAAGCGAAGGAGAAAGTTATCGTGTCAAAAGACATTGCTAAAGATCTCGCGAAATCGTATTCAGGTGAAGCGGAAGTAACATTGGATAAATACGCTGCCAACAAAATGGAATATAGCGTAAATGCGAAAGGAAAGCAGTTTATCGTATTCTCTGAAATCTACTATCCAGATGGATGGACAGCGACAATAGACGGTAAAGAAGTGGATATTCATCGCGTAAACTATTTACTCCGAGGATTGGAAGTGAGTGGAGGAAAACATAAGGTAGTATTTGAATATGCGCCTGCCGAATTCAAGCGATCGAATACTATTGCCTTCATCGGTTCAACGTTATTGGTATTGTTGTTCCTTGGCTTTGCAGGATGGAATTTCATGCAGCAAAGAAAGAACAAACAAACTGCGGTAGAAGTAAAGTAAAAGCTATCCGCAAGGACTGACTGGTATGATGAAATCGGTTGCTGTTGTTCTGGACAATGAACTTGATGGAGATGGACGCGTCTTAAAGGAGATTCGTATGCTCATGACTCTAGGCCACAAGGTGCATGTTTTGTGCTTTGGATACGATGGAAAGAGCTACAAGCAACACGATTTTGAGGTAACCCGCATTTCTATTTCTAAGAAAAAGAAAGACCGACTCAACTTCTTGAATGTTGCGCTTCCTTTCTATCGCAATCTTTTAATTAAGGAGGTAGCAAAATTTCTGAGTCAGAATTCGTTTGATATCGTGCATACGCATGATTTGTATATGGCGAAACCCGTATATAAAGGAATTGAAAAGGCCGGGAAGAAGATCCCGATGATTCTAGATCTCCATGAGAATTTCCCTTACGCATATGCTTCATACAGCTGGACGAGCAGGGGATTCCGCAAGTGGATCGCAAAGCCGCATAAATGGCATCAATGGGAGCAAGAATATTTGAATTATGCGGATGGCGTCGTTTTCCTGAGTGATTCATTTCGAACTTCACTTCTAGAAAAATATGCTTTTCTAAAGGATAGAAAGACGTTGGTTCTGCCCAACATCCCTGATTTAAATCTCTTTAACGAACCAAGAATAATTGATCGTTCTGATAAAACGACGTTCCTGTATTTCGGGATGATTGGCCGAAGACGCGGGATCTTTGAGGTCATGGAAGCGTTATCTGAAATCCAGAAAGATCGAAATGATTTCAAACTCTTACTGATTGGCCCGGTGGATAAATCGGATCGTGTGGATTTTGAGCAATTACGCAATCAACTGAGCGAAGATAATTTCGAATACGTTTCATGGCTTCCGTTAGAAGATTTGAGGACGTACATGAAGATCTCGGATGTTGGAATCTGTCCGATTTACAAGAATCCTCAGCATGAGTCAGGCATTGCCAACAAAGTCTTCCAGTACATGTATGGAGAATTGGCCTTGTTCGTTTCCAATTGTAACCCGCAGCAAGCCGTTGTTGAAACTTACGATCTCGGCTTCGTATTTGAAGACGGAAACCCGGAATCTTTGAAGCAGGAAATTCTCAACGCTCTTGACGATTCAGATGCATTGGAGACAATGGGAGAGCGTAGCAAAAAGGCTTTTGATGAACATTTTCAATTAGAGAATTATCTCGAAGATTTGAATGTGTTTTACAACGGATTGCTTGAATCTTAGCCCTTTCTAAAATACTTCATCACGTACTTATCTAGGAAGATATTCATCTCTTCTGACACCTTCAGTCTGTAAGAAGCAATTAGAAAAATAGACGCCATAATCACGGAGCGGATTACAATGTTTACGATCGGATGAAAATCCAAAGGCAAGAAAGCTGTGGAAGCATAAGCGCTTAAAGCGATTGCCAGAATAATCAAGGTGTTTTTATTGAAAGGTTGAAATCCGAAGCGTCTCCAGATAAAGCCAAACTTCAAGAGATTAAACAGAAAAAGAGATACGAATGTGGCAATGGCTGCTCCGATAACGTGATATTGTTCGATGAATACCAAGTTGAAAACGACATTAAATCCAGCGAGAATCAACAAGGAATAGAAGTTGAATCGGAAATATTTCGAATATCCGATGATGTGCGAGTTCACACTGGTAGCGGCATCGACAATCTTCGAGATTCCTAGAAACAAGAAAACGTATTTCCCTAGCGTAGCTGAATTTGAATCCGGCATGATGGAGAATAAGTCATCGATGTTATTCCAAATCATAAAGAATAACAATGTACTCGCCAATAATAAAGTATCTGAAGACTTACGATATACTTTGGCGATTTCATCCGTGTTATTCTCATTCCAGTATTGAGAAATCATAGGAGAAACAATGGATTGGATGGCTAGAATGGGCTTTCCAATTACCTCGCTAATCACACGAATAATGGCGTACGCTCCTCCCAGTTCCACGCTAATCAATGCACTGACCATGATGACATCAATGGTAACAACCAAACGATTCCCTAGTTCGCTAAAAAGTCCAAAAAGCGAATATTCAACAATTTTCTTCCTTAGATCCGGCTTGATGAACTTCAGATTCAACTTTAAAGAGAATTGCCCCAATCTCTTGAGGTAGAGAAGCATTCCTATCAAAATTAATAGTTGCATCGCAACGATAAGCTGAATAAAATCTTCTGTTGAGATATAACTGAAGCTAAAGGCCAGAATAAACAACGGCAACGAAATCTTTATGAATAAATCGTTGAGTAGGTTCGGTACTACAATACGCCCAAAATTAGAGATATAGCGCAAGAGAATGGCATTCATCATGTAGAACAATACGAGCGGGATGATGTAGAGAAAGTAGTCTGAGAAGACGCCAATACTGGGATTGCCTGCGAACATTACCTCAAGAATCAGATGCTGAAGTAATGGGAGAAAAAGTAGAAAGAGGACAAAGCCCGCAACAGCGCCTAAGAGAAGGAATGCAAGGAAACCATTGTGTTTATTGTCGGAATCTTTAAAATCTGGAAAGAAACGAATGGCATGCGCACTGAATCCAGCTAGGAATATGGACATGATGAACATGGCGCCTTGCGTAAACAGCTGGAACAGCCCGTATAATTCTTCTTCTTGTGGATAGATGAAAAGGGCGCTAAGCGTTCCGATGGCCACCCCCAGATAACTGACGATGGTGTATTTAATACTCTGACGAAATACTATCCCCATTTATATGTAGCGTTGGATGAAATGGCGCAACCTATTGACAAATGTTCCTTGTTGATGCAATGTCTCTTTTATTCAGCTAACTTAATCATTTTGCGTAGAAATAGGAAACAACCAAGGAGGTGCAATTACTGCGATTAGCACTTGTTAAAATTGTTTGTTGAAAACCCTTAACTTTAATGCTTCATTTGAATATCGAAGGACAGTTCCCGGATGATATGTTTCTATTAATCAAACACCGATAAATAGCAGATAATAGTGATAAACAAGACGTTGTTACTGATTTGTAATCATTTTCCCTATGGTGGTGGAGAGACATTTATCGAAGGGGAATTTGAATATCTGCACAAAGCTTTCAAGAAGGTAATTGTCCTGACTAGAACGAACAAAACCGAGGTTAAATATCAAGTTCCACAGGATGTTGAATTAATTCGACTGGCGCCAAAATCCGATTTGAAGCGAAAATTCCGATTCCTTTCTATTCAATTTGCTAATCGCAAGAGGATAAATGAGTTGTTACAAAATGAAGCGTCTTCAGTAAAATCTATTTTCGGAAGTCAAGCAAATGATTCTCAGAAGGCAAAGATGAAGCACGACCTATTTAAGGCACTCGAACTGAAAGACTTCATTGAAAGGAAAGTTTTGCCAGTTACAGGGAAGGATATCGTTGTCTATTCCTATTGGCAGAACGCATCGACCCTATCAGCGGTGTTATTGAAAGAAGATAATTTGTGCGATTTGGCCATTTCAAGAGGGCACGGAAGTGATGTGTATTTTGAAGCGCATAAAGACAATTATTTATCCTTCAGAAAGTACATCTCTCAGAACATTGATGGTTTATTCTTCATTTCCGATTTTGGGAAGAAGTATCAATCCGAGAAATTAAAGTCGCAATTTGAAAGTTATATAGTCTCAAGATTGGGAACGCGAATTACTCAAGAACCAAAGGAATCGGGGAATAGTGATAAAAAGGTCTTAGCCAGCTGTTCGAATATCATTCCATTGAAAAGAATTCATTTGATTATTCGTGCTTTGGCAGAAATTGATTCGACGGAAATTCACTGGGTACATTTTGGAAACGGCCCAATGGAAACCGAAGTGCGTGATTTGGCGAAAGAGATGCTTTCTAACAAAAAGAACATTTCCTACGATTTTAAAGGACGTGTGCCCAACGATGAAATCCATACTTTCTATGCTGATTCTCAAGTGGATTTGTTTGTCAATGTTAGTGAGTCGGAGGGAGTTCCAGTGAGTATAATGGAAGCGATGAGTCATGGGATTCCAGCCGTCGCAACGAATGTTGGCGGTACCAGTGAAATCGTAGACGATAAATGTGGGAAACTGGTTAATAGTGACGTGAGTCCAAGTCAATTGGCGACGGTGCTGGAAGACGAATTGGATAAAAAAGAAAAGGGTGCGTTAGCATATGAGAAATGGAAGAAGTATTATTGTGCGGAAGAAAACTATGCACGTTTCATTAACGACATCAAGGAACTAATCGACAGAGGATGATTATAGATAAAGAGATATTGACATATTTAGAGGGGGAGAAATTTTCGAATGGAAGAGTTTTTAACCTTCCCAATAACATTCAACCGGAACATCGAATTGAGTACTTAACCAATTTGGTGAAGGGTAAAAAGGTTGTACATCTGGGTTGTTTGGATCACTTGCCTTTGATTGGAGATAAGATCAAAAAAGGGGAGTGGCTGCATGCTCGTTTGACGGAAAGCGCTGAAAAATGCGTTGGTTTTGACATCAACGAAGAAACGGCAAAGGAAGTTGAGGAAAAATATGGGATCGACAATATTACATGCGTGGATATCACTGCAGAAGCGAACGAAGCCATCCTAGCCGAGAAGTGGGATTACCTAATTCTTGGTGAGCTCTTAGAACATATTGACAATCCAGTGGAATTCCTGTCTAGGTTGAGAGAATACTATAAAGATTCTATTGATCAGATCGTAATTACTGTTCCTCACATTCTGAATATCAACAGAATGAAAGAAATGAAGAAGTGTATTGAAATCATCAATACGGATCACCGTTTTTGGTTTACACCTTATACTATCGCCAAAGTAGCTACAGAAGCGGGGATTAAGCCTACGGAAGTTCTTTACAAATCACGCGGGCCGCTTTCATTTGGGAAGTTGGTGTACAGAAAAATGTACAAAACAGTTCTACGTAAGGAGCCTACGTATCCGTTTTACTACTTCAATAACCTCATACTTGTAGGTACATTAAAGTAAAAAGTAGGAGAAGATTCTCCTACCTTAAATTCTTTTCAAGAAGTAATTCAGAAATTCTGAGTGAATTTTATCCTTTTACGAAGGCACGAATCTTCACTTGATGTGTTTTCTCTTTGGTGTTCGCTGTAACCGTAACCGTCTTTGTAATTTCATTCAACTGACCAGGCTTCGACTTGAATTTTACTTCAATAACGTCTGTTGCTCCAGGAGGAATTGGCTTTTCCGGTTTTTTCGGAGTAGTACATCCACAACTTGCTGAAACATTTTCAATGATCAAAGGACGTTTACCAGTGTTGGTAACTTTGAATTCAGTGAACACATCAGTTTCTGCTGCCACATCACCGAAATCGTGCATTTCTTTATCAAATGTAAGTGAAGTCATCGTTGCTTCAAGCTTGCGCTCTTCTTCTGCAACACGCTTGCGTTCCGCTTCCATTTCCTTTTTCACTTCAGGAGAAAGATCTGCATCCGCGTCAATTGACGATGTTACTTCTCCGCTTTGAGCTTTCGCTCCTTCATCTTCTTCAGAGCCGCTGCATGAAAACAACAAAAAGGCTGCTGCAACGGGAATCAATAAATGCTTCATTTTTGTCTGGATTTTACGACTCAAATGTACAAAATTCTAGTTGTTGGAACCAAGCAAGTCATACTGCTCTGATTCAATTACCTCAATTGCTTTTTGAAGAATCTCGTTGGATTCGTTGTAGATCTGGTAGAACTCGCTGTATCCCCAAAGATCACGCGCCATTGTTGCTTTCAAACGAAGTTTTAGCAAGTTTTCGCTCAATTCGTACTCTTCTTCATTGAATGCCAAGTCTTCATCGTCACCACGCTCTTCTTCAACGTAAGCGAAGAATTCATCCATTAGTTCCTTGTCCATTTCGAAGTTATCGCGGAACATGGAGAAGTCTCCATATTTCGAAAGCAAATCTTCACGGTTTCCGTCTACGTACTCCAATGCAAAAGTGTTTACCTTACCAGAACGAACTAGGGCAGAGTAGTAATCCGTGATTTCTGTTGTGTCCAAAGGAACAAATACATCTGGCATAATTCCACCGCCACCGTACACTTTACGCTTATTGATCATCGTTTCGAAAAGCAATGAATCATCGAATTGAATTGAATCCTGATTCATGAACTCACCGCGATCGTATCGATCCAGCAAATCTTTCTGGTATGCTTCTTTGTCTTCGTATGATTTCTGAATGAAACGTCCGCTAGGCGTGTAGTAACGAGCAATCGTCAATCGAATTTGAGAACCATCCGTTAAATCGATTGGTCGTTGTACCAATCCTTTTCCGAATGTACGCCGTCCGACAATCATTCCGCGATCCCAATCCTGAATAGCGCCTGAGAGAATTTCACTCGCTGATGCAGAGTACTCATCTGTCAAAACGATCAACTTGCCATCTTCCCAAAGTCCGTCAATTCCTGCTGTCAAATCGGTACGCGGTTGCGCGCGTCCTTCTGAATATACAATCAACTTGTCGTCAGATAAGAATTCGTCAGATAGATATTGCGCTGCGCGAAGCAATCCTCCGCCATTTCCTTGCAAGTCGAAGATTAGATTCTCCATCCCTGCGGCCTTCAATTCTTTGATTCCATCTCGCACTTCTTTCAATGAGTTTCGAGAGAATGCGTTCAATTTGATGTATCCTGTTTTATCGGAAACCATATACACAGCATCCACAGAGTTTACAGGAATAATATCACGGGTAATCACAAAATCTAGGGTGTTGCGCATGTTTTTACGTTGCACTTCAACTTTTACCTTGGTACCGCGATCTCCTAAAAGTCGTTCACGAACACCGCTATTCTTCAGGCCAACTCCAGCAACCGTTTCATTTTCAATCTTGATGATTTTATCTCCCGCCTGCAATCCTAGCTTTTCAGATGGCCCACCCGGAATGGTAGAAACCACCATTAATGTGTCTTTTAAGATTTGAAAACGGATTCCAATTCCAACAAAGTTTCCATTAATTCGTTCGTTCGCCTCGTTGACTTCTTCTTTTGAGATAAAAGTAGAGTGGGGATCCAATTTCTCCAACAATGCCACAATCGCTGCATCCGTTAATTGTTCTTGATCCACGTCATCTACATACAACTTGTTAACGTATGTAAGAACTTCATCGAATTTTTGCGTCGTCGCAATTTTGTCTTTTTCAATTTGACTGTATCCTGCAAACGACATCAGCGCCACGGCTGAGAATAAAATATATTTCATGAAATAAGTTTAATGATCACGGTTCGATACCATATACTAATATAACGCATTTGTCGGTCAATTGATACGCCGATCGTCACATAAAAATTGTTAAGAGAAAAGACGAAAAGATGAAAGAGAAAAGATAGGTCTAGAGGAGGATTGTAAATGCGCACAGGTCTTTTGTCTTTGTTCTTTTATCTTTCGTCTCAGCCGTCAACACTCAATTGTGGAATGAATTTCGCTGTATGGCGTATCAACAAGAGGTTTAATTCGTTACTTCGAATAGATGAAATGGCACGTAACACTCATATTTCTTCTATTGTTTGTAGGAGTTCGGTTTGAAGCTAAGGCTCAGAATCCGGAATTCGACAAACTAGAAATGCTTTTCGATCAACGGCACTACAAAAAGGTGTACCGAAGATCAAGAAGGTTAATGGACAAGCCGGAATACGACTTCTCCTTGCTTCCGAAGTATTATAAAAGTTTGAGTGCCTTACAATTGTCTCAAAATGAGCATTGGTTGTTGCGTCATCCGCATGCTCTGGAAGATGCCAAAGAACTGTTTCTTGAGATTAAGCGTGACGAGGATTCCGAAAAACTATTCGCTTCTCACAAGTACGAATTGACTTGGGTGAAGAATGAATTGGTGACTTGGGCGGCAGATCTAAAACGACGCGGAAAGAAAGATGAGTTCGAATTGGTGCAAGAAATCATAGACGTCCTCTTTGAAAATATTGATGATTTGGATGACATTCCAGATGCATCCACCGTTGAGAATCCCGATACAACTGTAGTTGCGAATCCAGATTTTCGAGATGAGATCATTATTACCGCGAAGAAACAATTGGGAACGCCATACGTCTGGGCGGGAAGTTCACCCGGCGGATTCGATTGCAGTGGATTTACGAGCTACGTGATGAAGCAAAATGGAAAGAGTTTGCCACGCAGAGCTGTAGATCAGTACGAATCGTCTAAAAAAGTGAAGGCCAAGAATGTCCAAAAAGGCGATCTCGTCTTCTTCGATAACGGTTCCGGAATATCGCATGTAGGCATTGTGATCTCTGAAAAAGGTGAGCCACTGACAATGATTCACAGTGCTTCCAGCAAAGGGATTGTCATCACGGACGTCACAAAGAGTGATTACTGGACGAAGCGTTTATACGGGTTCGGAACTTACGTGACCGACTAGTGTTGCTTTTCAGGCAGGAAGAGCTGAATTATGGAAAATAGCCCTGTTCCCAACAAACTGATCCAAGCGATCATGTAGTAATCGCGACTGGAGGTTTCTAGCAGCAACGGAATTAAAAATAGGATAGAGGTGATTCCCAAGAATCCTTTTGCAAGCCAAGCGCTCCAATTATTTCGATTCAATCGTAGGAAATAAGCTTGTCCGCACAGTAATACAAACGCTGCTATTGTTGGTTTCCAGAATGCCATTACGTTTTTCGGACTTACAAACATCAGTAACAATCCAATGAGAGTGAGAATGAACAGACCAAATGAAATCCAATTGATTTTATTTCTACCGATCCAATGGATGCGGTAAACTCCAAGCAAAACGGCCAAGGATAAGTAGAAAATGCCTCCAATTATCGCTTTACCGAAGTTCTCATCTGTAACATCCAGATTATACAATTGAACAAGCCCTAATACTAGAGTAGCCACAAAAATTAACGTTAACGCGTGTTTGGAAGCATTTAAAATCTTCATGACACAAATGTACAAAAGAAAGGCAGCCGGTCTATTCGAAGACTCAGCTGCCTAACTTTCTCTCTACTACTTACTACTAAAACTTAAATTCCTATTTCTTCCTCTTCATTTATGGGGCGGCGAAAAACCATCTTCCCATCGAAGATGTCCAAAACGACATTTTGTGAAGTATCAATTTGATTTCCGAGGATTGCTTTGGATAATTCATTCATCACCATCTTCTGAATCACTCGTTTTACCGGTCGCGCTCCAAAGAACGGGTCGTAGCCTGATTCTGCGATGAATGTCATTGCTTCGTCTTTCACGACCAAATTGATTTGTTGTTCTTTCAACCGATCAGCGAGAGCTTTCATTTGAATCGAAACGATTTCGTTGATATTCTGTCGTGTTAACGGCTGGAACATGATCGTTTCATCAATTCTATTCAAGAATTCAGGTCGAATCGTTTGTTTCAACAATTCCATAACATCGGTTTTTGCTTGCTCGGAAGCTCTGTCGAACTCACTTTCTTTGATTCCTTCGAAGCGCTCGTGGATGACATGCGAACCAAGATTGGACGTCATAATGATGATCGTATTCTTGAAATTCACGGTGCGTCCTTTGTTGTCCGTCAATCGGCCATCATCTAGCACTTGCAACAAGATGTTAAATACATCTGGATGCGCTTTTTCGATTTCATCCAATAAGATGATGGAGTATGGACGTCGGCGAACGGCTTCGGTCAACTGGCCTCCTTCATCATATCCGACGTATCCAGGAGGTGCTCCCACCAATCTACTTACAGCGTGCTTCTCCTGGTACTCACTCATATCGATGCGCGTCATGGCATTTTCATCGTTAAAGAGATAGTCCGCTAGGGATTTCGCTAATTCTGTCTTTCCAACTCCCGTTGTTCCAAGGAAGATGAACGATCCAATCGGGCGTTTTCCGTCTTGAAGTCCTGCGCGAGAGCGTCTTACGGCATCAGAAATTGCTTCGATAGCTTCTTTCTGACCTACAACACGCTTGCTAAGTTGATCTTCCAGTTTTAGCAATTTCTCGCGTTCACTTTCAATCATCTTGTTCACCGGGATTCCCGTCCATTTGGAAACTACTTCAGCAATTTCCTCGGCATCGACCTCTTCCTTGATCATTTTGGAATCAGCCTGCATTTCTAACAATTTCGCTTTTGCTTCTTCCAAATCGCGCTCGGTTTCTTTGATCCGTCCGTATCGCAACTCTGCCACTTTTCCGAAATCTCCAGCTCTTTCTGCTTGATCTGCTTCTAATTTCAAGTTGTCGATTTCTTCTTTGAATGCTTGAATCTTGTCCACGACTTCATGCTCCGATTGCCATTTGGCTCTTAGCGCATCGCGCTCTGAACTCAAATTCGCTAATTCTTCCTCCAGCGATTGCATCTTCACTTTATCTTTCTCACGTTTGATGGCCTCGCGCTCAATCTCCAATTGCATGATTTTACGTTCAATCTCGTCCAGTTCTTCAGGTTTTGAGTTAATTTCCATGCGCAATTTGGACGCCGCTTCGTCAATCAAATCAATGGCTTTGTCCGGCAAATGACGCTCCGTAATATATCTTTGCGATAACTCTACGGCATTTATAATAGCCGCGTCTTTGATCAAAACTTTATGATGATTCTCGTACTTCTCTTTAATTCCTCGGAGAATCGAAATAGCATCTTCTGTTGAAGGCTCATCCACCAAAACTGTTTGGAATCGACGTACCAACGCTTTGTCCTTCTCAAAATACTTTTGATACTCGTTCAGAGTTGTTGCTCCGACTGCACGCAGCTCTCCACGGGCGAGGGCGGGCTTCAGTATGTTTGCTGCATCCATTGCTCCTTCACCGCTACCTCCGGCTCCTACGAGCGTGTGAATTTCATCAATAAAGAGAATGATTTCTCCATCGGCTTTAATCACTTCTTTTACAACGGATTTCAAGCGCTCCTCGAACTCTCCTTTGTATTTAGCTCCGGCAATTAGGGCGCCCATATCTAAAGAGTACACGATCTTAGATTTTAGATTTTCTGGTACATCTCCTTCAATAATTCGGTGTGCAATCCCTTCGGCAATGGCTGTTTTACCAACACCTGGCTCACCAATAAGAATTGGATTGTTCTTGGTTCTTCGCGTGAGAATCTGCAAAACACGTCGAATCTCATCATCACGGCCAATCACAGGATCTAATTTTCCCGCTTTTGCCATTTCATTCAAGTTGTTGGCGTATTTGTCCAATGATTGATACGTTCCGTCCGTACTATTCGATTGCACCGTTTCGCCATTACGTAGATTCATGATTTCCTCCTTTAATTTCTTTTTTGTGATTCCATTATCCTTCAAAAGGGTACCTGCCGCATCTGTCGCTGAAAGCATGGCATAAAACAATACTTCGATGGATACATACGTATCGTTGAATGTTTTTATTTCAGTGAAAGCATTGTTCAATACTTGGTTCATTTGATTGGACATATACATTTGTCCTCCAGATACTTTAGGGTATGTTTGCACGATTCGATCAGATGCATTTTTCAGCATGTCCGAATCCACATTCATGGCATTCAATAAGAAGGGAGTAACATCTTTATCCACTTCCATGATACCAGAAAGTACGTGCCCAGTCTCTATTGTTTGATGACCGTTTTGTGTCGCCAATTGCTGCGCCGCTTGCAAAGCTTCTTGCGTTCGAATTGTCAATTTATTTTGGTCCATTGTTCATTGTTTTGTTCGACTGGTTTTTGTCAAAAGGCACGCCATTTCATTTTTGAATGATTTTTTCGGAAAAAATGGCATTAACCTTTAATTCGACCTGTCAAAATGTCCGTTATTCGTGGTTTTTCGAAGTTTTCAACAATAAAATGATAGTTATTAACAATTTTATGTAACTCAATTACGATATACACGTAGTAGAGAACACAAACACAACAAACATGAATAAGAATTTAGTACTGATATCAGCGCTTTTACTCAGTTCTAGTTCCTTCGCTGCGAAGATTACTAGAGCTGAATACGTTGATACATGGAAAGAAACGGCGATCCAGCAAATGATGGATCACAACATCCCGGCGAGTATTACTTTAGCGCAAGGGATTCTTGAAAGTGGAAGTGGAAATTCCACATTGGCCGTTGAAGGAAACAATCATTTTGGAATTAAGTGCCACGGTTGGACGGGGAAGAAAATGTACATGGATGACGATGCCAAAGGCGAATGCTTTCGTGTATATAAAAACGCAAGTGAGTCGTATCAAGATCACTCAACGTTTCTAACTACGTACAGTCGATATGCCTTTTTATTCGAATACGATGTTACCGATTATAAATCCTGGGCAAAAGGATTGAAGAAAGCAGGGTATGCAACAAGTCCTAAGTATCCGGAAAAGCTAATCAAAATAATTGAGGAGCTTGATTTGGATCAATACGACACGGGAATGATGCTGGAAGCACCGCAATTGATCGTAAACAATGAATCTCATTCTAACAAACATTCTGTAATGCTTCATTCTAATAAGGTGAAGTATGTTACCGTCAAAGAAGGAGATACATTCTATAAGATTTCGAAAGAATTTGGTTTGACCTTGAAACAATTGTACCGATACAACGACTTTGGTAGTTCAAAAGATATGTTGGAAGCGGGCGATATCGTTTACATTCAGCCAAAGAAACGATCTAATATTTTTAAAAGAACGAGAACAACGCTTACGGAAGATATGACCGTAGCTGAGATTTCACAGAAATTCGCGATGAATGCTAAGACAGTCATGCGATTAAATGGTTTCACCAGTCCTGATGATGTCATCGAAAAGGGTGAAAAGATAACCCTCAGATAGGACAGAGTCCGAATTGAGGTTTTTTAGTTTGTTGTTGTTTGTGAAAGGCTTTGGGAAACCAAGGCCTTTCTTGTATTCTTATTACTCTATTATGTGACTATAGTATTGTTAAGTCTTTATGGTCTACGCAAGAATCAAGGGAGATAGCAGTTCAAGCAATAAGTTGAAATGAATTGTTATGGTTTGAATCTTAATTCTTAATTTGCGTCTTATACTGTGACTTAAACCCCAATAATAAGGTATGAAGCCATCTACGGAACTCTTTAAACTCGTGAAGTCGCTAACGAAATCTGAGAAGCGATTTTTCAAACTTTCCTCATCACTGCAATCCGGAGAAAAGAATTATTTGAAAATCTTCGATTACATCGAAAAGCAATCTGTGTATGATGAAGCTGCATTGAAGAAAGAATTTGAAGGAGAAACGTTTATCAAGCATCTGCCTTCAGAGAAGAATCATCTTTATAAGTTGATTTTGAAGAGTTTACGAGCGTATTATAGTGAGCAGAGTATCAGTAGTACACTGACACAGGAAATTAAAAACGTAGAAATCCTTTATAACAAAGCACTATATAAAGAGTGCGAGAAGTTTGTTGGTAGAGCCAAAGAAATAGCAAAACGTCACGAGAAATTCTACTATTGGTTCGAATTGATTAGTTGGGAAAAGAAGTTGTTGGAATCGGCGTATGAATCAGGGGAGTTCTCAACGGATTTGGATAAATTGGTAGAGGAAGAGGAGATGGTAATTGCCAAACTTCGAAATCTTGCTGAATACACTGTAATTTACAGTAAAATCAACCAGATTTTCCGTTCTGGAGGATTTACTCGAAATGAACGCGAGCGTAAGGTGGTAGAGGATATTGCGGATTATCACCTGATTAAAGGAAAGAATACGGCGCTCAGCACCAAGGCGGCGTCCATCTGTTATTACATCAAAGGACTTTGTGCTGCTACGAACCGTAATTATGAGGACAGTTTCCAATTCTTCAATAGAACTCGCGAAATTTTGGACAACAATCCGGATATCAGGCTAGATGCTGGTCAGCGCTACGTAAATACATTGTTTCATTTACTCCGCTGCCACACGGATTTAGGTGAATTTGACGAGGCAAAGGCATTAATTGAAGACATCCGTAGTTTACAAGGAAAGAAAGCCTTTAAATCCGTGGATATTGCCGTTCGAATCGTTTCGAATACGTACAATCAAGAATTGGTACTGCTGCATTCTTTGGGGGATTTCGACGGAAGTGTAGCATTGATCCCAACCATTGAAGATCTGCAAGAAACTTACGAGGGTAAGATCAGTAAAGAAATGGAAGTTTTGCTTACCTACAACAAAGCATACAGTCATTTCGGAGTAGGCGATTACAAAAAAGCACTGCAATATCTGAATGAAGTATTGAACGATAACGAGCAGAATCTGCGCAGAGATATTTACAGCTTCTCGCGTCTATTCAATATTGTAATTCATTATGAATTAGAAAATTACGACTTCTTGGAATACGTTGTGAAATCGACAAACAGATACTTGAGCAAGCAAGATCGTGATTATCAAATTGAGAACGTGTGCATCAAGCACATTCGTAAACTGGCCAAAACTATTGATGGTGTAAATCGTTTGGAGATTTTTGAGAAAATGGACGAGGAAATCACGGAATTACTCAAAGATCATAACGAACGCGTGGTATTGGAGTACTTTGATATCGCTGCGTGGGTGAAAAGCAAATTGAATAAAACTCCTTTCGATCAAACCATTCGCGATGGATTGACGCAGAAAGCGTAGGGAAGGGAAGTACACTGTGGGTAAAAAGTAGAAGGTAGAAAGTAAAAAGTATCCTTCCACCTTTAACCTTCCGCTTTCTGCTTGTCGCTAGCTCCTTCTTCTTATATTTGCTGTCTTTACTAAAAATTCAGATTTCAAATGGCTCAGAAACTCACAACGAGAGCAGAAGATTATTCAGAATGGTATAACCAATTAGTGGAGTTAGCAGACCTTGCAGAGCACTCAGATGTTCGTGGGTGTATGGTGATCAAGCCATACGGTTACGCCATCTGGGAGAAGATGAAAGACGTTTTGGACGCGAAGTTCAAAGAAACAGGTCACTCTAATGCATATTTCCCCATTTTCATTCCGAAAAGCCTGTTTGAAGCTGAAGAGAAGAACGCAGAAGGATTTGCGAAAGAATGCGCGGTTGTAACGCATTACCGTTTGAAAAACGACGAAGACAATCCTGGAAAGCTAATTGTAGATCCAAAAGCGCGTTTGGAGGAAGAACTTGTAGTTCGACCGACCAGTGAGGCGATTATTTGGAATACGTACAAGAAATGGATTCAATCCTACCGTGATTTGCCAATTTTGATCAATCAGTGGGCAAACGTAGTTCGTTGGGAGATGCGTACACGAATTTTCCTTAGAACGGCTGAATTCTTGTGGCAAGAAGGACATACAGCGCATCAATCGAAGCAAGAAGCACTGGAAGAAACGGAACGCATGAACAATGTGTACGCTGCTTTTGCAGAAGAGTACATGGCAATGCCGGTAATTAAAGGTCGAAAAAGCGATAGTGAACGATTTGCGGGTGCTGATGAAACCTACTGTATCGAAGCGATGATGCAGGATGGAAAAGCATTGCAAGCAGGAACATCCCACTTCTTAGGGCAAAACTTTGCGAAGGCTTTCGATGTGAAATTCACCAATAAAGAAGGGAAACAAGATTACGTTTGGGCAACTTCTTGGGGAGTTTCAACTCGTTTGATGGGAGCTTTGATTATGACACATTCAGACGATGAAGGATTGGTGTTGCCACCCGCTTTGGCGCCAATTCAGGTTGTTGCCGTTCCAATTTTTAAATCAGATGAAGATCTAGCAGCGATTTCAGAGAAATTGAACGAATTAGCTACTGAATTACGCAAACGTGGAATTTCCTTCAAACTAGACGATGATGATAACAGGCGTCCAGGATGGAAGTTTGCGGAGTACGAAGCAAAAGGAGTTCCAGTTCGTTTGGCAATGGGGCCGAGAGATTTGGGGAACGGATCTGTGGAAGTAGCACGTCGTGATGAGAAGACCAAAGAAGTTGTCTCGTTTGAAGGAGTTGCGGATTACATCGAATCGTTATTGGAAGAAATGCAAAAGAACTTGTTCGATAAAGCATTGAAATTCCGCACAGAAAATACGCGAACAGTGGATTCATACGATGAGTTCAAAGAGAGAATAGAAAGTGAAGGAGGGTTCTTCCTAGCGCACTGGGATGGAACAGAGGAGACAGAACAAAAAATCAAAGAAGACACAAAAGCGACCATTCGTTGTATTCCTTTCGATAGAGAGGAAGAAGCAGGTGTATGTATGGTAACAGGAAAGCCTTCCGCTGGACGTGTGATCTTCGCTAAGGCTTACTAATCATGGAAAAGAAACACAAGAGAAGAGAGGCGATTATTGACCTTTTGGTGAATAAAGCCGCAATGAAACAAGATATTGCCGATTATTCGGAAGGCGTTTTCAATTCTTTTAAAATTGTCGTTCAAGACGAACTACAAGAACTGAGAAAACACGTAGATGACAGCCGTGTGCGTCTTACCTACGAAGACAAAGGTAAATACGAGTTTCGTTTGCATATCGGTAGCGATACGCTTGTGTTTCAATTGCACACAAACATTTTCCGCTTCGACGATGAGAATCCTCTCTGGGAAAGCGAATACCTGAAAGAAAATGGAGCGAACGGCTTCTTTGGAGTGATCAATATCTTCAATTTCCTAGCCGAATCCATGGAACAGAACCGCATGAATGATGTCGGTTATCTGATCGGACGCATGCTCATGAATCACAACTATCATTTTATGGTGGAAGGAAAAGGTCCGTTAAACACCTTGTTTACTGATCTGGAAAAGAACGTATTAACAGACGAGGTGATGCGTCAAATTGTGCAGACGGCCATGGCATTCGCAATCAATTTTGACTTGATTGTTCCGCCTTACGAAAGATTACAAGCTATTACCATTGGACAAGTCAATCAAATCAGTTCAGATTTGCAAATGGCGACAGGTAAAAGATTGGGGTTCAAGTTCTCGTCTGAAGACGACGTTATTTTTTAGAAAAAATCCCCTGTGAACGTTTGTGATTAAAGAAATTCAAGTTATATTTGCACTCGCTTTTGGCGGCAGATGTTGTAAAACGATACAGCAAAATTGAAATAAGGCCCATTCGTCTAGTGGTTAGGACGCCAGGTTTTCATCCTGGAAACAGGAGTTCGATTCTCCTATGGGCTGCGAAAGCAGAGCGAGAGTGATGTTTGAGTGCGAGGGTATCCCTCAAAACTCCACCCTCACACTGTAAATGGCCCATTCGTCTAGTGGTTAGGACGCCAGGTTTTCATCCTGGAAACAGGAGTTCGATTCTCCTATGGGCTGCAACGAACTGTTTAAAATAAGAAAGGTTAATATGGCGAATCACAAGTCAGCATTAAAAAGAATCCGATCAAACGAAGCAAAGCGTCTTCGCAACAAGTATCAGCACAAAACGACGCGTAACGCGATCCGTAAATTGCGCAGCATCGAAGACAAGAAAGAAGCAGAAAAAATGCTTCCTTCTGTTACAGCTATGATCGACAAATTGGCAAAGCGTAACATTATTCACAAGAATAAAGCAGCAAACTTGAAGTCTGGACTTCAGGTACGTGTTAACGCGCTTTAATCTTTGTTAAACCCATTTTACAGGGCTCCTGATTTGTTTCGGGCAGCCCTTTTTTTATACTTTTAGCTGAGATGAAATTCTGGATATTCTTCGTGTTCATGGCAGTATCGGCGGTTGCAAACGCCCAGCTTGACCTCGTTCCAGATACCATCTTGTTCACTCAGCGAACCGGCGGAATTCAAGATACTTTCGACATCGCCAACAATCCTTTACCTTCTTCATTTGACGGCGGTAGAAACCTCTCCAGTCGTTCGGCTCTATCTGCAGATCAACTCTTTTTAGACATTACGCAATATCGATTGAATGGCTTTACGACGCAGGATCGCATGCGTTATAGTTCTTTGCCACATTTGGGATTTGCCTACTCATTTGGTTCTCAAGGAACGCAGTTCTTGCACTTGCGTTATACTCAGGCATTCAATGGAGGGTTCAAACTCAATCTGGACTACCACCGTTACACCGGAGCTGGATTCCTTAGAAATAGCAACTTTACGGGCGATGATGTTCGTATGCGCGTACAGCGGGATGGATTACGCTATTCAATGAAATTTGCGGGGAGTTTTCAATCCTATAATGTTTCACATCCGGGAGGTATTAATACAGATACAGCAGCATTGACGGGAAGTATAGGATTGGATTCACTAATCGGTTTGGGGTTAGAATTTGTTCCTGTTTTGAGAACAGCGAATAGTGAAACACGCATGGCTACCGCAGAGATTCAGAACTTTTTGAATTTCACTTCAGATTCTTTGAATCATTTCGGATTGGTGACGAAACATCAATTCGCCATTATCAATCGAAAGTTCTTCGAAAGCAACAGCGGTGCGAATATTGAGGGATATTCCATTGTGAACTACGATTCGACACAAACGCAAGATGTTTGGAATCATCCTTCTTTAGCAAATGGGGCAGGAGTGTATTTCTTAAACAAGACGACCGGATTTTACATTGATGGAACCGTGCAACATCGTTATTGGAACAGTTGGGATGTAAGAGATTTGCGCGATACTTCTGAAATCGATTTGAAATCTGAATTGCGTTTCGAATGGAAAGGAATTTCTTTGAGCAACTCCTTCCGATTCAATATTATCGGTGGATTTAACGGTATAGAGAACAGAACCTCCGCCCAATACGCTTCAAAAAAGTTGGAGGTGAAGGCGAACGCATTGTTCTCATCATTGCCAGCGGATGCCATTCAACGTTTCTTCTACGGAAACAATTACGGCTACCAATTAAACGCGATAAATCGTCAGGTTGTGTTAAAGATAGGAGGATCTGCTTCGTATGTTGTTAAGGACAGCTTGTTATCGCTGGAGGGAAAAGCAACTTTATTCTCACTGCCGTCTGTTTATACCTTTGATGGAACGAACTGGGCATTAAATGATTCTCTTGGAACGGCCAATTCCATTGAATTTGGAGCGCATTTGCAATGGATGGCACTTCACTTTCGTCCTGCAGTAGTATTAAGCACAGATCGTTATAACTATTTACCGACATTTCAAGGCTACTCACGATTGTACGTAAAAGGAAGATTGTTCAAGGCGAAGAAACTCGCTGCTGTTGTAGGATTGGATGCTTCCTTCAATAATGGATTTGCATTGCGGAGCTATATCCCGTCCATGGACGCCTTTTATTGGAACAGTTCGCTGGGAATCAATCCTGGAATGGCGAACCTGCATTTCTTTGCTTCCTTGGGAATTGATCAATTCCGATTCTACGCAAGGTTTGAAAACATCGGATACTTCTGGAATGATCGAACTATTCGAGAGGCCGTTGGATATTCTATTGCTGGGACTCGAATTCGCGTCGGGATTTCTTGGGATTTCTTTAATTAATTACTCTAAACAAACGTGTCCTTCGAGTGCCTCAGGGCACATTTTTCGTTGGTTGAGGCTCTTGCCGTGCCTGACGGCAGACAGGAAAACAATTTGATATAGGTACAAAAAAAGAGAGAGTGACTTCGTGAGTCACTCTCTATACCTAACCTACCTTTTACAACTAAACCTAACCAAATGTAAAAATCTCTTTGAATAAACGGTAATAAATAGTCGGTATATGAATATTCAACGCGAACCAATGAACGTTTCGACGAATTATTAATGTGAATCGATCAATTTCAGGTATTTACGTGTTAACGCGGGTATTGGACTGATCGATCAATAGAATACTTATATTTGCCAAAATTTGAAATTCATGAAATTACTAGACGGCAAAGTTGTTTTAATTACAGGAGCTTCTCGTGGAATCGGGAAATCTATCGCTGAAGAATGTGTAAATCAAGGTGCAACGGTTGCATTCACGTATTTATCGTCTGAAGAAAAAGCGAAAGCATTGGAAGCGGAATTGTCTGCAAACGGAGGAACTGTGAAAGGATTTAAATCCGACGCGTCTCAATTTGATCAAGCTCAAGAATTGGTAGATCAGGTAATTGAAGCTTTCGGAACAGTTGATGTTTTGATTAACAATGCCGGAATTACACGTGACACTTTGTTAATGCGTATGACAGAGCAACAGTGGGATGACGTGATAAATACGAACTTGAAGTCTGCCTTCAACTTGACGAAAGCGGTTCAACGTCCGATGTTGAAAGCCCGTAAAGGATCAATTATCAACATGTCATCTGTAGTAGGAGTGAGCGGTAATGCTGGACAAGCGAATTACGCGGCTTCAAAAGCAGGAATGATTGGATTTACAAAGTCAGTAGCTCAAGAGCTTGGATCTCGTAACATTCGTTGCAATGCGATCGCTCCAGGATTCATCGAAACAGAAATGACTGCTGAATTGGACGAGAAAGTTGTTGCTGAATGGCGTGCATCAATTCCTTTGAAGCGTGGAGGTCAGCCGAAAGATGTTGCTGATTTGGCGGTATTCCTAGGATCTGACATGTCTGCATACATTACTGGACAAACAATTAACGTTTGTGGAGGAATGCTGATGTAAGAAATTACAAGAAATAAATATTTAGCCGGGTATATCGGTCATTTCGACTTCGCTCAATGATCTCTTACCCGGTTTTTTTGTGCCCTAAACTTTAGAATTTACTTCGCCGTTCCTACACGATTCCCTGAAACCCGCTTCATGAAACGAACGGATGCAACTAGCAAGTGCCTAATAATGTCGAAATATAGAGCAATGTAGGTGAGGATGGAAATGATCCAGATAAAGACCAAGTTGATGTTAAAGGTGCTGTATTTTCTTCCAAACAAGTATTTGTGTGGGGCATAGAAATGCGTCTGAAAGAAAGGCGTACCGATTGGATCTTGATAAATCGGGTCATCGTTCTGATACAAGCGGCCTTCGTGCACAATTACCTTTTCAGATTCCAAACGATTGGTAACCAATTTCTGTAAGGCTTCGTTCGTATATTTCTTCTTAAGCGCGATATAATTCTTCTCACCAATCTTGTGGATATAATTATTGATGTTTCGCGTATTCTTATTGACTTTCTCGTTGAAGTTGTTCTTCAGATAGTCCAAGAATTTGTTGATATTTTTGAAATCTTCATCCTTGGTCATTTCCTTGGATTTCAAGTCGCTAATACACGATTCACACGATAAATTACTCCAGTAAGCATCTTCACGTTCAATTTCGTTAATCAAAATAGTACGCGCATCCTGAAGTTCTTTCTTGGTGTGCTCGTCTGGTGTTTGAAGCGTCTGAATTCTAGACTTAATCTCAGGAAGCCAATAATCTTTCTTCCATTTCGCCTGACTTTTCTCCAGTTCAAACGTGAAGGTCTTTTCAGACAATGAATTGTCCACGCTTTGCTCAACGGCTAAGCCCTCGTATGCCCAACGTGAAATCATCATGTTTCCAACCCAAGGAACTTTGTTCGCTTCAGAAAGAGATGGGTGGAGCTTATCAAACTTCACGATTACTCCACTGAACAACAGTTGGGGTATGATCAAAAGAGGAACGATGATATAAATCACCTTGGCAGAATTGAAAGCACTTGAAATGTTCAATCCTAGCAAATTAGAGGCGCAGGCGGTAGAGAAGAGGACAACCCAATATTCCAGCCAATTCTCACTGATCCCGAGAATTAAATTTCCAATCAGAAGGAATAAACCTGTTTGAATAGCAGATATCGTAAACATGATCAATACCTTGGAGAACAGATAACTACTCCGTGAAATATTCAGAAAAGATTCCCTAGATAAGATCTCCTTGTCTTTATTGATTTCCTCCGCAGCGACTGTCAATCCTAAGAAAATGGAGACAATTACAGCGATAAAAATGTACTGCGGAATATTCTCGTTACCGTAAAAGGAATAGCCTCCCGCTTCTCCAGAATCAAAATATTTGATGAAAAAGCTCAATACCAAAGCTAGAATAGGCGCAACCAATGAGTTTACCAGAATGTACTGCAAATTCGAGGCTTTGCTCAATACATCTCTCCGCACGTATGTGGTGAACTGGCGCCATTTCCCTGGTAATTGAGAAATACGCACTGCACTAGACTCCACGTCTTTCTTTTTGTACTTTTCACGCTGTTCCAAATACAATTCGTGCCAATCCTCAGCGGATCGCTTCCTGGACTGCGTTTCATTTCCGAATTCATCAACGATTCTAGCGTCGATCAAGTCGAAAATTTGTTCCGGATTCACGTTACCGCAAAGGCTGCATTCTCTCTCGTGGGCATTTCCTCGGAACGAATACGTTTTGAAGTGAACAATGGCATTCAGCGGGTTTCCGTCGTAAATTGGATAACCTCCTTTGTCCATGATCAGCAAGCGATCGAACAATTTGAAGATATTCGACGATGGTTGGTGAATGACTACGAAAACCAATTTTCCGTTCAAAGACAATTCTTTGAGAAGATCCATAATGTTTTCAGAATCTCTACTGGAGAGACCTGAAGTCGGTTCATCTACGAATAGGATAGAGGGCTCTCGGATCAGTTCTAAGGCGATATTCAATCGTTTTCGTTGTCCGCCTGAGATTACCTTATCCAATTTCGATCCTACTTTCAAATAACGAATCTCGTAGAGTCCCAACATTTTTAAAGTAGACGCGACTTTCTTTGTCAATTCTGAATCGCTGAATCCCTTCATGCACAATCGGGCAGAGAAGAAGAGGTTTTCAAATACGGACAATTCTTCCACCAATAAGTCGCTTTGACTCACGTGACCAATCACACCTTCTAAAGATTTTCGGTCCTCGTGCAGGTCAATTCCATTGATTTTCAGGTTTCCATGCGTTGGTTTGATCTTTCCGTTCATGATGTTCATGAGCGTCGTCTTACCGGTACCGGAACCTCCCATGATTCCAACCAAGTTACCGCTGGAAGTGGTCAATGAGAGTTCTTTTAAAGCAATGTTATCCGCTTTAAATGAATGACTTACCTTGTTGACTTCGAAGTTCAGCGTTTCTCTGTTCTCTTGATCAAGAACTCGCGAAATAATATCGCTGTAGAAAATCTGCTGGCTCTTCGTGGTACGAATGGTAGATCCAATATTGAAGACATGCGTCTTGTCAGTATCGGAAATCTGTCCATTGATAAAAAGCTCGTGCTTTCCGAAATAGCGGAAGAAGATCGTTTTTACGCTTTCAATATAGATGGCGTGAATAAACCCGTCTAATCCATCAACCTCGGCAAATTTCGCACTTTTAAACTCCTGCGTGTTGTTCGCACAGTAATAAACATGATTCTTCTCATCTACGATATCATCGGATGTTGCCTGAATGAAATGATGAATCTGCTGAAATTCTTCACTTTTGATATTAAAGGAATCCGCCACTGTCTGGATGAATTCCATTTCCTTTTCCGTAAGGACGTTATCAGAGTGTATGAACTCAAAGATTCGAAGGAGTACAATGAATTTCTGTCGTTGCGTGAGCTCCTTATTGATTTGCTCACAGATGCGTAAGACTTTCACTGAGTGAAGAGCAGTACGCTTTTTATCACCTGATTTGTTGTACACTTTTCCACGGGTGGAATTCAAGAAATCCTCGAAGATATTGAGGTATTTTTTCACGTCAGAGGAGCTCAACTCCGACTGCAAGAAGCTTTCGATAACTTTCTCTCCTTCAGTACTTTGAAGGAATGTTCCGCCTTGGTCTTGATGCGATACTTCATCTACCTTCGCTACAATGGCGAAGAGTTGCATTAAAGCACGAAGTATTCTTTCGCTCATGGGCGATAAGGCTTATTATTTGAATCCAATCAACATGACAACGCAACCTGAAAATTTCAGATCCGGATCCAATTTTGTTTCGATGGTTACAGTAATACTTTCGTCAACTTCGAAGTCCCAATAAGGAGCATTCTTATAGTTGCTGTTTGTGAAAAGGATGTTTCCAGCAGGATCTTTCAAAGTGAAGATTACGTAGTCTTCATCATCACCAGCGCTGGCCGCGATACGGTAAGTAGACCCTCCGAATAGAGTTGTTTCGAATTTTGCTACTTCTCCACGATCCAGGAATGCTGTATAAACCTGTCCATCAGAGATGTATTCCGTTTTTGTGTCTTTCGTAAGCAGTTTCTCGCAATTATCCACGATTCGCTCACAATCTTGCGCAAACGTACTTCCAAGTACTAGTGTTGTTGCTAAGGCAGTTAGAAATAATTTCATCGTGTGTTATGCTTTAATGATTCCGTTGCGAATTGTTGCGATTTTCTCTGCGATCTCTTTGGCAGTAGCATCGTCGAATTCGATATTATACGTATGGTTCAATTTCATTGTCTTGCTCTCAGCATCTGTACTAGGAGCTTCGTAGACGTAATCCAAAACGATTTTATCAAAAGATGTTTTGAGATCCTTTAGCTGTGCCAAAAGTTCATCGTTTGTGTTATCATCGTTGTATTGCCCTAACAATTCAATAATCGACTCAAGCGATTGTTTCTGCTGCGCAATTCTTTGTTCGATGTCCTCACTCTCAGCTCTAGAATTCAAGGTTGTTGCATAATACATGGATTCAATCCAACCTCCCGTTAAGATTTTCGCTGAAACCGCTTTTCTATTGGCGTTCTTCAAGAAGTTGTCTGCATTTTTAAAGGCTTGAGACATCAGCTTGACCATTTTGTCTTCATCTCCTGAGTTGTTTTCGAAATCAGCAATGAATTTAGCACTGAAGGCTGCATCCAAACCAAGTTCGTTACTCAATGTCTCTATTGTCTTCAAATAGTTCAGAGAAACATTTTTCTGACCATACATTGATGCATATCCCAAATCGGTTCCGTAGATCCCAAGGTTCAATGCCTGCTTGTGCTCAGAAGCGTAATTCGAAACAACTGTGCGATCGCTCAATAAAGACTCATCAAACTTCAGATTCAATTTCTTAATCAAGTATCCAGTTTGAATAGGAGAAGGGATACTGAAAATTTGATCGTCGAAAACAGCTCGGAAAGAATTTCTTTCATCGAACGTTTCTTCTTCGACTTTTTTCTCCGTTTTAGCCTCCTCGCCACAGGAATTAAATAGGAAAGCCCCAGCAGCAAAGAAAACTAGCGGTTTGAGAATGGCCTTTTTCATAGATTCGTTTTCGAAATAATGCAAGGCTAAAATAGCAAAAATCGCGATATTACAAGTGAATTGGTAAATTTGTTTCCAAACAATAGAATATGCATATCCGACCGCGTCGAAACCGTAAAAATAGTGTCATTCGAGATATGATTCAGGAATCCCAATTGGGGGTTCAAAATCTTATCTATCCTTTGTTTTTGGAAGATGGGAAAGGAATCAAAACTGAGATCGCATCGCTACCGAATAATTACCGTTGGTCTATTGATCTATTGATCCCTGAAATTGAATCGTGCATAGCGCTTGGGATTCGAACGTTTGTATTGTTTCCGGCAGTGAAGGATGAATTAAAGGATACAACGGGATCGTACAGCTACAGCGACGCGAATTTTTATTTGCATGCGATTCGGAAAATCAAGGAGACTTTCCCTGAAATAGTTTTGATGAGCGATGTGGCTTTGGATCCGTATTCTTCCGACGGACACGACGGTGTGGTGAAAGATGGTGTCATCTTGAACGACGAAACTTTACCGATTCTTTCTAAAATGTCCATAGCTCAAGCACAAGCTGGAATTGATATCATTGGCCCAAGTGATATGATGGACGGTCGTGTTGGAACAATCCGTGAGGACTTGGATGCTGCGGGATACACAGATGTAAGTATCATATCGTACACAGCGAAATATGCCAGTGCTTTTTATGGGCCATTCAGAGATGCATTGGATTCAGCGCCGAAATCGGGAGATAAGAAGACCTATCAAATGAATCCGGCTAATAAGCGAGAAGCTTTAATCGAAGCGCAACTGGATATGGAAGAAGGAGCTGATATGCTCATGGTGAAACCGGCCACGTGTTATTTAGATATCATTCATTTGTTGAAAGAAAGTTGCGATGTTCCAATTACAGCCTACAACGTTAGTGGTGAATATGCCATGATTCATGCAGCAGCTCAAAAGGGTTGGTTGGATTACGAATCGGCTTTCATGGAAATGCTTTTGAGCATTCGCAGGGCCGGTGCTGATGGCATTTTGACCTACTTTGCAAAAGATTTTGCACGTCTATAGCAATAAATCTTTCGGTTTCAACATTTTCTAGATACATTTATATGTATGGAAGATTCCGACTTTTATCCACCAAAGCCTGAGCTGGTTGAATACAAGGCAAGAGGGAGCGCTGGACTGACCGTTTTATCGTTGGTTATGTTCACGATGGCCTTTCTATGGCTTTTTGGCGTGGAAGAGTTTAGTTTTCTTGCCATGTTGATCGCTGTTTTGATCATCCATGAAATGGGACACTTCGTAATGATGAAAGTGTTCAGATACGAGAACGTCCGGATGTTGTTCATCCCGCTGATGGGCGCGTTTGTTCAAGGAAAGAAGCGCAATTACTCTCAGAAGGAATCCTTTTTGGTCGTCTTTGCAGGGCCATTACCCGGTATGATTATAGGGGCCGTTTTACTTTGGTATAGCAATACCTATCATATCGCCTGGATGCTACAGCTATCCGCTTTATTCCTGCTACTGAACATCATCAATTTATTACCGTTAGATCCTTTGGATGGCGGACAATTGTTCAAGCTATTTGCCGTTCGAAATCATGAGTATTTTTTAATGGCGTTTGCATTTGCATCATCTATAATCATCATCGCCGTAGGATTCTTTCTTGATGAATTCGGTTACTTACTGATCATTTTCGGCTTCTTGATGGGCTTTAGAGTGCGATCTTTGCAAAAGCAATTCCACATGCATAAGGAACTGAAGAAGGAGGAGGTTGATTATAAGAAATCGTACAAAAGCCTTACGAATCGTGAATTTGCGCGGATTAAGCAGGTCGTACTAGAACATACTCCTCAGTTAAAAAAATACATCGATCAAATTTCGGAAGATCAATCCGACCCATTGATTGCGAGTCAAGTGAATAATGTGTTGGTCACACCTTTAAAGAATGACGCATCTCCGTTGTTCCGTACCGTCATTCTAATGCTCTGGCTCTTGGCATTTGCATTGCCATTCCTTATGTATTTCACCTTAGACATGGTTTGGATTCGTTCCGCATTCTTTTTAGCATGAATTTCACCGTAGGACAAAAGATTACCTTTTTGCACGAGCAAGGAGAAGGAACGATACTGGAAGTATTGGGTGTTGGTAAATTCAGAATAGAAGACGATCACGGCTTCGAAAGGATTTGTCTGAAGTCAGAGATTGCACCCGTATTTGGAACGGATTATAAAATCAATGAGGCAGCTATTGCAGGACTGAACGAGGACGAAACCTTCTCAACTTCCAGAAAAGCACAACAAACAAAGCATGTAGGAACGGGCAGAGCGGGCTTCGAAATTTGGGAAATCGATTTGCATATTGAATCCTTGACGGAATCTCACACTGGGTGGACGAACACTGATATCGTTCGCAAACAATTGATGGAATTGCGATCCTTTGTAAATCGTGCCAGAGCGAAACGCATACGCAAGTTAATTGTCATTCACGGCGTTGGAACAGGCGTTTTGAAGGAAGAAGTGCGAGAGTTTTTCCGCGATCAGGAAGGAGTTGAATGCTATGATGCGAGTTATCAGGAGTATGGGAAGGGGGCGACAGCTGTGGAGATTCGATATAATATATGAAAAGTGAAATGTGTCAAGCGATTAGTGAATAGTGAGAAGTGAAAAGGGCATTCATTCCTCTTGATTTTTCATATCTATCCAAGACTTAGGATACCTTCGATACAAACAAAATCCTCCGTTACATTCCACCAACTCAAACTTGAATTTAGAAGGGTTCCAGCTATTCCCTTGTTTTGCAACCAGATAGAGTGGTTCGTCCACATCAGCGATTAGGAACCAATCCATTTCTTCTCGGCGCTGTTCTGTTTTCGCATAGAAGTACTGTCCGTAGCTTTTGAACTGGAAGGTCACAATTTTAATATTCTCCTCATGACTTCGCTTGTAGAATTCAATCGCTGGGCGTTGAGAGAATTTTTCGATCGCCGGAAGCAGTGTATAGCAAGCAATGAGCAAAGCAATCATAATAGAGCCCGCCGTGGTTATTGCGAAATGACCGATCTTCGTTTTTCTCAGATAGATAAACCCAAGAATTGTTCCAGTCAATAGAATTGCTCCAACACCGAAGGCCAAAGGATTTAGATTTATGTCCTGACGTAATGACGCTGCAACAAAGGGATCGGCAATCTTCTCGGCGAATTCGTAGTTGTTTCCAATGAAGTAAGCGACAGCCAGGAAAACCAACGAAAGCAAGATTCCTAAAGACAAATAGCCCCATTTCACAAATCGACTCAGTTGGATTTGTTTTGAATCGATAAGATAGAGCGAATATGCCGCTACAAAGCTCAACGGCACCCACGTCATCGAAGAGTAGTGAATGATCTTCGTTGTAACAATGCTGAAGAGAATCAGAACCCCCCAGAACAAGCAAAGCATCCATAAATGAAAATCCATGGTGGTTTCGGAACGTTTTTTCAATAAGTATGGAATGGCAATAATAGAAATCGGGAAACATCCGAAGAATACCACCACGAAGTGATAATAGAAAGGTTGTTCGTGTCCCGCAACGTTCGAACTAAACAATTCCGCCTGATACGCGATAAACTGCCGAATGATTTCGAATCCATTCTGCGAGAATTCCATCGTCAGCCAAACCATAATGATCCCCAGCAATCCGCCAAGAAAAGCAAGAATGTATTTGATCTTTGGAAACGGTTTAAATCGTTTGATAACCAGATATACGAAGAGCGTTAATCCGAGTAACAGGAAACCTACCGGGCCTTTTGTTATGACGCTAAATCCACTAAAAACTCCCGAGAGCAGTGCTAATTGTCCTCTTTTTTCCTCATCCAGACCAGAAATCACTCGAATCATGAAATACACAGAAAGGAAAATGAAGAAATTGAAAGAAGGATCAATAATTCCGGATTTGAAATAGGCATTCGGCAATAAACTTCCGCAGAATACTAAGGCCCAAATCAATCCAAACTTCGGGCTAAAATGCTTGCGACCAATCAAGTAGATGGTAATCAAATAGAGGATTCCAAAGATCGCATTGGGGAAACGAGCTGCAAAGGCATTCACGCCAAAGAGTTTCATCGATGCTACTTGCATCCAAATAAAGAACGGCGGTTTTTCCCAGAAGGGCTCGTAATTCACTTGAACACGCAAATAATCGCCTGTTTGCTTCATCTCTCGTGCGGATTCCGCAAAGTTGATTTCATCCCAATCAAATAGGTGCGTTTGACCGATTCCAAAGAAGAACAAAGCGCCCAATCCAGTTAGGAGGAGGAGACTCCAGCGTTTGTTTTCGGCTATGTCGTTGAATGAAATCTTCAAAGGGATTTGAATTGCGCCGCTAAATTACGATTTTTAGAATGTTTCATGAGAATACGAATCAATCATATCATTATTGCGTTGGCACTGCTTGGTTATTCAGAAAGTGCAGGTGCCCATTCGCGTAAAGATGTTGGAGAGTGGTATTTGGAATTCGTTATGCTCTGGGATGGAGACTCTTGGAATGTCTCCTTATCTCCAGAAGACCCTTACTATAATGATGAGGAGTCCATCCTATTCATAGATCGTAAAACTGGACAAACGCCAAAGCTTCTGGAAGAATTTCCTTCTAAAGAGTCCAAGGAAATCCCGTGGTCACTGATACGAGGTGTTACTTTCGTGTTTAAAAATGAAGACGGGAAATGTCCGAGTGAATCCGCGGTCTTATCTCAATTTAAGGTGCTAGAAGATTGTCCCTTAGATTCAATTACAAGTCTCAGCGTTCTTTATTACGAATACGATTGTCGACTGGAGGTTGATATTGATTCACTTACCTGGCTTAACAATCCTTCAAGGAAGAAAGCATTAGCTGAAGTAATTATGATGGGGGATCACGCTCCGGAATTAAAGATTCAAACTTTGAAGGAGCATCCTATTGTTGAGCTTGAACTAACAACTCCCTTAGGACAAGATATAGAGGATTACAAACATTTACGGATCCTTAGAATGCCAGGACTCCGCAGTACTTTCGCGTTTAATGCAGCACGCAATCCAAATCTTGTAGACGTTTCAGAATCTGATGGAATATATCGCAACCGATTTCATCATGAACATGCGGAACGCTATTTCTGGTTGAAATATTTACCGTCAATTAAAATGCCCATCGGTCAATCTATTGATATTAAAGAAAGAGGAAATTGCTATCACCCATTGAGCAGATTGATCAGCTATACTGAAGCTCATTATCCAGGAAGGATAGAACGTGGTGGTGAAGTTTATGTAATTGAGGATGAGCTTCCAGAAGAGGCACGATACGAACACGACGGGGATACACTATTGCATGGATTCATTGATGGTGACACCTTGCAAGGAATTTGGACTTTCAGAGTTCAGGAACAATACGGTTTTAACGACGAAGAATCGTTTCATTTGGATTTGAGCGCGGAATTACCAGCTATTTCTGAGAATGGGAGTTGGGAGTTAAAATATTTGGCTGGAAATATGGCAATTTCTGGTTTTTTCAAGGATGGCTTAAAAGAAGGTGAGTGGCTTTTTTATACGGAATCAGGAGAGTTGGTTTGTAAGCGCTATTTTCATGCTGACACCTTAGACCGGACAATTGTAAACTTTCACATGCGTGGAAATCCGCTGCAATCACGTGCTTATTTCTTCTCTCCGAATGCTTCAATACAGTCCTTTGAGAATAACGGTAAAATTTCCTTTATGTATATAGACCTCTGGAAAGATGAGAAGGATCCACTAGTGATCACGAATCAGTCCATTTCGATAATGAATGGCGAAGGGAATTACAAGATTTACAATCGAAATCACCCAGAGTTTGAAACTATCTTTAGAGAAGTCGTTATCGATAAGGTGTATCCCGAATACATTGGACAAGAACTTCCTTTTAGCTATTAAGAGCATGATAAAATTAAATCTCTTCCTAATCGTTTTAGTATTCATTACTTCTGCATTCAGTTGTGAGGAATCTGATAATTCTAATCAGGATGACAGCCAAAAGAAAAACACTTCTGAACAGGCAGACATCTCGGATACGCTCAAAATTCGAAAACATCTGGAATTTCTAACCAAAGCAGATCAATTCCGAAACTTTAGAAATGTAGAACGATTGGATTCCGTTGCAGCTTATATCTATCGTGAATTTGATCAATATGCAGACACAACTTTTTATCAGGAATATGAAGTAAATGGAAGTATCTATCGAAATGTGGTTTGTTCGTTTGGAGCGTATCATGATGACCGAGTAGTGGTGGGCGCTCATTACGACGTTTGTGGAGATCAAGAAGGCGCAGATGACAATGCTACTGGAGTTGCAGGATTATTGGAATTGGCGCGTTTGCTTGAAGGCGATACACTCATGGAACGGATTGATTTGGTTGCATATTCTTTAGAAGAACCGCCATTCTTCCGAACGGAGCAAATGGGAAGTTATATCCATGCTAAATCCCTTGTCGATGATGGAATAGATGTCATCGGAATGGTTTGTTTGGAAATGATCGGATATTTTGATGATGATAAAGGCTCACAGGAATATCCAGTAGGAGGGATGAAGTCCGTTTATGGTACTAAAGGGGATTATATTGCGCTGGTAAGTCAGATGGGGCCGGGCAGATTCGTGCAGCAATTCAACAAAGATTTTAAGAATACAAATCGAATTAGAACCAAGGAAATTGCAGCGCCTAAAAGCATGACTGGAATTGATTTCTCGGATCATTTAAACTATTGGAAGTTTGGCTTCAGCGCTTTAATGATCACAGATACGGCGTTCTTTAGGAACAAGCATTATCATGAAAAATCCGATACGATGGAAAAATTGGATTTAGCGCGAATGGCTGATGTTATTGATACGGTTTATTTGACGTTAGCCATGAAGTAGCCAAGGCTTGACTTGTGATGATAGTGTGCAACTTGTTGCTCAAATTCGAAACTTCTCGAACTACCAAATTATAGATTTCTACATTTCTAGAAATGCTATGATTAATCTTTCTTATGGAAGAGATCCGACTTCGCCATCTTCGTCTTATTGAAGAAGTACAACCAACTCACACCTAAAACGCCCAATCCATACTTCGCACTGCGCTGGAAGTTGATTGAAGACGCCTCCTCAAAGTACTTCGTAGGACAGGTAATCTCAGCAATCTCATATCCTTCGTAGAAAATTTGAGCCAACATCTGATTGTCAAAAATGAAATCGTCCGAATTGATATTGTAATTGATGCTTCTCAACACCTCTCCAGAGAACATGCGGTAACCTGTGTGGTATTCCGACAATTTCTGTCCCATTAAGATATTCTGTGACAACGTAAGGAATCGATTCGCAACGTACTTATAAAATGGCATTCCACCTTTTAGAGCTCCTTTACCTAGAATTCGAGAGCCAATAACCACATGATACACATCATTGGCAATCAAATGCGCCATACTTTCAATCAGCTTCGGAGTGTATTGGTAATCAGGGTGCAACATGACAACGATATCCGCATATAATTCCAATGCTTTGTTGTAACAAGACTTCTGATTTCCTCCGTAACCTTTGTTTTGCTCGTGCACGATCACATGTTCAATTCCGATTTCACGCGCTACTTCAGCAGTGTTATCGCTACTCTTATCATCCACTAAAACAACATCATCCACGATATCAAATGGAATCTCATCGTAGGTTTGCTTCAATGTTTTTGCTGCGTTGTATGCAGGGAGAATGACAACAAGTTTTTTTCCTTTAATCATGTGTTGGCAGAAATTACGATGCAAAACTAACAAAGAATTGGACAACGTCCGATCAAAACGCAAAAAGCTGTGCATTGGTTGAAGTTCTTATTTTTGGATGGTGAAACTACGTTGGTCATATCTCGCTATTGTGGTTGTCGGCATTGTAATGCTGCTCTTCCGATTTTCGTATCCACGCGAGGACAATGAGCCGCTTAAGGTGACTACCTGGGATGCTTTTGGCTATTACATGTATAATCCGTCCATTTTTATTTACGGCGATGTAAGCGAGCTAAAGTGGATTCCTGAAATCGAAAAGAAGTATTCTGTAACGGGAGGTGAGTTGTATCAAGCGACGCCATTAGAAAATGGCAAATACACGAATAAATATCTGGGAGGCGTGGCGATCATGCAATTGCCATTCTTTTTTTTAGGGCACGTAATTGCATCGGTTACGGATTACCCAGCAGATGGATTCTCTGCGCCTTATCAATATTCAATAGCGTTTGGTTCAATCGTTTATTGCATACTTGGATTGCTCTTACTTCGACATGTTTTGTCACGATTTTACGATGATAAGGCTATAGGAATTACGCTGTTATTACTGGGATTGGGAACAAATTTGATTCAATATACTTCCATTGACGGTGGACAGAGTCATGCGTACATTTTTCCGTTGTACTCACTAATTCTCTGGGGCACGATCAAGTGGCACGAACGGCCGCATTGGAAATGGGCGGCTTTGATTGGATTCACCATTGGATTGGCGACGATCTGCCGTCCAACGGAGTTGATCATGTTATTTATCCCTTTGCTGTGGAATACGCATGAAAGATCGGCGAGAAAGGAGAAGTGGAAATTTGTTCGAAAACATTTGCCGCATTTATGGTTTGTTATTGGATTCGGGATTGTTGGCATTCTTCCACAATTGATGTATTGGCTTTATACTACAGGCAGTCCCATCCATAACGTAGGAAGCAAATGGTTCTTTTTCAATCCGTGGTTCCGCGTATTATTTGGTGTGAATAATGGATTCTTCATTTATACACCCATCGTGATTTTGTTCATCGTCGGATTCTTTTTCATGAAGAAATATCCTTTCCGAAGATCAGTGATCACCTTCTGTTTGCTAAATATTTGGATTATAATTTCCTGGTCGGATTGGCGCTACGGAGCTACGTATTCTACTCGTGCCATGGTACAAAGCTATCCCGTGTTTGCGCTCGCAATGTGCGCTGCAGTGACTGCCGTCATGAACACGAAATTCTTGAAGAAAGCCGTTTTTGTATTGAGCGCTTTCCTTCTGTATGTCAATATCTTCCAGATTACGCAGTACAATTCCACCGTATTGCATCCGCATGATATGACCTGGCAATATTACGGACGAATCTTCCTGAATTCAGAACCAACTTCGCTGGATTTTAGTTTGTTGGATGGTAACATCATTTTTGACAAAAAATCAAAAAAAATCGAGCGTACAACACCATTTAAAGAGCAGTTAATAAGTTCGCCTAAAAACTTTCAAAACCTGAGTATCATTGAGCTCGGAAGAAAAACCAAGTTTGTCTCCATCATGCTGTACATCGAAGATCGCGGAGGAGCAGAGTCTAATTATATCAGTGCTGCTTTCAGTGGAAAGGAGATCGGCAAGGTTCGTTTAAAACATCCTCATTTCAAAAAGGGGGATGTCAATATGTATGAATTTCATATTGAGATTCCTAAATCAGACAAAAGAGAACTTTCTGTCAATATTGTAGGTTGGGCGCCCATGGAAGGGTACTTTATCACGGGAAGAATCGCTGAGTTCCGCTAAATATCCTTTCGGAAGGTGTGAATGTCGTTGTGATTCTCTTCAATCTTATCCTTAATCTTCTTAATCGATTGTGCCAGAATAAATATATCCGCTGGTGCATTTTTAGCCAGCCATTCCCAACTGGACTCTTCCGCTTCAACAGCTAAGGCGATATGATACAGAATTTCGAAATTGTGGGTTAAGAGCCATTTTTGAGCACTTTCATTGCCTTCTGCCGCGTTGATCATCGCTAGCAAATGGGCGTAGCCGTTATTTTGCAGCCAATTGCGTGCATCATCCTTAAGGTAAATAGCGAAAGTGGCCATGGTCAATTCTTCGTATCCATTTTCTTTCAACCACAGCATGAATTCGTCATCACCGTCAATGGCCTTGGCCCATGCAAGAATGATTTTCGGATGGTAATCCAAATGATTGAGCGCCGTTTTGGACAAATCCTTGGCGATAATCTCTCGTTTTTTCTTTTTAAACCAGTTTCTCATGCGAAGAAGATGTAAGATACGATAATTGCAGCTGTCAATCCGGCTAAATCGGCAATAAGTCCGGCAGCAATAGCATAGCGAATATTGGTGATCTTCACCGAACCGAAATACAAGGCCAAAACATAAAACGTAGTATCCGTGCTTCCCTGCATCGCTGAGGCAATCTTAGTCGGCATCGACATGGCCAATTTCGGGCCTGCTTTGATTACTTCTAAAGGCTGTCCATGATGATCGACAGTTGTTATTAAATCTTGCAAAGCCCCTCTGGCGCCGCCACCACTCAAAGGCTTCATCAATCCTACCGGGAGAGCATCTACCCATTCGGTTGCTGTAATTCCAGCCCAAATACAGAACTCTTTGATCCCGAATAAAACGGCATCTAACGTTCCACTTCCGCGCAACACTGCAATGGCAGCAAGGATCACAATCAAATAGGGTATAATCGAAATGGCGATGTCAAATCCTTCTTTTGCGCCATCTACAAAAGTGCTGTACACATTGATCTTCTTTCGAACGGCTAAAAGAATAAACGAGATGATAATGAGGAAGATGATGACATTACCACCGACTTTTGAAATATATTCTGCACTTCCTGGATCATTTTTTACATAAGCCAATAATCCGAATACTACTACGCTGAATCCGCCGAGATATAGCAGAACAATAGGGTGGAAGAGATTGATTTTTTGAAAGAAGGACATAGCGATCAATCCGGCCAGTGTCGCGCAATACGTGGCAATTAAGATCGGCATGAACATCTGCGTTGGATCTGCGAAATGATTCGAAGACAACAATGCAAAAATGGATACAGGAATCAATGTTAATCCTGAGGTATTCAGTACCAAGAACATGATTTGCGCATCGGTGGCACGTTCCTTCTGATCGTTTAAATCCTGTAGTTCACGCATAGCCTTCAGCCCCATTGGAGTTGCAGCATTATCTAGGTTGAGCATGTTCGCGCTGATATTCATCATCATCGAACCAACAGCGGGATGATCTTTCGGAACGGATGGAAACAAACGTGTAAATAATGGTGCCACAAGTCGGGTCAAGATTTTTACCGCTCCACCTTGTTCTCCAATACGCATGATTCCCATCCACAAGCAAAGCATTCCCGTCAACCCCAGTGCAACGTTAAATCCCGTTTCTGCAGAGTCGAATAGGCTTTTCACCATCTCGTCAAAGATGAAGTAATCCTGCCAGAAAATGAGCTTGGAAAAGGCGACGATACCTGAAATCAGAAACATCGCTATCCAAATACGATTCAATACCATAAACCAAAGATGTCAATAAATTGAATGCCGATTTCGGTGAAAGAAACGAATCTATTAACAGCCTTGTAAGGATAATAGCCTTTAAGACTGATGTCTTATGCAGAAAAACACGAAGTTTTCAATCAAAATGGCACCATGATTTCCAGATATTTCCGGCTGGAACTGCACTCCAAAATATGGTTTAGATTCGTGCTGCATAGTCTCATTTACACACGCATCAGACGCAGCAATCAGCTTAAAACCCGCTGGAATAGAAATAGTTTCATAATGATTCTTCATCATTTCTACTTCCTGAGGTAGGCGCTCGAACAAAATGGATTCTTCAAAAGCCTCTATCACTTGCCATCCGGAATCGTGTTTCATCATCGATGCTTGAGAACCGAAGTGCATTCCTAGCAATTGATGTCCCAGTGAAATGCCTAAAATAGGCACATTTGCTTCCACGCACATCGCGACTTTTTCCAAATACAAAGTCGTGTCCATGGCAGATACTGAGAGTGATCCATTCGAAATAATAATGCCTTTGATGCCTTCGAAATCTTCCTTCTTTGCATCTAGAATAGGAACGATGCGCACATCCATCTCATTGTCGACGATATCCGCGATAGATTGCACTTGTGGAGAGCCGGCATTCAGAACAAGGATCATAGCTCTAGAATTCCTGCGCCTTGTCGAAGTATTTCGACGTTTCCGTCCACGCATTCCACCACGGTTGAAGCCAGAAGATTCCCATAACCACCGTCAATAATTAAATCTACTTTGCTATCGTAACGTTCGTAAATCTCATACGGATCAATGAAATAATCCAAAATTTCATCCTCATCATCATGAAGAGAGGTTGTTGCTAATGGATTTCCCAATTGCTCTGTGATTTCCTTCAAAATAGGATTGTCCGGTATACGAATTCCAATTTCCTTTCGATTCGTTCCAAACAAACGCGGAATTTCGTTCGTCGCCGTCAATACGAATGTGAATGGCCCTGGTAACGAGCGATTCATCAACTTAAAAGTAGGGCGGTCGATATTCTTTACGTAATCGGATAAGTCACTCATTCCGTTGCAAATAATGGAGAATCGCGCTTTTTTCAATCGGATTCCCTTCAATGCCGCCAACTTGTTCAATGCCTTTTTGTTGTACAAATCGCATCCCATCGCGTAAACGGTATCCGTTGGAAAGATGATAATCCCTCCTTTTCGCAATGCATTCAGCACTCTATCAATAGAGCGTTGATCAATATTTTCCGGATTGATTTCGAGTAACATGCCGGCAAAGATAGAGGAAATAACAGAATTGAGTGGGAATGGCGAGTGTGAGAAGAAGACAGAAGCGCTACTTCACAAAAACTTTGCAAGAGATTGCGTAATGATCGCTTAGTGCTTCGTCCTGAATTTTGAATTTATGCGATCCTAATGATTCTGAATGGAAGATATAATCGATTCTTCCTGCTGGAATTTCACCCGCATACGTTTTACCGATTCCCATACGGCAATTACGATACGCATCCGTTAGATGATTGTGAAAACGCTGATAGGTGTAGGAGAGAGGTGTGTCATTAAAATCACCGCAGACGATCACTGGATATGGTGATTTCTGAATATGCTTGATCAATCGATTTGCTTGCTTTGCACGTTCTGGGAAGGCTTCAATTACTTTTTCCATAGCATCGAAGAATCCAGATTCAGAATCTTCATTTACCAACGCCGCGCGCTCTTCTGAATCTAAGCTTATGGACTGCAAATGAACATTGTACACGCGAATTGTGTCTTTTTTGAAAACAATGTCGGAATAGATGGAATAGTTGAAAGACCTCAAATCGGAATCAAATCGAACTTCTCCTTTTTCGATAATCGGATATTTGGAGAACAACGCAATTCCATAATTTCTACGACCACGCTCCACATGCGTATATCGCTCCTGATAATCCGTCATTCCCAAAAGCGTAATAATAGTGTCTTTCGTTACAAATTTCGTTGGGCGATCTTGATGGTAAAACTCTTGAAAACAAACAATGTCGGGAGATTCCTCCTTTAAGAACTTTAAAATTTTACGACGAGATTTCTGCGCTTCTTTCGGGTCGTCGTTATAAAAATCGAAGAGGCGTACATTATAACTCATCACTTTGAGCGATGAAGCATTCCTGGGCGGTTCATCGCCACCACCAAGGGTAAACGTTCGGAAATGCAGGCCAGATCCAGAAATCAGGAGAGCTAGCATAGCTATAGCAGACCAACGTCGGAAAAAGAACTGGGCGATCATCACTCCAATAAAAACCAGAACAATGACTGGATAAGCCAATCCAAAGACTGGAATTATCGCAAAGCTATCGGGATGTGTATAGGGGGCAAAATAGGAGAGGAGCAGCGATACTGCCGATACCACGCAAAGGATGTCCAGCAACAATCGGATCCAGCGCCTACCTCCGCGTTTACCCATTCTTACTTTGGTTGAACAGGAAGTCCTTCTCGCGTTTACTCAGCGATTCATAACCAGATTTTGAGATCTTATCTAAAATTCGATCAATCTCTTTCTGCCGCGCTTTTGCATCAGCATTGTATTCTTCATCTGTCATATTACGAACCTCGGGACCGCGTTTCACCTTCAAACGATTACGTTCTCTGCGTTTGAACAATCCGAGGAATCTCTCAGAAAAGCGTTGAAATCGTGTAATCAAGTTATTCGAATTATAAATGTTTCGGGAGCCAACAAAACCTACGATAGCTCCTCCTAAATGTGCAAAATGAGCCACTCCATCGTTCGTTCCCAAGCGGAAGAAATCGATGGCGATATAAATAACAGCCAACCAAATCAATCGGATTGGAGGGAAGATGAACAGCGTTACTTTCAAATCCGGTCGACCAAATCCAAGCAATACGAACAATGCCATAACTGCGCCAGAAGCACCTACAACTGAGGAATATTGGCCATATATACCTGGAAAGGCCAAGTGCGCAATAATCTCCAGTGCACCACCTGTAAATCCTCCCAAAAGATAAGTGTACAGCAATTTTTTGCCATCGAATATCTGTTCGAACATACGACCAATGAAGTACAACATCACCATGTTCAATAGGATGTGCAGGAACCCGAAATGCGCGAACATGCTAGTGATTATTGTCCACGGATGGTAGAGGAAATCTTGCAGGTCTGTTGGCATTGCGAATATTTGACGTAAAATGTCTGCCGTTTCAGTTTCCATACCGGCCAGCCTTCCGAAGACACCAGCAATCTGAATCGCCAGGAAGACAATGACATTCAAGAAGATCAACTTCATGAATGTGCTTTGCTTGTATAAGACTCTTAATTCGTCTAGAAAACTACGTTGTGTTTGCATCTCGAATTAGTAAAATTTTGTTTTATCTCTTTGCCAGATCTTAATCATAATAAATCCGAACACCATTCCTCCAAGGTGAGCAACATGGGCTATTGATCCTCCGTCGGATTGAATGAACCCACTGTACACAGCAATACCTCCTAAAATTAGCGCCAACCACTTTGCTTTGATTGGAATAGGAGGGAAGAGCAACATGAATTGGGTGTTTGGAAACAAAAGGGCAAATGCCATAAGTAATCCATAAACCGCACCAGAAGCACCAAGTGTAGGAGAATTAACAATCTTAATTGACTGTTCAAATCCTTCAATGGAAATGGCTCCAGACTCCACCAATGGAACAAGTTGGTCTAATGTTGGGAACCAGCGTCCGGTATATTGATAAATTTCAAATGCTTCCCATCCGGTGTGGAGCACCATAGCTCCAAGGGCTGTGATGATGTAATAGGTGAAAAATCGTTTCTTCCCCCATGTTCGCTCCAAATGCGAGCCAAAAACGACCAATCCAACCATATTGAATAGGATGTGGAACAAATCAGCGTGCATGAAGAAGTGTGTAATGATCTGATAGGGCTCAAAAAATATCGATGTTGGGAAAAACATACTCAGATACACCTGTAGGTTAATTCCTTGCCCTTGCAAAACTGCAGTTGCAAGAAAGAACAACACATTAAGAATCAGTAAGTTCTTAACTACGTCGGGCATGTTTCCAAAGATCTGTCTAAACATTTCTATTCAAATTTTTTATCAATGAACGCTAAGTCTAGCGTTTCCATAATCTTTTTATTGGTCGGAGAATACGCGTGATCCTCACATTGGAACAAACGATCAATCAGCGATTGAATTTGTTCTTTGTTGGAAAGCTCTAATCGCTTCATAGCAGCGGATCTAGCGATCGATCGCACCAACTCATGGGCAACTTCTCCTTTTTCAATATCCTTGTGCGCCAGCGTTTCCAAGATGCGGTCAATCGATTTGGACAGCGTTTCTTCTTCTAAGACACTTGGCACTGCATTTACCGTAAGTACTTCATCATTCACATCTCCAATAAATCCCAATTGTTTTAAAACCGTATGATTTTCTTTCCAGTTAATGCCTTCTTGCTTGGAAAGTTCTTTTTCAATGGGAAACAATAATTTCTGAGACTCTATTGGATTGATAATGAATGAGTTAATTATCTCATTATAAACTATTCGTTCAATAGCTCTTCTTGCATGAATTACCAAGAAACCGCTTTTGCCTGGAGCAAGAATGTACGAGTCTTTAACAAGGAAACTTCCATAATTCGGAAGCATTTCTTCCTCTTCAAAAACCGGAGTTACCTCTTGAATTTTCTCTTCTTTAATCTCGTAGAAATTCTCCCAATCCTCCTGCTTTGCTTCTTGCGTACCGAATCCTTGCGATTTAATCGCATGGGAGAAGTTATCTTTCGTTTTTCCAGAACTACCGCTAGAAGAGCGAGACGGTGACGAGAATGGATTGTATTCTGGGTTCACCTGAATCTGAGGTTCCACAGCAGGCTGTGATCGCATTGCATGAGGAATGTCAAAGCTCGTTTCCTGCTCAAAATCAAGGGTTGGAGCAATGTTATATTTCCCGAGCGCCTGTCGAACGCTACTCAACAAGATTGAATAAATAAACTTCTCCTCTTCAAACTTGATTTCCGTCTTCGTTGGATGTACGTTCACATCAATCTTAGAAGGATCTACATCCAAGTACAAGAAATACCCAGGAAAGCTTTTGTCAGCGATCAAACCTTCGAATGCCTTAGAAATGGCATGATTGAAGTACGAACTCTTGAAAAAACGATCGTTTACGAATAGAAACTGCTCTCCGCGTGTCTTACGGGCAAATTCAGGCTTTAACACAAATCCTTTAAGCGTAACGATGTCGGTAGTTTCTTCAATGGGCACCAAGCGATCATTTGATTTCTTGCCCAATACGTCTACAATTCTTTTTCTAAGCGTCGTTGCGAGGAGATGATACAACTCATTTCCATTGTGATGCAAAGAGAATTGAATTCCAGGATGAGCCAGTACTACGCGTTCAAACTCATCGGAGATTCGTCCGAATTCTACTTTATCTGATTTAAGAAAATTCCGTCTTGCCGGTACATTGAAAAACAAATTCTTAATCTCGAAGCTGGTTCCTTGCGGCACCGCCGACTCTTCATTTGTTTTAAACGTGCTTCCTTCAATGACAATCGTTCTACCCAATTCACCATCTTCTAGGCGCGTATTCATTTGCACATGGGCAATCGCAGCAATGGATGCCAAAGCTTCTCCTCGGAAGCCTTTGGTCGCCAAAGCGAATAGATCCTCCGCTTTCGTCACTTTACTTGTGGCATGCCGTTCGAAACAAAGAAGTGCATCGCCTGCACTCATTCCTTTCCCGTTATCAACGACTTGAATTAAGGTTTTTCCGGAATCTTTGATATTGACGTCAATACACGTCGCTCCAGCATCAATGCTGTTTTCGAGCAATTCCTTTACTACCGAGGCAGGTCGTTGGATAACCTCTCCGGCCGCAATCTGATTCGCAATGTTGTCGGGTAATAATTTTATTAAGTCACTCATCCTCTTACCACAGTCGCTCCACAATGGTTTCGACTTTATCGATTCCAAAAAACAAAAAGTAAAACAATCCCATAAGCACTAGCAGAAGGGTGAAAATGCGAACATTGGATGATTGACGCTGACTATGTCGGTAGCCTGCGCGATCAGATTCTGCCCGCATGGCTTCCCGGAGCATTTGTTTGCGCTCTTCCGGTGACATTTCCCCAGATTCCGCACGTCTGATTTGCTCCTTTCGTTTCTCCAGACGCTCCTTGCGCTCGTCGTAATAACGAGGCTGATAGTCAAATTTGCGATTCTGAAGGGTATTATTTAGAAACTTGAATTTCATATAATGCTGTCTAAACAAAAATAGCAATAAAAACGGTGCTTTTTATGTTGAATATTTCCCCAATATTCATGCCTCGGGTAAATTACTGCCACTCTGTCAGAACAAAGTTTGGAAAAGTTTTTGCTTCTCCCATGTTTATAACTAATGTTAACAGTGCGAAACTCCATTGGCCTGTTTTCTAAATTTAGACTATGAAATCCAAAATCTCCACCCTTATACTCTTAGGGATAGCGACATCGCTAACCTTCATCCTATGGGCTTCATTGGCCGAAACGAATACTCCTGTAAAGCACGTAAGTCATATTGAACCGACACCGGAACTGGAAGAATCGATCATTCCCAAAGAAGTTCCTTATACTGACAATGTGTCGAATGCTTGGGTTGATGAAACATTGAGCAAACTTTCCTTAAGAGAGAAAATCGCGCAGTTCTTTATGGTGGCTGTTTATCCGAAACAAAACGAGGTACACTTTCAACATATCGATTCTTTGGTATCGAAGCACGGTATTGGTGGAATCATTGTTTTTCAAGGGGATCGCGATCAAGCGAAAAAAGCTATCAAGCGCTATCAGGGAAAGGCGAGTATTCCTTTGTTAACAGCCATGGATGCAGAATGGGGGCCAAGCATGCGATTGTCCAATGAGCCAAGATTTCCTTACGCAATTACGATAGGTGCGGCGAACGATCCGGCACTTTCACAACACATCGGAGCCTTGATGGGGCAGGAATGTAGAGATTTGGGCGTTCATTTGAATTTTGCCCCTGTAGCCGATGTGAATAGCAATCCTAAGAATCCAGTAATTGGTTATCGATCTTTTGGTGAAAATCCAAGAAATGTTGGAAAACATGTGGCTGCGACCGTAATAGGAATGGAAGGACAAAGTGTACTCACAAGTATTAAACATTTCCCTGGACATGGAGATACGGATACCGATTCCCACAAAGAACTTCCATTGGTGAATAATAGCTATTTGCAGATTCGCGCGATTGATTTCGTGCCATTTCAGGATGGGATCGATGCTGGAGCAAGTACTGTCATGATTGCGCATTTAAACGTTCCAGCATTGGATTCAACGGGAACGCCATCCAGTTTGTCAAAACCTATTATTCATGGGTATTTGAAAGGAGAGCTAGGATATAATGGACTGATCGTAAGTGATGCGCTTGGCATGAAAGGTGTATCCAATAAATACGGCAAAACCGAGGTTGTTGTGAAGGCTTTTGAAGCCGGATGTGACATCTTATTGATGCCGGGAAGCGTTGTAAAAGCAATCGACGCTATTAAAGCGAAAGTCAATGCTGGTGAGATTTCTGAGGAAGAAATCAACATTCGCTGTAAGCGTGTTCTAGCGGCAAAACACAAGTCGATTGTAGCTCCAAAACCTATGAAGGAATACACGGAATCTGAGCGTGATTTGTACCGAAAATTGATATTCGAAAAGGCGATTACCGTTTTAAAGAATGATAATGATGTGTTGCCAATCAATCGTTTCGATAAGAAGATTGCTGTGGTTACCGTAGGTAAATTCACGGGAAGCGTTCGACCGGCGATGGATAAAGTCACCAAAGTGGATCATTTCTCGTACAAAACAGGCTCTGAGGCGCTTTCTAAGTTTGGTCCTAAAATCGGGCAGTACGACATGGTAATTTCTACGCTACACGCGGGATCCATGCGACCTTCCGGAAACTACAAACTCCCAACAGGATGGAAGTCTTGGTTGACCAAGCTTGGAACGGCCAAGGAAAGTGCATTGGCATTGTTCGGAAGTCCGCTGGCTTTGAAAGACGTGAAGGAAATTGATGCTATTGATGCTGTGGCAATCGGTTATGAAAACAATTCATTGATGCAAGATCGCATGGGGCAATTCCTAATGGGGACATTTGGTTCTTCCGGTAAATTGCCAGTAACTGTGGATAGTCGTTTTAAAGTAGGGCATGGTCTTGAAGTGAAGTGGGGCGGACGTTTGAAAGATTCACAACCCGAAGAATTGGGCATCAATCCTGAGAAATTGAAGCAAATCGACTCAATTGCCATGTTAGGAGTTCGTAATGGTGCATATCCCGGATGTCAGGTGGCAGTGGCCATTGAAGGTAAGTTGATCTATGAAAAATCATATGGTCACCATACCTACAGCAAAAAACAAGAAGTTCAAAATACGGATGTGTACGACATCGCTTCGATCACCAAGATTGCAGCTTCTACGTTGTCAATTATGCATTTGAACTCGGAAGATAAATTCAACCTCGCAGGAACGCTAGGAGATTACATCCCTGAAATCACTGGTGACAGTCCGTTCAACAATATCGTTTTACGTCAGATGCTTTCGCACCAAGCAGGATTAACCCCTTGGATTCCGTTTTACACGAAGACCTTGGAGGAAGACAAATCCTTATCCCCGAAATTCTACGCCAAAGCACCGTCTGATTCGTTCAACGTGAAAGTGTCAGACAATCTGTGGATTCGAGGAGATTACGAAGATGTGATGTACCAAACCATGCTGAATAGCACTTTGGGGCCAAAGCGCTACAAGTATTCAGATGTCGGATATTATTTCATTAAGAAAATCGTAGAGAAGCAATCAGGCCAATCCTTGGATCAGTTTGTTTTGTCGGAATTCTATGCCCCAATGGGACTGCAATACATGCGCTACAATCCGTTGGAGCACTTCGAGAAATCGCAGATTACACCTACAGAAAATGATAAGATCTTCCGTAAGCAGCAAATTCACGGATACGTTCATGATCAAGGTGCAGCAATGGTCGGAGGTGTAGGTGGACATGCGGGATTGTTCTCTAACGCAGGAGATCTGGCTAGCTTGATGCAATTGTTCTTGAACAACGGTTATTACGGCCAAAACTACATCAAAGAGCAAGTATTGAAGGAGTACACCGATTGTCAGTTTTGCAGCACGAACCGACGCGGCGCTGGATTTGACAAGCCTGTTCGCGAAGGAAAGGGCGGCCCAAGTTCAAATAAAGTGTCATTGAAAAGTTTTGGTCACACTGGATTTACTGGTACAATCGCTTGGGCAGATCCAGAGAATCAAGTGAATTATGTATTCCTTTCGAATCGTGTTTACCAAGATGCGGAGAATTGGAAATTGGTTAGAATGGACATTCGTACCAAAATTCAGGACGTGATTTACGAAGCGCTCGTTGAAGCGAAGCTTAAATAAGAAATAATGAGTCAAGAATATTGAATAGGGAAGCACGCTTTATTCAATATTCCTTATTTCTTATTCATTATTTCAATTTAAGATTTAAAGAATACTCGAAACTCACGCAAGCAGTGCAGTCCTGTATCCTAGAATAATGTATACTTTTACGAGGAATTAGGCGAAATAAACGTGAAGTTGATGAAAATAGGAATTGTATTGTATCCAACCTATGGGGGAAGTGGAGTAGTAGCAACAGAGTTGGGGAAATCACTTGCCAAGAAAGGACATGAAGTTCATTTCATCACGTACTCGCAGCCGGTTCGATTGAGCGGTTTTCGCAAGAACGTATATTACCACGAAGTAGCCGTTTCTGATTACCCGCTTTTCGAATACACGCCATACGAGACAGTTCTAGCCAGTAAAATGGTAGATGTGGTAAAGCGTGAATCGCTCGAACTTTTGCACGTACATTACGCTATTCCGCATGCATCAGCTGCTTACATGGCAAAAATGATTTTGCGTCAGCAAGGATTCGAAATTCCTTTTGTAACTACATTGCACGGAACGGACATTACACTCGTTGGGAAAGATCCTTCGTTTGAACCGGTAATTACCTTCTGTCTAAACGAATCCGATGCCGTAACGGCCGTTTCGGAGAGTTTAAAGAAGGATACGTACAAGCATTTCAACACCAGTCGTGAGATTCAGGTGATTCCCAATTTCATTCATACCAAGCGAATGGCGATTGAAGATATAGATGATATCCGAGCTCGTTATGCCAATCCAGGTGAGCCTCTATTGTGTCACATTTCCAATTTCCGCAAGGTAAAGAGGGTAGAAGACGTATTGAAAATATTTGCTCGTGTGAATAAGCGCATTCCATCGAAAATTTTGATGGTGGGTGACGGGCCAGAGCGCTATAAACTAGAGGAATTGTGTACGATGTTGGGATTGTGCTCTCGCGTCAAGTTTATTGGAAAAGTACGCGATACACAAGCCGTTTTGGAAATTTCAGACCTCTTCTTATTGCCTTCTGAAACGGAAAGCTTTGGTTTGGCAGCGCTAGAAGCCATGGCTGTTGGTGTACCAGTTATTTCTTCAAATACAGGGGGAATTCCTGAAGTGAACGTACATGGAGTTACTGGGTTCCTTTCTGACGTTGGTGATGTTGATGACATGGCCAAAAATGCTTTGCATATCCTTGGTGATAAGGATCGATTGCACGAATTCAAAATGAACGCACGTAAGCACTCGGAAAAGTTCAATCTTGAGAAGGTTGTAGCTCAATACGAAGAAGTGTACAACAGCTTGTTAGTTACAAACTAATCTATGGCTCGGTAGAGCACGATACTACCATTATCTCCCAATTCTTTAAATCTCGTTTTGAAACGATCGTATAGATAAGGGCGTTCGTCGATGTGAGCAACTACGTATTGTCCTTTCGGAAATCTTGGCACCAATTCTCCTGCGTTTGGCATTTGACGAATTGTCCCATTATGATTTAGATGCTGTAATACTTCCTGACCGATTCCCCAATTCTTTGGGATGGCTACGGCTAAAGGATCAAACGGCTTTACACCATGTTTTTTCAATAATTCATCGCCTCCTCGAAATGTAAATGCCAGGTTCTTTCCTTGGCTCGTTCTGTTTAGTTCATTCCGAACGTTTTGCGTCCAATTCCCTTCACTGAGCATTATCAATAGCAACAGGAGCAGTCCACCAACTGACATTTTAGGGTATCGATACATCCAATCAATGTTCAATCGATCCACAATAAAAATGGCTATCAGCACAAAAGGAAGCAATAACAATTTCAGAAAGTAGACATCGCTGTAGATCACTTGATATGGATTCAATATTGCCACTCCAACCGCAAGTACAGCAAATAATGAAAAACGAAGGAAAGGATCATTCTTCCAAGCGACAGTCACTCTCTTTCGGAAGGCTTGATAGCCTAGAACCAATAAGACAATGGCTCCAACAACTGTTTGGAAAACCGTGAAATAGTGTAGTTTCCATGAATCCCAAATGGAATTAGAGACGGATTGATCATACACCCAATCTTGGAGGAATCCTGCAAATTGACTTCCATATTCCTCTTTCTGACTATAAAAGAAGATCAAGGAGAGAAGAACAGGCAAATAGATCAAGCTGATAAATAGGATTTTTCGCAAATCAACGTACTTACTAAAAACAGGTCGATTGACAATTAGAACTGTCGCACCTATCATGAATAGAACAAGATCAGTAGAAGTGAGGACTCCGACAAGCATCCAAAGTAATGCCGAATATCCCTTTTTTAACTCATTAGAAATATGGAATTGATACAAATAGTACGTTCCAATGATTACGCAACTTAACGCTGGAATCTCTGGCAAGAAATTGCTTTGATAGAAGGCAAAAATGGGAGCAGACGCCATAAAAACAAAGATAAATAGCGACTTTCCAATATGATTGGTGACGCGCAATGCAAGCAAATACAAGAAGAATAATCCGACAAATCCCCACAGAATATTGTACCATTGAACAACTTCGGTAAGTTGCGCACCCGATAAGGAATGAATCACTGCTGGAACAAACGCGTGAATAGGGAAGTGCGCCGCTGTAATTCGCGAAGAACTAGATTGATTCACATCGTACTCACCATTTTGATAATTGTACGCTGGCGTTTCCGCGTGAAAGAAATCGAAACCATTGTTTACAAAGCCTTGAGCAATAGCGAGATTCGCCCCTTGTTCTCCATGAGCCGTCCCTCCTTGATTGGCCCCGAGCACCGCAGAGTGCAATCCAAAAAACAAGGCCAGAGCTACAACACAAAAAGCAAGAAATGCATAGCGCTTTGTCATGGTGATAAAGGTAGAAATTTAGTTGATTGGTAAAAGGTAAAAGGTAAAAGGTAAAAGGTAAAAGGTAGAAGGTAGAAGGTAGAGGGTATAAAGTCTTTGCCTTCTACTTTCTACCTTCTGCAACTTCCTCTTATCGTCTTTATTCTATTTTTCCTTGATCGAAAACTTCACATAAATCGAAGCTTGTAAGCGGATTTTCTCAAAGCCTATCTCTGGCAAACCTCCTGTCACAACGCTTCCGCCTTCTTCTTCGGCGACGTAACTACGTTGAATGTTGTTTGCAAAACTATTGAAGTAATAATTCGGATCATTCTCACGCACTTCAATCGCATTTCCCGTTTCTTCACCAATAGCGTTCAATAGATAATCGGCTTTCTCTTTAGCAGCTTTAATGGCATCGATACGCAGTTGTTTGCGCAATTCAACAATATCGGAACGCTCCGTCCTTGAGATGTAGGCATCCAAAATTTCCAGTTCATCCAACTTTGTGAAGACTTTGTTGACTTCTTCTGCTGTCCCCAATTTTAAAGTATAAGACTTTGTGGTAATCACTTCTTTTCTTCGAAAACGGATTTTTACATAATCGGATTCAGAATCTGAGAGCACCAAGTTTTCCAAGGAAAGTCCGATATCCTGCAATCCTTTCTTTAAACTAGCTTCTTGTTGTTCCACGGTGATTGTTTGCTTTCCTTCTTCACGCTCCCGAATCGTAATAGCCACGTAGATTTCATCCGGCATGATTTCTAATCTAGCAGTGCCCGTTACTTCAATGTGTGGTGTAGGTTCTTTCTCTTGGGCGATAGTAGGAGTTATGGTACTCACGAATAGAATCGCTATCAATAATTTGAACATTTTCATGTGATTGGTTTTTAGTGTTATAAGTTCGAATATATGGTTTATACAGTTGCAGGCGAAATTCGTTTAAAGAGAAAAGATCGCTTTGCTCTTTCCGTCTTTCATCTCGCTAAAACAAAAAAGCCCTAATCGTAATGACCAGGGCTCTTAGTATTATTTCAGGAGAATCTTAGATATTCTCAATAATCATAGCAGAAGCGCCACCGCCTCCGTTACAAATACCAGCACCACCGAACTTCGCTCCGTTTTGCTTCAATACATTGATCAACGTAACGATGATTCGTGATCCACTGCTTCCAAGTGGGTGTCCCAAAGCTACAGCTCCACCGTTTACATCAACTTTCGCTGGATCCAATTCCAATTTCTGAGTATTCACGATTCCTACTACTGAGAACGCTTCGTTCAATTCCCAGAAATCAATATCTGAAGCTTCCATTCCTGCTTTTTTCAACGCTTTTGGAACTGCCTTTGACGGTGCAGTAGTAAACCACTCTGGCTCATGCGCAGCATCGGCGTAAGAGACGATCTTAGCTATTGGCTTCAATCCCAATTCTTCTACTTTTTCTTTGCTCGCCAATACAAGGGCAGAAGCTCCGTCATTCAAAGTAGAAGCGTTTGCAGCTGTTACAGTACCTTCTTTTGTAAACACGGCACGTAATTGAGGAATCTTCTCCATTTTCACGTTCGTGTATTCTTCGTCTTTTTCTACTACAACTGGCTCTCCACGACGTTGTGGAACTTCCACTGGAACTACTTCCTCATCAAATTTTCCAGCATCCCAAGCAGCCGCTGCACGATTGTACGAATCAATAGCGAAATTATCCTGATCTTCACGTGTGATGTTGTACTCATCCGCACATTTATCAGCGCAAACTCCCATGTGTACTTGGTTGTAAACGTCAGTCAATCCGTCTTTCACCATTCCATCGGTCATCTTTACATCACCCAACTTCACGGCATTACGCGCGTTCATGTAGTGAGGTACGCTACTCATGTTTTCCATTCCTCCAGCAACAACGATGTCATTGTCTCCAGTCAGAATCGATTGAGCTGCTAATGAAATCGACTTCATTCCGGATGCACATACCTTATTTACAGTAGTACATGGAACGGACTGTGGAATTCCAGCTTTCAAAGCAGCCTGACGTGCAGGCGCTTGACCTAGATTCGCTTGCAATACGTTCCCCATGAAAACTTCTTGTACTTGGTCTGCTGCGATTCCAGCTTTGTTAAGTGCTCCTGTGATTGCAACGCTTCCCAAAGTTGGTGCAGGTACTGTAGACAAAGCTCCTCCAAAGCTACCCATAGGTGTACGAACTGCAGATACGATGTATACTTCTTTGCTCATATTTCTAGTTTTTAAAGTCGCACGAATTTAACAAAATCAGAGCATTATTTCCAGTTATTTCACCGCGCTAACACTCAGTTGTTATCATCTTTGAGCTGATATATTATGCGTGCCGAAAAGGATGCCTTATATTCGCTGCAAATTTGAAGAATATGCGATATTTTCTGATAACCCTTTTATTATTTACAAGCATCACTTCTTTTTCTCAAGATGCTTCTGATTCCACCTCTCAAGAGGAACAACCGCCATGGCTTGTCAAGTCAATTTTTGGAATGAATGGAACCAATTCATCCTTTGTGAACTGGAATGCCGGAGGACGAAACAACATTTCATTGCTTGGATTTGTCAGTGCTTCAGCCGTTTTTAACAGTACTAAAATTGACTGGAACAACACCTTAGATTTATCCTTGGGAGGATTACAATTCCTAGACGGCAGTGGAGAAGGACTTCAAAAAACAGACGATCGTATTGAGTTTTCTTCGAAGATTGGATACCGATTAAAGCAAAACAAGTATTACTACGTTTCATTCCTAGGTGGATTCAGAACACAGTTTTTGGATGGTTTTGATTTTCCAAATGACTCAACACCTATTTCGACTTTTATGGCTCCTGGATACGTTAATCTCGCATTGGGGATCAACTACAAGCCGAACGACAATCTTTCTGTATTCCTGTCACCTATATCTTCGAAAATGACATTTGTTCGAGATCAAAACTTGGCAAACCTAGGAGCATTTGGTGTTGACCCTGGCGTATTCGATACGATTACCGGTACTTTTACAACGCTGGGGCGTCAGTTTCGTCCTGAGTTTGGAGCCTATTTCCGAGTGATTTACAATCGTGAGGTGGCGAAGAATATCGAAATGAAATCACGCTTGGAACTCTTTAGCAATTACATCGATCGACCTCAAAATATTGACGTCAATGCCGATGTATTATTCAACTTTAAGGTCAACAGCTGGTTCAGCGCTTCTGCGAATTTCACTTTGATTTACGATCATGACATTCTGATCACAGATGCTAACGGAAATACAGGGCCAAGAACTCAGTTCAGATCTGTACTCGGAGTTGGAGTTTCTTATACAATGAAGAACTTCAAGGAGAAGAATAAAGAAGAGAAAGAAAAGTAAGACTGATAAACTTTCTTAAAATATTAAGCTCTGCCATCTCGGCGGAGCTTTTTTTGATTCTATTCTCAACTTATTCAAATGGAATAATTGGTTGATATATAGCGGCATATGAGGTTTCTTCTGAATTTTTAACTGTGATTTTATCCCTCGGTTACATCGCCGGCCCGGCTCGTCCTTGGTCTTCAAAAGCTCGCGCTTTTTCTTATTTTTGATTCCTTATGACGGTTTTCGCTGACATTTCTTTATTCTGGCTCATTCCTTGGGCAACTGTATCTGTCGTTTTGGCGTTTTTCTATTACCGAAAACAACGTCAAGTGGAAGGAATTCCTTCCAGGCTCCGAACGCTTCTTACAACATTTAGAGCTTCTGCGATTTTTTTACTGGGAGTGCTCCTCTTCAGTATTCTGATCGAATCCAATGTTTCCAAGTTAGAGAAGCCTGTCATGATCGTTCTCGTGGACAATTCGTCTTCGATGTTGAATTACAAGGACAGTACGCAAGTAGATGGTAAGATTTCCAATTTTCAAAAGAAATTGAGCGAAAAGTATTCGGACAAGTTTGATGTGGTCACGTATAATGTAGATGAGGCTGTAAACACGGACAAATTCAACTTCAAAGGATCCGTATCCAATCTGGATGCTGGATTCCAGCACATCTACAATCAATATTACAATCGAAATATTGGAGGAATTTGTTTTATCAGTGACGGAAACTTCAATAAAGGAAACTCACCTCAATATACCGCTGAAAAAATTGCGCTTACGCCTGTATTTAGTGTTGGAGTGGGAGACACCATTCGTAAGAAAGATCAACTGATTAGCAACGTTTCAGCCAATGATATCGCTTTTTTCAAGAATCAATTTCCAATAGAGGTTGATATTGAAGCAAGCAAAATGGGGCAAATGGATGTCCGAGTAGAATTGCTGCAAGAAGGTGAGTTGATTGCAACTGAAAACGTAAGTTATTCGGGAGAACCTATTGAATTCAAACATGTTTCGTTTTTGGTAGAAGCCAACCGAATTGGATTTGTGAATTATACGATCCGCATTCAAGAAATTGCTTCTGAATCTACTTGGGAGAACAACAGTCGTAGCATTTATGTGGAAGTGATTGATTCCAGAAGTAAAATTCTGATTCTTTCGCAGTCGCCCCATCCAGACGTAGCCGCGATTAAACAGGTTTTAGATCAAGATGCGAATGCAGAAGTGACCTCGCAGCTCATTGAAGATTGGGATGGTTCCTTGAAAGATGTAGAATTGTTGGTTTGGCATGGAGCAGGAGTGAAGTCCAATCCAGATTTGGTAGCCGCTATCAAAAAGAACAACGTTCCTGTATGGTACATCGCCCCGGTGAATGCCAATAGCAATCAGATTGCGGCTTTAGGAATAGGACTTAAAGTTCCTTCCGACCGACGCACTGACGATGTGCAGGGGTACGCAAATTCTGGATTCCAGCTTTTCGAAGTTTCTGAAAAAGTAGATCGCATGCTTGAAAAAGCGCCACCAGTGGTCGTAAAATATGGAACGATCAGTACTGAAGGAGGCTCCGCTTTGTTGTCGCAGCGCATTGGCCCAGTAAAGAAGAAAGACCCTATTTTCTTATTTGGGAACACGAGTAAATCGAAATACGCGGCATTTTTAGGAGAAGGATTGTGGAGATGGCGATTGTCCGAATATTCGCGTATTAAGAAGCATGAAGGTTTCGAAGAATTAATTCAAAAGACTGCGCAGTACCTTGTTGTAAAGAAGAATACGGATCCGTTCCGTGTGAACTTACCGAAACGATTTACGATTAATGATGCTGTGTACATTCAAGCGGAATTCTATAACGAGGCATTCGAACCGATCACCACTGCGGACATTCAGTTAGAATTGAAGAATGAGGCCAACCGTGTGATTCCATATTCGTTTGCGAAGAATTCGCGTGATTACTCCTTAGGTCTAGGGAAACTGGCTGCTGGACGCTATTCGTGGAAAGCAACTACCAAGTTCAATGGTAAATCCTACTTAAAAGAAGGTGTCTTTATCGTAGAGGATGTTTCATTAGAGTCGCTTGCTACTAGTGCCGATCATAACTTATTGCGATTGATGTCAGACGCTTCTTCGGGCAAGTTTTATTCGCTCCAGGGAATGGATCAACTTCTCAAGGATATTGGAAACCGTGATGATATTGTGACAATTTCTTACGAAGAAACAGATTACAGTGATCTCATCGATTGGAAATGGATCTTTGCGCTTGTTGCACTTCTGCTTGCAATGGAATGGTTCCTGAGACGTTATTTCGGTACGTATTAGAATCCCACCACTTTGAATGAAGATCAAGCGTTTGACATGTAGATTTTCATTGAATCATGAGGGATTTGTTGTCAAATGCTCTCTTTCAGGATATTCAGTAATCACAAACGTTTCAGACCAAATTTGGAGTTGACAAATAACATTCTAGATACTTTTTTTATCATTTTTCACTTGCTCATATACTAAATTAGAGATCAGCGCGTTTAGGAAGTATATGAAACAATTTTACTGTAGTGCCTATGTTGAAAAAATACGAAACTACTCCGAGCACGGAGGTTAAAAGTGCGCCTCGTCTTTCTACCATCCAGGCAATTTTAAGTTACAGCAAATCACTGGAGGTGAAACAGACAAAGAAAGACAGATTAGTCATTTGTTTAAACTAAATAAAAAAGCGACCCGAAAGAGTCGCTTTTTTTATGTTCAAATAATTCGTTGATTACCAAATACGCGCCACTTTATTCTTTTCATTGCGCATGGCATCGCCTTCTTTCACGTTGAATGCCTCAAAGAATTCAGGACAATTCATTAACGGCCCGTTCACACGGTACATTCCTGGCGAGTGTGGATCGGTAGCCACACGTTTTTTCATCTCTGCATCCGTGTAATTGATTTTCCACAACTGCGCATACGCAATAAAGAAACGCTGTGCCGGTGTATAACCATTGCGTTTCTTTCCGGATTTGTATTCTTCCGTCATTTTGTACGCATGGAAAGCTAGGGTCAACCCTCCTAAATCGGCGATATTTTCTCCCATCGTCAATTTCGGATTCACACAATGACCGTCGATAGGGCAGAACTGCTCAAATGTATTTCCAAGCGTCGTAGTTCTTGCATCGAACAAAGTACGATCTTCTTCCGTCCACCAGTTTTTAAAGTTTCCATCTGCATCGAACTTTGAACCATTGTCATCAAATCCGTGCGTGAATTCATGTCCGATAACCATTCCAATTCGCCCATAATTCACAGCGTCTTCGTAATCAGGACTAAAGAACGGCGGTTGCATAATACCAGCAGGGAAGGCGATTTCGTTTAATAAAGGATGGTAGTACGCATTCACCATATGTGCTGGCATTCCCCATTCTTTTGTATCAACTTTTTCATTCAACTTCTTCAAGTTCTCGCGGTAACTTCTTTTCGCTGCATTGTCAATGTTCAACACGTAGTACTTAGGATTGAAGTTCAAATCACTGAAATCTTCCCATTCTTCTGGGAAACCAAGTTTACGTCCGATAGCCAATAGCTTCTTAGTCGCTTGTTTCTTTGTGTCGTCTGACATCCATTCCAACTCAGAAATACGTTCTTTGAAGACAACTAAGAGGTTGTCAACTAGCTCATTAATTCGATCCTGAGCCGCCTGAGAGTAATGACGTTCCACAAAAGCACGTCCGAGCATTTCCCCAATTTCCATGCGCGTAATTTCTTGAATCGCGCGCTCGTTAATCGGCTTCATTTCGCTTTTTCCACTCATCGTTCTTCCGTAGAATCCGAAGTTTTGCTTTACAAAACCCATGTCTAGATGTCCTGCGTAATGATCCAAAACTCTCCACATCAAATAGTTGCGAATCATTCCGATTTCACTTCTGCTCATTTGAACACAAATGGATTTTGCATAATTGATTTGTCCGATGTTGATCGAATCGAAAGCACCAATTTCCGTTGCCTTCAAGTAAGCATCGAAATCAAATCCTTCGAAATACTGCATCGCTTCATCTTTCCCCATTTTATTATAGCGATTGCTCGGAAGACGCATTTCCTCAGGGCGAAGCATAGATTCCGCCATCTCAGTTTCAAACTTGATAACGTCGTCCACCATTTTAGAACTTGCGTCCTGATCCATTTTTGCCAAACTTCCTATCTGGGCTATGTGGGCTTTGTAAGCAAGACGAATATCTTCGTACTCATCTTCAGTGTAGTAGTTTCTATTCGGAAGTGTCAATCCTCCCTGACCGAAGTAAATCAAGTGATTCTCAACACTCTTCATGTCTTGGGTTACACCGAAACTAAAAGCGGAACCAATTCCTAATTCGTGCAATGTCGCCAAAATCTTAGGCAGATCTTCGTGCTTTTCCACCGCATTCACCTTCGACATAATATCCTTAATAGGGTCAATTCCCAACATGTTGCGACGCTCCATATTTATGTACGAAGCGTAATAATCTCCAATCAACTTAGATCCATCTTCAACCGTACCATTTATTCTTGCATCTTCAAGAATGGCCGTGAGTTTCTTCATGTTGGCTTGATCCAACTCGTTGAAACTTCCCCAACGCGACTCAGAAGGAGGGACGGGGTTGTTCTTTACCCAAGATCCATTCGCGAACTTGAAAAAGTCATCCTGTGGACGGACGTTCAAATCCATGTAGTCCATAGAAATCGTTTCTGATCCACTGCCATTGGCATCATCTCCGCCAGAATTGTTGGCAGATTGACATCCTACGATCCCTCCTAAAAGAAGAACCGGAATAATAAATTTCTTCATCTTACTTGTTATTAACTGGAGTAAACAACATTTCCACGTGCGGAATGCCATCCTCCAAATATTCTTTCCCAGTGGTTAGGAAATCGTGCTTGCCATAATACTGCTCCAAGTGCTTTTGAGCCGAAATTCGAATTTGAGAATTCCCGAATTCCACACCACAGAACTCTATACAGCGATCCATAAGTTCGTGACCAACACCGTGTCCACGGATTTCATCGTCAATCACCACGCGACCAACCGCTGCGGCATCTTCGTACGCCAGTCCTGGAGGTAAAATTCGCGCTGTTGCAATAATGTCTCCTTTACCGTTTCGACAAATCAATTGGTAGCATTTCTTGTCTTTACCGTCCAAATCTTGGTACGGACAATCTTGTTCTACCACGAATGCCTGTAATCTTAGGCGAATGATATCGTGGAATTCATTGAGTGATAAATCCGTGTAGTGTTTTATTTGCCAATCTAAGTGCATAAGTCTGAGTTTAAGTTTGAATTACTCCCACGTTGTATGGCTTCTCTGCTTTCTTGTGATTGGCCATCTCAATTCCCATGGAAATGACCTTACGTGTTTCTGCCGGATCGATGATCGCGTCCGTCCACAAACGGCTGGCAGCATAGTAAGGTGATATTTGTTCGTCGTATCTACTTTTAATCTTGTTGAAGAGCTCCGTTTCGCGTTCGGGTGTAATTTCTTCACCTCTGGCTTTCAGGGATGCCACTTCAATTTGCAACAATACTTTTGCTGCTGCAGCACCGCTCATTACCGCCAATTCAGAAGTTGGCCACGCCACGATAAGTCTTGGGTCGTATGCTTTACCGCACATTGCGTAGTTTCCAGCTCCGTAGGAATTCCCCATGATCACTGTGAACTTAGGAACTACTGAATTCGCCATGGCGTTCACCATTTTGGCGCCGTCTTTAATAATTCCGCCGTGTTCGCTTTTCGACCCCACCATAAATCCACTCACATCCTGAAGGAATACCAATGGAATGTTTTTCTGATTACAATTCATGATGAAACGTGCGGCTTTATCTGCAGAGTCGGAGTAAATCACACCTCCGAATTGCATTTCACTCTTGGCATTCTTCACCACTTCGCGCTGATTGGCAACAATTCCTACGCTCCAACCGTCAATACGAGCATAAGCACACACAATGGACTTTCCGTAATTGCCTTTGTATTCTGTGAATTTTGAATCATCTACAATGCATTTTAGGATATCCTTCACATTGTATGGTTTTGCACGATCTGCCGGTAACAATCCGTAAACCTTTGCAGGATCTTCTTTCGGTAATGCAGCTTCTTTGCGATCAAAACCAGCAGATTCAAAACTTCCAATTTTATCCATCAAATCACGAATGGTACTCAAGCACTCCTCGTCATTCTCAACATTATAATCACAAACACCACTGATTTCTGTATGCGTTGTCGCTCCTCCAAGCGTTTCATTGTCAATAGATTCACCGATCGCAGCTTTCACCAGGTAAGAACCTGCAAGGAAAATGGTTCCTGTTTTATTTACAATCAAGGATTCATCCGACATGATAGGCAAGTAGGCACCACCGGCCACACAACTTCCCATTACTGCGGCAATCTGTACGATCCCCATGGAGCTCATTACCGCGTTGTTGCGGAAGATGCGTCCAAAGTGTTCCTTGTCAGGGAAAATTTCATCCTGCATCGGAAGATATACTCCTGCAGAATCCACTAGATAAATGATCGGAAGTTTGTTCTCCATGGCAATTTCCTGCGCACGAAGGTTTTTCTTTCCAGTAATCGGGAACCAAGCTCCAGCTTTCACTGTGGCGTCATTCGCCACTAAAATACACTGTTTACCTGAAACGTATCCAATAACAACTACTACACCTCCAGCAGGACAACCACCGTGCTCTTCGTACATGCCATATCCGGCAAGCGCTCCAATTTCTACACGATCCGTATTAGGATCAAGCAGTAAATCAATGCGTTCGCGAGCTGATAATTTTCCTTTGGAGTGTAATTTTTCGATGCGTTTCTTACCGCCACCTTCCATGATCTTGTCCAATTCTCTCCGTAAAGCCGAGAGTTTCAGACGCATGGTATCATCATTTTTATTGAATTCTAATTCTTTCTTAGAAACAGCCATAAATATTGTAGAATTTTCGGAACGTAAATGTAACAAAACGTCCTGTTTTGACCTAGCGAATCAAACACCAAGTAGTACCTCGTGAGGATTGAACGCCTTCAGGCATGATGAAAGGAAAGGCCGTCACAAAGTTTCTACATTCGACTGTTCACAAAATGATGTTGTAAAATCCGGTCGCTGGTGTAACTTTGTTCTTATGCAAGATTCGTTTAAGTATAAGGGAATGCGGCGAAAGCTGATAGAGGAGTTGGAAGCGAAAGGAATTCAGGATCAACGAATTCTGGATGCATTTGATGCGGTGCCGAGACATTACTTTTTAGATAATGCTTTTGCAGAGCAGGCGTATTCGAATATGGCATTTCAAATTGGTTCGGGGCAAACCATTAGTCACCCTTATACTGTGGCTTTTCAAACCGAACTTCTTGATCTTAAAAAAGGAGACAAAGTACTGGAAATTGGCTCTGGATCTGGTTTTCAGACATCAATCCTATGTGAAATGGGAGCCAAAGTGTTTAGTATCGAACGCCATAAACCCCTGCATTTAAAGGCGAAGAACATTTTGCGTCATTTGCACTACAACGCCCGTTTGTCTTTTGGCGATGGCTATAAAGGTCTTCCGACATTTGCGCCTTTTGACAAAGTGATTATTACGTGTGGAGCTCCGAACGTTCCTCAAGCATTAATTGATCAATTGAGAGTAGGAGGGGTTATGGTAATTCCAATTGGAGAAGGAGAGGAGCAGCAAATGAAGCGTATTACTAAGGTGTCTGAGACAGAATTAGAAGAAGAAGATTTTGGTGTATTCAAGTTTGTACCAATGTTAGAGAATAAAGTGAAGTAGAATTAAGAGTTTAAAATCGAATATAGAACGAGCACGATTGGCAAAGGTTTTCATGATTGTGATGACCGCGGCGACCGGAGGATTACTAATCTGAGAGTTTTACGGATATACGCTGGTTAATAATGTACTAGCAGATGAAAGTGTCACTTTCAATGAATTGGCGAGTTTGGAACAATTAGATCTTATGACGGGCGGATATGCGTTGTTCTACGGAATTATTCAAATTCTCGTTGCTGTAGTCTTTATTATGTGGTTCCGAAGAGCGTATTACAATTTGCACCAAATTATAAAGAAGGGTCTTTAGCGCAGTGAGGGTTGGGCGGCTGGAGCATGGTTTGTTCCAATTATGAACTTATTCGCGCCATATCAAATCATGGCGGAATTAAACAAAGAGAATGAAAACCTTTTGCAGAACGCGAATCTTAAAACCCCGATCAAACGAATCCACGTAATTTGCGGATGGTGGTGGGGACTATGGATCGCCTCAAGAATCTCTGGTTACGGCGGAAGATTGAGCGAGAATCCTGAATTATTAACCACGGGTATGATCATGGACATGGTGAACAGCGTTCTAACTATCGGCGCAGGTGTGCTGGCAGTTTACGTGATCAAGAACTATCACGAGATGGAGGTGGAGTTGAAGAATTTGGAAGATGTATCACAAGTCAATCCAGACCATCCAGAATTGTTAGATTCGATGTAAAATGACTATCGCGAGGAAAATACAGCTCAATCAATCCCGAATGCAAGGGCTGTTAATTGCCCTGCGTATTTCTTTCGCTTATTACATTGCCAAATTCATCTTTGAACTCTTCCGGTATTCGATATTTACGAGGGTACTGAACAGTGTCCCCATTGATCCAAGACAATTAGTGCTGGTAGAATTCATAGAAATTGTTACTTGGTGGTTCCAATTCGCATTCATTGTGCTGTGCGGGATATTTATGATTCTCTGGATCCATCGTGCCTACACCAACCTCGGTCAATTTGAACGATTGAAGTATTCAGAAAACATGGCTGTTCTGGGTTGGTTTCTTCCAGTATTTTCTTAGTTCGGCCCATTCTTGATTTACTCAGCCATTGTTTGAGGATACGAGGAGATTCTGGCCAAACAGGAGTACATACGCAGGAATCCCAGACGTCATTCACTTAAAAATTGGTGGTGGGTCACCTGGATGGTTGGTACCTTGTTAATCGTTCCCAGTTTCGGATATGAAAAAATGAACTTGTTCTGTAGTGCAATGAGTGCCGCGGTTTTGATGCTTTCGAATTTACTGCTGATCTCCAGCCTCAGCGACATGAAAATGATGGAAGAGGGGATTGGAAATCTTAAGAATGTTTCGCATTCGGCTCCAGCATCGGATGATTTGTTGGATGATATGCTTTAGGAGGGACAAAGGATCGCTTCGCTAAAAGAGAAAAGAAGAAAGACTCAATCTTTAATAAAAAAAAGCCGCCCTCATTCGAGAACGGCTTATATCTAGTTTGATTTATGACCAAAAGCTCACTTCAAGAGCCTCAGTGACCTTTTTAAAATCAATCAAGTCTTTCTTCTTTGCTCTTTTCGTCTTTTATCTATTAATGTCCTTTAGCGGCCAAATAACGCTCTGCATCCAATGCAGCCATACATCCAGTTCCCGCAGCAGTTACTGCTTGTCGGTAAACATGATCAGCTGCATCTCCAGCAACGAATACCCCCGGCACGTTTGTTAATGAAGTTCCTGGTTTTTCGTATTTGATGTACCCTGTTTCATCTAAGTTGATGTAATCTGCAAAAATGTCTGTATTCGGCTTGTGACCGATCGCAACGAAGAATCCAGTTGCTTCAATTGTTGACTCTTCTCCTGTTTTATTGTTCTTCACGCGAACACCAGTAACAACTTGTCCATCACCCAAAACTTCTTCCGTTTCGGTATTGTAAAGGATTTCAATATTCTCAGTGTTTTTCACTCGCTCTGCCATGATCTTAGATGCACGGAACTCGTCACGACGTACCAACATCGTCACTTTCTCACACAATTTCGATAGGTAGTGCGCCTCTTCACAAGCTGAATCACCAGCTCCAACGATCACAGTTTTCTGTCCACGGTAGAAGAATCCATCACATACCGCACAGGCAGAAACGCCCCCTCCAAGTTGTAAGTACTTCTGCTCACTTTCAAGTCCTAGGTATTTTGCCGAAGCTCCTGTAGATATAATCACAGTATCCGCGTGAATCTCGTGACCGTCTTCTGTCCAAGCTTTGTGCACTTCTCCAGAGAAATCCACTTTTGTGATGAAACCAAAACGAACGTCAGTTTCAAATCTTTCCGCTTGTTTCTGCAATTGAACCATCATATCTGGCCCCGTAACTCCCTCAGGGTATCCTGGGAAGTTTTCCACTTCGTTCGTAGTTGTCAACTGCCCTCCAGGCTGCATTCCCTGATACAAAACAGGCTTCATGTCAGCACGTGCTGCGTAGATTGCCGCTGTGTAACCAGCTGGCCCTGATCCAATTATTAAACACGTTACTTTTTCTATATCGCTCATCGTATAATGACTCTTGGTTAACTAAAAATTTGACTTACAAAATTAGCATTTAGACGGACATCACAATATTGTCTTACGATTCTCGTATTTATGTAGGAATGCAAGAATTTTATCTGCATTTGATGACTACTTAATTTGTTATTCATTAAAAGAACACTAGATTTGTAGCCGCTTTTTGCACCCATTATATGCTTGATACCGAATTATACGAGGCCAAGACCTTATATCCTTTTCAACGAGAATCCGTAGACAAAATCCTAGAGGAGGTTTCCACTAACGGACAGGATTTCAACTTGTTATTCCAGTTACCTACGGGAGGTGGTAAGACAGTGATTTTCTCTGAAATCGCACGTAAATACATTGAAACGTTCAAGCGTAAAGTCTTGATCTTAACACACCGTATTGAGCTATCTGTTCAGACTTCTCGTCAATTGCAGGCAATTAAGGTGAATAACAAGGTTATTAACAGTGAAGTAAAGGAGATTCCAGATCAAAATGAGTTCCAGTGCTTTATCGCTATGGTTGAGACCTTGAACAATCGTTTGAATGATAATGAGAACTTCATTGAAGATATCGGACTGGTGATCGTGGATGAGGCGCACTACAACAGTTTCCGTAAGATCTTCCAATTCTACGGAGACGCTAATATCCTTGGTGTAACTGCGACGCCTTTGAGCAGCAACAAAGCGCTTCCATTGAACGACAACTACAATAAGTTATTGGTAGGAGAGAGCATCGCTTCTTTAATAGAAGGCGGCTATCTTGCTGATGCTGAATCCTATACGTACGACGTTAATCTTCACGGATTGAAGATCGGATCAAATGGTGACTTTACTGTAAACAGTTCAGATGTTGTCTATGGAAACTATTTCATGCAGGAGAAATTGTTATTTGCTTACGAAGAAGTAGCTGTAGGAGATAAAACCTTGATTTTCAACTCGGGTATTGAAACATCGATGCGTGTGGAGGAAACTTTCAAGAAGCGCGGATACAAAATCCGTCACTTAGATTCCACTTTTAGTGATAAAGACCGTAAAGAAGTATTGAAATGGTTCAAAGAAACCGATGATGCGATTCTGACTTCAGTTGGGATTCTTACTACTGGATTCGATGAGCCAACCGTAGAAACGATCATTTTGAACCGTGCAACGCGCTCACTTACGCTATACCACCAGATGATTGGTCGTGGTTCGCGACGTTTGCCAAAGAAAGATAAGTTCAAGCTGATTGACTTAGGAAATAACGTACGTCGTTTCGGATTGTGGCAAGATTATTTGAACTGGCAAGATGCCTTCCGTTTCCCGGATCGCTTCTTAGAATCACGCTTGAGTGAAGCAGAAGATCTCGAGTTTGAAGTAGAATATGAATTCAACCGAAACGTTCGTGAAGCCTTTGGTGACACGACAATCATGGATGAATTCAGCATTAAAGATGTGTACTACGAATGCATCGATAACGGCGAAAAAGGGAAGGAGGCCGTAGAGAAATCTATGGAAAACCACTACGATGCGATCATGAAAGTAGCTGAAGATTATTTCCATGGATTGGAATTGCTTGATTTTCTGAATGACCACATTGAACACCGTCTCAAGCATTACACAAAGTGCATCACGAAGAGTACGCCGAATTACCTGAAATATCTGAAAGAGACGTACCAACGACAATTGCGTCAGAAACTGCGTGCGAACTTGGAGGATGAGTGATTTGGAATAGTAAAGACTAAAAGAACAAAGGGAATAGATTTGAATTTCTTTCATCTTTCCTCTTTAAGCGACTACAAGGAGCAGTCTTTTCTCATTCTTCTTTGAGCGCAGCAATCTTTCATCTTTTTATGGATTCTGAACCTTTCTGCATCTCATGTGTACGTAACGATAACAACCAAACGTACAACCATGAAATACTTCAGCATTCCCGAGCCTTGTTCTGAGAATTGGAACGAGATGACTTCAACCGAAAAGGGCGCTTTCTGCCAGAAATGTTCCAACGAAGTTCACGACGTCAGCAAAATGTCGAATGGCGAGATCATCCAATTGATTGCCTCTGAGAAAAAGATTCCTTGTATGCGTATGACTCCGTCTCAAGAGCGTACACTAAACATGGATTTTAAATTGATGCATCAATCCCAGAAGCGCAATATGCAACGGGCGATGCTTTTTTCTTTGTTGGTAGTATTCGGTTTCACTTTGTTCAGCTGTAATAATGCACAACAGATCCACGAACGGAATCTTTTGGAATCTGCAGCGGTTCAATTGGTTGAAATGGCTGACAATGCACAATCAGAAGCGCAAAAGGCTATTGAATTGAAAGAATCAGAAAACGAATCCCATGAACTTGAGGTAAAACAATTAGAGCGAGTAGAAGATATTGAATCGATTCATCAAGAACTTTTGGTATTAGGCGAGCCAGCCATGTCATTGGAAATCGTTTATGAAGAATGTGTGATCGACGAAAAGCGCGTAGAAATAGCTGAGGAGTATCACACGATGGGAGTCCCAATTATGTACGAACGTCTTGAGCTTCCAACAGTGATCGAAGTCGAAGCTGTACAAATTTCGAAAGAGGGTTCAAACCTTCCAGAAGTCTTTTCTGCATTGACATTCCCGAATCCTGCGACCACATCAACTACTTTAAAAGTTGAATTGCCAAATCAAACCGAAAGTTTAGGCATCCGCTTGTTAGATATGAATGGTAGAGTGTTGCAAAACATTAATGACAAAGCAGCAGACGCCGGAGTTCATGAGTTCCGCATTGATTTGATGGATCTAAAGCCGGCGTACTACTTAATTGATGTGCGCTACAACGATCAACACGAAGTCGTACGATTGAGCAAAGCGCAATAATTAGAAGGTCAAATTAATAATCGTCGTATCGAAAGCACTCGTCACGGCATCTTTCAAGCCTGTGAATCCTCCGGCATTGTATGTGTATGAATACGTTGTATTCCCGTCATTCGGACAATAAATAATTGTATCCAGAGGTCCTGAGAGTGTTACGGCATCAGCAGTACAGCACTCCGTGCAGCCGACCTTACCTTGTTGTTTAGTGTAGGTCACGGAGCCATTTCCTGAAGTAACAAAATGCAATCCTGCCCAGGATTTAGCCGTGGTGTTGTAGTTTCGCACATTATCTTCTTCAATAGTCAATTCTGTTAGGGGAATACTTACCTCTTTGCCGAAGTATCCGTCCTTGCGAATCTCTAGAACATAATTATCTACAGGATTTCTTGAGAAAGTAAACGAATAGGAGCCATCACTCCCAATAGTTGTCGTTCCTAACAAATTAGTGGAGCCTCCACCAGCTTCAACCTCATAGAGCTTAACAGTAGCTCCCGAGAGGGTCATATTGAAGGTGGCATCGTAGATAGTTCCTTTAAGAACCATATCGGCACGTCCTTTCTTACAGGCAGTTAGGCCGAATCCGAGTATAAAAATGAAGATAGTTGCGAATCTCATATCTCAAAAATGCAAAATTTGTTTCAGCTAATGCCGCACTATAGCTAAAGTGTTGAGAGTAATGAATAAAGCGTTGTTAATATTTAGTGTACAATAGTTTTTAACAAAAATTATCATCGGACAAGTATTTTGCTATATTTAGGACGTAACTTAAATCTATTATTATGTCAGAAACGCTAGACAACACGGCAGCAGAGTCAGCAAAAAGACCTGCATTTTTAACGGTTCTTTGTATTTTAACTTTTATCGGAAGCGGACTTAGTGCACTAATTTACCTATTGGCAACAATTGCTTTTGGTGTAGTTGGAGGGATGTTTGAAAGTATCCCAGGAATGGATGTTTTTGCTGACGCAGGAATGGCCTTCTTTGCGATTTACTTCGTTCTTGCAGCTGTTTCATTGTTTGGGGCTATCCAAATGTGGAAGTTGAAGAAAAATGGATTCTACATGTACGCTGGTGCGAATGTTGTTGGATTCTTGCTACCTATGTTTATGATTGAAGGAATGCCATTCAACGTAATGGGATTTGTTTTCTTAGCATTGTGGATCACCCTTTACGGATTGAACTTGAAGCACATGAGCTAAGTTCATTTGAAATAATTGAAACCCTGACATCGAAAGATCGTCAGGGTTTTTTTATGCCCTAAAATTTCCCATTCGCATCGTTAATTACTTTTCATAAGTTGGTAGGTAATTCTGTATTTCGCGTTAAATGTGTTCGTATTTTTATTGCGAACTATTGAACAACACAAATGGAAGAGACTACATTAGACAATCTTGGTGACGAACAACCACAACAAAGACCTGTATTTTTAACTGTATTATGCATCCTTACTTGGGTAGGGTCTGGAATTGGGTTTCTAGGTGGACTTGTGGGATTCTTTACGAATCAAGCAGAGAACTATAAAGAAATCATCAACACTCCGGGCGCCGAAGATATCATGGGAACTATGGCTTCCTATGAAGAGTATCTATTTTGGACAAACCTGAGTAACGGAATTGGAATACTCGTGGCAGCGCTGTGTATTTTTGGTGCCGTTTTTATGTACCAACTAAAAAAGAACGGATTCTACATTTACCTTGGAGGATGTGTTTTATCCACTGCAATATCCTTCTTAGCCATGTCACATTTGATGCCTTCTGGCTTGGCATGGGTTGGATATATCACAGTCATCCTGAGCACTCTTGTATCTGTAGCATTCATCGTAATGTACGGAGTGAACTTAAAACACATGAAATAAGATGACAGAGAACAACGATAGCCTAGACCTTGATAACGAGTTAAAAAGTTTCAACACAGAGACTGGAACCGAAGGAGAATTGCCCTACGCAGTGGCGACACTAGTATTGGGAATCCTTTCCATCCTTGGTTGTTTTACGTACGGAATCATTGGATTGATTTGTGGGATCATCGCACTTTCATTGCACTCTAAAGACAAAAGCATGTACGAAAAAAACAAAGCGTTTTATGATAAATCCTACAAAGTAGCAAGCGCTGGAAACGTTTGTGCCATTATTGGAACGGTTCTTTCAGCAATTGGATTGTTATTCCTATTACTTCTGATTGCTGGGGTAGCTTTGAACGGTTAGCGATATGCTTGAGTGCAGTTGGAAACAAGAATATGGCATTGATTGCTTGACCTGTGGCTTTCAGAGATCACTTTAGCTTCTAATCAAAGGGGAATTTGTAGAAAGTTTTCTGATGTTTCCTGCAACGATTCCTTTCTTGCTGACCATTCTAATTGCTGCTTTTTACGTCTGGAAGCGATCCAAAAATGGACATAAATGGATCATTTCCATGTTTAGTCTCACGACCGCATTGATTCTGATTAATTACTCAGTCAAAATTGCAAACGGTTCTTTAATGCATTAATGATGGATGAAAACGACGCTTTAGAAGACTTTGACGTTCTAGACGAAAATCTAGATAGCACACCGGCAGATGCCCCTATACCAAGAACATTGCTGGCTCTTTGCATTCTTACTTTTGTAGGGAGCGCTTTCATTCTGTTCAAAGATTTCATCACGTATCAAATCCTAGAGGGAGAAGCAGATTTGCCTATGGTGTATGCCGCAGAAGTTATCGCGTGCCTAGGAAGTGTTGTCGCTGGAATCCTCATGCTTCTGAGGAAAATGGCTGGTTTTTACATCTACGTAGCGGGCAACATCCTCTATATTGCAGCCATCCTTTGGTACTGGCTGGGAATTATGAATTTTGATCTCAACCCTTGGACAATGATACTTATCTTTGCATACGTAGCTGCGCCCATTGGATTTATCATTATGTACAGTTATCACAAAAAATACCTTCATTAAACGATACTAATTATGTCAGACGACAAGAAAATTATATTCTCAATGGTCGGTGTGTCTAAAAGCACGCCTGCCGGAAAACAAATCATTAAGGACATTTACCTGTCTTTCTTCTATGGAGCAAAAATCGGAATCATCGGTTTGAACGGATCCGGTAAATCCACCGTAATGAAAATTATCGCTGGATTGGATCAGGCCTACCACGGGGATGTCGTGTTCTCGGATGGTTATACCGTTGGATATCTACCTCAGGAGCCAGAACTTGATCCAACCAAAACAGTGAAGGAAATTGTAATGGAAGGCGTTCAAGAAACCGTTGATGTATTGAAGGAATACGAAGAGATCAACAATGCTTTCATGGATGAAGAAGTATTGAATGATCCTGATAAAATGGAAAAGCTCATTGCACGCCAAGGAGAAGTTTCCGATAAAATCGATGCGTTGGATGCTTGGGAGTTGGATACTAAATTGGAGCGAGCAATGGATGCTTTACGCTGTCCACCAGACGATCAGCCGATTGAGCAACTTTCAGGAGGAGAGCGCCGTCGTGTAGCATTGTGCCGATTGCTCTTGAAAAATCCAGACATTCTTCTTCTGGATGAGCCTACCAACCACTTGGATGCAGAATCAATTGATTGGTTAGAGCAGCATTTGCAGCAATACAAAGGAACTGTGATCGCCGTGACGCACGACCGCTACTTCCTTGACAACGTTGCGGGATGGATTCTAGAATTGGATCGCGGAGAAGGAATTCCATGGAAAGGAAACTATACTTCTTGGTTGGAGCAGAAATCGAAGCGCCTGAAAGAAGAGGAGAAACAAGAATCCAAAAGACAAAAAGTTCTCGCACGAGAGCTGGAATGGGTACGCACCAATCCGAAAGGGCGTCACGCGAAAAACAAGGCGCGTTTGGCCAACTACGATAAAATGCTCGCAGAAGATGTGAAGTCTAAGGAAGCAACATTGGAGATTCCAATTCCAAACGGACCTCGTCTAGGAACAAACGTGATTGACGCGATCAACGTATCCAAAGGATTCGAAGACAAATTGCTCTATGGAGACTTGAATTTCAAATTGCCACCGGCGGGGATTGTAGGGATTATCGGGCCGAACGGAGCAGGTAAGACGACCATCTTCAAAATGATTATGGACGAATTGCAACCCGACGGCGGTGAATTCCAGGTAGGAGAGACGGTGAAAATCGGATACGTAGATCAAACGCACGAAGACATACATCCAGACAAAACAGTATTTGAAGTGGTGTCTGGAGGAGCGGAATACGTGGAAATTGGCAGTCAGAAAGTGAACGCACGAGCGTATCTGTCCAAGTTCAACTTCAACGGATCAGATCAAAACAAGAAGGTGGGAGTACTTTCTGGTGGAGAGCGAAACCGCTTGCATTTGGCTATGACATTGAAAACCGAAGCAAACGTCTTACTTCTGGATGAGCCTACCAACGATATCGATGTAAACACGCTTCGCGCATTGGAAGAAGGAATTCAGAATTTCGCGGGATGTGCCGTGGTTATTTCTCACGACCGCTGGTTCCTAGATCGAATTTGTACGCATATCTTGGCATTCGAAGGGGATTCAGAAGTGTACTGGTTCGAAGGAACATACACGGATTACGAAGAAAATCGCCGTAAACGCCTGGGAGATCAAGGCCCGAAACGTATCAAGTACAAAAAACTGATCAAGTAAATGCCGCAACCATCCAATGATCCACTTCACGGAAAAACGCTGGAATTCATTTTGAATGAACTAGTAGACAACGTGGGTTGGGAACATATGGGATATTTGGTGCCGATTCGTTGTTTCAATAACGATCCGAGCATAAAAAGCAGCTTGAAATTTTTACGCAGAACCCCTTGGGCACGCAAGAAAGTAGAGGAGATGTACGTAGAACGCATGCATCTTTTCAAAATCATGACGACGCCTAACAGCATTCATAACATTAATGACTCTATAATGACCGTAAGAGAATTAGAACCAAAAGTACTTTGGAACCATTTTGCCGATTTAAACGCAGTACCGCGCCCATCCAAGAAAGAAGAGCGTGTAATCCAATTCATGTTGGATTTCGGAAACAAACTGGGATTGGAAACTACAAAAGATGCCATTGGTAACGTAGTGATTAAGAAACCTGCTTCGTCTGGTATGGAGGATCGAAAAACTGTAATTCTGCAATCGCACTTGGATATGGTGCATCAAAAGAATTCAGACACGGATTTTGACTTCGATACTCAAGGTATTGAAATGGTAGTAAATGGAGATTGGTTAGAAGCGGTTGGGACCACGCTTGGAGCAGATAACGGAATCGGAGTTGCGACAATTATGAGCGTTCTTTCTTCAGACGACATCAAACACCCAGCGATTGAAGCGATGTTTACCATTGATGAAGAAACCGGAATGACAGGAGCCAAAGAATTGGATCCTTCCAATTTCAGTGGTAGCATTTTATTAAACCTTGATACGGAAGATGACGACGAGCTTTCGATTGGCTGTGCCGGAGGAATTGACACCAACACCAGCTACAACTGCGATCTTCAGGACATTGAGTCGGATAGTGAGGTCTTGGAATTAACTATTCGAGGGCTAATTGGAGGTCATTCAGGCATGGATATCGACAAGGATCGTGGAAATGCAAATAAATTCATGAATCGAATTTTGTATCATTTGATTTCAACCGTGCCTTATCAATTGATTTCGATTGACGGTGGAAGCTTGCGAAATGCAATTCCACGGGAATCTACGGTATTTGCAGCTGTGAAGAAAGATGATTTAAAACGTTTCGATCACGAATTCAAGCGAATTGCGGCCACGATTCAAGACGAGTACAATAGCCTTGAGAAGGAGTTGGTTATTTCATTACAATCGGCAAGCTCTGACGCGACAAAAGCCATAGCGAATTCTGATTTACTTAAAATTGTCAATACGATATATTCCGTTCACAACGGTGTTTACCGCATGAGTCCTGACATACCGGGATTGGTAGAGACATCATCAAGTTTGGCTAGAGTAGTGGTCGAAAATGGAAAATTCACCACTCAATCATTGCAGCGTAGTTCCGTTGAATCTGGAAAAGGCGATGTTGCCAATGCGGTTCGAGGCGCTTTTGAATCCATGGGATGTGCCGTTGTGCAAACAGGAGATTATCCGGGATGGCAGCCCAATCCTGATTCGGAAATCCTAGAAATGATGGCGTCGTTGTATCGCGAGAAGTTCAACGAGGAGCCACAGATCAAGGCCTGTCACGCTGGTTTGGAATGTGGAATTCTATCCAAGCACCTTCCGGGAGTTGATATGATTTCCTTTGGACCAAATATTCGCGCACCGCATTCTCCGGATGAAAAATGTCAAATATCCTCTGTTCAGAAGTTCTGGGGGTATTTTCTGGATGCACTAGACCGAACTCCAGTTCAAAACTAAAGAGTAGGGAAGTTGTGCAAAAACACGAATTGGTAGAATTAGCCAATGCAAAGATGCATTATGGCAAGTATCAAGGTCGATATTTGATTCATCTTCCCGAAGCATATTTGGTCTGGTACAAGCAAAAAGGCTTTCCAAAAGGCAAGTTAGGAGGTCAATTAGAGCTTGTTCTAGAGATCAAAATCAATGGATTGGAACATTTAATCTATCCATTGATTGAAAAAAGTAAGAATTATTGAATTTTCGTAAACCGACTTATAATTAACTGAATAACAAATATTTATACAGGCTTAAATGAAGCTTTAGATTTAGTAGTTAGTTTACATTCTTAAATTTTTTTCATTTTTTCGTAACCATTGTTGAAACGGTGCCGTAAATGAGTTCAGATTTAGAATCAATTACGAAATGCAAATAACAACAATAGATATGATTAACAACCGAATCAAACAAGCGAAATTTCAATTATCACAGCACAGAACTCAAGGAACAAATAGCCGTTTATCGGTGTTTGAAGTTGCGAAATTGATGGATACAGTAAAGAAAGGGGAAGAATTGAACAATTCTAAAGGTCAATCTATCATCTTTTCATTGAATTAAGAAAGTTACACATCATAGAATAAAGAAGGCCGTCCAATTTGGGCGGCTTTTTTTGTTGTAATTTGATTACATTTGTATAAAATTACTTCTGTTACAAATGTTAATTCAAGATCGAATTCGTACCATCATGAAATCAGGCAATCATACCGCCTCCGAATTTGCGGACAGAATTGGTGTGAAGCGATCCAACTTAAGCCACGTACTCAGCGGCAGAAACAAGCCCAGTCTGGATTTTCTGGTAAAAATCATTCAAGCATATCCTAATGTAGATGCCTCATGGCTTGTAACAGGGGAAGTGAGAAAAACTAGCTCAGCAGCAATGGATGTTTCAAATACTACTTCATCTTCTACAGAAACGTCTTCCACAGTGAATAGAGGGGATTCAAAAGAAATAGAGAAGATCTTGGTATTCTACAAGGACGGTACGTTCGACAAGTACACGCCTAATCAGCAATAATTCCGGAAGCAAACAATTCCTCATCCAAATAGAATGCCGCAAACTGTCCTGGTGTAATTCCACGTTGACGCTTGTCAAATAAGACATATAAGCCGTCATTCAACACATGCAAGCCCCCTTTCTGCAAAGGTTGACGGTATCTGATACGGATATTACACTCCATACCGTTGAGCTTATCTAAATCGTAGCGAGAACTTACAAAATGAACGTCATCAAGCTTAATACGTAGCGCCCATCGATTCAATCCTGGGTGTTCATCCTTTTGTCCTGTGTAAACAGTATTTGTAGTGACATCCAAACCAATCACAAACGACGGG
>QCWI01000012.1 GCA_003149635.1 Fluviicola sp. XM-24bin1
CCACATTTGGTAGTGGCAATGCTACCACGTTGATATTGTCTGTAGCGATCAGACACCCTGAAGTATCTGTTACCTGAACGGAATACGCTCCTGCTCCAACTGTGATTGTACCCGTTGTTTCGGTTGTGCTCCATACAATGTTGTAAGGGCCGCTTCCGCCACTGACGTTCGCAGTTAGTGTCGTAGTGTCGCCTGCACAAAATGGCCCACCGTCTGTAATGTTTACAGTAACCGGTGGAATGAAATGTACTCGAATGGTATCACAAATTGGGTTTGGATCACAACCTCCAACGTCCATACCACAAACGTAGTAATCTACAAAGGCAGGTGCTCCAGAGCTTGGCGCCGTCACGTAAGTCGTATCACATCCTGAAGTGCAAGAAAGTAGGTAATCGTAATCGCCAGTTGCACCCGGTGCGATGCTTGTCCACGTAACACTTGATTCATCATAGTAGTTTCCGTAAATGAACCCTTGACATGCGGCATTAAGTGTAATATCCGGCCCAACTACTGGTGCTGAATAGGAGGTAATTGTAAATTCATTCGTATTGTTACCTGGCTTACAGAATGTCAAAGTATGGGGCCCAGGGCCATCCAAACAGATTGGATCTCCAACGGGCGTTACTGGCCCACAATCAATTTGATAGAATAGCGCTCCCGGAGGAATGGCCCCTCCTGTAATTTGAAAGTTCACTGCAATGGCACTTGGATGAAGCGTGATTACAAATTCCAAACAACGATCTGGATTCGTGGTTCCACAACAATGTCCGTCTCTTACTACCGGAGGACTTGTCCAATTCATATTCGGTGAAGCCGATAAATCTACATTGAAAGTAGGTACAATTGAATCACAATATTGCGCTGAAGTTTCTAGAGAAATGAAAAATCCCAAGATAATGGTCAGCACGATGCGGGTTCGGAGTTTGAGTAGCTTTTTCATGGCCTGCAGTTTTCGATGTATTCTTAAAACGCTCCAAAACCACTACAGTTGCCACTATTTAATTATGCGTGCATTGCTATAATTTTTACTTTGGGAAGTGAAATTGTTACGTTAATCTGTCAAAATTCGACGTTCGTCTGCTATATGAATTTATTATGTATGCACACATAAAACAACGAATCGTTGCTCCGAATGAACAAAAACCGCTTTTCACCGAATATTTACATTGTAGAAATGGAGCTTTTTTTGAAAGAAAACGCACTTTTTTGGAAGTTTTTTATCGATTTCGATCCATTTTAGTCCAATTTTCGATGATTTTTGATGAATTCTGTTGGATCTAGATACCCTTTTGTATCGCTACTATATCCTTTTCCAATTGGAAGCGTTACATCGTCCCTCATTTCGAGGTGTAAATGCGCGGTATAAGCTCCGTGATTGTTGCCAATTGTTCCAATTTGTGTTCCTCTTCTGATCCAATCGCCCTTGCTCACCATAATCGTATCACAATGCGCATACAACGATTCTACCTTGGAGCTGTCGGGCAAATAATGAACAATTCGGATGACATTTCCCCAAGCGCGACCCCAATCTTCAGCAAAAACGACTTTACCATGCGCGATGTTGTAAATTGGATCGCCTAAATCGGAATCGCCACCACGCACTCCGTTCCAGTCGTCGCCGAGATGCGTATTCTTTCCAAAGGGTTGCGCATTGTAATATCCTCTCGCATCGGGTTTGCCAACGGGGTAATCGAATCCATCGGCGATTAATTGAGGAGGTTCCTCTTCGACTTCAAATTTTTGAACTTTATCGTTGGTTAAAGTGCATCCCATAAGGATTACACTGAGAAATATTCGAATAATAATAGCTAGGTAATTCGGGTTTCCAATTAAAGTAACGCTCTCCTCCTCAGCTTTTTAATTTTTTGGATTTTTTGACGGTTTGACGATTAGACTGTTTGATTGTTCGATTGGTATGGGGTGCGGCTTCATTAACATTAATTAATCATTCTGAATTGGAGTTATTTGAAAGAGTATTGGAAATTGCAGAAAACTAACTGCTATGCGAATAATTGTATTCCTTCTTTTGTCAGCGACGCTAGTTGCTTCGTGCAAGAGCAAAACAAATCCTGAGGACAAAGCTATCCTGAAAAATTCCGATCCGAAAAAGCAAGCAGATATAGAGTTGGTCTTCTGCTTAGATGCGACGGGGAGTATGTCCGGGTTAATTCAAACCGCAAAATCCAAAATCTGGAATATTGTTGGCGTACTTGCGGATGGACAAAACGCACCAAAAATTCGATTGGGAATGATATTTTATCGGGATCAAGGCGATGCTTTTGTAACCAAGAAATTTTAGCTAACGGATGATATAGATTCGCTGTATGACGAACTTCAAAAAATAGCGGCTGCTGGTGGAGGCGATTCGCCCGAAAGTGTGAATGCAGCGCTTGACGATGCCATTCGAGGCATGAATTGGGGAACGAAACGAAATGTGTATCGAACCGTATTCCTCGTTGGGGATTGCCCTCCACACATGGATTACAAAGAGATCAAATATCCTGAAACAGCTAAAACGGTTGCAAAGAATGGCATCATCATAAACACCATCAAACTCGGCGACGGTTGTACAGAAGCCATTGAGCATTTCAAAGCAATCGCAAGTAAGACAAATGGTAAATACATGCAACTGGATCAAGATGCTCAAGACGCAGTTATCACTACCCCATACGATGATCGCATCACTGCCATTTCTTATTCTATTGACAGCACTAAAATTTATTATGGATCACAAAATTTGGTGCAAAAGAATCAAACTAGAAAGGATAAGACATTGAAGATGTATGCTTATGCAAGCAACGCGACAGTGAGCGATCGTGCTGTCTATAATTCAACGATCTCGGGGAATGCGAATTGGTACGGTGAAAAAGAGCTCATTAATGATTTGATAAATAAAACGGTCGTTTTGAAACAAATTACCACGGATGAATTACCCGCGATCTTGAAAAAAATGAATTTGGACGATCGGGAGAATGAGATTAATAGACGAATTGCAGAGCGCAAGGAACTTACGGCAGAACTCGAAAAATTGAATGCGATTCGAAAAGAGTTCATCCGATTGGAGGAGAAAAATTCGCAAGACCCGTCATTCAGCAAGAAGATTCTGAAAATTATGCAGGCACAGGCGAAGAAAAATGGGGGTGATTTTGTAGGGTCGATCTTTTGACTGTTCGACTTATCGATAATCTTTAGTGAACTAAGTTCCCTCCATCGGGGCCGCTTCCTGGGCCAAGTCGGATGTTATTTCCAGCACTTTCAATCAAATGCTGATTGTGATCAATGGCGATAATCGTGTCTCCGTTTACAATTATTTCCTTGAATACATCGATAAGTTTTTTGAGGTCTTGAGTATGCAATCCAACGCTTGGTTCATCCAGTAAAAAGAGTCTCGGAAGCTCCGATTTAGTTGCAAGTGTTTTTGCCAGTTTTAATCGTTGCGCTTCTCCTCCCGACAAAGAATTTTCCGATTGCCCCAATCGAATGTGTCCTAGACCAAGCTCGATTAATATGTCCAAGATGGAAGCGATTTTATGATGCGATAACGCTTCCTTGGCCTGATTGACACTTAATTCCAGCATTCGTCCAATCGTATGACCTTCCCATTGAATTTCATTCGCTTGTTCGCTGTATCGACTTCCGAAACACGTATCGCAATCTGTCCAAACATCGCTTATAAAATCAAGGCTTGTTTTGATTTTGCCGTGACCACCACATGTTGGACATTTGCCCGTCTTACTTAAATAACTGAAATCTGCCTTTTTCAAACCCGCAGATTTGGCTGCATCCGTTTTGGAAAAGATCAATTGCAACGCGTCCAAAATTCCGAGGTAACTCGCCGGCGTCATAATCCGACTTGTACCGAGCACTTGTTGGTCGATGTACAGCATGTTCCATTGATTGAATACATCCGAACCTGAGAAAGACTGACAATTAACTGGGTGCTTTTTCTGGATAGATGCTCTCAAAACGTCTCTCATCAAGCTTGATTTCCCGCTTCCTGAAACGCCCGTAATTACGGAGAATCCTCCGAGATTAAAGGTCACATCAATGTTTTTCAAATTATTAGCTTGTGCTCCGTGCACTGAAAACGTCTCCTCTGACTTATATTCGATTTTTTCGAACACCAAATCGGCATTCAGCAGTTCGTACGTTTTCGTTTCTGGATGAGATGCGAGTGCTTCTTGATCTCCCTGAAAAACGATTTCTCCACCTTGAGATCCAGCTTCTGGCCCCATTTCAATAAAATAATCGGCCATTCGAATGAACGCAGGATCGTGTTCTACTGCCACAACAGTATTTCCATAAGCGATAATCCCGCGTAACAATTTCTCCAGAGAAGCCACCTGAGCAGCATCCAACCCTATAGTTGGCTCATCCAGAATATAGGTAACGCCGTGCAAATGGGATGTGAATTGTCCAGAAAGTAAAACGCGTTGATACTCTCCTCCCGACAATGTTGCAACATTCCGGTCTAGTGTCAAATAACTTAATCCCAAACTCTCTAAAACGCTCAATTGGGATAATATCGCCGGGGATACTTTCTCTGCAATGGCTGAAACTACTGGATCCTCTATCTGTGAAATGCCCTCAAGTTCCTTTTGCAGATCAGCGATGCTCAATTGCATCCATTCTGCGATATTTTTACCCAGGAATCGTGTCTCCAACAGCTCTGGTTTCAAGCGTGCGCCCTTACACTCCGGACACTCGACATCGTGCAACAATTCCTCCAGCGTTTGAATGTTTTTATTCTGACGCTTTCGTTCGTACTCGTCGTTGATGTATCCGCAAAAGCCCATCCAAGTCGATTCCAGCTCTTGCACACCCTCTCGCGATTTGTTCTTGAAATGCCATGTGACGCTCCATTTTATATCACCTGTTCCATAAAGAATCGTGTTTTGAACTTCCCGCGGAAGATCGTTCCAAGACTTGGCTAAATCCCACTTTTTTTCTGAAGCGATCGTATTTAAAGTGGCAATAAACTGTCCGTCTGGATTGGAGTAATACTTCAGCGCTTTCGCGTCTGCCAAGGCTCCCTCCAAAATTGCCTTGTTCGGATTCACTACTATTTTATCGGGATCGCAGGTTTCCACCACTCCCATTCCTTTGCAGGTCTCGCATGCTCCCAAATGATGATTGAACGAAAAATGTTGCGCACTAATCGAAGGGTTTTCTTGTCCGGCGATACGGGCGAATAGCAATCGGAAATGATCGTAAACCCCTGTTAAAGTACCGACCGTAGATCGCTTGCTATCTTGTCGATTCCTTCGCGGTAACGCAATTGCAGGCGTCATGCCCTCAAATGAATCTAAAACGGCGGTACTGTTTTGTTGCACCAAGCTTCGGCTGTATGTGGAAAGTGATTCTGAAAAACGTGCACTTGCCTCCGAGAATAACGTTTCGTACACCAACGAAGATTTTCCACTCCCAGAGACGCCCGTTACGACTGTAAGCTGCTGTTTTGGAAAAGTAGCGCTGATGTTTTTGAGACTATTCGTGCGAACACCGTTGAGTTGGATTGAGGTTTCTAAGGTTCGACTTTTTGACTGCTTGACTGCTTGACTGCTTGACGGTTCGACTTTTTGATTTTTCGAAGCTTTTGGGGATGAATTGGGTTTTCCTTGAAAGATGATTTCACCACCATTTTTTCCACCTTCTGGGCCCAGTTCAATGTGCCTATCTGCCGCTGCAATGATTCGTTCATCTTGTTCTGTGCAGACGAGCGTGTTCCCGTCGGAGGTAATTCTATCGAACATTCGGAGCAAAGTTTGGATATCGGAATCGTGCAATCCGATACTCGGCTCCATCAAGATGTACAAGTCGTTGCCTGAACTTTTCTTCTGTAGTTGATTGGCGATTTTAATGCGTTGCGCTTCCCCTCCCGATAAAGTTGTGGATGACTGACCTAGCGTCAAATATCCAAGCCCGATTTCTTCCAAAATCTCCAGTCCCTTTCGGATTTTTGCGACGAACTCATTCGATGAATCGGAAAAGAATTCAAGTGCTTCGGAAACCGATAATTGATAGAGTTGCGCAATGGATTTATTCTGAAACTGAACTTCCAAGGTCTCTTCGTTAAAACGATCGCCACCGCAGGTGCCGCATTTTAGATCGATATTGCCCAAAAAATGCATTCCTATTTGGATTTTACCTGCGCCTTGACATGTTTCGCAGCGACCTCCTTTGTTGTTAAAAGAGAATCTTGACTTGGTAAATTTTTTCTCTTTGGATTTTTCCAATGAAGCATACAAGTCGCGGATTCCGACGGAGATTCCAAGATAAGTTGCCGGATTACTTCGAGGCGTTCTCCCTATGGGTGATTGATCCACAAAGATTAGGTTTCGCTCACCTAATGCACCACTTTCGTGACGTTCCAACAAGGTATCAATCAATGGTCGAATTCCGGAACCCGATTTACCGCTGACTACATTCAATCCTCCATTTTGGAATTGAACATTGATATTCTTTAAGTTTCCGGCTGTGCAGTTTGAGAGTGTTAGATAGTTAGGATTTGCAGCTGCAGGAAGATTTGGCTTTTCGACTTTTCGATCGTTTGTCAGCGATTGGTAGGTCGGACTGTTCGATATTCCACCTTTAATGAACTCGTTTAGTAGGCCATTGAACAGCAATTCTCCCCCGTTTGATCCAGCTCTTGGGCCTAGATCTACGATCCAATCGGCACTGCGGATAGTATCCAGATCGTGTTCTACTACCATCACCGTATTTCCCCTCTGAACCAGCACCTTTAAATGAGCAATCATCTTCTGATTTTCCTCTTGATGCAATCCGATACTTGGTTCGTCTAGAACATATAAAACATCGCTTAATGGCGCCGTCAATTGATTGATCACGCGAATTCGTTGTGCTTCGCTCGCTGCTAACTCGCTTGCCGGTTGATCCATCCTGAGATATCCCAATCCGAGATCAATGAGCAGTTCTAATTTCTCATTCAATTTGTCAATTATGGGACGTGCATTCTCCACCCAATTGGATGTACTCAGCCAATAATAAAAATCGACGAATTCCATGGAGGTCAAATCCGTGATTTTATGTCCGAATAAATAAACGCTCAATGCCTCTGGATTCAATCGATGTCCGTTGCAAGAACTACACGTAACTGAAGAAACGTATTTGAGAATATTGGCATTTCGATCGCGCCGGAGGATATCTGACATTATCGGCATCATCCCTTTGTAAAAACCTTCTTCTCTGGGTTTGGCTTTGATGCCCGTCCATTTCAAACGTGATTCGATGCTGTGTTTTCCGAATGGAACTTTGATTTTTTCGCTTCCGTAAAGAATCACATTTCGTTGATCGTCAGTGAGAGATTTCCACGGAATATCGACGTTAAATCCTTCCGCTTCACACACTTGATTCAAGACATCAATGGTGACTTGGGAATACATGATGTACCCTGTTGGCAAAGTTGGCGCCAAGGCTCCTTCCCGAAGCGTTTTGTTGGAGTCGACGACCAATTTATTCAGGTCGATTTTCTCTTCTTTTCCAATTCCGCGGCATTGTGGACACTGCCCAATCTCTGAGTTAAATGAGAATAAGGAGCGTGATAACTGAACATTGGAATTCGATTCTCCAAATCGTGCAAAAAGCAAGCGCAGAAGGTCATATAAATCTGACATCGTTCCGACAGTGGAACGCGCATTGACGCTAGTAGTCTTCTGTCCAATGGCAATCACTGGGGATAACCCATCAATGCTATCCACTTCGGGTTGATTCAATTTCCCAAGGAATTGACGTGCAAATCCCGGCATCGTTTCAAAATAGCGCCGTTGTCCTTCTCTCGCAATAACGTCAAACGCCAAACTTGATTTTCCAGATCCGGAAACACCAGTAACGACAATAAAATTGTGGTGCGGAATCTCTAGGGAAATGCCTTTCAGGTTATTCGTTCGGGCGTTTTTTATGACGATGTTCATGATCGCTGTAAAGTTAGGAGAATTGAGGAGGAGAGAATGATGAGTTATGAGTTATGAGTTGAAATAAGGAATAAGAAATAGCGCCAGCTATTGAAGAGCGAGGCCGAGCCAGGCGAGCGAGATAGCCGAGGGATATAATAAGAAATAATGAATATTGAATAAGGAATAGTGATGTCTGATTTATGGCATTTTGAAGCGTTCGTGGTATTCAACGCGGCGATCCATTAATTTTTTCATGAATTTTTTGTTGAGTTGCCACATTTCATCCTTGTGGAATTTCAAATATTGACCGTCTGCGTGGAAACTGAAAATTTTTGAATCGTAAATGGTCATTTTACGGAAAGGAATCACCCATGAGTAGCGCGTATGTTTGACGTTCAAATGCAAGATGGCTCCGATGGGGCGCAATTCGACGTTGCAATACACCAGTCCAGTCGCTTTTTTCATGATTTTCTCAAATCCTTCGCTGTACGAATCTACCAGCATTCGATGACTCCCAATGGGTTCCCCAGATAATCGCTTTCGCAATCCAAAAGCTTTCCCGACTAATTTATCTACTTGGCGCTTAGTGTCACCGTCCATGTACGTGCTATCAATAATCATAAGACAAGAATTTCAGGGGGATGGAGCGCACTAATAAAGATACGAATTTTGCAGCACTGAACCTAAATTCACCTGAATTGTACCGCTTATTACTATGAAAAATATCTTACTATTACTTGCCGCTTTTAACGTTCAATTCCTGGTCTATTGAATCGGTAAATGCCGTTTTGGGCGACATCAGTTACGAAGAGAAGTTCGGTGTACTTCCCAACGACAAGAGCAACGAAATTGTACGCATTCAAACCCACTTGGAATACGTCCAAAACTATCTTCGAGCAAATACTCCAGAAGGTTTCACGGAATCAGCATTAAAAAATCGATTGGCGATTATTGACATTCTCTCAGTCTATCGGAAAAATGAACAGTTCCCATCGTTAACCGCACCATTTCCCTCCAGACAACCTTGTTTTATTGACGATCGCGGGGTGTATTGTGCCGTAGGATATTTGATTAAAGAAACGGCCGGTGCAGAAGTTGCTCAAGGGATCAATACGAGACATAAATTTGAGTACCTATTAGATATGAACGATACTGTTATTGATGTGTGGGCCGAAAACAACGGATTTACATTAACCGAGTTGGCGATGATTCAACCGACATACGATGGTTGGTACACACCTCAGCCTGTGATTCAGCCCTATACGTTAACCGTTGCAATTGATGATACTCGTGAGAAATTATTAGAGGCAAAATTAGATACGCTCCAAAATGATTTTGATAGTATTTCAGCAGTGAATCAAGACCAAGAACTAATAATTGATTCACTTGACAAAACACTTACATCCAAATAATTAGAAATCAATGAGTTAAGAAAAAAATCTGCACTACAAATTAAGAGGAATAAAGAACATGCTGAACTTCAAGCGGCAATCGGACGAAAGAACATCTGGATGATCACATTTTTCGGGCTTACTCTCGTAGCGACATCTGGGGCATTTTCCCAAAGAATCAAAACGCGAAGAGGTGTGTAATTTTGACTTACTCGCCCTTCATTAGTTCCGTGTTGCCACCTCCTTCCAGTAAATCCAATTTTACTGAGTAAGGATAATCGATATTGGACATTCCATCAGACCCTACTTCTTTTGTCACTTTCAGTTGCCAGAATTCTCCATTGCGCATGAAACTTAAAGCTTGCTCGGCTTCATCATCTGTGAATGGATATTCCAGTGGCCAAACTTCAGGAACTTCAAAATCGGCAGCATGAAACATCACTTCATTACCGAAGAAATAGAAGGCCCAAAATGGTTCCGTAAAAACCGCGTAGAAATCGAAATTTTTCTTGCCGGAACTGAATTCAGAGAGTAATTGCAACTTTTCTACATCCGTTGGTTCCTCACCTTCGTGCCATTTAACTTGCTCTACAGGCTCAACGGTATCTTGGGGTTCCGTGACCGGATTTTCGACTTCGGCTGAATTTCCTTCATTCGTATGTGCCGATTCCGTTTCATCCGATCCGCAAGAAATAATGCTCGCTCCAAACCCCAATATTAGTAGTGCTATGTAGCTTTTGTTTCTCATCAGTTATTGCCAAAAAACGGAGTGTCTAATCCAGCCGAGTCGAATTTAAAGGTATCATCGTTCTCTGCTTTGTCTAATTTATCACTAACCGTCAAACTCCAAAGTACTAATTCCATACTAAAGGCCTTGTCACTGTCGCTCATTTCTCCGCAGTATTCATCAACAAGGGACACCAACGGTTTTACGCTTTTCAAATTTGCCAAGAACTCTTCGTCGTCATCGGTGTAATTCAACTCAAGAAGGTTCGAATTGAACCATTCAATGATATCTGTGTACGTCGTTTTCACGCCTTCTTTTTCCAAGCGTGGAATTCTCGGGAAAATACGTTCGAACTCCGAAATGATCGCGTTATCGATGAGCATCCTTGCTACTTCATCCGCTCCTTCCTGTTCACCTTCGTAGACCAATTCGATCTTTCCGGTAATGGATGGAACAATTGAAGGAAAATCAATCAAGCGAACCGTCGTTCTTTCCGATCCTGTTTCGATCAAACGAAGTTTCGCCGCGGCTATGAGATTTTCCATGGCACTAATCGTCATGCGGGCACTAACGCCACTTTTGGCATCTACGTACTCGCTGCTTCTTGCTTCAAATGCGACTTGTTCCAACAAATCTTTCGCTCGGTCAGAAATGGCAATTCTTGAACGATCTTCTTCTGGAATTTGCGCCTCTTGTTCCGTAATGGCACGTGCCAATGCGATTGATTTGGGGTAATGCGTGAAAATTTGCGATCCAATTCGATCTTTCAAAGGCGTTACGATACTTCCTCGGTTGGTATAATCTTCTGGATTGGCCGTAAATACGAACTGAATATCCAAGGGCATACGCAATTGGAATCCGCGAATTTGGACATCCCCCTCTTGTAGAATATTGAACAAAGAAACTTGAATGCGCGCCTGCAGATCGGGAAGTTCGTTGAGAACGAAAATGCTTCGGTTCGCACGAGGAATCATTCCATAATGCAACACGCGTTCGTCAGAATACGGTAATTTCAAAGTCGCAGCTTTGATGGGATCGATGTCGCCAATCAAATCCGAAACGTTCACATCTGGAGTGGCTAATTTCTCAAAAAAGCGCTCGGATCGATGCACCCAAGTAATAGGAGTTTCATCGCCTTTTTCGGCGAGTAAATCCTTCGCATGTTTGGAGATCGGTTGGAAAGGACTATCGTTGATTTCCGAACCTTTTACAATGGGCATGTATTCGTCCAACAAATCCACCATGCTTCTCGCGATGCGCGTTTTTGCTTGTCCACGAAGTCCCAAAAGATTGATATGATGTCCGGCCAAAATGGCTTTTTTCAATTGCGGAACCACGGTGTCTTCGTATCCCCACAAGCCTTCGAAAACGGGCTTTTTATCTTTAATTCGAGCGATTAAATTCGCCTGTATTTCTTCGTTGATGGTTTTATCAATGTATCCGGAATCCTTCAACTCTTTAAATGTAATTTCTTTCATCTTCTCTATTCCTTAGATTCGTTTAATTCTGTTTTTTTCGTAGTCTTCAAAAATCATTTCACCCAATCCGGACAACCCTGTTAAGAAGGCTTTTCCGCGATTCTGCGCCGTGAACATTTCTACGAACTGTCGTAAGTAGGGGTCTTGTGCAATCATAAACGTAGTGATCGGGATTTTCAATTTTCTGCATTGCGCTGCCTTGTTCAAACACTTTTTCACAATCTCTTCATCCAGTCCAAAGCTATTTTTATAGAACTCGCCGTTTGGCAGTTGAATACAGCTCGGTTTCCCGTCGGTAATCATGAAGATCTGCTTGTTGGTATTTCGTTTTCGGCGTAAGATGTCCATGGCCAATTCGAGCCCTGCGACAGTATTGGTATGATACGGCCCGACTCTCAAATACGGCAAATCTTTGATTTTGATCGGCCACGCTTCATTTCCAAAAACGATAATGTCGATCGTGTCTTTGGGATATTTTCGTTTGATCAATTCCACCAGCGCCATCGCCACCTTTTTCGCCGGCGTGATTCGATCTTCGCCGTATAATATCATGGAGTGACTAATGTCGATCATCAGCACGGTGCTCATCTGGGCTTTGTGCTTGGTTTCTTCGACTATCAAATCGTTCTCAGTCAAACGTAAATCCGAAATTCCATGATTGATTTGTGCATTCTTGAGACTTTCGGTTATGTTCACCAGCGCCAAATCATCTCCATAACTGTAGGATCGCATTTCTCCATCGCGTTCATCTCCCACTCCAACTTTCGCCGTTCGGTGATTCCCCATTCCACTTTTCTTCAACTTTCCGAAGATTTGATCTAGCGCGTGTTCGCGTAACGCCGCTTCGAGTTTTGGTGTGAGCACATTTCGTCCTTCACCTCCTTCGCCGTTGTTGCCATCTTCTGGATCGATTTCTTCACGGATGTAACCGCGTTTCTTCAGATCTTCTACAAAATCTTCGAAAGTGTATTCGTCGTTGAAAATGTCGTATTCCTGATCCAGTGTATTCAGCCAATCGAAGGCTTCGTCTAGGTCACCAGATGTGTGAGTAAGCAATTCTTTGAACACTTCAAACACCCGATCGAAATGGTCTTTGTCTTCCGGTACGTGCTTGCTGAATGTGAATCCTTTGTCAAGATTAAAATCTATTCCCTTCATCCCTTTCTGTGTATCTGTTGATACGCACTATTAAAGGTAGGGAATAATTGGATACCATGGTAAGTTTAAGGGATTTTGGGAAATCCCCTCTACTTCGCCTTTGCATTTATTAAATCCACACGTACTTCTTGAGCATTTGACATATTGGGCTCTCTAAACTCCACTTGCAACGATTTGCCTGGCTCTAAAAACTCGTCCCAAATCTTGTCTTTGTTTCCGAGAAGTCGACCGGTTTTAGAATAATAACTAAATCTAAATACTGGCTCTTTATATGTCGCAATTGTCGCTCTATTCGTTATTGATCCACTAATTATGAAAGTTCCCCACATGTTCTTTCTATATTGAATATCAATATCAATAAAGCCCATTGGATTGCTTTTTTCCTGCTCTTCTAAGGTCATCTTGGTCTCTTCATACTCAGCAGGACTAAACCCAGAGCTATCAATACGATTAACACACGATAACGTAACGAAAATCAAAGCGGTTATTATCAATATTCCTCTCATAAGCTCTGGTTTAAAATCTTTTTCTTCTCTGCCTCAAACTCCTCGTCAGTTAAAGCGCCACTTTCGCGGAGTTTGTTCAGCTTATCCAGTTTATCATACTTGGTTTCATCTTTTCGATTGTCCTGATGACGCACAGAATCCAAAGTTTCCGCCTTCGCTTTGTGCTTTGCTCTGCTTGAGAAAACTGCGATAAGAATAATTACGGGCACGACTAACAGAGTGAGAATCGCTATAATTTGCCATGGGCCAAAAACACCAAGCAACATAGAGTAATAGGGTTAAAATTCGGTGAGCAAGTTACCTCTCGAACCTGAAATGATCAATAGGTATTTGTACCTATTTTCGGGAGTAAGTATCACTTGTCAGCAAAAAATAAGGCTCCGTGCTATCAGTAAATATTGGAATATCGGAATATTCCGATTTAGATTTTTACCGAAAAATAGGAATTGCCATAAATTCTAGCGAACCTATTTAGTCAAGGCTTTACTTTTCACTGCTTCACCACAGGCAACAAAATCCTACTCGTTCCGAATACCGTGTGCTCCGCCTTTTCGAAATCTGATTTTTCCGCTTGGTAAATATTTTCAACATAATTCTGCGGGTTCAAATCGAACAATGGGAACATGGAACTCTGAATCTGAATCAAAATGCGATGCCCTTTCTGGAAGGTATGGCGCACCTCAATTAGCGGCACTTCTACCTCATCCTGCACATTCGGATCGAAGGGCTTTGGATTGGAAAAATCATCACGGAAACGACCACGGATGTATCCCACACGTACCAATTTCTGGTACCCGTTCATTTTCACTCCGGGTGCGTCCATTGAGTCCGGTTGACGATCCATTGGCAATACATCAATGATCTTCACGTACACATCAGCATCTTGATGGTCGGTTGCGAAATCGATAAGTGCGCGAATTTCCCCCGAAACATCCACATCTTCAGTTAAAATGTCGGAAGTGAAAGTCAAAACATCTGGTCGTTTAGAAGCAAATCGTTGATCGCCATTCATGTACTTCTTCGGCGCCATTCGGTAAAAATTGTCATCCGAAATGAATGGCACCGGATGAAAAGGATCAGAAGTATAAGTTAGATTCCCTTCGTCTGACTGAGTCGTTAATGTTCCGGCAGGATTCAAGAAAAATTCAACGGTATCTTTTGGCATCGCAAATGGATCTTCGGAATACTCCTCCCATTCGTGCGTTCCCATATTGAACACTTTCGCCGTGAAATCCAAATCTTCACCGCGCTCTTTCAAATGGTACTCGAAATAACGGAATTCAATCTCGCTTTGGTATTTCTCACAAAGACTGTCACCATAGAAGATGTCTCCTAAACGGTAACTTCCCTCTCTTCGTTTCGGATGTCCATGTGACCAAGGCCCCAACACCAATTTGGCCATTCCCGGTTGTGCATTTTTCTCCATTTCACGGAATGATTTCACAATCCCGAAGAGATTTTGTTCATCCGTCCATCCACCAACTACCAAAGTCGGACATTTGACACGATCTAAATATTGCAACCAGTTTCTTTCCTGTCGATACGCGTCATAATTGGGATGCGTAGTAATGTTCTTCCAGAAAAAATTGTCGGGATGGATCACATCTCCAAACTCCGTTAATGCCATTCGCTCCAGAAAGAAATCGTAGTAATCTACCGTCGTACCCATTTTCTGATCTACAACATATGGTTTCGGTCGCTCGCTGTACCAAGATTCTGTCGTAGGTTCTTTCTTTTGAATCCCAAAGGCGTCCAAAACAGGCAAGTAATTCAGTCCTAACAAACCGAAGCGATTAAAATCTTCGAAATAGAAATTGGTCACGGGCGCCATCCCCAACACCGCTTTTAAATTTGGATGATTGGTAACCGCCGAAACTAATGAAGTATGTCCCAAATAGGAGTTCCCGTACTGTCCGATGTTCCCGTTGAAATTCTCCAGATTTTTAGCGAGCCAATCGAAAGTGTCATAACTGTCCGTTACTTCATCCGTTCGTTTTTTATCGCTCCATGAATAGGGCGGCTTCGTGTTCTCAAACTTTCCTTCACTCATCCATCTTCCACGCATATCCTGATTGACAAAGATGTATCCCGAAGCTACCAAATATGGATTGTGCATCAGTCGTTGTGGCATGGTATCCGCTCCGTATGGGCTTACGCTGTACGGCGTACGCTTGATAAGTACTGGGTAGTCCTGACTTTTATCTTTTGGTGAATAAATGGAGGTGAAAAGTTTCACGCCATCGCGCATTTCGATGTACACTTCCTGTTTCTCGTAATCATCAATAGTGAAGTTTTGGGAGAAGGCGGAAAGCGCCAATAGTTGGAAAAGGAGGAGAATTCCAGGTTTCATTTCAGTCAGTTTTGCGCTAAAATAGGAAAAGTGTGGTGTAGAATCGGTTGCATTGGTACAAATGGCAAAATAACTAATTAGCTATATAACTAAATGGCTACATACCAATTTGGTTTTTTCTTGAATTCATCAAATTACTTTGTTATTTTGTATTGTCCTCAGCCTCACATTTCACTACCTTTACCTCATGAAACTCCTTCATCCTCTGAGCGGTGTTGCCTTGCGCAAAATTCAAATCGAAGATCGGGAACGATTGGCGCATTTGGCGAACAATCCCAATGTGGCGAACAATCTTCTGGATGATTTCCCACACCCATATTCTATTGAGGACGCCGATCAGTTTATCAAGCACGCTCAGGCCGCGAGTCCAACCTTACGATTCTGCATCGAAAAAGATGGGGAGTACGTTGGCAATATAGGACTCCACCCGAAAGAAGATGTTTACAAACGAAGCGCAGAAATTGGTTATTTCATCGGTGAAGAACATTGGGGCCAAGGGATTGCGACGCATGCAGTTCAATTAATCGTTGCTTATGGTTTTGAGCAATTGGATATCCATCGGATTTATGCCGGTGTATTTTCCTACAATTCAGCATCTAAAAAAGTATTAGAAAAGGCCGGATTCGACTTCGAAGGCGCATCAAAAGAGGCGATTTATAAAAACGGACAACTGTACGACGAACTTCGGTTCGCCATTTTAAATCCGAATCATTAGGCCTTGGAAGTTGTTTGATCGTTTACACGGATTTTAGAATTACAAATGATTTCTCGGCTTGATTTTATATCATTGAAGAATGAAAATCGTATCATTTCTCATCATCACATTTGTCCTAATCGGATGTGCCTCTGAAACCAAAGAAGCTGCTATATCATTGGGTCAAAGCAAACCAATATTGAAAGAAGGCAATTACAACGTTGCATTTCTCATCACGGATGGCACCTACAATACCGAGTTTACAGCTCCATGGGACATCTACGATCATGTTCGATTCCGAAAAGTGGAAAAAGGAATGAATTTGTTTACTGTTTCCAATACAAATGACACCATTACAACCTTCGAAGGCCTGAAAATCACGCCGGATTACAACTTTTTGAAGGATCAGATTCCACACATTGATATCCTCGTGATTCCAAGTGCAGAACATCATTTGGATTCCGATTTGGAAGATGAAAAGCTGGTAGCGTTCGTGAAAAACACCTCTGAAAAAGCAACTTGGGTAACCTCTCATTGCGATGGCGCCTTTGTGCTCGCCAAAACGGGATTATTAGACGGAGTTCATTGCACCACTTTCCCTGCCGATATTCAAGCAATGCGAGACATGTTCGATAAGCCCATCGTTGAGGATAGCGTGCTGTTCGTGCACGATGGAAAATTCATTACTTCTGTGGGAGGAGCGAAAAGTTTCGAAGCATCACTTTATTTGTGTGAATTACTCTACGGGAAGAAAAACGCTGAAGATTTGGCCGAAGGACTCGTAATCGACTGGAAACTAGAAGCGCTGCCTTACAGTGCTTGGTGAGTTGCAAATCCCGTTGCTCAACTGAAAGGAAAATTACCTAGATAAAGGCAAAAACACTGTTTTTTTTTTGCACCACAAGGGCACAAGGGACACAAAGTAAGTATGCATAATTTACTTTAAAGAGGTGCACTAGATTATGACAACGTCATAATCCCTCGTGTTCTTAACTGGTCTTGGCCTCTAAATTAAGCCTCGTGCACTTCGTGCCTTTGTGGTAAACAATCGATTTTGGGCATCTTGCCAATATCTAATTAATCGCCATAGATGGGGTAGTATTTCACATTCCATTGGCAAAGTGTTCAAAACCAAGCCAATTGTTTTCAAAATTCACAGTAATCATCGATCTTTGTAGCCTAACGTTACTATGAAGACGACTCGACTCATATTTTTGCTAGTATTTCTAGCACTATTGCCGCTTTCTTCGAATGCGCAAAATCCTTCCATCGCAAGGCAATGGAACAATCTTATCCTTGAAGCCATTCGAAACGATTTCGCACGGCCAACGGTTCATGCCCGAAACCTTTATCATCACTCTATTATTTGTTATGATGGTTGGGCGGCCTACGACCCGTCACGATCTCGCTTCTTTCTGGGGCAAACGCATTACGGGTACACCTGCGCTTTTGATACCATCATCATTCCTGGAAATGTCCAGCAAGCAAGAATTGAAACGATTTCCTATGCTTCGTATCGCTTCCTCGAAAACCGCTATTCTGGATCACCCGATTTTGCGGCAACGATGGCATTGGCGAACCAACTCATGAACAGTTTTGGTTTGGATCCTACATACATCTCTACTGATTACGTCAACGAAGGTGCACCGGCTCTTGGAAATTATCTCGCCGAGCAAATCCAACTTTATGGATTAACAGACGGATCCAACGAAGCCAACGAATTCGAAAATCAATTTTATCAGCAATTGAATCCGCCGCTGGAAATGTCCACGGCAGGAAACCCAGATATTCAAGATCCCAACCATTGGCAACCTCTGTCACTTGACATTTTAATTGATCAATCCGGGAATCTCATCACAGAGACCCAACCGCACTTATCACCAGAATGGGGCGAAGTTTATCCCTTCGCACTGGACACTAATGATCGCTCAACGCTATCGCGTGATGGAATGACTTTCAAGGTGTATTTCGATACCATGCAGCCTGCTATTTTGAATGTAGCCGATTCTTCCGATTGGGATTCCTTCTACAAATGGAATCATTCATTGGTAAGTGTTTGGCAATCACATTTGGATCCAAATGACGGCGTAATGTGGGACATTTCTCCAGCATCCATCGGAAACAATTTATGGTATCCCGATCCGAATGATTCAACGGCGTACCCATTGTTTTACGATTTGGTAAACGGAGGCGATCCGGGTGTGGGGCATGCGATTAACCCAGTAACGGGAATGCCTTACACACCGCAAATTGTTCCGAGAGCGGATTACGCACGTGTTTTGGCGGAGTTCTGGGCGGATGGGATTGATTCCGAAACACCTCCGGGACATTGGTTTGAGATTTATCATTACGTGACCGATCAACCAACGTTTGTACGTCAATGGAAAGGCGTTGGCCCAGTTTTAGACCCGTTGGAATATGATGTCAAGGCGCAACTAACGTTAGGAGGGACGGTTCATGACGCAGCCATTGCCGCTTGGAGTTTGAAAGGGTATTATGATTATTTGCGTCCAGTTTCGGCGATTCGATACATGGCAGATCAAGGGCAAAGTTCGGATACGAATGAATTGAGCTACCATCCAAATGGAATTCCGTTAATGCCCGGATTCATCGAAGTGGTGCAAGTAGGAGATACGCTCGCAGGACAGTGGAACGAACACGTTGGTAAAATCAAATTGTTTACATGGAAAGGCCATGCCTATATCAATGATCCACTCGTGGATATTGCTGGAGTAGGATGGATTTTAGCCGAAGAATGGTGGCCATATCAGCGTCCGACCTTCGTAACGCCTCCGTTCGCAGGATTTGTTTCTGGTCACTCAACATTCTCACGTGCAGCGGCACACACGATGGAGTTTATGACGGGGTCAGCATACTTCCCCGGAGGAATGGGAGAATTTATTGCTCCATTAAACGAGTTCTTGCAATTTGAAGAAGGCCCGAGCGATACCATTCGTTTGCAGTGGGCTACATATATGGACGCTTCAGATCAATGTAGTTTGTCTAGAATTTGGGGAGGAATCCACCCACCAATTGATGATATTCCAGGTCGAATGATTGGAGATGTCATTGGCCCGCAAGCATCACTTCTCGCGGACTCTATCTTCTCCATCAATGAAGCAGCACTCACATTTGCCACTACCACGGACAGTTTGATCACTCAAGTGGATATGGGTGGAACATTCAATTTGAACTTTGGATTTAGCGTTCCAATGGATACTTCCATAGTACCCAACCTGACTTTGTTCACAGGAACATTGTCCACTGCGGTAGCTCAAAATTATTACTACTGGATCGATTCTACAGAATTGGTTATCGTAATGGATGCGCTTACGAGTTCCATTGAGATTTGGGATGCAGATATCAAACTCAACAACTTGATGACAGGCACGGCAATTAGTCTGCAAGAGTACACTTTCAAAAATCTCTTCTTGGTAGATACGAGAAGTCCACTTGTGAGCAGTTACCAGAGCAATCATATGGTATTAAACGACGCAAGCACAGCACAAGCATTATCCATCAGTTTGATTTTTGACGAGCCATGCGATACATCCATCGCACCGACGATTCAGTTCAGCGGAACCAATTATTTGAATCCGACATTGACGCTTCAAGGAGGAAATTCCATGTGGCAAAACGATACAACGTATGTGGCACTTTTCGATATCGTCGATTTTAACGAAACGGTCGATCTGATTACCATGAGTGTTCTCACTGGAACCGATAAGCAAGGAAACCCAATGGACTCGGTCGGATTGGCGGCAACATTTGAGATCGACACCGAAAACCCGACGATCATCTCGGCAATTTCTACAGAAACACTAATTAGTCAAGCGGATTTGGCCAGTCCTCAGTTCAATGTCGACGTTACCTTCTCCGAGAAAATGGATACTACACTTATTCCATTGATGACCTTCATGGATCAAGGAGTTCCTTACACATCCCTCACGCAGAATACGACGCAGACCATTTGGTTGGATGAATTCACTGCACGCGCTGAGTTCTTTGTTTTCACGAACACGAATGACTTGATTCCATTAGACTTAGAAGTTTCCAATGTTACTGACGACAAATCAAACTTATTGGCCGATTCGCTCGCAACAAATGTTCTTTGGAGTGATATGAAATCTCCAGAAGTAATTAGCCGTGTGGCGAACAAACCGATCATCAGTGATAGCGTTGTGGGATCTATGGAATACTACGTCGATGTTACGTTCAGCGAGGCAATGGACACCATGATCGTTCCTTTTGTTTCTCTGAATGCCGCCGTTTCTATTGCCAGTGAAGTACAGTACAATGTTCCAGCAAGTGCCTACCTAGATTCGTTTACGTATCGTGCCTATTTCCAAGTAATCGATTTGGGAACTGAGGTTGATCCGGTGAATATCACCGTAGATTTCGGACAAGATTTTGCAGGAAACGGACAAATTCAAGACGACTTCCAAAACTTCACCACATTGGATACCAAAAACCCTAGTGTGATCAGCTTAACCGCGAACGATTACATTTTGGATGCTTGGGGTCAGAATTTCGATGTTCTTGCTATTTACGACGAGCCGATGCGAACAGACTATTATCCGGAATTGTCTTTCTCACCGATGGTGCCTATTCCACTTCCAAAAGTTGACTCGGCATGGTTGAATAGTACATCGTACGAATTGTATTATGAATTGCTCGGAGTTCCAATTCAAACAACGATTTTCGATGTCACATTGACGAATGGAGTTGATATGGCAGGAAACCTTCAAAACCCTTTGAATTCGTCTTCCTTCTTCCAATTGGATCCACTTCTAGGTATTGAGCATCTGGAAAACGGTCAAGCGATCATTTACCCAACAGTGATTGGGAACGGAGAAAGCCTAACTATATTAAATCTTCCCGAAGAACAAAGCGAGTATGAATTCAATATTGTGAATACGCTCGGTCAAGTAGTAGATCAGATTACCTTCTACAAAGATGGTTCAAAATGGGTATCCACACCAATGAACCTTGCTACAGGAATGTATTACCTGAATTCGGAGCAAGTACAATTCAAAATCATGGTCAAATGAGATGGATTGCGGCATTTTGTTTGTTGTTGCCTTTTGCACTATCAGCGCAAACCTTCACGGATGTTGCCGCTGCGCAGAACGTAACAGCTGTGCAGTACGCTCCGCACCATTATGCCAATGGAATGTCGTTTTACGATTTTGATGAAGATGGCTGGGACGATCTCACCTACCCGATGAGCAATGATTCCATTGCTTTTTACCGAAATGTGAACGGGAACTTTGTCAAAATTCCATCCATGATTTATGCACCTGGAATGGTGCGCCAAATGTGTTGGGTAGATTACGATGACGATGGCGATTTGGACTTCTGTATCAGCTTCGACGATATTGGGATTCGATTGTATCAAAACGACGGTTCATTCAACTTTACTGACGTCACAACGGCCGTCAATCTTGTAGACACACCTTTCACAGGATATGGATTCTCTTTTGCAGATCCAGATGCGGATGGCGATTTGGATTTGTACGTAGCCATATATGAATCGACTGCAAGTACGGCCTCTCCTCATCCGAATTTGTTTTTCGAAAACCTAGGCAACGGAACCTTTCAGGAAGCGGCTTCTGCTTGGGGAATTGATGACGGAACAAACACTTCTTTTCAGCCGGTTTGGTTCGATTTCGATAATGATTTGGATCTGGATTTGCACGTGATTAATGATAGACCGGCGCACGTGGATGCTTTTTACGTCAACAATGGATCTACAGTGCTACCGAACCAAGCAAGTTCATTGGGAATTCTGAACCAATGGCAAAGTCCAATGAGTTTGAGTGTCGCGGATTACGATAACGATGGATACCAAGACATCTTCAAAACGGATATCGCAAGTGGCTTACCTTACAACGGTGTTTACGATTATTACAAACTCTTCCGGAATCAAAATGGGAGCTTCTTTCAGAATGTCGCTGGAATCATGGGATTGGAAACCATCAACTTTGGTTGGGGATCCGTTTGGATAGATTACAACAACGATTGTTACGAAGATTTGTACATTGCTACAGGTGAAATCGATTCCTTGCTTGCTTTGAAAACATCGTTGCTCTATCGCAATAATGGAGGAAATGGATTTGTAGATGAAACGGATTCTATCTTATCCAATGTTCACAACGTTGCTTACTGTCCCGTGAAAGGCGATATCGATAATGATGGATTTTACGATCTGGTGGTTGTGAATCACGGAATTCCACCGAGTGTGCTCCATAACAGCGGAAATAAAAATCATTTCATCAAGGTCACTCCAGTTGGAATTCAATCGAACAAACAAGCCATTGGAACTGTTTTCAAAGTCTATGCCGGAGGAATTTGTCAAACGCAGACCGTATTCTGTGGAAGTGATTTGTGTGCACAACATTCCCAACATAAAATTTTCGGTACGGGCCCTGCCGTGATGGTCGATTCGCTTGTCGCTTATTTCCCTAGTGGTATAGTTACGAAAATGTACAATTTGCCTGTGGACACGAATTACGTTGTTGAGGAAAAAGCAACGATTAATGTGGATTTCATTCAGGGCCCAGGAGGATTGACCGTTTGTGACGGAGATTCGGCGCAAGTTGGAATGTCTGGATATTACAATTATGAATGGAATACCGGAGATACGACATCGCATATTACGGTTACTTCAACGGGAACCTATTACTTCGAGGCGGAAAATGCCTCGGGCGACTCCATCTTTGTCTCCGCCCAGGAATTTATTTATTTCGAACCGCCCATTGGAGCCATTTCCATCGTAACTCAGCCTCCTTGTGGTAACGACAGCGCAGGAGTAATTCAATTACTTCCAACGCAAGCACAACTCGTCGATTACATTACGTGGTCTAATGGAGATATCGGAACCACCATTGATTCTTTAGCACCGGGAATGTACACTTATACTATCGTTTCTTACAACGGTTGTCTGAGCAGTGATTCCATTGAAATCGTCGCGACACCAGAATTTAGTGTGCAGCCGTTCACGACTTCGGAAACCGATCAGTCTTTAGGTTCTGTCACCTTCAATATTTGGGGTGGTACGGCACCATTTGAATTCTATATGGATACCGTTCAGGTAGGACAAACGATCAATAATTTAGCCGCTGGTACTTACGAAGTAACCATAATTGATGCTGCCGGGTGCGAGGTAGATGTCATCTTTATAATCAACGATGAAACCACAACCGGAATCGGTCAAATTGAGGTCACCTCACTGAAGACATTTTTCTCTGACGGAGCATGCTTCGTATGTGCTGACAATGCCTTGACGGGAAGTGAAATTACCGTTATCGACATGAACGGTAAAGAAGTTCTGAATTGGACGTGGACAGAAAACGATCCGTGTTCACAACAATCCGCAAATCTTTCTGAAGGGTTTTATCAAGTGCGTATTCTACATGGAGGCGTGACTTCAGTGAAGAATTTGGTGGTACGGTAGTCACCTTGCCTGTCACCCCTGTAGTCCCCTCAAGGGGACAGGAAAATCTCACTCCTCCCTTGAGGGAGGTCTCGGGAGGGTGATAAGTAAGCCCTTTCTAATTACATAGACTGATCAATCTTCCGCACCATCGTTAAAATGGTCGCCATTCCACACGTTTCTCCCGTTTCATCGTAGATATCCACTAAGAACTTCACGATTCCTTTTGCGATGTCGTCTTCGGAACGTTTTTCCTGATCAATTTTCTCTTTCACGGTAAAGCGAACACCGATGGTTGCTCCTGGATACACCGGTTTGGTGAAACGAGCTTCATCAATACCGTAATTCAATAGTACAGGGCCTTTCTTCGGATCAACGAACAATCCTGCCGCTTTCGAAAGCAAGAAATATCCGTGTGCCACACGACGCTCAAAGATGGTTCCATCCAATGACGTTTCATCCATGTGTGCATAGAAATTATCTCCTGAAACGTTTGCAAAATTCACGATATCCGCTTCTGTTACGGTGTGCTTGTGCGTGAATACAGTTTCACCAACCACTAACTCTTCAAAGTGCTTGCGGAACACATGCGGATTTGCCTCTGGCATAGCTGCCCCGACTTGGAATTGTTGCGTGATCTCGGTGATCGTTGTTGGGTGACCTTGAATTGCGGTACGTTGCAAGTAATGTAAAATTCCGCGTTTTCCTCCCATTTCTTCACCGCCTCCGGCACGTCCAGGCCCACCATGTGTTAGCAATGGCATTGGAGAACCGTGACCAGTACTTTCTTTCGCACAATCTTTATTGAGAACCAAAATACGTCCGTGCATGCTTGCCGCACCTACCACGTATTCGCGTGCTTCTTTGTCGTCTGGTGTTACAATGGAAGAAACCAAAGATCCTTTACCCATACGAGCCAATTCAATCGCCTCGTCCATATTTTTGTACGGCATAATCGTCGATACCGGCCCAAACGCCTCTACGTTGTGAACGTCTACTTTGTTGAATGGATCGCTATTTCTGAACAAGATCGGCGAGAAGAATGCCCCTTTGTCTTTATCGGCTCCAACAACTTCAAAATTGTCCAAATCACCGAAGACCATCTCCTGCGATTTCGCCAACAATTCTACATTTTCACGAACGCGTTCTACCTGAGTACGTGTCGCCAAAGCTCCCATGCGAACTCCTTCTTGAGACGGATCACCGATGACAGTTGTGCTCAATCGTTTAGAAATTGCCGCTTGAACATCTTCCAATAAATTGTCAGGTACAATGATTCGACGTACTGCAGTACACTTCTGCCCTGCTTTCACTGTAATTTCTTTCGTTACTTCTTTCAAGAACAAGGCAAATTCTTCCGTATCAGGAGTTGCTTTTTCACCCAAAACCGATGCATTCAATGAGTCTGCCTCAAGGTTGAAGGCGACACTTCTTTCCGTAATGTGCGGTAATCCTTTCAAGACTTTCCCAGTATGTGCACTTCCTGTGAAGGTCACTGTATCTTCCAAGTCTACATGATCGATAATGCCTCGACCCAATCCACATACCAACTGCAACGATCCTTCCGGAAGAATTCCAGACGCGATGATATCGCGAACCATAACTTCGGTCAAGTAACACGTGTATTCCGACGGCTTTACCACTGCTGGTACTCCTGCCATCAAGTTCACCGCAATTTTCTCCAACATTCCCCAAATCGGGAAGTTAAAGGCGTTGATATGAACTGCTACACCTTGTTTTGGCGTCATAATGTGATGCCCGATAAAGGTTCCTTCCTTGGAAAGTGGCGCCATGGTTCCATCCACGTAGTATGGCAAATCTGGGAATTGACGACGCAATGAAGCATTCGCGAACAAGTTTCCAATTCCTCCTTCAATATCGATCCAAGAATCCACTTTCGTAGCTCCTGTCCATGAGCTTACTTCGTAATATTTCTTCTTCAACGTGAGCAAGTGCAAGGCCAATGCCTTCAACATACGTCCTCTTTCTTGGAACGTCATCTTGCGCAATTGCGCTCCACCTGTTCTTCTACCATATTCTAAAATGGCTGCGTAATCAAACCCGGCGCTTGACGTTTCACCGAACTGCTCTCCTGTGATCGCGTTGTAGAGTTTCGTTTCAACTCCCTCACCATCAGTCCATTCTCCTAAAATATAGCTTTGATATCGTTGCATTATTGTTATTTTTAGTCAGCTAAAGATAGCCATAATTCCATGAGCGCTCAGGGTCTACACACGGATATTTTTCAGTCAGAATTGATTGATTCAGCAACCATTGACGGATTGTTTTTGGCTGTCTATGAAAACGGTTTGCTGTACGTGAAAGTCCCTAAATACTTCAGCATCGACCTCGAAGTTTTTCTCAATTGCCAGAAGTATATCCGTACGTTGGGAGAAGAAAAAAGGTATCATTTCGTATTCGAATTCGCGAGTTTCTCGGAGGTAGACCCAGAATTACGTAAGCGGAGAGCAACCAAAGATGGAACCGAATTCTCACTTTCGGATGCCTTAGTGATTTCCAATCTTCCCCAAAAAATGATGGGCGATTTTTTACCTGCGATTCAACAAGCCAGTGCGTCCTACTAAGTTTTTTTATCCCTTGGATAAAGCCGTGGATTGGAGCCTGAATATTCAAAAGGCGAAGAAGGTACCTTCTTAATTTTACCTATTTTGCACAAAACGAATACATTGAAAACACTTCTTTTTACCCTACTTGCGACTATAATTCTTCCGCAATTGACTTTTGCTCAGCCTGGAATTGCATGGGAACCTGAGATCATCGTATCTGATGGCGCCGTTTACGGAAAAATTAGACCTCGAGCGGCATTAGTTGGAGACGAACCTATAGTGGTTTGCGCTGGATTCGGAGCAGAAAATATATTTATTTCCAGATGGAATGGAACTGGATTCGACACCAATCCTGTTTTGCCGACAGGCACGTCCTCCTACGCTGCCACTTGGACAGGGCCGGATATCGCGGCGAAAGGTGATACAGTTATCGCAGTATTCAAATTGAATCCTTCAGAATCTGGAAATGTATATGTTATTCGATCTGTTGATGGTGGTCAAAATTTCTCCGATACAATTCGAGTTGGTAATTATACTGGCGGTAATCCATGGATGCCTTCCTTAGAAATCGATGACAACGGAAATCCGACAGTGGCCATTATGATCCACGACGGTCAGTGGGCCAATCCGCGTCAAGCCCTTTTCCATTCTAATGATGCAGGATTGTCATTCGGACCGGCTGAAGAAATTTCTAGTAACGTACCCGGAGAAGCGTGTGACTGCTGTCCTTCCGAGGTAGTGATTGACGGTTCACGTGAAGTACTGCTAATGCGGAACAACGACAACAACATCCGAGAGGTATTTGGAATTCTTTCCACTGACGGAGGGACATCGTTTCCTTTCACCGAAAATGTGGATCAATTGAATTGGAACATTTCTCAATGTCCAGCAACTGGAATGGATGGTTATTTCCTCAATGACGAATTATTTACAACCTTCTCAAGCCGAGCCGATGGAACCTACAGAGTCTATGTTTCCAGAAGTGATATCTCCAGTGGTTTAAGTATGACAGAACGCTTGAGTGTACCTGCACCAACAAATGGCGGACAGAATTATCCGACGATGTCTGGTGCGAATGATACGATTGTAATGGCTTGGGAAGAACGCATCGGAACCAACAAGGAGATCTATTACAGTTTGAGTGTGGGAAGCAATCCGCTGAACCAATTATCTACTTTGAAATCTCAAGCAAACGCAACAGCACTCGGCAATCAAACCAACCCGGATATTCTCTACAAGAATGGATACGTTCATCTGTTTTATCAAGATGATGCGAACGGAAATGTTGTGTATCGAAGAGGACGTGTCACGGATGTTGCAAATATTACTGAATCGAACATTCAAAATGTTGTGATTTCGCCTAATCCTTCATCGAATAATCGTGCTCGGATAACTGGAATTCGTTCGATTACATCTGTAGTGAGTCTTGACGGCAAAGAACTACGTTTCCAAACCAGTGAGTCGAAGAATCAAATCGAATTGGAGATTCTTCAAAAAGTCAACGGAGTGCACTTCATCCATTGCAAAAACGACAACGGAGACGACATCGTACTGCGTTGGATGGTTCTTTAATCACGAAACAAACTCCGGGATAATCTGATTCAGAAAGAGCTCTAAATGCTCAATCTCCACATGTTCCATGACTACAATCTTGTACCAGTCGGGGGCGTTATGATTGTCTGGTACCAATCCGAAATTCGTTGCAATTTCCGCGCTTAATTCCGAACTGTCGATCGTGACAATATTACTGTTCGGATTACGGAAATATCTGATTTGATGTTGGTCTAACTGCTCACAAAGCCAATCCGTTCGTTTCTGTAAAACAAAGATCTTCTCGTGCCACCCAAACTTTCCGTAGGTCATCAGAATCATCCAAACAGCAATAGAATTCGCACCGGAGCGACTTCCGATCAACGTAGAATCCTGTCCTTCAACATAACTTGCTTCTTTGGTGTGCGCATGCTGCATCCATCCCTTGCGAATGAGAAAGACACCTGTTCCGTAAGGAGCTTGCGCCATCTTATGGGCATCCATCGTAATGGAAGTAACGTGTGGATTCTGGAAGGTCAATCGTGTATCATCACTGGAAAATGGGTAATAAAATCCACCGAACGCTGCATCGACATGCACCTTGAATTCTAAGTTTCTTGATGAAAGAGCATCAACGTAAAGATTTACGTCGTCCACGGAACCAAACATGGTCGTCATCATGTTGGCCACTACTATAAAATAGCGGATTCCTTCTTTTTCTAATCCAGTTATAGAGTCCTCAATTCCGGATTTATTGACCGCCATCGTGTTCTTATCAGTCTCCACCTTCGCCCATCGAATGTTCAATACATTGGCTGCTTTCGCCGTTGAATAATGCGTATGTTCGCTACCGATAATGGCAATTTCTTCATGCTTTGCGCCGCATTCATTCAGGAAGTAATTTCGATAAATCCAGATGGCTTGAAGATTGGCTTCGGTACCTCCAGAGGCGACATATCCGTCGCACGTATCTTCCTCAGCTCCCATGATTTGCTCTGCGCAAATGCGAATTACCTCACGTTCCAAGGCATGTGTCCCTTCAAAATACGCCTCCGATTGCTCCAACGTATGACAACCAATATGATTCGGATTTTCTACCATCGTTGAGAGAAACGGGGCATTGTCCAACAAAGCGTGATCGGGCGAAAATACTTTCGTATCCAAATAAGAAGCGGGCAACCCCAGCACGTTTTCTCCGCGGAAACCTCTGTTTTTACGTAATGCTTCAAAAATGCGTTCTCTGATTTGGCTCTGATTCAGTTTCTTCCACATAATCCTGATTTTGATTGCAAATGACGGAAATATGAATCGTTCAAATGATGACTTTGGTCAGGAATGAGATAAAAGAACAAAGACAAAAAGATAAAAGACTAATTCCATCTTTTCTCTTTCATCTTTTAGCGAAGCGATCTTTTGTCTAACTTAGACAACATGCGACTTTTCATTTTAACAATCTTCACGATTATGAGTTTTTCCGGACAAGCACAGGATAAGGTGGTATTGGTAATTCACGGAGGGGCCGGCACCATCCTGAAGAAAAATATGACCGAAGAAAAAGAGGATGCGTACGAAGCAAAACTCAAGGAAGCACTATTGGCGGGATACGAGGCCCTGCAAGCGGGAAAAACGAGTGTAGAAGCCGTTCAAGCAGCCATCAATGTGATGGAAGATTCACCCTTATTCAACGCTGGTAAAGGCGCCGTTTACACCAATGCCGAAACCCAAGAAATGGATGCTTCGATCATGCGTGGGCAGGATAAAGAAGCAGGCGCCGTTGCTGGAGTGAGTACCATTAAAAATCCAATCGACGCGGCTATTGCCGTGATGGAGAAATCCGATCATGTAATGTTGACCGGAGAAGGCGCAGAGGAATTTACCGAGAAACAACGTGTGACTATCGTCGATACATCGTACTTCAAAAGTGATGTCCGATTGAAGCAATTGAAACGTGTCCAAGATCATGAGAAAGCTGTGTTGGATCATGATGGTGATGACAGTGGTGAGTTTGACGGTTCGGAGAATGAATTTAATGTCGATTACATCGAAGACAAAAAATTTGGAACCGTAGGAGCCGTTGCTCTGGACAGCTCTGGAAACATCGCTGCAGGAACTTCAACTGGAGGCATGACCAACAAGCGTTACAATCGAGTTGGCGATTCACCCATCATCGGAGCGGGGACATACGCGAACGAATTGGTAGGCGTTTCATGTACCGGACACGGTGAATATTTCATCAGAAATGTAGTGGCATACGATGTTGCAGCGTTGATGGAATATTCGAACATGACGTTAGAAGAGGCAACGGAAAAAGTGATTGCTAAGCAGACGGAAATAGGCGGAAAAGGCGGATTGATTGCTTTGGATAAAGATGGAAACGTCAGCCTTCCGTTCAATACCGCTGGGATGTACCGAGGGTATATCACGGAAAGTGGAGAAATCGTTATTGAAATCTACGAGGCTGGAATTTAATGGTACATCCAACGATTTCGTATCGCAGTTATACTCCCGAAGACAAAGATCGTTTGGTGGAAATTTTCCGATCCAATTGTCCTAAATATTTCGACCCTGCTGACGAAGAGGAATTCATCGACTTTTTAGACAACTACACCGACGAAAACTATTTGGTGGCGTTTTCCAACGGTATCATAGTTGGGTGCGGCGGACACTACCGAAAAGGAGAAATGTATGGCATTGCCTGGGGCATGTTTGAATCTGGATCGATCGGTTCTCGGAGAATCCTTCAAGTTGCAGACGATTTCTATTACGCCATGGAAGGCAAAATTCTAGCAGAAAATACAGGATATCCCATTCGAATCAATACGACTCAATTGATGGAAAAGATGTTCAATCGCTATGGATTCAAAACCTATGAAATTCTTCTGGATGGTTTTGGAAATGGATTGGATGAATACAGAATGGAGAAGCGATTCTCTCAGGATTAAATAACCACTTCATAGTTATCCGCATTTTCTTTGATCGACTGCAAGGTCTCGCGGATTTCATTCAAATCGAAGGATGTCACAAGTTTCATTCTCGTCTCCTTGAAGTGCGCGATTCCCTTGAAATAATTGGTGTAATGACGTTTCATCTCAGCTACCCCCAAAGTCTCTCCCTTCCATTTTACACTCATTTCCAAATGACGCAACGCCGCTTTCGCTTTGTCTTCAACGGTAGGTTTTGCCTTGTGCGTTCCCGTTTCGATGTAGTGCTTGATCTCGTTAAAAATCCACGGATTTCCGATGGACGCACGACCAATCATTACGCCATCTACACCGTATTTTGCCTTGTATTCAACCGCTTTCTCTGGAGAGTCAATATCACCATTTCCGAACACGGGAATACGCATGCGTGGGTTGCTTCTTACATCAGCAATTAACGACCAATCGGCCTCGCCTTTGTACATCTGCTTGCGCGTTCGACCGTGAATGGAAATCGCTTCGATTCCAACATCTTGCAATCGCTCTGCCACCTCAACAATGTGCTTGGTATTGTCATCCCAACCCAAGCGTGTTTTTACGGTAACGGGCAACTTGGTGGATTTCACAATCTCGGCGGTCATCTTAACCATTTTCGGAATATCCTGAAGAATTCCAGCTCCCGCTCCCTTACACGCCACCTTCTTTACGGGACACCCGTAGTTGATGTCCAAAATATCCGGATTAGTGCGTTCCACAATCTCAGCCGTTTGCTTCATTGAATCGATCTCCGAACCAAAAATTTGAATCCCGATTGGACGCTCGTACTCATAGATATCCAACTTCTGAACGCTCTTAGCAGCATCACGGATCAACCCTTCCGAAGAAATAAATTCCGTGTACATCAAATCGGCTCCGTTTTCCTTACAAAGGGCACGGAACGGTGGATCACTGACATCTTCCATCGGCGCCAGCAACAGCGGAAAATCCCCCAATTCTATATCACGGATTTTTACCATTCGTGGTGCAAAGATAGGGCATTTGGTAATTATCAAAGGATAGATTGGACAGAATAGACGTATTGGATGCTCTAATTTGTCCAATCCATCCAATTTGTCCAACAAATTCCAATACGACAAGCCTTACGTTCGTTCGCAGAATCTTGTTTCTTCCTTGATGATTTAGTGTAGCGATGTAAATTTTTCCTTTGAAGTAGCGCGAATGGGCAGGTCAGACACTCTCAAGTCCAACCCGCCCGATTCGTCTGTCTACTGAACTAACAAACGTTTCGAAATGACTCCTGAATCTGAATACACCTGAACATTATAAATGCCTGGAGCCAGATCGATTCGCAATTGGTTGGATGTCGGAACTTGCTCAATCAACCGCTTTCCTTGCATGTCGGTTACGGTCAATAATTCCACACTTTCCGAGATCTCAATCGTCACCTCTCCCGATGATGGGTTGGGATATAGGTTCAACTGAATCTCTGGTTCAATTTCCGTTGTATTTAATGTAGAAACGCAGCTGTAGGGATCATTCGACACTACTTCCCAAGCGATGTTTTGCATAATCGCTGCTTGCTCTGGAGTGGGAGGATCGAAGGGTCAACCCGCCGCAGCAATGGTCTCGTGCGTCAATCCAACAGGGCTCTCACCGAAAATGGTGGCGTAATACACGCATGCAACGAGGTAATACGTTTCTTCTGTGGGATGAATTGTTGCGACAATGGTATCCGTAGGATCAAAGATTTCCGTCCAATCATTGATTCCTGGAACGTTCCCCGCGATGATACTATCAGCATAGGCTTCAAACGCTTCCGCCACTGGTACCAGACACACTTGTCCGTTGTTGATCAATCCAACCGAATCGGCCACCTGCTCCCTAAGCGGGCGCATGGCTGTGTTCATCTGCGACCAAGCCGTGAAAGAATCTGGTAAAGTCAAATCTACTTCGTGATTTCACATGGAGAATCGTCCAACATTTCGAACAATGACTTCCATACGAACCATCCTCAAGGAACCTTTGATTTGATGTTTGCACTCTCAGGCGGCGTGAAGTTGGAGAATTGCAGAACGGAGAAATTTCAGATGAAACAAATCTTCGTGATGGCGAAGCAAGAAGAATATTTCAACCTCAAGTTCGATAACAATGCGCACATTCTCGGAGTGGTCTTTTATGCCGAAAGCTTCTCGAAATTATTCAACTTGCCGTTGTCGGAATTGAGCAATTCTGGTCGTCAACTGACGGATGATTTGAGTTCGGAATATCAAGATTTCTATGATCGATTGCATCATTATAAAAACGATCAGGAACGCATCTTCGCTTTGAATCAGTTCATTGAAAAACAATTGGCCCAAGTCGATTATTCCTTTGACAAAATGGATTTATTGATTCGATCCATTCGAACAGGAAAGGCGTCTGAGAGGATTGAAGATTTGGCGCGCGCCTCGAATCTTTCAGAAAGAACGCTATAGCGAAAATTGAAATCGAACCTAGGGATTGGCCCAAAGAGTTTTACCAAAATCAATCGCTTCAAAGAAGTATTGGCATGCATTTCAACGCACCCGGAATACGATTGGCAAGATTTGCTATACCGTTTCGGATATTACGACCAAGCGCATTTTATCAAGGATTTTAAGCGCTACACAGGGAAAACTCCGAGTGAGTTCCTAAAGACTACGGATGATTTATCGAACCTATTTCTAGAGAAGTAGCTAACCGTCGCCGAATCCAATTTCGAGCTCCTCGCCTCCACCTTTCTCTTTCTTCATTTCTTCTTGCTTCCGTTTCAACCATTTTTTTGCCTTTCCATCTGGCTTCGGTTGCGTTTCTTCGATGTGCTCGTCGTTGTTCTCTGTTGGATTAATAATAATCTCAATCTTTTCCCTTTCCAGCGGTTCTTTCACGTATTCTTGAACCGTTGTGTCGTTCTTAAAGAGTCCAAATTCTGATTTGAAGATCGATCTCGCATCATCCACTGCTTTCTGGCGTTGTTCTTTTTTGTACTCTTTATTCGCGGCGGAATCCCATTCGAAATTTGGATCGTACAAATCACCGTACATGCGCATGAAAACGTGCTTCCCTGTTCCATCATCTCTGATGACGCCGAATTCGCTGGTTTCTGCTTGTTTCAAGTCACGGAATCGGAATCCGAAGCGATAATCAATTTGATTTTTGAAGGTGTGCTTACCGGTAATCTCTAAATCCAATGCTGATGATTTCACTGACATGTTTGGCATAATAATCACCCCATTTCGAATGACGAGCGTATTCTCCAAGCGATCGAATTTCAAATCCAGCAATTTCTGTTCAAACATTTTGATGTTCTCCTTACCAATTGCCATTCGGGCCGAGGCCATTTCGTTCAAACTTTGTGTGATTTCGCGGAAGGCCTGCACATTCTTCAATCGCCCATTTTCAATGGTAATTCCGGCCGTTGCTTCAATAGCATTCATGATAATCCCGCTGCGTAAATCGAATGGAGCACTGAACTCTAAGCTCACCTTCGCCGTCCCGGTAATGTTGCGACTCTTGATCACATCTTGTTCGAAATTATCCCATTCTTTGAAGAGTTTCTGGAAGGAAATATTGTTGGATACAATGTGACTGGAAATATTGAAAATCTCCGGTCGATCTTCCGAAATACGCACCCAACCCGAGGCATCGGCACCACCGTTAGACACCTTCACTTTCGGGAAATGAATTACACGATCTTTGATGTTCATGTTCCCGCGAAGGCTCATGAAATTGTGCTTGTCGTAACGTAACACTTTCACATCCAAATATGCCTTCCCTTCAATATCGATAGGCAAAATGTATTCACGGCCGTGCTGTAATTTGTCTTCCTTAGAATCAGACCCAAGGTCTTCTAGAATTATTTTATCGCTGTCGATATCAACATCGGCGACCAGATTCCCAGTTTTTGCGAAATACTTCGAGACGCCTTTGAATACGCCGTCAACTGCGAAATCTGAAGATCCAATCCTGAGTGTAATTTCGTCCAATCCGACACGATCATTTCGCAAGAAAACACGTCCTTCGATATCGCGGTACATACGCTTGTCATCGACCAATTGTGCCTTGACTTTGTTGAACACCACCTCTCCCTCGCACTTTTTAATCTCGTAGGTTTGACTTTCGTCCTCCTGATGGTGCGTTTTTACGGCAAACCTAGACGAGACATCGACGGTTCCTTTGAGTTGCTCGAAATCGGTGAGCTTGAAAAGGGATCGGACGACAGAAAGATTGATCAAACCGACGGCATTTCCTTTAAACAGAGGTGCTTCGAACTCCGTGATTTTTAAGTTCGCTTTGAATGGCCCTCCTTGCGTCTGAAAACCGATATCCTTGAGCGAAACGAATTCTTTCTCCGGCCCTCCTACATTTGAATACGCACCTTTTAGGGACAACTCCTTGAGGGAAACGCCACTGTTCGGATCGCGCAACGAGCCCTTCTCCACTCCAAAATCACACGTAATTTCAACGGGAGTTGTGGCTTCATTCTTTCCGTTGACTTTTAAATCAAAGAGTAAGGTTCCGGTTCCAGAAAAGGCTTTGATGTCCTTGGTTTCCTCCATCGCCAAATTATTGGCTGCATCTTCAATTCCAATGTTCTTACCAGCCAGTTGAAAGCTAAATCCAACGGTGTCTACCTTACCTTCAAAATTGAATGGCAAGTTGGCGACTTTAATTGTTGACTTCGGAATTTCAACCGTTCTGTCCTTGGTGTTGACTTTCACGCCGATTCCGAGCTTTGCTGGCTTATTGGAGACCAAAGTGAGATTGCCACTTTTCGCGGCTATGATCTTCATATCGCTTTTGGCGGCCGCCGTAAATACATCCTGACTCAAATTCCCCTCCAAGGACATCTTCCTGACATACGTCCGATATTCCTGAGCGGTGGCATCATTGATATAATTGAATCGAAACTTCTTGAATTGGACGTCTTTCAATTCAAAATCAAACGATTCGCTATCGCCCGATTCTTCCGGTTCTTTGAAAATATCGTAGTTGTTATTTCCAGCGGTGTCCACGTGTAAGTTCAAAACGCCCGGGTGAATTTCCAGACTTTTTACCTTGTATTTCTCGCGCCAGATATCAAATGGATTGACTTTACAGCGAATCAAATCGGTGTATAGCAAAGTGTCTCTTGAAGTCGAACCATCACGTGGATCTTGGACGTACACATTCTTAAAATCAATGGATAAATTCGGGAACGTACTCCAGAAGGTCAGCTCCACTTCCGACACGGTTACCTTTGCCTTCAGGTGCTTGTTCGCCTCATCAATAGCGGCTTGGCAAATGTCATCTTTGTAGATATACAAAAGCAATGATATCAGCAGGAAAAGCGACAGGATAGTCCCGAAGAACCACTTCGCAATTTTTATAATACGCTTTTTCCGCATGGTTTAAAATTATGGCGAAAAAGTCAAGCCCTAACGGCGATGCACTCTATTTATCAACGCAAAAATGTTGGGATTTGGTATGCGAAAAGGCGTTTAATCTGAGACTTTAACTTTTTTTCATCTCCGTGCAGCGTTTTCGGAATGGGAGGTATCTAACAGATATACAAAAGAGAAAAACGAAGCTTTTATCATAAAAATACCGGGCGCCGAATTGTCTAATATCGGAAGTCCGGTTTTTTGTTTACACCACTAAACTTGCCAATAAGAAAATCAGTCCAACCCCAACGCTGGCAGCGGCAACGATCAATCCTATGTAGGTTCCACCAAGAATGTAATGTACGAATCCATAGGCGATAAATACGATTACCAGAAGGATCAGGAAAAGGATGAATCCAAGGAGGCCAGCGATGAATCCGTTACCGTTAAAAACTAGCGCGTAAAACATCTCTTCGATAAGCCAGATTCCCATGAAAGAAAACAGACAACCCAGCAATAAAAAAGCAGCAAATCCGAAAAAAGCATAGCTGGTATAGAGGAGATTATCACTCAAATACCAATTGGATTCCCTGTAAGACTTCTTTTTTTTCTTGGGCATATTAAGTGGCGCATATTTCCTAGATTTCTCAATAAAAAAGGTCTTGGCTTCTTTCCCTATTTTGAGATTTTTCTTGGGCTTGGTATTCTTAGGAGACTTTTTCGGTGATTCTTTCACTTCGAGAGCCTCAGTGTTCGAATCATCAAGATTTTCTGAAAGCCGAGCCTCTACTAACTCACCCTTATCTTCATTTGGAATCGAAATGTCACTCTCAACATCCGCGGGCTGAGGCTCTCGCCGTGCCTGACGGCAGGCAGGAAGCCCAATCTCACTCACTTCTGCCTTTTCGCTTTTCGCTTCTTTCTCACTCTCCTGCTCACCCTGAATCTGACGCTGCGTCTTATAGTTCTTCTTCCACTCCACATGAAATCCGGGACGGTGTACGCGCTTCGTCACAGTACAACTGAACAAAAACAAAAAGAGGAAAATAGTAGTGGTCTTAAGCATATTTCGTTAACAAGAATTTAACAACTACCGTGCCACACCGACTTTTGATCTATTTAAGAACTCCGTGCAACAATCTAACTACCTTTGATCTGTGAGAATCTTTAAACTTTCAGAATCAAAAATTCATAAGTGGTCAGGTGGCACGACGCGTGAACTGCTTATTTATCCTGACGGTAGCTCCTTTTCTGATCGTGACTTTGAATTAAGAATTAGCATAGCAACCGTTGAGGAGGAAGAAACTACTTTCACACCTTTAGAAAACATTCAACGTACACTTCTAGTTCTTGAGGGAACACAGAAATTTCAGCACGAAGGGGCACATGCTGCGTCTTTAAAAAAATTCGATCAAGATTCTTTTTCCGGAGATTGGACAACACATTGTCGCGGTACATCGATCAATTTCAATGTGATGACCAAAACCAAAACAAGAGCAGAGGTAGTGGTAAAATGCTTCGATGAGAACGATATATTCCATAAGGAAAAACCAAATGGTGCCTGCGTAATCTTTTTTTGGAAAGGTTCAGCCAAAGTGGGAGATCAACAAATCGATTCAAAGGAAGCAATCGTTTTGGACAGACCTCTTGAAATTAGTTTCCAACAATCTTCTGAAATAGTGATTGTAAACTACCCTTGAATTCACCGCTGCCCCCTGTGTTATTGCCAGATTCTTATTACCTTTGCGGCTGGATTTAAAACAACGAAATGAGTTTATTAACAGTAGGATCGGTTGCCTTTGATGCCATTGAGACGCCGTTTGGAAAAACAGACAAAATCATTGGTGGTGCCGGAACATATATCGCGCTTGCCGCTTCATTCTATAAAAACCAGCAAAACATTGTTTCTGTAGTGGGAGAAGATTTCCCAGAAGAAATGTTGCAGCAGCTTCGTAATCGTAATGTAAATCTTGACGGATTGCAGATCAAACAAGGAGAAAAAACATTCTTCTGGTCAGGACGTTACCACAACGATATGAACTCACGCGACACCTTGGCGACTGAGTTGAACGTATTGGAGTACTTCGATCCAACGATTCCAGATGCATATCAAGGAAGCGATTACCTAATGTTAGGAAACTTGAGCCCGCAAGTACAGCGCCAAGTAATTGAGCGTTTGTCCGAGCGACCAAAATTGATCGCCATGGATACCATGAATTTCTGGATGGACATCGCCATGGACGATTTGAAAGAAACATTGAAATTGATCGATGTGTTGATCATCAACGATGAAGAAGCACGTCAACTTTCTGGTGAATACTCATTGGTGAAGGCATCAAAAGTGATTCGCGATATGGGGCCGAAATACCTCATCATCAAGAAAGGAGAGCACGGAGCATTGTTGTTCCACGGAGAGAAAATGTTCTTCGCGCCAGCACTTCCATTGGAAGAAGTTTTCGATCCAACAGGAGCTGGAGATACATTCGCTGGAGGATTTATGGGATTCATCGCAAGTACGGATGACACCTCATTTGACAACATGAAACGCGCGATCATCAACGGATCTGCTTTGGCTTCTTTCTGCGTGGAAGAGTTCGGAACAGAGCGCTTGATGTCGATTACAGAGAAAGACCTAGAAGAGCGCATCGCTGAATTCGTTGCTTTGACGAATTTTGAGATGGAGCAAGTAATTGGATAAACCATGGAAAGCACTGAATTTATTGACCGTTTGAAGGAACTCGCAGCCAACGAAGATGTAATGGCTGTTAGTCAGGATGTCAACGACCTTCGTTCCAAATTCGCAGATTACGTTCTTGAAGAAGAGCGCAAAGTACAAGTAGCGAAGCTGGAAGCCCAAGAAAAAGGCGAAGAAGTTCCTGAATCAGAAAACGACTTTGGCAAAGAGGCCTTTTACGAAATCTACGATGCATACAAAGCCGCTCGAAAGGCTGCTGTAGACGAATTGAAAGCCATTGAAGAGCGCAATTTGCAGCAAAAACGCGGATTGATTGCCAAGTTGAAAGATGTGGTTCAGAACGAGGAAAATATCGGTGCTGCCTTTGCCGCTTTCAAAGAGGTACAGGAAGAATGGAAAACCATCGGAGACATCGCTCGCGATAAGCGAAACGAGATCCAAACGGAATACTCAAAATTAATTGAGGATTTCTTCTACAATATTAAAATCTACAAAGAGCTTAAAGACCACGATTTCAACCGCAATCATCAGTTGAAGATGGAGCTTATCGACAAGTTGAAGCAATTGGTGGAAGTGAAGAGCATCAAGGAGGTAGAGACTCAATTGAAGGCGCTTCAAAACGATTGGGAAGACATCGGCCCGGTTCCAAATGAGAAATGGGAAGAGTTGAAAGATTTGTACTGGACGGAAGTACGTTCCATCTACGATCGCATCAACCGATTCTACGACGATCGCCGTTCAGAGCAACAAGAAAACCTGAAGAAAAAACAAGCGATTATCGACGCTTTAACATCTGCTTTGGAAGGTATCGAAAACTTGGACAGCGTTAAAGAGTGGGACGAAAAAACGTCCATGGTTCTTGATTTCCAGAAACAATGGAAAGGAATCGGCTTCGGCCCGAAGAAAGAAAATGAGAAGATCTGGAAAGAATTCCGCGCTTTGTGCGATCGTTTCTTCGAAGCGAAAAAAGGATTCTTCAAAGAGGCCAATGCAGCTTTCGACGCAGTAGCTCAGAAAAAGCAAGCGTTGATTGACAAGGTTGAGGCATTGAAAGATTCCACCGAATGGAAAGAGACCTCGAACCAGATCATTCAATTGCAAAAAGAATGGAAGAAATTGGGGCATGCAGGGCGTCGCAACGAGCAAAAACTATGGAAAGCGTTCCGTGGAGCTTGTGATCATTTCTTTGCTGCGCGTCAGGCTCATTTCGATGAAAAAGACAAACAATTCGAAGTAAACCAGAAGGCGAAAGAAGCCCTTTTGGATACCATCGAATCATACAAATTGCCGGAATCGAAAGAGGAAGCATTGAACCAATTGAAAACGTTCTCGAAAGATTTCACTGAAATCGGTCATGTACCCATGAAGGTGAAAGATGCCATCTACAATCGATTCAAAAAGATCATGGATACGCATTACGGAGCGTTGAAAATGGAAGGAGCGGAAAAAGAAAAAGTGTTGTTCCAAGCGGAAATCGAAACGATTGCTTCAGCGCCAAATGCTTTCCGAAAATTCCAGCAATTGCGCAACGATATCCGTCAGCAGATCGATCGCGAGAAGAAAGAAATCAACCTGTTGGAAAACAACCTTGGATTCTTCTCCAGCAGTAAAGGCGCTGACGCCCTGCGTAAGGACGTAGAGAAGAAAATCGATCGCGCCAACCAAAAAATTGAAGGACTAAAACGCAAACTTAAAGCGATTCCGAATGAATAGATTTATCAATGCCGTCTTGTTATTTTTCACGCTGATTACGGCGTTTGTAGCTATTTATGTCGGCTTTGATTTACCTTTCGGAATTCTCAAAACTACTGGAGCGGACATCCCTTACGTGGATTACGTTTTCCATGGATTGGGATTGTTCCTTTTCATTATCGTCCTAAGACGTTCGTACCGCCGATGGATGGCCATTCGCATTGTAAGTCGATTGGACAAATTCAAATGGAACAAACCAGTTAGTAAGGAACGAAAAGTACGCGTGATCATTTACAACATTCTTGAATTCTTTGTGTACGTTTTCGCGGGGTCTACTTTGTATTGGTTGACCGATCGTGCTTGGGCACCCGTGGCAGCATTACTTTTTGCGGCTTTGGACAACTTGATTTTAACGGCTCTAAACAAAACATACCGCGTTGGACTAACCTCAAAAGCGGTTATTGTTGCCGATCGTGAAGTCGTTGTTCTCTATTTCACCGGACTGCGCAAGGTGAGTTTACACCAACAAACGGTCTATTTCGATTACATCAAAGACCTGCAATTGTCCTTCCCGACGAATTGTTTGTTGGAAGAACAGCGCTCAGAGTTCTTCGATACGCTCGAACAGCAAGTCGATCGCGATAAGGTGTATTTTTCGAAGACGGATAAGTAGATTACAGACGCCAGACTCGGAGACACTAGACACTAGATTCTTCGATCTAGGAGCGCAACGGTCTAGTATCTAAAAGTGAGTGCAACGAACGATCTAGAGTCTTTTCGCTATCTTCCTTCCATGAAAAAATGGACGCGTCGTGAATTATTACCCTTAATAGGTGTCGGATTGGCTGGCAGTGCCCTAGTCGCAGCAAATATCAAAGAAGATGAATCCGAAAAGAAGGAGCGTCTTATTGAAATCCCCAAGTATGCCAAGCCTCCGAAACTAAAAAAAGGCGATACCATCGGTATCTGCGCACCTGCAGGTGCGCTCAGACGACGTGAAGAAGTTTCGGAGTTCACCGATGTTTTAAATCAAATGGGCTTTCAGGTTAAGGTGGGTGAAAACGTGTACAAGAAGTATGGATATTTTGCTGGAACGGATGAAGAACGCGCGGCGGATTTCATGAATTTCATAGAAGATGAAACCGTCAACGGGATTTTTTTCCTTCGTGGCGGCTGGGGTTGCGCGCGCATTCTCCCGCTGCTTGATTTTGATTCCATCCGAAAAAATAAAAAGGTAATCATGGGATTCAGTGATCTCACTTCCCTTTTGAACGCCATTACGGAACATTCGGGAATCGTAACTTTTCACGGCCCAGGCGGAAATTCTTCCTGGAACAAATACTCTATTGATTACATCAAAGAGGTCACCATGGATCAACAGCTCATGGAGTTCAAAAACACACCAGACGATCATGCGATTATCACTTATCGCCCAGGGTTCGCGTATGGCACGCTTTGGGGCGGTAATTTATCCGTGCTCGTCAGCATGCTAGGAACACCCTATTTCCCGAAAATCATCAACGGGATCCTTTTTCTAGAGGAAGTGGGAGAAGAACCGTATCGCATCGATCGCATGCTCACCCAACTGAAACAAGCTGGTGCTTTGGACAAATGTAAGGGGATCATTCTCGGGAATTTTCGAAAGTGCATTGCCGAGGAACCAGATCGTGCATTTACATTGGAAGAGGTTTTTGAACAGCATTTTGGAAACATCCGTATGCCCGTTTATTACGGAGCGCAGATTGGCCATACAGTGAATAAAATGACCGTTCCCATTGGCGTTGATGTTCGCATGGATGCAGATGAAGGAACGTTTCGATTAACGTCGCGTGCCGTCCAATAATAATCTCTCATTATTTATTCTATTAGAAGTAGGTAGCGTTAGAATTTACCTCATTCACCCTTGAAATTGGTTAAATCTCACACAAGATTTTTGCAGATTCCAGAAAATTCCTAAATTTACTTATTGTATTTTTTACTAAAAGTTATTATTATGAATGCTAAAAGAACATCTCTTAATGAGTTAAGACAAACGAAAGACAGCTTTTACGAAGTTCCAACAGCACGTGCTACAACTTCCAATTACTCAATTATTGAGGGATATTTGCGTCACATGCGTGAAGAACAACGTACATCACAAGTAAGCTTGAAGAACTTCCTGGTTTACATGGAACGCAATCACCTACAAATTGTGAAAAGCTAAAAGAGGAGATTCCTCTCCTCTTTCACTCTATTAGTTTAGAAGATCTCCTATTCACTACTGCAGAATTCCCTGCAACACTTCGTAGTATTGGTTAGCAATGAACAGCGCTCCGGCAGCATTGTAATGCACATCATCGGCTAAATGCTGACTCGCATTAAAACCTGTGGACATATCCACAACTATCACAGACGACGAAGTCGTAGTTTGTTGCTGCGCTAAGTTGTCGACTTCCTGGAGTACAGCATTGTACGTGGCAGTGAACTGCTGCGTCATAGTCGCTGCATCCCCAGGAGCCATTTTCTCTATAATTATCGTAACGTTTGGATTGTAACTTTGAAGGATGTCAATAATGGCATTCACATCGGCGATTACCGGTTGAATGCTCGCTCCACCAAGAAAATCATTGCCTCCCGGCGAACTAAAAAGCACAATATCCGGTGCTCCGCCTTCATCCAACCAACCCGGAAGCTGATTCCTTATTTCCGCAGCTGTAATTCCCCCGCGACCTTCATGATCTGGATCGAATGTCATTCCGTTGTGTTGATTGTAAGAATGACCGTCTGCAACAGTACCAACGAAATCGAAATCATACCCGCCATCTTTCAGAAGTTTCCACAGCTCGTATCGATAACTATCATACGCTGGTGGTGCTCCATCCACTCGGGAGGCACCCAACGGCATTATTTTATTCTGTGAAGTGCTTTGATTGGCAGTTGGCCCCGAATTTCCGGGTTCCACTTCTTTTTTGCAAGATTGTGCAAAGCTTAAACTAAGTCCTAAAAGGAGATAAACGAGTAATTTCATATCGACTGTTTTCCTTAAAACAAGGAAGTCATTCTTTACCCTACCAACTTACCAGACTTTTATTGTTTCACGATGCGTTCCATATACCAACCGAACTCCGTAATCGCCCGAATCATGTAGATTCCTGGCTCTCCGATCAAGCGAACTTTTGTTGTTGCATTTCCATCCGCCGATACTTTCTGAACCACTTTACCTGTCGCATCGATGATCTCAAAAACGAGCGCATCGTACACGGAACTAACTACGATTTCAAAATCGCCTGTTGTTGGATTGGGCTCAATGGAAATCTCTTGATTGAATGGATCTGCTCCAATAAAGGATACGTAATCAACTAGGAAGCAATCTGAGGTATCGGAACACTGCGACCCTAATTCTGTTAAAATCACCGCATAGTTTCCATTCGCACTTGGAATGAAGGTCGTACTCGTTTCTCCATTTATGATTTCGTCGTTGTCACAATCGTACCAAGCAATTATTCCTGAAAAGGTTGAAGTAGAAAGCGATCCATCTGGATTTGAAGAAATGGTAGCCACCGGACTCGGGTTAATCGTCAAGTCCAATTCAATGATGGAATCACATCCATTTTGCGCTTGATAACTCGCAGTATAGACTCCGGAAGTCGTGTAGGTATTTCCATCGACTGCCTAGGTGTAAGTATCACATGCAGATGCCGCCTGCGTGACAAAAGAACTTTGATTCACCGTTAAGTTCAAAGTATGTTGATAGGCACATCCTTGAGAGGTCGTCAAGTTTTCTAACACTTGCGTTGTTGTATAGTACGTCTGCCCGTTCACATTCCACGTGAAAGAATCACAAACCAATTGGTTAGTTGTTAAATCATTTGGTGAATAAATAGTCAAATCAAGTGTTACGGTAGAATCACATCCAGTCGATCCGGTGAGCATCTCAGAATACGTTCCAGAAGTTATGTAGGTTTGACCGTTCTGAGGCCATGTGTATGTCTCGCAAGCATCTTGAGGCACGATGGTTGTCGTCATTCCCGCACCAAGCGCAACTCCGGTTGCCCAGTTGGACGTTGTACCAGAATTAGCAAAGTTTAGTATGGTTCCATTGTTTCCATTACCAGACTCATCCGTGAGAGTAATTTGCCCGGCATTGTTTCCTCCAGCAACACCGTCATTGAAACGATAATATGCCACCAAATTGGGATCGGTAGTACACATTTCGTCATTCATGGCCGCCATAATTTCCGATGCAGAACGCGTGACATTCCAAACTCGAACTTCATCGATGCGTCCTGGGAAATAACGTCCTGTCCATTCTGGATCTTCTCCGATCAGCAAAGGATTATTGGCCGATGCGATAGATGTTGTATGACCGATAGCTGCTACCTCCACTCCATTCACATAAATTCGAGCAGTGATTCCGTCATATGTTCCTGCGATATGTTGCCACGTATTTAAAGAAAGAACATTAATTCCCGTATTCAATTCGTTCCACGCACCGAAACTTCCGTAATTAAAATTCACCTGACCCGTTCCACCCACGCGCAACATATACCCCGATTGAGAAATATCGTTCTTGTTAATGACGTTCCCTTGCCAGATATTCGGTTGAAACGAGGTTGGATACACCCATGCTTCCATAGTAATGGCCGTACCTGTTATGTCGAGAGAAGGATCGCTTCCACAATTCACATAATCATTCGTACCATCAAATTCCAACGAAGTTTGTGCCATCAAAGGGAAAGCACAGAGTACGCAAAAGGCGCTAATCATTCTTATCATAACTGTTCGATTTAATCAGCCAACAACAGTGGTAATCAGCTGTAGATCAAAACTACGAATATATGCGCCATCACAAAACAAGAGTAAGAAGCTAATCTTATGGAAAGAGCTTTTTGAATCTACAGATGAGTTTCGTAACTTTCTGATCCACAAATATTCCTACTCATGAGAAAAATTGCATTCGTCGCTCTTGTTTTATTGGTTGCTGTAGCATGTAACAAGAAATTCGAACCTTCGATTAAGAAAGGTGATCATTACGTTTATGCCAGTGAGGATTATAAAACAGCCGATGTGACAATCTTGGGGGAAGCCACTTCGGAGATTGATGCCGTTTGGTTTGAGTTGTACTATGAAAATGATCACTGCAAACAAGAGGAGCCGGATCGATACGCATTAGTTGTGAAACGCGCTGATGGAGAAATCATAAAAGAACTCGGAAAATTTTCTTCTGATTGGAATTCATATATCACGTTCACCCCAGATAACGCCGAGGGTTATACCGGTGCAATGAGCGTGGATAAGGAAATCATCACGTTAACTTACGAATTAACAGATCGAACGGAAGAGATTACTTTCGTTTATAAAGATTACAAGTAGAGTACATTTTATACGTGAAAAGCTGAATCGAAAGGTTCGGTTTTTTTTTGCTTAAAAGAGCTCACGAACAAGAGACATTTCCGCTATTGCCCTCCCACTATCCTCCCTTCGAAGCAGCGATTAACTGTGTTGCGGCCTCCGGCGGTGACCAGATATTGATAAGACGCCCAAAATCGAATGTTTACCACAAAGGCACCAAGTGCGCGAGGCTAAATTTAGACACCATGACGTGTTAAGAACACAAAGGGTCATGACGGCGTCACAATCTAGTGCACCTCTTTAAAACAAACTTAGCGCACATACTTTGTGCCCTTGTGCCCTTGTGGTGCGAAAAAAAATCAGTGTTTTACCTTTATCTAAGTAATCTCTTCCGTAGTGGCAACTAGATTTCCGAAAAATCAATGCTTATATGTCAGCACGCGGATTTCATGTTTGAGATTGCGCTGTGCATCGCCCAGGCCGAAAATCGGAACGTAATGCCCCTTCCCTAGTTCGGCTGCATACTCCATCGCTTCCTTATCGCGTTCTTTGTTTTTGATCCCCACAACGGACAAGTGAATTCCCTTTCGAGCGTACTTCCTCACGTAGCGCTTGTAATCATCAGAATCGCGATTAAAGGCACCATCCGTGATAATGATTACATGATTTACTCCGCCTTCAATTTTCGCTCGGGAGGCCTGTTTGTATCCCAATTTGATTCCTTTTCCTCCAGCTGTGAATCCAGATGCTTTCAATGCCTCAACCTTTTCCTTGATCTCTGCTTTATCAGCCCCGCTCGTTGGCTCCAATAAGACGTTCGTACTGGTTGAATACGTGACGATTCCCATCTTATCATGAGGTCGCAACATGTCCGTAAGCTGGAACAAGGAGTACTTCATCAATTCCATTTTATCGGCGTCCTTCATGGAAGAGGAAATGTCCAATACAAAGACAACATTAATCGGATTGAAGTTTTGACTCGTGAAATCATCGTCGTCCAAATCCTCAAATGAAGGAGGAACTTCAGCAACTAATGTCGTGGTGTCCGTTTCGATATGATCTTCAATCTCAATGATGATTTCAGGTGGATTTTCGGCCAGAATCGTAGTGTCCGGAACAGGAACTGGATCTGGTACGATTTCTTCTGGCTTCCGTTCCAATTCTAAAACGAAATAGTTGCGTTTGAAATTGATATACGCCCCTAATTCCTCTGGAAAATAGCCTTCATGCGTCGCATAGAAATAACTCAATCCCAAGGTCGCTTCCTTCTTGATTTTTCCGTTCCGATCGGTTTGATCCGTCCAAACATCCTGACCATTTTGAATCAAACTCACGGTTGATTTACTCAAGGTCTCACGTGTTTCTTTATCGATGGTAACGATGGTCAAATTGAAGGCATTTGGATCTTTTCCTCCCGGTCGTTCAATAAAGTTTGGACAGGAAGTAAAGGATGAGACATCGTTCTGATCGGTATTCTTCAGATTTCCGGCTAATTTGATTTTTACCGGTTCATTGCGATCACTTGTAAACACATCCACCGAATAATTGAATCGACCTTTTCCCGGAGGATTTACCTGCAAACGAAGGATTACGGTGCTATCCTTTTCGATAATCGATCCCGAATTGATATACACCACCTCATTCGGCTTCTTGACGCTTAGAATCCACTCTTGTTTCTCTCCTTCATTGGTCAAAAGGATGTCTACAAAACGGAAATCATACGCTTCCAGATCACCAAAATCATGTTTGGTTTTATCAAAAGTTACCTGAGCCTGCAATTGCAAACCGCAGAAAAAGAGAAAAAGTGTGAGTAGAATTCGCATAACAGTTCTTATTCAAAAAACGAGCCGAAGCGGGAATTGTTACAATTTTAGATGGGAAAGATGCATCCAATACGAAAGTCTCCTCCTCCCTTGAGGGAGGTCTCAGGAGGGTGACTAGCGCGAACCGATTTTCGCAAAAGTCAAAATTGTGTGGAGTTTCTGTCACCCTCCGCCTTCGGCACCCCCCTCAAGGGAGGAGGGAGAAGACTACCGAAGACTAAACCCCAACAAAGCCTCCTGAAATTCATTCGGCGCTTCCGCATGTACCCAGTGCCCGGCATTCTCAATGGTAACCAATTCCATATCTGGAAATTGATTTTCTATCGATGACAGATCCTCATCCAAAACATAGTTGGACATTGCCCCACGAATGAACAAGGTCGGCGTAAAAATCTCATCTGCTCCAAATCCACTTAGGATATTGGGCATTTCGCGCTCTAATACTGGTAGGTTCATCCTCCAAGCCAATTGCCCTTTCTCCTTCCAATACATATTCTTCAGTAGAAATTGTTTGATCCCTTCCGATTCGATGTATGCGCCTAATTGCTGTTCCGCCTCGCGACGTGCTTTGATCGTGTCTAAAGTCACCGCTTTAATTCCTGCGATGATATGATCGTGGTGCATTGGATATTCTTTAATCCCCATATCCACAATCACCAATTTCTCTAACAACTCTTCGCGTTTCGCGGCCACCTGCATGGCAACTTTCCCACCCATGGAGTGTCCCACAAGGATCAGATCCTCCAATCCAAGATCGTCGCACAATTCCACCACGTCATCCGCCATGATTTCGTACGAAAACTCATCGCTCCAATCCGAACGACCGTGATTTCGTAAATCCACTACAATGACGCGATAATACTCTGCTAATTTCTTAGCATGCGTTTGCCAGTTGTCCGAGAAGCCGAACAATCCGTGTAGAATCATTAAGGGATCGCCCTCCCCTAACTCACGATAAAATAATTTCATAGAATGTTCTGTTCGATTTTCCTTTTCGAATTTTCATCGTTGTGTAATCAACGACCGCAAGGATAAACTTCAACAATACCATTGTTTAGAACCAAGAGAATAAATCAAAAATGCCGCTGCTTAGAGAAGAGCTTGATGCCGTTTTAATCGCCACCTTACGCTTCTTATGCTTCGGTTCGCTCAAAGAAGACGTTTTCTCATCTTCCACTGGAGCCGCTTCTACGTATGGCTCCGAGCGCGTATTGATCACATTGAATTGACCTTCGTTTGCTGCGGCAATAATCGCTACGATTTCATCTGCAGAAATTTTATTTCGATCGTACGCCACCTTCGCCACGTCCACCGTTCTTTCCTCATCGAAATCGAATTTTACTTCTTTCACGGCATTGGATGCGTACAACTCAGCACGAATAGATCCACCACATCCTTTCTCACAAACCATTCCTTTCAAATCAACCACCAACAGACGATCCGCCTTCACAGCCGGCAGTTGTTCGCCCGTTTCTTCTGTCTGATCTCCTCCTTTCACGATACGCGTTTGCGGTTCTTCCTGACTGCATGACAAAATCAACGCAACAAAAGCTACCGGCAATAACGCCAAAACAATCCGGCTCTTTTTCATACTATCCGATTTATAAATCAAAAGTACTTGTATAAGAACGTTAAAACAAGCCAAAAAATCTAAACTTCCACACTTTTCTTGCAAAGGTACAGGCGAGAAAAATGGTACTTTTGCCGAAAAAAGGTCGTGAAAGTTAAAACTGCCGAATTCGTGATCTCCAATACGGATGTTTCTAAATGTCCTACGGACGGTCTTCCAGAATATGCATTTATTGGTCGTTCTAACGTTGGTAAATCTTCGTTAATCAATATGTTAACGGACAATAAGAAGCTGGCAAAAACGTCAGGAAGACCGGGAAAAACGCAGCTGATCAATCATTTCATTATCAATGGTGATTGGTACTTGGTGGATCTTCCAGGATACGGTTATGCGAAGACCTCGAAAACGAATCGTGCGAAATGGGAGAAATTCATCGCTCAATACTTAACCACACGAGAAACGCTCACGAACATCTTCGTTTTGCTTGACTCAAGGTTGGAACCCCAAAAAATTGATTTGGAGTTCATGAACTGGTGCGGAGAAAAGGGATTGCCGTTCTCTATGGTATTCACGAAGATCGATAAGCTTTCAAGCTCGGCACTACAGAAGAATCTGGCGCGTTATAAGAAGGAGATGTTGAAATATTGGGAAGAATTACCGCCTGTTTTCACGACTTCCAGCGTATCCAGCTTTGGTCAAGAGCGCATCTTGAACTACATCGACCAGATCAACCAAACGCTCAAATAGGAAGTCAATTTCCTGCTGAAGTGTGACTAAAGTCACTTTTTAGACGGTGAAGATTCACGATATTTGTACTAACAAACTAAGATTATGATAGTAGAACAATTATATACCAACTGTTTGGCTGAAGCAGCTTACTACATTGAGAGTAACGGCGAAGCAGCCATTATAGATCCGTTGCGCGAAACGGCTCCATACATAAAGATGGCAGCTAACAATGGTGCTACGATCAAATATGTTTTCGAAACGCACTTCCACGCTGATTTCGTATCAGGACACGTGGATTTGGCACAAAAGACAGGAGCGGCCATCGTTTACGGGCCAAAAGCAAACCCTGGATATGATGCCATTGTTGCAGAAGACAATCAAGAATTTAAAATTGGTGCCGTAACCATCAAAGTGTTGCACACACCAGGACATACGCAAGAATCTTCGACTTTCTTATTGATTGATGAGGAAGGAAACGAAACAGCCATCTTCACGGGAGACACCCTGTTCCTTGGAGATGTCGGTCGACCGGATTTGGCCATCAAAACGGATTTGACGAAGGAAGATTTGGCAGGAATGCTGTACGATTCATTGCGCAATCGCATTATGACTTTGCCCGATTCCATTACGATCTACCCGGGACACGGCGCAGGATCTTCATGTGGAAAGAACATGAGTACAGAAACTGTTGGAACTCTAGGGGAGCAGAAACAGACGAACTACGCCTTGCGTGAAGATATGACCAAAGAGGAATTCATCAAGGAAGTAACGGATGGAATCTTACCACCGCCGCAGTATTTCCCGAAGAATGCAGTAATGAACAAAATGGGGTACGACTCATTCGATGAAGTCATTGCGAAGGGAAATCGTGCCCTTTCATTGGACGAATTCAAATCGGAAGTGGAAAACGGAGCATTGATTCTTGATGTCCGCAACGAGTTTGATTTTGCGGCAGGATTTATTCCAAATTCTTTGTTCATCGGATTGAATGGTACCTTTGCGATGTGGGTAGGTGCCTTGATTGAGGACATCGACCAGAAGATTGTATTGGTGGTTCCAGAGGGAAAAGAAGAAGAAGCAGTAACCCGCCTATCACGTGTTGGATATGACAACACGCTTGGATACTTGAAAGGTGGCCTTGCATCTTGGGACGGAACTTTGAATACCATTGAAAGCGTAACCGCAAAATCCATTGAAGCGACACATGGTGACTTGAATATCGTTGATGTTCGTAAACCAGGAGAATGGGAAGCAGAGCACGTTGACGGTGCATCACATCACCCGTTGGATTACCTAAACGATAACATGGATGATCTGGACAAAAACACGCATTACCATGTGCATTGTGCCGGAGGATACCGAAGTGTGATCACCATCTCTTTGTTGATGCAAAATGGATTCACCAAATTGACCAACATCCTTGGTGGAATGGATGAAATCTTGAAAACGGACATCCCGAAAACAGATTTTGTTTGTGCCACTGAAGTGAAGAGAGGATAGATATAAGATAAATTAGACGGGTTGGACGCATTAGATGTTTAAACTATCCAATCCGTCCAAACTAAAAAACTTTCCCAAAAATTCCTCCAAAATCGCGGTTGTTATACCTTTGCGGCATGGAACAGAAAGAGGACAATCTTAAAGACATTATTTCGCACGCGAAGGAGTACGGATTTGTATTCCCTTCATCGGAAATTTACGACGGACTTTCAGCTACTTATGACTACGGTCAATTGGGTGCTGAGTTGAAGAACAATATCAAGTCGTACTGGTGGAAATCAATGGTTCAAATGCACGAGAACATCGTGGGAATTGACGCTGCTATTTTCATGCATCCAAAGACTTGGAAAGCTTCCGGCCACGTAGATGCCTTTAACGATCCTCTCATCGATAACAAAGATTCGAAGAAACGCTACCGCGCTGATGTGTTGATTGAAGAGCACATGGAGAAGTACCGCAACAAGATCAACAAAGACGTTGCAAAAGGGAAAAAGCGCTTCGGAGATGATTTCGATGTAGAACAGTTCCTCGCAACGAATCCGAATGTATTGCGCAACCAAGCGAAGATTGACGATATCGAAAAGCGTATGCGTGAGACTTTGGGAGAGAACGATTTGGAAGGTGTGTATAACCTCATCATGGATTTGGGAATCGTTTGTCCGATTTCAGGATCGAAAAACTGGACGGAAGTACGTCAGTTCAACTTGATGTTCTCTACGGAATTAGGGTCTGTTGCCGGAGATGCCTCTACAATCTACCTTCGCCCGGAAACGGCACAGGGGATTTTCGTGAATTACCTGAACGTGCAGAAAACCGGTCGTATGAAGATTCCATTCGGAATTGCTCAGATTGGTAAAGCGTTCCGTAATGAGATCATTGCCCGTCAGTTCATTTTCCGCATGCGTGAATTCGAACAAATGGAGATGCAATTTTTTGTTCGTCCGGGAGAAGAAATGAAATGGTACGAGTACTGGAAAGAGCACCGTATAAATTGGCACAAAAAACTAGGATTGGGAGACGAAAACTACCGTTTCCACGACCACATCAAACTGGCGCACTACGCAAATGCAGCGGCAGATATCGAATTTAACTTCCCAATGGGCTTCAAGGAGTTGGAAGGAATTCACTCACGTACTGATTTCGATTTGAAATCACACGAAGAGCACTCAGGAAAGAAATTGCAATACTTCGATCCAGAATTGAACGAGAACTACGTGCCATACGTGGTAGAAACATCTATCGGATTGGATCGCATGTTCCTGGCGGTATTGAGCAGCTCTTACCAAATGGAAGATTTGGGAGATGGTAAACAACGTGCAGTATTGTCCTTGCCACCAGCACTAGCTCCATACAAAGCTGCGGTTATGCCATTGACCAAGAAAGATGGACTTCCAGAGAAAGCACGCGAAATCATGAATACTTTGAAATTCGATTTCAACTGCGTGTACGATGAGAAAGATTCTGCCGGGAAACGTTACCGCCGTCAGGATGCCATTGGAACGCCTTACTGTGTGATGGTCGATCACCAAACCTTGGAAGACAATACGGTTACAATTCGCGATCGCGACACGATGGAACAAGAGCGCGTTGCAGTGGATCAACTACCTCAAATCATCGGTGATAAGGTATCGATGACGCATTTGTTGAAATAGTGAACTGTTACAATCATCCTGACACTCCTGCACTCGGAATTTGCAAGAATTGCAGCAAAGGAGTCTGCATGAATTGTCTAACGGATGTCGGCGACGGAATTGCTTGCACCGAAACGTGCACCGATGAAGTTCGCAAAATCAATTCGATGATCAATCAAGGGAAGCGTCGAACTTCCGCCACTGGTTTCATTTACCTAATTTGTGGAGCAGCGCTGATTTTGGCCAATATCCTTGTTCTCAAACGATTTGATCCTTTTCTATCGACTTTCGGTAGTATTTTGTTCCTTGTCGGTGTGTACGCTATCATCGTGAATCATGTTCGATCCGGTAAAAAACCTTTGGATCAATTTTAGTCCGAATTCTTTGTACTTTGTAGGAAAATTTCATCGAATAAAACACCTACTACTTATCGCATTCGTTTTCGCGGGAACTCTAGCATTCTCTCAAGCAACAGAAGACGAAGATTTGAAACTTCTCTAGGAAACGAACATCCAGCCTATTATCGATCAAAACGCTGAAACAATCGCCGAGCGTACACAATTTCCATTAGGCGGAGAATGGTACATGGCCATCGATTACGAAATGATGGAAGAAGATGCTACCAAAGAGTTCTTCCTTGAAAATTTAGACAAAGTATTCACTGAAGAAGTTCGCTCTGCCCTGCGCGAAATGGATTACAACAAACTCTCCGTAATGGGCGATGAAAATTGGACTATCGTGACTTTACTCATTCAATTGAATACTGAGGTTGAAGGAGAAATCTATGAAAGCATGATGGCCTTCGAATTGGAATGGGTCGAAGACAAATGGATGCTGACAAGTATCAATATGATGGGGTAACTACTTCCCTCTTGCCATTTGAATCAAAACGAAAATCAAGAAGAGCCACGGTGCTCCGTGCAGGAACAAATCGAACCAATCCATGGCTGGCATGTCACGGCCGTACCAAAGGTTTTTCAATTGCTTCCAGATGTGCGGATGTGGGGAAAACGGCGCCAACCCAAGTGTGAGGCTCCCGAAAATGGCAGGTAACAAATACTTTTTCACTTTTGTCGCTTAAATGGTTCGACTAACTGTCCCCAGAAACCTTGCGGATAGCTTTCATCTTTCTCAAATCCTAATTCGATATCGCGACCGGAAGAAGGTACGTACGCCGTCCCGAAAAGATAATCCCAAATGCTGAGAGAAATTCCGAAATTCATTCCGAACGGATGTTTCTCTGGCATCTCTTTCGCATGATGCCAAATGTGCATTTTCGGATTGTTCAGTAGATATCGCAACGGGCCGTAATCCAAATTTAAATTGGCGTGATTCAAGTGTCCGATCAATGTTGCGAGATAATAGATGTAAAACGCATATTGAAGTTCAAATCCGAAAAGCAAGGACAGCGCTACGAACTTCGCTGGTTGATAGAACAAATTCTCCATGAAATGATAGCGCAGATGTGCCGCGAATCCCATTTCTTTCACCGAGTGATGCACCTTGTGGAACTGCCATAAAAAGGGCACACGATGCAACACCACATGGACGGCCCATTGGGTAAGATCTGCAATCAAAAAGAACAATACCAATTGAACTCCCCAATGCAATCCTGAAAGGTCGATCATCGCTCCACCTTGATATCCGAATAACTCTAAGAATGACACAAACAGTGCGTAGGTGACATTCACCAATGCCGCGAAAAGGAAGACGCGAAAGAGAAAGAAATTGAAGAACATGTAGAAGCTATCCAACCAGAAATCTCGTCTGAAAATGGCCTGCTTCTTTCTCCATGGAACCACAATTTCTAGCACCCAAATCAGCACAGAAATTAGAATCAGAAAGTAGAAAAAGTTCGGAACGCCATTGTCCTTCAAAGGAACGACAATATAATTCCAAAGACCCTTTGCCGCGCCTTCATAACTGTTTACTATGATCTCCCAATAATTCACCCCTTAAATTTAATCAACGTATGGAATCATTTTCGTCCAAGCACCACCATTGTAGGCTTCTACTCCGGCCGCTTTCAACTGTGCCTTAGCACTCGCAGATCGCATTCCGGACGCACAAACACAAATCACCGGAACTTCTAATGCTTTGATTTGTTTCATTCGGCTCCCTAAACTCTGTAACGGAATATTCTCAGAATTAGGAATTCCTCCTCCTTTAAATTCTCCGGGAGTACGAACATCAATGATCACTGCTCCGTTTTCAAGCAATGCTTTATAATCTGTCTTTTTGAAAAGTTTTCCAAACATATACGTCGTTTCTTACAAAGTTAGTGTCGGGGTTTGGATTTGTAAGTAACCTAGGTTGCACTTAGCTTTTTTATTTCACTCATCAAACGCGCACTGAGCGCAGTCGAAGTGCACTAGTGAATCACTCCACCTTAGACGAACTGGTTGTGATATACATACGATACGCAATCAATCCGGGAATTCCGAAAATGAAAATGAATGCCAACATCCAGCCTTGACCGGTCAAACGGAATGAATCTGCGTGTTCAACATCCGAGCCTTCCAAGCCCAATCCGAAGAAATAGCTCAAGCTCAGGTTATGATCAGTCGTAACTGTTGCATCGTTCACCGTCCATGTCACCTCGCCTGTAAAAAACTCCACCGGCAATACACAAAGTACAATACCAACGATAACTGAACTTACGATAAATACGATCAATGATTTTTTTGCTGCTGCACTCATTCTAACCACACTAGTTTGATGGATACAAAGTTACTATTAATTTTACTGCTATGAGTGTACATTTGGGCTATCTATGCAGTTCGGAAAGTTGGGGCGGATTGGAATTGAACCACCTGCGCAATGCTATATGGATGCACAAACGTGGTCATAAAGTTCTTGTACTCGCGGTGGCCAATTCACGATTTGCAAAAGAAGCCGAAGCTGCAGGACTGACGGTTCAGATCATTGAAAATCATAGTAAATATTACGATTTCAAAAGCGGCCGTGCTTTGGTGAAGTTGCTCAAACACCATGGGATTTCGCACCTTTTGATCCGAGCTACACGAGACATGAGCATCACGGCTTTCGCCAAATGGAAACTAAAAGATGCGCTGCATACTTCCTACTTTATGGAGATGCAATTGGGAGTGAAGAAAACACATTTTCTGCATTCCCGTCGACACAATGAGATTGATCTTTGGGCATGTCCATTGCCTTGGTTAGAACAACAAGTTCGCACCATGACCCGATTCAAAAACAAGATTGTTCAGATCCCTTCTGGAATGGACTTGACTCAATTCCAAAATATTCCAACGAAGGAAGAAGCTCGAAAGCAATTGGAATTACCGGAAAATACCATCCTCTTTGGGCTTATGGGAAGATTCGATCCTCAGAAAGGGCAGTTGTTGCTTTTGAAAGCGATGAAAAAAGCGAAAAACAAAGATTTCCATGTTGCGCTTTTGGGAGAACCGACGCACAACGAGGCGGAAGAATATTACGCTGAGATGCTAGCACTCATGGAATCGGAATTGTTCAAAGGAAGAGTGCACGTTCGTCCATACATGAAGAATCCAGTGGCTTTTTACGCTGCACTGGATTGGTTTGTTATGGCTACGAAGGCTGAATCGATTGGAATGGTCACGATGGAATCCATCGCCTGTGGAACGCCTGTTTTGGGAAGCAATGCTGGAGGAACTCCAGAAATTTTGGAACAGGACAAAGGGGGGATTTTATTTGAAACGATGAGCGCCGATGATCTGGCAGAAAAAATAGATGTCATTTGTGATCAAAACATTTCTAAAGATTCAGAAGTACTCCGTGAAATGGCACAACAATACGATCATAATTCCGTTTGTGCAGCGGTGGAAACAGCATTGGGCATCGATTGATTGACGCGATCCCCTGAATTGTCGTTACTTTTAGAGAAATGAATTTATACTCGAACAAGCAAAAATGGAAAATCGCCTTGCTCATTTTGGCACTCCTAACAGTAGGGGCTTCCTTGTTTGTATCGAATCAAATTGTGCAGCGTGTCGGAGAACGTGAAAAGGAAAGGGCACAGCAATGGGCCGATGCCATTCGAAAGAAAATCGAACTCGTTCGACTCACTAATAATACCTTCAACAGCCTCCGTGCAAAAGAACGCGAAAAGATGGCCTTGTGGGTTGAGGCTACCGAAGAAGCTGCAAAGAAGAGTCCGTTGGATGAGGATTACAGCAATAGTTTTCCGCTCCGAATTACTCAAAACAACAGCGACATACCTGTAATTGCCGTTGATAATGATGGGTACATTTCCGCGAATCGGAACCTAGATTTCGATACCACTGATATCCGCTTGTTGCATCCCAATGCCACAAAACGGGAGCTTATGGATCATTTCGACGACTCCCTTTTAGTGCTTGCCGAAGCCTGGAAAAAGAAGAATCCGTCTTTTACAGTAGAGGTCTTCGATGATTTCTTTATCACCTATTGTTACGATGATTCTCAAATCATTGACTCGTTAGAAAATGTACGTGATTCCCTTATTGAATCCTTCAACCGAGAGCTAATTGACAACGAAGGGCTCGTTCCTGTCCTGCTGATAGATGCGCAAAGTAGGGAAATCATCGGGACGAATATTCCCGAAGCTCGGAATAAAAAAATAGCCCGGAAATCAATCACGGCCGATCTTAACGACACGCCTATCATCATCGATTTTAAAAACGGTGAGAAGAATTTACTCTACTACGGGAATAGCCCGGAATTGAAGCAATTGAAGTATTTCCCATTCATACAATTCACGGTTATAGGCCTGTTTGCATTTATTGGTTATCTCATCTTCAGCACCTTCAGAAAAGCCGAACAAAATCAGGTTTGGGCTGGAATGGCAAAGGAGACTGCCCATCAATTGGGGACACCTTTATCGTCTTTGATGGCATGGATTCAACTGTTGGAATCACAAGAAGCCGATCCGATAATTACCACCGAAATGCAGAAGGATGTCAATCGACTGGAGAAGGTCACGGATCGTTTTTCGAAGATTGGTTCAGGTGCAAAACTAGATTCGGAGGATGTCTCTGCGACAGTTAGAAATGTCATGGAATATCTGAAGCCGAGAATCTCAGATAAAGTAGAAATAACAGTGGATGCAGGCGATACGCAGTTGGTTCAGCACAACGCTTCGTTGATCGAATGGGTCGTTGAAAATATTGCCAAAAATGCCGTTGATGCTATGGAGGCGGAAGGAAAATTGCACGTTTCCACGAAGTCGGAAGGAAGCTGGGTGCACATCGACATTAAAGACACCGGTAAAGGAATTCCACCGAATCAAATTAAGACTATTTTCCAACCCGGATTCTCTACAAAAACTCGCGGTTGGGGACTGGGATTATCATTGGTACGCAGGATCGTGAAAGAATACCACAAGGGAAAAGTGTTCGTGCTTGAATCCCAATTGAATGTAGGAACTACCTTCAGAATTAGTCTACCGAAATGATTAAAATTTCCGAACTGAATAAATCGCTTGGCTGGGTGCTTGTATTAGCTACACTAGGAGCCTACGGATTTCTGCAATCCAAAGCGGACAATATCATAGGATTGCCTTCCCTCTTGTACAGTTTGTACTACATTGTTTTGTTGCCAATTCTACTGATCGGCCTCTCAATCGGATTGTATCGTTACGAGCGATTTTCCAGTGGAGGTTTTAAGGTCGGGGCCTTCTTTTTGATCACCGTTCTTATGTACACCTTGTGGATGGGGCCTTCGGATTGGCGATTTTCTATAACAGTTGCTGCCATTGCTGGCGGTTTGTTATATGCTTTGATTAAGATGTCAGATGAAGCAGCGCGGTTCATTTTCGTGCTGGTGAGCATGATGATTACGACGATGGTTTATGTAACGGTATCGGTGTTTTGACGTAATTCCCGAACATTGAAACATCTGAATATTCGAATGTTGCTTCGTCGGAATATTCCGACTTAAAACATTAGATTTTCCTAGTTATTCCAAAAAATTCTTCCGAACTTCTTCAGTTACCTTAAAAATCAACGGGGCTTCTATGTCCCCTGCAAATCCACTTGGCGCATTCCAATAAATGCCTTGAGCACGCGCTCTCCAACACCAGGGACATCCACATGAATGAGATAAATACCTGACGCGACAAACACGTTCGCCTCGTTCGTCAGATTCCAATCCGCAAAGGTGAGTGGATTATCCTTGAGAATTGTACGCACTAACTTACCGTTCACCGTGTAAATCTTCACTGTACAACGCTCTGGGAGGTTTGTGATCTTGACGCGCGTATCCAAACGATTTCGTTCGTACTCAGAATAGGCCAAATACGGATTCGGAACGATATTGATCAACTTCAAGGCATCCGCCAATCGGTCTTGACTTCCGAGCTCAGTCGCCACCGTTTCCATATTCCAACTGTACTTCGGATTCCCTCCGTTTTCACCTGTCGCAACATAGTTCTTGTATTCCTTGCTTACGCGCAATTTGATGGTCACATCTGTTGGCAATCGCAACGGATCAATCTCATAATTTGGACTTGCCATCGGATAAGCGATCCAACTGATACTACTGTAGAAATTTCGCTTCGCCGTTGTGTTGTTCGCCATCACATCCAGCATCATTAAGCGTGCGTGATTTTGCGCATCGTCGATCGCAGTATTTGGATTGTACTCAGGGAAATCATACCCCAAAAGATAGTTGTTTACGGAGCCATTGTCTTTCGAGAAAATGTACACTGGGTGCATTCCTCCCATCAAAGGATTCCCGCCGTTATCGATTAAATTATCCGTTGGATTCCACAACATATCCGCTCCATTTTCCGAAGCTAAGAAGGAGTTCTCACCAAACGCCATATACAATCGGGCACCCGTTTCCAAATCGATAGCGTACCCTGGGAACCATCCCATTCCGGTAGAGCTTGACTCTGGCTTTCCTTCTTTGTCAACTGAGGCACTCGCGCGCAATGCTCCTGGCTCTGCTCCGCCCACATTTAATGAAGGTTCTCTTCCCAGCTCAATTACTGGACAACGCGTCCATTTGGTCGGATCGCTTGTAAGAACAATATCCACAGAAGGCAAGAAACTAATCGAAGCCCCATTTTTGGCTGAAGTCGGGGACGCATAATTATAATACGCCATTGGCATATAAGAAGACTCAAATCCTACCAGTTTGTGCGGTGCTACACCCCCATCAAGAATACGCGCCCATTGTTTATCGGCATCTGCCCAGTTATTCGGAGCTTGCCAATCAAAATAATTACAAGGATCAATATAGTCCCTGTAAGTGGGGAGCGTGTTATCAAGGCATTCTCCGGCACCAGGAGTCAATAAATCAACATAAAACGTACCAGATCGAATCCAATTAGTCGGGAAAAACGCGTCGTTATCACTCACCGCAGAAATCCAGATCAATGAACTATCGGCAAAGGTCATATCAGCGCTGATCAATTGCGTTGCATTGGATTCAACTCCTCCACTCACGCCATCGTATTGGAAATATTTTTCCTGTTGGATTTGCACAGAGATTCCCCATTGCGGAATCAATTGCTCATTGTTCCATGCAATCGTTTTCTCAGAAGGGATAGATTCCATCAAGTTTCCACCTTCGTAATCGTAACGATTGATCACCCATGACGCCGTATCTGCACCGTTCCAGTTGGAAGTTGCATAGTTCACAAACTCGCACTCGAAGTATCCGTTAACGACGTTTAGCGGATCAATTACTTTCACGTCAATAGGCCCGCTCCCGTATTCGTATTCCGGTTCTGCCATAAAGCCATTATTCAAGATGTATTCGGTGGATGCCGCTGTCAACTCCAATGCACGATTTCCATTTCCATGTCCGTCAATTCGCGTGATTCTCGGTCCGTCACCGTATTCAATCAATTGCCCCGTACCGTCCGATTCCGGCATTGGATTGTGCGGAATCGCTGAAATTACTTTAACCTCTCCAAAAGCTGCCTTTCGACTTCGGATATACGGTGTCTGCTGACCGTCCAATCCGTTCGGATCATTCGGATCATAGGTTTTATAATTGTTGTAGGCATAGGCCACAGCAACGTAATAATAGGTCTTGAAGTTCACCAATCGGCGATCGCCTTGAGCGAATAAATCCTCCGTGACACGGAAACTATGCTGAATGCCTTCATCGGCTCCATCGACCATTTCTTTCGGAATACTTTGCAACAAATCTCCGTCAAATTCAAAGTTGATCAATCGACTTACACCGTCTTCAATATCGCATTGTGCGACAAGTCGGGCTAAGTTCGGATCTTCGACATCCGAAGGTGACACTTCATCGCTCTTCAACTGATAAATTTGATACCCTTGGAATCGATAAAAGCGATCTGCCGTGCTATCCGCGGTTGAAATGAATGGATCGAACTCAATGTATTCCTCATTATAGTTGTTTGAATTCGTAGGATTGCTCAAAGTCAAAATCAACTCATTCTCTAGCTCCTGCACATCCATATCCGGTGAATGCGGCCCGTCCAAGACCTTGAAACAGTTCTCAAATAGCGCCTGAGCTTTGTCATCAGCGCGACGAACAGCTTCTACAGACGCAAATGGACCTCCAGAGTTAGCACGCGCCCAAACAACTCCAACCGTAATGTTGTTCACCGCTCCCGGCTTCAATACGAACGGCCCGGCGGATTGTACAAATCGACGATCATCCGGCGGGTTATTCGCAGACTGCTCCGTCCATGGTGCTTGTGGCACGCCATCAGTTCCCCAACCAAGCGGATCGGTATCTCCAGGGAACATGAAGTCGGCAATTACACTTGGATCTGCTTGAGCATCCGAAATATGACCTGATCCCCCGTAGTAAAATGGCGTTCCATCTTTCCAGAATCCTTTCAAATAGTTGTAATAATCAATAGCGATAATTGGATCTGTTTGACTTGGATCCGCACCTTGTCCTGAGTTTGAATAATACAAGAAACGGCGCATTCCGAAACGCTCATTGTCAATAATGCCATCACCAAATCCGATTCCGTTCAATGCTTCTCCAGGGCCAATTCCATAGGCATTATCCACTCCGTCATCATCTTGATACGGGCCTTCGAAGAAATCGACTCCAACCGCAGGTGGATTGTCTCCGTAGCCCAACCATCCAGCGTTGTCACCATCGAAGTTATCACCGTTGTAGTAATACGCCAATCCGCGATTCACGTCACATCCAACGTAATCATCTTGAGGATCTCCAAGGGCTCCATCGGTGAAACATCCAAAGTACGTATCCTGCAAAGTTTGTGTACTACGGTTGATTAATTCATAATTGTAGAAGGTCATGTTGTTCACCTCATCGTTGCTGGCGAATGCAAAGGCTTGCGCTCGAATCTCCATTCCGATGGGTTCTGCACCCGTTTCTGTATGGATGTTCCCCTTATCGTTCATGACCCACCAGAAATTCAAATCCCCGTACAAGGATACACTTCTATCTACGCTACATTCTTTCGTTTTATTGATATCGTGCCAAGGATAATCTCCATCTTCCCATCGGTATTGACCATCGTCATTACGATCGTAGAACGGCGCCAAGTAATACCCTTGACCTTGGGTAATATCCCCGTGTGCTGGCCATTCACGTATAATTAATGGCACTTCGTAATTCGGAAAAAGTTGTTGTTGCGTGTTGGTTCCGTTAATGGCATCTTGCTCTCCGGCTGTGAACCATGCATCGAACTCTCGAATTTCATCCTGAACGGTGATAAAATGTCTGTCGTAAGCCAAACAATTGTCGTTATTCGTTTCCGCTGAACCTTGCGTAAGTGGGCCTGTCCAGTAATCAGCACCTTGTCGGTAACGCAACGCCGCGAGCTTCAATTGACCGTTAACATCCGTTCCTCCTAACCACAACGCGGAGGTAAACAAGGCCATTACTCCCGAATTTTTGGGCACTTCGTACAAAGCAAGATTTTGCCCGGGAACCTGCCATAAGTTCCCCGCAGTGTGGATCATTGCACGAACATTATTCAATTCCATGAACGATGTCGTACTTGGGGGTTTACAGTTTGCAGCCTTTGTTATTGGGGTAATTGGAGCGGGTTTTTCAGGCCCGTTATAGGGTTGTGCCCAGGCAGAAGCGGCAATAAAAGTTGTGATGAAAATCAGTAAGCCTTTCATAAGTAGTGCGTTGCTTGTTCGAATTTACAGAAATTTCGTGAGCCGGAAAACCCGTAATTGCACACCAATACAGGAATTCTATACATTTCTATTCCAGTCGATCGACAAAAGTCACGAGTAATTTTGTGATGTCCTCGTATTCTGAAAATGTCAGGTTTTCGTACGTGTCATCCACGTCGTGGTAGTTCTTGTTTGTACCCATCGTGTAGATGAAAAACGAAGGAACTCCTTGTTCCGTAAACCAGTAATGATCCGAATTTTGCGTTGGCCCGCGGCTTTTGACTTTGGCTAACAAGTCCAATTCGCGGTTGATATCATTCATCAATTCGTATTCCTCTGGGAAAAGAGTCGCATTGACGGCAGTAATTCCTTCCTCTCCGGATCCCATGATATCTAAATTGAGCAAGAATCGAATGCTTTTGAGCTTAATCGGTGTGTTTTCAACGAAGTATTTCGAACCAAGCAATCCTGCTTCTTCTCCGGCAAATGCAATGAACAATATATTGTAATCGCTTGGATTCTCCTTGAAATATTTGGCCATTGTCAGTAACATGGCCGTACCACTAGCATTGTCATTTCCGCCTGGGAAATAAGCGTCTGATCCCATGCGCCCAAGATGATCGTAATGCGCTGTGAATACAATCGTTTCCTTGCTTTTCTTTTCAGCCGGGATATACGCCATCACATTTTGCGATTCGTAGTTCTTGACCAATTCGGCGTTAATGTCAATGGTGTACTCTGCCTCTTCTTCACGAACATTTGATTCTTGTACTTGAATGCACACGTTATTCAATTGTCCGCGTCCAACAGACCACGTAAATTTCGTGTTGACCAATTCAATTACAGGAACATATTCAGCCAGAGCCTCACCAATTCCTCTCAAGTTCTTCAGTGAATCCTTATGAAAAGAAGAATAATGAATGGCGATTGCATTTCTTTTCGACTTCCCTCCCCTGATTTCTTTGATTGCATTCTCAAGAGCTCCTTCTTGATAGAAATTATCACTGTCCAAAAGAATGGGAATCAACTTACCTTTGAAGGAAGGCGAAGATGGACTTGCTACGAATTCGATTCCGGGTAGTAACTCAACTCCATCCACCGCAACTTTCACGGTATTTGGGAAAGTATTTACCTGATCGATGGTAAAATGTTGTAGGTATTCATCTTTGTAAGGCTCACATCCCAACTTCTTAAACTCTCGTACCAAATACGCGGCAGCAATGGAATCTCCTTTATTGACATACCCGCGACCGTGCAATTCAGGTGAACACAAGGTTTCTGTAATTCGGCGAATTTCTTCGATTTGAGCATTGGCTGAAAAACCAATAAAGATGGCGATAGAAAGCCCTACAACTTTAAGCATAACGACGATTCAAATAATTCATAAACTCTGCAACAACCTCCTCCTCAGGATCCCACTCGTATTCCTCTGCATATCCGGCTGCTTTCGCTTTAGCCGAATCCAAATCCGATTGAGCGTCCAAGGCCTTAATAGCATCCGAAAATTTTTCGCTGGAACCATCAAATAAGTCATTGATAAATCGAAGGCGTTCGTTCAATCCGAAAGCTCCAATCAATGAATCAAGTGGCCCGGCAGAAAAACGTCCGGCCACGGAATTGTCCTGTTGCGCAAAACGATCCAAGAAAGAGTTTCCTGTGCTTGCTGCAGGAACTGGTGGTGGCACAGATGCCGGTTCTTCATCTTCTTCCACTTCAGGTTCCGCTTCCACTTCCGGGGTTTCAACTGTCGCTTCAACGGTTTCCACCACTGGCTCAGGTGCTTGCGTAGGTTCTGGAACAGGCTCGGGTTCAACAACCGGTTCAGGAGTTTCTGCGATTGGTTCTGGTTCCGGCTCGGATGTCTCCTCTTCCTCCGTAGGAGTTTCCTCTTGGTCGAAAATGGCGAAATCGAACGCTGGTTCTTCCTCTGGTTCTGGATCGCTTTCCGCTTCTGTTTCCTGACTACCGTCAGACACGGCGAGAGCCTCAGCAGGCGCATCGGATGTTGTCTCCTCCTCGGATTCAACATCCTCAGCCGGTACTTCCTCCGTATCCGTTGTTTCCTCCTTACCCAAAACAGAAGATTCGAACGCCTTGTAACGAAGAATAATGCTTCTTTCGTGAAGCGTACGTGTAACTGCTTCGAGTTCGTTTAATTCGTCCAGACTTAACTCTCCGTTTTCCAAAGAGTTTACCAATCCATTTAGTTTGTCTAAAAGTTCTTTATATCCTTCCATTGTTCCGTTTGCTGATACTAACTTATCAACATTTTTGCCAAGTTGCTAACCAAGTTTTCAAACGAGTCAAGAAAATGCCGACATTGATGATCCAAATTTAAAACATGATCGAAGCGGAGACTGCTACAATCCTGTCTTTTTCTCTTCGATGATTTGTTGATAACCTCAAAGCGAACGACACCATGTTTTTGGAACATTTTCCAGAAGAAGGAAGCAAACACGGATGGATTGAAGTCATCTGCGGCTCTATGTTCTCCGGTAAAACGGAAGAACTGATCCGTAGATTGAAGCGCGCCGAATTTGCTAATCAGAAAATTTTACTGGTAAAACCCACCATCGACGATCGCTATCATGAGAAGAAAGTGGTAAGCCACCAAGGCCGAAGTTTCAAAGCCATTTGCGTGGATAGTTCAGCGGAAATTGTCGATCTCTGGAAGAAAGAAAAAGTGGTTGCAATCGATGAAGCACAGTTTTTTGATGAAGGTGTGATTGAGGTAGCAAACAAACTTGCTGGCAAGGGAGTACGCGTTATCTGCGCCGGTTTGGACATGGATTTCAAAGGAACGCCCTTTGGTCCGATGCCTCAACTGATGGCAGTTGCCGAATATGTAACCAAAGTACATGCGATTTGCGTATCTTGTGGAGCTCCAGCGCAATTCTCGCATCGTACGGTTGCCGACAAAGAACAAGTACTTGTTGGTGCTAAAGAAGAATACAAACCGCTTTGCAGAATGTGCTACAACAAAATAGCGCACTAAAGTGAAACTGACTTTTTCATATCAGGAACTTTCTAAACAACTTGATGTAACACTTCCTAACTCGAATCGGGTAATCCGATCTGTGGCTTTCGATACACGTCGAATTGTTGGTGGTGAAGATGTGTTGTTTTTTGCACTGAAAGGCGAGTTTCGAGATGGACACGAATTCATCCAAGCAGCGTATGAAAAAGGCGTTCGAACGTTCGTTGTTTCACAAAAAATGGATGCTTCTGCATTTGAAGACGCAACGTTTATACTTGTAGACGATACGCTCAAAGCGCTACAATCATTAGCAAAATCGCACCGAAAGAAATTTGATATCCCTGTGGTTGGAATCACTGGAAGCGCAGGAAAGACCATTGTGAAAGAATGGCTCGGACAATTGTTGGAGCAGCAATATCGGGTGGTAAGAAGTCCAAAAAGTTATAATTCTCAATTGGGCGTTGCGCTTTCGCTTTTGGAGATTCATGAGGATTGCGATTTAGCCTTGATTGAAGCTGGAATTTCCGGCCCGGGCGATATGGAAACGCTTGCAGACATGATCCAACCGACGCACGGAATATTTACTTCTTTAGGGTCAGCACACAAGCAAAATTTCGAATCGAAAGATGCGCACATGGCCGAGAAGTTGCGTTTGTTCGATACCTGCGAAAAGGTATTTGTACATCATTCCATTCCTGTGGATACCAACGATCCAAAAATGAAAGTTGTTCACGAGAAATCGTATGCTTCACTTCTGGAATTGTTGCCGTTTGAAGACGAAATCAGTCGACACAATGCGGCAATGGCTATTGTTGCCAGTCGTCATTTTGAGCTAGACGATGCTGTGATTGAACGCGTCTTACCGAAATTGGATCGTATTGCCCTACGACTGGAAACCTTCGATGGCATCAACAATTGTTTGATCATTAACGATACGTATAACTTGGATCTTGATGCACTTCGATCTTCTTTGGAATACCAATTGTCGGTAGCTCAGGGCAGGAATCGTGCAGTTATTATCGGTACGAAAGATGATCAGGAGGAAATCAAACGTGTACTACAAGATTTTGAACCAATAGAATATCATTTCGTTTCCAGCGTCGATGACGAATTGCCTGAGTTTTCGAATTCTGTCATCCTCATCAAAGGACGCCGGGAAATGCGCCTCGAACAATTGGCCTTGCGACTTCGTGAGCGCAAGCATCAAACGTATGTCGAAGTGAATCTGTCGGCCATTCGAAACAACCTAGCATATTGTAAATCCAAGTTGGATAAAGACACCAAAGTTCTGGCAATGGTCAAGGCCTCATCTTATGGATCTGGAATTGACGAAATGGGTGTGTATCTTGAACGAATCGGGGTGAATTATCTCGGAGTAGCATATGCAGATGAAGGTGTTCAATTGCGAAAAGCCGGTGTTCAATTGCCGGTCTTGGTAATGAATACGGAAGAAGGTGCTTTTGAAGATTGCATTGCGTACGATTTAGAACCATGTATCTATTCGACAGAACAACTCAATGCGTTCATCCTTCAGCTGATTTACGTTGGAAAAACTTACTACCCTGTTCACATCACTTTGGAAACGGGCATGAATCGCTTGGGCTTCGAAACAGAATCCATTCCGGAATTGCTTCGCATGTTGCAAACACAGCCAGAAGTCCGAGTGAAATCGATCTATTCGCACTTGGCCACGGCTGATGAAATTGGATCCGAATTCGTGAAAGAACAAGTGCAAAAATTCGAGCGTAACAGTGAAGAAATCCTGAAACATTTGCCGTACGACGTTGACCGACATATTGCAAATTCCGAAGGCGTTTTGCATTATCCGCAATATCAATTTGATATGGTGCGCATCGGGATTGCCATGTATGGATATGCCACTGAAAAAGAAGATCGCGAGCACTTGCAAGAAGCCATTCGTTGGTTCAGCGCCATTTCTCAGATCCGATCCGTCGAAGCGGGGAAATCCATCGGATATGGACGTGCTGGCGTTGCTGAAAAATCAACTCGAATCGCTGTAATCCCATTAGGTTATGGGGATGGATTCCGACGCTCATTAAGCGGAGGTAAAGGCCAAGTAATCATTCATGGACAGCCTTGTCCGGTCATTGGAAATGTCTGCATGGACATGACCATGATCGATATTGGTGATTTGCCAGCCGAAGTTGGTGATCCCGTGGAAATTATCGGAGATTCTCTCTCTTTAATGACGCTTGCAGAACAAATGGACACTATTCCATACGAAGTGCTTACGGGAATTTCACGACGCGTTCAGCGTTTGTATGTGGAGGATTGACGTCCATTCACCGTCACCCCTGTAGTCCCCTCAAGGGGACAGGGAACTTGACCATATACTAAAATCTTCTGAATCTCTCCTCCCTTGAGGGAGGTGCCGCAGGCGGAGGGTGATTAATCAGCTGAATTTACCCGCCCATCTTCATTCCAGCGGTAGAAACTGTCTTGGTTTCGTCGATTTCAATCTTTTTGGAGAAGATAAATACGCCTCCTTTGGCCTTTCCTTTCAAACGAACTTCTACCTGACCTTTCGCGGCATATCCCATGAGCTTCATGAGCACGCCATCATCCAAAGTTGCTGTTAAGTCAGCATCCACTGCGGTTTCTTTGCGCTTTTTTAGCTTGACCTTTTTGTTCAATCGAACGGTTCCAATTTGGTCGCCTTCCACGTACAATTCTAAATCAGATGGTTTGATTTTAACGCTGAAACAATTATCGTTGTATATGTTCGCCTTGACGTTCAAATCAATTTTATTTCCATCCACTTTATTGATGGAGAAGTCTTCACCACCACGCATTTCTGGTGTATTGAAGTCCAAACAACCACAAGATGAGAGGGAGATTAAGAGTGTGAGTGCGACAGTTAGGGAGAGGAATTTCTTCATAATCAATTATTAAGGAGTTCTTTAAAATAACTGTAGAAATGAGGAATTGTTTCAATTCCCTTGTAATAATTGAACAATCCGTAGTGCTCGTTCGGCGAGTGAATGGCATCGCTATCCAATCCGAATCCCATCAAAATAGTCTTCAATCCGAGTTCTTTTTCGAACATCGCAACAATGGGAATGGAACCTCCGCTTCGTACCGGGATCGGTTTCTTTCCGAATGTTTTTTCGTAGGCCAAACTCGCTGCTTTGTACCCAATGGAATCGATTGGTGTTACGGCTGGTTCTCCGCCGTGATGCGGCGTCACCTTCACTGTTGTTCCTGCTGGAGCGATGGAAGTAAAGTGATCCATGAACAAGTTTGTGATCTCTTCTGGATCTTGATCTGGAACCAATCGCATGGAAATCTTCGCGTACGCTTTGGAAGGGATGACCGTTTTGGCACCTTCACCAATATATCCTCCCCACATTCCGTTTACGTCCAATGTTGGTCGAATTGATCCACGTTCCATGGTTGTGTATCCTTCTTCTCCATACACGTCAGCAATATCAATCGATTTGCAGTATGCTTCTTTACTGAATGGAGCGCGCGCCATTTCTGCACGTTCTTCATCCGTAAGCTCAATTACTTTATCGTAGAATCCTGGAATTGTGATGTGATTGTTTTCATCGTGCAATGAAGCGACCATCTTCGCCAAAATATTCAACGGGTTCGCCACACATCCACCGTACAATCCAGAGTGCAAATCACGGTTGGGCCCAGTTACTTCCACCTCCACGTAGCTTAAACCGCGCAATCCAGTTGTGATGGAAGGAACATCGTTTGCCAGCATTCCGGTGTCAGAAACTAAAATAACATCGGCCTGTAATTTCTCTTTGTTGTTTTTGACGAAGGTTCCCAAATTGGCACTTCCTACCTCTTCCTCCCCTTCGATCATGAACTTCACATTACACGGCAACTCGCTCGTTTGCATCATCGCCTCGAATGCTTTCACGTGCATGTACATTTGCCCTTTGTCATCACAGGCACCACGAGCAAAAATAGCTCCATCCGGGTGCAATTCCGTCTTCTTCACAACGGGTTCGAAAGCCGGACTGTCCCACAAATCAATTGGATCTGCAGGCTGTACATCGTAATGTCCATAAACAAGAACCGTTGGCAAAGCAGCGTCTAAAATTTTATCTCCATAAACAATTGGATATCCGTCTGTTTCACAGATTTCCACGTTATCGGCTCCAGCTTCATTCAATCGATTTGCAATTACTTCAGCCGTTTTTCTTACATCTCCTGCATACGCCGGATCGGCGGAAATTGATGGAACCCGCAATAGGTCTAATAATTCGTCCAAAAATCGTTGTTTGTTATCGCTGATAAAAGCCTGAGTATTTTCCATGGGAATTCAATTTTTTGCAGATCAAAAATCGCAATTTTTCGAGGATATTCTGGGAAATGGTTGGAGAATGTTCGATTTTCGTGCTACCGAAGCGCTGAAGATTCAGTCTTGGTATTGTAACTAACAATTTAATAAACGCATAAATCTCTGCTATGAAACAACTTCTAGCTGTAATTGCTCTTCTTACTACTGCGCAATTCTCAAATGCACAAATTACCGTTGACAACACGCAATCACCTGCTGACCTCGTTCAGAACGTATTGCTTGGATTCGGTGTAACGGCGTCGAATATCACGGTAAACGGCTCTCCAGTAACGGCACAATCACCTCAAGGTAACTGTACTTTCTTTGACGAAAACGGAACAGGTTTCGCCATAGGTAGTGGGGTATTGCTTACCAGTGGAAATGGAGATGCGGCTGTTGGCCCGAATAATGCGACGGGACTTTCGAACAATACACCACCAACTTCACAGGTAGGATCAGATCCACACTTAAGTGCCATTGCGAATGGCCCGGTTCAAAACGGAATCGTATTGGAGTTCGATTTCATTCCATCTGGAGATACTTTGTCTTTTAACTATATGTTCGGATCGGAGGAATATCCAGAATTTGCTCCGCCTCAAAGTTCCACATTTAACGATGCCTTTGGATTCTTCTTGTGGGGGCCTGGAATTACTGGACCTTACGTATTGGGAGGATATCCAAATGGAGGTCAGAATATCGCAGTCGTTCCTGGTACAACAACACCAGTAACGATTAACAACGTAAACCCAATTACGAACGCTGCTTATTACTTGGACAATGCAGGTGGAGCGGCTCACGGAAATGCGATTCAGTACGACGGAACAACGACAACGCTTTCAGCGAATGCTTCCGTTCAGTGTGGACAAACATATCACATCAAATTGGCCATCTGTAACGTAACGGATACAGGATGGGATTCTGGAGTATTTATTCAAGCGAACTCATTTGCTTCAGAGGCAGTTCAAGTTGCCGTGGCAACCGTTTCTGGAGATACAACAGTAATCGAAGGATGTTCGACGGCAGAATTGCAGTTCATCCGTCCGCAATCTCAAACGGGTGATACATTGATCATCAACTATGACATTACAGGAACAGCAACCAACGGAACGGATTTCCCATTGCTTCCGAATCCAGTAACATTCCTTCCGGGAGATGATACTTTGACTTTGACTATCGATCCAATTCAAGATGGAATTCCTGATAACATGGAGTTCATCACTATCACGACAACGACAATTACAGTCTGTGGTGACACCATTGTATCCAGCGGAACCTTGTGGATCATCGACTCCGTAGATATTGATGTTCAAGCACCGGATCCAACGGCTTATTGTGTCAATGATTCCGTGCAAGTCATCGCCCAAGTGCTGTCAGGAGGAGAACCACCATACACGTACAGTTGGGACGACCCGAATAACCAAACATCGGACACGGCGTATCTCGCCACCATACAAAATGGAACGCAAGGATCGATTGATTATATCGTTACGGCGACGGATGCCTGTGGATATACCGGGCAAGATACCGTCACACTGACATTGGATCAAACCTTATCGATAGATTCCTTCTTTGTTCAAAATGCAAGTGCTTGTAATCCGACAGGAGCCGCCTCCGCATTCTATTCTGGGGACTCAACGAATTCTCAAACAGGACTAAACTGGTTCTTTGAAGGCCCAGGTCAGCCAGGTTCGAATCAAGTAGCGGCAAGTGTAATTACGGACGTTCCATCGGGTTGGTATTATGTAACGCTATCCGATGCCGTTTGTGAAGTAGACGATAGTGTATTCATTGATATTGAGAATCAGCCGGTGGCACAATTTACTCCACCGTCGGCAAGTGGATGTTCTCCGGTTCAGGTGAGCTTTGTAAATAGCAGTCAGAATACCGTGAATTACCTTTGGGATTTTGGTGATGGATCACCAACGCAAACGGCTCAGGATGTATCGCACACATTTACGCAATCGTCAACTGTAACATTGATTGCTTCAGACGCTACGGGATGTGCTGATACGGCATATGCTCAAATTGCAGTGGTTCCATGTGGATGTACGGATCCAACAGCAACGAACTACGATCCAGGAGCTGTACAGGATGACGGAAGTTGTTTCTATCCAATTCCTGAAGTAACTGCACCAAACGTAATTACACCGAACGGAGATAACATTAACGACTTCTTCTTCCTTGATGCTGTGAACACAACAAATATCCGTTTGAAGATCACGAATCGTTGGGGGAACCTTATCTATGAAGGATCAGGTGACAATCCAATGTGGGACGGAACAAATATTAGCGGTGACCCTGTGGAAGACGGAGTGTACTTCTACTATTACGAAGCAGAAGGAACATCGGATCAAATGATTTCAGGACACGGTTTTGTACACGTTGAAAAATTGTAACGACGCATAACTAGAAAAGAAAGGGCCGGTCATTTGACCGGCCTTTTTTATTGGTTTGAATCTTTAGCCTTATCAACAAATAGAACGTTGAATTTTAGATACTTTAGCTAGATTTTCAACTTTTGAATATTTAGGAAACACTTGATATTTAACCACAGTTACGGCAATTGAGTACAACTCTTTTGAATAACTTCCCGTCTTCCTATTGAGATGCAAACCCATTCCTTATGTTAAGAACTGTAACACTCTTATTTCTTACGGTGCTGTCCTTTACTGGATACTCCCAAATTATTATTGACAACACCCCAACTCCAGCTCAGCTTGTAACAAATACACTTGTAGGGCCAGGAATTACTACCTCGAACATCACGTTTAACGGATCAGCGATTCAGATTGGTCGTTTTTACGAAAACACTTCCAACATCGGCTTGGATTCAGGAATCGTGATTACCTCTGGTAACATCGCGGACATTCCGGGTGGTGCTTTGAGTACCGACTTGGGAGGCGCAGGTGATCCCGACATTCTTGCTACGGCACAATCGGTTACTTCCAATCCAAATGCTGGATTGATCAATTCAACATTCGATGCTGGAGTATTGGAATTCGATTTCGTACCAACCGGTGAAGTCGTGGTCTTCAACTTTGTCTTTGCTTCTAACGAGTACACAACGTATATCAATACGCAATTTAACGACGCTTTCGGTTTCTATATTGACGGCCCAAATCCGAATGGTGGAAATTATGCCACGGAAAATTTAGCACTTGTACCGGGAACAACGGAGCCTATTACCATTTCAACGATCTATCCTCCGTTGAACGGAAACCCTGGATTGAACGAACAATATTATTTGGACAATGCCAATGGCCACGCATGGAATGGATTTACAATTCCGATCGAGATTCAGTTCGATGTGTATTGTGATTCTGTATACCACTTTAAGTTCGCAGTAGCGGATTGTCAGGATGGAATTTTGGATACCGGAGTATTCCTTGAAGGAGGAAGCTTTCAGGCACTTCCGATCAACTTGTCTTTGGAAACGAATGTTGGTGGACAAGGTGGGCCTCCGGATTCGGTAATTATTGAAGGATGTGGAACTACCGCAGACTTGATTTTTACCCGTCCAGAATGTCAATCGTTGGATTCATTGACCTCAGCAGTGAGCATTGGTGGAACAGCCATAAACGGCGTGGATTACGACCTCCTGCCTGATACCATTATCTTCTTACCCGGACAAACCGAAATCACGATTCCATTCAGTGCGTTTCAGGATGGAACATTTGAAGGATTGGAAAGCGTAATCATCTCAATCACTCAAGTATTGAACAACGGTGATACCATAGTCTCCACTGGAACACTTTATATCAATGACAATCAAAATGTAGAAGTCAATCTTAATGATATTAGTACCTGTGCCGTCGATTCGGTGGACATCATCGCTATGGGCTCCTTTGGGATTGAACCGTACAATTATGTCTGGAGTACCGCGCCGAATGATACCGTTCCAAACGATACGCTGACAGTTCTAGGAATGACGAATGGAACTACGGATTATATCGTAACGATTGTCGATGCGTGTGGATTTACCGATTCCGACACCATGACGCTTGATATTCAAATTCCAGAGGCAAGCTTCACTGTAGACGATCTTCAGGGATGTATTCCGCACGTGGCGACGTTTACCAATACGAGTCAATTTGCAACGACCTACGATTGGGATTTTGACAACAACAATTCGTACACGGTAACAACCACGACGCCAATTACGGAATCATTTATAGATACGGCCAATGTCGTGTTGATTGCGTCCACTTCGGAAGGATGTTCGGATACCGCTACAGCAACGATTATTGTGGAACCTTGTGGTTGTACCGATCCAACAGCGTTGAATTACAATCCAATTGCGACGATTGATGATGGAAGTTGTTTGTACCCAACTCCTGTGATTGTTGCGCCGAACGTAATTACACCGAATGGTGACAACTTCAACGACTTATTCTTCTTGGATGCAACAAATACTACGAGCATCACTCTTAAAATCACGAACCGTTGGGGGAATTTGATTTACGAGGGAACTGGTGACAATCCAGCTTGGGATGGAACCAACTTGTCTGGTGATCCTGTGGAAGAAGGCGTTTACTTCTATTCCTACGATGCGGCGGGTGTTGAAAATCAAGTGATTTCAGGGCACGGATTTGTGCACGTGGAACGATAGTGTTGAAAGGGTTTTCTGTCCGCCACAGGCATGGCGAGAGCCTCAGCCTTCAGTTTGAGTGTCAGAATGGAGTATTGACTTGGAGGATCTCGGTCTATGTTGAAAGTAGAGCTGTCATTTTACTGTCAGCTTTTCACTTTCTACCAACACAGCTCTTCCTAATACAAGAAGTTGTGGTACGGATAGCGCACTTGGAAAATTTCTTTCACTTCTTCATACACGACGCTTCGAAGTTCTTCGACATTCTCTTTTGTATGCGCAGAGATGAAAACGCATTTGGCATTTGGCAATTTAGCCATCCACGTTTTCTTCAATTCGTCTAGTGGCATTACAGCAGTTTCGGAGTCCACTTCGTGATCTTCAACCGTTGGATCGTGTTGATACGCATCAATTTTATTGAAAACTACGATGGTCGGCTTTTCCGCATCGTCGATTTCAGCGAGCGTTTCATTTACCACTTCAAAATGATCCTCAAAATTGGGGTGCGAGATATCAAGGACGTGCATGAGTACATCTGCCTCTCTTACCTCATCCAATGTTGATTTGAAAGATTCTACCAATTGGTGCGGCAATTTTCGGATGAATCCAACGGTATCGGCGAGTAGGAACGGAAGGTTCTCAATTACTACTTTTCGAACGGTAGTATCTAAGGTTGCAAAGAGTTTGTTTTCGGCGAATACCTCCGACTTACTCATGAGATTCATTAAAGTACTCTTTCCAACGTTTGTATATCCTACCAACGCCACTCGAACCAATTGACCACGGTTCCCGCGCTGCACTGACATTTGTTTGTCTATTCTTTTCAATTTATCCTTGAGTAAGGAGATCTTCTTCTGAATGATTCGACGGTCAGTCTCAATCTGCGTCTCCCCAGGTCCACGCATTCCAATTCCCCCTTTCTGACGTTCAAGGTGTGTCCACATACGTGTCAATCGTGGAAGTAAGTATTGTAATTGCGCCAATTCAACCTGTGTTTTCGCATGAGATGTTCGGGCACGACTCGCGAAGATGTCCAGAATCAAGTTGTTTCGATCCAGAACCTTGATCTCCATGGCACGTTCGATGTTTCGCAATTGCGAAGGACTTAACTCATCATCAAAAATTACGAGGTCGATCTTATTTTCATCGACGTATTCTTTGATTTCATTCAGCTTTCCAGTACCAACGTATGTCTTCGGATTGGGCAATGGTAATTTTTGCAAGAATTTTTCTTGTGTTACAGCTCCCGCTGTCAACGCTAAAAACTCAAGCTCATCAATGTATTCTTCTGCCTGTGCTTCTGTGATATCGCCGGAAATAACTCCAACGAGTACACAGCTTTCTTCAACGGCATCAACTAAAACGTGTCCTTGACCCATTTACTTACGCATCGAATTTAAGTAGTCGATAATATTTGTGACTTCTTCGTCTGATTCAAAATACTGAATTTGGCGCGGCATTCCATTTTTTCCCTTCTCCAGAATATTCACAATTCCCGTAGAATCCATTTTGGATGCGGTCAAATCCTTGGCTCCGGCAGCGCCTAACTTTCCATCATCGCCGTGACATGAAACACAATGTTTCTTATATATCAATTTTCCAGATCGCGCCTTGTATCCTTCCGGCGGATTGAACTCATGCTTTCCCTGATCTCCGCAAGAGAAAAGAAAAAACAATAGTGCTATCGGTAAAAAACGTAGTATCATCCAAGTCCTGCTCCGAAAGACGCCCAACGCCAGAATGGCCATGGAATAGAGAGTAAAATTAAAATCAAACCAATAGTGTATGACATTAAAATTGCTCTGTGCTTGTTACGCGTTCCTTCCAATTTCTTTTCTGCTCTCGAACGTCCGATAGTAATAATCGCGATTGCAACAATCATTAAAGCGATATGCTCCAATCCGTAAAAACGACTCATCGCATTAGACATCCATCCTTCGCTAAAATCAACGCGTCCACGTGCATTGATAAAGTAAAGTGCCAACCCAATGAGCAACTGAACGTGCAGTGAAATCATCGTAAACAAGTTCACCATCTTGTCTTTCTTCAAATATTTTCCTGAAGAGATCGAACGTGCGGCGTTAATAATCGCGTAAATCAACAAAAGCAATATCACCCATCTCAAACCGGAGTGCATGTGCACTAACATTCCGTAAAAATCCATAATCACAACTTTGTTCGGCAAAAATACGAAATAGACGGCTACCCAAAGGCCTTACTGATCGACTGATTTTTGCTAATTTCACCCTTCCAAGAATTTCTCTCATGAAGCATTTATTGACGTTTATTTTTCTTGCCTTCATTTTTACGAATGTTTCCGCGCAAATCAGGCCCGAGAACGGTTTGGCGCCATCGGAAGCATCGTCGTACGCCTTGACAAATGCCACGGTGTATGTTGCTCCAGGCGAAGTGATGCAGCACGCAACTTTGATTATCAAGGACGGTCGAATCGTAGAAATTGGCAACAAACCATTGATGAAAATCCCGAAAGATGCGGTTGAAATTGATTGCAAGGGAAAGGTGATTTTACCCTCGTTCATCGATTTGAACTCAACGATCGGTATGCCAGAAGTGGAACGCCCAAAATCGAAAATTCGAGAAGGAGCGGTTCACTGGAATTACTCCATACATCCTGAAATGGATGCGGCATCGATGTACTCGTTTGATGGAAAAGGAACCGATGCCCTGGTATCGAAAGGATTCGGATTTGCAGTTACTCGAACCGACAATGGCGTAGCGCAGGGAATGGGAACATTGGTTGCTACCAGCGAATCTGAAGAAGCAAGATTGACGGCATCAAATACGCCTTCGTACTTCTCATTATCAAGAGGAAAAACGCCTCAGGAATATCCATCATCGCAAATGGGATCGATTGCGTTGTTGCGTCAGGCTTTTTACGATGCCAAATGGTACGATGACAACCGAGACGAACTGAATTTGTCCTACGAAGCTTTATTGGAGCAGCAAGAGGGACTGATGCTTTTCAAGATTAAAGATGATTTGGAATTGCTTCGAGCGGCGAAAATTGCCAAGGAGTTCAACTTCGAATTCGTGTACTTGGGCTCTGGAGAAGAATATCAATCCATTCCGGAAATTGCAGCCATCAACCCGACAATTGTACTTCCTTTGGATTACCCCGTTGCGTATGACGTGCAGAACCCATACGTTGCTCGACAGATTCCGTTAAGCGATTTGAAGCACTGGGAAATGGCACCATCCAACGCACGAATCTTGCTAGAAAATGGTGTTATCATTTGTTTCACTGGAAAAGATATGAAAGCCAAAGACTTCTGGAGCAATCTGCGCAAAACTATTGCTCATGGTGTATCTGAGGAAGACATTTTAAAAGCATTGACGACGAATCCCGCTGAGATTTTAGGAATGTCCGAAGATCTCGGAACATTGGAAGCGGGTAAATGGGCCAGCTTCACGATTTACGATAACAATCCACTTGCAGGCCCTGCAAAAATTTTGGAAGCATGGTCGATGGGAGAGCGCGATGTGAAGCATGTGATTAACGATGTCAGTCAAGTTACCGGAGAATACTCCATCTCTTTGGAAGGAAAAAGCTACGCCATTGAACTTAAAGAGCAAGAAGGAAAGCTCAAAGGAACTTTGACGTATGAGATCGAAGAAGAAGATTTGACTCGAGACACGACAACGAAACTTTCGGCAGACTTTACTGAGAACAACATCACCTTCCAATTCAATATTCACAATCAGGACATGGACGGAAGTGTAAGCATGAGAGGAAAGTACAATTCGCGCTTGCATGTATTTGAAGGGGAGGCTTTAATACCTGATGGAAGTTGGGTCAAATGGTCGGCAATCCGAAGTAAAAAGGGCGAAAGTAAGAAAGAAGATAATCCATCCATAACCATGGCGGATACCGCAAATTATACTTGGTTCCCGAACATGGCCTACGGATTTGATACGCTTCCGGAACAATTGCCAATCATTATTCGAAATGCGACGCTCTGGACGAACGAGGCCGAAGGAATTTTAGAAAATGCAACCATTGTAATTGAAGATGGAAAGATTACTTATGTTGGCACCGACAAAGGCCCTCAAATAAACAACGCAATTGTTATCGACGCTGAAGGCAAGCACGTTACTTCTGGAATTATCGATGAGCATTCGCACATCGCCATCTCGAAGGGTGTAAACGAAGGAGGGCAATCGATAAGTGCTGAGGTGAGTATCGGACATGTTGTAAACCCACAGGATATTAATATTTACCGTCAACTGGCAGGAGGAGTTACTGCCGCTCAATTGCTTCATGGATCGGCTAACCCAATTGGAGGGCAATCGGCATTGATCAAATTAAAATGGGGCGGAACGGCTGAGGACATGTTAATCGATGACGCTCCAGGATTTATCAAATTTGCCTTGGGTGAGAACGTAAAACGATCGAACTGGGGAAGCGGCGATCGATTCCCACAAACACGAATGGGTGTTGAGCAGGTCTTCTATGATGGATTTCACCGAGCAAAAGCTTACGAAGCAGAATGGGAAGCCTATCGAAACAGCGGAAAAACAGAACCACGCCTTGATTTGGAACTGGAAGCATTGGTGCAGATTCTCAATGAAGAGCGCTTCATCTCGTGTCATTCATACGTACAATCGGAAATCAACATGTTGATGCACGTTACGGATTCCATGGGCTTCCGTGTGAATACGTTTACCCACATTTTGGAAGGTTATAAAGTGGCTGACAAAATGGTGGAACACGGTGCGGGAGGATCTACTTTCTCGGATTGGTGGGCGTATAAGTACGAAGTCAACGATGCCATTCCATACAATGCGGCTCTTATGAACGAGCAAGGTGTTGTTGTGGCCATCAACTCTGATGACGCCGAGATGGGACGCCGATTGAATCAAGAAGCGGCAAAAGGTGTGAAATACGGAGGCATGAGCGAGGAAGAAGCCTGGAAAATGGTGACCTTGAATCCTGCAAAATTATTACACCTTGACGACCAAATGGGAAGCTTGAAAGTTGGTAAGGATGCTGACATTGTGATCTGGACGGCAAACCCTCTTTCTATCATGGCGAAGGTTGAAATAACTATGATTGATGGCGTGATTCTATATGACTCCAAAGAAGACGCCGAAAAACGCAAAGAAAATCAAGCCGAGAAGGCACGAATCATTTCCAAGATGCTGGCAGACAATCAGGCCGGAGGGAAAAAGCGTGCATTCATTAAACGTAAGAAAGGACATTATCACTGTAATACTCTTGGAGAAGAGGCTACGAACGAAGAAAATCAGCATTAAGATGAAGAACGTATTATTATTGATAGCACTTGTAGTTGCTTCCGGGGTTAAAGCTCAGGAACCTAAAAAAATCTTGTTGCAAAATGGTTTCTTGCACGTGGGTAATGGCGACACGCTTCAAAGTGCCTTGGTTGGAATTGAAGATGGAACAATTACAATTGTCGGAAACTCCATGACCTATCGTTATAATCCTGAAGAATGGGATACGATTATCGACTTGAACGGCGGTCACATTTACCCGGGATTTGTAGCTCCAAACACTACATTGGGAATCACTGAAATCGACGCGGTAAAAGCAACACGCGATTACCGTGAAATTGGTTATTACAATCCCCATGTGCGCGCGCAAATTGCTTTCAATGTGGAATCCAAAGTGATTACAACGGTTCGCACGAATGGTGTTTTAATCAGCCAGGCGACTCCTCGTGGCGGCCGTATTTCAGGAAGCTCAGCTGTGATGAAACTGGATGGCTGGAACTGGGAAGATGCTACTATCAAGGCTGATGACGGCATCCACGTAAATTGGCCTGCGAGTCTTACCGGAGGTGGATGGTGGGCAGAACCTGCACCGAAAAAAGCGAATGAAAAATACCCTGAACAATTGGCTGAAATTCGCGCTTTCTTCGATAAGGCTAAGGCCTACGCTCAAGAAGACGAACACGAGGAAATCGACGGACGTTGGGAGGCCATGAAGGATTGTTTTAACGGAACCAAGCGTGTGTATTTCCATGCCGATGAAATTCAGCAATTACAGGATATTATCGACTTTGTGAAAGCGTACGACATTGAATTCCCGGTAATCGTGGGAGGCTATGATGCACATCTAATCACGCGAAAATTGGCCGATGCTAACATCCCCGTAATGATAGTTCGTCCTCACAGTCTTCCCGAAAACGAAGAAGACGATGTCGACTTACCCTATAAGCTTGCTGCCTTACTTCAAGAAGGAGGCGTGAAGTTCTGCATTCAAAATCAGGGGGACATGGAGGCTATGAACGCTCGAAACATTCCATTCCTTGCAGGTACCGCTCAGGCTTACGGATTAGAACGCGAAGAGGCGATTCAGGCTATTTCGTTAACGCCTTGTGAAATCATGGGCATCGACAAGCGCTACGGTAGCGTTGAAAAAGGGAAGTCGGGTACGTTATTCGTTTCTACTGGTGATGCCCTAGACATGCGCACCAACAATGTGACGCTCGTTCTTATCGACGGAAAATTCGTTTCCTTGAACAACTCTCAGAAAGAGCTTTATGAAAAGTACAAGAAGAAATACGAGGCGAAAAAATAGCCCGTTAGTTCATTTCGTGCGGTAGTATTTTAAAGAAGGTTCTACGGTAATCGTGATTTTGAGAATTTGTGTCCGCTATAGTTGACTGAAGTAGCTCTTTTGCCCCTTCAAGCATGAGTGGGTTGATGACGTAGTAGGTAACATTTTCTACTTTTTCATAGCCGAGGATTCCTGATTCAAGAAGAATTTTTAGGTGGCCCGAGACAGAGGATCTCGACAAAGGAATTTCTAGTTCTATTTGCTTGCACATTACTTTTTTATCGCGAATAAGCTCTTCTAAAATTGCTAATCTAGCCGGATGCGCAAGTGCTTTAAAAATTAGAGAAATACGATTTTGCTCTTCGGAAAACCCGAAGTGTTGGATAGATGCCATAGTGGTAGGTTTTTGTGTTATTTTTACTTAAGAAAGATAGAAAATATTGGAATTCCAAGTTATCGGATTGAACTTTCGTCGGGATATTCCGACATTCCAACATTGCGAAATTCGAATATCTTAACTTCCAAAAATCTCTTTACCATCACCCCAACTTCCCATCCAACGCCGCAAACAACAAACTCGCCGTCGCTGGATTCGTAGCCAATGGCACATCATACACATCGCACATCCGCATCAACATGAAAATATCCGGCTCATGCGGATGCTTCTCTAACGGGTCTCGAAAAAACACCACCATTTCACACTTACCCTCAGCCACACGAGATGCAATCTGAGCATCTCCACCCAACGGCCCAGAGAAAAATTTAGTTACTTGAAATCTTGCTTTTTCTACTTTGGAACCCGTTGTTCCAGTAGAAACTAAGGTGATTTCATTGCGTTGTAAAATATCTCGCTGCTCATTCAGGAATTGTACCATTTCGGCCTTCTTTCCATCGTGAGCGATAATTGCTATTTCCATATTATTTCGCCAATTCTGCTTTTAAGTAATCGATCACATTCACTTCAACCACGTCTACTCCGTTTTCTTCAGAACGGAATAACGAAAGCCAATCAAACAAATGGATGGCGTACAAACTTTTTTGAATGATCCCAGTCCCTTTTGTGTGGACGCTTCTCACAGCAGCTTTTTCGCTAACTACTCCATGAGTTAAATCAAGGCGTTTTTTGTTCCGATCTAGTTCCTCCTCACTTCGCACGAAAACGGTCAATAGCTGATCAGACGGTTGTGCCCAGCCTACAATTTCGTTGTGATTCATTTCTGGAATTACGTTGAAAAAAGCAAGTTCTTTACTGTTCTCGTTGATTTGCTGACACGTACGGAGCAAAACAGGTCGGAAGGTATCCTCAGCATACAAAAGAAGTCTTTTACTACCCAACTCATTCAGTATTTGCTCGGCTTCCGCTATGATTTCTTCCTGATGTTCTTGCAGAAGGTGAACAGCACTCATTACTTCATTCTTCAAACTGGATCGTAACAATTCCAATTGCTCAAAAACTTCCAATACCTGAACGAGTGGATACGCCAACGCCGAGCGAGGTGGCAAACCACTAGGCACCTTTATTACCGAGAAGTTATGTGCTTCAAGCTTTTCACTCAAAGTTCCACCACTAGAAATTCCAACAATTACAGCACCACTCTCCAGCGCCTCATCAACAGCAGAGAGCGTTTCTTCTGTGTTTCCTGAGTAGGAACAAGCAATGATTAACGTGGATTTTGAAACATATCCAGGCAGCGTATAACTATGACATACTTCCACTGGAACTTTTACTTCGGATCGAATCCATTCTTTGATCAATTCTCCTCCAATTCCAGAACCGCCCAATCCGCAGATTACAACATTGGAAATCGATCTGTCGACGGTGAGATTGCATTGTTTAGTAATGTTCAAGGATTCCTGCAATTGATGCGGAAAATCCTGAATTAAGTCTTTCATTTTAATCATATCTGTTTATTTAGTTAGTTAGCTCCAGAACATGGCATAAAGAACCGTTATCACGATCATCACGGCAAACGATCCAATATTAAACGCAGGGGAAGTTTTGAATGTTTGTCGGGAAATCGCAATCCCCTTTTCGTCGTCCGCTCCTTTCAATTGGCGCAAGCTGAAAATAACAATCGTCAAAGCAGTTAATAAAGTTGTGATTCCCATCTGATGCAAGAAAGGTAGATTGACAAACAACGGACTATCGATCCATTCATTCGGTGCCACTTTAAAGTACATAGCAATTGGAATGGAAACCAAAACACCAATGATCGCTGCCTTGTTGGTCGATTTCTTCCAGAACAATCCCAAAATGAATACCGCTAAGATCCCCGGACTTACTACCCCTGTATATTCCTGAATGAACTGGAATGCTTGATCAATCCCACCAAGTAATGGAGCCATAATCGCACCGATCAATAAGGCCGCTGCTGCCGACCAACGACCAGTGTTTACCATTTGCTTATCCGTAGCATTTTTGTTGATGTAAGGTTTGTAAATGTCCATGGTGAAGATCGTCGAAGTGGAATTCAACATAGAAGCCAGAGATGAAACAATGGCTGCGGACAATGCCGCAAATGCTAAACCTTTCAACCCTGCTGGAAGGAATTGCAACAACCAAGGATATGCTTTATCTGGAGTCTCCATGGTAGGAACTGAATTGGCGCTCATGGCACCGAGATTGTTCATCACTTCGGTATCTTGTGTCATCACGTATGCGGCAATTCCTGGGATTACCACGATCAACGGAATGAAGATTTTCAATACCGCTGCCATCAGGATTCCTTTTTGCGATTCCTTTAACGATTTCGCAGCCAAAGTTCTTTGTATGATGTATTGATTGAATCCCCAGTAATACAAATTGGCGACCCACATACCTCCCACAAGAACAGCAATTCCCGGTAGGTTGGAATATTCGGGATGGGACGAATCCAAAATCATTGCGAAACGATCTGGCGCTTCGGTAAACACCTTCTGCATTCCTAACCAAGCTCCTTCTCCTCCCGATACAGTATCTAAAGCCAGATACGTCGTAACAAGTCCACCTAGAATGAGGAAAACAACCTGAATAACATCCGTCCAGGCTACGGCCGCTAATCCCCCATACAATGAATAGGCTGCGGCGAATAAGGATAAACCAATGACTCCATAAATCATGGGAATGCCAAGAATGGTTTCCAGGGCCAACGCTCCGAGATATAGTACTGATGCAATGTTGACGAATACATACAATCCAATCCAAAAGACCGCCAGAATGGTTTTAAGCTGGGTCGAATACCGTTTCTCAACGAACTCTGGAATGGTATAAATTCCTTTCTCAATAAAAATGGGGAGGAAGAATTTACCGACGACAATCAAGGTAATGGCAGCCATCCATTCGTAGGAGGCAATTGCCAATCCGACTTTATAGCCAGAACCGGACATTCCAATAAATTGTTCTGCAGAGATATTCGCAGCAATCAGGGAAGCCCCAATTGCCCACCAAGGAAGTGATTTACTTGCCAGGAAATAATCTTCCGCGTTCTTTTGAACTCCTTTCTTAGATCTGGATACCCATAAACCAACGGATAAGATCAGAATGGCATAACCGATAAATATGGCGTAATCTATAGTTGAGAATTGATCATTCATATCAACAAGCTAGTTTTATAAGTACCAGAAATTTACAAAAAATAATTCAGTTATAGTTATATTTACAATAAGTAAAGATTAGATACAAAAAAAGAGGAGCGCTTTCGCACTCCTCTCCGTTCTTATGTGAGCTAAACTAAACTCTCGAACTAACTACTACTCTTTGATCAATCGTGTTGTTTGCGTCAAACCTGAAACGGTAGTAACTTGTACCATGTACACTCCGTTTGGCAATCCTGCAACGTTGATTTCAACCTCGTCACTTGAAGCAGCAACTGTGTTCACAGCTTTACCGTTCACGTCGAGAACAACGATTGTTTCAATATTTTCATCAGCAGTAACGATTGCGATATCGTTTACTGGGTTTGGATACAATCCGATAGTATTCAATGTTACTTCATTCACATTGTTTGTTGTACATGCTGTACATGCTGACCAACATACTGCTGGAAGTGTAGTATCTCCTGTGAATGTCAACTCACGGTTGAAGAATCCATCATCAACTCCATCCACACAAGAAGAAAGACTGTCGATAGTTTCTTGATCTGTCCATCCGTCAACTGTGAATTTGTACTGAATCGTTCCGTTTGCCAATGGCAATGTAAGCTCCCAGATATTGTTTCCGATATCTGTCATTGGGTTACAGTTTCCACACCATCCGTTGAATCCTCCGTTAAGGAATACTCCGTTAGCAGTTGATCCAGTGTATTCAGACATATCAACTTGGAATGTAATGTTCGCTGGTGCAGGAGGTGCAGCATTCGTTTTATTGTAAACGAAACGCCACCAACCAGTTCCCCAGTCGATATCCAAAGTCATTGTGTTGTCGTTGTTAGAGAAAGCAACCAAGTAAGTTACTGAAGCTGGTGCTTGAGTTGGATCTGTCAACTCACCTCCATTGATAGCTTTGGGAAGTCCCATGTGCGCTCCTACTCCATTTACTGTCAAAGTCCCTGCTTGACTGTCGTAGTTGTACGTGTAAGGTGCATTCGTCTGTCCATCATGCGGAGCAACTGGCGCACCACATTCTTCTTGACCAACTCCTTGCCATGGCTCTAGCCACGTAGATCCATCCATCTGGTGAACCATTCCACCCGTGTTGTCGAATGTAACGGAATCATCGAAAAGACATGCTCTTCCTGTTACATCTGCCACTGAATTGGACCACCAAGATCCATCGCCTTGTGTAGGCCCTACTGCCAATGCACCAGCGATATCCGCCAACTTCCAAGTACCTTCAATTTGTCCGAAGGCAGTAGAAGAGATACATAGCATTGCTAAAACGTAAAATTTCTTCATAGCTCTAATTTTTGTTCGTGTATTTGTGTTTTGTGTTAGTAAACCTTTTAGCTAAGATATTGTAATTTCTACAATTACTAAAATGAGTACAGAAATTTAACCGAATTACTGTGCTTTGTTAAATTTTATTGAAATACTCTTACATAGTCAACCGCCATTCGTTGCGGGAATTGCGTCGAAGCATCTGGACTTCCTGGCCAATTTCCACCTACAGCAATGTTGAAGATCATGAAGAAGTTCTGGTGGAACTCCGTCAATTCTGATCCTGTGATATTAATTACGTTGAACTCTACATCATCACGCAACCAACGAATCTGTGTATCATCCCAAATGATTGAGAATACATGGAACTCATCTGCATAGATTCCGCTGCCCAATGTACTGGAATTTCCATATTCAGCATGAGATCCTTGATCGCTCCAGTGCACGGTTCCATAGATAGTTTGATCATTACCTGGGCCGCCAATCATCTCCATGATGTCGATCTCACCACAAGCTGGCCAACCAACGGAAGAAATGTTATCACCCAACATCCAAAGCGCCGGCCAAATACCTTTTCCTTGCGGAAGTGCAGCGCGGATATCAATACGACCTTTTTGGAACGATTGCATTCCTTGCGTTTTGATACGTGAAGATGTGTAATTGAATCCGGACTGACTTTCTTGCTTCGCTGTAATGATACAATAACCACCAACTACTTCTGTATTATCATCCTGGTAGTACTGCAACTCGTTATTCCCCCATCCTGGGATTCCTTGCGCTTGCCCGTTACCAGTTTCGTGCACCCAATCGCTAGATAACGAAGTACCGTCAAATTCATCGTTCCAAACTAGCGTATAGCCCGGATGCGTCATTGGCGTTTCATAACCTGTAGTAGGAATTTGTCCTAAAACGGAGTTATCCACTACAACCGTTACTTCATCAATTTTTTCGATGTAATCGTCGTGTGTTACGTGGGCACGTGATTTCACCTGATATGTTCCTGAATTTGAAAAGGTGTATGTCGCAGCTCCATCCGTAGATTCAACTGTCGTCTCTTGACCATTCTCATTGAAAGTAACTGTGTAAAAATTCGCATTCTGTGCCGTTACCTGAACATCTACTTGTCCCTCAGTAATGGTAATACTTGTAGCGATATTTGTTGGCAACTCAACATCACCTCCGCCTTCTCCTTCTTTATCACACGACGCAAACACTGTTACGACGGCAATAATTGCTGCAAAAAAGGTTTCTTTTCTCATTCCTCCTCTGTTTTATTCTGCTCTCAACTTCGCATACCACAGCAACCCTCCTTCGTGGTGTCCGTACTGCAAAGACATTGTTGTATCTGAAATTTCCAAAATTCGGTACACGCGTGGCCCTGTAAAGAAACCAATGTGTGCGTTGTTGGAAATTGTAATCGTATTCTCTGATTCTGAGAACGACCAAGATTCACCCAATTGATCTGGGTACGGAGCTGTAAAGTCTCCCAAATTTTGGTAAGATCCCGGGAAAGAACCCGCCAAAGAGTTGTGGATGTAAACACTTCCATTCGTCACGTGATCAAATCCAAATCCGTTTAGGTAGAAGGTATAACGATCATTGTACAATCCACATCCTGGCTTCTCACCTGCTCCAGCAGACCACCATTCTGGAATTGGACCCAATGCACTTTCCGGATCCGGACCTACACCCATATGTCCAGAAGCCAATGAATCAACGTACCAAGTACGGTATCCTGGGCCGCTTGTTCCTCCTGTTAAATGACCATATACTGGATTACTTAACAAAGAAAGATCGTCTTGTGCAATCACGATGTCTTGTGTAGAGCTTGCGCTTCCTCCTTTTGCATACATCGTCAATGTCACGGTGTAAGTTCCTGCGTACGGATACATTGCCTGAACACTGGTTCCTTTCGCTGTTACTCCGTTTCCGAAATCCCAAAGGTATTGAGCCTCGTCAGAAGATGCCGTAAAGTTGATAATGTTCGGAGACTGCGAATCTTCCGAGTACGTAAACTGTGCGTCAGCTGCTGATGGTGGATCTCCCAAAGACGGGTCTTCCTTCTGACATCCTACAAATAACGCTAAGATTGCTACTATTCCTAATAATCTCATAATCGTTCTATTAAATTAATATCCTGGGTTTTGTGCCCAACTTCCTCCTGCCAAATCAATCTCCACTTGTGGGATCGGGAACAACTCGTGTTTCCCTACAACGAATCCATCGATGTATTGTGCGGCTTGTCCCGTTCTTACCAAATCAAAGAAACGGTGTCCTTCACAGGATAATTCTAATCTTCTTTCGTTCCAAATATCTTCTACTGAGTTCACTGGAATTCCCGGAACTCCTGCTCTCACTCGCACCTGATTCACATAGTTTGCCGCTAACGAGGTGTTCCCACTTTGGAAATGCGCTTCTGCTGCCATCAACAGAACATCTGCGTAGCGAATTACTCGGTAGTTAACAGGACTTGTCAAATCGTTGTCTGGCAGTCCGATTTCACCCTGACGTTTGATGTACTTGTTGTTGTAGTAACCCGTATGACCTCCACCTCCGATAGCGTAAGTGATGTCTCCAGGGTTGGCCTGCTGTGCAATAAACGCATCAATATCCAATACCGTTGCGTCACGACGAGGATCAATCGGTGAGAAAGCATCATACAATTCTTGCGTTGGCAAGTTGTAGCTGTTTCCATCTCCATAAACTGGCCCATTGTACTGGCGAATTCCCTGGAATCCTGGCCCGGCATTTCCTTCCAAACATACCAGACATCCGTAGCTTCCTCCTTCCAATCCAGAGTATTCTACATCAAATACAGTTTCTGGGTTCCCTTCGTTTGCCGCTGTAAACAAGCTTGTATAGTCCGCTTCCAATGCGTACAGTCCGCTTGAAATGATTTGCTCGAAAGTAGACGCTGCCTGAGAGAATTTGTTTTGGTACAAGTACACTTTTCCAAGAAGTCCAAGTGCGGCACCTTTATCAGCGCGACCTTTTGCTGGTGCACCAAAATTCAATACCGCAACGGCATCCGTCAAGTCTGCTTCAATTTGCGCATACATTTCTTCTTTGGTTGCACGAGGCACTTGTAATGCTTCATCAACCCCCAATCGCTGGTCAATAATCAATGGCATTCCACCAAAGAATCTCACCAACTCAAAGTAATAATATGCACGAAGGAATTTTGCTTCTGCCATGATTTGATCTTTTCCATCAAACTCAAGGTTGTCTTTGTGCTCCAAAATGTAATTCGCACGACTCACGCCAGCATAGTTCCAACGCATAACACTTCGCAATTCATTGTTCACACCGCCATGATTCATGTTATCGATCTGGTGCAACCCTTGCGTATCGAAAACGCTTTCTCCACCTGCAATGGTGTTGTCAGAAGCAATCTCACCAATCCAAACGGAAAGGAAAGAAGCCTGCAACAAATCGTATGCGCCGATTAATGCGCGTTCGTAATCTTCTTCTGTCTTAAAGAAGTTATCGGCATCTTGTGTGTATGGTGGATCTACCGCCAAGAATTTCTTACATCCTGTCGTCGATAGCCCGATCACTGTCACCAAGATCAGCCCTAGTACTGTGTATGTATATCGTTTCGTTTTCATGTCTTATAGTCCGATTTGAAGTCCTCCAATAAATGTTCTTGCTTGCGGGTAGATTCCGTAATCTACACCTGCTGATAAAACGCTTCCTGAACCTACGTCTGGATCATATCCTTGGTAGCGCGTGAATGTCCACAAGTTGTTTACCGAAACATAAATTCTTACTCTATCAATGTTCGCTTTATTGATCCACGCTGAAGGCAGACTATATCCAATTTGAAGATTTCTTACGCGAAGGAAATCTCCATCTTCTACGTAGTAAGACGAAAATTCTGTGTTACGTGTTGGCCCTGTCGTCAATCGTGGGTGAACATTTGAAGTTCCTGGTCCCGTCCAACGATCAATTACGTAATCCAATTGGTTGGCGTATGGCTGCTGACGCTCGAAGTTTCGGATGATTTCCTGACCCAACGCAGCATACAACGTTGCCGACAAGTCCCATCCTTTGTAACGGAAGTTCATTCCGAATCCCATTGTGAAATCTGGAATTGGCGATCCTAAGTTTGTTTTATCTGAATCGTCACTAAAGTTGATGACTCCATCACCGTTTTGATCTACGAAGATCAAATCTCCCGGCTCAGCACCTTCCTGTATTACAGGGTGATTGTCAATTTCTTCTTGTGTTTGGAAGATTCCAGCAGTTTCAAATCCGTGGAAGTATCCAATTTCTTGACCTACTTCGAAGCGCGTTGCTGTAACACCACCTACACCGAAATTCGCTCCTGGGATGAAGTCAACTCCGTCGGGCACAGCAGTTACGCGGTTTCTTAGGTACGTGAAGTTGAAGTTCACATTTGCGAATAACTTACGTCCTTCTTTTTCTTTCAAACTGTAAGCAAGTTCCAATTCCACTCCGTTGTTGGATACGTTACCTGCGTTTACAATTGGCGGGAATCCACCTGGGCCATATGTTCCTAGAATTGCTGTTACATCCGGCTGGAATAAGAGATCGTTTGTGTTTTTGAAGAAGTAGTTTGCTGTTACATCCAACTGCTTCCACATCGTAACATCCACACCGAAGTTGAACTGACGTGTTGTCTCCCATTTCAAATCTGGGTTACCCGCTTTACCGATGGCAACACCCGGTGTAATTACGTCATCGATTACGTAAACTCCCTCTCCGTTCAACAAGGCACGGTACGCGAAGTTTTCGATTTGGTCGTTACCCATGATTCCATAACTCAAACGAACTTTCGCGAAATCCATCCATTTCACATCGAAGAATTCCTCATCAGATAACAACCATGCTGCTGATCCTGAAGGGAAGTATCCCCAACGATTGTTCGGCCCGAATTTGCTTGATCCATCTGCACGAATTACCGCCGAGAAGAAGTACTTTCTTTTCAATTGGTACTCTCCACGCAAGAAGGCAGAAAGCAAACGCTCTTTAAATTCCCATGAACCTACATTGTTCAAGAATCCACCTTCAGCAGTGTTTGCTGAGATGTCTGCGAATTCCAATGAGTTGTTCGGAATTCCGAAAGCAGTACCGCTTAGTGATTCTCCTTTTCTCTGGAATACGGTAATACCGGCAGTTCCTTTGATTCTGTGACCTTCTTTAATCGTACGATCGTAGTTCATGAAACTTTCAAACGTTAGGTCAAGGAACGAAGCTCGCTCTTCCCAAACGGAAGCACCACGTTCAATAAATACGCTGTCTGCAATCTCTACTTGAGGAGATTCCAAATCGGCATTCAACGCAGTATTTGCGAACTTTCCATCCCCGTACCAAACAAGTGGCGAAAATGCTTTGTTATCTACAATTGCGTAATTGTAGTTGAATCGGTTGGTAAATGTTAAATGCTCATTGAAATCGTAGATGAATTCTTCCTTCCCTACGAATTTATCCGCCCAACTCCAATTGTACTGATTCTCAATTTGAGCGATTGGGTTGATGATATCACTTACTTCCTCAAGGTAGGAGTAGTTTCCATCTGCCGTACGAATTGGCTCATTCGGGAAGGCGTTGATTGTATTATATAGTACAGATCCGATTCCATTCTCCGGCAAAACATTTCTGTAATCGTGCGAGAATAAGAAAACTGAGTTCAATCGGAAGTTTTTCGCGAGCTCTGTGCTTAGGTTTAAACGGGCGTTGTAACGCGAGAAATGCGCTTTGTCACCTCCAACGATTCCGTCTTGAGTGAAGTATCCCAAACCGATGGAATAACGCGTATTTGCCGAACCTCCTGTCATACTAATGTTATGACTTTGAACCGGAGATCGTGTGAATACAGAATCCTGCCAGTTTGTACCGCGTCCCAAATTGACATTATTAAATGGAACTGGCTGTCCTCCGAATGCAAATGCTTCATTCTTGATTACCGCATATTCATTGGCTTCCAAAAGATCCAAACGTTTCGCTGTTTCTTGGATTCCGTAATAGCCGTTATATTCGATTTTTGGTGCTGCGTTCAAACGTCCGGTTTTCGTCTCAATCAAGATTACACCGTTCGCTGCTCGTACCCCGTAAATCCCGGCCGTTGCATCCTTCAATACGTTAATGGATTTGATATCCGATGGGTTCAAGGCGTTCAGTCCTTCTGCGTCGTACACTACTCCATCCACTAGAATGAGCGGATCGTTATCACCGAAGGTGGACAAGCCACGAATTCGAATGTTAGCAGAACCTCCTGGAGAACCTGAATTGGTACTAATGTTTACTCCAGCTACTTGACCCTGTAATGCTTGATCCACGCGGGCTTGATTCATCTTTTCAATGTCCTCTCCTCCGACTTTCGATGTAGCACCGGTGTACTCTTTAGTAGAGGATTCACCGTAACCAACCACAATCACCTGATCAATTTCATTGATTTCAGAGAACATTTGTAAATCCACGGTGGATTGACCATTTACTGGAATCTCTTGAGAAAGATATCCGCTCAATCTGAAGATTAGGGTATCGGTCGCTGGATTTGGAACAGGAATGGAAAATTTCCCATCTCCATCTGTAAATGTCCCTTTGTTCAAACCTTTGATTGATACAGACACAAAAACCAAAGGCTCACTTTTATCGTCGGTGACGACCCCAGAAACGACTGATTCCTGAGCTTGAACGGTCAAAAAGGTCAATAAGAACAGACCGTTCAGAAGTATAGATTTCACAAGCATAAGTATAGACTTTCCGTAAATATACATAATTAAGGTAAAAAGTACCAAAAGTACTTTAATATTTAATTTCAGTTGATTGTAAACGGTTTAGCTTAAGATACGGTACTTGGGCGAATAAATCAAAAAAAGGAGGACTCCTCAGTCCTCCTTCTCTTTTCTAAAATATTGTTTTTACATGCGGAACATGTAATTCTCCGTCTCTACCATTTGTCTGTATCGCTCGGTGTCGAACTTGAACAATTTTGCTGGTCGGTGCTTTACATTTTGTTGCTTTTCATCCAAATGAATCAGTGGAATGGATTTGATCTTCTTACGGAAGTTCGCTTTGTCCATTTCTACATTGTATGCGTATTCGTATAGCTGCTGCATTTCGTTCAGCGCAAATTTCTCAGGAAGCAAATCGAAGCAAATAGGTTCGCGTTGCAACATGCGTTTCAAATCTTCATACGTAGATTCTACAATTTCGCTGTGATCGAATGCCAAGTTTGGAACTTCGTTCATTGGCGCCCACATTACTTCTTCCGCCCATGAATCTGCTTCTGCTTGCAGGTCGTCGATTCGAACCAACGCGAAATAAGCACATGTAATTACACGCCCTTGCGGGTGACGATTTGGATTACCGAAGGTTTGTCCTTGGTGCAATTCTACATTCTTGAGTTTTGTAAGCTCCGTCAAAATTCGATTCGCTGCAATTGGCAAATCTTCGTCCGGATAAACGAGATCTCCCGGAATCGCCCATTCACCCGAGTAAGGTTCCATGGCACGTTTGATAAGAAGCACATGAATTTCTCCATCCTTGTACCCAAAAATGGCACAGTCAAGTGAGAAGGAATAGGAGAAAAAGCGATCGAATTTAATTTTGTAGGACATACCGTTACTTTAATTCAAAGTCTGCAGTTAGCGTTTCAATTATTGCACTGAACATCCCCGGTTCGCTAATCCACTCTCCGTCCTTCCCGAAAAACTGAAGATCTTCTGTTGCAATTACAAATTTAACAGACTTTTTGTCTTTTGCACCTAATGTTACTTTCTCGAAGGCTTTCAATGACTTAACGGCCGGTGTCATAGAAGCATAATGATCACGAATGTAGAGTTGCACCACTTCTTTTCCTTCGCGATCTCCTGTGTTGGTCACATCAAGGGTTACAATGATTGAATCGCCTTCTTCGATGGTAGATTTATCGATCTGTAAGTTGGAATATTCAAATGTCGTATAGCTCAATCCGTATCCAAATTCCCATTGTGGATCGAATGCATAAAAATGATTTGCCTTGTGTCGTGAGACGCTTCTTGGGTGATCGTAAAATTCAATTTGACCGTCGTACTTCTGATACGTGTAAGGCAGCTTTCCTGAAAAGTTGGCATCTCCAAACAACAATTGCGTCAATGCTTCTCCTCCGAAATCTCCCGGTAGATAGGCTTGAACGATTGCAGATGCATCATCCACGATATCACGAATGATTCTCGGACGTCCTTCGATCATTACAAGCACCACTGGCTTACCCGTTGCATAGGCCATTTTTGCCAATTCCAACTGAGCCGCATCCAAATTCAAGGATCGAATATCACCGGGTTTTTCCGTACATGGGAATTCTCCCAAACACAAAACGATCACATCTGACTGCGCCGCTTTCGCTTTGAAATCTTCCGTATCTGATAATTTAGAAGCTTCGAATCCTTCGTCTAAGTACAATTCTGCTCCCTGACTAAAGAGGACATTTCCTTCTCCGAGATATACCTCCATCGCTTCGCGAACTGAGAGACGACCTTCAGTATTAAACAATGGATTGTCTCCTTGCCACGTGTGCGTCCAAGCTCCGTTCAGATAGATCAGATTGTCCGATGTCGGCCCTGTCACCAAAACTTTTTGATTCTTGTTCAATGGAAGAACACCATCGTTTTCCAGAAGTGTAATCGATTCCAAAGCGCTTTCCAATGCCAATTGATGCATTTGTTCTGATCCGAAATCATCGTATTTCTTCGCTTGGTTCATGCGCTTTTCGTACAATCCAACGATGTATTTTACACGAAGAATTCTTCGAACTGCATCATTCAAACGCTCTTCGGAAATACTTCCTTCTTCCACTGCTTCCAATGCCAATTTGCAGTACTCTTGATATTGCGGAGCCAATGGCACCATACTCATATCTACTCCTGCGTTAATCGCATTAATAATTCCTTCTTTCAAATCAGCTGCAGTGCGATGTACGGTGTGCAACATGATGAAATCTTCCCAATCCGAAACGGCAAACCCTTCGAATCCCCATTCGTTTTTCAAAATCTCCGTGAGCAACTCGTAATTCTCATGACCTGGAATTCCATTTACAACACCACTATTGATCATGACGGTTAAAGCACCTTCTTCTACCGCCGCTTTGAATGGAGGCAAATACAATTCGTGCATGTATTTCTCAGGAATCCATGCTGGTGTTCGATCCCGTCCACTAGAAGGATTGCTGTATCCCACAAAATGCTTCATACAAGCGGCAACGTGCTCAGAATTGATCCCGCCATCTCCTTGGTATCCGCAAACAATCGCTTTTCCCATTTCGGAAACTAGGAACGGATCTTCTCCTAGGGTTTCAAACGTTCGCGACCATAATGGTTGACGTCCTAAATCCAATACTGGGGAAAAGTTCCAATGGACTCCGGAAGCTCTGGTTTCATATGCCGTAGCTTGTCCAAATTGCATCGCCAATCCTGGATTCCAAGTTGCGGCCAATCCAATTTCCTGCGGAAACAATGTTCCGCCAACCGTATAGTTTACCCCGTGAATGGCATCAATTCCGTACAGAATCGGAGCTTTGGTTTCTTTATCATTGAACGGAGCATGAACACCATCCATTACTCCTTCCCACTCTTCTAATGTGATTGTCTTCCAACCCACATTCAACACGGAACCTACTCCATATTGAACGATGGCTTCCTGAACTTTCGCTGGATCAATTTCTACCGGTTCAATGAGTTTCCCTTCGGCATCCTTTTTCAAGAGTACATCTAGGGTGATCTGACACGTTTGCCCCACCTTCTCTTGCAAACTCATATTCGCAAGATCCTCTTCAATTTGGGCTTCTATCTCAGGGGTTGAGAGCGACTTGTTCTGACCGAATGTCGCATTAGACAATAAAATAGCGCCTACAAAAGTTAGAACGCGCGCAATTAGCATCCATTGAAATTTCATACGTAGCTCAAATATGGTTATGCTTTTTCAAGCAATTTAATGTGGTAACTCACAAGACTTTGCAACGGTCGACGGATAATACGACCCAAGCGAATATTGTTTTCTTTGCAGACAGCTCGCAGCTCATCTTGCAACAAATCAGAGATGGAACCCACGAAATTTACTTCACACGTCTCGTGCTCCTCAAAACACTTTACATGAATATCGATAAATTCCTGAAATCCTTTGCGAATCAAATTCTGCGAGTAGGGTAAACCTTTATTGTCGATAAGAACGGGCATCAACGAAGCGATAAACACATTCGCTCCTGGCTTTTGATATACGCGTTCAACAATCGAAGCTTTTGTCAATCCCATGTCTACGAATGTATCGTGCATAGGCTGAGGCAATTTATTGTAAAGAAAATCCGCCAACAAGCGTTTTCCGAAGTAGTTTCCACTTCCTTCATCCCCCAACAAGTGACCCAATGCTGGCACTTCCTCACGAATATTTTCTCCATCGAAGAAACAGCTGTTAGATCCTGTCCCCAGAATACAAGCAATTTCCGGCTCGCCATTGTAACAAGCAAATGCACTTGCATTCAAATCGTGATCGACACTAATAGAAGCGTTCGAAAAGAAAGGAGCAAGACCTCCTTCAATCACTTGATTCAATTCTGGACTGGAACAGCCAGCACCGTAGAAGAACACTTGTTCTACTTCGTCCTTGATTGAATTCAATACATCATTAGCACCTAAGGCTTCAAGTATGTCAGTCTTGGAATGAAAATATGGATTGAATCCTTGCGTATTGGTAATTGTTTCCTTACCATTACGTAGTACCATCCAATCTGCTTTCGTTGATCCGCTTTCTACGACTATCAGCATTTTAATGTTCGTGTTTTTGAGGTTCGTCCTTCAAATGTACAAAAAATTTTCCTTATTGTATATTTTACAAAAAGTATTTATCTTTGACAAAAGTCATTTTACATGAAAACCAGAACAAACACTTCACAAATAAAGGATTTCAATTTGGTCATCTTCGGGGGAAATGGCGATTTATCAAAAAGAAAGATCATCCCAGCATTGTTCCATCGATTTGCAGCGGAACAACTCAATGTGGAATTTGATATATACTGCGTGAGTCGGTCTCCACAGGATCGAGACGCCTTCTTAAAAGAGATTGAAGGATTTTTAGGAAACGTTGACTCGAAATTGGTTAAAACGTTTTTCAAACGCCTCAAAATTTTAGTAGTTCCGAAAAACAATGCGGAAAACTACGCAGAGATGAAGGAGTGTCTGGAAGCCAATTCCAACCGGCAAGCTATCTTCTATTTCTCGGTTCCTTCAGGAGCTTTTTCTGAGATCTGCACGGCATTGAAAGAGACTGGACTTAGCAAGGAAAACAGCAAGGTAGTATTGGAAAAACCATTGGGTCACAGTTTGAAATCCAGTGAGGAAATCAACAACATTATCATGTCTGCTTTTGAAGAGCGACAGGTGTTCCGAATTGATCATTACCTCGGGAAAGAGACAGTTCAGAACCTCATGGTATTGCGTTTCGCTAATCACCTTTTCGAGCGTGCATGGAATGCTGAAAACATTGAAAATATTCAGATTACAGTCGCAGAAAGTTTGGGTGTTGAGAAACGAGCTGGATACTACGATAAGACGGGAGCATTATTGGACATGATACAAAACCACCTCTTGCAGTTGCTTTGTTTGATTGCCATGGAACCACCTTCCAGTTTAAACCCGGATACAGTGCGAAATGAAAAGCAAAAAGTGCTCGAATCATTACGACCTTTCACGAAAGAAACGTTGGCTACAGATATCGTTCGCGGACAGTACACACGCGGGGCTTCTAATGGGGACAAACTGAATTCCTACCTAGAAGACATTGACGCGTATGACTCAGAAACCGAGACTTTTGTCGCGTTGAAAACGTACATCGATAACTGGCGCTGGAAAAACACCCCGGTTTACCTACGAACAGGTAAGAGAATGAAGAAGCGTTACTCTGATATTGTGATCAATTTTAAAGAGTTACCGCACAACATTTTTCAGGATTCTCAGCATGCTTTGCGCAACAAACTCATCATTCGATTGCAACCGGAAGAACGTATCGAATTGGTTCAGCTGAGTAAAATTCCTGGGCCGGGAGGATATCGATTCAAGCCGATTTCTTTGAAACTAGACTTCATCGATTCGTTTCAAGATCGCATGCCAGATGCTTACGAACGTTTGATCATGGATGTGATTCGAGGGAATCAAACTTTGTTCATGAGATACGATGAACTTGCTTCTGCATGGCGCTGGATTGAATCGATCACGGATAATTGGAAAAAACACACGCCGCTCAAGCTTTACGAATCTGGAACTTGGGGGCCGGGAGATGACGTAATGGATGATAACACACAATGGAAAACATCACCAAAATGATACAAGAATTCGCTTCAAAAGACGCATTAGTTGAGGAATTTGTCTCGTGGTGCCTTGCTGCATTAAAAGCTTCAGTCGACACAAACGGAAGCGCCCGCATCTTACTTTCGGGTGGAGGAACGCCGGGCCCATCTTACCTCAGAATGAATCTGGATTGTGATTTCCTCGATCGGCTAGAAATTGGTTTGGTGGATGAGCGCTACATTGGACAGGAAAGCGAATTCAGTAACGAGCGTTTGTTACGCTCTTGCTTTTCCAATGCTCCTGAATCTGCCATCAAAGGGATGGTGTACGATTTGGATGATTACGAGAACAATTTGGAACTGTTGAATTCAGAATACAATCATTTCGTAGATCGCACGGACATGGTCATACTTGGAATGGGGCCGGACGGACACACGGCGTCCATTTTCCCGAACGACGCTCCTTCTGATGAAGCTTTGTTTACCGATAAAAACTTTTTAAATACAAACGCTCCGGCGCACCCTACACAACGAATAACGTGTTCGTTGGAGCTCCTTCGAAATGCACGAAATATTGCATTGATTATTACAGGCACTCAAAAATTGGAAGTGCTGCAAAGCAATACGCTACAGTTACCTATTCATACGGCACTTGAAAAATGCCCAAACATTAACATTTTTTACTCTGAATGATGGTACACAAGAAAATTGAAGAAATAACAGAACGAATCCGAAAGCGTAGCGAAAAAACGCGATCGGAATACGTTGCAGTGAACGAATACAACTTTAAAAATCGCAGGACGCGCGGACAATTGAGCTGTGGAAACTTGGCTCATGGTTTTGCCGGTTGTGACGCACACGAAAAGCCTTTGATCGCAGAAGGCGTCGAACCCAACTTGGGAATAATTACCGCGTACAATGACATGTTGTCGGCACACAAACCTTACGAGCGTTATCCAGACGAATTAAGAGGATATGCGCGTGAAATGAATGCAACCATTCAAGTGGCCGGAGCAACGCCAGCGATGTGCGATGGAGTGACGCAAGGACAAGCAGGAATGGATCTGTCTTTATTGAGTCGAGACGTGATTGCTTTATCCGCAGCCGTTGGTTTGTCGCACGACATGTACGATGGCGTTGTGAACCTCGGAATTTGCGATAAAATTGTTCCAGGACTGATGATCGGGAATTTAAGTTTCGGTCATTTTCACGCATTGTTCCTCCCAGGAGGCCCAATGCCGAGCGGAATATCAAACGAGGAGAAAGCGCGTATCCGACAAGATTTTGCAGAAGGAAAGATCACACGAGAGGAACTTTTAAAAGGAGAATCCGACTCGTATCATTCACCGGGAACATGTACTTTCTACGGAACGGCAAACAGTAATCAAATGCTCATGGAAATCATGGGGATGCAATTGCCAGGATCTAGTTTTGTGAATCCGGGAACACCGATGCGAAATGCCTTGAATCGACATGCGATGAAGGTCTTGTTGGAGAATATCCGCAAGAAGGATTTCGACACTACGATTGGTCAAATTATCGATGAGAAAAGCATCGTTAACGGGATCATTGGGTTGCTCGCAACGGGAGGATCTACCAATCATACCATCCACTTGATTGCGATTGCGCAGACCGCAGGAATCATCATTAACTGGGATGATTTCTCAGAACTTTCGCAGATTGTTCCGTCGCTTTGTAAAGTCTATCCAAACGGAGCGGCAGATGTCAATCACTTCCACGCAGCTGGCGGTATGGCATTCGTAATGCACACTTTGTTGGATAACGGATTGTTGCATGAGGATGTGAATACCATCATCGGAAAGGGATTGAAACAATACACGCAAGATCCGAAGTTGGAAGATGGTGAAATTATTTACCGCGAAGGGCCGACAAAATCCCTTAATGAAAGCATCGTTCGTCCAGTGGAGAATCCATTCCAAGAGACTGGAGGATTAAAAGTCTTGAAAGGAAATCTCGGAAATGCAGTGATCAAAACATCTGCCGTTTTGCCTAAGAATCATGTAGTAGAAGCAGAAGCCATTGTTTTTGACGATCAAGATGATCTTTTGAAAGCATTTAAAGCAGGGGAACTGGATCGAGATTTCATTGCCGTAATTCCTTTCCAAGGGCCTCAACAGAAAGGAATGCCAGAGTTGCACAAACTAACGCCGTCTTTGACCGTACTTCTAAAACGCGGATTCAACGTAGGCTTGGTAACCGATGGACGTATGTCTGGAGCATCTGGAAAAGTACCTGCAGCAATTCACGTAGTGCCAGAAGCAGCTTGCGGCGGATTGATCGGGAAAATAAAAACAGGAGACAAACTTACTTTGGACGCCGTAAATGGCGTTTTGCAATGCCATGCTAAAGATCTTGAGAGTCGACCATCACGATCGGTTCCTTACGAGAACATGACGCACGGAAGACCGCTATTCAATCGAATGCGCGGACTATTATCTAACAGCGAATCTGGAGCCAGTTTCCTACAAAACGAAAGTTATGATACAAAACGATATAGAGAGCGTACTCAAGCAAAACAACAGGATTCCTGTTGCTACGATTTCTGAATTGAAGCAAGTAGATGAATACTACGAGAAGTTGAAATCGCAAGGAATCTCGTGCATTGAAATTACATTGAGAAGTGATGTTGCTTGGGATGCGATCGCCTTGTTCAAAGAAAAATACGGACATGAATTCCAAGTGGGAGTAGGAACTATTGTTTCGCCTGATGACATTCTGAACTGCGTAAAGTTGAAAGTAGATTTTATGGTAAGTCCGGGACTCACGAGTTCTATGATCCAGCAATTCGATTTTAGCGGAATTCCTTTCTTACCGGGAGTTTCTACTCCGAGTGAAATCATCCGTGGTATTGATATGGGATGGCAATATTTTAAATTCTTCCCTGCGCATCTTTTTGGTGGTGCCAAAGCTCTTGAAACGTACAGCGGCATTTTTAAGGATGTTCGCTTCTGCCCAACCGGAGGAATCAATGCCGACAACTATGAGGATTACCTCGCCTTGAATAATGTGATGTCAGTAGGTGGAAGCTGGCTCTTGAAATAATTTTTAGACAAAGAAGATTACCGGGCAACCAATTAGTAGGTTCCAAATACGTCCATTTGACCTTACCTTGAAATGTTTTAGTTGATGGTTGTTCGGTAGTTTTTGTCTGTCAGTCCGTCAATCCATTAGTATTTCCTGAATTAAAAAAAGGGACTTCAGACCTTCCAATGAATTCCGAAGTCCTTTTCGGCATGCGTCTAAAACTATCTGACTAACTAACAATCATAACATGTGACTTCATTTACAAAGCGTGAAATGAAGAATCTCCCTAACTATGAATAACTGTTGGTACAAAGCTAAATCAGGATGATTGAATATTGCGTCTTTTGGGTGTGACAAAGCGTGAACAAGTCCTAAAAATCATTGTCTTACGTTTTTCCATGGTAGCTATTTGGCAATAACGCATAATTGCAAACGAAATCTAACCATCCCGAATCTCTCATTTTCACTATCTTCACACCAATCAACGCCCTCAAAATGAAACTACTACTTACTACCCTTACCCTACTTTCTTCGATGCTGACTTTCGCAGCCAACAAACCATATCAAGCCATTGATACCAGCGGCAAAGTAATTTTCGAAATTGAAGCGGAGCGTGTATATGCTTTTAGCAATGGCATGGCGAGAATTCAGCAAGTGAACCTAGTCAATAACGAATGGGTTCGCGGCAAAGGATACATCAATAAGAAAGGTGAAGTGGTCATTCCGTGCATCTATGACAAAGTGCAGGATTTTGTCGACGGGAGAGCATGGGCACGAAAGAAGGATACAAAGAATTGGACGCTCCTTGACCAGCAAGGAAATGAAATCCCAACGAATGGATACGAGAAGGTTGGATACATCATGGAAGGATATTCCGATCGCATCGCCGTGTACAAAGACGGATTAATGGGTTGGATTGATCGAGATGGGAAGGAGGTAATTCCTTGCCAATATTTGGGAAGTTCCACCTTCGATAAAGAATTTGGATTGGCCTGCGTAACGAAATCTGGCGGGAATGAGGTATATGGATTTATTGATAAACAAGGGGAAACGGTGATCCCATTTCGGTACAAGCAAGCCGGACATTCATCCTTTCACAATGGACATTGCCGCGTCACCGTGAATGGAAAAACAGTACTGATTAATGAAAAGGGGGAAGTGCAATTCACACCGAAATACAATTCTCTTCAGAATTTCAGTCACGGACTCATGGCCGTTGCCACCAAACCGAATCGTAAAGGATGGGGATATTGCAACTTGAAAAACGAAATGGTGGTGCCAGGGGTTTACGATTACGCCACTACATTTAACGAAGATGGTTATGCAGTGATTGAACAAGCCAATAACAAAGGAATGATCAACAACGAAGGAACCCTTTTACTGAAGATGAACTACGAAACCATCTATGCTGATGTTACGGAAGATGGCTATATCTGTGGTGTGCATCATACCAAGGAAGCCGCCTCTTTGGCAAATACTCCGAAAGATTACTTCGATGCCAATCTGAATCCTGTAGATGTTGGAGATGCTACACTTATGTCGGCAAATGGAGGAAATCGCATTCCATTTACGCTCAACGGAAAACGCGGATTCATGAATCGAAATTTCGAAATCGTAATCCCAGCCAATTACAAAAAAGCGACAGCTTTTAATGATGGAATCGCCTTGGTGTTGATGTAATTTACTTCTTCACAACGCGCAGCACGCTTGTACCCACATCCGAACGAACCTTCAGGACATATACCGCTGGTTCCTTTGGAAGCTCCAAAGTCTCTATTGATGTATTTACGAAATGTTTCGAATACAAATGCTGCCCCAATGCAGAGTACACCTCAACATCGATTTCGGATTTCACCTGATCGAATTGCAGGGTTACCTCATCCTTTGTTGGATTCGGATAGCAGGCAATATTCTCCACGAGGAGTTCATTCAGAGAAGAAGTATTGAAGACCAAACATGCGGAGGTATCCGTACATCCGTTTTCAGTCACCTGCACTGCGTATTCTCCATCCATCGAAGGCACAAAAGTTTGATTCGTCTCACCAGCAATTGGAGCGTATCCATTCAAGCAATCTAGCCATTGATATTGTGCGTTCGTCACCACAGCATCTATTTGAAGCCCGTTTTGCACAATTCCCGTTTCCACCTGTACCTCGTTTACGATAATCGTATCCGATATCAATGTACACTGACTACTAATCGCATACATGAAGTAGATTTCATCACCCGCCGATGCCGTTGGGAAATAGTACGATGAATCCAATCCAAAGACAACCAAATTTCCATTCAAATAACCATCTACAGGAACACCATTGTTGTTAGCATTAACGATAACAGAATCGCCCTCACAGATCTCAATTGGCGCCAAAGAAGGTTGATCTTCCCAAACATAGATGTAGTCGGTGTAAATCAACGTATCGCTCCCCACACTATTGAATGCGATTAACTGGGCTGAGTACCATCCTGGAGCATTGAACATTACTTCTGGATTGTTAGAAGAACTAGAAGTTCCGTTTACATAAGTAACTGTATTCGGTTGGAAGCTCCAATTGTAAGCCGTAGCATTTTGTGAAGTGTTGTTCATATTCGCTGTCGCATTCGGACATACCTGATTGGTACTTGCAAAGTAATCCGCAGTTGGCCCGATAGCAATATTTACATCGTCAATGGCCCAGTCCGACGTCCACGTGCCACCCATAATTCCTCTTATCACCACAACAACCTGTTGACCGCTAAACGGCGATAAATCAACCGACGCCTGAATCCACAAGTCTCCTTGCTCACCAATCACGGGAGTCATTGCATCTTCAATCAACACCCCATCAGCGATTACATCAACGTGCAATTCTCCAATCGCTGCTCCATAGGCATGATACCAGAAGGTCATTTCCGCTTGATTGACACCTGTTAGATCAATACACGGCGAATGCAAGTTTGCAGCAACGTTTACACACGGGCCCGACCCTTCTAAATACAAATACTTGCCATTTCCTGTGGTATGATCCCCGGAAGGCCCCGTATTCGCTGATCCTGTTGCTCCGCTGTGCGTTCGCCAATCGATTTCATCGCCCGTACCGTTTGGAACATTGTACCAGCCATTTTGCATGTTACAGTTCACAAGTTCACAATCCCAAGAAGTGCTACAGTTGGTAAAACTATCGAAGACTTCGAAGATGTTTGGCCCGGAAGATGTACTAGCATACACCCAAACAGAATCGGTAATCGTGTCATTCATGAGAATCGCATCTCCTGCAAATTCAGTCCAAGCTTCAATGTTATTTCCGCCCAGATTAAAGCTGGTCGTATTTGAAAAAGTAACGTCGTATTCACCACCACTTGGAATAGTAGCGTAGAAGACTTCTTGCGTAATCGGGCCTCCGTTAATTCGATAGGCCACTGGAATGGAATCGACAGCGTTAACACCCCAATTACGCACCTTGATACTCACGTTCAAAGCACCCGCCATACAGTCGGGAACGTTATCCACCCCAGGACTTACAACGTCCAGTGATCCCAAATCGTTCATGTTACAATTAAAGTCTACAGGGTCTCGTTCAATGGCGATCACACGGCGGCTCGTTACTCCGTTTTGAACTACTGCAATTGAAATGTATTCTGTATCCGTCAATGACAGTCCGTTCAAAACGATTGTGGTATTTGTTGTGTATGCCACGGAATCCATGTAATCACCAACAATGCGATAAACAACATACCCATCCGCATTCGGGAAGGCGTCCCACGAAAACAGTGAAGAATCTGCACACGACCAAATCAATTCAAGGTTTTGGGGTAATTCGGAAATACTAAACGGGGCATCGCTTTCACCCACAGTCGTTCCTCTTTCGACACGGATCAATGCTTGATCGGTCAAATCTTGCGGCACTGTCCAATCGTAAAAACGGCTGTCCTGCCCTACTCCAGTTGCAACAGAGCTCCATGATGTTCCGCCGTCGTTGCTATATGAGATATCGAAAGTCAAAGTGCTGTCACAAGCATCCCAACGCAATCGTTCCGTCTCACCCGGCACTAATTTTTCGCCTCCGTGTGGGTGCGTCAAGACGATTTCATCCATTACAAATTCATACGTCATGAAATACAATTGTGGCCCCTGTGGCACCATCGTTCCCGTTACGGTCAACGCATAATTTCCAGCCACGGGATCAGTGATTGTCACCTGTTCGTGATTGTTCAGTGTATCCGTCGCTCGTAATGCATTCATGTCTAAAAGCACCGGATCGAACGTAGGATTCAATACCCAAGGCTGATAGGCCGTCGCAGTTGGATCTTCCAGAACAATATCCAAATCGTTCACCAAAGATCTTGAGGTAATCCCTGCGGTTGCTTCCCAATCTACCCAGTACACCATCACTTTCAACTCACGAACATTTGCCGGAACGGTGATCGTATGTTGTTGCGATGAACCTTGAGATACAAAATTGTTCTCGTGCTGCCCAAAACGAATGACTTCAAAAGCACGACGCGCGTTGACATGACCAAAACCTGTTTGGAAATCAGGCCCAGGATTTTGCATGTCGTCGGCAGTATTCATGATGACCGCTTTGAGCAATCCGGCCTGCGGTGTGATATTGCTGTTGTATGTTCGATACGCCTGATTAAGCTGCGCGAAAACCCCTGCGAGATTCGGTGAGGCATGTGAGGTTCCACCTGGCCCGGGAGCAACAATGTGTGGCAAAATTCGACCATCTTTCGCCGGTCCACGACTGCTGAATCCGGTTAAATCTCCGTCATTATTGGAAGACCCGACAGCAAAAATGTTCTTCGCCATTTTTGGCATTCCGGTGATATTCCCCCATCCTGCGGTTCCGACATAACAATTGCTGCTTCCTGCATTTCCCGCCGAATGTGTAATGATCCATTCAGGGTTGTTTCGAACATCAAAATCATAGTTGTATGATCCAGAATTGTAGGTTTCCGAACTTGATGGACAACCCCAACCGTACGAACGATTCGTAATGACGATGTTGCTATTTACTGCTTCTGTGGTTCCTACTCCTCCAGAAAATAATGTCGCCCCGAATGCCGTTCCTTGTTCCTTTGGATCGATATTTCCGGCCTTCGCAATTCGCGCCGAAACACTGGTTTTATGACTTCCAACCGAAGTTCCGTTTTCATACATACGATCGATTCTTGAGCGATAATTCGGATTTTCAATAGTATCTAGAATTCCACCTTCATCCACAGCGATATTCACTCCTGAACCGTCGAAATAATAGTTCTTCCCTGGATTATTGGATACATACGTACTGATAATTCGCTCGGATTCTTCCTTAATCCCCTCGTCCTCAATTGGCGCTTCGATGAACTCAATGTATTGCACCAAGGGATGCTCCGCCAAGAGGATTAATGTTTCGAGGTTCGACGAAAGGGTCACGATGGATCGCTCGTTATTGACTTCTGATATCTCTACTTGAAAATCGGAGAGTAAAGCTTCGAAACTTATTTGATCAGACGATTCCCAGAATAACACGTTTACTTGCGCTGCACTTTGATTGCCTGCATATTCCGGCACAATGCCATTCATCAAATCATCCGATAGCTTCCAATCGATTGGGACGCGTTTGATGTGGCGCACATTCAATGCAGAAAGAACATTCTGCGTAATGTTTGGATCTACTTTGGCAATCCATGCATAATTGGGAATGTATTTGATGAGCTCACACCCATGTTGAGCGCATGCATCTTTTTGATCGTTCGTAGGAATTCCGTTGAATTGAACTAGCACATAGGCCTTTCCCTCAAAATGCGCGGAAATATCAGACGCGAATTCTTCAAAATTACTTCGTAAATCTCCTGAAATCATAGAAGCTTCGCTCCCAGCATGAATGAGATAATTTCTGGAATAGTCTTGAGCAAATAACGACGCCGAAGCAAACAGTGTCATTATGAATACAGAGAGTTTCATCAATTAACCGGTTTAGGGATGCATGAAGATACGGATAAATTCAACTGAAAAGAAGCAATTAACCCACTGGTAAACTTGTGTTAACGTCTTATAAGGCATTCACTACTTTGTTTAAACCTAAATGTATAATCTGATGCGACAATTAAATTTTAACCGTTAAGGCGCAAGAGACGCTAAGCTGTGTATTATGGTTTGATGAAAGTTCGCAAGGATTATGACAGTGTCATAATTTAGCGCCCTTTCAGTTACTTTTAAATATTATTTGTGCTCCTGGCGTCTTTGCGGTTTAACATAAACCATGGGCTTCCAACTACTTTTCGAAAGGAGACTTTAAACTGGCACTTCCTCCTTCTTTCCCTTCCGTTTGTACTCACGAATGATCAATCGTGAACCGCGATCGTATCTAATATAGCGCCATGCCCAGTTCATAAAAACAATCAGTCGATTACGGTAATCCACCAAGAGCATCAAATGGACGAACATCCAAGTCAACCATGCAAAATATCCGGAAAAACTGAATTTCTTTAAATCCACAACGGCCTTGTTACGACCGATCGTTGCCATGGTTCCTTTATCCTTGTATGTAAACGGCTTTGTTGGTTTTCCTTTTGCCAGCGCATTGAAATTCTTCGCCAACCAATGTCCTTGCTGACCAGCAACCGAAGCCATCATGGCATGTCCACGAGGGTTCTCCTCCGATCGCATTTCCGCCATATCTCCTATTACGTAGACATCGTCGTGGGCAATCGCTTTTGCATGATCATCGATTAAAATGCGCCCGTTTTGCGACCCGCCTGTTTCCAATCCAGGAAGAGCTCGGGCCTTTACCCCAGCTGTCCAGATGACCGCTTTCGATTCGAAGTTTTCCTTGTTGGTCACCACAGTATCCCCATCGTAACTTTCAACACGTGTACTTAGCCAGATGTTGACACCCGATTTCTTCAGAAATGCATAGGATTTCTTTGAGGAATTATCGCTCATAGCACCCAAAACGGCGTCCGAACCTTCCACTAGGTGAATTTCCATACGACGGATGTCCAAATCCGGATAGTCATTTGGAAGTACGTGCGCTTTCAACTCCGCTAATGCACCCGCTAATTCAACTCCGGTAGCTCCTCCTCCGACGATGACAAAATTCATCAATCTATTTTGTTCTTCGATATCGCTCGTATTTAACGCTTCCTCAAAATTCTGCAAAATCATGCTTCGCAATTGCAGCGATTCCACCAAGGATTTCATAGGAACCGCAAATCGCTCTACATCTTTATTTCCGAAAAAGTTATTCGTTGCTCCCAGCGCTACTACCAAATGATCGTATTCAATGGAACCGATGGTTGTGTGCACTTCCTTTTTCTCGGTATCGATACTTTCTACAGTGGTTTTGCGAAAGTGAAAGCGTGTCTTTCCTTTGAAAATCTTGCGAATTGGGTAAGTAATGGAATCAGGCTCCAATCCAGACGTTGCCACCTGGTACATCAAAGGCTGAAACGTGTGATAATTATTCTTATCCAACAGGACAATCTGATACTGTTTGGAGTTGATCGTCTGTACGAATTTTAGCCCTGCAAAACCGCATCCTACGACGACAATTCTTGGGAGGTCAACGCGAGGAATATTCATACTTTAAAGGTCTTCATTATTCGAATAGAAAACAATCTTTTCCGGTAAAATTTACATCGACAAAATCAACCATGGTAAATAGCTACAAATCAATATTAATGGGCCTTACGGCGGGTTGATAGATTCTTGTTTATAGTTTCTATAGATTGAATTGATGAAAATATAAAGAACGCCAATACTTCAATCTTAGGTCTTTTGTTACATTTACACCGTAAATAATTAAACAAAAATTATGGCTTTTGAATTACCACAGCTTCCATATGCTTACGATGCATTGGAACCACATATTGATGCAAGAACGATGGAAATCCACCACTCAAAGCATCACAACGGATATACAACAAAATTAAACGGAGCAATTGAAGGAACTGACTTTGCTGGAATGAGCATCGAAGACATCCTTGCCAACTGCGCAGACAACGGTGCTGTTCGCAACAACGGCGGAGGTTACTACAATCACAACTTGTTCTGGGAAGTAATGTCTCCGAACGGAGGTGGTGCACCTTCAGGAGATTTAGCTGCTGCAATTGACTCAGCTTTCGGATCTTTCGATGCGTTCAAAGAAGCCTTTTCAAACGCTGCGGCAACCCGATTCGGTTCAGGATGGGCTTGGTTGTGTGTTACTGACGGAAAATTGGAAGTATGCTCTACAGCGAACCAAGACAACCCGCTAATGGGACTTGGATGTGGAGGAACTCCTATCCTTGGATTGGATGTTTGGGAGCACGCGTACTACCTAAACTACCAAAACCGTCGTCCGGATTACATCAACGCGTTCTTCAACGTTGTAAACTGGGACAAAGTAGCTGAGAACTTTGCTGCTGCAAAATAAGCACTTCAGTTAGTTAAAGAATAAAACAGGAAAGCTGCTCTACCATGTGGAGCAGCTTTTTTCGTGGGATAAACTATTGTTGATGTAGAACCCTCCCCCTTACTGCGCAGCAGCTACAAAGAGAATCCCCCTCTAAAGGGGGAAACTACTTTTTCCTAAAGAATAAAATTGAACCTGAATCTACTCCCCTTTGGAGGCGGCTGTGGGGAGGATACAAAAGGGACTCTTTCATCTCGCAAAAAAGTGTTTTGTGAATAACCTTGAAATTTGTTGGTAACTAAGCAGTTACCCAGGCAAACGAAACGAACATTAATTCCGTTATTGTAGATGAACGAACGTAACCAAAATCGGTTATTAGGTTATACAGCTAACCACATGGATAATTCATTGCACATAAAACGCCTTTTGATTCTGACTGTTTGTCTTTTTGCAGCGGTAATTACCGTATTTGCAATTGCCTAAGAATTCAGTTTAGAATGCTTGAATTTGAGTGACTCGTAAGGTCTTTTGGATGCCTTATGAAGCGCTTTATATTTGACATATCACCTAGCGCAAGAACCTACGGGAAACTCGGTTTCAACGAGATACTTTCGAGAAAGAATTCAGAATTGTAACCACTTAGGCGATCTCAGGCATGTTAATTGCCTCCACCTTCGGTACTTCAGGAACCGCCTTTTTCACTTGTTCCTCCAAGCCTGCTTTTAGCGTCATCATTGACATTGAACAATCGCTACATGCGCCCAATAAACGCACTACCACTGTTGCATCGTCTTTGATTTCCACCAATTCCATATCGCCACCATCAGCATTCAAAAACGGACGAAGCTGGTCCAACGCCACCATTACCTTCTCTTCGATATGTTTCTTGTCAACTGCCATATTATTTGGACTTTAGAAGATCTACTTCTTTTACAAAAGTACGAACTAATTCATCAAGTGCATCGGCAATCGGGCTGTTTTCCTGAAATACTGCGGGTCTACCAACATCTCCTGCCTCACGGATTCCTTGAATTAAAGGAAGCTGTCCGATGAAAGGAACGTTCATTCCAGCAGCGAGGTTTTTCGCACCATCACGACCGAAAATGTAGTATTTGTTGTCTGGCAATTCTTCCGGTGTAAACCACGCCATATTCTCAATGATTCCAATTACTGGAACGTTGATGGATTCCAATCGGAACATGTTGACTCCTTTACGCGCATCCGCCAAAGCCACTTCTTGCGGCGTACTTACTACAACGGCTCCATCCAATGGAACGTCTTGTACCAATGACAAGTGAATATCTCCTGTTCCCGGAGGAAGATCGATGAGTAGGTAGTCCAATTTTCCCCAGTAGGCATCCGTAAACATCTGCGTGAGTGCTTTCGAAGCCATAGGCCCGCGCCAAACCACCGCATTGTCTTGCTCCGTAAAGAAACCAATGGATAAAATCTTGATTCCGTAGCTCACTACAGGATTGATTTTCGGAGTTCCTTCGACATCCAGCATGGTTGGTTTTTCATCTACCACATCAAACATCGTTGGCATCGATGGGCCGTAAATGTCCGCATCTACCACTCCTACGCGATATCCTGCTTTTGCCAATCCGCCGGCGAGGTTTGCGGTAACCGTAGATTTACCAACGCCTCCCTTTCCGGATGCAACCGCTACTACGTGTTTCACCTCTGGCAACACTTTACGCTGTACGTGCGCTTCTTTCGCCTCTGCAGGCATAGCAGCAACTTCGCAATTGATTGAAATTTCCTTTCCGAATTTATTCTTGAGGTTGAACTCGATCGCCTCCTGCATACGACGGCGGGCGTGCATCGCAGGATTCGAAACCATAACTCTCAGCGAGATGGCATTCTCTTCGATTTTCAGTTCTTCTACCAGATTGGCAGATACAATGTCTTTTTTAAGGTCTGGTTCCATGACGGCTCCAAGCACGTCAAGGACATTTTCGCGAACTAATTCCATGAACTTGTGGGAATCTATTTCCCTGATTTCGGCTTAAATGATTTGATGGATTTAGCCATCATCTCAATAATATTCTTCTCGTATCCTTCTTCTCTACTCTCCAACACGTACGTGATTCCGTCAACCGTTTTTTGTCCGAAAACGTGGTAAGATTTGTGTTCGACTCCAACCGTCGAAGCCGCGCGATCTGATCCTTTTACGACCAATTCTCGCTGGTACAAAATCATGTCTTCATCGTCGATCAAGTACTTGATTTTGAAAAACTCTTTACGTTTTAATTCTTTCTTTTCCTCCTTGATATTGTCTTTGATATTGGCCATATCCTCAATGTGCAAGGTAAAGTTCTGACCGATATCAATTTGCCAGATGTGATCTTCTGGATGAGAAACTTCTGGTTTTGTCGAAGCCCCGATATTGGCAGTTTCGTCTGGCAGATGAATGTAGGCGTCGATACCATACTTAGACATGTCCATTACTTGAAATTCGTAGTAGTCTTCGAGATCGATATCCTCTTTTTTCTTCTTATCCTCTTCCTCATTGGAACAAGATGAAAGAAAGAATCCTGGCACTACTAAAAGTAAGAGCATCAGCGATTTAAAGGCAAATTTTCCTGACATAGGTAATGTTTTATAGCAACTGGCTTTCACCATTTTGCAAATATAAGAAAATGCCTGTGATGGAGGTCGTTGTTAGAGGATGATCACACCTTTTGCGCCAAGAGCTGGAATAGTTTTCATGTTCGCTTCAGAAATGGTTTCGGGTAGAAACACGAATTTCTTGTCGTACATCGTACTGTCTACGTAGAAACTTACCCAGTATTCGTTCGCCAAACCGAACACTTCTTCCATGATCGGTTCGATTTTCGCCGCTTCTTGAGGTAGAAGAACTTCCAGCGAATGGCGCAACATAGAAGTCTTCACTTTTTCACCCGTATTGGCATTCGTACCGTATCCTTTGCTAGAGATGATAATTCCTTCCATGATGTCCTCACGTAGGTTCAAGAGATATACGTTATAGATTTTCTCGCCGATTTCATTCGTTTCCTGAACGACTGCAACTCCGACATTCTCTACCTTAGGCCCCATTAATTCCTCACGCATATCCCTTCAATTTGGACGGCAAAAATAAGAACTTCTCGCTTTATTTCGCGGCAGTCTCGGAAGCCAATATTTTACCCAATGTTATGTATTGAAAGAGTCCGAGGCAATGACCTACCTGATACTTCACACCATTTACGTACTCTTCATCGTCTTTTAGATGTTCTGGAATTACGAAATCGTCTTTACGTTTCATTCCCAAACGAATGATCATTAAATCTCGGCTCGGGATACAAATGATGTATTGCCCTAAAATTCCGCGGCAATAAATTACCTCATCGGCATTGCCGCGATATGTCCAGACGTGGTATCCGTATCGATAATTTGGAATCCCTTCTTCCGTCATTAAGTCGTTTTGCTTCGTCATTTGAAGGAAGAACCAACGCGGAATGATTTGTTCATCGTTGTATTTTCCTCCGTCCATGATCATGCGACCAATCTTTGCGAAGTCCGTCGCTTTAGCATACAAACAACAGAATGCTTTTTCTTGACCGTTTTCAGAATCAAGACTCCAATGCGCATCTTCTTCCATTCCCAGCTTCGACCAAATCTTCTCAGACGCATATTTGCTAATCGTCTTTCCTGTGGATTTCTCCACGATCATAGCAAGCAATTGCGAATTCCCACCTTGATATTTGAAGACTTTCCCTGGCTCGGAAACTTTGCGCTGACGCAAAATCAACCCGTCCAAATCGGTTCCGTAGTAAGATTCCGCGTTATCTGAAAACGGATTGACACCACTTTCCGTCCAACTCAATCCAGAAGCCATTTGCAAAAGGTGCTCAATGGTGATTTTATCTCGGGAACCGTTTTTGAATTCCGGAATGTACTTGCTCACCGGATCGTGAATATCGTCGATATGTCCTTCGTCAATAGCAATCCCAACAAGAATCGCGACAACGGTTTTCGCGACAGAAAATGAATTCGAAAGTGTTTCCTGATTGTGTTCATCCCAATACTCCTCGTAAATTAAGGTATCATTCTTAACTACGAGCAAAGCCTTGGTTTCTAGCTCTTCAATGTATTGGCGTAAGTCGTCGGGAATTTTCTGGGTGTTGTATTTCGGATGTTTAGGAAACTCAAAAACTTTTCCATCTCCTTTGCTGATTTTTCGCGTATGGAAAGTCTCCAAATCATAAATAGTGGGGCCAGTACGACCTTTGAGGTACGTTTCTTTGATGCCTTTGTAGATGTAAAATCGTCCCGTAAGGATGATAATGGCATTTACAACCAGCACAATACCGACAACAAACAATACTATCACGCGCACTATTTTTTTGAGATGCTTCATTCGAGGTGGTAGGAAAATCCGAATTGGGCAGCCAGCTTTTCTTTTAAAACGTTAGAAACCTCAACAAGGTCAAGTGGTTTGCCTAATTCTTGTTCCATGGACGTTACTGCTTTATCGTCGATTCCACATGGAATAATATGCGAAAAATACGACAAATCAGAGTTCACATTGAATCCAATACCGTGCATGGTTACCCAACGAGAGCTTTTTACGCCCATAGCACAGATTTTCCGAGCACGTTCCGTTTCACCTTCGATCCAAACACCTGTTAACCCACCTACTCTTCCACTTTCTATGCCATACTCGGCCAACGTTTGAATCACCGCCTCTTCCAAATACCGCATGTACTTATGAATATCGGTAAAAAAGTGATCCAAGTCCAAGATAGGATACACCACCAATTGTCCCGGGCCGTGATAGGTAATATCGCCTCCACGATTGATTTCGTAGTACGTAGCATGATGCTCTCTTAGACCGGCGTCATCCAAAAGCAAGTTTTCTTTATCGCCACTTTTTCCGAGTGTGTAGACATGTGGATGCTGACAGAAAAGCATGTAATGTTCTGTAGGAGTATCCGATTCTCCGTTCCGAATGCGAATCTTTTGATCGATCGTTCCTTTGAACAGTTTTTCCTGATAATCCCAGGCTTCTTTGTAGTCAATCAGCCCCAAATCCCGGTAGTGCACCTTGGGTGTTTCCATTAGAACTTTGCGAGCTCTCCTTTCAAGTAATCAATAACGGCAATATCAATCGTATCGATGTCATCCAACTCAGCCAAATAGAACGAAGCCCAATCAACGATGTTGATCAAATAAATAGACTGCTCAATAACTGAATCTCCTTTCGAGTGGACATCGAATACGGATGTCTTCTGTGAGATTTTATCTCGCGTGATTTCGATGCGCTTGTCGTTTCTTGGGTGATTTCCTTTTGTCATGAAGAACACCGGTGCAAAACGACGATCTCCTCCACCCCATCCAACAAGCTCGTTGTGATTCATTTCTGGAATTGGATTCGTCCAGCTAAGGTACTTACTGTTCTCATTGAATTGCTGACGGGCACGCACCAAAACAGGCTCGTATCCAGTCGTTCCGTACATGATTCCTACTTTTTGGTGTAGGTGCTCTGCCAAACCTTTGGCTTTCATGTGGATGGTCTCAGATTCGGTAACGATCAAATCACGTCCAGCTTCCATTTCTTTCAAACGATCTGCTGAAGACATTCCGATTGTAGCGAAAATGTGTAGCAATTGAACCAACGAGTAGGCCAACGCCGTTCTCGGCGGGTTTCCACCAGGAACTTTAATGAAATCGTAACCGTTCGAGTTGCACAATTCTTCTAGTTTTCCTCCAGAACAAATCCCGATGATTTTCGCTCCCTTCTTCTGAGCAGCTTCGATGGCTCCCAAGGTCTCCTCCGTATTTCCAGAATACGATGATCCGATCACCAAGGTGTTTTCGTTGACGAAGTTGGGAATTGTATAATCTTTGGCGATAGAAACGGGCACATCCAATTCATCAGACAACCACGTTTGTAACATACTTCCTCCAATTCCTGATCCGCCCATTCCGCAAATCAAAATGTTGGAAACACCTTTGTAATCTCCTGAAATATTTGAGTTCTGTGCAATTTCGAGCGCTTCGGTAATATTCGCCGGAAACGCTTCAATCAGTTGTTTCATCTCCATAGTTCTTCTTTTTTAAATGTGTACTGAATTCAATCAGTTTTGTTTCACTTTAATTATTCTATAATTAGCATAACTCGCTTCAATGCCAAAGCGCTTTAATACCTTTTTCAATTTGTCCTTTGTGCTTAGTCGATGTTTCTCGGGATTGTAACGGAAATTCCAGTTCAATCGCTCTACCCGATCGTGCATTACTTTTGGATGGGTTCCTTTAAACGGTTCCAATGCTTTGGGCTGCTCGTCGTAATCGTACGTTTCGCTTTTTTCCACGTTGTCTTCCACCCAAGCGTCGTCGTGCCAATACTTGTTGAATGTTTCCTGCTTCTTCTGCATGGCTTCAGGCTTTTTCACCCAGCCGTAGTGATAGATCCAAGCTTCTATCGGAACGACATTCAGTTTCTCATTATTGCCCTTACGAAATCCTTGCGCGTCTTTGTACGAATAGATCTTCTTGTCATTCCGAACGATTCGAATTTCATGTGGATACCAACTGGTCGGCGCCCCAACGAATCCGTAAGAACCATAAAAATGCTTGTAATTGAAGAGCAATCCGTCCACTTGATCTTCTTTCAGATAACGCTCCATTGCAGCACGGATGGTCGGGTAATCTTCTTCATGAATGACCTCATCCCCTTGAATGTAAAATGCCCAATCAGTATCCTCTGAAATAGCCTCAAAGGCTTTGTCCGTTTCTACAGCAAGTACCTGTCCTCCTTCTCGCATGGAATCGTCCCAAACCGTCTCAATGATCCGCACCTTCTCGGGATCAATGGACTGAATGAGTTCAAGGGTTCCATCATCGGAATTACCCACGGCCACAACCACTTCATCACACAGCGGAAAAATCGATCGAATCGACTCTACAACCGGGTAATCGTAGACGATGGCATTGCGAACAAATGTAAATCCTGTAACCTTCATTTTACTAAGCAAAATCAAAAGTAGCAAAAGGTGGAGGATAGAGGAAAGATGAGAGAAAAGAAAAAAGAGCAAAGACGAAAGATGCCAGACACAAGACTCGAATCATAACTCATAATTCATAATTAACATTCTTTATTTCTTATTCTTTATTCTGTATTCATCATTCCTAGGTATCTTTGCCAAAACTTCTGACATGAAAGCAGTAAAAGCGAAAGACACCTTATCCATCACTACGAAAGTGGTACTCCCTAACGACACGAACACTCTTGGAAATCTTTTCGGTGGTGAGTTATTGGCTTGGATGGATGTGATTGCAAGTGTTGCTGCGCACCGTCATTGTAAGCGTGTGGTTGTAACTGCGGCTGTGAACAATGTTTCATTTCAGTCATCTATTGCACAAGCATCTATTGTGACGCTTGAAGCGAAAGTTTCCCGAGCTTTCACATCTTCGATGGAGATTTTCGTGGATGTTTTCGTGGAAGACCACTTAACTGGACAACGCATTAAATCGAATGAGGCTATCTACACTTTTGTAGCAGTGGATCAAAACGGTGGGCCGATTGCTGTTCCAGAATTGATTCCAGAAACGGAGGAAGAAATTGAGCGTTTCAACGGGGCATTGCGTCGTAAGCAGCTAAGTTTGATTTTGGCTGGAAAGATGAAACCTACCGAAGCAACAGAATTGCGTAAACTGTTTATGGGGGAGTAGGAAGAATGTAGTTGGTGAAAAGAAGAAGGTAGAAGGCTGAAGGATAACTTTCTTCTTTCTAAATCTACAGCGTTGTTTCTCCGCGAATTACCGATCGCACCAACTGCGGATCTTAGTCGAAGTATTTCAAATTCAATCGACCGGCTAGTTTTTGAGCCACTTCGCTCGCTTCAGCTTTCGTATCGTACTTCTTTAAAATGCGCTTTCCTCGCAATCGATTACCGAACATGGTGACCGAATGATAATTATTCGAAATGATGGTGGAGTTCGAAGAGCGTCCGTACACTTGAGCAGATTCCAGTAATGGCATCGCGGTTACGCACATGTATTTATCCAAAGGATACTTCTTTCCTATTTTGATAAAACCAAAGTGCATGCTGTAATCATGAACGGTGTTCTGCTCCTCATTGATTTCTACAATCTGTTGCTGGGTCAAGACAAATATATTCAACAACAAAAGTGCCGCTCCAATGTAAATGATGTCGGAAAAAATCATGAACGCCGACGCTGCGCTCACCACAATCGCGATGACTTTAATATTGGGTGGTAAGGTATTTCCGCTTTTAAAGGCAAGACTGATAGGATTGTCAAGTGATTCCATGGTTTGATTTACTTATTCTGTAATACTCTCTGCAATGGCTGAAATGTCTTGTTTTAACATGCAATCGAAATGTTTCTTCGGACACGATTCCGAACCAATCTTTGAGCACGGTCGACATTTCAATCCGTCTACCTGATGCATCGAATAGGTTTTATTCTCTGGCTGATACGGATACATTCCGAAATCGGGAACGGTATTTCCCCAAACGGTCGACATTGGAACCGCGAAACAACTCGCAATGTGCATCATTCCGGTATCGTGCGTGATGAGATGTTTTGATTGCTTCACCAAGCTTGCCGATTGTTGTAAGTTCAACTCCCCAACGGTATTTACGATTTCCTTTTTCGATTTCGATAGGATGTCTTGCGCCTTTGCTTCATCTGTCGGCCCACCAACCAACACCACCGGATCGTTGATTAGATCAATTAGTTCCACCAGTTTCTCCACCGGCAAACATTTCGTTTCATGCTGTGCGCCAATTGCAATGGTTACAAACGCTTTTGGTTGCAGTTTCCAATCCATTAAATCGACTTCATCCTCTAACTGAATGATAAAATCACCCGATTTGCCATCCGGCTTAACGCCCAAATGTTTTACTGCTTCGAAATAACGATCCACGACGTGCAAATCCGGCATTCGATTAATCTTTGCGTTTACCAAAAGCCATTTCTCCACATTCAATTTTCGGAATGTTCTGGACGGAAACCTCAGTTTCGACTTCAATCCTTTCGTGCGGATGTTGTTGTGCAAGTCGATGATCCAATCGTAGCGTTCATCCTTCAATTGACCAATGACTTCATCCACAGATTTTTCAATCGTGTAAACTTTCGAAACATTCGGGTTCGGTTCAACGATAGATAGAAAAGGCTTTTTGGTGAGATAGTGAATCTCAACATTGTCGATTTGCTCTTTTGTAGCATGAATGACGGGGGTTGTCAATACGACATCGCCAATAGAACTGAAACGTACAAAAAGGATTTTCACACTGTAAAAGTAGCCGTTTTTTGCGCAATTAAAGGGTTGTAACAAATGCTACATTCAATCTGGGGAAAGATTCGGATCTTTGAAGTATGGCATCGTTCAAAGAAATATTGCAATCAGACACACCCACGTTAATTGACTTTCACGCTACATGGTGCGGCCCGTGTAAAGCAATGGCGCCCGTTTTGGATCAGGTGAAGGAAGAATTGGGAGACCAAGTCCGGATTCTGAAAATTGACGTGGACAAAAATCCTCAGGCCGCCCAGGCCTATAAAGTTCGGGGTGTTCCTACCTTCGTTTTGTATAAATCTGGCGAGATGAAATGGCGACAAAGTGGCGGAGTGGATCGTAATTCTTTGATCTCCGTCATTCGTAACGCTTAACACTGTGTTTTAAGGTAGTTCGAATAATCTGCACCTTGCCTTACTCGAAATTTTCGTTCCTCAACCTACCCGCTTAATCGTTTTTCACGTTTAACCGAGCTCATTAATGGTACAATTAAATTAAAACCTGAATCGAATCCTTTACTATTTATTAATACGGAAACTTGCCAAGTACACTAGAAAAATCTACTTTTGCCCCCTGTTTTAACAAACCTTTATTACAAAATGGGAGCTAATTTAATTTATGTGCCAATCGGATTGGCGGTTATCGGATTGATTTTCATGTTGATCAAAATGTCTTGGGTGAAGAAACAAAACCCAGGAAATGAGCGCATGCAAGAAATCTCGAAGAGCATTAAACAAGGTGCAATGGCATTCTTGAGTGCTGAGTATCGCTTGTTGGCGATCTTCGTAGTAATCGCATCGGGAGCATTATTTGGAATTTCAGCAGTTGTAGAAACAACAGAGTGGGTAATTGTACCGGCATTTATCATCGGTGCCATCTTCTCAGCAATTGCAGGTAATATTGGTATGCGCGTTGCCACTGAAGCTAACGCTCGTACTACAGAAGCAGCCCGAACAAGCTTGCCAAAAGCACTTCAGGTTTCTTTTGGAGGTGGAACAGTAATGGGATTGGGAGTTGCCGGATTGGCAGTTTTGGGTCTTGCATTGTTCTTCTTAGTGTTCATGAAAATGTTCCTTACTGACGGTGGAAACTTCTACAACGAAATGACGGTTGTATTGGAAGCATTGGCAGGGTTCTCATTGGGAGCTGAGTCTATTGCCTTGTTCGCACGTGTTGGTGGAGGTATTTACACAAAAGCTGCCGACGTTGGAGCTGACCTTGTAGGTAAAGTAGAAGCAGGAATTCCTGAAGATGATCCACGTAACCCGGCAACTATCGCCGATAACGTAGGTGATAACGTAGGTGACGTTGCAGGTATGGGAGCCGATTTATTTGGTTCTTATGTAGCGACAGTATTGGCATCTATGGTATTGGGTAACTACATTATCCGCGATATGATCATGGCGAACGGTGAGTTCACAGATGATTTCGGCGGAATGGGACCAATCTTGCTTCCTGTAATGATTGCAGGTGTTGGTATCGTTGCTTCCATCATTGGTACGTTCTTGATTCGTATCAAAGACAACAACGCAAAAGAAAAAGAAGTACAGCGTGCTTTGAACGTTGGTAATATTACTTCTATCGTATTGACAGTAATTGCATGTTTCTTCCTTGTACAGTGGATGCTTCCTGAAACAATTAAAATGAAATTGTTCGGAGTTGACGAAGCAGTAAGTATCTCCTCGATGAATGTATTCTACGCAACTTTGGTAGGATTGGGAGTTGGATACTTGATCTCGGCATTTACTGAGTACTACACAGCACTTGGAAAGAAACCAGTATTGGATATTGTACAGAACTCATCAACTGGTGCTGCTACCAACATTATTGCTGGATTGGCAACAGGGATGATTTCAACGTTCTCTTCAGTAATCTTGTTCGCAGCAGCAATCTGGGGATCTTACGCATTGGCTGGATTCTACGGAGTAGCGATCGCAGCATCAGCAATGATGGCAACTACAGCAATGCAGTTGGCTATTGACGCCTTCGGACCAATTGCAGATAACGCAGGAGGTGTTGCTGAGATGTCTGAACTTCCTGAAGAAGTACGTCAGCGTACGGACATCTTGGATTCGGTTGGTAACACAACTGCAGCAGTAGGTAAAGGATTCGCGATTGCATCAGCAGCATTGACAGCATTGGCATTGTTCGCAGCGTACGTAACGTTTACGGGAATTGAAGGAATTAACATCTTTAAAGCGCCAGTATTGGCTGCCTTGTTCATCGGAGGTATGATTCCGGTTGTATTCTCTGCATTGGCTATGAAATCTGTTGGTAAAGCAGCGATGGCCATGGTAAAAGAAGTACGTCGCCAGTTCAAAGAGATTCCAGGGATTATGGAAGGAACTGGAAAACCAGAGTACGATAAATGTGTTGAGATCTCTACACAAGCTTCATTGAAAGAAATGATGTTGCCAGGAGCCTTGACTATCGTTACTCCTTTGTTGATTGGTTTGGGAACTGGATTGATTTCAGGAGACTGGCCATTAGCAGCTGAGGTACTTGGAGGTTACATGGCAGGTGTAGCTGTTTCCGGTGTACTTTGGGCAATCTTCCAGAATAACGCGGGAGGTGCTTGGGACAACGCTAAGAAATCTTTCGAGGCTGGAGTTATGATTGACGGAGAAATGACTTACAAAGGTTCTGAGGCGCACAAAGCAGCAGTAACTGGAGATACAGTTGGAGATCCATTCAAAGATACTTCTGGTCCATCAATGAACATCTTGATCAAATTGACATGTTTGGTAGGATTGGTAATCGCTCCGATTTTGGGAGACGGTCACGGATCTGATGCAGCAGTAGCAGGACACGGCGTGAAAAAAGAATGCTGCGTTGAGAAAAAAGGAGATCACTGCAAGAAAGATGCTCACTGTGACAAAAAAGATGGTACATGTGCAATGGATCCTGCTTGTGAAGCAAAATGCGACATGAGCAAAATGAAGAACATGACCAAAGAAGAATGCAAAGCATACTGTGAAGAGCAAGGATGTTCTAAAAAGTGTACCGAAGCATGTTTGGCGCATTACGATGAAGATGGAAACTTCAAATGTGGTGAAGAAAAGTGTCATGAAGGCAAATGTGAAGAAGGCAAGTGCGCCGAGGGTAAATGTGCCGGAGGTGACTCTAAAGAAGAGAAATAAATCAGAGATAATCTGATAAGAAATATGAACCCTGACATCGAAAGATGATCAGGGTTTTTTATGCGAATCTATTACAATAGCGCTAAAAATCACCACAAAGGCACAAGGGCACCGTGCTAGGTGCGGGATAATGATATAAAGCGGACACTAGATTCTGACGTTGTCATAATCTCAATTGCTCGAATACCTCTCGGAAATGATGTTATGATTTTCTGTTTTAATGGAATATCGGGATATTCCGATTTAGATATTTAGTTATTTCTAGGAATTCTCGTCTATTCTCCCGAACTTATTAGATAACCCCCGATTTTCACTCACAAAAAAAAGGAGCCATCATTAATAGCCCCTTTCCTTTTGATTGCTTACCAAACCTTACTCACTCAACAGCTCCTTGCTGATGATTTCCTTAAACGCCCCTTTTGGCAATGCCCCTGCTTGCATCATCGGTTGTTTTCCTCCCGTTGGGATAAATAACAAACTCGGAATGCTGCGAATCCCAAATACTGCTGAAAGCTCTCGTTCGACTTCCGTATCTACCTTGTAGATTTTCAATTTGCCGTCGTACTCTTCTGAAAGTTCCTCCAAAATCGGAGCAACCGCTTTACACGGCCCACACCAATCTGCATAGAAATCAATGATCGCTGGAACAGAATCTTGATACTCCCATTCCTCATTTTTCTCATAATTGAAAATCTCTTCTTTGAATTTATCTGTTGTTAATTTTATCGTTGCCATAACTTACTATTTCTGCAAAGGTCAGAAAACAGAATCGAATCCAGCGTAACAATTATTACCTTGGAACCCTTAATCGCCCTTCGCTTGTTTTTGACTAATAATTAGACGGAGCATGTAACATTTCCTTACGGATTATTGTTTCTCTACACGACGGACATCCTAACCGCTTTCAACAGATAAAGCCTAACTTTTTTAACGCTTATTCATTACTTCATGAAATTCATTTGTACGTCTGTATTCATTCTTTCCGCTTACTTTCTCTTCGGGCAGCAAGAAACGATCTTCAATCACTTCTGGAACAATCAAACGCATTTTAATCCAGCGTTTGCAGGTTTGGAATACCGCCATCAAGCTGGAGCATTATACAGAAGTCAATGGCAAAACGTGAACGGTGCTCCGGAAGACATTTACGGGTTTTACAATGCACGTTTGATAGATCATCTGGGTGTAGGGATTAACTTCAATTACGGTACCATAGGATTTCGTACTTCCTATAACATCGCGATTCCAATAGCATACCATCTTCAGTTGAATGACAACGCTGAACTTTCTCTTGGAGCAGCAATCGCGTTCAACAATGAAGGTTTTGACCCAAATTTTATTCCACCAGAGACATTCAACGACCCAAACCTCCAGGTATCCGACGAACAGCACTTATTGACCAACCTCGGAATTGCCTTTAAAAATGAAAACATTCGAACAGGTGTCAGTATTCGCAACCTCACGTTGAATCAAATTAACGGAAACGACGACTTTCAACTCGCTCGTCACATGTACGGAATGTTTCAATACAGGTTCGATATTCCCGGTTGGTTACCAGCACCCATAGCGATTTACGCGGAAGCGAATTTCGGTACAGATTTTGTGTTTTCGACGTATCAAACCAATGCACGCGTGCAATACAACAATCAATATTCCTTAATTGCTGGCTACGATTTTCACAATGGGCCCTTGTTCGGGTTAGGATATGATCTTCTTGAAAAATTCCGACTGATGTATTCAGCCACTTTGGTTATCAACCAGCTTTCTCCAATAACCGATTTTACGCACGAGTTCTCATTGGTGTATCAATTACCGTTCGATCATCAAAAACCGATCCCACTGAATCCATAAGATTCAACCAATACAACCCGACCTATGAGAACTTTCGTCGCATTATTATCCCTTTTGTTCGTAATCTCATCTTACGCACAGATCGAAACTGTTCCACATCAATTCTGGAACAATCTTTCGCACTTCAACCCATCGTATGCAGGTTTACAGCATGAAAAACAAGCTGGAATCATGTACGAGGGGTTCCGAAAAGAGACCTTTCAACATGACTATCAAATCTTCTATAACCAGAAATTGAAGAAGAACTTTGGAATTGGGATCAATGCCAACCATCGGGCGAGCTGGGATCAAACATCAGAAATATCAATTCCTGTGAGTTACAATTGGAATATTTCCGGGCAAAACCATCTTGCCATCGGATTGGCGCCGTCCTTTCGTAATTACAATCCGGCTGAGTTTTATCTCGATTCCGCTGGAAACATACAAAGTCCATCCCGCAACTATTTCCAAACGCATGCTGGCGTTACCTACCATTTCAAAAATGTGTATGCCGGATTCGGTGTTCGTAATTTGCACTTGAGAAGCTGGGGAGATTTAGAAGCAGGTACATGGGAGCCTCACCTTTATGGGAATTTTTCGTTTGAAACACCCGTGGGGTCGCGCTCTGTGGAGAACCATCCGCATACCCTGATTTTGTCCGCTTTATACACCTATGTCAATGGATTCAACCGAGTGGATTTAAACGCACGAATGCAATTCAAAAATGGCTTAAACGCCTTTATTGGTGGACGTGTTGGCAGTGGATTTACCATGGGCACCGGTTGGGATTTTTTCCAGAAATTGCGTTGCTTGTATTCGATCTCGTGGCAGCGAAATAATTTGAACAACGGCAACAATGTATCCCATGAATTCTCGGTTGTTTATCATGTGACACAAGACGATTGACGTTACCAATTCGTTTTGACGTATTTTCATGGTAAACTACATCACTTATGAAACGAATCTGGCCCCAACTTTTATTCTTAGGAATCTTTCTTTTCTCATGCACCTGAAGAGGAATCAGCAGCCAACGATGTATTGGACGCAATGCAATTCGAGAATTACTACCAAAATTCACGAAGTCTCTACAATGACGGTAACGGCTATTTACTCACGTTGAAGGGAGAAAAGGGAGCTGAGCTTGCCACGCATGGTATGAATGGACGCACCAAAAAAATCAGCATGCTGGACAGGCAAATCTCCTGTATGGAGGATATTGACGCCAGCTACAAAAAAATCATCTCAGAAATTCACAAAGAGAAAAGTAAGATCTTGGAGAAAATTGGTTCTCAATCTGCTCTAGGAGACCTTGATCCCCAATGGATCTACCCAGCTCGGATCGATGCAACTAAAATCAAAGAAGATAGTGACGATGCTTTCGATTCAAAGAAGATTTTGAGCAGTATAATTAAATACAGAGATGAGGTGGTCAAGCTATGCACGAATTCACATTACCGATTTGTTGATGGCTCTTTAAAACAGGATAAAGATCATGCCGTTGGAACCATAAAAAAAGACGTAATTTCTGATCCAGCCAGCGACTCAAAATATTTCTATCAAGTGCTGGAAGATGTATTTATCGATGACAAGGAAACGTTATTTGAAATCTTAGTGACTTTAACCCCGAGAAAAGGAGAAGACCAAAAATTATCAGCCCATCAAGCCTTGCATTTCTTATCAGTGCTAGAATCCCGAATATTGATGGCAAGAAAATATGCTTTAGGTCTCTTGAAGAGTAGAGTTAGTGCGGATTGCTACAGCTTTGATAAAATACTCTCTCTAGCATATGGGCCAAGTCATGCTCAAGCAGGAGAGGAAATCGAAATAAAAGTACTGATAGCGGCCTTTAATTCCCAGAATGATCCTGAGATAACATGTGCTCAAGGCTGCACTATCACAGTGAATGAAGGTGTTGCGACTCTCCGTGCAAAGATTGACAAAACCACCACGTACAATGGAACCATTTCCATTCAAAATAAGTCAGGCGCAGTGAAAACGCATAAATGGGAAGTCGTAGTGCCTGTATTGGAATAGTTTGAGTAGTTATTCCGCTAATTTTGAAGGTCGGTCGCCCTGCTTTACGACTGGTAGCTCCTACCCGTGCTTTTTAGCTAAATTCGGAACACTATTGAAAATCGCTCCTTATGAAACTTCTATTGTCAGTACTGGTTCTTTGTATTTACGGATCAACTTTAGCGCAAGCGCCGCTTTGGTTACGCTATCCTGCTATCTCTCCTGACGGATCTACCATAGCCTTCAACTACAAAGGCGACATCTACCTTGTAGACGCAAACGGAGGTCAAGCCAATGCCATTACAACGCACCAAGATCACGATTTCATGGCGACATGGTCACCGGATGGACAAACGATCGCTTTCGCCTCAAATCGATACGGGAACTACGATACCTACACCATGCCTTCTAACGGAGGAGCTGCGGAGCGAATCACGTTTCATTCTTCGGGAGATTATCCGTGTGCGGTAGAAAACGATGGTACGGTATTGTTCACATCTACACGATTGGATTCATACATGAACAGTCAGTTTCCGTCTGGAGTGTTGAGTGAATTGTACGCAATTGACACCGAAGGAAATTTGGATCAGGTTTTGACGACTCCCGCAGAAAATGCATCATGGAACAAGGACAAAACGAAGCTCATCTACCACGATCGCAAGGGATATGAGAATCAGTGGAGAAAGCACCATACATCTTCCGTGACCAGAGATATCTGGATGTACGATCCCGCGACAAAAGAGCACACGCAGTTAACGACATTTGAAGGTGAAGATCGAAACCCGGTTTGGAGTAGCGATGAACAATCATTCTACTACCTATCTGAGAAATCTGGAAGCTTCAATATCTGGAAGAAATCAATCGCAGGTAAGACGCCCGTTCAGATCACTTTCTTTGAAAATCATCCGGTGCGATTTTTAACTATGTCAGACAAAGGCGTAATGTCTTTCAGCTTCGATGGCGAATTGTACACCCTTGAGGAAGGCGGAAGAGCCAAAAAACTGGAGATTCAAATCAACAATGACGACAATTTCAACGCCACGCAATTAGTGGATGTCAAAGGCGAAGTGAGCGAAATGGTATTGTCACCGAACGGAAAAGAAATTGCCTTTGTAGCCCACGGAGAAATCTTCGTGACATCCTTGGATTACTCGGATACCAAACGTATTACAAACACACCAGAGCAAGAACGCAACATCACCTTTAGCCCTGACGGACGTGCGATATTATTCGCGGCAGAACGCAATGAAAGCTGGAATTTGTATCAGGTGAAATTGACAAGAGAGGACGAAAAACTATTCTATGCATCTTCTGTTTTAGCGGAAGAAGAATTACTCGTTACGGACAAAGAAACCTTTCAACCTGCATTCTCACCAGATGGTAAAGAAGTGTCGTTCTTAGAAGAGCGTGTCATCCTAAAAGTGTTGAATCTTGCCTCGAAGGAAGTACGCACCGTTTTAGAGAAGAAATACAACTATTCGTACTCGGATGGAGATCAATACTACGAATGGTCGCCAGATGGAAAATGGTTCTTAGTACAGTACCTTCCATTCAATCGTTGGAATTCGGATGTTGGATTGGTATCGTCCGATGGAAAAGAAATCATCAACTTGACTGAAAGTGGATACGATTGCTACAGTCCCAAATGGATCATGGGTGGCGAAGCCATCATGTGGATGTCTGGCAGAAACGGAATGAAAAGTCACGGAAGTTGGGGATTCCAGGACGATGCCTACGCAATGTTCTTGACAAAAGGAGCTTACGATACATTCAACATGTCGGAATCCGAAGCAGCTTTGATGAAAGAAGCGGAAAAGGACAAATCGAAAGATAAAGGTGAAGAGGACAACAAATCCAAGAAGGACAAAGATGAGAAGGAAGAAATCAAGCCTTTGGTATTTGATTTGGCTAACGCTTCTGATCGCAAAAAACGTTTGACTATCCACTCGTCTAGTTTGAGTGATGCTATCGCGAAGAAAGACGGGAGCAAAATGTTCTATTTGAGTGCGTTTGAGAAGGGATACGATCTTTGGGTTCAGGACTTCAAAAAACAAGAAACGAAACTTTTGGCAAAACTGGGATCAGGCCCAGGAAGCATCAAATTTGGTAAGGATGAATCAAGTATCATCGTAATCACGAACCGATCCATTCAAGTGATCAATGCGGAGAGTGGCAAACCGAAAGGTGTATCGTATTCTGCGAAAATGGAATTGAATCAACAAGCGGAATTCGAATACATCTACAATCACGCATGGCGCCAGGCATTGAAAAAATTCTACGTAGAAGATATGCACGGTGTGGATTGGGAATTCTACAAAAAAGAATACGCGAAGTTCCTTTTACACATCAATAACGGGCCAGATTTCGCTGAAATGCTTAGTGAATTGTTGGGTGAATTGAATGCATCGCACACAGGATCGGGATATCGCTTCCGAAAAGAGGGAGGAGACGCAACCGCATCACTTGGTTTCTATCCAGATTTCGAATACGACGGTAAGGGAATCAAGGCCATTGAGATCATTCACAAAAGTCCTCTTTTGATTGATGGATCGAATGCCAAAGACGGTATGATCATCACCAAAATCAACAATGAGGAGATCCAGAACATGCCGCATTACTTCCAATTGATGAACCATCAAAATGGCAAGAACGTGCTTGTCACATTCACGGTAGATGGAAAAGAATACAGCGAAGTTTTCCAACCATTTTCCATGGGAGCGATGTAGAATTTGACTTATGAACGATATGTGAAGAAACGAAATGCGCAAGTGGAAGAACTTTCGGGTGGAACCATCGGATATGTGCACGTGCGCGGAATGAATGATGCAAGTTTCCGACAAGTGTATTCAGATGCGCTTGGAAAACATGCCGACAAAGATGCTTTGATTGTCGATACACGTTTCAACGGTGGAGGTTGGCTGCATGACGATTTAGCGACCTTCCTAGGAGGGAAAATGTACGCAACTTTCCTACCTCGTGGACAGCAAATCGGGCACGAGCCGTTGTCGAAATGGTTCCGTCCATCAGCCGTTTTAATTGGTGAAGGAAATTACTCCGATGCCCACGGATTCCCGTTTGCGTATCGTGCCTTACAACTTGGATTAACCATTGGAATGCCGGTTCCGGGAACCATGACAGCAGTTTGGTGGGAAACACAAATCAATCGCAGTATTTACTTCGGAATTCCGCAGGTGGGTGTTCAGGACATGGAAGGGAATCTTCAGGAGAACTATCAGTTTGAGCCGGACATCAAAGTGAAAAACGAATACAAAGCGGTGGCCGAGGGACGAGATCAACAACTCGAAACAGCTGTGGAAGAATTGATGAAAGAGAAGTAGAAGTATGCAAAAACGCTTCTCCCTCTAGCTGGAAAGAGAAGCGCTCTGTCATTTAACGGAAAAGGTTAGTTCGTAAAATGAGGGATTCTTTCGGCTCTTGTTGCACCGTTCAATGTGTACTGGAACAGGTAGATTCCATGTTCTAAGTTTGTCACATCAATCGTGAAAGTCATACCGTTCTGCTCATGCGTTGGAAGGGTCACCAAACGTCCGGATTGATCGTACACAGCAAACTCCATTTCGATATCGCTTTCCGTTACTGTTTCATCTATTGATGATACTTCTAGCGATACGAAATTGGACATCACACCCTTGTCGATTTTAACCGTGAACTTATCCTGAGTTGTGCACTACGGCATTCCATTGGTAAAAAGGTGCGATTGCAATTCCTGTGTTGTCTACTTGTCCCCAAATCGGAACATCTGGATTTACGGCGTCTTGAACGGTAGCTTGTCCGAAGCTCAATCCAGTAGCGAACACAAAAAGTGCCGAATAAAAAATGTTTCTCTTTTTCATCTTTACTTAATTAATAGTTAATAATGGTAGTACAGATTGCGCGGTCCATACCGTGGTATAGTTGTGTAAAAGACCTTTTAAATCGATTCAAATGCACGTGATGTGCAATAGGTTATTCCAAAACTAGAAAGGATGCAATCAAGCGTCAAGAGTACAATTGCGGATTTTTTCGCGTACAACTGCGTCACTTTTTTTACGCGTAATCTCGTACGTAGAATCCCTAAGTTGTATCTTGTGAATATGAAAGTGGTAGCAACAAACATTGGCGAAAAACGAACGGTAGATTGGAAAGGACAAGAGGTCGTTACTGGGATTTTCAAATATCCTGTGGACGGTGGTATTGTACTGGAAAAAACAGATGTGAAATCGGATGCTGTCGTTGATCGCAAATACCACGGAGGCGTGGACAAAGCTTGCTATGCATATTCTTTAGATTTCTACGATCATTGGAAAGAATTGCATCCGGATCTGGATTGGGATTACGGTATGATGGGGGAAAACCTGACCATTGAAGGTTTGGACGAGAAATCGCTATCCATTGGCGATGTGTATAAAGTCGGCGAAGCCATCATTGAAGTATCGCAACCGAGACAGCCTTGTTTTAAATTGAATGTTCGTTTGTCCTCTAGTCTTGCTGTAAAACAGTTCGTAAAATTTGGCCGTTCAGGTGCTTATTTCCGTGTTTTGAAGGATGGAAAAGTGCAAGCAGGCGATGTTTTTGAGTTGCAGACGAAAGGAGAACCGCAGTTAACTGTGTACGATGTATTTCAGATGGTGTATGGTGGAGGTGATGATTCGATGCGCGAGATAGCGAGGAATCATGCGGCGCTTTCGGTGGATACGAAAATGGCTTTGTAAGTCCCTTAAACATTAGAATATCGGAATATTCCGATATGGATATATTCCAATATTTAGTTATTACCAATCGAAATCCTTATCTTCTGTAATCCCCATTTAACACATTTTGTTTAACGTTTTTGCTTAAAAGTTGTACATTTACCCGGGTAAATTATACATACGCTTATATGAGAGCAATTTTGTTGGGAGCTACATTTCTTATTTGTAGCACGTTGTGGGGACAGAACACAGGGACTATTCAAGGAAATGCTAAGGACAAAAACACCGAAGAGCCTTTGGCGTACGCGAAGGTTTTTGTCGAAGGAACCCAAATGGGGGCCATTACTGATTTCGATGGAAACTACAGTTTTGAGGTTCCAGTTGGAACGTACACCGTAGTTATTACCATAAACGGTTACGAACCTTTCAAGAAGTTCAACATCCCTGTAAATTCTGGAAACGTAGAAACGGTCAACTTCGAGTTGGAATCCGTGACGCAAGAAATTGGGCCAGTAGAAGTGGTTTACGATGAAAACAAAATCGCGAAAACCACCGACATGATTACCCCACTCTCTGTGCAAAAACTGACTTCCGTAGAGATTGAATCCAACCCCGGCGGAAACTTCGATGTATCCAAAGTAGTGCAAACGTTGCCCGGTGTTGGTGGTTCTTCAGGTGGGGCGCAACGTAACGATATCATCATCCGTGGAGGAGCTCCGAACGAAAACGTATATTATCTAGACGGGATTGAAATTCCAGTATTGAATCACTTCCAAACGCAAGGATCTTCTGGCGGCGCACAGGGAATTTTGAACGTATCCTTTATCGAAGATTTGAAATTAAGTTCTTCGGCTTTCGATGCGAGATACGACAATGCTCTGGCATCCACCTTCGTAATCAAACAACGACAAGGAAACCGCGAAAAATTATCGGGAAATGCCCGCGTTGGATTCACGGAAAGCGTGTTGACCTTGGAAGGGCCAATGGGTAAAAAGAATGATTTTCTGGTGTCCGCCCGAACTTCGTACCTGGACTTCCTTTTCACACTAATCGACTTACCAATTCGACCGAATTTTTCCGATTTCCAGTTTAAAACAACCTTCCGTCCCAACAATAAAACAACAATCACAGCCCTTGGTTTAGGAGCCTATGACCGTTTCAATTTTGCAGCGACTCGTGAGGATAACAACGAAACGGAATTCCTACGCCGATCGCTTCCGTTCATCACGCAGTGGAACTATACAACAGGTGTTGCGATCAAACGCCGTGTAGAAGATGGATTCTGGAACTTGGCTATCAGTCGAAATATGTTCGATAATCAATTGGATCAATTCGAAGATGCACGAAATGGAGAGGAAGAATTCCGCAACTTTTTATTGGAATCTCAGGAAATCGAGAACAAATTCCGTTTTGACTATAACAAGTACGTGAATGGATGGAAGTACTCATTCGGAGTTATGGGTCAGTACGTGAAATACAATTCCAACCTTTTCAATAAGGTTAGTGGTGCCGTTCTGGATTCTGCCGGAAATGAACTCGTTCCGGCAATTATTATTGAAAACGAATCCGCGATTGAATTCTTCAAATT
>QCWI01000013.1 GCA_003149635.1 Fluviicola sp. XM-24bin1
CAACATATCCGTCGGCGTTTACACCCACTTTGAAGTAGAACTTCGCATCATAGTTGTACTGAATATCATTAGAGTTTACGTGCTTCAACACCTTACGATTGGCAGAACCACCATTTCCTGGCCCTCCGGTTCCTGGCCCGCTGTCGTTTCCAATTCCCGTTCCATTACCGCCTCCGGTTCCTCCACCAGAGCCACCATCAAAACCGCCATCACCAAAAGGGTTGCTGACATTGTTTCCAGAAGGTGGATTGTCTGAATTCGGAGAAGTGGTCGTATTCGCATTTCCAGAGTTCACCGTTACGTTCGAATTGTTATTCGTAATGATTTGTTCTGTTGTACGCGGATCGTTCACAGGATCGTCAGAAGGTTCTCCGCCACCACCACCGGCAACGATAATATCTTCCACGATTGTGTGATCCAATTCTGCGGCTACTTCAAGATGTAAATCTTCTGGTGGCGGATCTACTAATTCGTATTTAATCAACCACATGATGAGCAAGACCAATAGCATCACGACTACAGACGTAATCGCGCCGATGCGTTTGTCTTGCGTATTAACTATTGGAATTGTTGCCATAATCTTATTTTTTATATGCCAATGCAGGCTTCCATTGCTGAACGTCTGCGTAAGCCATTACTCTAAATACTGCTTCGTAGTCTGCCAGTCTGTGTCCTTCGATACGGAGTGTTTGTTCTCCGTTATCTTCCATCATTGCATTCAATTCAGGTACAATGTCTGCAAACTCTGCACGCGGCTTATTTACATCACCTCCCGGCATCAATAAATAGCCGTTATCTTCAGTAATTACAACGGTTACCTGTTGAATGTCGGTAATGGGATCCATCTCCGCGCTATCTTTAGGTACGTCAACTACCATTGTATTGTTACTCATCAAGCTCATTATTATGAAAAAGATTAGCAACAAGAAGACTAAATCGGTCATCGAAGCCATTCCGCCTTCGACTTTAATCTGGTTGTTTGATCTTAAATCCATAACAGATTATTTGCTTGGTTCGTGCAATAAATCCATGAACTCTAACGCGTCGTTCTCCATTTGGTAAACCAAACGTCCGATGCGTGCTACGAGGAAGTTATAACCGATGTAGGCGATAATACCTACGATCAATCCTTCTACGGTAGTTACCATGGCTGTCATTGTTCCCGGTGCAATCGTCGCAACGTTCAACTCATTGGTGTTCATTAAGTCGATAAATACCATAATCATACCAATAGTGGTTCCAAGGAAACCAATCATTGGTGCTGCTCCGGCTGCAGTCGCTAGGAAGCTCAAACGTTGTTCCAAACGCATTACTTCCAGCTTACCAGTATTTTCAATCGAAGCAGAGATACTTTCCATTGGTTTTCCCAATCGAGAAATTCCTTTTTCGATCATTCGAGCGGAAGGATTGTTGGAACGCGCACAGTAATCTTTCGCGGAATCCAATTTTCCATCCATGATGTAGTCTTTGATCTTCGCAAGGAAACCTGCTTCTTCTTTCGATGCTTTACGCAATGCAAGGTAACGTTCTACGAAAATGAAGATCGCATAACCGAGCATCAATGCGAGTAAAACGTTAATGAAAAGGCCGAACATACTTTCGCTCGCTTGAACGATGATGTCCCAGATAGATTGCTCAACAACGCCATCCGTAGCTTGTTCGCCAGTGACGTCCATTTGGAGAGGTAGAGTAAAGTTCATAGTGTTCTAACGTTTTAATTATTTAAATTATTATTTCAAATACTGTTCCAATTATCCGAAGAGCATACCTTCAAGAAGGTAAACACCCGCACCAGCAACGTATCCAAGCAATGCCAGCCAAGCGATATTCTTCAAATACCAGAAGAACGAGATTTTTTCCATTCCCATTGCAACAACTCCTGCTGCAGATCCGATAATCAACATACTTCCACCTGTTCCGGCAGAGTAGGCGATGAAGTGCCAGATGTGATCATCCGCACCATATTGCGCTGGATCAAACATTCCCATAGAAGCTGCTACTAACGGTACGTTATCAATTACTGCCGATCCAGCTCCAAGCAAGAGAATGAATACATCATTGTTCATAGCTCCTTGTACATCTTGTCCAAATTGGAAGATTAATCCAAGGGATTCAAGTGCTGCAACAGTCATCAAAATTCCTAAGAAGAATAAGATAGAAGGCATCTCAATTTTGGAAAGTGCTCCGAATGTCGGTGAGCTATGGTGTCCGCCTTGCGCTTGCTCGTGGTTTACATCCGTCATGGAGAATTCACGTGCACTGATAGCTTCTGCCACCAAGGCTACGATAGAAAGTGAAAGCATCATTCCTACGTAAGGAGGCAAGTGCGTTACTGTTTTGAAAATTGGAACGAATACGATCAATCCTAATCCTAGATATAACATCAAAGGCCCTTTTGAGCTTCCTCCTTCTTCCTCTGCTGGTCGTTCAAATTCTCCTTTGAAAACAGGCATGAAGCTCGCAATCAACGTTGGAATCACCATACAGATGAATGAAGGTAGGATTAAGTATTCGATCAATTTCACCGTACTTACTTTATCTCCCATCCAAAGCATTGTAGTAGTAACGTCTCCAATTGGTGACCAAGCACCACCGGCGTTTGCTGCGATGATAATCATACCGGCGTACCAGATTCGAAGCTTTTTATCAGCAAGCATCTTACGGAGAATTGTAATCAATACGATTGTTGCCGTAAGGTTATCAATGATAGCGGATAGGATGAACGCCAAAATACACACGATCCAAAGAAGCGTCGTTTTCTTCTTCGTGCGAATAAAGCTTTTGATAGTGGCGAATCCGTTGAAGTGATCAATGATCTCAACGATCGTCATGGCGCCAACGAGGAAGATTAGAATCTCACATGTCTTACCAAAGTGATGGAGTAAGGTTCCTTCAAGCATATGCATTCGATGCTCGTGCCCCATTCCGTCAATGTCTCTCAGGCTGGCATTATGACTGTCAAACCAGGTGTCGAATCCATCGATTCCAAAGGCAACCGCAGCCCAAGCAATGGACATCATCATCAAGGCAGGTACCAGTTTGTCAATCTTCAGGCTATGCTCTAGAGTAATCGCGAGATATCCCAATACAAAGACAACAACAATAAACATTTCCATGATAAGTAGTTTTTAGAAGTTTTATGTTTTAAACAAGTTGATTTAATGCGTGTTCAAACGCCGTTTTCGCCACTCCTGTTTTGTTTGAGTTAACTGAGTATGTATTGTTGAGTGCTTCGCGAATTATATTGCTGGTATCAGAGAAGATGCCTTCGTCTGTAAGTTCGTCCAAATCGTTGCTCATCAAGTAAGCAAACACACGCGCCATTCCACAGTTTGAGATAAAATCTGGAATAACGGTAATGCTGTTGTCGGCTTTGTCTGCAATTGGCCCAAAGAAAATTTGTGGATCTGCGAACGGTACATTGGCTCCGGCTGAAATAACCTCCATCCCAGCGTTGATCATGCGATCCAATTGATCTTCTGTAATCAAACGTGATGCTGCACAAGGAATGAATACTTCAGCCTTCAAGTCCCAAATTTTGCTGTTTACATCGTCAAAAGACAACATATTTGGATGACTCAATGCGTTTCCATCTTTCGTTAGGAATAACTCGCGGATTTCTTCCAATGAGAATCCATTTTCGTTGATCAGTCCACCAACGCGATCGATGATTCCTACCACTTTAGCGCCCATTTGAGCGAGGTAATAAGCTCCAGCTGAACCTACATTTCCCCAACCTTGTACGATCACGCGTTTTCCAGCAACGTCACCTCCGTAGATGTCGTAAAAGTGTTTCACAGATTCCGCGACACCGTATCCGGTAATCATGTCAGCTACAACATATTTGCGATCGACCTTCGGCGAGTATTGTTCGTCTTCAATCACTTTCAATACTCCTTGGCGCAATTGACCAATTCGATTAATTTTCTGGGCGTCACGCGGCTGGAAATGTCCGTTAAATACACCTTCTTGAGGGTGCCAAACACCACAATCTTCCGTAATTGGAATTACTTCGTGGATTTCATCAACGTTCAAATCACCACCTGTTCCGTAGTAATGTTTCAAAAGGGGAGTTACAGCAGCATACCAACGACGTAATACGCCATCTTTTCTCGGGTCTGCTGGGTCAAAGTTGATTCCGGATTTAGCTCCTCCGATAGGCGGGCCAGCAACGGTGAATTTCACTTCCATCGTCTTTGCAAGCGATTCTACCTCTCTTTTATCGAGTCCTTTACGCATTCTGGTTCCTCCTCCTGCGGCGCCACCGCGAAGCGAATTGATGACTACCCATCCTTCAGCTTCTGTTTCGGCGTCTTTCCATTCGAAAACGATTTCAGGTTTTTTGTTTTCGAACTTTTCAAGTAAATCTTTCATCAACTATAGTACTTTTTTAAAGCCAAGCAAAGTTAACAAAGTTATCGAACCGTAAAATCGTTTCAATTGTACAATCACAAAGACTTACCAACAGTTGAGATTTAGTTTTTTATGGGAAGTGAAGTGTTCCTCCGCGAACATTTGTTGAAGCGCCAGTTACAGAGGCTAAACAGTTGTGCTTTTCTTCCAAGAATCGAACACCAAGGAAGGCAAAAATCAATGCTTCTTTGAAATTAATAACGTCTTTTGCCGGCAGGATGATCTGAATGTCTCTACGTCGGAGTTCTTCCATTAGAAAATCGTTGAATGCGCCACCGCCACTGACGTACAAGGAATTGACTGCGAATTCCTTGCATATAATAGCAATTTGACACGCGATGTGTTGTACACACGTATGCATTCGGTCTTCAGGAATTTTGATTTGATTCAAAATCGGCATGAAATCACTATCCAACCATTCGGTTCCCAAAGATTTTGGTGCTTTTTGATGGTAATATTTTAATGCGTTAAGCTTCTCAAAGACTTCTTCGTCTAGATTTCCAGAACGAGCTAATTTTCCACCATTATCATATGGGGTTCCAAGTGCATGTGCGATAGTGTTCAATGGTAAATTCCCCGGACTGATATCAAATGCGATCGTTTGTTCACTGGGAATACTAATGTTCGTAAATCCACCGATATTCAAGAAGGCATCGGCTTTCCCATGAAACAACATTTTGTCTCCTATGGGTACTAATGGCGCGCCTTGTCCGCCATGAATTACATCTCTTTGCCTGAAATCGTTGATTACCTTGATTCCGGTTTCCATCGCAATAGTAGCGCCGCATCCGATTTGAACCGTATATCCTTTATCTGGCTGATGAAAGATGGTGTGTCCGTGCGAGGCTATGGCATCAATCCCATTTTTACTGATTTTCTGATCCGTAACGAATGAATTAATACACGCTGCATAATGTTTTCCTAACGATTTATCTAGGTGAAACAGGTCGGTTGTAGATAACTCTTTCGACTTTTTCAGAAGGTTCAGTAAATCATCGGGGTACTCGAAGGTTTTGGCACTCAGTATTTTATAGCTGTATTGTTCATCTAGATCGGGCTGAATTTGGCATAGGACAAGGTCAAGACCATCCATGGAAGTCCCTGACATAGCGCCGATCATTGTGTATAAACTCATGCTTTTTAAAAGTAGAAAAATCACACAAAATGCGTAAATTTGTACGCGCATTTTCGCAGAATTATAACGAACCAGAATATGAACTTTGACTTATCAGAAGAGCATTTAGCAGTAAAGGAAGCGGCTAGAGATTTCGCACAGAACGTGTTGAAACCAGGAGTTATCGAACGAGATAACGAGCAACGTTTCCCGGAAGCTGAAATCAAGCAACTTGCAGAACTAGGATTTATGGGAATGATGGTAGATCCAAAATACGGTGGATCTGGAATGGATACACTTTCTTACGTTCTTGCAATGGAGGAAATTAGTAAGGTAGATGCCTCAACGTCTGTTTGTATGTCCGTAAACAATTCACTTGTTTGTTGGGGATTGGAAAAATTTGGATCTGAAGAGCAAAAACAGAAATATCTAGTTCCTTTGGCGACAGGGGAGAAAATCGGAGCTTTTTGTTTGTCTGAGCCAGAAGCAGGATCTGATGCAACGTCACAGAAAACGACTGCCATCGATATGGGAGATCATTATCTGTTGAACGGTACGAAAAACTGGATTACGAACGGATCTTCAGCGTCTGTCTACTTGGTAATTGCTCAAACGGATGTAGAAGCAGGGCACCGCGGAATCAATGCTTTTATCATTGAAAAAGGAATGGAAGGATTTGTAATCGGAGCGAAAGAGGATAAAATGGGAATCCGTGGATCGGATACTCACACGCTTCTTTTCAACGATGTGAAAGTTCCTAAAGAGAATCGTATTGGAGAGGATGGATTTGGATTCAAATTCGCGATGAAGGTTCTTTCTGGAGGTCGTATTGGAATTGCTGCTCAAGCATTGGGAATCGCTGGAGGAGCTTTGGAATTGGCTACAGCTTATTCGAAAGAGCGTAAGGCGTTCGGAAAAGAGATATCTAAGCATCAGGCGATCGCCTTCAAATTGGCAGATATGGCTACGGAAGTAGAAGCGGCAAAAATGTTGGTATATCGTTCAGCATTGGATAAAGATCAAGGTAGAAGCTACGATCAATCAAGTGCGATGGCTAAGATGTATGCATCGAAAGTAGCAATGGAACAAACGGTAGAAGCTGTTCAAATTCACGGCGGTTACGGTTTTGTGAAAGAATACCACGTAGAACGTTTGATGCGTGACGCGAAGATTACGCAGATTTACGAGGGGACTACAGAAGTACAGAAGATTGTAATTTCTCGAAACTTGTTGAAAGACTAGGAGAGAGGTTGATGATAATAAGAATCCCGTCAGAAATGACGGGATTTTTTGTTTCAAGCAAAAATGCGTCTTTGCTTCGATTAATAAATGCATAAACGCATTTTCACCAATAAGAGAAATAAATGTTACTCACAAAACCTCCACCAACTTCTCCAGCTGAATCCCTCGAGACCCCTTCAAAAGCACTAATGAATCTGCTATTCCATGCGTTTGAAAATACTTCAATGCATCCTCCACAGAGTCAAAATGCGCAAGAATATCATTGGATTGCACTTTGCCGAACTCTTCGCCTACGCTATATCCTTTCAAATTGTGAGTCTTAATCAGTTTAACGATGCGTTCGTGTTCTGCAGCTGATTCATCTCCCAATTCACGCATATCACCAATAATAAAGAGCTTATTATCATGACGCATCATCTGGAAACTATCTAGCGCTGATTTCATACTGGTTGGATTAGCATTGTAACAATCTAAAATCAAGGTGTTCTGGGGAGATTTATAGACTTGCGATCGATTATTCGTAGGAGAATATTCAACCAGTGCTTCGGAAATTTTATCGTCCGTTACATTAAAATGAAATCCGAAAGCAGCAGCTGCCAAATAATTATAGAAGTTATACTTTCCGATCATTTGAGTTTGGAGCAGTTCGGATGTGTAGTTATCATGGCTCCACTTCATTTCCACGAAAGGGGAGAGGCCGATTAATTCTCCACGAATGATATTTTCTTTGCCCTCACCATAAATTACCAATGGAATATCTGCGGGCGTATTATTCATCAGGACTTCGTCATCTCCGTTGATAATAATTGTTCCCTTACTTTCTTTTATTGAATCGTAGAGTTCTTTTTTCGTCTTTAGAACGCCTTCAAAGCTTCCGAATCCTTCCAGGTGCGCCTTGCCGATATTCGTAATGATTCCGTGCGTTGGTTCGGCAATTTCACTGAGTTCCTCAATATCCTTGAAACGATTGGCTCCCATTTCAATGATTGCGATTTCATGTTCCTTCGTTAAACGCAAAAGGGTGAGAGGAACGCCGATATGATTATTCAGGTTGCCCTGAGTAGCAAGAACATTGTATTTCTTGCTGAGAACCGTGTAGATAAGCTCTTTGGTGGTCGTTTTTCCGTTACTTCCGGTAATCCCAATAAAAGGGATCTTGAATTGTTTCCTATGATGGTTGGCCAATTGTTGCAGGTAACGAACACTATCCTCTACCAATGTCATGTGCGTATCTTCCTTAAAGAATTCAGGATTGTCAACGATCACATGATGCGCCCCTTGCTTTAACGCTTCCTCAGCGAAGGTGTTTCCATCGAAGTTTGCACCTTGAATGCAGATGAATAAACACCCTTCAAATATTTTACGCGTATCAATACAAATTCCTTGACTCTGATAGAAAGGGGAGGTGAGATGTTGTTCCATGGTTCTAAAGTAAAAAAGCCCCGACAAATCTGTCGAGGCTCTTTCTTTATTTTTCAACGTGCTTCTGTTCGATAGCGCGTTATTTTTTCTTTTGCTTTTTACGTCCGTAGTTGAATCCGGTAGGGGAACCAACACGATCCATAGCACATCGGAATCCGATAGCGTCAGTCGACTTGTCCTCATCTAGGAATCGGCGCTGACTTGGAGCTAACCAGTATGCACGGTCTTTCCATGAACCTCCTTTGTACACACGTGATTTGTCAGAAATCAATGTAGTTGGCCATGAAGTGCGGTCTCCTGGTTTTACCTGACCACCGTCCAAATCATACTCTTCGTGCATGTTTTGGTACATGATCAAGTTCGGGTCACGTGTCGCTTGGTTGATGTCATTCTTACGCTCATCGTTCGCATAGTAGATAGAGCTTTCGATATCACCATCAAGGTAATCAATGTAATCAGAACGACGGTAGTTCAAACGTCCAATGTTTTCTTCTTCTGTTACGTTACGGTATTTCAATTTACCAGGAGTATCAATAATGAACTCGCGGAATCCGTCACGTAGGATGGTAATTGCTTCGAACGCGTACTCTTCGCCGTCTGGCCCTTCGCGGAACTCATCTGTAAAGATTTCGTCGAAGATTCGGTCTTGGATCAATGCAGAAGCCTCAATGTAGTGCTTCTCGTTTTGCCATTCCAATGCTTGATCAATGACTGCGTTGATTTCAGCCAATAGATCCAATTCGATAGAATCCTTCACTTTTCCGTGAGAAACGTAGAATGGATCTGGAGCATATCCTTGACGAACTTGGTTACGAGAGCTAATGTTAGCTGCCAATCCAGTTGGGATTACCGTGTCGTTAGGATCGTGATTGTTTGCTGAAATTCTTTGGAAACGAATACGCTCGAACTCGTTCAAGTACTCTTTCATTCCGTGAATGTCGTACTGAACTTGTTGGTTACGCTGCTCAATTTTTCCTTCGTTGTTCAACAATTTTGTTTTGAACACATTTCCACGGAAAGGACGGAACTCATCGTAATCCTCACTTGTCAATGGACGGTAAACATCTTTTACCCACTCCGATACGTTACCAGCCATGTGGTAAAGACCGTAATCGTTTGGCCAGTAAGACTCAACTGGAGCTGTAACGTCTGCACCATCATTCAAGTTTCCTGCAACCCCCATGTAATCTCCACGACCACGTACGAAGTTTGCACGGATTTGACCTGTAAATTGTGCTTCATCCTGACGAACCCAGTGACCATCCCAAGGGTAGATACGACGCTCATCGATATTTTCTGTTCCCGCCTGAAGGTTTCCAATCAAACCAGAAGCAGCGAATTCCCATTCAGCTTCCGTCGGGAGTCGATAACGCGGTAGCAAGATTCCATCCTCCATACGCACTTGACGGCGTCCGAGTTTTCCTTTTGCATCAACGTTATCCGGGTTCAAATCTTCAATATTCTTAACCAATGACTCCTCATCGTACTGTCCTGCGTAGTATGCATCTGTGTTGTATGCATTCTCGTTACGCTGATCGTTGTTGAATTTGAAAATTCCTTCACGAATCAAGATGTACTCATTCACACGGTCAGTACGCCATTTACAGAAGTCGTTTGCTTGCAACCAAGAAACTCCAACTACTGGGTAATCACGGTAAGCTGGATGACGCAAGTAGTAATCAACATACTTCTCGTTGTCTCCAAGCTTTGAACGCCATACCAAAGTATCTGGCAATGCATTCTTCTGTACCATTGGATACGATTCTCCGTAAGCACGGCCAATCCAGTAAAGGTATTCCAACCAGTGGAAGTTTGTTACCTCCGTTTGGTCCATGTAAAATGAAGATACCGTTACACGGGCAGGACGGTTGTTCCAATCGAACATCACATCTTGTTCTGTACGTCCCATTGTGAAGGTACCACCTTCAACTAGGATCAGTCCCGGACCAGTTTCCTGATCAACGAAAGGAACTTTTTGGAAACCTCCTTGTTTGGGGTTGTTATAATCCCAACCCGTTACCGAGGATGCTTCACGCGAACACGATGCAATCACAAAAACTCCTGCTAACGCAACAGCCATGGCTTTAATTAATCGCATATTATTGGTTTTGGTTTTCATCTTTATTTTCTTTCACAATCATTATTACAACGACTGCATTTTATTTTCGTTACAGTTTTTCTTTTTAGAAGGAAGGACAAGAGATTGTTTTAAACGATGGCGGCTTATCCTTACAGTTCAATAATATTCCTAAAGAAACCTCGTGTGATCCGCCGGAAACTCCGTTATTCAATCGCGACACAGTCACATCATAGCTATATCCTAAACGGAATTTACCAGTATCAACACCGATAGTTAAAATAAATGCATCACGGTTACGGAACCAGGCTCCAGCGTTGAACGCTCCATACTGTACGTATGTACCAAACATCAATTCCTGGAATCCATTCTGATATTGGTAAATAACATTCGGCATGATCGAAGTAATGTTCTTGTACTGCGATTTCGACCCAAGAGGAATTTTAGCTCCCATATGTCCTGTCATACGAATTGGCAAGCGAGATGAACCGATAATCATGGATTCATCAGGGCGATTCAAGTGATGCGCTGCAAATCCGAAGAAGAAGTGTTTATTGTATCCAAGGAATCCAGCAGATGCATCGAAGAAATAACGACTTCCTCCACGAGGAACATCTCCTGTTGCATAAATAAATCCACGACGAGGATCGATCATGTCACCAAATGTCAATTTATCCCAATCAAGGAATTTGTTGAACATGGCAGCACGTGCCCCAAACATCATCTTGAATTTTCGGCTTACGTTCAAGTGGTAGGAATAAATAGCACCTAACATAGAGGTGAAAATCGTTCCTTGTCCTTGCTGATCGTGCATGGCGATAACACCAAATCCACCAGAAATATTTTTGAAGTACTGATCGTACGACATGCTATACGTCACATAGTTTCCTGTCAAGCTAGGCCACTCGTTACGATAATTCACCGCGAATCTTGGACACCCATGAGAACCAGCAAAAGCAGGGTTCAAATAAATCGGGTTCGCGTAGAACTGCGTGAATTGTGGGTCTTGACCATATGATACGAATCCTGTAAGGCAGAACGCGCTCATGATCAAATATGCTTTAAATGTCTTCATCAACTTAGGTTATAGACTTTGTTGAGTGTAGTTTAACGGTATTCTGTGAACAAAGTTACAAATATTGCAAATTGAGTATAATATTCAAACAATATGTGCGTTTTTTTGTCTGGTCAGAAGATTGACCTGATATTTGTATTATGAAAACTAATATTGGTTTGAAGAAGCTACTTACAAGTACATTTGTACTTTTTATTTTCTGTGCAGTCACATACGCACAGTCGCAGACGGAGACGGTAACAATAGAGTGGGAGGCGCCTGTAGAGTATCAGTATGGAGAAGAATACTTCAAAGTACCGAACATTAAAGGCCAGTCTTTGGATGGGTATTGTCCCAATTTTTTCTTTAAAAGGAAAGTTGTCGGATCGTATGGAGATATTTCCATTGCATCTTTTACAAAGCAGCCGGCAACAAGCGCCGATAAAAAATACTTGAGTCAATTTCATATTGTTGTCCCAACTGAGATTTCAGCAGATTTGAAAGTAACCAATGAGACGGGAGATAAAGTGGCTGTAGTAAACTTGATGCCCTACGTTCAGGAAAACGGACAAATCTATCGCATTACTTCATTTGAGCTGGAAAAGTTACCGGGAGATTTGGCAGCGAAGCCAATCGGACCAAAATACTTTTCGAATTCGGTACTCGCAGGAAATGGTGAGTGGTATAAAATTTCGATTACCAGAGATGGTTTTCACCGAATTGATAGAGACTTTTTAGCATCAATGGGAGTGGATGTTGACAATATCAATCCGCAGCACATTAATATTTATGGGAACGGAGATGGATTGTTGCCAAAACTTAATTCTGCGCCGAGAACAGATGATTTAGCAAAAAATGCCATTCAAGTTGTGGGTGAATCCGATGGATCCTTTGATGCGGGAGATTACATCATCTTCTATGGTTGGGGGCCACATCGTTGGTATGCGAATGGAACAACGGATTTCTATCAAGAGCGTCATGTCTATTCAGATATTTCAACGTATTTCATCAATATCAATCCGAATGGAACGCCCTTACGCGTTGAGAGTGTATTCAATTCATCCGATCCGGTAACCCACAACGTAACGACCTATTCCGATTACCGAGTGTACGAGCAAGATTATTTGAATCTTGTTGGAGGGGGAAGTCGTTGGTACGGTGAATTGTTTGACGAAGGCGTTGGATTGACGCGAACGTTCTCATTCAGTGTTCCAAATATTGACGCTTCGACGCCTGCGAATTTCGAAGTTTCTATGGCTTCCAGTGCGAACTCAAGTTCTGGTACGGCGCAGCGCTATTCTATTAATGGAACTCAATTGTACGATGCCTTGTTACCTTCTGGCGTTGATTTCGGACGAAGCACAGTTTCTTTTGATATGCCAAATCCAACTGCGGTGATGCCATTGCAGATCGAAGTGCAACGAAATTCTCCGGATATCTTGACGTATTTGGATAAAATTACGGTGAATATGCGCCGACAATTGGTGTTCTTTAGTTCTGAGATGCAATTCCGCGATTTGAATTCTGTAGGTGCCGGAAATGTAGCCGAATACCAAATTCAGAATGTTCCAACGAATGGATTTGTTTGGGAAGTAACCGATCGTCATGTTCCATGGAATGTGGACGGAACGAATAATGGAGGAACGTACACTTTCACAGCAAACTCAGACGAACTGAGAACATTTGCGGTTTCAAACGGCGTGAATTTTCATGTTCCAACACCTGTTGGACGTGTTCAATCGCAAAACCTTCACGGATTGCCACAGGCCGATTATCTGATCATTACGCATCCGAGCTTTACGACATCTGCGGTTCGATTAGCCAATTTGCACCGTGCTCAGGGCTTGACGGTTCACGTGGTGCGTACCGATCAAATCTACAATGAGTTTAGTTCTGGAATGCAGGATGCTACTGCTATTAGAACCTTTGCGAAAATGTTCTATGATCGCGGAGATTTTACTCCTGGCCCGAAACTAAAATATGTGTGTTTGTTTGGCGATGGAACGTACGATCCAAAGAATCGCGTTCCAAACAACAACAATTTTGTACTCACATTCCAGTTTGATCAGGATAGCAACTCGGAGAATCATATTGCGATGATGCCATCAGACGATTATTTTGGGATTCTGGATGCCAATGAGGCAATCGGAGCGGCAGATTTGATTGACGTGCACGTTGGACGAATGTTGGTGTCCGATATTCAAATGGCGAAAGAATTGGTTGATAAAGTAGAGCACTACATGAACAACGGTTCTGGAATCTATTCAACCGCAACAACGAATTGTAGCAACGATGACTATTCGTCTACTTTCGGTGATTGGCGAACTACCTATGCTTTGATCGCTGATGATGAGGAGAACAACTATTTCTTGAATTTTGATGTGGAGCCGCAGTACGATTACGTGAGTGACACGTTGCCAGGAATGAACTGTATTAAAATCTACCAAGATGCCTACCCACAGGTAACTACGGCTGGAGGACAACGCTATCCAGAGGTGAACGAACAAATTGACCGACGCATTGAAAGAGGTGCGCTTGTGGTCAATTACGTTGGTCACGGTGGAGAAGTTGGATTGGCGGAAGAACGCGTTGTAACGGTTCCAATGATTCAAGATTGGAGAAATATCGATGTAATGCCGTTGATGGTTTCGGCTACCTGCGAGTTTACGAAGTTTGATGACCCAGATCGTGTTTCCGCAGGTGAATGGGCATCCTTGAATCCGTATGGAGGAGCAATTGCGTTGATGACAACGACGCGCTCGGTGTACTTTAGTGTGAATACGAACATTGGTCAGGCATTTATTGAGGAAGTATTCCAAAGAGATTCGGAATTGCGTCCTAGAACATTTGGGGAAATCATTACACGTACGAAGAATCAAGTTGGTGGAAACAACAAGCGAAGCTTCACGTTGATTGGAGATCCAGCATTGCGATTGGCGTTGCCGAATTTCAATATCGTAACAGATAGTATTAATGGGCAAGCAGCGGGAGTGGTAACAGATACCATCAAGGCGTTGAGTCAAGTAACTATTAAAGGCCACGTGCAAGATCACAACAATCAGATGATGACTGGCTTTAATGGCGTATTGTATCCTACAGTTTATGACAAGCCGAGACAGCAGACTACCTTGTCGAATGATGGAGCGGAATCGCCACCGTTTACCTTCGAAACACAGACAAACAAGGTGTATAGCGGTAAAGCGTCTGTGGTGAATGGAGCGTTTGAATTCACCTTTATCGTACCAAAGGATATTAATTACTCTATTGATTTCGGGAAAATCAGTTACTACGCCGAGAACGGTTTAACCGATGCCTTCGGATATGATACTAGTTTCCTAATCGGTGGGTTGGATCCTAATGGGATTGTTGATAATGAAGGCCCAACGATTGATTTGTACATCAACAACGAAAACTTCGTGAGTGGCGGAATTACCGATGAAACGCCAATCTTGATTGCGGATGTATTTGATGAAAATGGAATCAACACGGTTGGAAATGGAGTAGGGCACGATATCGTGGCAGTATTGGATGGGGAAACTGGAAATCCGATCGTCTTGAACGATTTCTACACGGCAGACTTGGATTCGTATCAAAGTGGTCAAATCCGATACAACTTTGCAGCACTAGAGCCAGGGCCTCATACACTTTCATTGAAAGTATGGGATGTAAACAACAATTCTGCAGAGCGAACGATCGAATTTGTGGTGCAAGAGCAAGAAAATATTGTTTTAGATCACGTATTGAACTATCCGAATCCGTTTACGACAAATACGGAGTTCTTCTTCGAGCACAATCAGGTATGCAGTCAATTGGATGTTCAAATACAGATTTTGACCGTCGCAGGGAATTTGGTAAAAACAATTAATGAAACAGTTCAAACACAAGGATTCCGATCAGAAGGAATTGCTTGGAATGGTTTGGACGATTTTGGGGATCAACTTGCAAAAGGAGTATATGTGTATCGCTTGAAAGTGCGCACGCCAGAGGGTGAAATTGCTGAGAAATTGGAAAAATTGGTGATTTTGCGTTAGCCTTCACAATAAAGGATAACTATATACGTATATTTGCATGTTCAACATTGAAAGAATGATGACTAAGAAACTTCTAGGCCTGCTATTTATAACAGGAACAGCAACTGCGATTGCCCAGCCGAATGGCGAAGGGAGCGGTACTACGCAGAATGATTTGCAGCTAAACACCATCACAACGGCGATGCCATTTATGTCCATTACACCTGACTCAAGAGCAGGAGGTATGGGAGATGCAGGTACTGCGTTGAGTGCTTCATCTACTTCCATTTACTGGAATACATCGATGATTAATTTCTCGGAAGAGCGCTCGGAAATCAGTGTTTCATACACGCCTTGGTTGCGTCAATTGACAAATGACATTCACTTATCCTATTTGGCAGGATATTACAATATCAATAAACGCCACGCAGTGGGTGGAGCGCTTCGCTACTTCTCTTTGGGAGAGATTACATTTACAAGTGCTCAAGGAGATGTGCTTCGTGAAGACAAGCCGAATGAATTTGAAATCACTGGAGGTTACGCTTTCAAGTTGAACGAAACGATGAGTGTTGGATTGAACGGAAAGTTTGCCTACTCGAACCTTACGGGAGGATCTGTAATTCCAGGGGTTGATACAAAACCGGGGATTGTAGGTGCAGCGGATTTATCTTTCACGTACTTCAATCCAGATGCGCGCATTGGTAAGACAAAAGGTGATTACGCCTTCGCAGCGACGATTAACAATATTGGTAACAAAGTTTCTTACTCAAGTTTGGCGACGCGAGATTTCATTCCGATGAACTTGAAAATCGGTAACTCGTTCAATGCAAAATTCGATTCATACAACAGTTTGACGTTCTCATTGGAGTTGCAGAAACTTTTGGTTCCAACGCCACCAGTATATGATTTCGTTGACGGAGAGTTTGTTGTAATCGCAGGAACGCCATCTGATGATGTAGGTGTAATTGCTGGGATGCTCCGCTCGTTCGGAGATGCTCCAGGAACTCCTGCAACTGACGAAAATGGAGATTACATCCAAAATGCGGATGGATCGTACCAAGTAGTAAGCGGAACAAAATTCCGTGAAGAGTTGACGGAGATCAACATCGCTACTGGATTGGAATACTGGTACAACAATACCTTAGCAGTTCGTGGAGGATTCTTCTACGAAAGCCGTAACAAAGGAGCCCGTCAGTACTTCAACTTCGGAGTAGGGTTCAAGTATAACGCATTCGGAATCGATATCTCTTATTTAGCAGCATTGCAACGTTTGAATCCGTTGGCGAACACGCTTCGATTCACACTTCGAATGACGCTTGGACAGGGCGATGCAGACGACAACGAATAATGAATATTCGCATCGGATACGGGGTTGACGTACATCGATTAGCACCCGGAATACCTTTAGTTGTAGGCGGGATAGAAATCCCTTCAGACATTGGGGCCGTTGGACATTCCGACGCTGATGTTCTGCTACACGCCATTTGCGATGCATTGCTCGGTGCTGCGAATCTGCGCGACATCGGATATCATTTCTCTGACACCGATCAAAAGTTCAAAGGCATTGACAGTAAAATCCTCTTAGCTGAGGTAATGAAATTGATCGAAGCGAAAGGATATTCCGTGATCAACATCGATTCAACGATCATTCTCGAAACGCCGAAAATGAATCCTCATATTCCTGAGATGCAAAAGGTTATCGCAGGACTTCTCAAAGTGGATGAAGATGCGGTTTCAATCAAAGCAACCACGCACGAAAAAGTAGATTCTTTCGGAGAAGGAAAGGCCATAAAATCTTATGCAGCTTGCCTTATTCATAAGTCGTAAATAGCGACCGAAATCTTTCTATTCTAATCAGTATATTTGTTTTTCAAACGAGGAAAATGAAAGTAAACTCAAAATACGCTACTAAGGAAGCATTACTAGAACTATACAACAAGCCATTACTCGAATTGGTATTCGAGGCCGCTACGATTCATCGTCAACATCACAATCCACGTGAGGTGCAGATGTCGTCACTTTTGAGCATCAAAACAGGAGGATGCCCAGAAGATTGTGGTTATTGTCCACAGGCAGCACGTTACCATACGGATGTTGATGCGCACAAGTTGATGACGGTTGAATCTGTTGTAGAGCAAGCGAAAAATGCTAAAGCGAATGGATCTTCCCGTTTGTGTATGGGAGCTGCTTGGCGTGAGGTTCGCGATAACAAAGATTTCGATAATGTGATTGAAATGGTTCAGTCGGTAAACGACTTGGGCATGGAGGTTTGTTGTACTTTGGGTATGATGAACGAAGATCAAGCGCTTCGTCTGAAGAACGCAGGATTGTTCGCTTACAATCACAACTTGGATACATCACCAGATTACTACGATGACGTAATTTCAACACGTGATTACGAAGATCGTTTGAATACAATCGACAATGCACGAAAAGCAGGAATCTCTGTATGTTCCGGTGGGATTATCGGAATGGGAGAGGCTGTTGAAGATCGTATGGGATTGTTGATGAGCTATATGCAAATGGAAAATCCGCCAGATTCAATTCCAATCAATGCGTTGGTGGCTGTGGAAGGAACACCATTGGAAGAGCAAAAGCCTATTGAGCAATGGGAAATGATCCGTATGGTTGCGACTACGCGTATTGCATTCCCTCAGTCGGTGGTTCGACTTTCTGCTGGACGTACGAAAATGAGCATGGAAGCGCAGGCGATGTGTTTCATGGCAGGTGCAGGATCTATCTTCGCTGGTGATAAGCTTTTGACAACTCCAAATCCTGAGTTCAACGAGGATAAAGAAATGTTCGAAATTCTTGGATTGATTCCAAAAGAGTCGTTCGCAGACGGAGAGCAGCCAATTTCACTTCCAGATCCAATTATTGAAGAGCGCAAGAAAAAGGAGGCTGCCAGAGCGAAGGAATTGGCAGAAGCACGAGCGAAAGTGGAGGCCAACGGAAAAGAAGATTTCACGCCAAGAAAAGTAACGGTGGAAAGTTAATTGGACGCCAAGCTACATAAGAAATTGTCGGAAAGACAGGAAAAGGGGACATTACGTTCCCTTTCTTCGTTTGAAGGCTTTGTGGATTTCTTCTCCAACGACTATCTGGGAGCATCAAAGTTTGGTTCTTTACAGTTGTCAGCTTCGGGGAGCACGGGATCTCGGTTACTATCAGGAAATTCAGAAGCGTATGAAAGGCTGGAAAAGCAATTCGCCGATTTCTTTCGATCGAAGGCGGCTTTGCATTTCAACTCTGGTTACGATGCCAATCTCGGAATCTTTAGTACTATTCCTCAAAAGGGCGATACCATCTTATACGATGAGTTAATTCATGCCAGCGTTCGCGACGGAGTGCGATTGAGTTGGGCAAAATCCTTTTCATTTCGACATAATGACTTGAAACATCTGGAAGAACGCTTAAAGAAAACCGAGGGAGCGGTTTATGTGGCCGTAGAAGCATTGTATTCAATGGATGGTGATCTTGCACCTTTGGAGGAGATTGCGGCTCTTTGTGAGAGATATGAAGCTTATCTGATCGTTGATGAAGCGCATAGCGGTGGAATCTTTGGTGAGACAGGGAGAGGCTTGGTGGATCAATTGGGGTTGAACGAATCAGTATTCGTGCGATTGATCACTTTTGGAAAAGCCTATGGATCGCATGGAGCCTTGGTGCTTTGCGATGATGATACACGTCAGTTTCTCATCAACTTCTGTCGTTCCTTTATTTATTCGACATCGCTTCCGGTTTCTGCGGTGGAGCACAATTATAGAGTAGCTTCCAATCCAGAATTGGATCAAGGAAGAACGCGTTTACAGATCATGCTGAGAGGATTCTGTGAGCGATTGGGAGAGATGAAAACTATCTCCGATCCGAATTCGCCCATTCAGATATTAGAGATTGGCGAAGTGGATAAGACGCGCGTCCTTGCCGAAAAATTACAAGCTTCCAAAATTGCAGTGAAACCCATTTATTCCCCAACCGTTCCTGACGGGAAAGAGCGCTTGCGGATTTGTCTGCATGCTTACAATACTTCGGAGGAGATTGATCGGTTGATCACCTTGCTAAATTGAAGGCACAAAAAAAGCCGATCCAATGGACCGGCTCTTCTTTTATCTTTTGTCTTTCTTCTGAAAGTCTATTTCTTCGTATCTACTTCAACAGTCGCCATTTCTTCAGACTGGTATTCTCCAGCATCTAATTTAGCTTTCATTTTTGTAAATGTCTCGATTGTGTATTGAACATCCTCCAAGGTGTGAGACGCCGTAGGAATCAAACGCAACATGATTACATCTTTCGGTACTACTGGATAGATTACAATAGAACAGAAGATGTTGTAGTTCTCACGAAGGTCAAACGTCAAGTTTGTTGCTTCTGCCAAGTTTCCTTTCAAGAATACTGGCGTTACACAAGAGTTTGTAACTCCGATGTCAAATCCTGCATCAACCAATCCTTTTTGTAAAGTACTTGCGATTTTCCAAAGGTTCTCTTTGTGCTCCGGCTGATCGCGCAACAATTCCAAACGCTTACGAGCTCCAACTACCAATGGCATTGGAAGCGACTTTGCGAATACTTGCGAACGCATGTTGTAACGAAGGAATTCTACGATATGCTCTTCAGCACAAATAAATGCACCGATAGAAGCCATTGATTTCGCGAATGTTCCGAATAGAATATCGATTTCATCGTGAACTCCTTGCTCTTCACCAGAACCTTGTCCACGCTCTCCAACAGTACCAAATCCGTGTGCGTCATCAACGAACAAACGGAAGTCGTATTTACCAGACTTACGGAACTTAACAATCTCTTTCAATTTACCTTGATCACCTGCCATTCCGAATACACCTTCGGTAATCACAAGGATTCCACCTCCAGTTTGCTCAACGTTTTTGGTAGCACGCTCCATTTGCTTGTCGAAGCTCTCCATATCGTTGTGCTTAAATACGAAACGTTTTCCTGCGTGTAGACGCATCCCGTCAAGAATACAAGCGTGAGATTCGCTATCGTAAACGATTACGTCGTTACGATCCACAACGCTATCAATAGCAGAAACCATTCCTTGGTAACCGAAGTTCAAAAGGATGGTATCTTCTTTTTCCATAAACTCAGAGATCTCAGCTTCCAAAGCTTCGTGCTCGCTTGTTTGTCCGGTCATCATTCGTGATCCCATTGGATATGCCAATCCCCATTCTTTAGCAGCGTTTGCATCTGCTTCACGAACTTCTGGGTGATTCGCCAATCCAAGGTAGTTGTTCACTGACCATACTAAACACTCTTTTCCACGGAAAATCATTTTGTTTCCAATCTCACCTTCCAACTTAGGGAACGTAAAGTATCCGTGAACTCCTTTCGAGTACTGTCCTAGTGGACCTCTGTTCTTCTTGATTTTGTCAAAAATGTCTTGAGCCATAATCTGGTTTTCAATAGTTAGATAAACAAATGTCTATCCCGCTAAATTCGGTACAAAAGTACGCTATTTTCCTTTGTCCGGTTTCAATTCGCGGCTTTTTTATCAACAGGGGGATGTCTACTGCTCAGCGCTTAACGCAATCTCGTCCCGCTTCAGAATCATACAACTAGCGAGCATAATCCGTTCAGTACAATGGATTTCGAAATACGGCCGTCCGAAGTAAAAGTACTAAGAGGCGATTTCTTCTATCTTAAATATTTTTATCCAAAAGGTAGAGGAAAGATGCCATTGCCGCACATCCTAGCTCTAATTCGCGCTTGTTTACATTCTCAAAAACATCGCTTGGAGCGTGGTGAAAATCGAAGTATCGTTGAGAGTCAGGCACAAATCCAAAAAGCGGAATTCCTTCGTAATAATCCTTCAATGGACTGATGTCTACACCTCCATAACCTTGATCGAAAATATGAAGATCATAATTCGTAAAGTGTGTCTCGAAGGATGCTAACATTTTCAGATACTCAATCGAACCATCGCATGTGAATCCTCTTGGAGCGAACCCACCACGATCGCTCTCTACCGCCGCAATTTGCTTTTCGCCCTTATCCATCACTATTTTCGCGTAGGATTTTCCTCCGAAATTTCCGTTTTCCTCATTCATGAAGAAGACCAATCGAAGGGTGTGTTTGGGTTTGTATCCAAGTTCTTTCAAGATGCGCAGTGCTTCCAAACAATGAATGACTCCTGCACCGTCATCGTGTGCTCCTTCTCCTGTGTCCCAGGAATCAAGGTGACCACCAAAAGTGATGATTTCATCAGGATTTTCGGTTCCCGTTAACTCAGCAATGACATTAAAAGATTGAACGTCCGGATAGCTTTGGCAATCCATTTCTAGAACGAATTCTAAGGATTCTTTGGCGTCTACCATTTGTTGAATCAATTCTGCATCTTGCGTTGAAACCGCTGCGGCTGGAATTTTTTCAATGCTGTCATTGTAATGCATTGACCCCGTATGAGGATGCGGATCGATTGGTAATCCCAATGATCGAATAATTACCGCCTTTGCTCCAAGACGAGCACCTTCTACAGCTCCATTGCCTCGAATTGGGTAACAACCTCCGTACGCTCGAAACGTAATAATTTCTTTCTCATCCATCGGCTGGTTGATGAAGACAATTTTACCGGACACTTCCTTCAAAGATGCCTCTTGCAAAGCTTTTAAGGATGGGAAGGTTATCAATTCCCCTTCCATAAGTCCGACCGTTCCTATGGATCCTCCAAGTGCCAAAAGATGTACTTTGATCAGATCTCCGTTTTCACGGCGCACCCATCCAGCTTCCTTCGTGCCGCGCTCCCAGTGTGGAACCGTGATTTCTTGTTTGTACACTTTATCGAAACCGTAGGATCTCATCTTCGCTTCCGACCATTCAACGGCCATTGCGGCTTCCGCTGATCCTGTAATTCTCGCTCCGATGTCTTTACAAAGGCTTCTCAAATTTTCATATGAATGGCCGCGAGATAATGCTTCGTCGTAGGCATTGCGGATGAAGGTAGAATCGTCTTGAGCTAGTGCGATAGGAGTAATTGCTCCGAGAATAAAGAATAACAGTAGAGATCGCATAAGATTGCTTTTAATAGCGCTAAAATAATGAAAGAAAGGGAGAATGCTGGTGAGAAGGAGTGGTGAAGGTAAGGTGATTTTGGGCGATTTGGTTAACAATTGGGTAGCATTTGATCCTAATAATTTCGCTGCTGATTTCCAGTCGCCATTTCGCGAATTAGCTGGTTCGCGAAATGGCGAACAAGCTTTTTAGAAAGGTCTAGGAAACAATGATAAAAATCCGTACCTCTATTGATACCCCAGTGCCTTGCGAATCGCTACAACCTTCGTCAAAATCCCTTCCAACTTGTCCAATTGTAACATCGTATGTGGATCACTCTTTGCCGTCTTTGGGTCTGGATGCACTTCCATGAACAATCCATCTGCACCAGTAGCAACTGCTGAGAGCGTAATGGTCTCAATCAACTTGGGATCTCCACCTGTCACACCTTCCGTTTTGTTTGGCTTTTGAACGGCGTGCGTGCAATCCATGATTACGGGAGCGCCTAATTCTTTCATGCGTGAAATGGACGTAGCATCGACGATCAAATCCGAATATCCGAACGTGGTACCTCGTTCACACAGCCAAACTTTTTCATTTCCAGTTGATTGCACTTTTTCCAATGGGAAGACCATCGCTTCTGGTGACAAAAACTGCCCTTTTTTAATATTCACGCCGCATCCTGTTTGTCCGGCTGCAAGCAACAATTCTGTTTGACGACACAAGAAAGCAGGGATTTGAAGATTATCCACGTACTTCGCCACCTTTTCCGGTTCATGACTTTCGTGCACATCGGTAATTGTCTCTACACCTAATTCCTTTCCTACATTTTGAAGAATGCCAAGAGCTAAGTCATCACCGATTCCAGTGAATGAATCCAAACGGGAACGATTCGCCTTACGGTAGCTTCCCTTGAAGATATAATTGATCCCCAATCGATCGCAAATCGCTTTGACCTCGTGACCAATAATGAATGGCATTTCGTCGTCCTCGATAGCACAAGGCCCTGCAATTAGAGTCAATTTATTAGGATACTTCATTCTTTGCTTTTTTTCCAAGGTAACCGCTGTGATGACGTTTCGCGTATTCTTCCTTTGTAAATTCGATGGCTTTCATTGTTTGCACCACGAGAATGTCTCCAACTACCGTCATGACCGTAGTCGAAGTTGTTGGGGTCAATCCTAGCGGACATACCTCTTTTGGCGATCCAGTGCAAATGTTGATGTCGCAATATTCGCTTAATTCACCATCCGGATTTCCTGTCAGACCAATGATCGGCATGCCTTCGTACAAACGTTGAGACAAATGCACCAAGTCCAAGATTTCGTTCGTCTTTCCTGAGTTAGAAATCAAGAAGAGTACATCGTCTTTTTGGAGCATTCCCAAATCTCCGTGCTGCGCCTCACTCGGATGCAAGAAAATTGCCGGAGTTCCAGTAGATGAAAGTGTCGTGGCAATGTTAATTCCGATTTGTCCGGCTTTACCCATTCCACTAATGACCACTTTCCCGCCTTCTTGATGTACTTGCTGTAAAATGCAATCCACTGCCGCTTCGATGCTACCATCCAACGGGATGTTTCGTATCGCTTCGATTTCTGCTTCAATGATTTGCTGCATTTCTTCTTTCATACGCGTGCTTTTCCAACGCCGAAATTATCCAAAATAGACCAGTTGACCGAAATTTAGGGAGGTTTAATTTGGAAAAGGTAGAAAGCGGAAGGCTGAAAGCTGAAAGATTATTCCAACTTAAAGGTTTCTTTCTGCTTTCGACTTTTGCCTTCCACCTTCTACCCACTATGGGCTTCAAAATTGCATCTTTCCGTTATCTTTGCTGAAAATTCAAATTACATGTCTCTGAAATGTGGAATTGTTGGTCTTCCGAACGTAGGAAAATCAACGTTATTTAACTGCTTGTCGAATGCAAAGGCGCAATCGGCGAATTATCCATTTTGTACCATTGAGCCGAACATTGGGACGATTTCCGTGCCGGATGATCGCTTGGAAAAATTAGAATCTTTGGTATCTCCAGAGAAAGTGGTTCCGACGACCATGGAGATTGTGGATATTGCCGGATTGGTGAAAGGTGCCTCAAAAGGTGAGGGACTTGGAAATCAGTTTCTTGCAAACATCCGTGAAACCGACGCAATTATTCACGTTTTGCGTTGTTTTGATGATGGGAATGTAGTGCATGTTGATGGTTCGGTAGATCCAGTTCGTGACAAGGAAATTATCGATACGGAGCTGCAGTTGAAAGATTTGGAGACGATTGAAAAGCGAATTCAATCCTTGAGCAGAATTATCAAATCTGGAGATAAAGACGCGATCAAAGAGCACGATTTAGCGCAGCGTATCCAAGCAGCTTTGGAGGAAGGGAATTCAGCACGTACGTTGGAAATCGATGATAATGAAGCTCCGATTATGAAGTCGTTCCAATTGATCACTTCGAAACCGGTGATGTACTTGTGTAATGTCGATGAAGCATCAGTGAAGACAGGAAATGGGCATGTTGATGCAGTAAAAGAGGCGGTGAAAGATGAAGATGCTGAAGTATTGGTGATCGGTGCGGCTATCGAATCTGACATCATGGAGCTAGAGACATACGAAGAACGTCAAATGTTCTTGGATGAATTGGAATTAGACGAGCCTGGGGTCAACCGATTGATTCGTTCCGCATACAAACTTTTGAGCTTGGATACATACTTCACGGCAGGAGAGAAAGAAGTACGTGCATGGACGATCAAGAAAGGTATGACAGCCCCACAAGCGGCAGGTGTTATTCACACCGATTTCGAAAAAGGATTCATCCGTGCGGAGGTAATGACCTATGACGATTTCGTGAACTTTGGTAGCGAGGCTGCTGTCAAGGATGCAGGGAAATTCAGAGTAGAAGGAAAAGAGTATGTTGTTTCCGACGGAGATATCATGCATTTCCGCTTTAATGTTTAATTTTAATTAAGAACTCAAACCAAACACATATTATGACCATCGCAGCGAATGATCCAAATTTGAAGTCGTGGATCGAAGTCCCTGAAAATTCAGATTTCCCTATTCAAAATATTCCTTTTGGAGTCATTAAAACATCTGAAGGAACGCGCGTAGCTACCCGAATTGGAGATAAAGCCATCGATTTGCTGGCCTTGTTCGTATTGGGATACATGGACAACCTTCCATTCTCACGAAGCGATTTCGAAACAGACGCATTGAATCCAATGATGGAGAAAGGAAAGCAGGGGACTCGTGCTTTGCGTAATCGTCTATCAAAATTGTTCAGCGAAGGGTATGAGGATTTGGCAAAGAATGAACACCACGTGCAGCAGGTGCTTATTGACGTGAACGACGTTGAGATGTTGATGCCTGTGAAAGTGGGAGATTATACCGATTTCTATTCAAGCGAGCAGCACGCTTTCAACGTTGGATGCATGTTCCGTGATCCCAATAACGCTTTGTTGCCGAACTGGAAGCACATTCCTGTTGGATACCACGGTCGTGCGTCTTCTATTGTTGTTTCGGGAACTCCGGTACACCGTCCAAAAGGACAGCAAAAGCCAAGCGAGGACGAACCACCAGTATTTGGGCCGTGTAAATTGTTTGATTTCGAATTGGAAATGGGGTTCATCACATATGAAGGAAAACCTTTGGGAGATTCTATCACTACAGCCGAGGCAGACGATTACATTTTCGGTATGTGTTTGTTCAACGATTGGTCGGCACGTGACATTCAGAAATGGGAGTATGTTCCACTTGGGCCATTCTTGGCGAAGAACTTTGCTTCTCACGTTTCTCCTTGGATTGTGACTTTGGATGCTTTGGAGCCATTCCGAGTTTCTGGGCCTGTTCAAGACCCGAAAGTATTGCCTTACTTGGAGTATTCTGGAGACAAACACATTGATATCAATTTGGAAGTTTCCATCACTCCAGAGAATAGCGAAGAAAAGGTTGTAGGAAATTCGAACTACAAATTCATGTATTGGAACATGAGCCAGCAATTGGCGCATCATACTATCAACGGATGTAATATTAAAAATGGTGACATGATGGCGTCAGGAACGATTTCCGGGCCGGAAGAAGGTCAATACGGTTCCATGTTGGAGATTTCATGGAAAGGAACGAAACCGGTTCCAATGCCAGATGGTTCTGAACGAAAATTCATTTTGGATAACGATACAGTAATCATGCGCGGATACAGCGAAAAAAATGGTGTTCGTGTAGGATTCGGTGAAGTATCAGCAAAATTACTACCCGCAAAATAAATGCAGGAAGAGCTCAACATTGATCTTGAACAAGAGCGTAAGGAAATCTTAAATGCTTTCCGTGGCTTGCTACGTGCCCTGAAAAATAGGAGTAAGGAAGATACACGACGCATTCGCAAAGCCTTTGACGTTGCCGTTGAAGCGCACAAGGATATGCGCCGTAAATCCGGTGAACCGTACATTTTTCACCCGATTGCAGTAGCACGCATTTGTATCGATGAAATGGGCTTAGGGCCGACGGCTGTAGTTTGTGCCTTGTTACACGATACGGTTGAGGATACGCATATCACGCTGGAAGATATTGAAGATCTTTTCGGTCATAAAGAACGATTGATCATTGACGGATTGACGAAAATTCCTGAGGTGTTTGATGAGAATGCATCGGTTCAGGCCGAAAATTTCCGCAAGATGGTGCTCACGATTTCAGACGATATTCGTGTGGTATTGATCAAATTGGCGGATCGCTTGCATAACATGCGTACGCTTTCTTCCATGCGTCACGATAAGCAGGTGAAAATTGCCTCAGAAACGACTTTCTTATACGCTCCGTTGGCACATCGCCTTGGGCTGTACTCTGTGAAAAGTGATCTGGAAGATTTGGCATTGAGCTATACCGATCCGGATGTTTATCAGGATATTCAGGAAAAGCTAAAGTCCACCAAGGACGCACGTAATCGCTTCATTCGACGATTTACCAATCCAATTCGAGAAGCGCTATCAAATGAAGGATATCGATTTAAAATCAAAGTCCGAACGAAATCCATTTCGTCTATTTACAGGAAAATCCGTACCAAGGGCGTTCCTTTTGAGGAAGTGTATGACATTTTCGCCATTCGAATCATTTTGGATACGCCTGAGCCGCAGGAAAAACCCGATTGTTGGCGTGTCTATTCGATAGTAACAGATTTCTATCAACCGAGTCCAGATCGATTGCGAGATTGGATCTCAACGCCACGTGCAAATGGATATGAATCCTTGCATACCACAGTAATGTCGCCTACTGGTAAGTGGGTGGAGGTGCAGATTCGAAGCGAGCGCATGGATGAAATTGCTGAGAAGGGATTGGCGGCACATTATCGCTACAAAGAATCTAAAACAGACGAAAGTAAATTTGACCGTTGGATTGGAGAAATCCGGGATTTGTTGGAGAATCCTGATGTGAATGCGATGGATTTCATCGACGAGTTCAAGCTGAATTTGTTCGCTGAGGAAATCTACATCTTTACACCGAAAGGAGATCTTCGCGTCTTGCCAACCGGTTCTACCATCCTTGATTTTGCTTACGATATTCATACAGATATTGGTGATAAGTGTATTGGAGCGAAAGTAAATACCCGCCTCGTTCCTCTAAGTTATCAGTTGCAAAGCGGTGATCAGGTTGAAATTATCACTTCTTCGAAACAGAAGCCGAATGAGGAATGGCTGCGTATGGTTGCTACGGCACGTGCCCGTCAGAAGATCAAATCTTCTTTGAATGAAGAGCGAAAACGTATTGCATCTGACGGAAAAGAAATCTTGACGCGTAAACTCAAACAGTATAACCTTCGATTTGCTTCTGAGAACATTACTGTTCTAGAGAAATTCTACAAAATACCTAGCGCTACGGAGCTGTATTTCCAGATTGCGAAAGGCAAGATTGACTTGACGAAAATGCGCGAGCTGGAGAACAAAGGTGGACTCTTACAATTGGAGAAGAAGACATACGTTCGAAAGAAAAGTACGCATCCTATATCTCCATTTGCCAAGGTTGATAAGTCCGATACGATCATCATTGGTGAGAATTTCAAGGACATCGAATACAAAATGGCGTCTTGTTGTAATCCAATTCCGGGAGACGACGTCTTCGGTTTCATCACCATCAATGATGGAATCAAGGTGCATCGTTACAGTTGTCCAAACGCCGAGCATTTGATGTCAAAAATGGCCTATCGATGCATCAAAGCGCGCTGGGAGAGCTCGAAATTGAAGGAGAGTCTAGCGTCCATCACGGTCTACGGAATTGACCGCATTGGATTGGTGAACCGAATCACGGAGATCATTTCCAATCAACACAACGTCAATATGAAATCCATTTCATTTGAAACCAACGATGGAATCTTCGAAGGATCGATCAAAGTATTGGTCTATGATACGGAACACCTGAAGTCGCTCATGCGCAAGTTCGAGCAAGTGGAGGGAGTGCAACGTGTGGTGCGCCAAAGTGAAGAATCTTAGTCTACTTTCTTACCATATGATCCAAACCCCAGTCACTCTTCTCTTACTCTTTTTGAGTATTTCAGTACATGCCCAAGATACTTTGAAGGTGGAGGATTCTACGCTACGTTGGAACAAAGAAAATTGGAAAGTATATCAAGGAAAGAAGAGGATGTCAATGGACGATCTATTCGTTCTTATGCGCCCTTATCCAGAGACTTTTGAATACATCGAAGGCGCCAGAGATTGTAAATTTTACAGGAACATTTTGCAGGTTTTGAGTTCGGGGCCTCTCGGTTATACCTTAGGTTATGGCTTGGTCACTAATGAGATTCTTTGGCCCGTCTTTCTACCGAGTGCAGCGCTGTTTTTAGCTTCTATTCCGCTGCATATCCGATATTTGAATCAAAGCAAGAGAGCTGTAAATTCGTACAATTCACGGTTCGATTCCTCTGGGATTCGAAATCAAGTCCAATTTTCTGTTCACCTGCAACCGACCGGAGTTGGATTGCGATGGACGTTCTAATCGAACATACTCAAAACAATATCCTTGTTGTATTTCCCGTCCTGATTTCCGCTCACGTTTTCTGAAATGACATTCCAGCATGAAAGGTGCGCCAAAAGATTCACCTGCGATTTTGTCAAATGCAATTGACCGATCGTCTCGTAATACGGGAAATGTGCAAATGCACCCAAATCTCCCGCATCGATTTCCAATTTGATTTCTTCTTCGAGCTTATCGTTAAAGGCCTTCACTTCAGAGTTGATGATCCATAAAAGCTTGTCCAACGTGTATCCTTCACCCCCCAAATGCGGCTGATCCATAACTTGCAAATTCTCCATTTTCCACATAACAGTTCCGCCTTTCTGTACCAATTTGTAGAGTTCCATGGTGAAGTCCTTGAATAATGCAGGATCGAAAACACGATCGTATGCATAAGTCGCGTAAGAAGCTTTTTGCAATTTGTCTCCCGGCTTGTAATTCTCAGGGAAAGGTTCCCACGGCAAGTAATCTTCCTCCATGAATCCCGTTTTTGTTTTCGGCTGATAACCAAATAGCACTGCGATTTGTTCTCCTACAATTACTTCTTGGTTTTTTTCGTCCCAGCTAATTGGTGTAGAACCGTTGACGAAAGCGATAATCGAGCTGAATTTGCGTCGGAGTAGCGCAGCGATGGCTGTGTCTTCCAAATTTCCTCCATCCGCGAAATGATATTTTTGAGACGGTTGCGCGGTATTCATCACCGGCCAGTAATATTCTTTAGAAACGATGCTTTGCACTTCTTCCGGCCATTTCGTCGCTTGTAATAAAGTTTCTGCGAAAGCCGCACTGCTCAGTCCAGATACTGTATGAACGGAGAATCGATTTGCTGGTTTTACCACGCGGATCAAGTCGCCGGAAGGGCTAGATTGATTTCTGGACCCAAATCCGAACGGATCGATATATCCTCCGCCTAAATCCGTATTATTCAAATCCGATTTTGGATAGGCCGGTAAGATTCCGGCCATTTTTTGCGTGCTTTCCATCGGAAATAATTGATCGGATCCTTCCTGAGGCGAGATATTAAAGTTGACGATCAGCTCTGGTCTCCCTTTCTTTGGAACGTAAAAATCGCCAATACCTAGTTCTGGATTGTTGTGTTGGATATGCGTGTTGAACCAATCCAATGATTCCGTGAAAAATTTCGGCCGGCCTACGTTGAACAAATCGAAAGGTGCGAATACGTATTCACCAATCATTCGTACCCAAAGATCGTCAGCAGGAACACCTTCTACGTATAATTCGACAGCACGGGCGGCCATTTTTACTACTCCGAGATTCGTTGCGACTTGTCCCATGTTGTGCGGCGAAAAACGATCCAATGCCGTGGCAACTTCTCCGTGATATAGCAAAGTCAGTTCTGCTGGGTTTCCTACCGGTGTCCCAAGGAAATTATCATCGTCGATATGTTTGGGCAAATAGGTATAGAGAGAAGAGGCCCATGATCCTCCAGAAACAGCGGAAATGGCACCAACTTCACCCATTTTTCCCAAATGTTTCAAGCCTCGGAGCTGTCCCATGGTACATGAAAGTGAACGCGATCCTCCGCCTGAAAATGCGACTCCAACACCAGTACCCGTAGATTGGTACTCTTTGTACATGTTTACGGTGTAATAATTTTTGACATCAGAAGAAGTCGGAGGTGTGGTTTCCGAAGTTTCAGCAGCTGAATCCTGTTGATTCGCAGCATTCTGATTATTTACTTGGTTCTTTTTACGTTGTTGAATAATCAAAGCTACAACAGCTCCAATTGCTGCGCCGATCAGCGCCCAGGTAAGAATGTTTGAGTCCATAAACAGTGAATAATAGTTGTGCCTTACGGCGTTGTAAGAATACAATAAAAGTCCAGAATAACTTCGTTTTCAGATAATTTCGGGTATAAATACGGAACGACTACGTACTTGTAACAGTAAATAGAAGGTCATTTTATGGAATTCGTCTGAAACATGAATCTCAAGAAAGATTTAGCATTTCAACGAAATTGGTATTTTGAATTTCTCACAATCAGTGAATTATTTATTTTTAGGAATAGAATCTTTACATACGAACTATGAAAAAAAGCTACCTTCTTTTAGGATTATTGGCACTGCCGATTGCACTTCAGGCGCAAACGCGTACTTCTGTTGTGGAAACATTTACGTCGTCGACATGTCCGCCATGTAATCCAGGAAATCAACAATTAGAGTCCATTTTGAGCAATGGACAAAACGATAACAACACTGTTTCTATTAAATATCAATTGGATTGGCCAGGAAATGGAGATCCATACTACACGGTAGAAGGTGGAGATCGTGCTGACGGGTATGGAGTTTCGGGAGTACCAGCTTCTTACTTGGACGGACAGACGAGCTTAAATCCAAACAACTTGTCTCAAGGGGACTTGGATGCCGTGCACGCGGTGGCTGCGAGAGCGAATATTACGGGCGTGTACCAAATTGATGAAGCCAATCAAACGATTGAAATTTCAGTGGACGTAGAAATGTTGGAAAATACGCCTCCGGGTGTGCGTCTTTACATGGCGATTTTTGAATATCAAACGTTCAACAACGTCGAATCAAATGGTGAAACGCAGTTTGAGCACGTGATGAAGAAAATGATCAACGGAGTTGGAGGTGTAGTAATGTCTCCAATGATGGCTGGAGATGTCTACAACTGGACAGGGTCTTACACATTTGAAGGAAATTACCGTTTGCCGGCAAACGCAGGTGATCCAATCGATCATTCAATTGAGCACAGTGTAGAGGAATTCTCTGATTTGGGAGTTGCTATCTGGGTGCAAACGCTTTTAGATCGCTCTGTGTATCAAGCAGCTTACGCTGTGCCGGGTGTTGTTGGATTGGAGGAAAACGTAAATGCGATTGCATCTGCAGAATTGTATCCAAACCCATCTTCGACGAAAACTACCTTAGCGATTCAATCGATCGAAACGCAAGATGTAACAGTAGAATTAATCAATGCTCAGGGGCAAATTTTGTCAACTGAGACTTTGAAAGATGTTCCGGCGGGTCGTACAACGCACGATCTACAAATTGCTGACTTAGCAAATGGAATGTACACCGTTCGTATTTCCTCTGAAAACGGATTGGTAAGTAAACGTTTGGTGGTACAACACTAGTGTAATAATTGAGTAACCGTATTGAACCCTGATATCGAAAGATGGTCAGGGTTTTTTCTTTTGACTCAATAATTAATGAGTTGAACTACTTCTTCTTAGCGATTACAATGATAGATACCGCTTTACAGGGATTTCGAGTCGTGTCTTTATCAAAGAAATTGCGGATTACCCATTTCTTAAATTTTCCATCAGGTAAGACATCCATGGGCGCCGTGACATAATGCGTCTCTTCAACGCTGAAGTTGTGCTTCTCCAGTAGTTTAATAATGCGTCGTTTCGTGTAGATTCGAGCATTTGCGTATTTCTCGTGGATCGGTTTTGGGAGCCAAGAAAAGAAAGGAACGCGGTTCCATGGCAATAATGGAAGTTTTGCTCCGTGTGTCTCGAAGATCCACCATTTGTTAGGAACAGAAATGGCCATGATACCATCATCTTTTAAGGCCTTATGGTAGTAGGCAACTCCATCTTCGGCGGATAAATGTTCGATCACCTCGAAACTGATAATCCGATCGTATTGTTTCTTTGGTTCTTCCGCTACGACATCTACAATTTCGAAGTCTACGTTTTTGATGCCGTGCTGTGCGGCGTAGTTCTTAAGCTCTTCTTCGTGATCATCATTAATATCGATCCCCATACATTGGGAAACTTTGTCACAAAGAAGAAACATGGAAGCGCCATTACCACAGCCAATATCCAATAAATGAGCGTCTTTTTGTACGAATCCTTCGGTATTTGCGACAATATTTACGCGTCGCGAGATGATCCGATCGTTGAAATCTGCAGGTCGTCCTAAATACTGACCATCTTCTTCGCGAAACAATGCATCGGGAACCCTTTCTTCGTATTTCATCTCTTTTTTTCTTAGCGCTTTTGATTTTACCACGTAGCTTGCTAGAGCCTGAATTCAGCGGTGTAGCGGCTAAAGATAATACTTTTTAACGTACGTCTTTCTGAGGTAATTTAGCCTTCTTCTTTAACAGGTTCTTCCGGTTTCGGGGCTTGAATTTTATCTTCTAGCAGATCTTCTCGACTGATAGGACGTAAAAAGCCCTTCCAAACAAATCCTGGTACGAATTGTTCGTCTCGTGCGATTTGCTTCATGGGATAAAAGGCACCGTCTGGATCTTTGAGATAGGCGATTCCCACAATTTTACCGCTATCAAGATCCACTCGAATATCACTAGAGTAGAGGCGGTTCATTCCTTTACGATGTTTTACGAGCGTGGAGTCCGTTTTTTCCTCTTCTTCAGGATAGGCGATCGTCATGGCATTTCCATAGACATAGGCGCGGTGCAACTCGTTGTCTTTGAAACTGGCCTTGATATCGTTTCCATGAATCTGATTGTAATATTTATCCGGCTCGATTTCCATCAGAATGGTTCCTTTATCGTAGATAAGAACGGAATCGATAATGCTGTCGCGAACGATCATTTCCATAAATCGGCCTTTCATTTCCGATTCTTTCGCCCAAACGATCGGCTCTTCGTACAGTTCAATGCGTTCTTTCGATTTGTCATAGACCAAGCTATCCGATTTCGATTGAAACTTGGACGAATAGGTCGAAGCGCCATAGTATCCTTTCAAAATATTGGTGGAGTCGTCTTTATAGTTGTATAACGTGTCGGCATGAATGTGCAACGTGTCGCTTTCCATCATTTTGGTCGCGATGGCATCTCCCGTCAATAATGTGTAGTGCATACTGTCTGAGGCGAAGGCGTAATTGCCCGTAAAAGCTAGATTTTCTGTAGAATCCATGTAGTAGACATTTCCAATGCCTTCGTACGTTCCCGTTTTTGGAAGATAGAGTAGAGTGTCCCCTGAAATGTAAGTCGAATCCCGACTGATCCAAGCGTTTCCGCTCAGGCGACCTTCTTCTGTACTCGTTTGATACCATCCAGATTCACAATACATCAATGCGTTTTTCGCTTCAATATTGGTAGGGCCGTAGAAATACGCTTTTTGACTGTACGCCATGTATTGGAGCGTATCTGTGGTCATGCGCATGTCATTTCCCTCGTACACGACGTTATTACTAAACGCAAAGTTCTTCGATTCAGGATAGTAATATCCCACACGACTGGTGAGCACTTCTCTTGTTTTGGATCCTTCGACGCGACCTCCTGTGAAATATGAAGCTTGACCTTTCTCCGCATCATAATCCAATTCGCGCGTAGTCAATTTGTATTCTTGATCGCGGACACGAACATTACCTTTTAGTTTGGCTTTCTTTTCTTTTCCGTCATAGCGAAGAGAATCACAAAAGAGATTAAGAGTATCTCGTTTGTTGATGTGCACGTTTCCATACGCCCAGACCATCTTGCGTTGCTTGTTGTAGATGGCTGAATCACAAAACATCAAGTTGCCTTGATATTTGAAGCTGACATTACCTACAAGAGTATGCAATCCCGTTTTGCCATCATAACGCAATTCATCCGAGCCGGGAAGCAATTCCAGCACGTTTTGCGCCGACGTATCGGGTGCAATTAAAAAAAGTGCGCCGATAAAGAGCGCACTTCTTACTATAGATAATTTTGCTATCAAGCGAGCACTTTTTTATTAGCTAAGGTTTGTGTTCTGTCCGGTCCAACCGATACAGTAGTTACGGGAACTTCCAATTTTTGTTCCAAATAGCGCACATACGCCTTCAGTTCTTCCGGTGCTTCATCATAAGAGGATAACTTCGTTAAGTCGCAATTCCATCCTTTGATGTCTTCGTAAACCGGTTGAACGTCCATGTCAGTAACGTCGTAAGGGAAGTAATCGTATTTCTCACCATCGATAATGTAGTGCGTACATACGCGGATTGTTTCAAATCCATCCAATACATCCGCTTTCATCATGGAAAGTTCCGTGGCTCCGTTGATCATAATGGCGTACTTCAACTGCGGTAGATCGATCCATCCACAACGACGCGGACGTCCTGTTGTCGCTCCAAATTCAAATCCATCCTTACGTATTTTTTCTCCTACTTCATCGTGCAATTCCGTTGGGAAAGGCCCACTTCCTACACGTGTACAGTATGCTTTGAAAATTCCGATTACAGAACCGATCTTGGTAGGTGCAACGCCCAATCCAGTGCACGTTCCGGCGGTAACCGTGTTCGATGAAGTTACGAATGGATACGTTCCGAAATCGATATCCAACATGGTTCCCTGAGCTCCTTCAGCAAGAACTTTCTTGCCTTCTTTCATCGCATTGTTGATGTATTGTTCGCTATCAACCGCTGTTAATTCTTTCAACGATTCGATGGCAGCCAGCCAAGGGCCTTCCAATTCGCTCAAATCGTATTCAAAATCATCGTAGCGACGCAACATTTGCTTGTGCTTCTCTACAAGCGCATCGTATTTTTCTTTAAATTTCGGTGAGAAGATATCTCCAACGCGCAATCCGTTACGACCTGTTTTATCCATGTACGTAGGGCCGATACCTTTCAAAGTAGAACCAATCTTATTCTTTCCTTTCGCGGCTTCAGAAGCAGCGTCCAAAATACGATGTGTTGGAAGGATCAAGTGGGCTTTTTTCGAAATGATCAATCGCGATTTGTAATCGATGTTGAACGGTTTCAACTTTTCCAATTCTCCTTGGAAAATAACTGGATCGATTACCACTCCGTTTCCTACTAAGTTCATAACTCCCTCGCGGAAAATACCTGAAGGGATCGTATGCAGTACGTGTTTGATACCTTCGAATTCAAGCGTGTGTCCAGCGTTTGGTCCACCCTGAAAACGAGCAATAATGTCGTAGTTTGGAGTAAGTACGTCGACGATTTTTCCTTTTCCTTCGTCGCCCCATTGTAAACCGAGTAATACGTCTACTTTCATTGGTTTTACTTAAAGTGTTTGATAGCTAATTCTGTAGTTGGATAGATGGTATAAACCTCATTGAGCTTCGCGATGTCAAAGATCTTTTTGACATTTCCATCTATGGCTGACAAAACGAGTTCGCCGCTCATGATGCGTGCTTTTGTGAGCGTTCGCATGAAGAAGCTGATCCCCGTTGAGTTGGTATGTGTAAGGTTGCCCAAGTCGAAAACGATGCGGTAATAGTTTTGATTCAGATTCTGGAACACTTCCGCTTCGAGTGCTGCAAAATCATCTTCGGTGGTAATTTTTCCGTCCAATGCGTAGACAATTACCGGTTCATCGATATGTACGTCAAATTGTAAGTTCACTTACTTTGATTTGTTGTCGTCTTTTTTCACTCCATAGAAATAGAGGGAGTGATGTTGAATTTCCACACCGAAAATTTCTTCGATGGTGGACTTAATGTTTTGAATTCGTGGATCACAGAATTCGAGCAATTCTCCGGTATCCGTTAATACGATGTGATCGTGTTGTTTGGATCCGTGCGCTTTTTCGAACTGTGCGATGTTTTTCCCGAACTGATGCTTGCGAACCAGATTACACGCTAATAACAACTCAATGGTGTTGTAGAGTGTTGCGCGGGATACACGATAATTTTGATTTTTCATTTCGATATACAATGATTCTATATCGAAGTGACCGTCGTAGTTGTAAATTTCTGCTAGTATGGCGAAGCGCTCTGGCGTTTTTCGGTGTCCGTTTTGCTCGAGATACGCAGAGAAAATACTCTTGACTTTTTGTTGTAATTCTTCTTGACTCATGCCTTGAAGGTAAGTGACAAAATTACGGAATTATTGGCGATTGGTTTATAGCTAAGGAGCTTAAAACGCGTGAGTTTTCAACAACTTATTCAATATGGAATAATGAATAAAGAATATTGAATAATGAATAGTTGTTCTAATTGAGTAATTGGGAATAAAAAAACCGATCATTGAGCGGAGTCGAAATGATCGGTTTTTAATATGGTTAAGACGTATTCCTACATCATTTCTTCCAAAATTTCAGAACGGCTTTTACCTGCTTTGAGGAGGTCGATTACTTTCACTTCGATTTCGTGAACGTCTTCAGTGAATCCTAGCGCCAATCCGTATTTGTGCGTTAATTTCTCTTCAGCTGGATCGATCACACCATCGATGCATACCATCTCCACGAACTGAATGAAACGATCGAAACGCTCTTCTTTAGAAACTGGCGGTACCATTGGGTAAGAATCCGGGTGATCCATGATTTCTTTCACTTGCTCATCTGTCAAGGCCAAACGCTTCGCGATACGCTTCAAAAGATTTTGTTCAGACGCTGCTACTTCGCCGTCAACACGAGCCAACATCACAAGATTGTTAAAAAGTCCTTTGTGCGCACTGCGCTCTCCCGATTCAAATATTTGTGCAATTGTTCCCATTCTGTACTTAAAAAATTCGACGCAAAGATAGTGTTTTCACTTCCCTGACCAATAGGGTTTATAGATTATTTTCGATGTGCTGAATCAAGGCGTGAATTACCTTAATATGAATCTCCTGAGCACGATCGGCGTAGTCAGAATGCGGTGCTCGGATTTCTACGTCACACAAATCTGCCATGGCACCTCCCGTTTTTCCAGTAAGTCCGATGACTTGAATTCCTTTTTTCTTTGCCGTTTCAATGGCGTTTAGTACGTTTCTCGAGTTTCCTGAAGTTGAAATTGCTAGTAAAACATCGCCTTTTCGACCTACTCCTTCGATGTAACGTGAGAAGATATGATCGAATCCATAATCGTTCCCAACACATGAAATATGACTGGGGTCTGAGATTGAAAGAGCACCAATGGAAGGGCGATCGTCTCTAAAACGACCTGTTAATTCTTCGGCGAAATGCATCGCATCGCACATAGAACCACCATTTCCACAGCTAATGATCTTGCCTTCGTTCCGAATCGCTGAAACCATTATGTCGCCTGCCTTTCGGATTTTTTCAAAATTTTCTTCTTTGTTAAATTTTTGCAAAATTTCCAGAGCGTGCGAAAATTGGTCTGCTATTTGATTTTTACCCATCGAAACGATTTTGTCACAAATTAAACAAATTAAATAGCAGGCGACAAAATATTGAATTGAACTTGTTATATTTGAAATCTTGAGCCCACGCTCAACAAACATGCTAAATATGAAAAAAGGATTACTGTTACTGTTCTTTGGAGTTTTACTATCAACCGCGGGTTATTCGCAAAATTGTTTCTTGCGTTTACAGAAAGCATTCGATGAAAGAGGCGCGAACGCTGTTGCTGACGACATGCACCGTCATGTGTACATTAGTTTCTTTGAAGATGGTTCGGCGCGATGTGTACTTGGGAAGGCTCGCGTTGAAAACGGAAAAATTGTTTCTGTATTCTTGCAGTACGATGACGATACGTATGAATTGATGGATGCGAAGTTCTACAACATGAAAGGACAGCCACCTGTAATCATTAACGGAATCTCTGAAATGATTAAAACTGCGGATGGTGAGAAATTCAAGATTGTATTTATCGATCAGTTGAAGCCGAAGCAGAAAACATTGAAGGAAGTAGAGCTTCCAGACGATTTATAGAAAATCAAACGAGAAAATAACTTCCCGTTCCACCTAGTGGGACGGGATTTTTTTTAGCACATGTATCAAGACAAGGTAATTTGGATTACGGGAGCCTCTTCGGGGATAGGAAAGGCATTGGCAGCACAATGGGCAACAGCAGGAGCGCAGTTGGTTCTTTCTGCCCGCAACGTAGAAGCACTCGAAGCACTCAAGGCATCGTTACCGAATTCAGATCGACATTTAGTACTTCCATTAGATTTAGCGGATTCCAGCAATTTTGATGCATTGGCGTCAGCTGTAGTAGAGAAACTAGGTAAGATCGACATTCTTGTGAACAACGGTGGAATGTCGCAGCGTTCTGAAGCACACGAAACACCCTTGGAAGTCGATAGACGAATTATGGAGGTGAATTACTTTGGGAATATCGCCTTGACTAAAGCTGTCTTGCCTTATTTCCAAAAGCAAAAATCCGGTCATTTTTTAGTGATCTCTAGTATTGCTGGAAAGTTTGGATTCTTCTTACGGAGTGCATATAGTGCTTCCAAGCACGCATTGCATGGATTCTACGAAAGCGTCATGTTGGAGGAAGAAAAGAACGGTGTATTGGTAACAATCGCTTGTCCTGGTAAGATTAACACGAACATCTCTGTAAACGCTCTGAACAAAACAGGGGAGAAGCATGGTGAAATGGATCACAATCAAGCAACGGGAATGTCTGCGGAAGAATGCGCACGACAACTCATTAAGGCCGTATCCAAAGGAAAGAAAGAAGTGCTGATAGGAAACAAAGAGATCAAAGCAGTAACGCTCAAACGACTTTTACCTGGAGTTTTCTGGAAGGTGATTCGTAAGCAATCGGCGACTTAAGGGAAGAGCTGTGTTGGTAGAAGGTTGAAGGCGGAAAGCTGAAGCATTTTCCATTCAACATTAATTATTCCCCTGTGCGTTCGTAATCTTGTTTGCGCTGGATAAATTTTCGTACGCGATCTGATGAGAAGGCCATGCTGATCAGGATTCCAAATTTCGCTGCAATGTACAAGAATGGAGACAATCCGTTGAAGATTTGCCAGAATCCTTCCAAGCGAGATGTCACCTCCAAATCACTACCATACAAAACCGGCAATGGGAATTGGAAGAAGGCAATTTCAATAATGGATGAAGCTACCAATGCATTGAAGAGCAGTAATCCGTATTTTCGGATGTAGACTTGATTCAGAGAAACGGCAATTACAACCGTACTTTCGATTAGCGTGATCATACCGAAGGCCAATCCGTTCATTGGACGAACCAACTCCAAGGTAATCATGATGATTCCGATAGCTACCAACAATGCCGCATTGAATCGGAAGATGCGTACACTTTTCATGTAGTGTTCGAAGGCCATTTCTACACTCAACAGTTTACCACGACGTAGTTTTTCCGTCTCACTCATTTGAGTCGTAATTTCACGGTACTGTGCCGAGAAGATGGAATCGAAGAGCCATTTTCTCTTTCTTCGATCCTTCACTTGTTCCAAGAGTTCACTTGGGAACATGCCGTTCTCGGCTTCAGAACGCCCTTTTTTCGCTAGTATGTCCAGTTCAAATTGTGTCATATTGCTTAACGAGCCGTTTCCGACGTTTCGACTGCATCTAAAAGTAGGTGAAAAGTAGTTGCCCTGAAAGATATTAACATGTATTATCATTATCCATGTCATAAGTAATTGTTTATGTGAAAGATATGGGTTGTTAATGAATGTTAATTGTTTAGTTTAGAGTAAGATAGTTCTTCCAGTCCTTTTTCCTTGAAGAAAAATAACGAAAAAATCATGAAGCATTTCAAGCCGCTCAGAGTCGAATTGCCTCAGATTGCATCTATCAAAGTAATGGATTGGCATCCAAACGACGAGCACCTTTGATGATTCAATAACTTCGTTAATTCGACCTCTTCTTCGCTTCGGGAAATGCTTCGCAGAGTCCTTCGATTTATCCGTAAATAGCTATGGCGCCGATTACAGCGGCGATGATTGCGAAAACAAGGATGATTCGGGTAAGATCGGAGCGTTTGTTCTTTTTGAGGCGTGCTTCGTGTTCGATGCGCTGATCTTCTGTGAGTTCGCGCTTCTCGAATTTGGTATTACTTTTCGTTTCGTATCCTTTTGTCCGCTCTTGCAGGGACTTTTTACGATTTCCAAGATCTTTGTTTTGCTTGTAGGATTTTTGCATTCCTCCTGTTGCTGAACCTCCCAGTAGTCCCATTATTTGCTGTTTAGATTTGTATCAAATATGAGTATTATTCAAGCAGGAATCTAGATTCGGAAATTTTATCTCTGAGAGTAGCGTGTACCGCATACTCAAAAGCAGAGGACTGATTACTTCTCCTGCCTACATTGTAATGAAAGCAAGTAGCGAGTTTAAGGGTAAAACAACACGTCCAAATCAGATGTGGCAGACCGACTTTACCTACTTCAAGATTATTGGGTGGGGATGGCACTATCTATCAACTGTTTTGGACGACTACAGCCGTTATATCATTCACTGGGAGCTTTGTTCTCGCATGAAAGTGGACGATGTAAAGCGAAGTATGGATAATGCGCTCAGAAAGGCTGGTTTAAACAAGAAAAATGCTCCAAGACTACTTAGTGACAATGGATCATGCTATATCAGCTCAGAGCTAGCAGAGTACATCGATGCAAAAGGAATGAGTCACGTACGAGGAAAACCAAATCATCCGCAGACACAAGGAAAGATAGAACGTTATCACAGATCCATGAAAAACTTGGTTAAACTTGAGAACTACTATCTACCGGGGGATCTGAAGCAGCGATTAGAAGAATTTGTGAACTATTACAACAATCACAGATACCATGAATCATTGCAAAATCTAACTCCAGCTGATGTCTATTTTGGACGAGATCAGAAGAAACTTGAAAAGCGAAAATCAGTCAAAATGAAAACCATGAAAATGAGAAGAAAACAGCACCAGTTGCAAAGACTAAATCTATGACTTAAATTTGATTATCCCTGGTAAACATTCCTTGAAGACTTACACAAGCTAATGATGATTTGCAGGTTGTTCTTCACGCGGTGATGCACTTCTTTGAGGAGGACTTCCTTCTCACGTTCGATAATTTCGCTCTGCTCTTTGATCGTTTTTCGTTGGATGAATGAAGTACGGTTATTCGTTTCGGCAACGCGTCCGGCTAGAATCGCAAAGATTAGTGTCATCCAGGCTACGAATCCATACAACAGCATCTGTGTAATCGTAAGGTCTGAAAACCAAATGATGTACACTTGATAGCCTAGAACGTAACTCAGTGCTAATATACATCCTGCAAGCTATCGTAATCGAACCATGTACGATCCGAAAAATATGATGAAGATGAGCACATGTAAGGTCAGATGCTCACCATTCGGAAATTGATCACAGTAATAAATTGCGTACAATCCTGCCCATGCGTTTGAAATAGCGCCAAGCAAGTGGTAATATCCTTTAAATGATGACTTGTACGTGGCATACACAATGAATCCAAAGTAGGAACCAATGTACAGGAATGTCAACAACGGAAGCCATCCTAATGCTTCTGGAATGATTAAAGGAATGAGGATAATGGCACTGTACCAAGAAAGTATGGAAATGGTGATCCCATATCGCAACGGAATTCGCACATCCTTATCGTAAGATTCAGTGAACTCCTTTTCGAGTTCCGCATCTTTGAAGGTGAGCGAGAAGCTATTTTGTTCTGGGAAGTTGCTCATTAGGCCTAGAACACGTGAGAGTTATCAGCGTCTCAAATATAGGTAAAATACCCCTAGTCGATTCGTTTTAAGTTTGTTGTAAAATCGATGGGATTGGTCGATATAATCTACCTGTTCGCCCGACAATTACTCTTGTAGACAATGACCTTCGAGGCTCGAAATCTCGAAAAATAACTCCGTCAAACAGGTTTCGTTATCCTTACAGTTCCGCACGTGATGCGTAAAGTTGAAATCCACCTGATTCATCGGGAAATTTTCGGATACTAGGTACTTTTCAAATTGCTCTAGACGTTTCTTGGTCAATTTTTCTGGATCATCTGGGTGGGAATACAATTCAATTTCCAGGCACACTTTCGGATTGTCTTCCAAGAGCTCTCGGTACATGGTTAAATCGAATGGAATAGGTTGCAAACTACCTGCTTCGAATAGAATGCGAGGTGGTGCATGGCTGACGGTTTGATAGACCAATTCTACATCCAAATGGTAATCCTGGAGGATGGGAGATGTGACAATTAGTAGGTTTCTGGAAGGATCATGGTGTTTTGCCATTCCAGATACTTCCAGTTGATCTCCTTGTCTTGTGTCCACTGTCAGTTTGTAGTTGCCCTTAGCATCAGAAGTAGTTCTTTTCAAGGTGTCGGAACCGCTGATGACGCAAACTTCTGCATTGGGAACGGGTGTCATTGTGTGCAATTCTTTGACGATACCTTCAATGTAAATAGTGTGTGGATTTTCCTCTTCCTGACCAATAACGGATCCAGAAAGGAGCGCAATAACGAGAAAAAGCAGAATCGTTTTCATATCAATGCTTAACGCACCAATGTCAACGAACCCTGAATCGTATTATTGTTTTCGTCGACACCTGCATAGTCCACCTTCCAAAAATACACAGATTCGCTGGCATCTTCTCCATGAATGGTGCCATCCCATCCAATTTCGATGTCGGTACTTTCGAAAATCACGGTTCCCCAACGATTGAGAATGAGCAATCGATATTCCTGAACATGTTTGTAATTGATGGGAACGAAGAAATCATTTACACCATCGTTATTGGGAGTGAAAACGTTGCCCATATTGATGCTCACGTTGCATGGATACTGTTCAATGTGGAATTCATGCACCTTCGTACCGCAGTGGTTACTTATTTCGACCCAATAATCTCCAGAACTTTCAATTAAAACGCTTGGCTCCAACGATCCGTGATTCCATTCGTACGTGGCTTCAGGGTAGAATACGTCCAGTTGAAGACTCTCATTGGAGCAGATCGAAGTGTCCAACCCAAGGTCGACATTTTGAAGACTGTCCCAGTGAATCCAAAGAGAGTCACGAGCGGATCCGCAGGTATTTTCGGCAATCATCCACACTAGACCGTTTTGATCCGTTTCCAAATCGTAGCCGCTAGAGCCATCGCTCCAATGATGCGCATCAGCATTTTGCACATCCGGATAGATTAGGGTGGAATCACCGGGACAAACGAAGTGATCCGGGCCGAGTTCAAGCGTAGGAGAGTGGAGAACCGTTACCGTTACCAAGTTTGTATCTAGATTGGTAATACAGTAATAGTGAGATGTAGAATCTGGAGACACGTATAAAACGGAATCGTATCCCAGGGCATTGTTAGGATCGTTGAGCGGAATCCAATGGTATTGATTGGCTCCTGAAGCCCAGATGGTGGCCAAATCTCCGTAACAAATAGTATCGTGATATACATGACTGCTATCTGGAGTTAAGGTGATGTGATCGATGCCCATACGTAAACTTTCCAAAGGAACCACTTGGCTGGGATCGTCATCCTTGGGTAAGAATTTGATCGAATGTGTAGTATTGGTCGGGATAAAGGAAATGCTGCGTTCATCCCAGATCAACGTTGGATCATCAAAGTTAAGAGCGCTTGAACTTGGCGCAGAAATACCCAGAAGTTGATTGTCAGCATAAACGCCCCAACTTCCAGAGTTATCCAAGTGATTGTCTTGCTTGACTACCGTTTGAAAGAACGTAATTGTGTACGGTTTGCCCGGAGTAAGTCCTGTTATTGTTTGTCGAATCCCTTCCTGATGATGCGCGCCTGGAGTTCCTGAGAGAAGACCAGAAACGAAGGTGTTGCCCGAATGCGGTGCTCCTGAAACGCCGATCAAGGGCACAGGACCTTGCAATCCGGTGATATCGGGAGTTGCGGCAATGTTGTTATACGCCTGACAAACGGGATCAGAAGATGAAACGGAGAACCAATCGGGCGGGGTAGAGGACATTCCTACGTTGCCTTCAAGGTCTGCATTGTTAAAATTCTGTCCCATTGCGTTCAGTGCTAACATCAAGAAGATGCACACCAATGGTTTCATTTTATAGAGTCGGTTTGTAGCGCTGGAAGAGATGCAGGTATCCCTTCAAGCTCAGACTAAATATAATTAATAATTGCGATGACTGGATGTAAAATGTTGAAAATCAGAGTTTTGTTTAATATTTGCTAGTGATGGATTCAACATTTTACCCGGGTAGTTAAACAGGATTGAGCGTGAGTATTGAGTTTTGGAGCGAGTGAATTTCGGTGTAAATGTTTGATCATCAATTCTTTATAGGTGAGGCCGTAAGCTTGTTCGCCTTTTCGCGAACTTGCTAATTCGCGAATTCTAGGAATTGCAGAAAATAAAGTTGATTTTATAGTTGCCGATAAAAAAAAAGGCCCCGCCGAAACGAGACCTATTCATTTTCATCTTTTGCTCCACTTCGAGAGCCTCAGTGTTCGCTTTTTCTTACTCCCAAGTAAACAACGGTCGATATCCCATCAATTCGTTTACTTCTTTTCGAACAGTTGCAATTGTCGCATCATCTTCGATATTCGTAATCACACGATCTACCAATTCTACAATCTTCTCCATTTCATCCGCTTTCATTCCGCGAGAAGTAATAGCTGATGTTCCCACGCGAATTCCAGAAGTGACGAACGGAGATTCCGTATCGAAAGGCACCATGTTCTTATTGACCGTGATGTCCGCTTCCACCAATCGGTTTTCAGCATCTTTTCCTGTTACTCCTTTAGAACGAAGATCAATCAACATGGAGTGATTGTCAGTTCCACCTGAAATGATCGAATATCCTTTCGCTACAAACGCATCCGCCATCGCCGAAGCATTCGCAATTACTTGTTTCGCGTAGGTTCTGTATCCATCGGATAAAGCCTCACCAAACGCAACAGCTTTCGCCGCGATTACATGTTCCAATGGCCCACCTTGCGTTCCCGGGAATACAGCTGCATCCAACAACGCCGCCATAGATTTTGGATTACCGTTTTTCCATTTCAAACCGAAAGGGTTATCGAAGTTTTTTCCCATCATGATAACTCCGCCACGCGGCCCGCGCAATGTTTTGTGCGTAGTTGTTGTAACGATATGACAGTGCTTCAATGGATCGCTTAACAATCCAGCGGCGATCAATCCGGCTGGGTGAGAGATATCAGCCAATACCAAAGCTCCGACTTCATCTGCCACTTTGCGGATACGCTCGTAATCCCAATCACGACTGTAAGCTGAAGCTCCACAGATGATCAATTTCGGTTTTTCACGACGCGCTGTCTCTTCCAAGACATCGTAATCCACCATTCCGGTTTCTTTATTGACTCCGTAGAAATGCGGTTCGTACAATTTTCCAGAGAAATTTACCGGTGAACCATGCGTCAAGTGACCTCCATGTGAAAGATCAAAACCAAGAATCTTATCTCCGGGTTGCAGACATGCCAATAAAACAGCTGCATTTGCTTGCGCTCCAGAGTGAGGCTGTACGTTGGCCCATTCAGCACCAAACAACTCTTTCAAGCGGTCAATTGCCAAATTTTCGACTTCGTCTACCACTTCACATCCTCCGTAGTATCGTTTTCCGGGAAGTCCTTCTGCATACTTATTGGTAAGTACACTTCCCATTGCTTGCATTACTTGATCGCTCACAAAATTCTCTGAGGCAATCAATTCAATTCCATGAAGTTGGCGCTGCTTTTCGCGCTCAATGAGGTCAAAAATAACCGTATCCATTTCTAACTTTTATTCGTTTGGTAAATTCTTACTTATTTCGATAATTCATGTTCGTATTCTCTAGAGAAATGAATTTAGAATTAAAGCTTATCTATTGGAATTGAGGACTCGCAAGAAGTCTTGAAATTCCCTCATCAATTCCTAAAAGGTCTCTGCCAAGCAGCTCTTTCATCTTTGTATTGTCGGGACATCTTCTGGTCATGTCTCCATCTTTAAGTGCCGGTAAATGAACTATCTTGGAGCTACTATTCGTCACGCTAATAATTTTGTGCGCAAGATCAAGAATTGTTATTTCATTTTCCCCTCCAATATTGATGACATCATTCACAACCTTATTCTCGTAAAATGCCTTAAGACAAGCATCTACGTTGTCATCGCAGTAACAGAATGTTCTTGTTTGTGAACCATCTCCATAAATCGTTATGTCTTCACCTTTCAGCGCCTTGAATAAAAATTTGGACATTACGAAGTCATCGCTCTGCTTAGGGCCGTAGGTATTGAAAAATCTGAAAATGGTGTAGTCTAGCCCAAATTCTTGTTGGTATGACCTCAAGAAGGCTTCCCCAATATTTTTGACAACCGCATAGGGTACTTTCGAATTGAGCGGTGTTGTTTGTTCATGTTGAGGTAATTCGACAGGTTCACCATACACTTCAGATGAAGAAGAAAAGAACACTCTTTTCACACCATTGCTTTTTGAAAGGCTTAGGATGTTTTTGAAACCTTCAATATCGTTCAATACCTTCACCGGGTTTTCTTGAGTTCTTTGAACCCCTACGAGCGCAGCATAATGAAAAACGAAGTCAAAATTTTCCCCGAGCATTACCTCTGCGATTTCTCTATATTCGTTCACATCCGCTTTAACGAATCGCCAATTGTCATTTGGTAAATGATGAGGTAGTTTGGTTTCGCTTCCTGTCGACAGATCATCAACAATAACAACGAAATTGTCTTTATTCAAGATCAATTTTTCGGCTAAGACGCTCCCGATAAAACCAGCTCCTCCTGTTACTAATATTCTCGTCATTCTCCCAAATTTTAGCAAATATCGCTTTTAAAAGCAGATACTATCAAGATTACCATCGTTTAATTATTGACAATTTATGAGTGATATCACCATGTTCATTGTGGACAATTCCATCTTTGGTAAATAAGTCTCTTCGAACGTGTCCGCTTGCATGTAAAATGTGCCCCTGATCGTCAAGGATTCCAACGTGTGTAATTTTTCCTTTGTTGTTGTGAAAGAAGGCGAGATCGCCTGTTTCGATATCTTCAAAATCTACTTCAGCACCATCCAAAACTTGTTGCGAGGCATCTCTAGGCAGATTGATGTCAAAGAAGCGATAAACGGCCTGCGTGAATCCGGAGCAATCAATTCCAAAGGGTGATTTGCCTCCCCATAAATACGGCGTATTCAAATAACTTTCGGCACAGCTCCACATATCGTCAAAGGAAACTGTTGATTCCTCTAACCATTCGAAATTATCGTTGCCAATATTGAATGAAGTCGCATCTGCTTGAACAAATGAGCCTTGACAGATCCATTGTTTTCCCCATGGAGTTTGAAGTAATCGTTCACGATCCGTGGAGTAATCCAATCCTTCCATCCAACGTCGAACTTCTTTATCAGAAAGTTTCTTGATGTGTTTGATGTCAATCCAACCTTCGTAACCATCCGCCATGGAGCTAATCTTCGCCCATGGTGTAGCAATTTCTTGAACGGTTACCACTTCACCGAAGAGCAGCTGCGTCACAATTTCGCTTTGATCGCGATTTTCAGCACGAACAGGCGAGATACTGACGGAGCAATAACCTTGATTCATTATTTTTTCGGAAAGTTTTTGTGTGTTACCAGATTGATAATCTGTTGCACGTGACGTTGGTTATGATACACCACAAAAAGCAATGCATCTCCAAGGCGCAATCGCACAATTTTTGAAATGGAGATTGGAATCTTCACTCGGCGCAAGTTCACCGTTTGCGATTGTTCGATCAATTCCATCATGTCGGCTTGATGTTTCAAGAAATCAGCAACTTCCGTTCCTTTCACCAATTCTGGATGCAAGGTCGGGTTTTGGCCTTTCGGGGCGCGGAACTTTCGTTTCACGTTCTTCACCTTTCCCAGTTTCATCGATTTCCACGCTGATCTTCCTAGCGGCGAGCTCATGAATTCCTCTTTCGTGGAAGTAAATCGCGTTGTTTTAATTTTCGATGCGATTGTGGGATGATAATACACCGCGTACTCATTCAAGTGAGCCAATACTTCACCAACACTCCAAATTCCTGGATTCGGGCGCCATTTCATTTGATCATCAGACAGTTTCGTTGTGAACTTCTTGACATTGTCAATGTTCTCTTGCGTGATATTCGTCAGAATTTGAATTAAGTCTGCGGTTGTCATTTTGCCCGTTCTAGATGCGAACAAAAATAGTTAATTCCATTTGATTAATGGTTAGAAGTAAGAGGTGAAAAGTGAGAAGTGAAAAGTTGGCTTTCAATATCAATATCCTTCTCACTTCTGCTTTCTGACTTTTCACGTTTCTTTAGAACAAAATACTTTAACTTTCGTTACTTTCGCAGCAAACCGAATTATCCCTGTATATGAGCCAGCAACGACCGCTGATATTGGTGACAAATGACGATGGAATTTCCGCGAAAGGCATCCGCAATTTGTTCGAAACGGTACGTGAGTTCGGAGACGTCGTAATGGTTGCTCCAGATTCACCGCAATCGGGTATGGGACATGCAATTACCATTCACGATCCTTTGCGTTTGAACCCGACAGGTATTTATGGTGACATTACCGCACTAGCGTGTTCTGGTACACCGGTGGATTGCGTGAAGTTGGCCATATATGAAGTAATGAAACGAAAGCCGGATTTGCTGGTTTCGGGAATCAATCATGGGTACAATACGGCTACGAACGTTCTGTATTCGGGAACAATGTCTGCGGCAGTAGAAGGTGCGATGGAAGGAATTCCGTCTATTGGATTCTCTCTAGGATCTTACGAGGCGGACGCCGATTTTTCAGGAACTGTAGATGTTATTCGCTCTGTAGTTCGGGAGGTTTTGGAAAAAGGAATGAAAGAAGGCGTTTGTCTGAACGTGAACATTCCTCCAGTATCCGAAGGGCCTGTGCAGGGAGTTAAAGTTTGTCGTCAGGCGCATGCCTATTGGGCAGACCGATTCGATAGCCGTGAAGATCAGTTCGGAAAGCCGTATTACTGGATGACAGGTGATTTTGTAGATCACGAGCCTGCAGACGATACGGACTTGCACTGGATCAAGAAAGGATATGCGACAGTAGTTCCTACCCAATTTGATTTGACAAGCTATTCGGCGATTAAAGAACTTGAAAACTGGGAATTATGAATTTGAGAAATTGGTCCAGAGAACATTTTATCGGAATGGCATTCGGGATTCTAACTCCGATTGTTTTCATACCCTTGGTGGTATATTTATGGGCGGTTTGGCAAGATTACACCTTCGAGTACATGTGGCGCGAATTTCGCTACTTTCCGAATCCACGAATCAAAATGATTACCATCTCCATCATCTTTAACCTCTTTTGGTTTTACAGATTCTTAAACAAAGAGAAATGGCAACGCGCCATGGGAGTCATCCTAGGATCTTTGGCTTTTGCGCCTTACATCCTTTACATCAAATTCTTCGTATAAATGAAGCTCTACGTCATTGCGGGAGAAGCATCTGGCGATTTGCACGGGAGCAATCTCATGCAAGCCATTCTTGACGAACAACCTCAAACAGAATTTCGATTCTGGGGCGGAGATAAGATGATCGCCGTGCAAGACAATTGCGTGAAACACATTCGAGATTTGGCCTTTATGGGCTTCGTAGAAGTATTGATGAACATTCGCACGATCACTAAGAACATGCGTTTTTGCAAGGAAGACATTTTAGCCTATCAACCGGATGCTATTGTGATGATCGATTATCCAGGGTTCAACCTACGCATTGCCGAATGGGCTAAGGAACAAGGAATTAAGGTCATCTATTACATCTCGCCGCAAGTCTGGGCATGGAAGCAAAATCGCGTGCAAAAGATCAAACGCGTGGTTGATAAGATGTATGTAATTCTTCCATTTGAAAAAGACTTTTACAAGAAGTTCGATTATGAGGTGGAATATGTAGGACATCCTCTGCTAGACGAAATTTCCAAATACGATTTTGAATCGACCCGAGAAGAATTTCGGAAGAGAAATGGGTTGAGCGACAAACCCATCATTGCATTGGTTCCTGGAAGTCGCAAACAGGAAGTAAAGACCAAACTTCCAATCATGGTGGCAGCAACGAAAGGTATGGACGAATATCAATTGGTTGTGGCTGGTGCACCATCGTTAACGAAGGAGTTTTATCAATCGGTTCAGAATGATGTGCAAGTTGTGCACGGTGAAACTTACGAGCTGATGTACAATGCAACGGCAGCATTGGTTACTTCAGGAACAGCCACATTAGAAACAGCATTATTCAAAGTTCCTGAAGTTGTTTGCTACAAGGGAAGTCAAATTTCATATAGCATCGCAAAACGATTGGTAAAAGTGGATTACATTTCCCTCGTAAATCTGATTATGGGTAGAGAAGTAGTCAAAGAACTCATTCAAAAAGAATGCAATCCTGATAAAATTCGCGCGGAATTGGATCGTTTACTAAATGACGAAGCCTACAAATCACGACTACTTGCCGATTATGATGAACTCCAGCAAAAGCTAGGAGGAGGCGGGGCAAGCGCAAAAGTTGCACAATCCTTGTTGAAAACTATTGAAGCATAACCGAAAGTCGGTATGTGCACGTTGTAATTTTGAATTCATGCTTCGTATTTGGATGCTATCGATCTTGCTATTGGGAGCCAGTGGTTTACAGGCTCAAGAAATACGTGTAGGGATATTTCATCGCCTCGATATGCGCAGTATTTCCATCAGTGCGAACGAAGGAAGTTATGAAGTGATAGGAGACACGACTTCTCTCGGAATGCTTGAAACCGTTAACATTAAGTGGAAGAGCAACGGAGTAAGCGTGACCACCAATGGAGTAGTACACGTTTATGACACCTTGCTTCTGATCAAACAGAATGAATCGGCATCGGTGAAGTTGAAAGGAACTTCTCCAACAACAAAACAGCATTTTTACGAAGACAATTTTGAATTGACTAGCAGCCCGAAAGGTCTTCGGATTGTAAATCGCGTTTCGATGAACAATTATTTGTCAGGCGTTATTGAATCGGAAGGCGGGGGAGGACGTCACTTGGAATACTACAAAGTGCAAGCATTGATGAGCCGCACGTATGCGATAAAGAATACGCATCGTCACAAAAAAGATGGTTATAACGTATGCGACGGGACGCATTGTCAGGCATATCACAACAAACTACGCTATACACCCAAAATTAGAACTGCAGTTGAGCAAACGGAAGGAATGGTGCTCGTGGGTCAGAACAATAAGTTAGTGACTTCCTATTTTTCTGCGAATTGTGGAGGACAAACCTGCGACGCTTCTTATGTTTGGAATACATCGGTTCCGTACCTGGAGCCATTTATTGATACCTTCTGTATTCATACGCGTCAAGCCACTTGGACAAAAGCTATCGATAAATATACCTGGCGAAATTACCTGCGCGATCAATTTGGCATAACGGAAGATATCTATGGGGATGATATTTACAACTTCCAATGCAATGATCGCACGGCGTTTTATATTCATCCTTCGCTTGGAGTTCCAATGCGCGACTTACGCACCAAATTCCGATTGAAGTCGGCGTATTTCAATACTCGCTTGGAGGCTGGTAAAGTGATTCTGGAAGGGCGCGGTTTCGGACACGGTGTCGGTCTTTGTCAAGAAGGCGCCATGGAAATGGCAAAACTCGGCTACGATTATACGCAGATCGCCTTGTTCTACTTTCATAATGTCAAGATCCTTGATTCAAGAAGGAATTCGTTTTTCCAACAGGCTGGCATTGGATTGGAATAGCGCAAATTGCCGTGCTACATAAGCTGATGATTTCAACCTATCGAAATGGATATCGCAGATATCCCCTTTGCGTGCACCAAACGGCACACTAACTCATTCCTTTCACCTGTTGCGCCTTTGCGGTTAAATCACTACGATAGGCTTCTGACTTTTTCTCCGAAAATTCTACTTAATCCCATTCAACAGCGATAACTGTCGAACTTTGCCAGCATTAAACACCGGGTAGCATAAGAAGTGCTTCTCAACAGGATCCGCCAAAGCCGAGATATTCAAATTGTCCGAAGCCTTAGAAACTTCCATAGTTTTACCAGATTTCATCAAAAGATTGATGTGCTGTGAAACGTCGTTATAGGCACTATTAGTAAGGATATCGTTGTAAACGAAGTAACGTGTTTCCTCCAACGAGATGCCCATTTTCTCCACGACCTTTCCGCGAACAGCTTGCTTGTCCTTTTCCGAGAATTCGCTCTTAGAAACCTTAATCTTAAACAGCTTGCGCTCAATCATACGACGAGACAGCGTGCTTAATACTTTATCCTCATGGAATTGCCAAACTTTAATCGCTCCCATGATATCGAAATCATCCAATTGTGCGAACAAGTCAAGCACTTCCGGTTTCTGCTTGAAATCGTCAGCGGTAACGTTGTTTACGAGAAAGTACTTCAACGCAGGACTCGCAAATACCTCCGTTCCAGATTGCGTTAATTCTTTCGCTCGGCGTAATACGTGAATCAACATGAATTCAGCCGCGACCACTGTTTTGTGAAGATATACCTGCCAGTACATCAATCGGCGAGCCACCAAAAACTTCTCAATGGAGTAGATACCTTTTTCTTCCAGTACCAAATTTCCATCTACCACATTCAACATCTCAATGATGCGGTCACTTCCGATTTTCCCCTCGCTAACTCCCGTGTAGAAACTGTCGCGGTTGAGGTAATCCATGCGATCCATGTCCAATTGACTAGAAACGAGTTGATACAAATATTTCTTTGGGTAGCGGTTCTGGAAAATTTCTAATGCTAGATCCAATCTTCCGTCAAATTCCTCGCTTAAGCGTTCCATGAAGAAGATAGAAATGTCTTCGTGATGCACTCCCGTTACGATATCGTGTTCCAAGGCATGAGAGAAAGGCCCGTGACCAATGTCGTGCAATAAAATGGCTAGCAAAGCGGCTTCTTCTTCTTTGTCGGAAATGTCATGCCCTTTTCTGCGAATCGTTGCGATTGCCTTGGACATCAGGTGCATGGCACCCAGAACATGGTGGAAACGAGTATGCAAGGCTCCTGGGTAGACGAGATGTGTCATTCCCAATTGCTTGATGCGTCTCAAACGCTGCACGTACGGGTGCTCAATGATATCAAAAATAAACTCCTGTGAGATTGAAATAAATCCGTAAACCGGATCGTTAAATATTTTCTTTTTGTTATTGATACCGTGTTTTGGTTGCAATTGCATACTTTTAATTTCGAATGTAAAACTAACAAATATCAGGCTTATGCAGGTAAAAATCCTTTGGGCAGACGATGAAATAGACTTATTGAAACCACACATTCTGTTCCTCGAATCAAAGGGTTACGAAGTCGAAGCAGTGAACAATGGTTCCAGTGCTGTCGATAAAAACGAAGAGGCCGATTTCGATATCGTTTTCTTGGATGAAAACATGCCTGGTATCAGTGGTTTAGAAGCTTTGTCTCGAATTAAAAAGGCAAAACCGCATGTTCCTGTGGTGATGATCACCAAGAGTGAAGAGGAACACATCATGGAGGAAGCGATCGGAAGTAATATCGCCGACTACTTGATTAAGCCTGTGAATCCGAACCAGATATTGCTAGCACTCAAAAAGAATCTGGATAAAAGCAAATTGGTTTCTCAAACCACGAACTCGAACTATCAGCGAGAATTCCGGGAGTTGGGAATGCAGTTGAACAGCCGTTTGGATAAAGACGAGTGGCGTGATGTGTATGATCAATTGGTCTATTGGGAATTGAAATTGGAGGGAATCGAAGACAGCGGAATGCAAGAGATTCTCAACATGCAGAAGAAAGAAGCAAATACGCAATTCTCGCGCTTTATCGAAGATAATTACTTGGATTGGTTGAACGGAGTAGAGGAATCGCCTCAATTGATTCATACCCTTTTCAAAAAGGAAATCAATCCGATGTTGGATAATGAGGACATTTTTGTTCTTGTGATCGACAACTTGAGATACGATCAATGGAAGATGTTGAGTCCCATCTTTTCGAAATACTTTTCTCAGCAGAAAGAAGAGATCGTTTATTCGATTCTTCCAACGGCAACACAGTACGCTCGAAATGCCTTTTTTGCTGGATTGATGCCTTCAGAAATTCAAAAGAAATATCCGCAATACTGGAAATCCGAAGAGGATGAAGGAGGAAAGAACAATTTCGAAGCGGAATTGTTGGAAACGAATTTGAAACGTCTCGGACGTGATGTAAAATGGAGCTACAACAAGATCACCAACCTAGATGCCGGTAAGAAACTAGCTGATAACTTCAATCAACTTTTGGGGAACAATTTGAACGTGATCGTTTGGAACTTTGTTGACATGTTATCGCATGCTAGGACAGAAATGGAAGTTATCCGTGAATTGGCCGATGATGAGCCTGCTTATCGTTCTTTGACCGTTTCATGGTTCGATCATTCGCCTTTGCACGATGTCATCAAGAAGGTTTCAGAAGCTGGGAAAAAGTTGGTCATCACAACCGATCACGGAACTGTTCGCGTAAGTAATCCTGTGAAAATTATGGGGGAGCGCAGCACGAATACCAACCTGCGTTACAAAACAGGACGTAACTTGTCGTACAAAGACAAAGACGTATTCAAGGTGAGCGATCCACACGAGGCGTATTTGCCGAAATCGGGAATTTCTTCAGAGTATGTTTTCACTAGAGACAACGACTATTTTGTCTATCCGAACAATTACAATCATTTCGTGAAACACTTTGGTGATACCTTCCAGCACGGAGGGATTTCCTTGGAAGAAGTTCTCATTCCTTACGTGGTTTTGGAGCCGAAGTAATGCGCAACATTCTCCTGATCATACTCTTGAGTATCCTGTCAAATGTTGTATTCGGACAGAAAGGACAGAAGAAGGTAATGATTTGGGAGTACTCCGAGTATTCTGATCAATTTGGCGTTTTCGACGTATATCTTCCGGGTGTCGATACTGCACGTATTGTAGGTCTGATAGAGCATTCAAACGATACCATTTACTTCAAAGATTTAGGTGATTCGGTAGTGACGAAGTATAATGGAGGAGGCGTGGTGAATGTAGGGCCTGAAGGTTCCGGAACAGCAATTTTAAATAAGCCCTACCTAGATGCGCCCGGATCCATCTTTGTTGAAATTGTAGATTTTACAAAACCTTATGAGCCGATCGAATTGGCTGATTTCAATTTCATAATAAACGATACCATTATTACCAGCGCTACTTTCGTACCAGACGATACCGTCTATCAAATAGAGAATCCCGGATTGAATCATTATTCGTTCCGGATCAAAAATGAGGTGATGGAATCGAAGTCTTACACGCGTTCATCTTTAGCACCTATTCGACGAAAAAAGCGAAAAACGAAGGAAGCGTACAATCCGAATTGGGTGCATTACTTAAGTTATCAAGTATTCTATTCGATTAACCCAAGGGGATTGGTTATCGAAAGTTATACAGGGAACAAGGTAAGTTTAGCACTGAAGGAGTATCATTTTGTGTACATCGCACCTTAACCAACGCAACAATGAGAATTCTTAGTTGTCAGTAATTAATCCTTCCCAGTTCCAATCTCAAACGTAACGCCAACGTTATGACGGTGTAAAAAAAGTCTTCGTATTTGCCCTGATGTTATTCCGTTGATGAGTCCGTGAGAAAATTGATAGAAAGGCGAAAAATTGAAGCGTTTTGTCCGGATCTCCCAAGAAAAGCGATTGGCCAACTGGAGATTGAATCGTCGGAATCGACTCAGGTTAAAACTCGCGTCTGCATGTACAATGGCTCCAATAAGAAGCCCGGAAAGGATTTCGAATCCATTCTTGAATTCGCAGATTATAGGAGTAAATTCACCGCTTACCACACCCACTGCAAAATCATATATTGACGAAGTGGAGGGTGCAAAATGTCCGTTATTCTTCGCATAGATCCAATGCGCTTGATGATAAGAATAAGAGAATCCTACCCCTTGATGCCATTGCGCTTTTCTCTCTTTTTTCGGCATCTTCTTTTCAAATTTCTTGAAGCCACTAACGAAAAAGGAATACTGATAATCTTTAATGTGCACTTGTCGATCTTCGAACCAATTTTCGTAATTGCTCAATCCTCCCGGCGCCACGGAAATCTCCCAGTCTTGAGCATAGGTAAAGCAACAAATTGCGAGCGAAACGATTGCGAAGATTACTTTCATAGGGTGGTTTTATACAAAGAACGGCATTAATGATCGCATGGTGAGGCGACGTGTGAAATTTAAAATCAATCTAGATAAATCAAATGCGAGTTTCATGTAACTTTTCTCTGCTTTTCAAGTAAAATAGCAAGATGAACAAGGAGAAGTCATATCACATTCAATCGTTAAGTGATTTACCAGGGACTGCCAGACAATTCATGGAAGATTACGGGCATAGAAAAGTGTTCGCTTTTGATGCACCGATGGGTTCAGGGAAAACGACTTTCATTCTCAGCATACTCAACGCTATGGGAATTGAAAATGCTGAAGGATCGCCAACGTATTCGCTCGTAAATGTCTACGAAAGTCCAATGTTTGGGAAAGTGTACCATTTTGACATGTATCGATTGAATGATGAGGAAGAAGCCTATGACATTGGAGTGGAAGAAATGCTCTATTCGGATGGGATTTGCTTCATTGAATGGCCCGAGAAAATCGAATCCTTGCTTCCTGATAACACGATTTGGTCGTATATTCGTAGAAACGACGATGACACCCGAACATTAACCGTACGCGCATGATTACAGAACCGGAATTACTCAAACAGTTGATGCAACAGGGAAGTTTGTTGCCCAAGGAAGAAACGCTAGAGGTCGCTCGGAAAAAAGGCAGCCTTTACATTGGGATCCCCAGAGAGACATCTTTTCAAGAGAAACGCGTGGCATTGGTGCCAGATACCGTTTCGTTGCTCGTGGCCAATGGACACCGGGTGAAAGTAGAATCGAAAAGTGGGGAAGGAGCCAACTTCACCGACAACGATTATAGCGAAGCCGGGGCACAAATCGTTTACGATACCAAAGAAATTTTCCATTGTGATTTGATCTTCAAGGTGGCGCCGCCATCCGAGGAAGAAGTAGATATGATGCGCGGAGATCAAACCTTGATTTCGGCCTTGCAGATTTCCATTCAGCCCAAGAAGATTCTTCAGGAATTGATGCGTAAGAAGGTTACCGCAATCGCTTGGGATTATATCCGCGATGAAAGCGGCGTCTTCCCTGTGGTACGTACTATGGGAGAAATCGCTGGAACTTCGGCTTTGTTGGTTGCTGCCAACTTGCTGAACAGTTTCAACGGCGGTAAAGGAATGATGCTCGGGGGCATTGCCGGAGTTCAACCTGCTGAGGTGGTAATCATTGGAGCTGGTTCTGCAGGAGAAAGCGCTACGCGTGCCGCCCTTGGATTGGGATGTTCCGTCAAGGTGTTCGACAATTCTATTTCGCGCTTGCGACGTCTTCAAAACGATTTGGGATCGCGTGTCTTTACCTCTGTAATTCAACCAAAAGTATTGGCGAAATCATTAATGCGTGCCGATGTGGCTATTGGTGCCTTGCGTGCTCCTTTGGGACGAACGCCTTGCGTGGTTACCGAGAATATGGTCAGCAATATGAAAGACGGTTCCGTCATCGTGGATATTAGTATTGATCAAGGCGGATGTTTCGAAACCTCGCATGTGACCAACCACGACAAACCGACTTTTGTGGAGCACGGCGTGATTCATTATTGTGTACCAAACATTCCATCAAGTGTATCCAGAACGGCATCTTTTGCCTTGTCCAATATCTTCTCGCCTTTATTGATGGATATGGGATCTTGCGGCGGCCCGAAAGACATGATTGTGAAGAATCCAGGGTTCCGAGGAGGCGTCTATATTTACAAAGGTATTTTGACCAGTGAAGTCCTCGGGAAAGTATTCGATATTAACTACAAAGACATCGAGTTGCTCTTGATGGGAATGAAATAATTCATGAAATATTTACGCTATTCGGCACTCATATTGAGCTCCATGCTACTAATTGCGGCCTGCGGCGATGACAAACAAGGAGGCAAGCAAGAACAATCAGATAACAAAGATCCCGTTCTAACTACCGAAGATGACGAACTGGAGCATGAAATCGATGAGCCATTTCTCTTTCCTTTTGGACTCAATCTAGACGATTTTACAGCTACTGGTTATCGCGAAGGATGTGCCGGTGATTGTTGTTCAGGAATCCGTGTACTACAAAAGGGAAATTATTCTTTGTTTCTAGATACTCTAGATTGTTGGGAGTATGGCTACACCGAAAAGTACCTTTTATACCGAGGAGATGAGTTGATCGCTAGCCATGAAAAGTCATTCGATATGGGCGAATACGAAGATGATCTCGTCTGGCGTTATCGCACGGAGCGCACCATAGATTTCGAAAACGAAAAAGTCTTCATCCGACAAGACACTGTAAAGAATTCCGAAAAAAAGTGGATGAATAAGCCTTTCTACAGTGCCATTTATTCATCGGGAGATAGAGTCGAAATAGAAAGATTTATGCGTGATCCACGCGAGCGATTGAGTTTTGACGAAGAGTCCGCGATTAACCTAAACAGATTTGGAGATGAAGGTGCATTGCGTCCGGTTCTTTTGTATCACAGCTTGTCTGCACACGAAATAGATATCGAAGTTATGGAAGCCTACGCGCTTCAAGGAGTAACAGACAAGAAAAGCCGTGGAATCCCAGAGGATGCTGTTTTCGCCTATTCTACTTGGTATGCAGGTGGAGGTGATTTGTTATACGGAATCATCAATGACGGTGTGCTTCAAGTATATCAGGCATGGGAGGAAGAAGCGACTCTAGAAATCTCTCCTTACGAACTGATCCTGGAGGTAGATCCTGATTTGGAATTAGAGGCACCCGACCATTACATCGTTTTCGATCCTGCCAAAGGAAAGAATAAGTTAATGATGGCTTTCAATGATGAGGATCAAGCCTTGCATGTAAAGTATCAGGGGCAAGCGCGCCACATTGAATTGAGAAAAGTATCTGATAAGCTGGAAGGTAAAAAGATCATCACTGTGTATCAGGAGTTGATTCATGGAATTCCAAACGGAACCTACACGCATACGCACGATGGCAATTGGGATTACGTAACCTACAAAGGAAAAAACGGAAAGGAAGTGAAGTTCACTATCAATCATGAACTGTCCGTACTAAACGATGGTGACGGATACCGAGAACGTCCTTTGTTCTAATTAAAACTTCCTAAAAATCCCGAAGGAAGGAGCTTGAGCAGAAAATCCTCTGAAGGAATTGAACTCCAAATGATCGACTTCGCCGTAGTAAGGTGTTCCTACGCTCATGCTAAATGCAAACTGAAAATAGGTAAGCGGATTGATGTAATACTCCACGGAAATTTGCGGTGATATTGCGATTTTATATCGGGCCCGATTGAAAGGTTCTTTCTGTTCCAAAAACGGAAACATGTTGAAAGGCGTTACTTTTTCGTTGATGTGAAAAATACCCGCATTCACACCCCAAGCAAAACGCCATTTCGTCGAATCACGTTGCCATCTTCCTTGATATCCCGCTTCAAAGGACAAATATCGCTTGGAAACGAAAGGCTTGAGTGTTACTTGCTTATTGTAATTTCCTGCCACCCGAACATTGATCAAGTGATCAAACTTGTTCATGCTTTTGAATTTATATCGCACCGATCCAGAAAACAAATACGGGAGATTTTCATTGTCCCTGTCTGGAACATAACGATTCAAAGCTACTCCTGCTTCAAACTTTGTCGTGTCGGAATCCTGACCGAACGAATACACAGCATTGCAGAAGCAAATTAAAAGCAAGAGAATATTTCCTTTCTAACCCATTATTGAGCACAAACATAGTAATTCTTGATACCTTTGAGTATGCAATTGACGCCCTTAAATCTTCCCAAAGCACCCCTGCAGCTCAAACGCAAAGGTGGGGTGGTCTACGTTGATTGCCTCATCCGCAAAAAAGAGTTGGTTCTAACGCCAGAAGAATGGGTGCGTCAACATGTTTTGCACTTTCTTTTGGAGCAAGGACTTCCTAAAGGATTAATTGCATCTGAAGTAAGTTTGATGTACCACGAGCGCTCCAAACGAGCCGATATTGTGGTGTACGGGCGCGATCAGCAACCGAAGTTCATTGTGGAATGCAAAGCGACGGATGTGGATCTCACAGAAGCCGTATTTCGTCAAATTGCCGCTTACAATCACACGCTCCAAGTTCAATATCTCATGATGACCAACGGAATTCAGCATATTTATGCGCACATCAATTTGGAATCAGGGCAGTTAACATATTTAAAGGATTTCCCCCAAGATATGGAGCTCTAAACCCGCTAATTCCGTACATTCGCAGGTAATTCACATAATTTTAAAATTGGCATAACATAACGGATCGCTTTGGTTCGTTTCTTTAGCCGAATGAGCATGGGAGAGCACTTGATACAGAATAGAGAACTGAGCTGGTTGGCATTTAACGATCGTGTGTTGCAAGAGGCAATGGATGAAAACAATCCGTTGATTGAGCGCGTACGTTTCATGGGGATTTTCTCCAACAACCGCGACGAGTTCTTCCGAGTTCGAGTGGCTTCTGTAAGTCGTATGATGGAGCTGGGGAAGAAAGCCCGCGGCAAATTGTACGATGATCCTGAAGAATTGTTGAATCGAATTTCGGATAAGGTCGTTCAGCAAGAATCACGGTTCTTAAAAACGTACAAATCACTTTCCTATGCCTTGGGACAAGCTGGAGTAAATCTCGTAGACAATAAGTCGCTTTCTCCAGAACAAATGGACTTTGTTCTGAATTACTTCAAGGAAAAAGTACGACCAGCATTGGTGCCTTTGATGTTATCCAAAAGACAGGCTCCAGAATTGACGGATAAGTCATCGTATTTGGCCGTGCGTATGGAAATGGAGAATGAGCAAGTCGATTACGCATTGATTGAGGTTCCTTCACAGATTCTCCCGCGATTTCTCGTACTTCCAGAAGTGGATGGACAGCGTTACGTAATGTTCCTTGATGATGTAATTCGCCTGGGATTGTCGCAGATCTTCAAGATTTTCCCGTACAAACATATCAAAGCATATGCAATGCGTATGACGCGAGATGCAGAGTTGGATATTGATGAAGATATTGATGAATCGGTGCTTGAGAAGTTATCGAAAAGCGTCAACAATCGAAAGAAAGCGCAACCTGTTCGTTTCGTGCATGACAAGCACATGCCAATGGATTTGTTGAATTTCCTGATCAAGAAATTGAAGCTGAAAGGAAACATCATTCCTAGTGGCCGATATCACAACTTGCGTGATTTTATGGGCTTTCCAGATTTCGGGATGAAGGAGCTTTGTTACGAAAATTGGACACCATCACGCCACCCTGAATTGACGAACAAACAAAGTTTGCTAGAAGTGTTGTCAGAAAAGGATATCATGTTGAATTATCCTTTCCAAACTTTTAGTCATACGATTGATATTCTTCGCGAGGCTGCTATTGACCCGGAGGTGAAGGAGATCAAGATCAATATGTATCGCGTAGCTTCGAATTCAAACATCGTGAATGCACTGATTAATGCGTCTAAGAACGGAAAACGCGTAACGGCTGTCGTGGAGCTGCATGCTCGCTTCGATGAAGAACACAACATCCTCATCTCAAAGAAACTTCAGGAGAATGGCGTTCGTGTCATTTTTGGTGTGGAAGGATTGAAAGTACACTGTAAGCTGATTGTGATTACACGCAAGAAAGGGGATACGACGCAGTATTTTGCGCACGTCGGCACCGGGAATTTCCATGAGAAAACGGCGCGCTTGTACACCGATGTTTCCCTTTGGACTTCAGATCCTCGAATCTCAAAGGAGGTATATAAAGTATTCGATTTCTTCAAATCCAATTACAAGTTGGGAACGTATAACAATCTGATCGTTTCACCATTCAACGTGCGTCAAAAGTTGACAGAATTGATTGAAGGAGAGATGAACAATGCACGTGAAGGGAAGGATGCGTATATCATCATCAAACTCAACAACCTCGTGGATGAGGAAATGATTGAGCTTCTGTACAAAGCAAGTCAAGCGGGGGTTGAAATCAAGATGATCATTCGCGGGGTTTGCTGTCTCGTTCCCGGTGTTGAAGGGGTCAGCGACAACATTGAAGTGGTCAGCATTCTAGATCGTTACTTGGAGCACACACGCGTTTTGGTATTTGGAAACGGTGGTAATGAGTTGATGTACATCAGCTCTGCCGACTGGATGGGACGAAACTTGGACAGAAGGGTGGAAGTTGCCGCACCAATTTACGATGATGCAATCAAGGCAGAGATTCGTCAAACACTGTATTTCCAGCTCAATGACAATCAAAAGGCTCGAATCATCGACGAAGATCAAAACACCAACATCTACAAAGAAGGTGGATCCGAAAAAAATCGATCTCAGGAAGCGACGCATAAAATGTATGCCGCAAAAATGAGAGGGGAAGAGAAAAAAAGAGTAAAGAGCAAAGAATAAAGACAGTTAGATTCTTCAAGAAGTCAAAAAGTCTTTGAACAAGCACAGCTTGTGATCTTTTCTCTTCAAAAATGTTAATCTCTTGTTGAAAGATTCCTTCAGGCACTTCTCAGACCAGTACCAAGAACTCGTATAATTGTGAAATGCAAAGATACGCTGCCATTGATATTGGATCGAACGCCATTCGTATGTTATTTGTTGAGGTTTACGAGCGTCCCGAAGGAGTTTCATTCAAAAAATTATCGTTGGTACGATTGCCCATTCGTTTGGGAGCCGATGCCTTCGTTGATGGACGAATCAGCGAGAAAAAGCGTCAGCAGGTCATCCAAATGGCGCACTCTTTTAATTACCTCTCCAATATTTTTGAAGTTCAAAACTATCGTGCAACAGCTACTTCAGCCATGCGTGATTCAGAAAATGGGCCAGAATTAATCAATGAGATTCTCGAAAAAACGGGAGTCAATATTGAGATTATTGCTGGGGAGGAAGAAGCGCAAATTCTGCACGAAGCCATTCTCAGTACCGGAAAAATCCAGGATGATGAAAGCTACATGCTCATTGACGTTGGTGGAGGAAGTACAGAAATCAACTTCTTTGTGAAAGGCGAGCGTGTTGCATGGAAATCATTCAACTTGGGAACTGTCCGACTGAAAGAAGGAATCCAGAAAGAAGGAAGCTGGGAAAAATTCGATGCTTGGATTCAGAAGAAAGTCAAGAAATACAATCCGCATTACGCTGTTGGAACGGGAGGAAATATCAACAAACTGTACAAATTGTGCGGTCACTCCGATTGGGAAAACCTGACAGCCGATGAAATTGAGGTCAAGTTGGAATATCTCTCTGGATTTTCAGCCGAACAAATGGTCGATACCATGGACATTAAGCCTGACCGCGCGGACGTAATCTTGCATGGTGGGGCCATTTACCTGCGTGCTATGCGCCAAGGAGGAATCGAGGAAATGATCGTTCCGAAAGTAGGGTTGGCCGATGGGCTCATCCGCAGTCTATACATGGCCGACGTGAAGGAACTCGCGTAATCTTGAGCAAAAAAAAACGGCCCGATAATCATCGAACCGCTTTCTGTTGTATACAATGAATATCACGCAAAATGTGATAGTGCTGCCGTAGCATTGTCTTGATACGCCTCATTCGCTAGAGGTGCGTAAAACGAAGATTGATCGACCATTTTACCGATCACTTTTGATTCCTCACTGGCATAGAATCCGCCTGATTTGAAGTTTGCGCTGTTCACTGCATTGACGTAACGTTTTGCTCCTTTCTCCACTTTATGAGCCATACCACGCATCGGCATTACGATTGGCATCATGATGTACTTGAACATAAATTTCATCATCGCGTTGTCCATGCTGCTGGTAATGTTCGTTCCTTGCGTTGCGCCTGGACTCACCGAAACAAAGCGAATATTTGGATGTTTGCGCGCTAAAGACGACATCCAAAGCGTACCGATGCATTTCACCATGCCGTAAGAAGCGAAGGGATCGAATTTCTCGAAGTAACTTCCATTCAGCACCGAAATCATTTCTTCCGTGGAGTTTGATTTCAACGAAGGTTCGGGAATGCTGTCGATAGTTTGCCAATTCGAAACGCTTTTGATTACAATCTGATTTCCATCGAAGTAGATGAACTCTTCACCCGAATGCGAGAAATCCAGAAGGTTGAACGAATTTTCATAAAACTCCTCATAGTCAGTAGGAAAGGAGTGTATCACTTGCATTGAATTCAAATCGGCGATGTAGATGCTGTCCTAATCTCCGACGGCAACGAAATTGTAAGCACTGTTAACGGCGATTCCTTGCACTTTCTGATGAAGGTTCTGACCTAAAGGAAGGGTTTAATCCAAGAGGCTTGTATCTTCAATAGAGTAGAAGTGAAACTGACCTTTCTTAGCGAAAACGAAGCTTTGAAGAGATTCCGAAAATTCAATGTTTTGACCACCTAGTTCCAGTTTGGTCGTCGAATAGAGCAACTCTTGCGCCCAGGCATTCGAAATAATAAATATAAGCACAGTGAGCACTAAAGATGGTAGCAGCTTCATATGCTAGTTTACTGAAATAATCCGGTTAGAGGTAATCAAACAAGGGGGATTGTGCAAAAGTCCGCTTCGAGAGCCTCAGCGTACTTTCTCATTGATTCAACTGAAATATCAGACTTGTTCTAGTTTGAACTCCGAAGTTTTATGGAAGGTGATATCTGGATAATCTTGTTCTGCCATCGTTAGCAAGAATTGCGTTTCTGCTAGGAATACCCAGTTATCTTCTTTATCCTTCGCGATGTAGCGAGCCTTGGCGCGCTTGAATTCTTCCAATTGCTGCTCATTGTCTGTTGTGATCCAACAAGCTTTGAAGAAGTTCTTAGGAACAAAGCGACATTTCGCTCCGTATTCGTGTTCCAATCGGTAATTAATTACCTCGAACTGAAGTTGTCCAACCGTACCCACAATTTTTCGGTTCCCCGGCTGTTGAATAAATAACTGCGCTACACCTTCGTCCATCAACTGTCGAATTCCTTTGTCCAATTGCTTGGATTTCATCGGATCCTGATTTTCCAATTCCATGAACATTTCTGGCGAGAAGCTTGGAATTCCTTTGAATGTAAATTGCTCTCCTTCGTTCAGCGTATCACCGATTTTGAAGTTCCCTGAATCGTATAATCCGATCACATCTCCCGGAAATGCTTCGTCGATCACGCTCTTGTCCTGCGCCATGAACGATGTTGGATTCGGGAATTTCATCTTCTTGTCCAAACGAACGTGTTTATAGAAGGTATTTCGCTCAAATTTTCCTGATACGATACGCAGGAAGGCGATTCTATCGCGATGTTTTGGATCTAGGTTGGCGTGAATTTTAAAGACAAAACCGGAGAATTTGGCGTCTTCTGGCTCAATCTTACGAAGGTCAGTTTCACGACCTCTCGGAGCTGGTGAAATCTCACAAAAAGTATCTAGTAGTTCCTGCACACCAAAGTTGTTCATCGCAGAACCAAAAAATACCGGAGCCAATTCGCCTGCGAGGTATTCCTCCTGATCGAATGGATCGTACACGCCTTCGATCATCTCTACTTCTTCCCTTAATTCAGCAGCAGGTTCTTCACCAATTAATTCGTCCAAATGTGGATCGCTCAAGTCTTGGATTGGAACAATTTCGTCTGAAATTCCGGTTTTATTACCCTGGAACAAGTTCAAGTTCTCGCGGTACAAATTGTAAACGCCCTTGAATCGATCACCCATCCCAATCGGCCAGGTCAAAGGTCGCACGCGAATATTCAGCTTCGATTCCAATTCATCCAGCAAATCAAATGATTCCTTTCCGTCACGGTCTAACTTGTTTACGAAGATGATTACGGGCGTATTACGCATACGACAGACTTCCATCAGTCGTTCCGTTTGCGTCTCCACACCATTGGCGACATCCACCACCAAAATCACGCTATCCACAGCCGTAAGCGTTCGGAAAGTATCCTCTGCGAAGTCCTTGTGACCCGGTGTATCCAAAATGTTGATTTGCTTATCCGAGTAATGGAAAGCCATCACGGAAGTCGCCACGGAAATTCCACGTTGTTTCTCAATCTCCATGAAATCCGAAGTAGCCGTTTTTTTAATCTTATTGTTCTTAACGGCACCGGCACTTTGAATCGCTCCACCAAAAAGCAAAAGCTTCTCGGTCAATGTCGTTTTCCCGGCATCCGGGTGAGAGATAATACCAAAGGTGCGGCGTTTTTCGATTTCGCTAGCGTTACTCATAGAGTTGAATTATGGGTGGCAAAGGTAATGTAAATAAGAAGAATACAGGTTGGTAGCAGGTAGAAAGCTGAAGGATGAAAAAGAGTCTTTATTCTTTCAGCCTTCCACTTTCTGCTTTCAATTCTTACTTTCGCTCGTAAAATTAATTTCTATGCAATTCGATTTGACCATTTTGACCGATCATCGTTATGTGAATCCTGAAGAACGGGATGTTTATACGCAGAACGTATTGGATGAAGATCGCTTTTTGATGGAAGCTTGCGAAAGATTGGGGATGAAGGTGCATCGAACCAATTGGGACGATCCTGAAATGGATTGGAGCACTACTAAATTTGCCATTTTTCGCACTACTTGGGATTATTTTGAGCGTTTTCCTGAGTTTTCGAAATGGTTGGATTCGGTGCAACACCAGACTACATTGATCAACTCGAAAGAACTCATCTTCTGGAACTTGGATAAGCGTTACTTGATTGAATTAGAAGAAAAGGGAGTGCGCATTCCAGCAACGAAATATTTGGAAAAGGGATCAACGGAATCGTTGGGCGAAGTAGTCCAGAACTCCGGTTGGAGTAAGTGCATTTTGAAACCGGCCGTTTCTGGAGCCGCGAGACATACCTATAAATTCGATGCTGAGGATGCTGGAAAACATGAAGCTATTTATTCGGAGTTGATTGCTGAAGAGAGCATGATGTTGCAAGAGTATCAGCAGCAAATCACCACGAAGGGAGAAGTCTCGTATATATTGTTTGGAGGGAAATTTAGCCATGCGATTTTAAAACGCGCCAAGCCGGGAGATTTCCGTGTTCAGGACGATTTCGGTGGAACTTTGCATGATTATCAACCATCAGACGAAGAGATTGCGTTTGCAGAACATGCACTGTCACAATGTCCAGAATTACCCGTATATGCACGCGTTGACGTTTTCTGGAACAACGAGGATGAGTTGGTGCTAGGGGAGTTGGAGTTGATTGAGCCGGAATTGTGGTTCCGTAAGTGCGATACGGCTGCAGATGCTTGCGCGAAAGCGATTCAGTCGTTCGTAGAAGCGTAAATCAATAATCCTCCGGATTGTGAGCCATTCGGAACCAGTTCACTTCCTGAATAATAATTCGATCTAGGTAATCGTAATCGTCTAGAGGTGCGGCCTGTGTGATTCTAAACTTCGTTTTAGCACGATATTTTTGAGTGGTTATTTCTCCACCCACAATCTCGTACTCGGAACCGCATGATCCTGTAGATTTCTGTAATGTTCCACCGGAAATTAAGGTCATGGAATCGAATTTGATTTTTACAACTCTTTTCTTAAATGTATAGGTACCAGACTCAGTAATAATACTGTCTCCGCAATCCATTTGATTGTGATTATAATTCACTCGGCCGTCCTCGAAAAATTGATAATTCGTTGACCATCCAGATGCAATCATGGGTAAATCCTCCTGCCAAATTCCAACGATTTGAAAAGAAGTGTCTTCCGTTTGTGCGAATGACGAGAAAAGAATTGTACAGAGGGCGATTGCGGTTAGGAAACGTGTCATTGGTAATAGGTTGATTTCGTTTAGGAAAGATACAAAATCGATTGAAGATCAATCAATCGGGAAGTACCTCACAAAAAATCTGATTTTCTCCAGCCAATGAAATAATGCAGGCTTCCGACAAAGAATCTGTTTCCACCTTCAGAACCTTGTCGACATCTTCTAGATCCAAATGCCAACGAGAAATATCAGGATGTTGGTTCATTGTTTCTTTGAGCACGGCGATGGATTCATCCGTATTGAGTTCCGTTCGGAATATGTGAATGTGGCGTGCCATCAGCAATTCTTTTTCTTTCGTTTCTTGAATTGGTCTTTCTCAGCGTCGTAAGTGAATACCTTTTCTAGTGGAACATCTAAGACAGTTGCCATGCGAAATGCAATTTCCAAGGTAGGGGAGTACTTTCCTTTTTCAATGGCAACAATGGTTTGTCTGGTCACACCAACGGCTTCGGCTAACTCTTGCTGAGTCATCTCATCCTTGAAGAAACGTAATGTACGTATATTGTTCGTAATGTGTTCTTTACTCATGACTAAATTCCGTTTTTGTAGTAGTACAATTTGGAAAGATCCGATACTATACTGGAAAGCAATCCTGCCGAAAGTAGAATGATAAACATGTTTGAAATCGATTGACCCATCGCCAGTGGAATCAAACTTCCGATGAATCCAAGCATAAATAAGTGGTGACTGTTTCTATCAGAACGCATTTCTATTTGTTTGTCGTAATCATCTTCAAACTCTGGATCTTCGTCCTTATGTACTTGTGACATGATCATATAGAAGATGATGTAAGAGACAATCTTAAGGACAATCGTTACTCCCATCATAACCAGCATGAATTCTCCCCAAAACGATGGGTCGTGAATTTGCGGAACATTAATGTCGGCGTAAATCCCAAAGGTGTAAAGAACATATCCTCCCATGAACAAGATGGTGGTGATTAAGTTGAAAACGGCTTTTTTCTCTTGAATAGACATGTTTGTACGTTTAAATTGACTAATGGTTAATTATTTATGACGCAAAGTAAAGAAAAATATACTTAATGTAAAAAATATTATACATTAAATTGATTATTACTTGCAAGAGTCTACCACTGAGGCACAAAAGGAACGTTAGTGTTTAAAGCCAAACTGGATTAGTTCACTAGAATTTGACAAAGTCAAATTCTTTGCGTTCACCATTACAACTATGTTTTTTGCAATAAACCTTGCGCCTTGGCGGTTAAAGAATACACTGCGGGCTTTCTCTATCGAAAGGCATCCGTTGCAAATGATCTAGAACCTGAAAGTCTTTTGTTTGAATCCTCCGCTCTCTTTAGCAGAGCACAAAAAAAAACCGGCCCAAATCAATTGGACCGGTCATGACTTAAATTACATTAATTCTACATCTTCACGACTCGTTTGGTAGCAACGATTTGATCATCCGATGCAATTTGTAGTATATAAACTCCTTTTGCTAAAGCAGTCCCTAAGGTTAGTGTGTTATTTTCGTTTAAAGCTTCGCGCATAACAATACGTCCTGTTGCAGGTTCAATTACTGTTACCGAAACGTCTGTGTAATCTTGGTTCCAGCTAATGTTAATTTCATCTGTGAATGGGTTTGGATATACAGTAACATCATTCATTGTAAGATCAGCGATTCCAACATTGATTTCTTCTGTTGAATCACGAACGAAGAAATTGTCGAAACCTCCTTCAACCAAATGACCACCGTTTTCATCCATCGATCGCACTTTTACTTGCATGGTTGCCGTAAGTGGAACGAAATCAACCACGCGCACTTCTTTATATGCCCATTCGCTTACTTGTGGATCATTGAAGATCGCGAAATCCAATACTGCGGATTGCGTTCCATTGGAAAGCTCAATCACGATGGAATCGTTTGGTGCTCCACCTTGACCACCATCGTTAAAGAACCAACGCTCAAACGACATGTATGGGTCATTGTAATTCGATAAATCCATCATTGGAGAAGTCAATACAGTTTCTCCATCATCAATATCATCGCTGCCCGCTTGTCCGCCACCGTTTCCGGTAACGTATGCCATGTCTCCACAGTCATCTGAATCTTCATCTGGGTTGGATTGCTGACCTTGATAAGTAGTTCCGTCAGGAATTCCGCGCTCCCAATCTCCCGTTTGCGCATTTCCAGATACCGTCCAACCCAAGTCCAAATCGAAGTAATCAGAGTATCCTTCTTCTAATACATAAGTATAAGGGCCACCGTTGGAATCAAGGAGCTGTCCCGTTAAACAAATCGTGTGATGCCCCCAAACCCCAATGGTTACATTGTACACGTCTGAAAGGAATCCTTGGAATTCGAATTCACCCAATCCATTCGTTGTAGTTGTCAATGTTTGTTGGGAGTTGCTGATCACCACTTGTGCGTTCGGAATTGGATTTCCATTGGGATCTTCTACCAATCCTTCCAAAGTAAATGTGATCTGCGGAACCAATTGAACATCCTGAATCGTTGTTTGTCCGCTAGTTAATGTGATCCCTGTAATTGTTTGCGTAACGTATCCCAACTTAGAATAGGTTACATCGTACGTACCAGCTGTTGCAACACCAGAAAGGTAGTCTCCGGCCAAATCGGAATTATCACTAACGTTAGCGGCGGTAATATCTACTGTCGCATTGTTGATTGGATTTGTGGTACTTGCGTCGGTAACGTTTCCTTCAAGGAAGGAAGCACCAACATACGTTGGGTCGAATACAAAACATCCGCTTTCTATATCGCTAGCGATAATTAAACCAGACGGTAAGTAAGGATATACTCCCCAACATCCATTGAAACCATCTCCTGTGAGCGGTGAGGTATCATAAAAACCGACTTCCACCATGTTGTTCGGATTCGAACAATCGTGAATAGTAACTCCGTCACGGTAGTAAGATGTCACAAGGAAATTCGTGTTGGTTACAAATACGTTGTGCGGAATTACATCTTGTCCCGGACTAGACTGGATTCGATCCAATTCTACAATGTTTTGCAGGTCTGAAACGTCATAAGCAGCGATGTAAGCATCAGGAACTTCATCCGTAGTGTACAAGGTATTACCATCGTCTGAGAGCCAAACGTTGTGGCTGAAAGTACTCGGCGTGTTTTGCGTAGCCATTGTTACGCAGCTGGCAGGATTGGAAACATCCACAACGGTGAAGAATCCATCGTCGATTGCACCACCCCACAGTGTATCGTTACGTACATATATGTCGTGCATGTAGTAATCATCGTAGGCTCCTAATTCAACCGGGTTTAACTCGTCTTGTGTCAAATCCAAGATAATTGCCCCACCTTCGCTCCAGTTGGCGCCAGTAATGTAAGCGCGACCTGCTGGCACATCAATGAAAATGTTGTGAGCCGTTGTGAAAGGGAAATTCGTTCCTGTAAATTGATACACATCTCCATTTGTGATTGGCCCTGGAAGATTGCTCAAATCGATGATCTTCAATCCATTTCCGCCTTCGTTTGTGATGTAGGCAGTAGTTCCATACACCTTCATGTCGCGCCAAATGGTTGTTGCTCCGGGCGAGAAAAAGATTTCAGTTGGATTTGAAGGGTCTGTCGTAATGTCGACAATTGATGTTCCGTTCTGGTTTCCTACGATCGCGTATTCATGTCCTGAAGGATCGACATATCCCCAGATGTCGCTACAATCTCCACGTTGTCCGTTAAACTCGGAATCGTAATCCAATTGGCCGACAAGACTGAGATTTAATTGCGCGTTTGCTCCACAGGCTATAAGGAGAGCTAGAAGCACGTTTGAGTAAAGTTTTAGCATTGTACAGTTTGTTTAGGTGTACAATTTACGCAAAAACCAATGAACTTTGTGCATAAAAAGTGATGAGTGGTAGGAAGGCTGACATAAGCTTCCGGCGATCAAAACGCACTCATGAACGAATATTAGCTGTTTATCGATGAATATTCATTACTCGTCGACTTGAAGGATTTTCATGACAATTTACACTTCAACAGTGTATTACAATTGATTCAGATTTAAGGCGTTATGGTGTCCGATGAATTTTGAACAGAATCGAGTATCTGAAGAAGTTCTAATTCTTCCTGTAAATCACCATAATTACGATTCCAATATCGAAGTAATCCCGGTTTGTTGAAAATCTTGGATTTTGAGGTACCTACGGCTCCTTGAGTTACATCCCTCGCTTCAACTTGATCTTCACATGGATCGGGAATATCGTAGTCCCACTCTTTCGTAATAAGAACTTGATTCGCCAGATATTTGTTGACAACACCATACAATAGCGTAGAATCTATCGTGAAGAACCCTGCTGAATTCTTAGACCATTGACTTGATGGCTTGGAGTTGATGGTAGATGAATCGTCAAAACTGTACACGTAATCTAGCGTCCCGCCGTAGCATTCAGACCAAAGGTACATCGGTTCTCTGCTCGCATTGATTACACCGCCCTTATTTAGAAATGCGGATGAAATTACCACCGTAGTATCTAGGATTACTTGCCCGTTGACAGTGGATTTGATCCGTTGTTTGCCCTCAGAAACACCTACTTCCTTGTATCCCAGAGGGCCAAGTTTATATGTCTCTTCGCCAATGGTTACTTTCATTGGATCTTCGTAGGGATTGTGGATGTAGACCAAACGACTCTGTTCCACCAAGTTGTAAATGGTAATTCCAATCCATGAAAAAAGGATGAGAACTATAGACAGGCCAAGTATGATGCCTACTTTACGTCCACTAACTTCTTCGTTTTCTTGACTCACAACAGATGTTTTCAGTGAAATTAATTAAAACCTTCGTTCAGATACTGCATAAAAAAAGCAGTGATCCAATCCAGCGCTTTCACACTCAATTCTCTCACTGCTTTCGTGCCCAGGACTGGAGTCGAACCAGCACGCACGTAGTGCACCACCCCCTCAAGATGGCGTGTCTACCATTTCACCACCTGGGCATTTTCTTCCAAACTAATTTTCGAAGGGATTGCAAATATAAACGATTGTCACAAATCACCACGCATAGAAAAGAAGAAATGCAATTTTACCTACCTCGGCGTACTCAACTACGTATAAATACGGTTTTTAATGGTGACATGTACGCATTTTACAAATGGCTAAAAATCTTACAGGTCTGATAAACAGTGGTTTCTTGTTTTAAAGCCATCGTTGTATTATCAAAATTAAGTATCAAAATTCACCAAATGTTTGTATTTTAAAGCCTTAATAAATGCAAACCTTCTCCAGGTTGATTAACGGGCACCAACCTACTACTCAACGCTTATAGCTTCGTAGTGTGCCGTTTTCATAATTAATGGAAGAACCGATTAACATTGCGATCGCTGAAGATCACGAATTGCTACGTAAAGGACTTGTGTCCATTTTAGGCTCAGAACCACATTTTGACGTGGTGTTTGAAGCACAAAATGGAATGCAAATCATGGATGCGCTTGAAAAAGCACAACCGTCAGTTTTGATACTTGATCTTGACATGCCATACATGAGCGGCATTGAAGTATTGAACGAACTCGAAAAGAATTATCCCAATGTAAAAGCGATTATGCTGAGTATGCACAATTCGAAGAATTTTGTGCTCCAGTGCATGATTCTAGGTGCTAGAGGGTTTCTGGCAAAGAACACCAATGTGGAGAAGATCATTGAATCCATAGAATCCGTTCACAACTATGGTTTCCATATCAACGATGATCAGTCGATGGTGTTCTTGGAAACAGAAGTGAAACGCAGACAAATTCCCATTCCAACAACGGGTTGCTGCCAAGATTGGTTCGAAGATTTATTCCGTGGAGAATCAGTTGAAGTGCTCGTGGAAAAATATCAAGTGGATCCTGAAGTAATCAAATCCTTTTGGATGGCATTCCAAAACTCATTGGTTCAACAACGATTGGTCTAAAGACTTCTACATCAGATGGAATGCGGTAAATACCGCAACAAATAAAATCGCGATTTGTATGTCTTCGTGAAGACCGTCAAATCCTTCTATATCGACGTTCCAGCGCTCGTAATTTTCATAAAATACCGTCCGCATGGTTCCGTCTGCATCTCCAGAAATGTCCCATCTTTCGTAATCATCATGGAAAGTGGTGCGTACTTGAATAGTCGTACCGTGCCCTTGGATTTCCCATCGATCCCAATCATTGCTGAATACGGTTCTTAAGGTCACGTCACCAATCGTCCATCGATCCCAATCCTCGGAAAAATCCGTGCGGATGTTTGTACCGGAGCAGTTCCAATTGTCCCAATCGTTGGTGAAATTGGTTCTGAAATCAAACGATTCGTACGTCCAGCGGGACACGTCATCAGTAAATACCGTTGATAATTGCTGCGACTGCGCAGTGAAAGCTGCTAGGGCAAATATTCCAGAAAAGATCCATTTTTTCATAGGTCAAACAATTATCGGTATCACAACATAAATCGTTCCATTACATGATAACGTTGGTTTCTTTGTCGAATCGTTTGTAAGAAACAGTGACAGCGAGTACGGCAAGCGCGATCATTACTCCGAAACTAATTAGTAACAGACTGAAATCCAAAGTTCCTGCAATCAATTCTTTCGTTGCCAAAACGATATTCACTACTGGCATGGCTGCCGTAACGGCGTCCAATTCGATTCCCGGGAAGAATCCAACCATTGCTGGGAGCACCATAACAATATTGAGTGGCGTAATGATACTTTGAGCTTCTTTGAAACTTTTCGCGTAAACCGCGATTGGAATCATGGTTCCGGCGAAGAACACCGTTAATGGGAATAGCAACCCGTACATCATCAGAATAAACGTAGGACTGAGAATCTCATGAATTATATCCAATAATTCCGGGTTCTTCACTAGATCAAATACTTCAATCGAAAGGAATAATCCCAGCAAAGCACACGTAGATGCGAGCAATCCTGAAAGTACCACCACGCCCATTTTTCCAAAAAGGATTTGCCATCTCCTTACAGGAGTTGTAAGCAAAGTTTCGATGGTTCCACGTTCTTTCTCTCCCGTAAATAAGTCAATGGCAGGGTACATACAGCCGAGAAAACCAAAGGCAATGAAGATATACGGTAAAATCCCGCCGGCTAATTTCCCGATCACCTCTTTACCAGAAGCGATGTTTTGGTATTGAACTTCAATGGGGCTTAGTTCAGCTTCGTCCAATTCCATTAATTGGTAGCGTTCCACCTTAGCTTGCTCTTGAATGGCTTCCAAATAAACCTCAGCACGATCCTTCATTCCCAAATCGGTAGCGTTAAAGTAAACGGTTACGGGAGCTGGTTCCTTGTTTGTCATTCGTCGGTCGAAATCAGCAGGTGTGTACAAACCAATTTGAATGGCATCGGAACGAATGTCTTTGAATAGGCTTGCGGTATCGTCATACATGATAATTTCTCGCTCTCCAGCCGTTTTCGGCAATTCATGAAGCTTTTGAGTTACGTAATTATCGGGTGCACCGACAAATCCAATGTTCACCTTTTTCTTAGCAGCTTCTTCCGTGAAGGATGAAGAAACGCCAACAAAAACATTAAGAATGATGGGGAAGACGAGGGTGGGAATCACCAACATCATGATCAACGTACGGCGATCGCGCAACGTGTCCTTGAGTTCTTTTTTGAATATCGTAAATATCATACCGTTGCGTTTTGAGAATCGTTGACAATTCGAATGAATTCGGCCGTAAGGTTGTCGGCTTGCATTTCTTGTTTGAAGGCGTCCATGGTACCGTTGAAGAGCATCTTTCCTTTGTGAATGATGGCCAAATCATCACAAAGCAAATCTACTTCACTCATGATGTGGCTGGAGAAAATGACCGTTTTTCCTTGTTCGCGACAATTTCGAATCAATTGAATGATGTTTTCAGCAGTAATGACGTCCAAACCACTTGTTGGCTCATCAAAGATTACCACCTCAGGATCGTGAATCATCGTACGACAAATGGATACTTTTTGCTTCATTCCAGTCGATAACTTACCAATGCGTTTGCCCTGGAAATCGTGCATATCCAAAAGTGTATAGAGCTCTTCTTTACGCTGTTCGAACTCATCTTTTGGAATCTCGTACAAGTCGGCAAAATATTTCAAAACTTCGTTGGGCGTCAATCGTGCGTACAAGCCTGTAGATCCCGTAAGGAATCCCATCTTCTTTCGAGCTTCCTGGGGATTTGCTACTGCGTCTATACCAGCAATTTTAATACTTCCAGAAGTAGGCTTAAAAATGGTGGATAACATACGCAGTGTGGTCGTTTTACCGGCACCGTTTGGGCCAAGAAGGGAAAATACCCGACCTGGTTGGCACGTAAAACTGACGTCGTTCACCGCTTTTGCGAATTTGTCGGTAGTGTTGAGTTCCTTGCGTTGTTGTTTCGTAAGAACAAATTCCTTTAGCAAGTTGAGCGCTTCAATCATGAATAATGCATTTGCGGTAAATGTACGGATTACAAAAAAAATGTAGCTTTAAATTATGGCTTACGACGAATACCTAAAGGAACGGATTGATCGCATTTTGAATGAAAAAAACATCCCGCACGAAGCGCGCAAGATGATGGGCGGATTGTGCTACATTGTGGATGATAAAATGTGCTTCGGAATCGTCAAGAACGAATTCATGGCGCGGGTTGGAACGGAAAAATATCCAGAACTAATTCAAAGGGAAGGAGCACGACCCATGGATTTCACAAAACGTCCAATGAATGGGTATTTGTTCGTTTCTGCAGACGGAATCGACCGTGAAGATGACCTCGAATTCTGGATCCAGCGTTGTTTAGACTTTAATCCGGAGGCGAAAGCAAGTAAGAAGCGGAAGAGTAAGAAGTGAAAAGTGGAGGGCAGAAGGTGGAAAGTAGAAAGTATAAGGACGGCACTTTTTACATTTCGACTAGTTCTCGGCCATGACTTCTGTTCCTTCGAATTCAATTCCAGAATACAAGGTAGAAACCAAATCTCCCAATTCATATACATTTCGGTACCCGTAGCCGTACAGGTTGATGTACGTTGGAACGTTCAAAGCCATAGTTAGCGGGAACTGCTTGGGCCCGTTCGGAAGGGATTCCAATTGCATAAGTTCGACTTCAACCGGACTCATAGATTTCGTTGGAAAGAAGAGTTCGTCATCCAAGATGTTATTGTTGCAATAGATAAGGATGCGTGTGTTTGTGTCTGGGATCAGTCGGGCTAAATTTGCTTGCGTGAAGTCGGCGAAATTAAGATGAATGGCACCTTTAATGTGTTTGGCGTCGTACATGGCTTTGGAGCGTGTATCTAAGATGATCGTGTTTTCATCGGCTGCCATTTCATTGAATTCGTCCATGGAAACCATTCGCTTTTCACGATGATCTCTAACTTCGTTTGCCAATTCTAAAAATCGATCAAAGTCAACATACGATTGACCAGGATAAATGGTGCCGTCTTGAGCTTGGCTTGTAAAGGAAATGGTTGCGATGGTGGCTAGGATCAATAATTTCATTGCTTGTTGTTTTAATGTTACAAGCAAGTACAATGACCTCTAAGAAAGGTTCAAATTATTCGCAAATTCTTCCTTTGTGTTCTCCAGCGTGAAAATCGGCATCCAACTGTCGGAGTTCTTCCTTGAGAGCTTCTGAAGGTTCTTTGTTCTGAAGTTCAGTTAAATCGGGTTGACCGGCATCGACCCAAGCGGTGTACCAAATGGAGCCAACGGCTAGGATCGCTTTTCGCAAGCGTCGTTCCACCATACCATACATACGTCGATGGTATTCTTGCGAAAATTCATAAGAATATACCTGAACCGTTACGTTGCCTCGTTTTTCGTAGCTGTATTTGGCATCAGGATCGAATTCTTCCGTCAATTCTTTTTCGATTCGGAGCACGGAATCAACTGCCAAATGCGATTCCCTCACACGTTCCCAGATAAAATCTTCTATGTCATCAATGTATTCCGCCTTGCCGATGAAATAGTCGTAATCCTCTGCATTCAATTCCACCAAACGACTTTCCCAAAGGCCATGAATTCCTTTTTGTCCGGTCATTTGCCCATTGTAATTTTCCGTCGTATGAAGCGGAACATGAGCGTCTCCCACGTAATGACCGATATCCGCCGAATATTTGAGAATAAGGTCGATGTTTTTCGATTCGAAGGCCCTTTGAAGCTTATACTTCATCACTTTAATGTGCCATGGAACAATACCGTACGCTTGCAGTGTGTCTTCGGTAAATTTGGCAACGGCGTCTTTCCATCTTCTTGGAACCACTTCAAACGGATCTTCTCCTTCTTTTACGTAATGATCAATATCGATGTAGTGACGTTGTGCTTCACCATCAACGGCATATCGTCGTTTGTCGGGATCAACAGCATGGTCTGTGATGTACTCCAAATGTTCTTTGTAGAAACCGAACATGGGAGGAGGTAAAGTAAAAACGGCAATTCGATTGATGCGTTTGTGACCGAAGAATCCCCAACGTTTTTGGAATTCACCGTTCTCTTGCATGCTACTCTGCCCAATGAATAGGAGAGGTAGTACAATCAGTATCCACTTATATTTTAACCAGTTTGCCATCTTTCAAAATCGGAATCACGTCTGTTTGATTCGGCGTGAGACAGTACTTGATATCGTCGTTTAAATTTAAGTTTTTTAAACGTCTTCTGTGCGAACTGGACTTTAAATATCCCAAAGGATTCACCCATGCAGACAGATACAGGTATTTCGCGGCAATGGAGGAGTCTTCATCCGAGGTGAATTTTCCAGTTCCTAGGAGATATTCGGAAATCGCTCCAGCACAAATGGTATCTTCAAGGTTGAACTTGTCTTGCCAACCCGAACAAAGACACAAGGTGTTCTTGTTTTGTTCTTCGAGCCATTGGCACAAGGCATCAAGGTTTAGTAAAGATCCAACTACTACAGTTGGAGCGTCACTGGCAATGGAAAGCGCTTTGGTACCGTTCGTCGTCGAAAGTACAACCTCTTGATCCCTCAACTCTTCCTTCATGTAGGAGTAAGGTGAGTTTCCGAAGTCGAATCCTTCCACTATCTGACCTTTTCTTTCCGCTCCCACGAGATATCCTTGTTTTTGATATTCCCGGGCTTCCTCAATCGTTGCTACCGGAATAATGGACTTAATTCCATTCTCGAAAGCCGCACAAATAGCGGAAGTAGCGCGAAGAACATCGATAACTACTACGATATCGTATTCTCCCTTGAAGTATTCGTATTCGCTAGGCGTGAAGCAGACTTCAATATGTTTCCTTTGATCCATAGAGCGAAAATACTTATTTGTTGGACCCGGGATTTTTTTCGGGAAAAAAGTTGTTAAGATTGGAATGTAGCAAAAACGGTTTAGTATTCAGTAAATCTGTAAATCAGGTGCTTTTCCCTGCAAAATAAGTACTTGTGCGTATTGTATATTGATATAAAACTCATTACGTTTGGAATACCACGAATCACCAAACATGGGATATTTTATTCTCAAAAAAAGTCCAGACGGATTTTACTCTTTTACACTTCATACCGAGGATGATGAGGCTATTTTGGATAGCGGAAATTATGAATCCAAAAAAGAAGCTGAAGATGGAGTAGAGTCAATGCGTACCATCGCTTCTTTCTCAAGTCGATACAATCAAAAGCGCACACCGGACAATCATTTATACTTCGTATTGATGTCTGCTAATGACAGGGTTGTGGGAACGAGCAAGTACTACGCTTCCCGTGATACATTGGAGGCGGATATCGACGCCGTGATGCGTGTAGCACCGCAGGCTAACATTATTGATCAGAGCTAATCGATTCGTCGGTTACGGGTTCTTTGCTGAAAATTTTTGCATCAGCAACAAACGTTCCGATAGGAAGTAGGGAGGCTAAAAGACTCCAAAAAATCGTACTGAATTTCCATTTCGCTTCACGTCCGTAAACAACTACCCAGACACAGTAAGCAATGAATAAGACGCCGTGTGCCATTCCGACAATTCGATTCGGTGCACCCATATCGTACATGTACTTCAACGGCATCGTTACGGCTAATAATAAGTAGGAAATTCCTTCTGCAATGGCGAGCAATCGTAGTTGTCCTAAAAGTGTTTTGTAATTCATCTCAATTATTTCTTTTGGTCTTTATTGACTTGATCTAGTTGTTTTTGAAGTGCAAATAACTCATCTCTCAATCGTGCAGCTTCGATAAAGTCAAGCGACTTTGCTGCCTCTTCCATTTGCTTCTTCGTGTGTTTGATCGATTTCTCCAGTTGTTCTGAAGACATGTATTGCACCACAGGATCGGCAGCGATAGAAGGAGTTTCGAAAGAAGCGTAATCCGTCGGCCCATCTCCATCTGCCACTTTCGTTGATTCCAGAATCTTCTCTTTTGATTTCTTCAATGGAGTAGGAGTGATTCCATGATCCTTGTTGTAGGCCTCCTGAATTTCACGTCGTCGGGCGGTTTCATCGATCGTTTTTCGCATCGAATCCGTGACTTTATCCGCGTACATGATTACGGCTCCATTCACGTTTCTTGCCGCACGCCCGACGGTTTGAACCAACGATCTTTCGTTGCGCAGGAATCCTTCTTTGTCAGCGTCTAAGATCGCAACCAACGAAACTTCCGGTAAATCCAAACCTTCTCGAAGGAGGTTTACTCCAATCAGTACGTGAAAGTCTCCCAGTCTTAATTGGCGTAAGATTTCAACGCGTTCAATAGTGTCGATGTCAGAGTGAATATAACGACACAAAATCCCCAATCGATCCAAGTATTTTTGTAGTTCCTCCGCCATACGCTTGGTAAGCGTTGTGACCAAGGTTCTTTCGTCACGATCGATTCGAATCTGAATTTCTTCTATCAAATTATCGATCTGATTGGCGCTAGGACGTACATCAATTAATGGATCCAAAAGCCCTGTTGGACGAATTACTTGCTCTACCAAAACCCCTTCCGATTTCTGCATTTCGTAGTCGGCAGGTGTTGCAGAAACATACAATACTTGATGCAACATGCTTTCAAATTCTTCGAATCGTAAGGGACGGTTGTCAACCGCCGAAGGCAAACGGAATCCGAAATCCACAAGATTTATCTTGCGTGCGCGGTCTCCACCGTACATGGCGCGAATCTGCGGAATTGTCACGTGACTTTCGTCAATTACCATTAAGAAGTCGTTGGGGAAGTAATCCAACAAACAGAATGGACGTTGTCCAGGTTCCCGACGGTCAAAGTACCTTGAATAGTTCTCAATCCCTGAGCAATAGCCCAATTCGCGAATCATTTCTAAGTCGTAAGTAACGCGCTCTTTAAGGCGATCGCTTTCTTCAATTTTCCCTTCTTGTCGAAATTTAGCCACCTGAATTTCTAAGTCTTCGCCGATCATCTCAATCGCCATTTTAGTCGTTTCCGGACTCGTGACGAAGATATTTGCCGGGTACACGCTTATGTCCTCGTGCTGTTCAATGACACTATTGTTTACCGGATCGATGGAACTGATGGATTCAATTTCATCGCCCCAGAATTCGAAGCGAATGGCGTGATCGGCATATGCAAGATAGACGTCTACCGTGTCTCCCTTCACTCGGAACATTCCTCTTTGGAAATCTTCGTTCGCTCTTGAATACAGGTTCTCCACCAATTTGAAGAGGAATTTATTTCGAGAAACGACATCACCTTTTTTGATGTGCATGATGCTATTCTCAAATTCCTGCGGATTTCCGATCCCGTAGATGCAGGAAACGGATGCCACAACAATTACGTCCTTTCTTCCCGATAGCAATGCAGATGTGGCAGAGAGACGCAGTTTTTCGATTTCATCATTGATCGAAAGATCTTTCTCAATGTAAGTCCCGGTTACGGGTAAATAGGCTTCCGGCTGGTAGTAATCGTAATAGGAGACGAAATATTCAACGGAATTGTTCGGAAAGAACTGCTTGAACTCACCGTAGAGCTGCGCCGCCAGCGTTTTGTTGTGGGATAAGATCAATGTTGGGCGCTTGATTTCTTGAATCACATTTGCGACCGTAAAGGTTTTACCACTCCCAGTTACTCCTAAGAGTGTTTGATCGGTAACTCCGTCATTTATTCCTTCTACTAATTCCTTGATTGCCTGTGGCTGATCCCCGGTAGGTTCGAATTCCGAAACGAGTTGAAAATCCATGTGGTAAAAATACGGAATCGACGGCTAGATTGTACCACGAAGGGTTTTTTAATTTCAGTCTTAATTCACCGTAAAAGTCACAGTTTTACTGCCATATTCACCAATTACCTTCAAAAAATAAAATCCACTTCTTGCCACTTCAATCTGATTTCCATCACGTGTAAATTCAACATTTCTTCCGCTCGTATCCACCACAAAAACTTGATCGGAATCTTCTAGCCCTTGCACAGTAAACGTCCCGTTATTCGGGTTTGGTGCTACGACTAATTCAAGAGAAGACAATTCCTCAATATTGACAAAAGGATCGATCGATTTGGCTGCATTAATAATCTCACTATCTGTCGGCCCATTTAATCCTTCGTGAAGAATGGCGAAAAACTCCAAAGAATAAATGTTAATCGGCTGTCCGTTGATTTCTGCAGGAACCGTAAACGTATAGTTATTTGTGATTACACCTGTCGCTGAAGCGTCCACCATGTCTCCTTCCGTACTATTGATGAAACCACGGAACACATGACGGTGATAGTAATCGCCATTTGGATAGAAATATTGAGAGTTCCAATTGGTATTGTAGGTCGTTTGAGGAGCAATTACACCTTCTTCTAAGTAACCGATGCTCAAGTAGTGGGTATCGGCAGAATTCGTTGTGTAAAAGACTTCTGAACTTATCGTGACCTCACGAGTGACATGATTGATAGAAACATCAAGCGCTACATTTGCATCAGCCGTTTCGTTTACGATCATAGAAGTATTTGATGACCAATTATTCGCACTTACATCAATACTTGCTGTTCCGAAGCTGCTGCGGTTCACGGGGCCTGAAGGTGTTCCAAAAACACTAAAATGATTACGTAATACGTTTCCTTCAGGCGTTCTGAAATCCGGGTCGCCTGCATTTTGAGGAACGGCAAGACCGCCAACGTGATATGCAATAACCAATGCATTTTCTTCTCCGAGATTATCCAAAACATTATTGGATAATTCGTGTCCCAGTGGGCAGTTACCACAACGGTAAGCAGTAAATTCTTCAATTACAGCTTTCTTCGCACTTGGAACTTGCGAAACGGGCAGGTTCTGGGCAAATGTAGATCCAGCTAAAAAGGTAAATGCAGAGAAAAATAGTGTCTTTTTCATATCAAACTAATTATTGCTATGCTTGGACGGGGAGGACTTTATGTACTTACAAAAAAGTTATATTTGCGCGAGGTGAATCGCAAGTTCGCGGCACCATTTTCTAAACGCAGCAATGGATTACATTTGGTTGATATTGGGACTGGGAGTTCTGGTTTTCGGGGGTGAATATTTGGTAAAAGGAGCCGTTGGATTCTCCTCTGCCATGAAGATGTCACCGCTGGTTGTCGGGATGACAGTTGTTGCGTTCGGTACATCTGCACCAGAGTTGTTGGTGAGTGTAACCAGTGCCGTTCAAGGAAATCCTGAGATTGCCGTCGGGAATGTTGTAGGATCGAATATTGCCAATATCGCGCTCGTTCTGGGGGTAACCGTGCTTATTTTTCCCGTCATCGCCGACAGAAATACCAAACGAATCGACTTACCGATGATGGTGTTCACCACCTTCCTTTTCTTTTTATTCGGAAGGGATTTGGAGTTTGATTTATTCGAGGGTGTCGTAATGGTATCCATCATTGTGGCGTTTACCTACCTACTGATCCGTAATGCGCGTCGAAAGAACGTAGTAGGAGAGGACGATGATTTTACCGAAGAGATGAAAAATCCTTCGTATTGGAGGTCGTTATTCTTCCTCTTGCTCGGATTTGTTGGTTTGTATTTCGGGGCAGAGTGGTTTATTAAAGGGGCCGTGGGAGTTGCGGATGAATTATTGGCAGATATGGAACCCGGACAGCGAAAAAGTATCATTGGCGTAACGGTAGTAGCATTTGGAACATCTGCTCCAGAGTTGGTAGCATCTTGTGTTGCAGCCTATCGTAAACAAACGGATATCTCTATCGGTAACCTTATTGGATCGAATATCTTCAACATTCTAGTCGTAATTGGAATTACCTCCATTGTAACGCCGATCCCGGTGAAACGATCAGTAATGACTTATGACATGATCTGGGTAATTGGAATTGCTTTGATGCTTGTATTAATGATTGCCATAGGAAGTAAAATCGGTCGTATCAAAGGAGCCATTCTTTTGTCAACCTACGTTACGTATATCACACTCATTGTATTGAAAGTACAAGGAGTGATATAAAAAAAGAGCCCGAAGGCTCTTTCTCTTAATATATCTTAATCATTTTAAATCGTTCATTTCCTATTTCCAGATAATAGGTGCCTATTTCGGCAGTGCTTAAATCCAGATCGATTGAGCTTCCGGAAATATTCCCTTCAGTAACGAGTTGTCCAAGATCATTGATCACGCGGTATTTTCCTTCAACGTGCTGACTCATCTCCACGTGGAAAACGTTCTGCGAAGGGTTCGGATAAATGACCACACGATTGACCATCTCATCCAGTCCTAAGTAACAATCGTACACGACGATTGATGTTTGATCTGAACTTGCACATCCGTTAGCATCGGTATAAGTGTATGTAAGAACTGATTCTCCCATTAGCCCAGTAAGTGCTGGATCGAATTGAGAACCAGTGACACCGTTACCACTGTAAACTCCTCCTGCCGGTAATGCGTTTGGTAGCGAAATAGCGCTTCCATCTGCACAGATGCTATCAATCGGATAAGAATCCAAAATTACGGAAGGCAAGCTATTTATGGTAAGCGTTTGCACGAGAATGGAATCACAGCCGAATGCCGCAGATAAGGTATCGTTGTACGTTCCAGCGATTGTTTGATATGCGCCACCAAGCAAAATACTATCTCCTTGACAAATACTGTAGGAGAGTGGCGTGCTGTATTCATTCACGAACGTAACCGTGCGCGTAACAACGCTATCACAGAAGAATTCTGATGTCAAAGAATCGACATAAGTTCCACTCGTAGTTTGATAGGTACCACCAGCCAAAATACTGTCTCCTTGACAAAGCTCAAAGGTCAATTGGGTATCGTAAGTGGGAAGATTTGCAATGGATACTTGAACCGTACTATCACATCCCGTCAAAGAACTCGGCAATACTGAAATATAGTTACCAGGCGCCGAGAAGTAATTTCCAGCAATGAAAACGCTATCGCCAGTACAAATTACGGCACTTTCAGTTCCCATGGCCGGTTCTGGTAGGTAATTGATGAAATATCGATCAACGATTTGACATGATCCAACTCCGGTAGTGTCATAGTAAGTCCCGTTGCTCGTAACCTGTGTTCCACCGATTATCAAAGTATCATTATGGCAAGCAGATTCGTAGATGGTGTTCCTCAGAGCGCGACAGAATGGATCGATTCGAATGATGGCTTCTCGGATGTTATTCGCAGTGTCTTGAAGATCCACATTCATATAAAGGATATTTGTGTCCTTTAATTCGTATCCTCTGTATTGATTAAACGCGTTGAAATCCGTAATCACGTAATCCCATTCGAAATCACCATCAACATCCAACGTGTCGTATCGTTTCAATACCATTTGCGCGGAAGCAAGCCCTCCCAGATCATCAATATTTCCGGAGAATAAATATTCCTCAATACCAGCAGTTGCCCAATGGAATACCACATCCCCGTTATCGTTCAAGTCTAACCCCTGAGCTGTTGCAGCAGACGTTAATGTATAACCATCTACGATATCTCCTTCTCTTACATGGATGGTTCCGTTCACCGCGATAAACTCATCCGTTCCTACAGGCCCGTCAGTATCCCCAGAAATCACGTAGTCACCGTTGCTGTTAATTCGAACCATGTCGAAATTGTCCCAATTCTCAGTAATTGTAATTGGCTGACTTTCTTGTAATACCAAAGCATTGTTAACAGCAACTCCGCCATCGTTTCCGGTGTTTCCAGTGTTCATGTCCACTACGTTAATAGTGTGCGCCTGATTCTCACTCACGTCGAAATCCAAGTCATAGCCTGTTGATCCAGTTGAAAGAACTTCTCCACCGCTCAAGGTATTTAGTGATGTATATACAATTGAAATCACTCCGGTAGGGGAAACTTCATACAAAACGCGACTATCGGTAGATCCATTATTGTCTTCATCAACCGAAGCGATGAAATACATGTAACCGTTCGGCAACATCATTGGACGGTACAAGATATTGATGACCGCTCCAACCGGATATCCTGGAGCTTGATCTTCCTCTCGAATGATTTGTCCTAGAGTAGAGTGATAAATAATCTCTTCAGAAACTTCATCATCTCCCATGAACATCACTCGGTTGTTGTCATCAATCCCACATTGATTGGCCATCGGGTCTAGAATCGGTGAGGTTAAATTGGAACTCTTGAAAAAGATACTGTCATGAACGAAAATAAAATCGTCCACTGCCACCGTAGAGATTCCCACAACGGCCACGGTACCGTTACTGTTCATAGTTGGATCATCAAACCCGATAGGGAAGAGTCCATTTACATTAATGTCCTCAATAGTGATTAAATCGACACTCACCATTTGAGCTTGTGCTTGAATTGCTCCCAAGAACAATAATGAGAGTAGCAGTTGCTTCATAGTAAATTGGTTTTGTTCAAAGTTACGTTAAAAACATGTATTTGTTTCTTGCATAAATACGCGGCTATTTAACAGGTATCTCTAACTTTGTACCACAACTTAACGAAATGAAGGTATATAATAACATTCTTGAAACCATCGGAGACACGCCATTGGTACGAATTAACCGCATCACGAAGGATGTCAAAGGGACAATTCTAGCCAAGGTAGAAACAACAAATCCTGGGAATTCCGTAAAGGATCGTATGGCATTGCAAATGATTGAAGATGCTGAGGCGGATGGTCGTTTAAAGCCTGGTGGAACTATTATCGAAGGAACTTCTGGTAATACAGGAATGGGATTGGCCTTGACGGCAATCATCAAAGGGTATCGTTTGATTTGTGTACTGAGCGATAAGCAGAGTAAGGAAAAAATGGACATTCTTCGCGCTGTAGGTGCCGAAGTTCATGTATGTCCCACGAATGTCGAACCTGATGATCCACGTTCGTATTACTCCGTTTCAAAACGATTGGCTACTGAGATTCCAAATTCTTGGTACGTGAATCAGTACGACAATCCTTCCAATGCGAAGGCACATTACTTAACAACTGGCCCTGAGATTTGGGAACAAACCGAAGGGAAAATCACGCATTTCGTTGTTGGAGTTGGAACTGGAGGAACCATTTCCGGAGTTGGAAAATACCTGAAAGAAAAGAATCCAAACATCAAGATTTGGGGAATTGATACCTATGGTTCTGTGTTCAAGAAGTACCATGAGACGGGAATTTTTGACGAAAATGAAATCTATCCATACATCACTGAAGGAATTGGTGAAGATATTTTGCCGAAGAATGTTGATTTCAGTGTGATCGATAAGTTTGAGAAAGTAACGGATAAAGACGCTGCCGTATATCAACGTCGCCTTGCGAAAGAGGAAGGGATCTTTGTTGGAAACTCAGCGGGATCAGCAATCAAAGGTGTGTTGCAACTTCAGGATGAGTTGAGCGATAACGACATCGTTGTGGTATTGTTCCACGATCACGGAAGTCGTTACGTAGGAAAGATGTTCAACGACGATTGGATGCGCGATCGCGGATTCTTGGACGAAGAGATCAAGACAGCCGGAGCTTTGGTAGAAAAGCACGAAGACAAGCCATTGGTAACAGTGTACGGAGAGCAATTGGTGTCTCACGCGATCGATAATATGCGTAAGTACTTTATCTCTCAGATTCCAGTGGTCAAAGACGGTAAGTTTGTTGGTTCTTTGGACGATTCTAAGGTTTATCAGTTGTTGATGGACGATCCATCACTACGCGATGCACCAGTATCTTCCATAATGCAGCCTGCATTCCCTGTGGTGAAAGCAGATGCTTCGTTGGAAGAACTTTCAAAGTTGATTAACAAGGACAACTCTGCGGTTTTGGTTGAATTGAAGGATGACCAATACCACATTGTTACGCGTCACGACGTAATTTCTGCCATTTCATAAGATGATCTTTCAGGATCAAATGAATCGTGAAGTCCGGTTGGAGCAATCTCCGGAGCGCATCGTTTCATTAGTGCCTTCCCAAACGGAATTGTTGCATGCTCTCGGATTGGGAGAACGTGTGGTAGGCATCACCAAGTTTTGTCTGTATCCGGAGGATTGGTATCGGAACAAGCCTCGCGTTGGAGGAACAAAAACCGTGAACTTTCAGAAAGTCAAAGAGCTCGCTCCGGATTTGATCATTGGGAATAAAGAGGAGAACGAACGAAGTGATATCGAGGGCTTGGAAAGCGATTATCCGGTTTGGATGAGCGACATTTTCAATTTAGAGGATTCCCTAAAAATGATTCGTCAGGTTGGAGAGCTCACTAGGACTGCCAATCAAGCAGAACAACTAATCGCTGAGATTCAGAATGCTTTCAACGATTTGGATTTGTGGGTAGCGAAAAACATTCAAGAACCACTTTCTGTAGCTTATTTCATTTGGAACGATCCTGGATATTGTGCAGGACAGAACACGTTTATTGATGCGATGTTGCAGCGCTGCGGACTTCAGAATTATATGAAAGAAGGGCGCTATCCTGAATTCGCCGAATCGGAAAAGCAACCGGATTTGATTTTTCTCAGTTCTGAACCTTTTCCATTCAAAGACAAACATATTCAAGGATATCAAACACAATTTCCGGATGCCAAGGTGGTACTAGTGGACGGAGAAATGTTCTCGTGGTATGGATCGCGATTGACCCTGGCGCCGACTTACTTTAAATCCTTGTTAGAAGAGATTGCTACGAATTAAGAATTTGAGCAACTCATTGAGCGGCCATTTGTCCTCGTTCAATTCAATTTTCCCTTCAATACGATAGGTATCTCCTGAGGTCTCGGTCATTTTAATGTTCAAATCTTTGATTTCATTAACAAAGGAACTGATCGATTTGAATTCACTTGTAAATACGACAATGCCTCGAATAAGTGGATCACCATCCAGCTTCAGTAAATACTTCGGAGATCCTGAAATCTCTGCTACAGATGCGTATTTTTCATCCTTCAAATTCACACCTTCCAACGATTGAATCGCAATGGTTGTTGGATTGTGCTGAATGACCGAATACTTCATGGAATAGACGTCGTACGTCTTCTTGTTATTCGCCGAATCCGATGAAACTACCTCAAAATCTTTGAACAGAGAATCGACTTCAACCGGGGCTTCGAACTCAAATGTTCCGCACATATAAGGCAATCCCGCAACACTTGGCTCCGTAACAATGGTGGTCCCGAAGTAATTCAATGAGAATTGTTTGAGCTCTGGCAGTTCGATCCCAACTTTCTCTAATACCTTATGAATTTCTGTATTTAGGGCTTTCGGAAACCACTTGGAATGGATGTGAAATCCACCTTTGTATTGCGCCAAATGATTATGGCTTACATCTGTGGCTGTTTTAAATTTTCCTTTGAATAAGAGTTGATTGTCCTGAATGGATAAGCCAACGTCGGTTACTTCTGTATTTCCTTCTTGATACCACAAAGACATGATGGCATTTTCTTCAGGTGCAGGATGTTTCTTTGCGAATGAAGTTTCCTTTGAAAGCATTTTTTTAGCACGTTTCCGCAATTGATCTCTGGTGAGATTCCCTTCAATTTGCAGCAATACCAGTCCTACATCTTCTGTAGAAGCGATTGCTCCGTTGTCGCCTAGATATTTAGGTAAATTTCTGTTGAACACTTTCTTGTCCCACAGATTGAAAAGCATTCCTGATAATTGGACTTCGCCTTCATCCAATCGAAAGAGAATGATATCCGAGTCAAACGAAATTCCGACGGGCTTCAACTTTCCTTTCTCTGTGGTCGGGATTTTGTTTTGCGTTAATTGCCTGAGATCTTCATCTTCACTGATCAAGAGCGAAGCCAATAATTCCCGTGAAAGAACCTTACCATCCAGTCGATACACGGTAGAGGCATTGTCAGGAATGTACGATGAATTGTTGTTCTCAGATGCTTCAAAGCTGAACACAAGCACGGCATACACCAACCACATCGCAACGAATAACGCAATGATGGACAGTGCTTGACCTAGCTTTGAAAGTTTCTTCACGGCTTAAAAATAGGGATTTCGATTCGAGCTTGATTCCAATGGTTTCAATACTTTTGTCGTATGAGGAAATTCTATCGGTTTTTGTTGCGAATGATGGGGTGGAAAATTGACGAAACCACCCCCGAGAATATTAAACAATGCGTGATTGTTGTTGGCCCTCATACTTCTAACTGGGATTTCATCATTGGAAAGTTGGCTTTCAAATATTACGGTGTGAAAGTGAAGTTCCTTATCAAGAAAGAAGCATTCTTTTTTCCTTTCGGTTACCTACTTAAATGGATGGGGGGAATTCCCGTTGATCGTAAGAAAAACAATAACTTAACGGATTACGCAGTTCAACTTTTCCAAGAGCACGAAGTTCTGTTTCTAACCTTCACACCAGAGGGAACGCGCAGCTACAGTCCGAATTGGAAGAAAGGATTTTATTACATCGCCCAAAAAGCGAATGTTCCCATTTACATTGCCTACATCGATTACGAAAACAAGATTGGTGGATTTCACAGCGTCTTGGAGCCGAGCGGGGATCTAGAAGCCGACATCATGCATATCAAACGCATTTTATCGAAATACAAAGGGAAAGTACCGGAAAATGGAATTCGGGAAGAGTAATTACTTTTTGATTGATCCGGTCTTTTTATCGTACCCGTAAGGACAATGTTTGCAGCCAGATTTGCAGCAATAACCGCGCTTGAGGTGGTATTTCTCCGTAAAGACAATGAATCCTTCAGGACTCATGTAATAATCTTCCTCCTCCAGTTTCGATCGCTTCGAAAAACCACTCATGTCATCACTCATAAAAGCAAAATTAAGTGATATTTGCCACATGACCGATTTGTTCGATACCTCGCTTTCGTCTCTGAGTCGAATTGCTGATCCTGTTTTGGAGATGCATAACGTTAATCTTGTCATAAAGCGCGATGACCTCATCGATCCAGATGTCTCTGGGAACAAATGGCGCAAGCTCAAATACAATGTGTTGCAATGTGAGCAATACAAGAACGAGGGGATCTTGACATTTGGTGGGGCGTATTCCAATCACTTGGTAGCAACGGCAGCAGCGTGTTACAAAGCAGGATTGAAATCCGTCGGAGTGGTTCGCGGTGAAGAATTAACTCCAGAAAGCAATGATACTTTGAGGCGTTGTAAGGATTTAGGGATGCATTTGCATTTCGTTTCGCGTGAGGAGTATCATTTACGCGATGAGCGCTATTATCACGAAGAGTTACTGGCTGGGTTTCCGAATTTGCATGTAGTGCCCGAAGGTGGAGCGAATTATTGGGGAATGATAGGCTGTCAGGAGTTGATTGGAGAAATTCAACAGCCCTTTGATCGAATAGTTGTTGCTCAAGGAACGACTACTACAAGTTGCGGAATCCTTTTGGGATTATCTGAACATCAGAAGTTAACCGCTGTTCCCGCATTGAAAGGATTCGATAGCTTCACTGAAATGCACTCGCGTTTCGGAAAGTCAGGCATTGATACTGAAACGATCGAGCAACTATTGGAGAAAACGGAAATTTTAGACGCATTCCACTTTGGAGGATACGCAAAGTACGATGAGGTGCTAATCGATTTTATGCGGATGTTTCACAAAAGCCATGGGGTTCAATTGGATCATGTGTACACGGGGAAGGCCATGTTTGCGCTTTGGGAACAGATCAAACTAGGTCGATACGATGGTGAAAGCATTGTGTTTCTGCATACGGGAGGTTTGCAGGGGATTGCTGGCTTGGAGGAAAGAATGGGAGAGAAATTGTATTGAAAAAGTTGGGCGCGATTGAGTTAAATTCTACAGAATAATTTCATCAATCAACGCATTTCTACAATTAGAGAATTAACAAAAGAACTATATAACTAAATGGTTATAAAGGAATATTGATTTATTTAGGAATTCCAAATTTTCTTCCTTATCCGCTTTAGTCAACTCCTTCCATCAATCTAACCGCTTCTTTCGCGGCTTTCACATCATGCACCCTCAAAATCGAAGCTCCTTTCATCAAGCCAACTGTATTCAATACCGTTGTGCCATTCAGAGATTCTTCGGGAGTAATATTCAACTTCTTATAAATCATGGATTTACGGGAAACGCCTGCTAAAATCGGAGCTCCGAGAAAATGGAAGCAATCCAAGTGATGCAACAAACGGTGGTTATCTTCTAGAGTTTTCGCAAATCCAAAGCCCGGATCAAGGATGGTATCTTTTACCCCTTCATTTCTCAACAATTCCATTTTTGCAGAGAAATATCCTGCCATTTCCGCGAAGATGTTTTCGTAACTCGTTAAATCTGCCATGGTTTGTGGGGTTCCGCACATGTGCATCAAAATATACGGCGCGTTGTACTTCGCTGCGATCATTGGTAACCGAGCATCCTGCTGGAAACCACTTATGTCATTAATGATTCCAGCGCCCAATTTCAAGGCTTCCTCCGCAACTTCGGATCGAAATGTGTCAATAGAAATCACAACTTCCGGATGCTCTTTGGAAATAAGCTCAATCGCCGGAGAAATTCGGTCAATTTCCACTTGAATTGAAATGTCGTCAGCACCCGGTCGAGAAGAGTAACCACCCACGTCTAAAATGTCGGCTCCAGACAATAACATATCATTAACACGCTCGCGTAGAGCATCCTGTGAATTCACTGTACTGCCCTGATAGAAGGAATCCGGCGTTATATTTACGATTCCCATGACTTTCGGAATGCGCAAATCAAGCAGTTTGCCACGCACAGTTATGCTGGATTTACTACGAAAAATTGTATCTTCAACACCTAATTTTTGCATACGTCAATTCATGAGTAATACGAACACCGAATACGCAAATGTAATCAATGTTTGTCGAGATATTTTCACAAAGAAAACAAAGGACTACGGCACGGCTTGGAGGATTTTACGTCCAAGTTCACTAACCGACCAATTGTTTATCAAAGCACAACGCATCCGAACCATTCAGGAAACGGGTGAAAACAAAGTGGGCGAGAATATCGAAGATGAGTTCGTAGCAATCGTGAATTACTGCATAATGGCCATCATTCAGTTGCGTGAAGAGGACTTGGAAGAATTGGAGCTTCCGGCCGATCAAGCTACTGCGTTGTATGATAAATACGCTCAAGAAGCGACTGAGTTGATGCAAAAGAAGAATCACGATTACGGAGAAGCATGGCGCGATATGCGCGTTAGCTCGCTCACCGATTTGATTCTACAGAAAATCTACCGCGTCAAACAAATTGAAGACAACGACGGAGAGACAATCATCAGCGAAGGAATTGACGCCAACTATTTCGACATGCTGAATTACTCCGTTTTTGCTTTGATTCACATGCACGTCGGACAAACTGCTTAGTATGAAAGATAAAATCACCATTGAAGGACGTTCGCTGCTGTTCAACGTCGGATTTGTCATTTTGAATTTGGTAGGATTGACCTTTGTTGTCATGGGATACCACGAAAGTGCAGGCGATAGTTCTACACTTTACAAATCGATAGGGATCATTCTCATGATGCTCAGCATCGGCGGATTGATCGTCTTCCGAGGGAAATTAATGATGTCAAGCGTTTCGCGCGTGCTCGTTGGAGGACTTTTCATCGTTTCTGGATTGGTAAAGGCCAATGATCCCGTAGGATTCTCTTACAAATTGGAGGAATACTTCGAGGATGGTGCCTTGGCGTATCGAATCAAAGAGTGGTTTGGTGCTCCTGGATTCTCGCTCGAGTGGTTCATGGAACATGCGCTTTTGCTGTCGGTCATCATTTGTATTCTTGAAATCGTTCTAGGAGTTTTGACCATTATCGGAGGCAAAATCAAGTGGGTTTCCTATCTGATGATGGGAATGATGGTATTCTTCACGTTCTTAACATGGCATACCTCCACGTGTGACAATGAAGTGAAATTCTTGGATCACGATACGTATGTGATGAGTGACGCGAAGGACGCGTACACAGCAGGCATGAAGATGGAAATGGCCAAGGTGGAAGCTGCCAAAGCCAAGAAGCACAAGCCTGTCAAAAGTGCGAAAACTGGGAAAATTCTCAAGTATGTTCCACAGGTTTTTGTAGTGTCGAAAAGCAAAAGCGAAGTCGTTATTGGTGAATGGAAAACGCCTCAATGTGTTGATGATTGCGGTTGTTTCGGAGATGCACTCAAAGGCTCTGTAGGAAGATCGCTCACGCCTTCAGAATCGCTTTGGAAGGATATAATTCTAGTCTATTTGGTCTTCTGGATTTTCATTGCACAATGGATTATCAAGCCAAATACGCGCAAGGAGAATCTCATCATGGGAACAGGAGCGATGCTTGTTATCATCTTCTTCTCATGGGTGTTCGGGTGGTATTACCCGGTATTGTTCGGAGGGATTTCCATCCTCGTAGCACTTTGGAGCTTGAGGGCAGATGGTCGCCGATTAGGCAAATTCTGGGGGATTTCAATGCTTGTGGTATCGCTCGCTTTCTTGCTGACTAGTTACAATTTAGTCTATGGAATGCTTGATTGGAGAATCTTCCTTTTCGCAGGGCTCTCATTGGCTGCTGCACTTGCTCTCTTGTTTATGGGCGGAAAAGTGCTGGCGAATCATTGGGGAAGCGCACTTGTTGTAACCAACTTGTGTTTCGCTATGGTGATTTACGTGCTCATGTATGAGCCGATTAAAGATTATCGACCATATGCGGTTGGATCTAACATTGAGGAAAAGATGAGCGATGGAGTAGAAGGTGAGTACGAAAACATTCTCATTTACAAGAATATCAAGACTGGAAAGTTGAAGGAAATGACCGAAGATGAGTATATGGCTTCGAAAATTTGGGAAGATTCAACTTGGGCGTACGAAGATCGTAATCAGCGCACTATTGTTGAAGCGGTGAATCCATCAATCATGGACTTTAATCCGACATTGCAGATTGCAGATATGTCCAATGATGAGCGCAATTGCATCCTTGTCAAAGACATTTTGGACACGTCGGTAACGCAGTCTCTACGATTCATGAATCTGACATACAACGAAGAGGAAATCGTTCCGATGGAAGAGTACGTTCCTGAATATTATCCTGCTGAAGAGTACCAATTGTTGGATACTTTGACTGCCATGGATCCAAACGTGACGGAGGTTGCGATTTTGAATGGAATTCTCAGTGCAGACAAAATCGTGATGGTCGTTTCTAAGAAACTAGACGATGGAAGCTGGGAGAGCAGTGTCGAGAGAATAAAAGCGATTCAAAAAGCGTGTGAGAAGAAAAATATACCATTCATTTTCATCTGCAACGCGGCACCATCGGACATTGTAAGGTTCAAGAAAGAATACAAATTGAATGTTCCAATCTTCTCAATGGACGAAATTGAATTGAAAATAATCGCTCGTTCTAATCCAGCAATGTTGGTATTGGAAAAAGCTGTGGTGAAAGCGAAATATCCGCACAGATCCATCCCTACAGTAGAAACCTTTAAAGACAAACACCTGAAATAATGGCGCAAAAAATCGTTGCCGGAAACTGGAAAATGAACTTGAACTTGAATGATGCCAAAGCGCTCGTTCAGAATGTAAATCAACAGAATAAACGTGAAGACGTCACAGTGATGATGTTCCCTCCGGCGCTATTCGTGGCCGATGTTGCCGCCGAATCAAACGGAATCAAAGTAGGAACGCAGAATTTCTATTTCGAAGAAAAAGGAGCATTCACTGGAGAGGTGGCAATCGATCAAATTCGAAGCGTTGGTGGAGAGATCGCATTGATTGGACATAGCGAACGTCGTTCTATTTTTGGTGAGTCGGATGCATTGCTCAAACAAAAAGTGGATGCAGCGGTATCTGCTGGATTTGACTTCATTTTCTGCTGCGGAGAACCATTGGAGATACGCGAAGCGGGAACTCAAGAGGAATACGTCAAAGCGCAGTTGGAAGCAGCATTGTTCCATTTGCCAAAAGAGGCCGTGCAAGATGTGGTGATCGCATATGAGCCGGTTTGGGCTATTGGAACAGGAAAAACAGCCACTTCTGATCAAGCCGAAGAGATGCACGCAGCAATTCGTTCATGGATCGTGGATTCATACGATCAAGACACGGCGGAAAAAGTCTCCATTTTGTACGGTGGAAGCTGTAACGAAAACAATGCCAAGGAGTTATTTTCTTGTCCGAACGTAGATGGCGGACTTATTGGAGGAGCCTCTTTAAAAGCCGATGCTTTCTGCGCTATAATTGATTCGTTTTAATGGACACACTTGAAGTTCAAATAACACTTAATCCCAAATCGCCATGGAATGAGATTCTTGTGGCTGAATTGGCCGATCTTGGTTTTGACAGTTTTGTCGAAACGGATAATGGCGTAACCGCATACGGTGATGCAGGACTAGATCATCAATCCATTCTTGAACAAACAAGTCTGCACAATGGCTTCGAAGGCAGTTATAAGATCGAAACGAAAATCATTCCGCATCAGAACTGGAATGCACAATGGGAGGCCGATTTTCAGCCCGTTTACGTGGAGAATTACGCTTCCATTTTAGCGCCATTTCACGACACAGATAACGCACCCGGACTTATTGTTACCATCCAACCAAAGATGTCCTTTGGTACAGGCCATCATCAAACTACTTGGATGATGACGAAAGCATTGTTTGAATTGGACAAGATTGCTCCAAACGTATTGGACATGGGAACAGGAACTGGTGTCTTGGCAATCGTAGCAGAGAAGCTAGGGGCCGAGCACGTTTTAGCTGTCGATATAGAAGAGTGGTCAGCGGAAAACGCAGCAGAGAATGCCCAATTGAATAATTGTACCAAAGTTGAAACCGTTTGGGGCGACGTGGATAAAATTCCTTCCGAACCCTTTGGATTGATTCTTGCAAACATCAATAAAAACGTCCTCAAAGCACAGATGCCGGTATATAGCCGAAATCTAGAACCCAACGGAACGCTACTGCTCAGCGGCTTTTTTGAGACCGATATAAAAGAGATGGAAACATTTTGTCGGGAATATGATTTAATTCCTGTCAAGCGATTCCAAAAGGATGAATGGGCTGCCATTCAACTGAGGAAATCAAATTAAAATTACAACAACATGCGCTGGAAAACCCTGCTAACACTCGCAATTCTCGGATGTGCTTATCAATTGTCGGCACAAACCTTCTCTCAAGACAGAGAAAAATTCACGAAAGAATATCAAAAACAGGTTAACGAGTTTGGATCGAAAGAGACACAGCAAATGGTAAAAGACCAGCTGACGCCCATGTTATTGGAATCTTCAGATTTCCCGGATAAGTACTTCACCACCATGGTGAATACCTGTAATTCATTGTTGGAAAAGCGATACAAGATCGATCCTGAAGTGATTGCATACGTGTTCTCGGTCTATTCTTTCGTTGCGAAAGATTTGTCAGAAGACAGTTACGACGCTTGGCAATCCTCCATTGACAAGCTAATAGACAATAGAAACAAAGAAAAATTGAGCAAGTTTCTTGAGTTCTCTGAGGGCTTCTTTGGTGAAGGTAGAATTTCAGAATCGTCGGATTTTAGTTGGTATTATTTGGGTGGATCTTACGAGTTTGAAGTGAAAAAGAACGCGGTAGTTAAGTTTTCTGGTGGAAATCTTGTATGTCGTGTAATTACCAATAGCAATACATCCGGCGAACGTGCAGTAGATAGCATCCGTGTCCTTGGAACCACGGGAGAATACGATCCGGCCTTGAAAAAATGGAAAGGAAACGGAGGTAAAATTACGTGGGAACGCGTAGGATTAGATCCTGGGCAGAATTACGCCGAACTGAATCACTTCAATATTTCAATGAAACGATCGGCCTTTAACGTGGATACCGTTTCTCTTACAACCAGCTATCTGTCGAATAGCATTCAAGGCCGTTTGGCGGAAAGAGCAACGAAACGAAACGAGAAAGATCCTCAGCTGTACCCTCAATTTTTGTCCTTCAATCAAGATGTTGTTATTGAGGATGTTGCAGAGAATGTGGATTACGTAGGTGGATTCGAGTTGAAAGGAGCAAGCTTCTACGGAACAGGAAATCAACAAAACCCTTCAAGAATTGAAATTTCAAAGGCCGGCGCACCATTTATTTTAGCGAGAGCCGAGCAAATTGTGATCGACAAGAAGCGAATTCATATTGAGCGCGCAGAAACATCTCTTTATTTGAATACCGGGGATTCCATTTACCATCCTGGAGCCGACTTCAACTACGATTTGGAAAAGAAAGAAATCCAAATTGCTCGAACTCAGAAAGGTATTGGACAAGCCGCATTTCAAGATAAATACCACCAACTGGAAATCTACGTTCCGAAAATCATTTGGAAAGTTGACGCCGAAGAAATTCAGTTTACCTATGAGTTCGGTACCAGTCCGGAACAACGAGTGGCGCGTTTTGAGTCTAGTAAATTCTTCGATGAACGACTTTACGATCGTTTGCAGGGATTATCCTCAGTGCACCCATTGGTAGCGATTTCAAATTACTCGTATAAATACGATGAGCCAACAATGCAGGCGGGGAAAGCCGCGTCAGCACTTGGTTTGACGAAAGAGCAAGCAGCACCAATTCTTATCCAAATCTCCAATTTAGGATTCATCAACTACGACACCGAACGCGATTTGGTGCACATCACGGATAAGTTGACAACATTCGTGGATGCAAAGGCTGGGACTAAGGATTACGACAATATCATATTTGTTTCCGATCAACGACCGAAAACGCCTTCCCAATTGGAAGGAAAGACGGATATGGAAATCAAGCGCGATGACTATCTGAGCTTCCTAGATTCCCTGTTTGCAGATTTGAATGAGCAGCGCCGTGGCATGACGGAATATGCAACGATGGATTTAGCTACGCTGAAACTTAAAATTCAAGCAGTTGACCGCGTGGGAATCTCGCAGCGCAAGAATACTGCGGTAGTTCCAGAAGGAAGTGAAGTAGTGGTAAAACAAAACCGCGATTTTGATTTCGGTGGTTGGGTATTTTCTGGAAAATCGGAAATCAATACCGTAGCGGCCAACTTCACGTATGACGATTTTACCATCCATCTTTTAGACACCAAAGAGACCGTATTTAGTGTTGATCCAATCAAAAGAGAGCATGGCCCAGGGCCAGTTCGAATGGTGAGTGAATTACGTGGTGTGTCTGGAAAGTTGATTGTCGATCACAAAAACAATAAATCAGGAAAAAATGATCTCTTCGACATGTATCCTAAATTGGTGGTGGAGAACAAAACGCGCATTTATTACAACGATGAGAGCATTTATCGCGGAGCATACGATAGCACGCGCTTTTACTACACGGTGGATCCATTCATTAAGGATTCTTTGCACAAGTTCGTAAGACCCGAGCTTAAATTGCAAGGAGAATTGACTTCTGCAGGTATTTTTCCGAAGATGAGACAAGAGTTGAAGGTAATGCCGGATTACTCATTTGGTTTCAATACCAAGGCACCAGCGGGCGGATATCCGTTCTACGAATCCGATGCGAAATATGATAATATAATCTTGCTTTCCAACAACGGATTGCAAGGAGCAGGTACTATCGATTTCATCCATTCGACCTCAAAAACACTTCCAACGTCCTTATTTGCATTCTTGCCGGACTCCACAGTCGGAGTTGTAGACTTTGTGAACAGGCCGCACGATACCGCAGTGGAATTCCCTCCGGTAAAATCGGATGAGGCGTATATCTCGTACGTTCCCAAAGAAGGGTTACTTCGTGTTCGCTCCTTACCTCAAAAAGATCTTGAGTTCTTCGAAGGAGAGTCCAAATTACGCGGAGGAATCGAAATTCGAGAAGAAGGAATGACAGGGAAAGGATTGATGGATTTGTCCCTAGCGACGTTAATCTCAGATGATTTTTCTTTCAAACGATGGGACATCGATGCTGATACTTCTTCTTTCGATCTGAAGAATGAAAATCCAACGGATAAGGATGAAGATCCTCTGGCCTTTAATACGGAAAATGTTTCCGCTCACGTATCCTTTAAAGATCGAGTGGGAGAATTTAATTCCAATCAAGGTGAATCGAAAGTGACCTTCCCTGTGAACCAGTATTTCTGTTTGATGGATAAGTTCAAGTGGTACATGGACAATGCTGAAATCGACATGGAGCGTGCTTCCGACAAAGATATTACTATCGATCAAGGGGTCGATTTGAAAGGGCCGAACTTCTATTCCATGCATCCGAAGCAGGATTCACTGCAATTCATGGCGCCGAAAGCTAAATTCAATGTGAGTAAGAAAGTAATCTATTGTGATGAGGTAGAATACATCGATATCGCTGATGCCCGAATTTCACCGGACAGCATGAAAGTGGTGATTCGTAAGCGCGCGAAAATCGATAAGTTCGAAAACGCAACGATTGTAGCCAACTACATCACCAAGTATCACAAGTTCGATCAGGCGGAAGTAGAAATCAAAGCGAGAAGAGATTACCGAGCTTCTGGACGCTATCCGTATTACGACATCGATAGCAATGTCTATTACGTAATCATGGAGAATATCCGACCGGATACGGGGTATCAAACTACTGCTTCAGGGGTCGTGAAACAAGAGGACAACTTCAAATTATCTCCTCAGTTTGACTACTACGGAGACATGTCCATTGCAGCAGCGAACCCGCTCATCACCTTCAAAGGAGCGACGCGAATCAACCACGGATGTGAGAAGTTCGATCGAAATTGGATGGCGTTTACGTCAGAAATCGACCCTAAGAACATCCAGATTCCGGTGAGCGAGAAAATGGAGAACTTGGATGGAGGATCTATCTCCGCAGGAATTGTCTGGCGCGATTCACCATCAACGGACAGTCTGGAATTGTATCCAACTTTCCTGTCCGCACTCGTCGATCCGAACGATCCAATTGTGATGACGGCAAGCGGATATTTGCAGTACAATCCAGATGCGAAAGAATTCCAAATTGGTTCCAAAGACAAACTCATCAACCGACTCGAAGTTGGAAACTTCATTGCGTTGCATACCGAGAGTTGTTCGATGAATGGAGATGGTGAAGTGAAGTTAGGAATGGATTTCGGAGATGCTGAATTGGACGCAGTTGGAGTGGTGAACTACAATCAATCTACGGGAGAGACATCCATGAATATCACGGCGCGAATCAAAATGGCGATCGACAAAGGAATTATGGAGGATGTGGCGAAACGCATTAATGGTTTGGAAGGTTTGAAACCAGCTGATTTCAATTCAACGACTTTGGAACAAGCCATCCGCACTTGGGAAGACACGAAAACAGCTGATGATTTCAAAGCGAAATTCTTGGCAGACGGAGAAGTAAAGCGTGTTCCGAAAGGATTGAACTACTCCATGACGATCAGTGGAATTCGTATGAGTTCGTACTCCGGTTTCCAAACGCACGGATTGATTACCAACGTTCAAAGTGCAGTTTTGGTTAATATGTATGGCGAACCTGTAATGAAATATGTACCTTTCCGCGCGTTTTTCCAGCAGATTTATTCTGGTGGGGGAGGCGATGCTTTCAATTTGCTGATCGATATTCCGGGTGGAAACGATTACTACATGCATTACAGTATGTCGAAGAAAGACGGAACTTTATCCATCCTGACCGGCGATGCTGAATTCAGCGGAGCGATCAATGAAATGAAAGACGATAAACGAAAGACCAAAAACTTTAAGTTCCAATCAACGAGTGATTCTTTTGATAAGACCTCATTCCTTGATTTGTTCGTACAATGATGATTGAATATTTACTTTTCGCGGTTGCAGCGTATTGTCTCGGGTCAATCCCTACTGCCGTTTGGTTGGGGAAAGTAAGGTACGGTATAGACGTTCGCGAACACGGAAGTAAAAACGCCGGGGCAACCAATACGTTCCGCGTATTGGGAAAGAAACCGGGCATTATTGTTTTGGCCATTGATATTTCCAAAGGATTTTCTGCGGTTTTTTTACCATTCTTAGTTGGTATGGGAGACTACGGAAGCGAAGAACTGATCAATCTTCAGTTGGTATGTGCGCTTTGTGCCGTTGTAGGACACGTGTTACCTGTATTCGCAGGTTTTAGGGGCGGTAAGGGCGTGGCGACATCGCTAGGAGTTATTATTGGAATTCATCCGCCTGCCGCGGCTATTTGTTTGGGAATCTTCTTAATCGTCTTTATTTCGTCCAATTTTGTGTCATTGGGAGCCATGATGGCAGCTTGTTCTTTTCCCGTAATTTTAGTGACGCTTTTTGGAGTTCGATCTCCCTGGCTGATAGCATTTAGCATCGTTTTATCCGCAGCGGTGATATATGCGCACAAAAAGAACATCGGTCGCTTGCTGAGAGGAGAGGAAAACAAAATGAACCTTTTTAAGAAATAATCGTACTATTCTTCTCAGGGTATGATTGCCAATGAACGAATTTGAGAGGGTATAAACATATCATATTTGTCCTCTTTGTGTTACTGAATGCCAGTGTTTTTGGGCAACAAGTAACAGAAGAACAGAAGGAGCAGGCCAACGAATTGTTCGAGAAAGAACAGTACGTTGAAGCAACCCCTTTGTTCCTACAAATCCTATCTCTAGAACCCACTGTAGCGGATTGGAACTTCAAATATGGGGCGTGTCTTTTGTACAATGCAGGAGAGAAAAAAGACGCAATAAGATACCTCAAATACGGTGTAAATACCGAAGGTACTGACAGTCGTGTTTTCTATTTCTACGGACGAGCACTCCATCTGAATTATCAATTTTCGGAAGCCAAGAAATTCTACCAACGATACTTATCAGAGCGAGAAAAAGCGGATAAGCGATACCCTGTGGAGCGGGAAATCCGCATGTGTAACAACGGACAACAGCTCCTCACGACTTTCACGGATATCATCGTCACGGACAAAGTTCAGATTTCAGAAACCAAATTCTACGACATTTATTCGAGTTCGCGAACGATTCAAGGTTCGATTACCGTGAACCGCGATTTTCAATCCAAATTGGATAAAAAGAAAGGACACATTCCCATTGTACACTATGGCCCGGATGCGAAAATGATCTTTTATAGCAGTTGGGGAGATGATGAGAGTACCGGGAAAGATCTCTATCAAAGAATTCGACTTCCAGATAATTCTTGGGGAAAGCCACAACTGGTAAGAGGGAATGTGAATACCAACGAGGACGAGGACTATCCTTTCTTGCATAGGAGCGGGCAAGTCTTGTACTTCAGCTCGAAAGGGCACAATTCCATGGGAGGATACGATGTTTTCATGAGCCGTTACAATCCCGATACGCAATCTTTCGGCCCACCTGAGAACGTCGATTTTGCAATCAGTTCTCCAGACGACGATTTATTCTACGTAGTAGATTCTAGCTTTACGAATGCTTATTTTGCTTCGGCCAGATCCAGCCAAAAGGACATGTTGCACGTGTACAAAGTGAAAGTAGTGCGTGTTCCCATTCAGGATGTGATTCTGATGGGGAATTTCATCTCGGAGATCCAACCTGAAGACCAAAAAATAAAACTGAGCATTTTAAAGAACTCTAATGGAGATGAATTGGTCAAAATGCCTGTTGCTGCTGCCAACGGAGGTCGTTATTCTTATGTGTTCCCGCAAGGTGGGAAATACGATTATCTGGTAGAGGTCGAAGGTTCAGGAGACGAATTCCGATTCACCATCGATATTCCCTATCTAGATGATTTCCGTCCACTTAAGCAGGAAATCATCCATACTACTGAGAACGGGAATGAAATAATTCGAATCATTAACAAGTTCGATGAAAGTGTAGAAGGTGCCGAGGCGATTATCGCTGAAGTGATCCGAAAGAAATCCGAGCTGAATGTAAATGTCAACGAGTTCGATCTGGATGCTATTGAGAATCAGCAAAATTTGGATGCTGTATTGGCCGACCTCGGATTTGACAACATGAGTTTGCGTGAAGTCTCGGGTCAATTGGAGGAACTAACTAACTCTACGGCCGACAATGAGGAGATTACTGAGCGCGTTACATCCAACGTTTCCTCTGAATTGATTGCAAAAACAGAACGCATCAAGGAGCTGGATCAAATGGAGAAAGAATTGCGTGCCTCTGCTGAGAAAGCTACTGATCCCGTGACGCAACACAAGTTATTGACTGAAGCGAGTCAGAAACAACGAGAGAAGGAACAGTTGATCAAGCAAGTCCAAGGGTTGGAAGCTTTAATTGCCGATGTCAATGAAATTGGACAGAACGGCGCAGATCCTCAAAAGATCAAGCAAGTAGCGGAGCAGTTCAATGAATTGCGCGACTCCGACGAACAGAAAGCGCTAGAATACTTGGTTTCAGAAAAGGACGTGATCGATCAGGCGAAGTCAGGGTCACCAAATCAAATTAAAGATACATACACGCAAGAGATCTTGCAGACTCGCGCAGATCTCCGTGAAGCAGACGACCGCAGAACGGAGTACAAAAATTCGGTAGAGAAGTTAAAAGCACGCGTGGTTTCCTTGGAGCGCGAGCGTGAAGGTGCCAAGCGTAAAGATCAAGAACGAATTGATACGGAAATTGAGGAGATCAAACAAGATATTGCGAAACGCGAAAAGGAAATCGAACGACTCAATGATCTTATCACGAAGAAAGAATTGGAATTAGATGCTACTGAGGATCGATTGGCAAGTTTCCAAAATGCAATGTCTACCGAAGAGAAATCGGAGGTGAATCCAGACGACGTTGTTGAGGCGACACAAGCAGTCGAAGCAATTTCTGCGGAAGAAGAGTTTAATTACGACAATGCGCTTGCGACCTTGGAGACCGAACATCCTGAAATCAATGGTGGTGATCCAATCGTAGATTATGCAGCAGAATTGGATCAGCAATATGAGGAAGATAAAGCTACGATTCAAAACGATGCGTCTCTGACACCATTGGAGCAAGCGTCAAGATTGGTAGAGAATAATGAAGCGGCGATGGAAGCTGTCGACAACCAATTGGCAGAAGTCCAGCAAAAGCTAGAACAGGGCGAGGATGAACGATTGCGCGAGCAAGAAGCTGTTTTGCAGGAACAAAAGAATGAATTAGAGACTGAGAATGCTTCATTGGTTGCGGAAGAAGAACGATTGAAAGAGCAAACACCGGATGCAGCATTATCAAAAGAAGATGTGTTGGCGGAAGTTGCTCCTGCTCTCTTGCAAGAACTTGAAGAAGCCCAAGGGAACTCTAACCTATCAGAGCTTGAACAACTTCAAGAAGAGCAGCGCATTCGTGAGAATTTAAGCGTAGCCTTAGAAGCCGAAAACAACAATTTGAGTGAAGTGCTGCAGCAAAACCCAGATGATGAATCAGCGAAAGCCAAGCAAGAACTTGTTCGTCAGTTGATCTCGGAGAACGACGCTTCAATTGCCGACGTTGAGAGTGCTATTGTTGCTATTGCCACTCCGGTACGTGTTGACATTACAGCCTTGGACCTTATTGCTGATGTCAATGGTAATTACCAAGAATCCAAAGGCGAGATTTTATCTGGTGATGGAACTCCACTAGAACAAGAAAAGGCACTGCTTGAGCTCAACGAAACCTTAATAGAGGATTTACAAGAGGAAGCTCAGAATGTTTCAACGGCCTTGGAGGGAAATCCAAACGATGCTGAATTACAAGCGAAGAACAAAGCACTGAATGAAGCAATTGCTATTACCGAGACGGAAATAGCTGAGAACAATCAAAATATTACTGCTCTATCGACTGCGCCAACTCCAACAGTAACGGTTACGGCAGAAGAAATGCTTTCGGAGGTCGCTCCAAATTATGAGCAGGATCGCGCAGCAATTCAATCTGGTGAAGGTACACCTAAGGAGAAAGAGGAAGCTTTGAAAACGTTGGAGGAAGAAACGCTAGCTGATCTCCAAAAGGAGCAGGCGAAGTGGCAGAAACGTGCTGATCGCGACCCTGAGAACAAAGAAGCGAAAGCAAAAGCCGAAGCTCTGAATCAAAGTATTGCACAGCGTGAAAAGGAAATTGCAGCGATCGATAATCGAATTGCTGTATTGGATACAGCTTCTCCGCAGGCAACCGTTTCTGTTGAGACCATTATGGCGGAAGTGGCACCTGAAGTCAATAATGAATTGGCGGAAATTGATGGCTCCGATGAATCAGCTTCCGTGAAAGCAAGAAAAAAGGCAGGTGTAATTGCCGGAGTGTTGGAAACGCTCACAAAAGAATTAGAAGCTGTCGATAAGGATTTGAATCGAAATCCTGATGATGCAGAATTAACAGCAAGAAAAGTGGCTATAGAATCGGCAATTCATGAACAGCAACAAGTATTGGAGCAGTTGCAAGAGACTGCAGTTAGTCAATTGACAGCTGAGGAGAAGGAAAATGAGGTTTCAGAAATACTTCCTTCATACACAGCAGGAGCAACAAGCGACAATCCAGAACAACAAATTCAAGCTGAAAAAGATTTGCAGGCTGCCCTTGAGAAAGAAATCGCTGAGAAGGAAAAATCGCTCGGCCAACGTTATTCAGTTTCGGTAGCCATCGAAAAAGCCATTCAGGAGAAACTGTTGGAAGAAAGTCGTCAGCGAGAAGCGAATATCGATACGGATACTTCCAGTCCTTCTGCCGCTTCTGAATTCATTGCCAGCATTCGCGAAGAGAGTGGAGAAGAAGTAACAATGGCGTTGGCGGAAGAAGCTACTGATTTGGAATCTCTGCAAGCGCAGGAAGAAACGTTGGCGGCTTACGAATCGTATTTGGATCAGAAGATTGAAGAGCAGGAAACGTTAGTGGCTTCCGAACCAACGAAAGAAAACGAAGATGCTTTGTCTTGGTTGGTGGAAGAGCAGGAACGTGTGGCAAGAAAACGTCGTTCTATTAGCGTTTCTATTGGCGAATTGGAACAAGTTGCCGTAACAACTCCAGGTGACAATCAGGAATTGAATGAACTCAATCAAGAAGAGCAACGCATTCGTCAAGCACAAGATGCGGAAGATCTAACCAATGCCGAAAGAAAGCAATTGGATCGTGAATTGCGCGAAGTTACGGAACAACGATTCGCGATTGAAAATGAAGAGGTATCCAATGCGTTGGTAGTGTCTAAGGGAACTTCGGAACAGATGCAAAGTGACTTAGAAGAGCGAGTAGATTCCGGCAGCGAAATTGTACAACGCACCTTGGAACATGCCGAAACCGAAGAAAAAGCGATTTCGGAAATAGAGGCGGAAGCAGCCACTGCGGATTCGGAAGCGGAAAGAAATTACCTTTTAAATGAGGCGAAAAAGCGTCGTGATGCATTGAACAATGATCTGAACGATGCCGTCGTAGCTTCCGAACTGGCCGCTATCGAAGAACAATACGATATTACTACCATGTCTCGTCCAGAGTTGGAGAAAAAGCGTCGTTCTTATACTATTCAATTGGGTGAGATTTCTCGCGAGATTGAAGAAGTCAACGAAGAAATGTCTGAGGCGAAGCGTAAAGACCTTCCGGCATTAGAAACGAAACGAGAAGAGTTGATCACTCGCAAAGAGCAAATTCAGGCGAACTTGGATCGTGTAAACGAACAACTTGGTAAGGTTGAAGAAACGCCAACTGCTTTGAACGAAGGCGCTTTAGAAGAAGAGATTTCGTTCAGCGAAGAGCGAGAGATTGCAGCCTCCGAGGAATACGAAGAATACCAGCAAACAGCTGTGGAGGCGTTGACTGTTGCAAACGAAATTCGTAATTTAGAGGAGGAATTGGGCGAGAAACGAATCGAACTACAACGCGCTGTGCAAAACAGAGAATCAGATGCTGTGATTCAAGCGAAAGCAGCAGAAATTCAAGCGTTGGAAGAAGAAATGGATCGCTTGGAGATCGAATTAACACAGAAGAAGTTTGTAGCCGATCAAGCCCTTCCTGAAAATGAAAACGAAGCAATGAAGATGCAGAATTTGGTAGCTCGCGGAATTCAACCGTTGAAGGTAACAGCAGTGGCGGCTGCCTTGATTCAAATGCCAACGACTGGCTTTGCTATCAACACGGAATCTGAACGTCCGAACGATGGAGCCATCGAAATTCCCGTAGGTGTTACGAGTCCTCAAGGATTGGTGTACCGAGTGCAGGTCGGAGCCTTTGCGCGTCCTCTGCGTCCAGATGTCTTCAAAGAATTCAACCCGGTTTCAGGAGAGAAAATCGAAGGAACGAACATCACGCGTTACATGGCTGGATATTTCTCTAGCAGTGAAACGGTGGTAGATGCTCGTCAGCAAATCAGAAATTTGGGTTATTCAGATGCCTTTATTGTTGCGTATTGTAACGGTGAACGCATCACGTTCGGTGAAGCACGTCGACGAGAAGCAGCCGGAATTTGTGTTCCGAAACGTGCTGAAGAGATCATGATTGAAGTAGCTGAAAACACGGCTATAAATCTAAATCTTCCTGTGAGTTCTGAACCGGAGAAATTGCCGGAATGGGCGTATGCACAATCACCTGGAGCAACAGATTCAGATCCAATTGAGAAAATGGAAGGATTGTTCTTTACCGTTCAAATTGGGGTGTTCAACCGAGCAGTTTCGGATTCAGATGTAAAAAACCTACCGGAAATTTCTACGTTCCGATTGCCAAATGGGCAAATTCGCTACAACACAGGTAAGTTTGATTCGGCGGAAGAAGCATTGCCACGTCAAGATTTGGCGCGAAGAAGTGGGATCAAAGGAGCCTTCATCGTAGCTTACTACAAAGGAAAACGTATTTCGATTGGAAACGCACGAAGAATACTTTTGGAATACGGCCCATCTGTCCTTCAGTCTCGTAAAGAAATCGAACCAGATGTTGTCGAAACACCTATCGTTCGTTCGGACAGCGTAAGACATGATGTGATCGAAATTACGCCAATGGAGGAGTGGGAGAAGCGCGTTCAGATTGTCACAGAGAAAACGTTTGAGGAATTCCCAAGAGATATTTTGAATCGATACAATGCCGAAGGTTCGTTCTACTATGATGAGAAGGACAAACGCGTGAAATCTACGATCTACGAAAACGAAGATTACTTGCCGAACCTGTACAACTTCAAGGACGACGTAGATACGGTTTACCTTGAGGAAGGACTCCTGGACGATCAGAAAATGGAGACCATTTACTTTGTCTTCACCGATTCATTGGTTCCTGGGGCCTTTATGGACTGGATGCTTCGTTGTAATTACAGAAGAGCGATCAATCGCACGTTCAGAGGCACAGAAGTTCGTATCTTTGGAGTAGCACCAGAGGAAATAGATAAGATGATTGAACGAATCCGTTTGTTCGGTGTAGAACCAGAAAAGATCAAAGAAGAAGAGTAAGAAGGTTAAAAATGATGATTATGAGAAACACGGATACAGATACGCTGGAACAGGTGGATGTAGTAGAAGAGACGGTTACTTCTAAGAATCTTATCGTTTTTAATGATGACGTAAACACCTTCGATCATGTGATCGATTCTTTGATTAAAGTTTGCAAGCACGATCCTATCCAAGCCGAGCAATGCACTTGGTTGGTTCATTACAAAGGGAAGTGCGATGTGAAATCGGGAGATTACGACACGCTGGAGCCGATGTGCACAGGACTTTTAGATCGTGGTATCTCCGCAGAAATTCACTAGAACATTTTTTTCGAAAAATTCCGCATCAAGCTTGTTGAAGCAAAAAAAGCTTGTATATTTGCAACCCCAAATCGATACACACGTATTGAAAATTGGACGGCCTCGTAGCTCAACTGAATAGAGCACTTGATTACGGCTCAAGAGGTTTCAGGTTTGAATCCTGACGAGGTCACTAAGAAAGAAAGCCCTGACAGTTTTGTCAGGGCTTTTTTCGTGTGAGGGCGAGTCTGAGCTTGCTCAAGCGAAGCTCTCGCACGGAAAAAGCTATTGCGCAGCAATGGGTTTTCTTTCGAATAATCTACGATGCTGTCTGCGGCGGTTCGAAATGGAAAGGACTTCAGATTCGAAAATCAATTCGCCCCATCGATTGTAAATCACCATGGAGAATCCTTGATCATCGAAATGATCGTTGAGAACTGGGCCAAACGATTTCCATTACTATCTATTCACAACAGGGCTATTCAAGGATGCCAGTGCAAAAGGGGATGGGGTTTCATTGGATTTACGGCGCTCCTGAATTTCGATACTGGTAATTTTGATTACCGTCGTGTTGTTCACCATGAGTTCGTAATCCAAGTCTGGGTGTAAATTCAGGCAAACGATAGAATCATTGAGGTCGCCAATGGAATATGCTAAAGCAAGTTGATCGTTATCATTCAAGGGGCTTAAGCGAAGCGATTGAATTTGAATATGCGTATTGACTTCGTAACTAACAGTTTCGTCGTTTTGAGCGCTCGCTGTGAATAAGATCAACAAGGCAACAAGTGTACAAGCAATTTTCATGAGATTCGAAATTAAGTAAGCAATGGAGGATGTTGAGTAAATGTACGGCTCAAATCAACGTAGAGACTACCCTCATCTTCCCAACGTGGACATAATGCTTCCGAACGATGAGAGTAGTGAGAAGGGTGTAGTCTCTAATCTGCCCAAAAAAAGATTTCATCCATCCTGAGTTCTGTTTTGATTTGCTCTGTAAACCGCTCGTTTCGTTCGAATTTTAGGAACTGTAATTGCACAATATCGGCACGAAATTTGCGTTCTCAGAAAAGGTCAATCAATTCATTTGCCTAATCGATCGGAGGTCAAGAAAAATCTCACTATGTTTAGGTATTCGAATAAAATGGAACGACTACTAACGTTTACAGATTATACCCATTTTACTAACTGAGAATCTACTGAATTAATCATATATGACTCGATTACAAATCAAAACTTTTACTTCCGGAGCGCCGGTATTAGCAGCGATTACCTTTCTATTTTTTCTTTGCACATCCAATGTTTCAGCGCAAATTCAGTACACTGGAATTGTTCAGGATAACACGGTCACGTCGTTTTTAGCGTCCTATAATCCATCTTCGATTGTAGATTCGAAGACCAAGTTCTCAGCTAGCTTTCACACCAATTTCGCGCGCATCAGCAATTTTGCATCGAACAATTATTTGGTGTACGGACAAGAGATTAAGTACGTTGAGCCAAGAAATCCGGGCTACGTAAGAAGTTCGACAAATGTTGATATCGTCAACTTGAAGTACGAGTTCGATCATAAGAACGCCGGTGCCTATTCATTCCGACTACGCACCTTGCGAAACCTCGAAGGTTTACCTATTCGTTGGGCGCACAATGCAGCTACTGGATATGGTGAGAATTTATTCGGATCAGCGGATGGAATGACAGGAATGGGAATGAATCGTGTGAGTTACACAGAGCACAACTTGACGTATGCCCGAACGATTTTTGATCGTGATATTTCTTTACTAAAAGCCGGTATTTCCTTAAAAATCTTGAATGGAATCGATGCTTCTTACTTTAACGTGAATGGTGGAAGCTATGATTTCTTGCAGCAGAATACAGAAATTGTAGAATTGACCGATTTGGACGCGAATTTGGTGCGAAGCGAAAGCAACAATCAGCAGTTTTATCAACATCGAGGATTGGCATTTGACCTAGGAGTTACCTACGAATACCGTCCTGATTTCGAGAAGCAGTACTATGAAATGGACGGGGCGAAGCGCAATGTCCGTTACGATATCAATAAGTACAAGTGGAAAGTTTCCGCTTCTATTACAGATCTCGGATTTTTGCGATTCACTAAAGATTCATTGTCATCATACAATATGACGAACCCTTCAATTCAGGCGAATTCAGGGAACTTTGTTGATCTCGGTGGTTTGGATCCAGGCTCACTGATCGCAGGGCCATTTGATTACGTGGAAGACAATATTGGAACCTTTAGTACGCAGGATACATCTGTAATCCCGCAACGATTTGGAATGGGACTTCCAACGGCTTTTCACGGAAGTTTTGATATGAATATCCTACGACCGTTCCTTTACTTCAGCTATAACATTTCCCTCCCGCTTCATTTTAAAAATGATGTGACTCAAATGAGAGGATTCTTTATTCATACCATAACGCCGCGCATCGAAAAGCAAAATTGGTCCATCCTTTTACCAATCTCTCAATTGGGGAATGGAACGGCGACCGTCGGTGTAGCAGGAAGATTCAATTGGAAACAATTCACAGTGTTCCTCGGATCGAACAACATGGCGCTTTTATACGGTCAGAAGTCTTCACGAAGCAGAAGTTTCTACGGAGGAATTGCCTATAACGTATTCTACAAAGTTCCGGACGATGCGGATGGAGATAAAATTTCCGATCCAAAAGATGATTGTCCTTACGATCCGGGATTGGCGGCATTCAATGGATGTCCTGATACAGACGGCGATGGAATCATCGACAAGGAAGATTTGTGTATTTATGATCCGGGGCCGAGAAGTACGAATGGATGTCCTGATACTGATGGTGATGGCGTTATCGACATGAACGATATGTGTCCTGAAATTCCCGGACTTGGAATCCACTACGGTTGTCCGGATAGAGATAAAGACGGTGTAATCGACGCTGCGGATAGATGTCCTGATGTACCGGGAATTGAGTTGAACAATGGGTGTCCGTTGGATGATCAGCGTTGTTGTACGGACGAAGACGGCGATGGCGTTTTGAATGAATTCGATAAATGTCCAACAGTTCCAGGATCAGTGTACAACTCAGGATGTCCGATCGATTCAACGAATATCAACGACATCAACCTTCAAGAAGAGAAGGAGCAAGTAGATGCGAACAATACGGCGGTTCAAATTGAAGATAGCGCAAGTGTCGATTTGAGTGAGCAATTCATCACTTCGAAGAGCGAGTTGGATTCCTTGTTAGAAGGGAAAAACATTCTGAAAGATCTGCAAGTATTCTTCGATGTAGACGAAGCGACATTGAAAACGGAAGAGCGTCTTAAATTGGACAAAGCATTCCGAGTATTACCAGGAAACGAGCGATATGCGGTGATTTTGATTGGTCATACGGATCGTGATGGGTCATTGGATTACAATCTTCAGTTATCGAAACGACGCGCGGAGACCGTGCAACGAAAGTTAAAGGAATTCTACAAGTTCCCGGGTGAAATCTCTGTGTACTATTATGGAGAAGCGAAATCCATTCACAGTGGTGATTACACGGATGAACTGAAAGCCGCGGATCGACGTGTAGATGTTAAGTTGATTCTATTGCCAAGAGATTAGAAACAGAGAAGACGACAGTATGATTCACAAGTTGAAATATCTGAGAACTTCCTTGCTTCTGGTGTTCGTTTTGTTCGGAGTGAGCAAGACGGTGTCGGCCCAATATATGGAGTTCGAATGGTCGGATGAATACCGTTTCACCAACAGAAAAACGGGCTTTTTCTCTGAATATCTAGGCGCAGGGTACACTTCGATTTATCTCTTGCAACGAAATATCTCGAAGTCGAAATCCTACGACAATGCGAAGTTGAAAATCGTAGCGTTAAATAAGAATTCTTTAGTAGAAGACACGGTGTTGGCTCTGAAAGGATTTCCTGAGAACGAAGGGGATACAGAGTTAGATGATTTGGATTATCTAACTTCCATCGTAACGGAAGATGGAATCTTCGTGTTCTGGAGAAAGTATGAATACACCGATTCGACCCGAGAAGAACAAGTGTATGCGCAGTCCTTCCGATCCACGCTCAAGCCGGCGTTATCACTTCGAAAGGTTTATGGATTCACCTACGATGTCGAATTCGACGCGTCTATTTTTGATTCTACCAGAAGTGTAATTGCGGCAAATCCAGGTTTGTACCGAATTGTTGTTGGAACGGAAACCTATGAAGACGGTGAGGTAGCATTCAAATACGTAACCTTGGACTCCAAGTTGAATGCTTCATCCGAGAAATCATTTCCGTTGCCTCAGACCTTTAAAAAGTTTCCTAAAGAATTAACCTCTGAATATGAAGTTCGTGATAATGGCATGTTGTATGCGAAATCCGTCGTAAAATATACTGTTGAGGAGTTGTTTGGTAAGGGAATCGATCATCCAAGAACGTATCATGCTTTGACTGTTGCAGACATTTCTTCGGGGAAACATTTCCTATTGAACATTCGAGGAGAGAATAAAACCATCACTGATTATTCTTATCAGGACGTCGGTGGAAAGACGCGTGTACTTGGCTTCTATGGCGATTTAGACAAAGATACCACAGGAATTGATGATCAAGGTGTCTTCTACGCGGATATTGACAACGAAACCGTTTCGTCGGAAGGCTTGAAGTATCTCTATTTTGAGCGTTCAATTAAGAATCGAATCATGTCGAAGAAAGATCGAAGAAAAAGGGAAGGAGATCTTACAGCCGAAGAAATACTGAATACACGATTCGATATCGAACATATTGAGACGATGGAGGATAGCAGCCTCATAGTATTCTTCACGATGGAATATAATACCGAGGAAAAGACAAGTCGAAGCGATTTGAATGGTAGAAATGTGTATTCAATGAAATACGGCTTCAAGAAAAGCAATGTATTAGCCCTAAGACTGGCAGACAACGGAGAAGTTCTCTGGGCGCGCAAGATTGAACGCAAAGCTTCTTATAAAGGAGAAGACGCAGACGATATTCAGGTAGTATATCAGTATGGGAAGTTCGTCGTGATGTTCGGAAATGAGAATCCTAAGTTGAAATCGCATCGCAAGAAAAGACTGCGCCACCTCAAGAAGGAAATTGAATATGCAACGTTTGATCCGAACTCGGGTAGGGCCAAAATCTATGAGGTGGAAATCAACGAGCCCAGAACAATGCTCAAAGATTTACGTTATATAGATCCAAGAACAGCTGTGGCTGTAGACGGTAAATTCTATTTCCATCAAATTCATGTACGCCAAAATCCGATTTGGACGGCCGCGAATGTTCTTTTCGTTCCGACTTTGTACTACACTATCCTTACAGGAAATACGAAACTTGGAAAAGGCGATTTCACAGTCATGAAAGTGATGCCGGGAAAGAAGCCGAAACGCAAACGTTAATCCGACCTCAATCGTAGGCAAATTTCAGACTTTTACTCCGTCTAGGTTTTCCCAAAATTACTACCGAAAAAGTTGGTAATAGTATCGTAATGGAATAATTTCTTCATGGAACGAAAAAGACACGTCCAATCCAAAATCGAAATTTAATCGTTGATTTTTTCCGCTTCATCGATTGCAAATGAGGAGTTATCGATGTCGTTAATGTGTATAGAATTGCTATAAGTCTTTATTTATAAGGGTTTTATCGATAAATGTTATAATTCACTTTAAGTTATAAAATTGAAATATTCATTATATATGCATAAATATTAGTTCAAACATATGATTTAGATAAGCAAAGTAGTAATCCACCAACCTTGTATGGAATGCTTCGTATTTTATATATTTGTATTTTATATACAGACCAAGCAAGACTACCTCCTATGGTTACTACTACAACCAACCAGCGGGAGGCGATAATGAATCGTATTCCGCTCTCCATTCTTCAGTCTCGGATTTTGTTCGGACTTTCGATCATGCTCCTTTGTATGTTGCCTTTCACGACGAATGCTCAAGGTTTCACCACAAGTTATGGTAACTTCGCACCGTGTAGCGGGCCCATCGAACTATATGTTTTCGATTTTACTTCTACGGGCTCCAATACAATCACACAAGCAGGAATTAACATTCAAAACTCTGATAACGAGTGTTGCACAGAGCCATCAAATGCAGGATGCCTATTCTTTGATGTTTATGTCGATCCAGGCGCTACGGGTGTTTCTTTCTCTCAGACAGGAGCTGGAGGAAACGTAGATATTTACTACGAAAACTGTGATAGTATTTATGGTGCCAATGAAGATATTTGTTTGGATGCCCAATTTGCCTATACCGATCCTTCAGGGAATGTGTACCACCGATTTATGTTTTGTCGTTCAGGACAAACGACTTATGACTTTACTTTTACTCAAATTGTACCTACGTTTCCAGACGATATTGGAGTAACGGAAGGATGTACGATCGATTTGTCTGTTCAGGATTTAGATCCTACTTCAGTGGTTTGGACTTCTATTGCACCTGGGGTTCCAGGGCAATGGGATGGTTTATTAGATTGTACGACGGGTTGTTTGGATGTTGTACTTACTCCAATTCCTGGGGCTTCTCCTCCCACAGTCAGTTATCAAGTTTGTGGGGACCTAGCTGGAGCCTGTAACACTCAAACGTTTTGTGATACGGTAACGGTTACTATTTATCCGGATTTATTCGCAGGTGCAGGCCCTGACTTGGCTTTTTGCGAAGGGTCATTTATTCCAGTAACGTCTACTGGAACGGCCATTGGAGGGACACCGCCGTTTACGTATGAATGGGTTGGATTCGCCGGAGCCGGTAATGGATTTACGTACACAACTGTCGATCCCTCAAGCACTGCAACCGTCGTTTTCAACCAACCAGGTCAATACGAATTAACAATTACGGATGCGAATAACTGTGCGATTGCGGTAGATACGGTTGAGGTATTCACCTTTGCTACATCCATTGAGGCATTCATCACCACTACACCAAACCCTTACACGATTTGTACCGATCCTACGCCTACAATTACTTTGGAGGGTTATGTGACAGAAACGTACATGGGAGTTTGGACTTCTTTGAACGGGGGAACATTCTCAAACGATACGATTGATGGAACTGCAACAGCTCCTTTAAATACACCACAAACAGTAACGTGGACGCCAATCCCAGGAACAACTGGATTGGTTACGCTTATTCTAACTCCGATTAATAACGTTGGTTGTCCAATCACGCCGGATACCATTATTATTGACCTAACTCAGTTTACGTCCACACTCACTTTAACACCGACCAACATTGATTGTAATGGAGCGAACAATGGTGCGATTGACTTAACGGTTACTGCCGGAGCGCCTCCATATACGACTTCTTCCTACACATGGAGTACTTCCAATGGAAGCGGTTTGGTCGTTGGAAACGAAGATCAAACAGGGTTAAGTCCGGGAGATTATCAAGTAGTTGCCACGGATCAAAACGGATGTGTTGATTCTATTTCAGCGACCATAACGGAGCCACCATTATTGACAGGTACAATTGCCGGAGACGCATTATTATGTAATGGCGATGCGGATGGAAATGTCACCGGAACCGTTAGTGGAGGAGTGGCACCTTATAATGTTGTTTTGGATCAGACCGGAGCGAATTTGAATGTGGCATTTAACGGTGGTTCGTATGATTTTACCGGGTTAAGTGCGGCAATATCAGGAGGTTTTGATCAATATACGGTAACTGTTACCGATGCGAATAACTGTGTGATCAACCTTGGGCCAGTAAATATGGTTGAGCCGTCACCAATCACCATTACTATCAACGGCGACGCGCTTCTTTGTAATGGCGATGCAGACGGAAACGTAACTGGAACGATCAGTGGTGGAACAGCACCTTACATCATTACTCTTAACGAAACTGGAGCAACTATCAATGTTGCAAACGATGGCGATGCATATGATTTCTCAGGACTAAGTGCTGCGATCTCCGGTGGA
>QCWI01000014.1 GCA_003149635.1 Fluviicola sp. XM-24bin1
GTTATCCGTTGAACCATTGTCAATATCCGCTCCTGTGATTGTAACGTTGCCTGCTCCATCCAAGTAGACTGTGATGTCCTGACAAGATGCGGTCGGAGCAAGAGTATCAAGAACCGTTACCGTCGCTGTACACGATCCAACGTTTCCAGATGCATCTGTTGCAGTTAGCGTTACTGTATTCGCTCCCACATTAGAACATGTGAATGCCGAAACATCAACTCCTAAGGTTGGTGTTCCACAGTTGTCTGTAGATCCTCCATCAACATTGTTCGCAGTGATAGAAGCATTTCCAGTACCATCAAGATATACTGTGATATCCTGACATACTGCTGTTGGCGTTACGGAATCAATTACCGTTACCGTTGCCGTACAAGCATCAATATTACCTGCTGCATCCGCTACTGTTAAAGTAACAGTGTTAGCTCCTGCGTCAGCACATGTAAATGCAGATTGAGAAAGCGCCAATGAAGCGATTCCACAATTATCTGAACTTCCATTATCAACATCTCCTGTTGTAATCGATGCGTTTCCTGTTCCGTCCAAATACACTGTCAAGTTCTGACAAGATGCAATTGGCGAAGTCGTGTCAGCAATCGTTACCACTGCCACACATGCAGCTGAATTTCCAGAAGCATCTGTAACCGTTAAGGTCACGTTATTTGTTCCGGCATCAGCACAAGTAAACACAGTTTGCGACGCTGTTAACGTTGGTGTTCCACAGTTATCTGTAGATCCATTATCAATATCCGCCGCTGTGAAAGTCGCGTTTCCAGCACCATCAAGGTACACTGTAATATTCTGACACGCAGCAGTTGGTGAAATTGAGTCCACCACGGTTACAGTCGCTGTACACGATCCAACATTACCCGATCCGTCGGTTGCTGTTAGAGTTACTGTATTCGCTCCTACGTTTGCACATGTGAATGATGATACGTTAATTCCTAAGGTTGGAGTACCACAATTGTCTGTAGATCCTCCGTCAACATCCGCCGCCGTGATAGAGGCATTTCCTGATCCGTCTAAATATACAGTGATATTCTGACAAACAGCTGTTGGCGTAACGGAATCTAAAACAGTAACCGTTGCTGAACAGGCTCCGCTATTTCCTCCCGGATCTGTAACTGTCAAAGTCACGTTATTCGTTCCGATGTCAGCACAAGTGAAAGAAGATTGAGATGGAGTGTACGTCAATGATCCCGTACAATTGTCCGAAGATCCAGCATCCAAATCTGCCCCTGTGATCGTTGCATTTCCAGCTCCATCCAAGTAAATCGTAAGGTTCTGACAAACTACTGTCGGTGTAACAGAATCTACAACGGTTACAGTCGCGTTACACGATCCAATATTCCCAGAAGCATCTGTTACCGTTAAAGTTACGTTGTTCGCACCAGCATCTGTACATGTGAAGCTAGATTGAGAAATTGCATAACTAGAAATAGAACAGTTATCCGCACTTCCTGCATCAACGTCGCCTGCTAAAATTGTAGCATTCCCTGCTCCATCCAAATAGATCGTAAGGTTTTGACAAACAGCAGTTGGTGCAACCGTATCCAACACAGTAATAGTTGCTCCACAAGCCGCACTATTTCCTGCAGCGTCCTCCACTATCAATACAACTGAATTTGTTCCGACATCGGCACATGTATAAGCCCCAGAACTTGACCAGAAGCTGTAATTTGTTACACCGATATTATCCGTACTTCCTCCATCAACATCGATAGGATTCACTGTTGCGTTTCCAGTTCCATCTAAATACACTGTGATATTTTGACAAACCGGAGTTGGAGGCGTAGTATCTGCTACAGAAGCAGCAGCTACATATACACCGAAATCATCATTATCCGATCCGCTGGAAGCATCTTTTCTGTTTCCACCTTGCCAAGCAATAATAGGATCATATGATTCACTACCAAATGAAACATCAGAAAGCATTTGTTTACCATTCGTTGTGGTATTGATCAGCTCATCTGAGCCTTGGAAGGTACCGGCTTCGTATAAACGCGCCATTACTCCTTGTCCACCGTCTCCAGCAGCAGTTTCATCCGTCCAAGTAACAACGAATTTGTTTCCTTCTCTTGATGCTTCTACTCTTGGGTGATCCTGTGAATCAGCTGTTGTAGAGTTCACTATTACTTCCGATCCTGAGAAAGATCCTGAAGTCGTCATCAAGCGGCTATATACACCATAATGATCTCCATCTTGACCGAAAGAAGACCAAACCACCATTGCATTTCCGGCAGAATCCGAAGCTACAGCTGGTTCTTGTTGGTTTCCTGCTGTCGTTGTATTGACTTGCACTTCGCTAAATACTTGTGTATTTGGTTGCTGATACCCAGAAGCGAAAATTCCATTTCGATCTCCATCCAGATTGTCCGCCTGCCATACAAATAAAGCGAGTCCAGCGTCGTCGATTGTTACATCAACGTGCGCCACGTGATCTCCGGAATTGGTCATTACATCAAAAGGCGATTGCAATGCCGCACCAGTAGTCGCGTCGTAAAAACGTCCACGAACACTGTAAGCGTCTGTTCCAAATTGAGATTTATAGGCTACAACGACGTAGTTTTCGTTCATTGCTACCGTCGGACGTTGTTGACTTCGTGTTGTAGTTGAGTTCACTCGTGAGCGCGCTGCAATCTGCACTCCATCGATGTCGTAAATTTTACGGTACACGTCCCATTCTCTATCATATAGGACATCATCGTGATTTGACTGCCAAACTACACAGAAGTTACCATTCACATCCATGGCAACATCAGGGTGACGCTGATCTTCCGTTTGATCGTTTGTATTGATCTGAAATTCAGATACACGAACGGTGTGATCGGCGTTATAGATTTCAGCGTAGATTCCAAATCCGTCTCCGTCTTGGTCTTCGCTTTCCCAGACGACAACATAACGACCGGCGGTATCTTGAGCTACCGCGGGATTTTGCTGCGCGCTGGTTGTTGTGTTATTTACGAGAGTTTCCGCATTGGAAATACCCAACTGCCCATAAGAGATAGCAGACATAAGCAATGCGCATCCTAAGGATGCCCCCGTCATCATTTTACGTATCATATGTAAATGATTTTGAGGGGTTACTTATTCTTTTTCGCGAAAGCTTGCATCCCAGTACTCTGAGTCTTCACCTCCACTTCTAACGCTTCTAATTCAGCTTTTAAAGATTCAACAGCAGCATTGTATTCTTCCAATTGCTGACCATATTTCTCCATCAATTCCTGCTGTGCTGCAAGAATTTCTTGCTGCTTTTCGATTTGTGCATCCTGAGCAGCAATCTTAGCATCCAATTCCTGAGTCGCTTTTACCAAAGGCACTACGAATTCAGCGTAACGCAATCCGTACATTTGCTCGTCAGCATTTTCTGGAACTTTCACCCCAGAGAAATCGTAACCAAGCTCTTGTGCTGCCTTCAAAACATCTTGTGCAATGAATCCAGAGTACGTTCCGTCTGCTTTTTGAGTAGCATCCATTCCGTCAGTTCCATTGAACATATTCAATTTCTCTGTATCGAAATTGTATGTTACTGGAGATAGCTTATTGATGAAATCCAAACCAGGAACGTTTGACTGAACGTTTGTTTTAAAGCGTCCGTCTGAAGTCGCTGTCCAGTTTACAGTACCACCAATTGATGTTGTCGCTGAATTTCCAATGAAAACTTCGTTAGTAGCTGAAATGGCTACTCCGTTACCAATACCGATGGAGTTTGCTCCTGTAATGCTTGTGCTAGATCCAATTCCGATTCCTCCTGCTCCTGAAACAGCAGATGAATATCCGATCGCCATACCCGAATCAGCGGTAACTGTTGAGTACGCTCCATATGATATTCCATTAAGTCCGGATGAATATGTATCATAACCAGCTACCGTGCTATAACTGCCGACAACCGTATCTAGGTATCCCAAACTCACACTACCAAAGGTAGACATGTAACTATTTGATCCCATTTGCACAGCTTGATCGGCTGCTGCCTCTGTGAAGTTGTTGTACCCCATACTTACCGTATAGTTACCGTTGTTGTCTCCCAAGTGACCTACGTAAATTCCGTATTGCCCACTGTTTTCAGCTTTATGTCCAATTACGATTACGTCGTTATTATCAGCCATGCTGAAACCACCGAACCAACCGTCATCGTCATATCCTGCACCACCACTACCGATAAAAATACATCGTGAACGGTTCGTGTTACCAAAATCGGCAAAACATCCGATTCCAACGTTGTCTTCTCCTTCTCGGTTCGTTGACCCTGCTTTCGATCCTACATACGTGTTACGGTTTGCGTTTGAAGTATTGTTCGTTCTGTTGTTATCACCACCCGCTTTAAATCCAACGAATGTATTGTTAGAGGCGTGCTCTGTTGAACATCCAGCTCCCTGTCCGAGCATGGTGTTACGCGTACCGGCTCCGATATCCGTACCTGCGGAATCTCCTACTGCCGTATTCCAATATCCTGTTGTATTATCGTATCCTGCTTCGTTTCCAACAAAGGTGTTACGTCCACCGTAGGTATTTGAACGTCCGGCCGTACTACCAATGAATGTGTTGTCATCTCCTTCGAAAGAATTATAGACGCCACCCGCAGTTCCTAGGTTGTTGAACCCAGCATCTTCTCCGATAAAGGTATTATCGCGACCGTCTAAGTTTGCCTGACCGGACTCTTCACCAATGAAGGTGTTATCTGAACCAGAGGTATTTTTTTCTCCAGCCTCACAACCAATAAATACGTTATCTGTAGAAGTAGCTGCAGCTCCTGCAAGCTTACCAATGTAAACGTTATCAGTTCCTGTTGTATTAGTACGACCGGCATCTTGTCCGATAAACGTGTTATCAGAAGACGTCGTGTTGGAATAACCCGCTTGTTCACCGATAAAGGTGTTATTCAAACCTGAGGTTGCGTTCGTACCGGCGGAATCTCCGATAAATGTTACATAATCACCAGTTGTAAGACTTGCCCCAGCTCCAGTTCCGAGCGTGGTGTTACCAATCTGAGCTTGAGCTGATGAACTTAGAAAAATAGCGCTAACGGCAATAACTGCCGATTTCCATAGTGTTTTCATCTTAAGTTAATTTGATAGAGGTATGAAATTGTAAATTTACAAGCCCGAAGATAGGCATTTAAATTTTGTTAAAAAAGGTGAAAATGAGTATGGTGGATAACTTAACAGTAGGTTTACATCACGACTGTCTGAAGTAGTTCTTTATGTTTGATTTATCCTCTGAAGTATTCAACAAATGGAGAATTTTTTGAATGAATTCATCATCGGGGATCACTTTTAACAAATCGACGCAATATTGCCTTGATGCTTCATAGTCCCCAGCTTCTAACGAGATGTGAATTGCCATTCTTAAGGCCTTCCTTTCACTTGGATACTTGTATTTCACCAAATTCGCAACGAGTTCCTGTGCTTCATTGAACTCTTTGTTCATAAAATGCTCTACTGTCAAGTCAAAGACAACCTGAGCTTCATCCTCGCTCACTGATTGTTGACTTTGCGAATACTTCTCTAGCGCATCTTCATCCTTGGCTTTTTTGGCTACATCTTTCGCAAAATCGATGGCTTCAGCTTCATTAGGGTATTTATTGAACACTAGATTCTCAGCAAGCCGTGATGCCGTTGCAAAATCACCGAGTGCCAAAGCCGTCCGCGAGAGATTATACATATTTGGCAGTAGTGTTTTGTCGTAAGATTCTGAGAGCATGTAAAAACGATGTGCTTCTAGCGTATCAAGAGTAACAAACTGATGGTACTTGCCCATGAGGTTCACGAAAGCAGCATATTGCAAGTCCTTACCTTTGATACTGTAAGGCTCTAACTCTACGAGAGCATCTTTAAGTTCTTCGTAACGTTCCCCATCCTTCTTGATGGATAAACCACTCTTGAATGTAGCACTGGCACCAATCCAATAGGTTTTGTAACTGTATTTTCCGACAGCGATCAACCGGTTTGCTTCAGATTCCTGATTGGCGTTTACAAAAATTCCCGACAGGCCAATTAAAAATAACCCCAAAGCAGGAGCCATCAGATACGAGGCGAAACTTCTCCCCTCCTTTTCTTCACGACTCTCCGCAACTAGCGCTGCTGCAAAAACGATCAGGGCAACCGCCGGAATACTCATCAAATCCCAATCGATCAGCATTCCTAAGAGCGGATTTAATACGAAAAATACCACGAAAAAAACGATCAGTCCAATTCCGGATGTAAGTACGAGGGTATTGTTCCAGTTGATCTTCTTTCTTCTGAAGATCAATGCTACCAGCACGATAATGATTGCTATGGCAGACCACAGGAACGACATATTGAAATAATCAAAAACGTGGTTCCAACTGAACAGGTTGTATCGATCTAATGGCGCTGGATCGGAAGATTTAATAGGGAGAAAGATGGCATCAGTCAAATTTTCCTCTGTGTAGGTTCTGGTTCCAAAAATGCTGCTAGTAACAAAAGCGTAAAAACTAAATCCAGCAACAAAAAAGATGCTTAAAAATGCCACTCCGAAATTTCTCCATCCAATCTCTTTTCCTTTCGACCTCAAAACATGAATAAGTACTGCATTTCCGAAGATTAGAAAAGTTAACGCCCCTGAAATATGGAGTTTCAAGTTGAAAACACAAAGAACAAAAACTACAATTCCGGTAATCCAAGACGGCTTTTCTATGAATCGGATCAAGCCGTAGAAAAACATTGCCAACGCGAACAACACAGGTGCATACAGCTCAATATGGCCACAGAAAATGAGCAACACAGGACTCCCCATCACAATTAAGGTAAAGAGCAGGCTTTGCTGGTTGTTCTTGGCAATTCTGAAAACAGCCGCCAACATAAAAAATACGTAGCCCATTCCACATGTTGTTCCAATAAGTTGAAAAGCCTCTCCAAGACTAATTTCCCTTGTATATGAAAGCCAAACAACGAAGGCTGAGATAGAGCCTGATCCTAATTTTAAATTAGTGAAATCAAAACTAAAGATGAGTTCTTTATGGAAATCTGTGAACTCCTCCATTACGTAATCAGGATCGGAAATCATCGTTGATGCGTCACCATATACGTCTAAGAAAATGGGCATATTATGAAAGAAAACTCCGGCAATTATTGTTAGCACAATGATCCAGCCCCATCGACCGGTTCCCATATTACTTTTTGCCAGCCCCTCCCCGAGGCTATAATTTTGCCCGAAGGACGAAATACCAATCGCAAAGAGTACCATAAACCAACCGCCACCACCAAGGTACGCTGGGTAATGTAGCCCCCACCAGTTGTCCGGAAAGATCAATGCCACCACATACAGAAGCAGAACCACCGCCGTAATGAGGATTACATGAAAGCTCTCCGGGATCAGCGTTTTTTTCATTGGGGTGAAGATAGGAATTTGAAAAGTGAATGATGAATTATGAATGATGAATTATGAATTAGGATTAAGGAGTTATAAGTTATAAAGGATACAATTACTCTTGGTGCTGTTGGGAAAGGATTCGGTTGTTTCGTATCTTTGGGGTATGTCTGAAAAATTTGAAAATCCTATAGATCCAGATAAGGTAACGGAGACTCCGCATTCGTTGGAGTACGGCCACCATGCTGGTTCGGCGGTGGTAAAGCCAGAGGATCAAGGGAAAATAAAGGGAAGAGCGATTGCGGCGATGGAGCATCAGACTGATATGCAATTGGATCAGATTCGTGAACAGATGCAACTTCTAGCGGATCAAGCCAAAGCATTGCAGGACAGAAAGGTGATTTCAGAGATTATTTACGGCGCAGAAATGCGTTTTGAGCCTCTGATTAATCATGTGTATCATCTCTACGAGAAGGAAAATCGCAGTTTTTTGTTATCGCTGATAGCGCCGAATCAATGGGGACGCTCAAAAAAGAGCTTCGAGTTCGTTGCGACGGTTCGATTACTTGCAGATCATACGTGGGAGATTCTGGAGAAGAATGAGGAGTTTGAGTTCTGAAGGAGGAATGATGAATTATGAGTTATGAGTTATGAATTGAAGCCTAGTCATCTTTTAGCTTGAATTCGCCGTATGATTTTTCCCATTCTCTTGCGGGCACACCTTGCTCATATTCAATTACGTCCGAAATGAATCCATTTGAGCTCCAGAATCCTGAGTAGCACTTATCCCCTGCTTCGTTGAGGATAACAAGGTAAAGATCTGCCGTCAGATTGTTATTGAAATAAGAATCGTAATAGTCATTGTACGCTGTACTATCCGACAATTTCTCCCCCGAATGCGTTGTCATCTCTAAAGGCGGTACTGAATTCTGACTAAATTTCAATTCAGGAGCACCGACAATTACAATTGCTGTATCCTTCCCAGTCGATTGTGTTCTTTTGGGAGGAGGTGTTGGCGGCATCGGTGGTCGAACCTTTGGTGTGATGTCAATAATTAATTTTTCTCGATCCAACGAATCTACCTGAGATGTTGCCATGAACGGAGCGAATGAAATGCAAAGAAAAATCAGGTATTTCATCGATTGTAAATTCTCATTTGCTTGATGTACAATTGTCTTGTGTCTCTGTCAAGCTTGAACTCTAAGTCTAAGGCGAGATTGAAATAACTTTCTCGGGTATAATGTGTCCGTGCATATCTTCTTTTGATCAATTCGAGCACATTGGCCAAATTTTGAATCTCGTCTTCCGACATCACGAGAACGCCTTCATTGAGTGACGAATAATTAATAATGTCAATTCCTGCCTCTTGACGTCCATAAACAGACACTGTCTCATCTGGATAGCAGATGAATTCGTCGCACTGCACTCCCCCATCCGGTTGCACCACGCTTTCATCTCCCAATTGCGCATTGATTACAAAACCGAGATAATCGTCACGATACAAATTGGATGTTATCGCTACACCATTGACGGCTTCGTCGGGAAAAGATCGATGCACCAAAATTCCCATTGCGACAGAACTGTGATCGATGTTAAACGCTTCACGTTCCATGAATGCGTTGAATGACCATAAGCTTGCCCAAACTTTCAAAATAGCCTTATCAATGGGTTTCTCAAGATTTCCTAACTCACCTGTTTTTGAGGTATAAATCCCCGCCCCAGAAAAGCCTTCGCGATCTTCCGCATTCGTTGAGGATCGAAAGCGCATTCTTCTGAAATCGCCAAGGCGAATGATCATATTCTTAACTTCTTCAACTAAAGCAGCATCAATTGGAGCGTTCTTGATCAGCTTACGGATTTCTTTCAAGTCTGATTTGATATCGGCGCTACTTCTCGTTCGGTTGTCCTTAGCTAGAAGCTCATCAATTTTTGTCTGAATCTCATTGCTACGAATGTGTTGGTCGTAGAAGTAGAACGGAATCGCAAAGGCGCTTTCAGGAACCATGAAGTCCATTTTTTTCGCGTACTGATTGAGTTCACCAAAATTCGCTGCCTTACACCCCACTACATTCCTGTGCTTTTCTCTCAACAAATTCACGGGGATTAGTGAATCGACTTTCACATTCTTCGAGAGCTTCAGTGGTTTGCCTCTATCCCAGATTTCACTGAGATCTACATTCTCAGCCCGTTTTAGATGGAAGGTATCTTGATCGACGGTAAATGAAACAACCTTGCCATCCAGCTTCAAAGATTCAGTATAATTGAAAATTTCGGTGTACGCGCAAATCGGAATGCGACGATTTTGTCCTAGCAAAGTCACATGGCTTAAGGGTGTCTGGAATTGTGTAACAATCACTCCCTGTACTAGCGGAAACACTTGCGGAATATCGTTGATAATGATAATATCCTCTGGTCGGATGGAATCTCGCTGTTTTTCCCAATCATGCACAACACGCAGACGTCCGTAAGCTGAATATTTCGAAATGGGTTGATATCGCTGTCCGTTGTAAATCTCTGACGGGCCAATTGTCGGAATCCCCCAATCCTCTATATTCAAATTGGTTACGTGAGCCGTGTTCAACATTAAATACAGACGATCGCTAAAAAATACGTCTGCTCGTACGGCTTTAAAAAGTTTGATCAGATGCTCTTTATTCATTCGATCGGAAGGGCCCAATTCTAGCGCAAATTTGTCAAGCGCCTTGTAATGATTGATGTTCGCGATGAGAAAACGGCGGTCTTTGCTGTTCGAATACGCCTCATTATTGAAGCGCGATAAATCATTAGGAAAGCCCAACTCAGCCATGCAAAACTGGTAATGGAACTCGTACTCTTCTGACGAAACGAAATGAAGTTTCTCTGTTCGATTGTCGTAAACGATTTTTAACGCAGCAACCTGTCCGTACTTTTGATACAGTGGCCTTGAACTCATTTTATCGAACTGCGATTGATCCTTTATAAAAGGCGTATGATCATCTATTTGTGAATTCCCAGAGCAACTCAGCAGAAACACGATAGGAAGCACAAATAACCAGCGCATAGAATTGTTTAAGTACGGTACAATTTAATACAAATGTGGTTCAATGTTGATTTTCGACGTTTTGACTGCTTGATCTTTTGACTTGTTAGACAGATTTGATTGATCAAACAGACTAGAGTACTAGACTGTTTATTACGAGTTTAACGGGTGAATACCCACTCGTTTTCTGTCGATAAGTTGGCGTCAAATCGATAACCACCTGTATTAAAACCTTTGATCTCTTCTGGATCTTCAATATTGTTGTCAACAATGTAACGTGCCATTGCCCCTCGCGATTGCTTTGCAAATACCATAATTACTTTGTAATCGCCATTTTTAAAGTCTTTGAAAACCGGAGTTATAACGCGGGCTTTGACGTTCTTAAGTTGCGCTGCCTTGAAGTACTCGGCAGATGCACAATTGATGATCACCTCATCTTCTTCCGCATTCAGCGCATCGCAGATTTTGCTTCCCCAAAATTGATACAAGTTTTTCTTTGCTGCTGTTACCGCCCAAGAGGTTCCCATTTCCAATCGATAAGGACGAACAACATCCAACGGGCGCAACATTCCATAGAGTCCCGAAAGAATTCTAACTTTCTCTTGTGCGATTTGAACTCCTTTTTCATCTAGCGTCAAAGCGTCCAATCCGCGGTACACTTCACCGTTAAAAATGGCCATTGCGTGCCCTGTTTCTTCGGATAATTGAGCTGACGGCTCCCAAGTTTGGTTTCGGTCGTAATTCAACTGTGCTAGCTCCTTCGATAAATGCATCATTTTCCCAATTTTATTAGCGGAAAACTTGCGCATTTTCTTCATCAATCCTTCTGCCTCATTGATAAACATGGGTTCGCAAACTTCGGTGGTTGCCAAGCGTTTTGTCATGTCTATCGCCTTAGCTGGAGATAATAAAACTTTCATATGTTAAAATTATGAATAATGAATAAGAAATAATGAATTAGGAACGATGAATATTGACTCTATGTATATGTGATAACAAAGGATTAAATGCGCTTCAATTGCATCTATTTTGAATCAAACATTTTCGCGAAGATTGACCAAAAGCCTTTTCTCTGACGGGGTTCGAAACCTGCCGGAATTGGAAATTCTACGTTCATTTCATCAAGATCTTCTCTCGGCTCTTTTTTTATCCCAAAAAACTCAATCTCTTTCTTATACCCCCTGGCCTTTGTGGGGATCACCAATCCTGCATAGCCAAACTCGAAGAAGGCAGTACCTTCCAAAATAGGCAGCAGTCTTTTCAATGTGAGTCGAATCTTCTCAATATCCGAACAGCGAATCATGAAATCGCCTTCCATTCGGTTTTCGTGGATTCCAAAAAGTAGTAATTCACCAAATCCTGTTTCCGCAAAAAATTCTTGTAATCGATTTACAAATGCTTCTAATTCTGCGTCTTTGAGTTCCTCACATTCGAAATACAAATTGATATGATAATTCGGCGTATGATCTCCCCACAGCCTCATGGAATGGAAAAGGAACTCTTTTAAATCATTTTCTGTCATGAGAGGAAAACTATCGGATAAAGAGTAGCGAGAAAAGAGTGATTATCAGTACCCCAACGATGTTGAGGATAAATCCCACGCGAACCATTTGATTGACCGTAACGCGACCTGAAGAAAATATGATTGCGTTTGGTGGCGTACTGACGGGTAACATGAACGCACATGATGCGGCGAGTGTTACTGGCATGCACAATTGTAAAATAGAATACTCATCCGATCCTAAAGCGAAAATGGCAACAATCGGCACGAATACTTGAACTAGGGCTAGATTCGACATCACTTCGGTTCCAAAGATGGAGAACGATACAAAGATAAGTAGGATCAATCCTAGAGACAATTCGCTATAATTCTTGAAAGCAATGGAAAGTTGCTCTACTACTCCATTCACGTCCATCATTTTTGCCAGAGCCATTCCTCCGCCGAAGAGCAGCAAGATTCCCCAGGCCATTTTTCGGGTATCTTTCCATTCTAGAAGCGCTTTTGATTTACTAGTGCTGGGAACAATGAATAATAGTATAGCTCCAAGAACTGCCGGAATTTCATCCCCGTATTTGATATCCAAAGCCGGCTCAATCAGAGATTTGAATGACCAAAGAACGACAATGAACCCAAATAAAACGAGAACCCGGATTTGATTATTTGTCCAAGGTGCTTTATCGAATTCTAAATCCTCCAATTTGTCTTTATGTTCATTGCGCAGTAACAAACGGAAGTAAAAGTAAACGATGGTAATCATGACCATGCTTAGTGGAAAGCCGATTTTAAACCAGTCTATAAATTCGATTTCGATATTGTAGTTGTCACTGAGAATTCCAGCCATAGCAACATTTGGTGGAGATCCTACCAAGGTTCCCATTCCTCCAATACTGGCACCATAGGCAATGGACAGCAAGAGGTACAGGGAATATTTCGAATTCTTTTTTTGAGGAATTTTATCGATTACCGCCAATGCCATGGGCAGCATCATTAGCGCCGTAGCTGTGTTCGACACCCACATGCTTAACAGCGCCGTTGCCATCAAAAAGCCCAATAATATTCTTGATTTGGAGTTCCCTATTGCTCGGATAATAAGCTCGGCAATTTTCTGGTGCACTCCCCATTTTTCCAACGCCAACGAGAGCATAAAACCACCGAAGAAGAGGAAGACAAACTTGTGCCCATAGGCTTGCGCCAATTGGTCTGTATCTAGCACTCCAAGTGGGACAGAGAGCACCAATGGCAACAAGGCCGTGACATAGATAGGAAGGACTTCAAAAATCCAAAATACAACCATCAATGTGGCAATACCGATTGTTGCCCAAAACTTGAATTTCTCGGCAGGTGCCAACAACATCATCAGGGCCGCGATAAATACGGTAAGCCCCATGACCATATGTTTCATGGTTGTTTTACTCATTAAAAGCTATGTTTTAAGCCAGTCCGTTGAGTTTATCCGTGAAGTCCACATTGGCTTTATCCACTTCATCTGAAATAACACGTAATTCTTTCTGGTCGTTTGAACCGTTGATTCTTGCAATCATGCTATCGTGAAAATCCACTGCTTCATCAATCATTTTATCAGCTTTGTCCGCTGACGGATGCTCATTCACGATGTGATAGTCGCAGCTATCCAATACTTCGTACACAATTCTTTTAACGCGTTTTTTGAGTAGTTTCTTACTTGCCATGGATGGTTATTTTTGGTTATGCCTGATTACTATTGCTTAAATATACAGGATTTCTTTTCGCAAAAGTTTGGTCAAAGATTTCGTTTATTAACATCTTTTAGTGATTTTGGAATGAACCTTGTGTTCTTTGGTATGTACCCTACAAAAACCAATGTATGAATCGAAAAGAATTTATAAAGAGTAGTACAATGGCCGCGTTTGCCATTACAACGATGGGCTATGTAGTGAAACGCAACGCACAATCGGAGGAATTGCCAGAATCAACACATACGGGGGATTGCGCAACCACCAATGATATTTTAGGGCCGTTTTATCGTCCAGATGCTCCCGATCAATCGGACATGACTTTTACTGGATTGAATGGATCGAAGGTGTCTATCAAAGGAGTGGTTTATAAAGATGACTGTACAACCCCTTTGAAAGATGTCAAGGTGGAAATCTGGCATTGCGATACGAATGGGGATTACGATAACGACTCTGAAGATTTTCGTCACCGAGCGCAGCAGACGAGTGATAGTAACGGGGCGTATCAATTCAAGACGATTTTACCAGGAAAGTATTTGAACGGAAAATTGTACAGACCTGCGCATATTCATTTCCGTGTTACGCACGATGATCATCAAGAGTTGATTTCTCAAATCTACTTTTCAGGCGATCCACATATTGAGGAAGATCCTTGGGCGTCTCAAGAGAAGGCAAAAGCACGCATTCTCCCTATTATTTTAGAAGATACGAAAGGGAACTTGACTGTGGAGTTCAATATCTATTTGAATAAGTCGGCTTAATTCAAATGTTTTAAAATAGGCATCACAACCCTGTTGACTTGATAGAATTGATTGTCGCTCATCCGGTAGTATAAATGATGATCATAGACTTTCACATCCGGAGCATGCTTTAGAATTCCGAAATCTTTCACAAAGGTTGTTTCGCCAGTGAAAGCATTGAGAAGATAAATCTTGTGGCTCCCATCGTTGGTGTACAGGTAGATATGTCCTGTTCCTTTGTCCTGGATTACCTGTTCAATTTTTTTCGGAGCCTCAAATGCCTTTTTCGAAAGCATCGCGCCGGTATAGTCGATAATGGAAACGGAATCAAATTCAAAATTGACGACGGCCATGTAATTGCCTAATTGATAGGTTTGAATTCGAATAGGATGCGATAACATCAAGAAATTTCCCAAGTTTGTAGCCTCTGGAGATGCTCCGTAATCGCGTCCGAAAACGCCTCTTGGAATTGACATCGCTACCTGTCCTTCGGCGCTAGTAACTCCGGATTGGATCTGCGAACTGATGAAGTCCATTTCTTGCTTCTTCAACGCGCGTTCAAAATCAGGCCCTGTATCGTTTCGTTGATAAATCTCCCGGCGTTTTCTCCGTAATTCCTGATAGAGATGTTCATCTGTAATAGTATCTCCCGTGAGCGATTGATTCGATCCCTCTCCAACCAATTTAGCGTATGCTTCCCATGCCGCTTGATAGGTGTCTCGATCCGTAAATGAGTACACGTTTTGCTCTGACTCTTTTCCATGGATGACCAAATCATAGGTTTGATTGAAGTCGCTGAAAGAATTCAATACAATTCCCTGATCAAAAGCTGCAACGCAGGGCATGATGAAAGATCTAAAATGCATCATGTCCACGGAGCTTAGAATCTCCAACTTTTCATCTCTTAGGGTGAACTGATAAGCGGAATCTTTTGTCAGGACATAAGGAGTTGAAAGGCAGTCGAAGAAGAAATCCACCGGTCGGTCTTTCGTCCACGGAATATTCAATGTATCGAACTCCCCTATTCCATCGATTCCCAGATAATACTTCCGACCACGATGTTTTAATGTCAATATTTCATCTCCTAAAGGCTGGTAGGCAATGATGTTATAATTCTTAATGTCCAGTGCTTTTTCTGAGCTCTTCTTCGTAATGACCACTGGCCCGAGATCTTGTATTTTACGAGTTAGAGTGAATTTGAATTTCCCATTATCATAAGGAACTAGCGTCCAATACGTTTCAAACCCTGCTTTCTTCAGACCGAACTCTGCCCCTGACTCAGAAGTGAGTACAAACCTCCCTTCTGAATTCGTTGGTGGACACCATTCGGAACCATCTCGTTTTACAATTTGCACCCTTGGGATAGGTGTACTGTTCTCATCTACCACGCGCGCTTCTATCGTTACATCTTGCGCATTGGAATATGATGCGTAGAAGATGTAAATCAGGAACAGTACTATTGTTTTCATACAAGTTGGTTTAACAGAAAATTAACAAATATCGTTCCAGATCCGAACACTAGTCTTATCTCTTTCAAAGTCAACTCATTCTACAATCTTCATAGTGTTGTTTTAAACCAATTAAGTCGCGAAGAAATGACTTTCTCGCTGCCACTGAAAGCCTTAAACGAACTTGCTATGGCAAAGCGTTTAATTGTAGTCGTATTTTTTTTGAATTCACTTATCGCCGTCACATTAATACTCAATCGCAAAAATCAATCAACTCTCGATCTATTCGTAATCTTCATAGTGTTGTTTTTTAAAAAATCCTGGCGCGAAGAAATGACTTTTCCGCTGCCACTGAAAGGCTAAAATAAACTTGCTAAGGCAAGGCCTTGCATTGTGGCGAAAAAGTCAATGTGGTTGGCTCGAATTTAAAAACAATACTATGAAAGATTATTCTCAATTAAACGCTTATGAATTGAACTTCTACCGATCGAAGAAGTCATTATTTAACGACTTACTTCTCTTTCAATCTTTGCTAAGAAGTTCTGAAGAACTCAATTTGAGGTATCATGGCAATGCAAAAGAGATTGCAGATGGATTGCAGCCTTGGATTGATGCTTTGCAGATTTCAATTCAAGAAGTTTAAGCAACAAAAAAGCGCGGATCTTTCGAACCGCGCTTCTGTTATTCCTTACAGGACTACTCCGCTTTTGGAGCTTCCTCTTTTCTCTCTGGTTTTGGAAGCAACACTTTGCGTGAAAGTTTCCACTTCTTCGTTTTTGGATCACGTCCAACCACTTTGAATTTCACCAAATCCCCTTCTTTACAAACGTCCTCCATCTTATTGATGCGCTCGTGTGCAAATTCAGAAATGTGAATCAATCCGTCGGTTCCTGGAACGATTTCTACGAAGACTCCGTAAGCTTGAAGCGACTTGATTTTCCCTTCGTACTCTGCTCCTTCCTCTACTTGTGGAGGGAATGCGATCAAACGGATTGCTGAAACAGCAGCGTTCATATCGTCGGCATTGTTTGACATCACTTGCACTTGCCCTTCTCCAGATTCCAACTCTTCGATTGTAATATTCGTGTTAGTATCTTTCTGCAACTGCTGAATGATCTTTCCTCCAGGCCCGATAATCGCTCCAATCATATCATTAGGCACGTTGAATGCTTCGATACGTGGCGTATGCGGTTTGAAATCTGGGTTCGGTGCTGCAATCGTCTTCAACATTTCGTTCAATATGTGCACACGTCCTTCTTTCGCTTGGTTCAATGCTTGAATCAATACTTCGTAAGGAAGTCCATCTACTTTGATATCCATCTGACATGCAGTGATACCAGCAGCTGTTCCTGTTACTTTGAAGTCCATATCTCCCAAGTGATCCTCATCTCCAAGGATATCGGACAATACAACGAATTTACCGTCTCCGGCGATCAAACCCATTGCGATTCCTGAAACTGGCGCTTTGATTTGAACCCCTCCGTCCATCATTGCCAAGGTTCCTGAACATACAGTTGCCATGGATGATGATCCGTTTGATTCCAAAATCTCTGATACCAATCGAATCGTGTATGCGTTGTCTTCTGGAAGCACTGGCTTCAATGCGCGCAATGCCAAGTTTCCGTGTCCAACCTCGCGACGTGATGTACCACGAATTGGTCGTGCCTCACCTGTTGAGAATGGAGGGAAGTTGTAGTGCAACATGAACGGTACTGATCCTTTGAACGTTACGTCGTCGATCATTTGCTCATCCATTTTACCTCCTAATGTCAATGACATCAAGGCTTGTGTTTCACCTCGTGTAAAGATTGCCGATCCGTGTGCCGTTGGTAGGTAATCTACCTCTGACCAAATCGGACGAATCTCGTTGAATTGACGTCCGTCTAGACGAACTCCGTCGTGCAACATGGTATCGCGAACGGCTTTCTTCATCGCTTCTTTGAAGTACACTCCGATGTACGCTTCTTCAGCTTCCAATTCTTCTTCAGAGAGTGATTCGATGTATGCTTCTTTCACTCCTCCGAACAATTCTGAACGCTTGTGTTTGTCTGCAATTCCTTGTTTTGCAATATCACGACACTTGTCGTAAGCGAATGCAGCTATTTTCTCGCGAATCTCTTCGTTGTGATCCTCGTGTGAGTACTCACGTTTTGGAGAAGATCCTGGAATCTCAGCTGCCAAGTCCAACTGGAATTGACATTGTTCTTTAATTGCGTCGTGTGCTGTTTTGATGATTTCAACCATCTCGTCTTCTGAGATTTCTTCCATCTCACCTTCCAACATCACGATGTTGTCAATTGTACCTGCGATGATACAATCAATATCTGATTGCTCCATCTGCTCCAACGTTGGGTTCACTACGAACTGACCGTCTACGCGTCCTACACGTACTTCTGACATTGGCCCGTTGAAAGGAATATCTGAAATTGCGATGGCTGTAGAGGCAGCGAATCCAACCAATGCATCCGGGCTGTTTACCCCGTCGTATGCGATTAGCTGCATCATTACCTGAACCTCTGCGTGGTAATCGTCCGGGAAAAGTGGACGCAACGCGCGGTCTACGATACGCATCACAAGAATTTCGCGCTCAGAAGGACGAGCCTCACGACGGAAGAATCCACCTGGGATACGGCCGTCAGCCGCGAATTTCTCTTTGTAATCTACTGTTAGTGGAAGGAAATCTACTCCTTCTCGTGCATCCTTAGCAGCTACTACAGTTGCTAGGATCATTGTGTCGCCCATTCGTAACACTACTGCTCCGTCGGCTTGTTTTGCCAATCTTCCAGTTTCGATGGAAATTTCTTTCCCGCCAGTAGTGATGGTCTTTTTTGTTCCTATGTTCATTTTTAATTGTTTACTAAATTATGTCGGCCTTCGAGCGCCTCAGGCCTCAGTGATTCAGCGCTCTCGCACTCAAATCTCAATTCTATTTTGTGTACTGAGGCCCTCGAAGTACACAAAAAAGGGACACCCGAACGAATTCGACTGTCCCCTCTCCAAGATGTTTATTAAAAGAATTAACGACGAAGTCCTAATTCTTTTACGATTGCACGATATCTTTCGATATCCTTGTTTTTCAAGTAATCAAGCAAACTACGACGTTTACCTACCATCAATTGAAGTGCACGCTGTGTTCCGTAATCTTTACGGTTCTTTTTCAAGTGCTCTGTCAAGTGAGAAATTCGGTAAGTGAACAATGCAATTTGTCCTTCAGTTGAACCAGTGTTTGTATCTGATCCTCCGTGTTTTTTGAAGATTTCTTTCTTCTTTTCTGCGTCTAAATACATGCCAATATTTATGTAAATAATTTTTATGTACTGCTACCGTCTTTCGATAACAACGGTGCAAAGATACGTTTTTGTTACAATTGACAAGGTTTTCAACAATTTAATTGCACCGCAATAAAAAAGGGAGACATCGTCTCCCTTCTAATTTTATGATCTGAACAACTCTAGTGAGAGTGACAGTGTTTGCTTTAGCTCTTTCCGATCAACGATATAATCTAGGAATCCGTGCTCTAGAACGAACTCTGATTTCTGGAATCCATCTGGTAAGTCACGACCAATTGTTTCGCGAACAACACGTGGCCCAGCGAAGGCAATTAAGGCGTCTGGCTCAGCGATATTAATATCTCCCAACATTGCGAAGGATGCAGTAACACCACCAGTTGTAGGATCTGTCAAGAAAGAAATGTAAGGAAGACCTGCTTCAGAAAGTTGACCTAGTTTCCCGGAAACTTTCGCCATCTGCATTAAAGACAATCCAGCTTCCATCATTCGTGCACCTCCAGATTTAGAGATGATCATAAATGGAGCTTTTTCTTTAATGGCAACGTCGATAGCACGAGCGATCTTCTCTCCCATTACTGATCCCATAGAACCTCCAATGAATGAGAAATCCATAGCGGCGATTACAATCGTATTTCCGTCTAAATCGCCTTTCGCCGTTCGAATGGCATCTGTCAATCCCGTTTTCTTCTGAGTGGTTTTGATTCGATCTGTGTACTTCTTCGTATCCTCGAATTTCAATGGATCTCCCGCTTTCACTTTCGCATCCAATTCCGTGAACTTCCCGTCATCGAACAAGATTTCGAAATACTGCTCGGAACCGATGCGCTCGTGGTGATTACAACGATTACAAACGTAGGACATCCCTGCTAACTCATCTTTCGAGAAGATAGTTTTACAGTTGGAACACTTCTCCCATAATCCTTCTGGAGTTTCTCTCTTCTCTTTCGTTGAGGTAGTAATCCCTTCCTTTTCTCTTTTAAACCAACTCATGCGATCAATTCTTAATTGTTAATTGAAAATGAAATTTCTTTCATCCTCAACATTTCGTTTTCATTATAATGTGTTCACGTTGTTCAAGTCTTCGAAAGATCTTTCCAATCGCTTGATAAACGTTAATTCTCCATCACGAATCCACTTTCGCGGATCGTAGTATTTCTTGTTTGGCTGATCGTCTCCTTCTGGGTTTCCGATCTGCGTTTTCAAATAGTCAATCTTGTCTGTAATGTAATCACGACATCCTTCTGTAAATGCAAATTGCAAATCTGTATCGATGTTCATCTTAATCACACCATATCCAATTGCTTCGCGAATTTCCTCCAACGTAGATCCAGATCCACCGTGGAATACAAAATCAACGGGATTGTGACCGGTTTCGTATTTGTTTTGAATGTAATCTTGTGAGTTCAACAAGATCTTCGGTGTCAAAACTACGTTACCTGGCTTGTACACCCCGTGAACATTTCCAAACGAAGCAGCAATTGTAAATCTACTACTAATCTGGCTCAATTCCTCGTAAGCATAAGCTACTTCTTCAGGCTGCGTGTACAATTTTGATGTATCTACATCGGTATTATCAACGCCATCTTCCTCTCCACCAGTAATTCCCAACTCAATTTCGAGCGTCATACCGATTTTGTCCATTCGCTTCAAATACTCTTTACAAGTAGCGATGTTTTCTTCCAATGGCTCTTCAGACAAGTCGATCATGTGCGAACTATATAGCGGCTTCCCTGTCTCTTTGTAGAATTGCTCACCAGCATCTAATAATCCGTCAATCCAAGGCAATAATTTGCGCGCGGCGTGATCTGTATGCAAAATCACCGTTGCTCCATATATTTCTGCCATCGCGTGTACGTGGCGTGCTCCTGAGACAGCACCTGCAATTCCGGCTTTATGACCGTCGTTACTCAATCCTTTTCCTGCGAAGAATTGCGCCCCTCCATTAGAGAATTGAATGATTACCGGAGCATTATTCTTAGCTGCCGCCTCCATAACCGCATTTACCGTACTTGTATTCGTAACGTTTACCGCAGGTAGTGCGAAGCCCTTTTTCTTGGCGTAGGCAAATATCTTCTGAACATCGTCCCCAGTAGCAACTCCGGGTTTAATTCCATGACTCATTTGTAGCTGTTTCTTTTAATTTAAGGTGGCACAAATTTAAGGATAAATCGGAAACTGAACGAACGGCTTAGATTCAATTTCTCCCTCGCTTTTTGACAGTCAAATAGTTGATAAAAAATGATAACCCATCATCAAACGCAGCTTACAATTACCTACATTTGTTTAGCGCAGCAAATTCTATTTCTAGGCGCCAGAACAACAGCAAATTATAGATGAGTTACCTCGACGAACTAAACGAAAGTCAATTAAAAGCCGTACAGAATATTGAAGGCCCTACGATGGTGATTGCCGGAGCGGGATCAGGTAAGACACGGGTTTTGACGTTTCGTATTGCCTACATGATGGAACAAGGAATTGATCCGTTCAACATTATGGCGCTGACGTTTACCAACAAGGCGGCTCGTGAAATGACAGAACGTATTGGAAACATCGTTGGTGAAGGCGAAGCGCGTAACATTACCATGGGAACGTTTCACTCGGTTTTCTCAAGAATCTTACGTTACAACGCCGATCGGTTGGGCTACCCAAGTAACTTCACCATCTACGATACCCAAGATTCTAAAAGTTTGCTGAAAGAAATCATCAAACAGTTTAATCTTGATGATAAAGCCTACAAACCCAGCAGCGTTCTGGGACGCATTTCTTCCGCAAAGAATAATTTGATCTCCGCGGATGCCTACATGCAGAATCCAGACATTCAGTCAGAGGACAATATGGCCAAGCGACCGGAATTAGGTAGAATTTATAAGACCTATGTTCAGCGTTGTTTTAATGCTGGAGCGATGGATTTCGACGATTTGCTCTACAACACGAACGTTTTGTTACGCGACTTTCCAGATGTTTTGACGCATTATCAGCATAAGTTCAAGTACATTTTGGTAGATGAGTATCAGGATACAAACTATGCTCAATACCTCATCGTGAAGAAACTGGCGGCTGTTTTCGAGAATATCTCTGTGGTAGGTGATGATGCCCAGAGTATCTACTCTTTCCGAGGAGCGAATATTCAAAACATCCTGAATTTTAAAAAGGATTATCCCGATTTCAAACTGTTTAAACTAGAGCAGAATTACCGGAGCACCAAGAATATCGTTGAGGCGGCAAACAGCGTAATTGCTCGCAACAAGGATCAAATCAAGAAGAACGTTTGGACAGATAATACGGAAGGTTCCAAAATCAACGTGATTCGAACACTTACCGACAACGAGGAAGGAAAATTGATTACCAATAAAATCTTCGATAAGAGCAAAGAATCCGGATTGACATATAATGATTTTGCGATTCTCTATCGTACGAACCGTCAATCACGTTCATTTGAGGAATCCTTGCGTAAACTGAACATTCCGTATAAGATTTACGGAGGATTGTCTTTCTACCAACGAAAGGAAATCAAGGATTTGTTGGGTTATTTCCGATTGACGGCGAATCCGCAAGATTCAGAAGCACTGAAGCGTGTAATCAACTATCCGAAGCGCGGCATTGGCCAAACAAGCTTTCAAAATGTGATTGTTGCGGCCAATAATTACAATGTTTCTCCCTGGGAAGTGATTAGCGATTTCGCAAAATATCCTGTGCAATTGACTACGGGTGCTCGAAACAAAATGATCGACTTTGTGATCATGATTAAAAGTTTCGCAGCGCAATTGGATAAAATGGATGCGTATCAACTGGCACAGGAGATCGCTAAAACTTCAGGAATCTTGAAGGAAATGTGCTCTGATAAAGACAAAGGACCAGAAGAAGTAGAACGCTACCAGAACGTGGAGGAACTTTTGGCCGGGATCAAGGAATTTACAGCGTCTCGTCAAGAAGGGGAATCGAAATCACTTTCTGAGTTCATGCTTGATGTTGCCTTGCTAACCGACGCGGATGAAGACAAAGGCGATGATCGCAATCATGTAACACTCATGACGATTCACTCAAGCAAGGGATTGGAGTTTCCGCACGTATATCTCGTTGGATTGGAAGAGAACCTCTTCCCTTCTCAGATGGCACTCCACTCGCGTACGGAACTGGAAGAAGAGCGACGTCTTTTCTACGTAGCTGTAACACGCGCAAAAGAAACGTGTACTTTATCCTATGCGACATCTCGCTTCCAATGGGGAAATCTTATTACCTCGGAACCGAGCCGCTTTATCGATGAAATTGCTCCAGAATTTCTCCATTTTGAAACACCAGAGCGCGGCCGAGGACGATCGCTAGGAGGTGGAATGCGAAATTCATTCGCCAATCCAGCGGGACTTGGAGGTCTAAATAAAGGATTTGCCAAATCTCCTTCGCTAAAACGTGTCGACCAGGCGAAGCCTAGCAAACCAAAGACTGGCGGAACTGTTGATTTAAAAGTGGGCTACAACGTGAGTCACGATCGCTTCGGAAAAGGCAAAGTGATTAAGTTGGAAGGCAATGGACCAGACAAAAAAGCTACGATTTTCTTCCCGAAACACGGGTCAAAAACCGTATTGCTTCGTTTTGCTAATCTTACCGTCGACGAGTAAACCGCAACCTTTGTACTCGATTTTACGTATCTTAAGTGAACCAACGAGATGTTATGAAAGCACTTACTACTATTATCGTATTGCTGTTTGCAGGTATGGCAACAGCTCAAATCAAGTTTTCGGATCAGACATTTGACAATGGTATGAAATACCCTGTTGCTCATTTTTCGAAGGATCAAACGATTGCAGATTCCATGAATGCGATCATTAAAAGAAATCTTGTAGACGCCGAAGTAAGCGACTTCTGTATTGGTGATTACGGATATTTCCAAAAAGGAAATCACATCGAACTGCACATGATTTGCAACTGCATCGACTTTGCCGAGACGGATCATCGCTACTTGTTCTTTAGCCTAGAAACAGGAGTTTTGGTTCCCTACACAGATCTATTCGATTCAAAAGAGAGAGACAAAGCATTGAAGAAAATCAACGAACTGATTTCCAGCGCGAGCGACGAGACCTGTAAAGCTGAACTTACTTCTAACGGCACGTTAGATTGGTCACAAATGACGTATCGATTGTACAAGGATGGTATTGAAATTCATCCGCAAGCTGGAACATGCGACAATCCGGTGCAAATTCCTTGGACGGAAATCAGCACCTATTTGAAATACAATTTCCTTTAGAACGGATATCCAATCCCTAGGTGGATGGCAGGAATGTAGAGGTTCGGAACTTTATTGGTTTCCTCCCAATTATCCCCGAAAGCGAGCTTCGCTTCTTCTTTGAAGGCTTCTTTTTTCTGGAAGAACCAATTCTCCCCTCTTGGTAGTGCTGGGTTCCTTATCGGGAGCCCGACATCTACTCGAATGATAAAGTACTCCAAATCCATTCTGAGTCCAACTCCTGTCGCAACGGCAATTTGACGCCACCAATCACGTGAGATTTGTCCATTCAGTCGATTTGGATCTTCTTGAGTCGTCCAGATATTTCCGGCATCTACGAAAACCGCACCTTTAAAGAAGGAGTTAATTGCAAATCGGAACTCGCTAAACGCTCCGATTCTTAGATCACCGATTTGCGTGGCACTTCGCAGTGTATCCAAATAATATTTGTATCCTCCAGGGCCAAGTGTTCTTGCGCGCCATCCTCGGTTATCGTTGGCACCACCGGCAAAGAAACTGTAATCAAAAGGTAAGGCTGAAGTTGTGTTTCCATAAGGAATTCCTCCTCCTATTTCCAATTTCATGTTGATGCTTCGCTCATTTCGGAATGGCTTAGAAAAAACCAGTTCGTTGTCTAGTCGCGCGAATTGCGAATACCCTACTCCATTAATGGCGTATTGCCCCAACTCCGTAGTATCTTGAAACGGACGGAACACACTCAAAACGTTCCCTGCTGGCTCAAATACCGACGCAAAATACAATTGAGCGTTTCCTTTTCTATTGGGCTTTTCTTTGATATTGTACTCATAACGGAAGCGCCAATCCTGCCAGATAAACTGATTACTGAAGGCGTTGAGCAAGAACAAATCTCCCAAATCGTCCAAGCGCTGCTGGAACTCCGGTGATTTGTCAATGTTTACGAATCGAACCACGGAAATTCCCGGCAATCCAACTTCAAATAGGGATGTTTTGGTTACGATGAATTTCCATTCGTAATCCAATTGGAAAGAACGACGGACGAAATCCTCTCGGTTTTGATAGCTATAACCTGCCGAGATAATCGTTTGAGGGCGACGCTTTTTGGAAATATCACTGCTTCGTAATGGCAACAATCCGGGAAGTGTCAATCGTAAACTAGGCCCGATTTCGAAAGTGTTGAAACTACGACCAGAGGTCACTACTGATTCTCCCTGCGATTCATCGAAAATAGCCGGCTGTGACTCAAATCCACCAGATAAAGTAAAGGTCAAACGTTCTGCACCACGGAACAAGTTTCGGTTGGTATAGCTAATCGATACGGCAGCTCCCAAATATCCGTTCGTATTGGTAGCACGCGGCTGGAAGGAATAACTCTGCTTCTTTTTCGGAGCAATGTAATAATGTACTTGAAGTCTGTCGGATCCTAGCTCTACAATCTCCGTCTTGATCGCCCTGAACAAATCCATTCTAAGTAAAGCCGAATAGGAGGCTTCCGCATTTTTGTTCGAGTAACGCGAATTCTTCTCTAGGAAGTTCTGCGATTCCAGAACCAGAGGCTTCACGAAAGGCCTTCCATTGTAATAGAACACAGCCTCACGATTTTCAAGCTTTCTTCCTCCTTTCTCCTTTGCATAAACTAAGGTGTCAACAGTATTCAGGAAAGGCCCATCATAAAGTGTGAATCCGTTTTCAGTCATCATCTCCATGAAGTTTCCTTCGTACTGAAGTGTATCCGCTAGATGGAAGAATACCTCATCAATTACATATTTCTGGTGCTGAATCTGAATTAAGGAGTCTGAAGAAGGTTCTGCTCTAACCGTTCTATCCCCAAAAACGATGGCTAAATCCACCGACATATCGGCTTTTGTAGTATCTGCCAGGTACGTAATGTGATTCGCGCTAAACCCATAGAATGAGGAATCACGCATGAATTTGGCCACGCGCGAACGATAACTGTCCAGTAATTCTGAATCGAAGGGCTTATCGATTAGCGGTGGATCGTGACGCGTACGAACGTACTCGTTGTATGCTTCCAATACTTCTTCGTTTTCACAATCGACCGTCGTGTTTCTGATGATGTATTGCTCCCCCGTAGTTATTACGTAGCTCACAACCGCTTTCTGGTGTGATTTGTATTTGATCAGACCTTCAGCCTTTCCATAGTAATACCCTCGCTGACGCAGATACGCCTCCATTTGCTCCAACGTTTTATTGAAAGCTGCTGTATCCAATACTACCGGCGGCTCACCAATCTCGTATTTGTACCATTCACGAAAGAACTTCGGCGGATCTAGAGTATCCTTGAGTCGAATGTTTTTGTGCGTGTAATAATCCTTCCCTTTTCTTTTGGCTTTGGCGATGCGCTTCTTGTTGATTCGAATTTGCTTCTCTAGGCGTTCAATATTCTCGGCCTTTATTTCAGCATCTTTTCGAGCGCGTTTATCTGCAATTTTCGTGGAATCGAAAGTATTATAGGCGTGCAGTTTCCATTTGATCCACAAGCGTTTGTAGTTGGACGGCTGACGTACAATAGAAGCCACATCATCCTTATCAAGCTTGTCCCCTTTGATCGAAATCTTGTTCTTTTTGACGAGATACTTTGAATCGGGCACGTACTTTGTCTGATTACAACCGATTAAGAATAGGATCAGGATCGGCAGAATATATGTAAGTTTGGTGCGCTGCACTTAATGTAATACTTCAAGCAAATTTAATAAAAGCATTCATGGATGCCCTTTCGAAAAATAAGATTAAATGGATCCGCTCGTTGCGCCTGAAAAAAAACAGGGATGCAGAGGGATTGTTTGTTGTGGAAGGAACAAAAATGGTGCAAGAAATTTTGGCTACACAGCTTTCATTGGTGGAATGCCTCGTTACAACGGATGAATCCACTGATTCTGAAGCAGTAACCTATCTCACGGATATTGCTACGATGAAGTCGATTAGTGGATTGAGTACCCCTAGTTCTTTACTCGCAGTGGTGCGAAAACCAGAATTTACGGACTCTAAATCTTCATGGACATTGGCCTTGGATGGTGTCCAAGATCCAGGAAATATGGGTACCATCATCCGTACGGCAGATTGGTTCGGAATTACAGAGATCGTCTGCTCTCAAAATACGGTTGATTGCTTTAATCCAAAAGTAATTCAATCTACTATGGGATCGATTTTCAGGGTGCATGTGAAGTACGAGAAACTAGAGGATTATTTCGATGCAGATGATCGTCCTGTTTTTGGTGCATTGCTCGAAGGTGAAAACATGCACTCTGTTGAAGCTCCGGTAAGAGGTATCCTGCTCATGGGCAATGAAGGTAATGGTATTTCAGAATCTCTCGTGAATTCAATTACACATCCAATCCATATTCCAGGAAAAGGCGGGGCGGAGTCTCTTAACGTCTCTGTAGCGACAGGGATTCTCTTGAGCAAGTTTTGTAGATAGTTGTTATTAGACTGTTTGACTTCCTGCCCGCCGTCAGGCACGGCGAGAGCCTCAGTCCGCGTCCTCACTAACTATAGCTTTGACGCACTTCATTCCATCAATCGCGGCGGAGATAATTCCTCCTGCATATCCAGCGCCTTCAGCACAAGGGTACAAACCAGCTACATCGGGATGTTGCAGATTTTCTCCTCGTGGAATTTGCACTGGCGAAGAAGTACGCGATTCTGGTGCATGTAAGACGGCTTCGTTGGTTAGGTAACCGTTTAATTTCCGTCCGAAATCTTCAAATGCTTTGCGCAATCTGCGCGCCACCAAATCCGGAAGCACTTCATTCAAGTCAACTGATACCAATCCAGGTTGGTAGGAGGAATTAGGCAAACTTTCCGATTTCTTTCCATCGACAAAATCGACCATGCGCTGTGCCGGTACCTTTTGGGTTTTTCCTCCCGCTTCCCAACATGCCTTTTCCACCGATTTCTGGAAATCCAAACATGCGAATGGATCCTCAGGATTTTCAAAATCTTCTGGATGGATTTCAACTACAATTCCCGAATTCGACGTTGGATTGTTGCGTTTGGACGGCGACCATCCGTTAGTTACCACTTCTCCCGGTTCCGTTGCGCACGGTGCCACGATTCCTCCGGGACACATGCAGAACGAGTACACTCCTCTCCCCTCCACTTGCGTCACCAATGAATAACTAGCTGGAGGAAGAAAGTCATCGCTTTGACGTCCATGGTACTGAATTTTATTGATCAACTCTTGCGTATGCTCAATCCGAACACCCAAAGCAAAAGGTTTGGCTTTCAATTCCCAATTCTTATCTCGGAATAATTGGAAAATATCTCTCGCAGAATGTCCAGTGGCTACAATAACGTGATCAAAGTTCTTGATTTCCGAATTATTGATCTCCAAACCTGTAATTCGGCCAGATTCAGAAAGAAACTGCGTGACTTTGCTTTCGAAATGGACTTCTCCGCCACATTCGCGAATACGTTCTCGCATGGCAACAATAATCTTTGGTAGAACATTGGTTCCAATATGTGGATGCGCATCTACTAGGATATCTCGTGTTGCTCCGAAATCAACGAACCACTCCAAAGCCTTATGAACATCACCTCGCTTTTTAGATCGTGTGTACAATTTCCCATCAGAATAAGTTCCTGCTCCCCCTTCTCCAAAACAGTAATTCGATTCTGGATTCACAATCCCTTCCTTGTTCAATGCTGCCAAATCACGTCTTCGAGCACGAACATCCTTGCCGCGTTCAAAAATAATGGGCTTCCACCCCAGTTCAATAGCTTGCAATGCTGCAAATAAACCCGCAGGGCCTGCTCCGATGATTGCAATTTGTTTGGATGGATCTACAGGCTGTGGCTTGAAAGAAGGATTCTCATCGAATGCGTCATTCTTTCCAATTACCTCAAAAAAACTGTTGATTTTAATAGCTTTTTTGCGCGCATCAATAGACCGCTTTCTCCAACGAAATTTGAATTCTTGCTCATCAACGCGCAATTCTTTTGCGATGCGCTTTTGGATGTAGGTATCGTCTTTCGCCTGTTCGGGCGTCATTTGAAATTGTATCGTTTGAGGAGTCATTCGCCGTCAAAGATACGAGAGATTTTGGGGGATGTTGGTGTGGGAGGTCAATTAAATAAGATATAGATAAATTTTAGCAATTACTAGAATTATTTAATTCGAGACCGCCGAAGGCAGCAGCAAAGCTAATTGTCGAATTTGAGCAGCTTTCGTGAAATAAAAGTGTAATTAACCAATAAGTCCAGAAACTAATTCGCCCTACCCTTCAAAAATAAGTGAGAACCACCACACCTTATTATACAGGCGATCTATCGGTTGCGCGATGGCTGCATTGTCCTTCACATGTACGTTACGGAATCCGTGTTGATATTTAATCTCCATTCCAAACTTGAAATACGGAGCAAAGAATTCTACTCCTACCCCCAATTGACCGCTCCAATCATGTCGATTCAGTTTGATAAACGGATCCGTAAAATTCTGACTTGCATCTTGCTGCGATTGTAAATCCAAGGTGTACTGTCCGCCAACAAGGAAATACGAGGCAAAGTTGTTAACACGTAGCGTTCGGAATTGAAACATTAGGGGAAAGTCCAAGTTCGTGGAACTGATTCGCTCCTGATTCAGAATTTCCGTCGTATCATTCGGCATGAATGTATAATTCAAGATGCGCTCTTGAAACGAAAGCGTTGGAATGAAACGTAAGCGAACCACAGGAGTTCCCAATTTCATGGTGGTCACGATTCCCAATTGCCCTCCAGGAGCCGATTGATTCGTGAGTGACGTCACTCCATACTTTTCAAAAATGTCCAATTCGCGGAACATCCTGAAATCCGAGGTATTTCCTCCCAGCATGAAACCGAAATGCAACAATTTTTCATCAAAACGCTTGTAATTCTCAGGCTTTTGGCGCTGTGAGAAGCTGTACGACGATATCAAAAGACATAGGATGAGTAATCTCATGGCCGTTGAAACGTTCGTAATTGATGAATATTGTTTTGCTTGCATGTACTATTTTGTTCCCCAGTAAATGGTAGCGATTCCACCGCTTACCAATTGACTATCTACGTTTTTGTAACCCACTTTTGTCATAATATCCAAGAAATCCTGTCCTTCAGGGAACGCTTCTACAGACTCAGGCAAATACTCGTATGCACGTTTGTCTTTCGAAATTGTTTTCCCTAAAAACGGAATCACTCTCTTGGAATAGAATCCAAAAGTTTGTTTCACCGGAAACTTGCGTGGTTTTGAGAACTCGAGAATGATGGCGCGTCCTTCCGGCTTGAGTACACGCAACATATCTGTCAATCCTTTTTCCAGATTTTCATAGTTGCGGACTCCAAATCCTACAGTCAGTGCATCGAAACGATTGTCGTCGAACGGAAGCTTTTCCGAATCACCCAACTGCATAGATATAATGTCATCAACGCCTTTTCGTTTCATTTTCTCAATCCCAACGTCCAACATTCCTTGAGAAATGTCAACTCCGATGATCTCCTCAGGCTTCAATTTTAATGCCGCAATGGCAAAATCTCCCGTCCCCGTAGCGATGTCCAATACGGACTTCGGCTTGACTTCCTGCAACAAGCGAATCGCCTTCTTACGCCAGATTTTATCAATTCCGAGCGATAAGAAATGATTCAAGAAATCATAACGTTTGGAAATGTTGTTGAACATTGTTGCGACTTCCTCTTTTTTCGAGGTATCGCGATCATTGTAAGGTTTTACTACTTTCTTCTCTTCCATCTACTTCACTTTATCAACCCACCATCGTATGTCCAGAAGGGTACTTGTAATTTTTACTCATAACGCGTTTTCCGACCAAATATGCTAAGGTCAGCGTTCCTACACGACCAATAAACATGGCAATAATTAGTACAAATTTACCAACTGTACTCAATTCAGAGGTAATTCCGGTCGATAAACCTACCGTACTGGCTGCAGAAACATGCTCAAAAACCAAATCTTTGAACTCATAATCTGTATTGGCGAGTAGATCCGCTTCTGAAATTGACAGGACAAACGGGCCTATAATGTTTCCAAGCACGAAGAACATAAAAATAGCGTATGCCTTCAATACCAGATCGTTGGAAATCGTTCGCTTAAACAACTCGGTATGTTTCTTTCCTTTAATGGTAGATAACACAGACGCCCACATTATAGCAAAAGTTGATGTTCTGATACCCCCTCCGGCTGATCCTGAAGAAGCACCAATAAACATCAAAAACAAGAATATGATCAGAACAGGTAACGCCAAATCTTGTGTCTCTACGACGCTAAATCCTGCGTTTCTTGTAGTCATGGATTCGAACAGAGCAGTAATCACCATATCCAGTGTACTCTTGTCCTTCATGCTGCTGTTCCACTCGAAAATAAAGAACACTATCGCACCTATTCCTAGCAAGATTAAGGTTGTATAAAGCGAAATCTTCGTTCCGAATTCAAAGCTTTTCCAAGGAGTCCTCATTCTTTGTCGAATGCGTCGTAATTCGAAAACGTCAAACACATAGATCATTCCAAATCCTCCGAGGAAGAACAAGATCATGATGATGGTATGAACGAATGTATTGTGGATGACATCAGGATGCATCAAACCGCCTTCTAAGGTCGATAAACCGGCGTTATTGAAGCCAGAAATCCCATGGAAGACCGATTGAAAGAACCTCTCACCGGGATCAGCAAACGCACCTTGATTCCCAAATCCTACAAAGAGGAGAATGATTCCAATTACCTCAAATGCTGTCGCCCATAAAACGATTTTCGCCAACATCGATTTCGCTTTCAGGATGGAGTCGCGATTCACAAAATCTTCGATGACTTCGTGGTACTTAATCCCCACTCCAAACTTCGCTATAACGAGCATTAAGGCACCAAATGCAATGGTATTCAACCCTCCCAATTTGATCAAAATCAAGACCACAACCTGACCTTTAAACGTAAGCGTTTGCGCCACATCTACGGTAGAAAGTCCCGTTACACTTACCGAAGACATCGACAGGAATAATGAGTCAGTAAATGGCAATCCGCCTTCGACATTTGACATTTCCGGAAGCATCAATAAAAGCCCTCCGAGTAAGGTCATTAAAGAGATGGAGATCGTAAACAACCAGCCAGGGTGAATCTTCATCCAAGGTTTGAAATTCCGCTGTTTGAACAGGTTGTTCAAGATGATTATGAAGATGTACAGCTGAACAAAAATGGTCGAAACCGTTCCAAATTCATCAAATCCAATTGACTGGAAAACAGGCTCTAAAAGAACACTATCGAAGAAATTGTAGGCAACCCCTTCGATTAGAAGTATGGATATAATTATGGCTTCAAACCAATTGTCCTTGAGGAACTGCTTGGGATTGAAATCATAGATATATTTGATGATAAAGCGGGCGATGTAGAATCCAAAACTCGCTTGAATGATAGAGAAACAAGTGGCTTCCGCTTCGGGTGTGATTTGGAAACCGTAGAGATAAATAAGCACACCAATGGCAGTGAGCGACACAAGAACGTTCAAAAATGACAGTGTTCTTAAAACACCCGGTTTTGAATCATAAATCAACAAATTGATCCGCTCTCTCAGGTCGCGTATCCTCATGCTTCTTCTAATTTCACAATTTCGGCCTGTAATTGTTGCTTGTCGACAGGTACCACGCCAGTGCGCTCACAGACCAACCCGCCAGCTAAATTTGCCCATTCGGCAACATCACGAATCTCCATTCCTGCCGCTAAACACGCTGTTGCTACAGAAATCACGGTATCCCCTGCTCCACTGACATCCGAAATATTTCGAATGTGCGCCGGAACGTAATGTTTCGAATGTGATTTTTGAATGAATACGCCGTGTTCAGAAAGTGTTACAAAACTGATCTCGTTCTGTAGTTTTTCTTCCATTGCGGCAATAGCTTGCTCAAAGGCATCCCCTTTTGGAACCAGCTCGGCATCGATGTTCAAACCTTCCTTGAGTTCCTTCAAATTGGGCTTAAACATGGTCACGTTTCTGTATTCAAAGAAATGCTCCTTCTTAGGATCAACTGTCGTAATGACATCACTTTCTCGTGCCATAGCTATGACTTCCGTAATCACACGAGAAGTAAGAACTCCTTTGTTGTAATCTTCAAAAATGATCGCATCGATTTCATTCAAATGCTTCGATACATTGGCAATGATTTGATCTTCTTCAGCAATCGTCAAAGGTGCGATGATCTCGTCATCAATACGTAACAATTGCTGTTGATTGCCGATAACACGCGTTTTGACTGTTGTTTTTCGATCTCGGCTTTTTTCCATTCCGGAAGTCACCATTCCAGCTTCTTCCATCAGGTTGATGAGGTCTTCCCCGCCTTCGTCATTGCCAATAATGCTCGTCAAAACCGGTGTAGCCCCCAATGCAGCAAGGTTCAATGCTACGTTTGCAGCACCGCCTAATCTTTGGGTTCTATTCTTCAAATTGACAATGGGAACTGGTGCTTCCGGACTTACTCTGGTCACACTTCCCTCCACGTAGGCGTCAATCATGACATCACCGATAACGAGAATTCGTAAGGATTCGAATTTTGAAAATATGGTGGATATGTCCATTACTTCAACTTTTCAAGCGCCTCTTTTACACGACGCATCGCCTCCGTTAATGTTTCTTCGGAAGCGGCATAAGAAATTCGGATACAGTTCGGATCACCGAAAGCCTCTCCAGACACCAAAGCAACCAAAGCTTCGTTCAGAAGATACATGGCTAAATCGTTGGCATCCTGAATTTTCTGCCCTTCGAATTCCTTACCGTAAAAGTACGAAACATCGGGAAAAACGTAGAATGCTCCGCCTGGCACATTCGCTTTCACTCCGTTAATTTTACTTAACGCGTTCAAAACAAGCGTTCTGCGCGATTCAAAGGCTTTCACCATATCAGCCACTTCGCTTGGATCAGCATCCATGGCGGCAATGACAGCGCGCTGCGTAATCGAACATGTTCCGGACGTGAATTGTCCTTGAATTTTTCCGCAAGCCTTCGCGATTTCTTTGTTCGCACCGATGTATCCCAAACGCCATCCAGTCATTGCCCAAGCTTTGGAAACTCCGTTCACCGTTACAACTTGATTGTAGATATCATCAAATTGCGCCAAACTCTCATGTTTCGACCCAAAGTTGATGTGCTCATAAATTTCGTCACAGATCACAACCATTTGCGGGTGCTGAACGATCACATCAGCCAATTCTCTCAACTCTTCCTTGCTATACACCGAGCCAGTCGGGTTACAAGGTGTAGAGAAAATCATCATTTTTGTTTTCGGTGTGATAGCCGCCGCAAGCTGCGCTCCAGTAATTTTAAAGTCCGTTTCAATACCAGCGCTTACTGTTACCACATTTCCTTCTGCTACACGTACGATCTCACGATATGAAACCCAATAAGGCACAGGAATAATTACATCGTCCCCAGGATTCACAATACTCATCACAACATTAGCGATGGACTGCTTAGCTCCGGTAGAAACGACAATCTGATCGGCTGGGTAATTCAAGTTGTTATCGCGCTTGAATTTTCTTGAAATTGCTTCTCGCAAATCCAAATAACCCGGAACAGGTGTGTACGTGGTATAATTCTCATCCATTCCCTGCTTAGCGGCATCTTTAATGAATTCCGGTGTATGGAAATCCGGCTCCCCTAAACTCAATGAGATTACATCCTTACCCTGAGCGCGCAACTCTCTACTTTTCTGAGACATTGCAATCGTTGCAGACTCCTCCATGGACTGCAGTCGTTCCGATAGTTCTATCATTTCTATTGCTTGCGTTTATTACAAAGTACAAAGCTAAAAGAAAGTCCAGACTCGCAGAAGCAAATTGATTGAAAAACACGTGTTTTTTGAAAGGAAGAATGTGAATAAATTCAATCGAATAACGTGGGTCAGGTGCCCCTAATGCCGTAAATTCGCGTCTGATATGAGTGAGAAGGACTTTATCGATGTTGAAAAGCTAATTGCGAGTAAGAACCCTAAGGCTCTGAAACGTACTCCTCGTTTTGTAATTAGCTACCTGAAGTACATTTTGCATCAGGCAGAAATCAATGCGTTCATTAAGGACAATGCCGACATTAAAAATGCGGAATGGTGCCAAGCCGTAGTTGATTATTTCGACATCACTATCAACGTACGTCATATCGAACGCATTCCGAAAGAGGGCAAGATCGTTTTGGCGATGAACCACCCGTTAGGAGGTATGGACGCCATGATTCTCGTATCTGCATTGAAAGAACATAGAAAGGATTTAAAGTTCATTGTAAATGACTTGTTGATGAATCTGGAGCCGATGAAGGAAATGTTCGTAGGTGTAGATAAAATCAACAAGAACCGAGCGAATGTTCGAGAGCAAATTAAAGCTTTGTTTCAATCAGACGAGGCAGTGTGCATCTTCCCCGCAGGACTTGTAAGCCGCAAGAAGAAGGGGGAAATTAAAGATTTAGTCTGGAAAAAAACCTTTGTGACGTATTCAAAGGACTACGATAGAACGATTGTCCCTATTTATATTGACGGACGATTGTCACGATTCTTCTATGGATTGTCCAATCTTCGAGGGAGCCTTGGAATCAAAACGAATATCGAAATGTTGTATCTTGCTAATGAATTGTTCAAACAGCGCAACCGCCATTTTGAGTTTGTTGTTGGGGAACCGATTCGCGCCACTGAACTGGATCCGTCTGTTGACGACAAGGAAATGGCGCAGCAGATAAAAGAAAAAGTCTACGATTTACGAAAAGAATTGAACCATGGATAAGATCATCGATCCAGTGGACATAGCAGTTTTGAAGCAGGAACTTTCGAAAGATCGTTTCTTACGAACCACACGAAAAGGTGGCAATGAGATTTACGCCGTAAATGTTCACAATGCCCCGAACGTGATTCGTGAAATCGGACGATTGCGAGAAGTTACCTTCCGTGCATCAGGTGGAGGGACAGGCAAAGCGTTAGACCTTGACGATTACGACACTTCAGAAAATTGCTACGATCAATTGATTGTTTGGTCGCCAGAAGACGAACAGATCATAGGTGGTTACCGCTACATTCTTTGTTCAAAAGTTTTGAACGGTGGCGATGATAAATTGGCACTATCTACTGCCAATTACTTTCAATTTAAAGACGAATTTGTAGAACGATATCTTCCGAATACCATTGAACTGGGCCGAAGCTGGGTGCAACCAAATTTTCAACCTGCGGTCAATCCAAGAAAAGGATTGTTCGCCTTAGACAATATCTGGGACGGATTGGGAGCCGTGGTTCTGAATCACCCAGAGATCAAGTATTTCTTCGGTAAAGTGACAATGTATCCAACCTACAATACGGAGGCGCGGGATTTTCTTTTGCATTTTATGCATCACTTTTTCCCGGATAAGGAGAATCTCATGCACGCGCATCATCAGTTACAGCAATCGTACGATGCAGCAACGTTTGATGCCATTCTGGAAGGCTTGGACTTCAAAGAAGGTTTCAAGAAACTGAATTCATTTGTGCGAGAACGCGGCGAATTCATTCCTCCGTTGGTAAACATCTACATGAACCTTTCTCCAACTATGAAAACCTTTGGAACGGCTGTAAACCCAGATTTCGGAAATGTGGAAGAAACGGCGATCCTTGTAACCCTTGACGACATCTACGAAGACAAGAAAGAGCGCCATATGCGGATTGAGGAGTAGGTCTAGAAAAAGACGGAAAGAGCAAAGAAAAAAAGACGCTAGACTTCTAGACATCAGACACTAGACTTTTAATCATTTCATTCACCATTCAACTTAGCTGAGGCCTTTTTGTAACTCAAAACAACCTTCGATCACCCTCCCGAGACCTCCCTCAAGGGAGGAGAAACAAACCCTCTCCCCTTGAGGGGAGAAAAAGAGGGGTGACAGAATCTGACAAACTTCTTTTAAAAAGAAATCCCGATGCGAACACCGGGATTTTTATACTTATTACATTAAAAGTTATTGTGGACTCATCTCAAAGCAACAACCACTTTCAACTTCTTAAATATGTACGACCAAATTGTGCTGATCGATTAATTTTCTCATGTTAATCAACGCGTAACGCATTCTTCCAAGCGCCGTGTTGATGCTAATATCCTCCAATTCTGCTATATCTTTGAAAGACATTTCTTTAAAAATACGCATAATTAGAATATCTCGCTGCGATTCCGGCAAATGATCTATTAAACCTACCATTTGACCTTCTAACTCCTCACGAGTCATTGATTCAAATGCGTTTTCGTCATCTTGCTTAATCGTGTGGAAGATGTTAAAGTCATCACGCTGTGAACTTGATTCCGAAATCATTTTCACTTTGTTTGCTTTACGGAAATGATCGATTACCAAGTTGTGCGCGATACGCATGGCCCATGGTAAAAACTTCCCTTCCTCGTTGTAACTGCCCGCTTTTAATGTGTTCACGATCTTGATGAAAGCATCTTGGAAGATGTCTTCCGCCAAAGCGTTATCACGAACCTTCATTGCAATAAAACGGTAAATTTTATCCTTGTGACGCATGAGCAATGTTTCAAATGCTTGCTCGTTTCCATTAATGTATGCGCTAACAAGAACGCGATCGTCGATGTTTTCCATAGCCATAACTTACCTTATTTAATAGTTTAAATCCTGAGTTTCAAACTGTGTTTAGAGTAATGTTATTTCTATAGGCTATCGCGTTTTTAATTGAATTGAATAACTAATGTACGAAAAATAAATAGACTACCAAATAAGTAGAGTATTTTTTTCTTCGTACACGACCTAAACGGAGCCATTTCCCAAAGGGTTGGCAAAAAAGTTATTTTTTTTTCGATTTTTTTTTCAACTCCCTCTATTCCTGCCCTTCAGGAACTATTATCTTTATGTCTTAGCACAAATATTATCGGGTTGAAGCAGAAGGAAATCGAAATAAAAGGCGCTCGCGTCCACAATCTAAAAAACATTGACGTCAAAATTCCACATGGTAAGTTTACCGTGATTACCGGATTGTCTGGTTCAGGGAAGTCCTCTCTGGCTTTTGACACTTTATATGCGGAAGGACAACGTAGATATATAGAAAGTTTATCTTCTTACGCGCGTCAGTTTCTTGGGAAATTGAACAAACCCGAAACAGATTATATTAAAGGTATTGCTCCGGCAATTGCCATTGAGCAAAAAGTCACTTCGAACAATCCGCGATCAACTGTTGGAACAAGCACCGAGATTTACGATTATCTAAAAGTACTCTTCGCTAGAATCGGAAAGACCTACTCTCCTATTTCCGGGAACGAGGTCAAAAAACACTCCGTCACGGATGTTGTAGATCATCTTCGCACGCTAAAAGATGGTTCACGTGCTGTAATTCTAACTCCACTGGAAGGCTTTAAGAAATACGGAAACGATCGTCAATTGGAAATTCTAAAACAACAGGGGTACGTTCGTTTGTACCATAACGACGAATTCGCGCTCATCGAAGATGTTATTGAGAAGACCCCGAAAGACATTGACTCTGCCCTGCTTGTAGTCGATCGGATTCAAATTGATTTCTCCAACGACGAAAGCGTTTCTCGTTATGGCGATTCCGTAGCATTGGCATTCGCTGAAGGAAATGGAACCTGCTTCATATTGGATGTTGCCAAAAATAAAATGGCCGATTTCTCCAATCGATTTGAATTGGATGGCATGGAATTCCAAGAACCAAGCGAGCATTTCTTTACGTTCAACAATCCATTTGGCGCATGTAAAACGTGCGAAGGATTCGGTCAAGTAATCGGAATCGATCCCAATCTCGTGATTCCGAATAAAGACTTGAGCTTGTACGAAGGAGCCGTATTAGCTTGGAAAGGCGATAAAATGAGTGAATACCGAGATCGTTTCATTGCACAATCTTCGGAATACGGCTTTCCGATTCATCGTCCTATTTCCGAATTAGACGACGAGCAATTAGAATTGCTTTGGCACGGAACAAAGGGCGTGAAAGGAATCCATGACTTCTTCAAGTTCGTTGAAAGCAAATCCTATAAGATTCAATACCGCGTAATGCTTTCCCGTTATCGCGGAAAAACGGAATGTCCTGATTGCCGCGGAACACGTCTTCGTAAAGATGCTTCGTACGTGAAGGTGGATGGAAAATCCATTACAGACGTCGTTCTCATGCCTGTTGTCGATAGTTTGGAATTCTTTCAGAGCATGAAACCGGGCAAATACGATGCTCAGGTTATTAAGCGAATTCTACCTGAGATTGTCAATCGCTTGCGCTTTCTAGACGAAGTTGGATTGGGCTATTTGACATTGAATCGACAATCAAATTCACTTTCGGGAGGAGAATCACAACGTATTAATCTGGCGACTTCGCTAGGAAGCAGTTTGGTTGGATCAATGTACATTTTAGATGAGCCTTCCATTGGATTGCACCCGAAGGACACTGAACGATTGATCAATGTTTTGAAGTCATTGCGCGATCTTGGAAACACGGTCATTGTGGTAGAACACGAGGAAGACATCATGAAGGCAGCGGATGAGATCTTGGATATCGGCCCGAAAGCTGGAGTTTATGGTGGTGAGGTCGTATTCCAAGGGCCACATAAAAAATTGATCAAGGCGAAAAACAGTCTTACAGCTCAATATTTAACAGGAACAGAAGAGATTCCAGTACCCGAAAAACGAAGAAAAGGAAAGAATAAAATATCGATTGTCGGTGCGCGTCAGAATAACTTACAACATATCGATGTCGACTTCCCGTTACATCAGCTTGTTTGTGTTACAGGGGTGAGTGGATCAGGGAAATCTACTTTGGTTACTGAGATCCTTTTACCGGCTGTTCGCAAGCAATTAGACATTTATGGCGATAAGCAAGGAGATTTCAAATCGATCTCTGGGGACTTTGCCCATGTAAAGGCAATAGAATTTGTAGATCAAAATCCGATAGGAAAATCTTCCCGCTCAAATCCAATCACTTACGTCAAGGCCTTTGATGATATTCGAGATTTGTTCGCCCGTCAACCATTAGCGAAGACGCGCAATTACAAACCGGGATTCTTCAGTTTCAATGTGGAAGGAGGTCGATGTGAAGTTTGCGAAGGCGAGGGCGAAATCACCGTTGGAATGCAATTCATGGCGGATGTGCATCTTACTTGCGAAAATTGTCACGGCTCGCGATACAAAGCAGAAACTTTGGATATTCAATACGAAGGGAAATCGATTGCGGACATCTTACAGATGGATATCCAATCCGCCTACGAATTCTTCAATGCATCCGAAGGTAGAATTGAGCAAAAAATTGCGGCTAAAATTGAACCGTTGGTCAAAGTTGGATTGGGCTACCTGCAATTAGGGCAAGCTTCGAGCACACTAAGTGGCGGAGAGGCACAGCGTATCAAATTGGCGTCTTTCCTTGCCAAGGGATCTTCGAGTCCTGCTACCCTCTTCATCTTTGATGAACCAACAACCGGATTGCATTTCCACGATGTCAATAAACTAATTATCGCGTTCAATGAATTAATTGCAGCTGGGCATTCGATCATCGTTATTGAACACAATCTAGACGTGATTAAATGTGCCGACACTGTAATCGATTTGGGCCCTGGTGGCGGAAACGCAGGAGGACAATTGGTTTTTACGGGAACTCCAGAAGAACTCGCCAATTGTAAGGAGAGCGCTACAGGAGAATATTTAAAGGAAAAACTATGATTCGATCTCTCCTATTAGTCTTCGTTGTTCTCAGTCTTCATCAAACTGCTCAGGCGCAATACCGACGTGAACTGGCGAAAGAAATGAACCGCTTGGATGCCGATGTTTCTCTGGTGGTTAGAAGATCACTTGACTACCTTCCGATCTGGTCAGAGAATTCCGACACAGTTTATGTAAATATATTGGATAAATGGTACGCTTGGGCCGTTCGCGCCTCTCTTGTAGAAACGGAAATACGCGGAGTTCGTGGTGGCTGGAATCAAGTCGAATTGTTGGAGCCTGTATCACAAAACACCATTGATGGATTTGAGTTGGATGGGTACATGAAACAGGTGAAAGGCGACACGTTGGATAAAATTGAGGCGACCATCGAATACGAAGGCTTCATATCGACACTGATCATTAAAATCAACGGAAAAGAATATTACCGGCAGAAGTCAGGCGGTGAAGAATACATGTTTCCGAGAATCTCAATTGCCAAACGAAATTGCTCCTTTCCCTTCTCTCGATTTGCATCTTCATACATGAACAATCGCCCCTTACAAATATGAAATATGGATCGAACTACTGGCTTCTTTCCTTTATCAGAAAGAGCTTTAATTTTCTCCACAACCTCCGAAGCTGAATCGAAATCCCTCGCCTTTTCAAGTAGGAATTTCATATAAGCTTCGTATGCTCTCGCTTCAAGCACCTGCGAGCCGCTCTTTTTAGATAGTTTTATCGCTAATTGTAAGCTATCTTGAATTGGAGCAATATCTATTTGATAGGCTCCTTTCGACCAATCAATTATCCGATTAATGCGATCCTTTGAAATTTCCGTCTGTCCATTAACACTTCCACCTACTAGAAATAACAGAAGGAAGGTCAATGCCCATCTTCTATAAAGAATAACATAGGTGACTTTTAAATTCATTTCAAGAGTTAAGAAACGGATTCGTTGGAATCAATTTCTGCGAATTCCATCTTCTCAGTTTTCGCGACGACAGCAGAAACGGTTGCATCACTGGTCACGTTAATCACCGTACGACACATATCTAGAATTCTGTCCATTGGCAATACAATCGCCACCCACATTGGATTCAACCCAACCGACTCTAAAACGATCATCAGCATAATCAATCCTGCTCCTGGAACTGCAGCCGCACCAATTGAAGCTAAGGTCGCCGTAAGAACAATTCCGAGCTGTTGCATCAAATCCAAATCGACATCGTGATACTGCGCCAAGAAAATCACTGCAACTGCTTGATACAAGGACGTTCCGTCCATGTTTACGGTAGCACCAATAGGTAGAACGAAATCCGTAGATCGTTCAGAAACGCCCAATCCTTTGGTCACTCGGTTGATTGTCAAAGGTAATGTCGCAGCACTAGAGCTTGTAGAGAATGCCAAAAACTGCGCCGGACTCATTTTATTAAAGAACGTACGATAGGAAATCGGCACACGGAACAAACGCAATAACAGCGGATAGAATAAGAACATCAGAATTCCCAATCCAAGCACTACTACCAGTGAGTATCCAACTAACTGACCAAATATCTCCAATAGTTTATCAAGCGTATCAGCGGAACGAGCTAAAACACCCGCCATCAAACAGAATACGAAGAAAGGTGCGGCAATCATGATCAGATTCACCATTTTGATGAACACATCGTTCATCCCCTCGAAAAAGTTCACAACTCCTTCCGACCTATTGTTTTTCGGCAAAAGCGCCAATGAGAATCCGAACATGAGGGCAAACACAATGACCTGTAACATAAAGCGTCCATCTCCCATGGCAACAACAATGTTACTCGGAACCATGTCTACCAATGGTTGCAATGGGCCATCTCCCGTTTTTGCAGCATCGGCTTTAGCACGTTTTGCCTCAGCCTTTTTGTATTCGTCCGATTTCTTCGATTCATTGATCGCGCCCTCCGCTTTGGCTCTTTGCTCTGGTGTTGCCGTTTCCAATTCGTGTCGACCATCCTTGATGTCTACTTTATTATTCTCTGCCCAAATCTCATATTGCAATCTGCGATTTACACGTGTATCTTCATTGGAAATCTTACCGGGCTGGATCAAGTTCACAAGTAACAATCCCATGGAGATGGAAACGACGGTAGTCACAAGGTACAATCCAAGCGTCTTCCCTCCTATTCGTCCCAATAAACGAGGATCTCCCATTCCTGCGACACCCGTTATAATTGAGAAAAGCACCAACGGAACAGCTATCAATTTTAAGGCATTGATAAAGATCTTCCCGAAGGGATCAATCCAATCGGTTGTAAAATCATTCCAGTGAAAATATCCTGAGATGATCGCCCAAACAACCCCTAGAGCCATGGCTATCAATATCTTCCAGTGTAATGCTAATTTTCTCATGGGATGAAGATAGCCATATTGCATTAGGAATTAAAAATGATGATTGATGAAATGTGGCAATAAATTAAGAATTCCACAGTTTTATTGTTCAGAACTTCTTGAAAACGAAATTTGGACAATTCAAGATAATTCGTATCATTGTACCACATTTTGCTCATCAGTAGCAAAACTGAAATTCTCAGACTTAGATTACCCAACAAGATTTAGTTTCACACCCTATTTATGGACAAAAAAGAATTGGAAGGCAAAAAGGTTGCCGAATTACGAGAAATTGCAAATGCTGCAGGAATCGATGCTACATCACTAAAAAAAGGTGAAATTGTAGAAAAACTGCTGGCGACTGGGTCGGAATCCAACGACTCTGATGCATCAGGAGATTCGGAACCTTCAGACAGACCAAAACGCAAACGCGCGCGCCGCAAGGTAATGAGCGAAGATGCTGAAAGTCAACCAAGTTTGTTCAATGAAGGTGAAAAGGAAGAATCGAAAGATGCGCAGCCTAAGAAGAAAAAAGCCGATATCAAATCGGAACTTCTAGCGAAAGCGGCAGCAAAAGCAGAGGAAGTAGGTGCAACTCCTGCTCCTGCAGAAGCTCCTCAAATCCAGAATCAGAATCAAGGGGATAAACAAAATCGACAAGGGAATCAAAACGGCGGACGCAATAACAGAAACGACCGCAACGATCGCAACAACAGAAACGATCGCAATAACAACAGAAACAATCAGCGCCAAAATTCTAAGGAAGATGAGGAGAAATACAACCTCGTCGGAATTGTAGCGGCAGAAGGAGTATTGGAAGTAATGCCTGATGGATACGGATTCTTACGTTCATCGGATTACAACTACCTTCCTTCTCCAGATGATATTTATGTATCTCAAAGCCAGGTAAAACTATTTGGTTTGAAAACAGGAGATACAGTCACAGGAACCATTCGTCCTCCGCGTGAAGGAGAGAAATTCTTCCCATTGGTAAAAGTGGAATCAATTAACGGACGTCCACCTTCGTACATTCGCGATCGTGTTCCTTTCCAGTATTTGACACCCTTGTTCCCGGATGAGAAGTTTAAATTGACCGGACACGCACAAGAGACAATGTCTACGCGTGTTATGGATCTTTTCGCGCCGATTGGTAAAGGTCAGCGTGGTATGATCGTAGCACAGCCGAAAACGGGTAAAACAATGCTCTTGAAGGACGTGGCAAACGCTATCGCGGCGAATCATCCTGAAACGTATTTGATCGTATTGCTGATCGATGAACGTCCAGAGGAAGTTACCGATATGGCACGATCCGTAAACGCAGAGGTTGTCGCTTCAACGTTTGACGAACCAGCGGATCGTCACGTGAAGGTTGCGAACATGGTATTGGAAAAAGCAAAACGTATGGTGGAGTGTGGTCACGACGTGTGTATCCTATTGGATTCCATTACGCGTTTGGCTCGTGCTTACAACACCGTATCCCCAGCTTCTGGTAAAGTATTATCGGGAGGGGTTGACGCGAACGCATTGCACAAACCAAAACGTTTCTTCGGTTCTGCTCGTAAGATTGAAAACGGAGGTTCACTTTCCATCCTTGCTACTGCCTTGACAGAAACAGGATCGAAAATGGACGAAGTAATCTTCGAGGAATTTAAAGGAACAGGTAACATGGAATTGCAGTTGGATCGTAAGATTTCCAACCGTCGTATTTACCCAGCGATCGATATTATTTCTTCCGGTACACGTCGTGAAGATTTGTTGATGGACAAAGACGTACTTCAACGAGTTTGGTTGATCCGCAAGTTCATCGCAGATATGAATCCAGTGGAAGCGATGGAGTTCTTGAAAGAGCGTATGGACAACACTATGTCAAACGAGGAATTCCTCGTAACAATGAACAGCTGAGATGCGCGTAACCGTTCTCACCGGAATTATTTGTGCAGTCGTCTTCATGATTGTGAAGATGATCTTCTTCTACACCCAACCTGTAGGATATGATTTGAAAGCTTTGGTGATGATCAACCTATTCTTGTTGATTTCAGCCATCAGCGTTGGATTGTACCTGCAAAAAATGCGGGATACAGAAGAAAGTACAGGTTTGAGAGACATCAAAAACGGAATGACGGCAGGTGTACCTTACGCTTTAATCATTGGGATCTTTCTTTATTTCTATTACGAAAAGATTGACCCTGAATACAACCAGCACAAACTGGCGGAGCAAGAATATTTGATTGACACAGAGTTAAATAAACCCGGTGGATTAGAGGAAATCAAAAAGCAAAATCCTGAATTCGAAGTATTGTCTAAAGAGGAAATCAAAGAACAAGCAATGGACAGCGCAAAAGGCGCATTGAGTTCTACCTCAACGATGACTTTAACACTGCTAGGATTGATTTTGATGTCTGCCTTGAACAGTATTTTCATCACCATCATCTACCGTAGAGTTGTTTTCAGACCGAGAAAGCAATGAAATTCGCACTAACATTCTTAATCTTTGCTGTAGCTGTAACTTGTTACGGTCAAGACTCCATTATCGTAAAAAACGAGATTCAGGAAAATTCTCTTTATCGAAATGAGGCGACTTCAGTTTCTTCTACCCAGCTGAGAGTCTACTATGAAACGGATCCAAAAAAAGAAACAATTGAATCTCAGTTCAACTCCGACAGCACTCATGCTATAGATTTAACAACTTCGGGAGCTGCAAATGTCTTTGGTGAAATACCGATGACTTCAGAATATGAGCACTTGCACATCACGGATCAGGATTTCTCAATTCCAGAAGATCTTGTTCTTCATACGCGTTGGGATGGCACTAAAAGTTATTTTGATTCCATCCAAACGAATGTTACAAGTGCTGTTCATAGAGCAAAGCTGCGTCGATTGTTTAGATTCTTGGTAAATAATGCCTACTCCCCAGAATTTTCGATAAAGAAAGGCGATACAGCCGAGGTCGAGAGAGTTTTCTCTCTGCCATTGGGCGCTAATGGACAAGTAGAAGTGGTTTGTACTTATTATTACGTTTTGAAAGATATTCAAGGCAACATTGCTTCTTTTGAAATGTTTGCCAAGGGAGGCGCTGGCGACATTCGTTTCGAATTATTTGAAACCAATTTCTCTGGTTCTGGCGAATTAAAATTTGACATTAAGAATCGCTATTTTGCTTTAGTTGATTTCAACATTACAGCCAAAGGAAAAGCCAGAAAAGGGCGTGAACTTGCAGATTTAACCATCGTCATGCAATACCTTCAGAATACAGAGTTCTTGGGAGCGTGCTGATTCTTGATCAAATACAAAAAAGGCAAACCTTTCGGCCTGCCTTTCTCCATGTAACTTAATCTATCTTGTCTACTCTTATGTTACTTAAAGAAGTTGATATACGAGTTTTCAGCGCTTAAATGTACGGGCTCTGGAAATTCACCGTGAACAATCAGAACATTCTCGTGACGGTGTTCCAAGGATTTCAGCTTTTTGCGGTTCAACAGCAATACCGATGTATGTCCGTGGTGATCCAAAGTATCTAGAATTGTCTCTTCGTTGAACTCACACTGCCAGTGGATTTCCGAACAGTTTTCAGCATACGCAAATTCTACCGTTGGCATTTGGTAATAGTTGTGTTCTCCAATCCCAGATAAGTTAAAGACCAAGCGTAAAAATCCACCTTCTAAAACCAACTGCTCATCGGTGACTCCTAATTCTTTTAAACTTATTTTTCCTGCCTTCGGTGCATCAAAAGCAATACTGATTTCTCCTGGTGTAATGTCTACTATTTGTCCCATTCTTGTTGTTTTTAGCGTTTATTCAAAGGTGAGAATAAGTCCCTCTGAAAAACATGACCTAGATCAGGGATAGAGATGAGAATGAACAGGAATCATGGCTTAATACTGGTGATTTTTTTTCTGAAAAGTGACGAAAGTCATTGAGTGAGCCCAGAATGATATGGAACTTCGCAGCTTATTCCATTTTACCGAACATGAATAATTCCATAGAACTGATGGCCCCAGCAGGTGGGTTTGACTCTTTACAAGCAGCATTAGACAACGGTGCTGATTCCGTGTATTTCGGAGTGGATCAGCTGAATATGCGCGCCAGAGCGACGATGAACTTTACCTTGGTTGATCTTGAGGAAATTGCGCAACGATGCAACAAATACGGAGCAAAATCCTATTTGACGGTGAATACAATCATCTACAATCACGATCTGTCTTTGATCAAAACCATTGTACAACGTGTGAAAGAATCAGGAATTACTGCAATAATTGCATCGGATCAAGCTGTGATTGGGTATGCGAAGTCTGTAGGTGTGGATGTTCATATTTCGACGCAGGTGAACGTCACGAATATCGAAACGGTAAAGTTCTATTCGTTGTTCGCGAATGTAATGGTACTTTCTCGCGAATTGAGTCTGAGACAAGTTCAGGAAATTTGCGAAGGCGTTGTAAAAGAAGACGTCCGTGGCCCTAACGGTGAATTGGTTCGAATCGAAGTATTCGGTCATGGCGCTCTTTGCATGGCGGTTTCCGGAAAATGCTACTTAAGTCTGCATACTACCAATTCCTCTGCGAACCGTGGCGCTTGCGTTCAAAATTGCCGTCGTAAGTATAAAGTCATCGACTTGGAAGATGGACATGAATTAGAATTGGACAACGAGTACATCATGTCTCCGAAAGATCTATGCACGATTGATTTTCTAGATCAATTGACCAATACTGGAATTTCTGTATTGAAAATTGAAGGACGAGGACGAGCTCCAGAGTACGTGGCAACGGTGATCAAGTGTTATCGCGAAGCCATCGATTCCCTTCAAAATGGAACTTACTCCGAGGAGAAGGTGACTGAATGGATGACGGAATTAGAAAAGGTATACAATCGTGGATTCTGGGGCGGATACTACCTTGGGCAAGAATTGGGAGAATGGACGGATGCTAGCGGTTCCAAGGCCACTCAAAAGAAAGTATTTCTTGGGAAGGGCATGCATTACTATTCTAAAGCGAAAATCGGGCAATTTAAAATTGAAGCCCAACAATTGCGCAAGGACGATCAAATTCTAATAACTGGGCCAACAAACGGGGTAATTGAAACAACGGTTAAATCCATGCGCGTGGATGATCAAGAAGTTGATGTTGCGCCGCGTGGATCAGAAGTCACCTTTACGATTGATGACGTGATCCGTGCTTCAGACAAGCTGTACAAGGTCGTTCCATCTGAAGAAGTAACTGCCTAATGGTTGTAATTACACATCAGCGGGACAAGTGCATTGGATGCAATTATTGCGTTGAATTGGCCTTTGATCAGTGGCGCATGTCAAAAAAAGACGGCAAGGCGACCCTTCTCAATGCTGAGAACAAGCGCGGATTCCATACGCTTCGCACCAATGATCACGAAACGTACAACAATAATGTAAAAGCCGCCGAAGCCTGTCCCGTAAATATCATCAAAGTCAAAATAGTCTGAGTATTTTTGACCCTACGCGATTTACCATTGTATTCGTTCTTTTTTCATTGCTACTGGCAAGTTGCGGCACCGAAAAGCGAAAATCTAAAGAAGAAAAAGAGCTCAAGGGAAATATAGAGGCGTACCACTACCCTTTTGATGATCTTGATTCGCTGGTGATTTATAGATACAATACCAAACAAGAATATGAGGGAGAAATCACGAAAGGAAAATTGTTCATGCTCATCGAGAAGAATGAAGATGGTTTGTTAAAACTATCGGGATTCGATGAAAACTTCAAACCCTTAATGTATTCCAAACTTGCTTTCGGCGTAGACGGCATCACCGAGTTGGAGCGCAAACATACTTTGGGAGATACAAAATTGGCACGATTTAAATTTTCAGCGCTCCCCAAATTCCAGTGGGAACAAAGCTCTAAGCTCCCGGCTTACGAGAATTCGACGGTAAAATTTGCCGACCAAAATCAGATCATTAAACTCAACCAACAAATTGAATACAGTTTTGATGGATTTGAAGACAGAACATTCTCATTTATCCAAGAAAGAAGATGCGCTAAAATAAATCAGCAAACCATCTTACGATACTACGATAATACGAGCAATTTGATCGCTAAGACAGAAACCAAAGGTTTTGTACTAGATCTCAAAGGAATAGGCCCGGCTTACGGCTTTGTTAAAGCCCCTAATTTCTCTAACGAGTACGTTCTTGTTGAAATCCTCACTGGTCAAAATGCGAAAGCAATAAATGGCAAGATAACCAACAACAGAAATGAAATGGTTAGTGCGACCCAATAGTAAATCGATAGAAGACAAGCTCCTTGCTCTTTTTAAACGACTTCAGGGTAATATTAGGAGTCAACGTCTCCGGCTGACGGTTCAGCAGCTTGTATAATTCTGATTCCTTCTTAACCAACATTATACCTTTTCCGTATGAAGTCGCTAATTCCCTGAGGTTGTGGATATCCAATTGAGCATTCGCAGCGCCATTTACTAAAAACAAGCGCTTCTTATGTACACCGGATTCCAACGCAAGATAATAGGACGATTCCCAGGTAATGAAGTCAATCACCAAGGCGTCATTGTCCTTCAAATTGCTTTTGAGAGTTTCCCTGAATTCTACTACTTGTGGGTCTTTCAAACGTGGTACGGCAGCCAATCCTTGACGAGAAATTCCTTGAAAATGTTCGAGCGCATAATGCGTCGATGTTCCATCTGGGAATACTTTGGCGTAATTTGGTCTTCCCCATAAGAATGAAAGCGGCAACAGCAGAAGAATTCCAACTTTCGTGATTTGGAGCAATCGCTTTGTTTCCAATTCCCACAAAAGCGCAAGCATAGGCAAAGAGAACACGATTAACGTACCTGTAAATCGATGTTGATTCAAAAGGGTTCCATTATTACTCTTGTAGATGAATACAATTAAAAGCAGCAAGAAAACACCGCCCCATCGCCATTTCTTCCAATCGAACTGTTTGTTTCGAAGCAATTTCCATACGCCAATGAGAAGGGTAATCACCAAAATCGGCGAAAAGATAAAGAACCAAGAAGCCGGGAAAAAGAACCAACGAAGCAAAATGATATCGCGGGGCAAATACGAATTCACGCCTTCCTGCACTACGTTCCAATCGTATGCACCGGAGAGACCAAAGAAGAAATCCTGGTGCGCCATATAATTTCCGATCATCCAAAAGGCAGGGAAAATCATCGCGAATCCCCAAAATATTACCGTTGTTTTCCACGCTTTCTGGAGCAGTCCAAAACCTGTAAATAATGCGAACAACATCCAACCTTCGTAGCGAAATCCACAAGCCAGAGTCATAAAGACTCCTGCCCAAATAGCCGCGTTTACATCCGATTCTCGCCACGATTTGCTTAGAGAATTCATCGTTAGCAACAAGAGTAAAATGAAAGGTGTACCTGATAAAGTGTGGTAGCTATTTCTAAATAGTACCGGAGAAAATACCAGTGCAAGAGCCATCCAAAAGGCAGCACGCTCATTGATTTCTCGTTTGACGAAATGATACATAGGAATTGCCGATAAGGACGACAACAGGATCGAAACTAAAATTGGGATGGTTTGATGATTGCCTGTTATCCCGACGATAATTCCGTAGAAATATTGATACAATGGCGGCCAAACACCTTCTGAAATCCAGGCAGGATCTTCCCACCATTCCTGTGCCATGAAAATTCGCGTAACGGCATCTGCATCCACAACTTGAGCGAAAGGAAACAAGATCAATCGGAGGAACAAGCCGATTAAAACAACAGAAGCAATGGGATATGTCTGTAAAAGTTTTTTCATTCCAACAACCCGAAGGTATCTTCAATTGCTAAGGTAAAGGCAATTCCCATAATGACAATGCCACTAGAATTTTACAATCGATCAATCAATTCATCGCCTAACGCATCGTAGTCAATTCCATCAAAATTCCCAGAGGACATCATTAAAAGCACTTTGTTGTTCCAATCACGGCCATGAATAAAACGAAGGACTTCTTCCGTTTCATTAACAACTTGCACTCCTCCGCCAAATCCTTCCCAGACCTGCTCTTTGGTTATGGGATCTAATTTTTTATGTGCCACTACTTCAGGACTGAAATACACCAAAGCGTGATCGGCCGCACTCATAGCTCCTTCGTACTGTGGCAAAAATTCCTTTTTCAGCGAGGAGAAGGTATGTAACTCCATGCATGCGATTACCTCTCGCTCTGGATACTGTTCTTTTACAGCCTTCGTCGTTGCTTGCAACTTGGATGGTGAATGCGCAAAGTCTTTAAACATCGTGAAATTTCCAGACTCAGCCACTTTTTGCAATCGCTTTCCAGCTCCGGTGAATGAATGCATGGCCGTTAAGAAATTCGATGGTGCAATTCCCATCGCTTCACCAATTCGTATGGCCCCCATTAGGTTTTGAAGGTTGTGCGCACCAAAAATCTTCATGGGATAATCGTTTCCTTCAAAATGAACCACGGTTCCATCTTCTGTTACTTCGTAATCTGGCGTTGCATAAGCAACCGCATTTACCGCATTCTGATATCTAGCCCCAAGTTTTGCCACTTCAGCATCCTCTGAGTTATAAACGAAAGTGCCGTCCGATTCAATCTGCTGGCAGAAAATATCGAACTGCTCTACGTAATTATCGAAAGTCGGAAACACGTTAATGTGATCCCAGGCAATTCCACTTATGATAGCAATATTGGGCTTGTACAGATGAAATTTGGGTCTTCTGTCGATAGGAGAACTCAGGTATTCGTCTCCTTCCAAAATCATGATGGGCGCGTCCGGTGTGATTTTTACCATACAATCGTATCCTTCCAATTGGGCACCAACCATATAATCTACGTTTAGATTTAAGGCATTCACGACGTGTAAAATCATGGAAGTGATCGTTGTTTTACCGTGAGAGCCACCAATTACAACGCGTGTTTTGTCCTTGCTTTGTTCATAGAGATATTCTGGATATGAGTACACCGGAATGCCTTTCTCTTTGGCAGCTATAAGTTCAGGATTGTTCTCTCTGGCATGCATTCCCAGAATAACAGCATCCAAATCATCAGTGATTTTATCCGAATTCCATCCTATCGTTTCTGGTAAAATTCCTTCTTTATCCAATCGCGATCTGGAAGGTTCGAAGATTTCATCATCAGAGCCGGTAACTTGCATTCCTTTTCTGCTTAGTGCAATGGCTAGATTGTGCATGGCGCTTCCGCCAATGGCTATAAAGTGAACTTTCATCCTTTACGTTTCAATAATGTGTAAAAATCCAGAACTACCGGAAGCACCAAGACGAGTGATCCGTAATCCGTAATTCTGTGAAAAATCAATGCGTTTCCTTTGGTTGCGAAGAACACGGGCAACATAGCAGCTGCCAATCCGATGTAGTAAATCCAATCCCACCAATTTCTGACTTTATACATCCACCTTTTCAGTACTTGTACGAGGATATAAAACAGAAATAAGAACTTCAGGTCTCTTGGCAAGATTCGGATAGCGTCCAAAGTCTCTGCCTGCCAATAATACCTTACGATAATTATCGACAATGCAAGAAGAGCTGTTAATAGAATACCTTGAAATAATCTCGAAGACCGCATGATTTCTTTTCCTGAAAATTACGTAGAAACGGATCAAAAATGATGGCAGTGCCCAACACTTTCACACAGCGACTTGCGGAAAACCTATTTCAGGTACTTTTTAAAGCCTTTGCTCATTTTGTGTTTGATGTTGCCTTTTCCATCATCGTAGAGCAAGTAGATCTCCAATTTCAACTCAGGGTGCTTCTTTACAAACTGCATTGCTTTATCCACTCCCATTACCATAAAAGCGGTGGCATAGGCGTCGGCATCGGCGCAGGAATTCGCAACCACCGTAGCACTGAGCAATGAATGCTGGACTGGTTTGCCCGTTTTAGGATTGATAGTGTGAGAATACTTCACACCGTCTTTAACGTAAAATTTGCGGTAGTTTCCACTAGTTGCAATGGCCTTGTTCGAAACGTGGATGATCTTATCCAAAACACGCTTGTCCTTCTCTTGCTTGGGAGAGTCAATACCAATGCGCCATTTCGCATTTTCAGGGTTTTTACCTTTTACAACGATTTCCCCTCCAATTTCTAGGAAGTAATCTTTGATTCCATTATCGTCCAGGTATTGTGCCAATATATCCACGGACAAACCTTGAGCAATGGCATTGAAATCCAATTTAAAGGATGGGTTTTGCTTGGTAAATGAAACTCGCTTCCCAGTGAAAACTCCATTGTGAATATCTCCTCCGAATCCAACAAATTCAAGCAGACTATCGATTTCGCGTTGTGAAGGAACGGGAGCATCTTCTTTGAAAAAGCCCCATGCTTTCACCAATGGAAATACTGTAGGATCGAAAGCTCCTTCGGTTAAGTAGCTAATATGTGAACTTGTTCTAAAACAGGTAGTAAAATACTCCGAGGGATCGTCAAAGATTACCGTTGTTGAGTCATTGGCATTGTTGATCTGTGAAATGCGCGAAGAATCGATATACGTAGATAAAACCATATCGAAATCGTGCAGAATGGAATCCAACGCTTCCTTTTGAACGCTTGCATTGGGATCTTTCAGAATTACACTATAGGTAGTACCTTGCGTAGTTCCGCGAATATTTCTCCAGTCGTTTTCTTCCTGAGATTCTTCTGTGTTGGTTGATGTGCACCCTACAACGAGGCTACTTAGTATGATTAACAAGGTGAGGCCCTTGTGTTTCAGAGTTCCAAACATGTTCTGTTACAGCTGTTCCGTTTTTCGAATAAGTAATTCCGACACGTGATTGCGTTCTCACATACACATCGGCATGTCCGTCGATAACAACAATTCTTCGCGTTACGACTGCGGTCATCAATCCATTCTGATCGTTTTGAGAGAAATTCTCCTCCGTCACCCCTTCTGGATACTCTTCTCCTAATGAGTTCGCCACCTTCACTTTCTTTTGAGGCGAGTTGTCAACTTTACTGATCTTAGATGCGTTTCCAGAAAGCTCTTCCGACTTTGCATCCTGACGATCCTGCGTCTCACGGGTAGTAATTCTCTTCGAATCGGCTAAGAGCTCTTGATTCTGGGCCTGCTTATCCGTTGATGATTTCGTGTTTTCATCGTTGGCCAACTGGATATTATCCGTTTGTTTCTGAACTCCAAGACGTTCTTCTTCATCACTAATATCCGAATTCACTTCCACCTGTGTGTTGATGATTTCTTTGTTCGAGTAGGCTTGGTTCTTATCTTTTCCAGACAGAGCTGCCTGAGCATCTGCCAATTCCTTGTTGTTTTCTTTTAGTACCTCTACAGCTTCCACGCGGCTATCGTCCATACTACTCATGTCCGCTCGTGTTTTCTCCTCGTAGGCTTGAATTTGAACATCAGCTTCGATGGCAAAAGTGCGCTCCTCAGCGTTTTGTTCGTTATTTCGATCCACGATCTCCGTCTCCATATCACGCAACATCACACCGTTTTCAGCAATGGCTTCGGCGTCTTCCTCGGCTTTCGTAGAATACTTCTTCTCAATATCGTCGATGGCTAAATTTGCATCCCAAACATCTACAGATTCCGAAGTTCCCAAATCGTAGTTCGCTGTTTGGATTTCCGTATTGATCACCTTTACGCTTTCGTTATTGTCACCCGATATTTGTGCGTCTTCCGCCGTTTTGTAATCTACGTTCTCGTACACTTCATCGATAACAGTTTGAGAAGTATGATTTTCTTCAAAATCTTCTTTCGTACGAGTATCATTCTCTTCATTAACATCCGCAACAATTGCTACAACTTCATTGCGCACTTCATCGCGTTCTTTCGTGTCATCAATATTCTCGCTAATGACTTGCTCTTTTACTACCGTCAATTTCTCATCGGCAGAAATATTGCTGTCATAGTCAGTTGTTGCTTCCGCTCTAAAAGCTTCATCTAATGCTTTATCGTAAGCATCCATCGTCTCCGAATTGTCGCGATACACATTGATATCTTCTCCGTACTCCAACGCTACTCCATCCACGATATTCGTCAACTGCTCCTGATCACTGATGTTTACATTGTAATCCATGGCGGTCTCGTCGCTTCGAATATCGCTCAACTCCTCTTTGGCTTCTTTCATGATGTCAGCATTTTCGTTTTGCTGCATCACAGCACCCTCAGAATAAGCATCTGCTTCTGCCAATGATTTCACCAATTCCTGACGTGCATCATCGCGCTCATCTGCCTTCTGAGCATTGCGTGCATCAATTTCTTCTTCCGCTTGATCGAATTTGGATTGCAATTTTACTTGCTCTGTTTTCGCACGCTCATCTTCTGCTTCAGCGAACAATGCTTGTCCATCCAATAAGGATCCGTTGATCGGTGTTCCCAAATCTTCCAGTTTCGCTGATGCTACCCTGGTTGGATTCAAGATCGCTTCGATTTCGGCCAATTTCTTTTTCGGATATGGATCATCATCCTTCATCCCTACAGCGTTCGTATAGCGCTCCTTCGCCTTCTCGTAATTCTCTTCTTCAAAGTTCGCATCCGCTGCTTCGATCAATTTTTGGTATTGCTTTTCGAACAATGCGATGGATTTGGCTTTTTCACGCTTCACACATTCATCCACACGTGATATTGCGTAGGCATCCGTAGAAATGATCGCCAATGCCTCCTCGTACTTATGCTTCGCATCCAAATAGGCTTCGTCATCGAACAAGTCATCCGCTTCAGCAATCTTCGCGTCAAATTGATTTCTCAAAGCAAGATCCGCAGCATTCTTATTTGCGATATCATCCAAAATCTGTTGGATTTCATCGATTTTGTCTTGCGCTGCCTGATCTCCGTCTTTAGCCGACAATGCACTCTGGAAGGCAGTTAAAGCAGCTTCGTAGTCTTTTCCGTCCTGCTTGTTCTGCCCTTTCTCCATGTACTCACGGTACAATGCTTCACGCTCCTCTAACGAAGCTATGTTCGAAATGATTCCATTAATCTCTTCGATTTTATCTTTCGGTTCTTGCTCGTTTTCCTTCAGGATAGCAGCCTCCTTGTATTCTTCGAGTGCTTTATCGTACTTCTGATCGTCGAAGAGTGTCTGACCTTCCTCCATGCGCTTCGCATAATCCGCATCGCGTTTTTTGTACAACTTAATACGATCGCGCAATTCTTTGATCTGTTGCTTGTGCTCCTCTCCTTTCACGAGATTCTCGGTCAAATCGAGAATCGACGAACCGCGGTCGTAATCTCCACCTTCGATCTTCTCCTCCGCAATTCTCAAGTTCTTTTCGATGGCCTTATTTTCAGCATCTTTATCGCTTCTTGACAACTCCTCTGCGTTCTTTGCCTTCTCCGACCATTCCGGATCGGTAGGTTTCACTTTACCAGCCGCATTGTACGCTTCAATTGCCTTCGTATATTCTTTTGCTGCAACAAGTTCATCTCCCTTGTCCAATTTCTCACGATACTCCTGATCCAATTTCGATTGCGCTTCTGAATCCTTCATGCGCTGCTCCGCTTCGGCAATTCGCTGATCAGGAATTTCCGATTCCGACTTCAGGTTTTTGGCTTCCTTGAACTTCTCAATTGCTTCCTCATACTGACTGCTATTGATCAATTCATCCCCGGCATCGATCAATGCGTTAAATTCAGCTTCTTGCTCGTTTTGCTGTGCCGCCAAAGCTTCAGCCGCTGCAATGTCTTCCAAGGCTTTTTCCAACTCAGCATCGCTCTTGATTTCCAATGCCTCATTGATTTTCGCCTTCGCTTCTTGATACTTTTCCTGGTCTTTTAAAGCAAGTCCGTCTGTTTTTAACTCATTGAAACGCGCTTCTTGTTCTGCCATGGCATTTGCATCTTCAATCGCCTGATTCGTTTTGTTCAAACCAGCAAGAGCCTCTTCATTTTCTGAGTCTTTTTCCAATGCCTCTTCGAACTTCGCTTTCGCTTCTTCGTACTTACCATCGCCATAGAACGCCTCCCCATCAAGGATTAAGCTGTTCACTTCAGCTGCTAATGCTGCATCACCTTGCGCTGCGTCGATTTCGTCAATCTTCGCTTGAACCTCACTGTCCTCTTTTAATGAAAGTGCTTCTCTTAGCTTCGATTTCGCTTCTTCGTATTTTTCCTCATCGGCCAGAGCAAATCCTTCCTCTTTCAATTTCTGGAAGGCCTCTTCTTTCTCCGCTGCACTTTTCTGGTTCGCTAATTCGTTATTGATCTTTTCAATTTCAGCGAGGGCGGTTTCATTATCAGATTCAATGTTCAATACAGCCTCATACTTACCTTTTGCATCTTCTAGACTTCCAGCTTCGTACAAAGACTTTCCTTCTTCTAACAACGCAATAACTTCCGCTTGCTCCCCAAGGATCGCATCAATTTCATCAATCTTGCCTTGGGCATAATCTGGCTCGTCTGTATATGTCAATGCCTCTTCGAACTTAGCTTTGGCCGTAGTATAATCCTCTACACCCAATGCTGTTTCTCCAGCACTAATAGCTTCTTCGTATTTCTGCTTGCGCTCTGCAGCCGCCTCACCTTCAGAAATCTTCGTATCAATCTCAGCAATTCTTCCATTGGAGTAAGAAGGATCGTCAGCAAATGTCAATGCCTCCTCGTACTTCGCTTTGGACTCAGACCAGCTCTCTGCATCAAAAAATTGATCTGCAGCTGCGATTGCCGCTTCGTAATTGGCCTTTTTTTCTTCAGCAGCCTGTTGATCCGCTAGCAAGGCATCAATTTCCGCGATTTTCGTTGGAGGGATGTCACTCGTGCCGTCTAATTGCTGAGCTTCTTCGAATTTCGCTTTCGAGTCTTCCAATTTCTCGGCTTCCATCAAAGAAGTTGCTTCTGCTATCAATGCTTCGAACTGTTCTTTAACGGCTTCAGCGTTTTTCAGCGCCTCAAGTTTGGCCTCGGCATCTGCCAATTTGCCTTCTACTTCAGTATCTCCTTTGATCTCTAAAGCTTCTTTGTACTTAGAGATTCCCGTTTCAAAATCCTCCGAGCCAACGGCGTCATCTCCTTCAGCCACTAAAGCATTGAATTGTTCTTCAGCCGCAGCATTGGCTTCCATTTCAGCCTTTAATTTCTCCGCTTCTTCTTTTTTCGCGATTGCCGTTTCGTTTTCAGCCTCCAAGCCGAGTACTTCGTCGTAATTGGCAATGGCATCATCGAATTTCTTATCATCGATGTTTTGCTGACCCGCTGCTAACAACTCCTCGATTTTCTTCGTTTGCTCCTCAGCAGCTTGAATTTCGTCTAGTTTCTCTTGGGCTAAATCTCTTCTTCCTTTCGCGTATGAAGACGCGGACTCAATACCCATAGCAATTTCATACTGCTCTACAGCCGTTTTCCAATCTTCCGCATCAAAGGCCGCATCACCAGCTGCGATTGCTTCTTCGTATTGTTTTTTGAGTTCCTCGGCTGCCTTCTCCGCTTCTAATTTCTCTGCAAGTTCCGCCAACTTATCCTTTGGATATTGCTCGGAAGGCTTCAACTCGGTCGCTTCCTGATACGCATCACGAGCCGCTTTCCAGCTGCTTTGCCCCATGAAAATATCCGCACGTTTGATGGCTGCATCATATGCCGCTTGTGCTTCTTGTTCTTTGGCCAATTGTTCCAACTGCGTCTTTAAATCAGCAATTTGATCTTTTGGATATTGTTCTGCTGGCTTTTTGGAAGACGCTTCTTCGTAGCGCTTAATCGCTGTTTCCAAGTCACCTTGATCTCTCAATTGATCCGCTGCCGAAATTAAGGCATCGTATTCACCTTGTGCTTGCTCTGCAGCCAATGCTTCTTCTTTCGCAGCAGCAATTAACGCATCCAATTCCACAATACGATCCGACGGATATTGCTCTGTAGGCTTATAATTCAGTGCTTCTTCGTAAAAACCAAGCGCCTCTTCCCAGTTCTCTTGATTGTATGCCGCATCGGCCTTCGCTATTGCGTCGGCATAGTTCTTTTCAAGTTCGGCTTCTTTGTTTTCGGCGTCTGCTAGTAAGTCCGCGATTCTCTTCCGCATGGCACCTGCTGCGCCAGAATCGAGACGAGGTTGGAAGTTTCGTGTATCCCAATCGAAACTCGCTACCGGTTCTGTTTCCAAGAAATCGAAATTTACGTTGGGTCTTTCAGCGAAAATCTCGATATCAAGCTTCTCTACAGGACGATAGTCTCCAGGAGGAATATCTTCATCGTTCATTTTTGAGAAATCGAATTTGATCTTTTTAGTCACCATTCCTCCTTTTCGGAAAACGACGAAGAATGCGGTACCGTAATTGATATTGCTGACGAGGCTATATTTTCCGTTCGAAGCGGACGTAGCAGAGGCCACATTTCCACCATTTTGTTCGATACTGATTGTTACTCCGCCTTCCGCGGCACCATTATCTTGATTAGTCACCTTCCCTTTAAATTGAAAAGGGTGTTCCTGCGACCACCCAAAAATGGCCGTAAACAACGCGAAAACGAGTATAAAATATTTCATGCCTCTCTATTTAAACGTTATCCTGTACAACCAGTTACAGAAATGGTTTAAATTTGATCGAATTAATTAACAAATATGCGAAAATAGTTCCGATTTGGGGCTATGAAAACCATGCTAAACGGAGCTACATTCAGTTATTGGGAACGCAAGCACTTTTTTGATTCTTGTGATGCAATCGTTATTGGTGCAGGCATTGTAGGATATAGTACTGCCCTTCATTTCAAACGTTCAAATCCAAATGCGAAAGTCTTAATTCTTGAACGAGGACTTCTCCCTTCTGGAGCAAGTTCTAAGAATGCAGGATTCGCTTGTTTTGGAAGTCCGACGGAGTTAGCCGATGATTTACAGCGTTTTGACGTGACAACCGTTTGGGATACCGTAGCACTTCGCTTGGAGGGATTGCGCTATTTGGAAGAGATTATCGGTGGTAAAAACATGGATCTTCAGACCAACGGCTCGTGGGATTTAATTCGCAAGGATGAAAATGACATTCAACGTGAAATTTTAGAGCAATTGCCCGATTTCAATGCTGCTTTAGAGAAAATATCTGGAGAGAAAAATGTTTATTCTTGGGACGATCAAGTGAACGCGAAGTTCGGATTCCAAGGAGTTTCTGGCGGATTTAACAATCGGCTGGAAGGACAAATTGACACTTCGAAAATGAATGCGGTGTATTATCAGCGCGTGATAGATGCAGGAATTTCCGTTTTGTTTGGAGTCTCAGCGAATACTATTACATCTGGCGTAAATGAAGTTGTAGTCGACACGAATCTGGGTGAAATCAAAGCAGGAAAGGTCGCCATTTGTACCAATGGATTTGCGAAGCAGTTTCTACCAGAAGATGACATCGCCCCAGCCAGAGCACAAGTTTTGATCACAAATCCTATTAAAAGTTTGCCATTCGAAGGCACTTTCCATTATCAGAAAGGCTATTACTATTTCAGAAATATTAATGGTCGCGTTTTATTGGGCGGTGGTCGAAATCTTGACTTTGAAGGTGAAACGACCACAGATATTGCCACATCTGATCAAATTCAATCAGCACTACACGCTTTACTGGAGGAAGTCATTTTACCAGAAACACCTTTCACCATTGAACACACCTGGGCCGGTGTCATGGGCGTTGGTGACACAAAAAAACCGATTGTGAAAGAGTTGCACCACCATGTATTCTGCGGTGTTCGACTGGGAGGAATGGGAGTTGCCATTGGCTCACTCGTCGGTAAACAAGTTGCACAAATGATGGAATAAGCGTGAATTTTTCGCTTGGCTGTTTTCCAGTATTTCTTTATCGTTAAATTTACCTCCAAATTTTAAGGACGTAAACGATGAAGAATACAGCATTATCACACATACATGAGGGATTAGGCGCGAAGATGGTGCCATTTGCAGGATACAACATGCCTGTACAATATGAGGGGGTGAACGTAGAACACGAAACGGTTCGTGAAGCAGTAGGTGTGTTTGATGTTTCGCACATGGGAGAGTTTTTATTGACTGGCCCGGGCGCGTTGGATTTGATCCAAAAAGTGACAACGAACGATGCTTCTGTGATGGAAATCGGTCGTGCTCAGTACAGCTGTATGCCGAACGGAAATGGCGGAATCGTAGACGATTTGATCATTTACAGAATTAAAGAGGAGCAATACCTACTTGTTGTGAACGCTTCTAACATTGAAAAAGACTGGGATTGGATTTCCAAGCACAATTCGTTCGACGTTGAAATGCGCAACTTGTCCGATGAGTATTCATTATTAGCGATCCAAGGGCCAAAAGCGGTTGAAGCGATGCAATCTTTGACATCCATCGATCTATCGGCAATTAAATACTACCACTTTGAAGTAGCTGATTTTGCTGGAATTGAACACGTAATTATTTCTGCAACTGGATATACAGGTAGCGGTGGATTTGAAATCTACTGCAAGAACGATGAAGCCGAGAAGGTTTGGAACAAAGTATTTGAAGCTGGAAAACATTTCGGGATTCAACCGATTGGATTGGCAGCCCGAGATACATTGCGATTGGAAATGGGATTCTGTTTGTACGGAAACGACATCGACGATACTACCTCTCCATTAGAAGCTGGATTGGGATGGATTACCAAATTGCAGAAAGAAGCTGATTTCGTTGATAAAGAACGTTTGACAGCATTGAAAGCGAACGGTGTTGAACGTAAATTGGTTGCGTTTGAAATGATAGACCGTGGAATTCCACGTCACGACTACGAAATTGCAGATGCCAATGACAATATCATCGGTCGCGTTACTTCCGGAACAATGTCTCCTTCAATGAAAAAGGCAATCGGTCTTGGTTATGTTACTGTAGATCACAGCAAAGTTGATTCTGAGGTGTACATCAAGGTGCGTAACAAGTCTTTGAAGGCTCAGGTAGTGAAACTTCCTTTCTACAGAAAGTAATTTCTCGTGGGGTTCTTTGATTTTTTTCAATCCAAAAGAACTCCAAAGTTTGCCAGTGCATTTACACTGGAATGGCGCGCCTATCTCAATGATAAGGTGCAATTCTACCGGTCGCTATATGATGATGAAAAGCGTCAATTTGAAGATCGTGTACTTCAATTTCTGAATACAACGGAGATTACAGGAATCCAAACGGATGTACAAGACGAAGATCGACTATTGATTGGTGCCAGTGCAATCATTCCTATTTTCGCTTTTCCCAAATGGGAATATTTCAAATTGAAAGAAGTACTCCTCTACCCTGCTCATTTCGATTTCGAGCACAACATTGGTCAACGCGTTGAAGATGTCGCCATTCTCGGTATGGTTGGATAAGGTTATATGGATGGTAAGATGATCGTTTCTCGCAAAGCCCTTCATTTAGGGTTTGACAATGAGGAAGATAAACGAAATACAGCCATACATGAATTCGTTCACCTGATCGATAAGGCGGATGGAAAAATTGATGGGATTCCAGAACGTCTCATGCATCGTGAGAACGTTATTCCCTGGATTCATTTGATTGACAAAAAGATTGATGAAATCCTAGAAAACGAAAGTGATATTCATCGTTATGGCGCTACGAATCGTGCTGAGTTCATGGCAGTGATTTCTGAGTATTTCTTCGAGTGACCGAAATTATTGGAAGAGAATCACCCGGAATTGTATCATGTTCTTGAAGACATCTTTGAACACGAAATGTCTGACAGAAAACTGGTAGAAAAAATCGAGCCCGTACGTCACTTTGAACCTTGTCCGTGTGGGAGTGGGAAAAAGTTTCAGGAGTGTTGTATGAAGGGTTAAATAAAGACGAAAAGAGAAAAGAAAGAAGACTATTACCTAGTGAGAAGTGAAAAGTCAGAAGTCAAGAGGAAGAGTTTTACCTCGTTCTTTCTAGACCGCAACGATTTATAAATTCCTTTACAACATCCGCGAACTCTTGCTTGTACTCTCTATGAGCATTGTACTTCCAACTAACGCCGTTTTCTTTAACAATTTTGAAAGTACGGGCATCATACGTGGACATGAAGAAAGACCAAACGCCCATTCCGAACCACCAGCGGTCTCTATAATGATAGTAGTCGATTTTAACGACTTCAGAATACTTGAACGAACGAAACTCCCAATAATCCATGGCTTTGACCTCAAAATAGTCTTCACGGAACCGAATGACGGGAAAGCCGCTTTTATTAAATTCTTTCAATGGAATCATTTAATAATGAAAAGTGCATTTCGAGAGCCTCAGCGTACTTTTCACTTTTGACTTCCTTACTTCTTTCTCCTTCTACAGAGACTTAAACCATTCCTGGAATTGTGCTCCGAGGACTGGGATTTCTTTCTTCTCGCCGCTGGTAGCACATACCAAGCTTACGATCCAAAGGGCTACAACTCCCAGATAAATCAACCAACCAATAATAGGAATGATCGCAATTATGGAACCGACGATCCCCATGATTAACAATCCTAACATTTGACGGATATAGAAACTTGCGTAATCGTCTTTCTTTTCGCCATTTTGTACCACAGCGATAATCCAGCCGATTAATGTAATGTGTGCGATAATTGCGCGCGTTTTTCCTTCTTCAGTTACCATAATGCGTGTATTTGGGTTGATTCAGGTTTGAAAATAACAAATTTTCTAATGATCGGATTATGAAAGCACGGAAACATGCACTTCGTCAGAATCATCGTCCTTATTCGAACGCTTCAAACGCGGAACAAAGAACAAGAGAACGAATCCGATGATAAAGAAAATCGCTACTGAAATCACCGATGAACGCAAGGAACCGGTGAGCATCTCGAACATTCCGAAGGCAAATGTCCCGAGTACAATTCCGATCTTCTCAGTAACATCAAAGAACGAGAAGTAGCTTGCGTGATCTTCTGTTTCTGGTAGGAACTTGGAGTACGTGGAGCGTGATAAAGCTTGAACTCCACCCATTACCAATCCAACCGTTGCCGCTAGGAAATAGAACTGGAACGGAGTCGTTACGAAATATGCTGCGACACAGACACCAATCCAGATCATCACCGAAAGACCAAGTGTTGGAACATTCCCTAACCTGCCAGACAATCGCGACATTAAGAAGGCTCCTCCAGCTCCAAGAATTTGAATCAGAAGAATCGCGATAATCAATCCCGTATCTCCGCCTGCTGGCCCCCAATCCACCTCTTTCTTAGCGAAAAGAACGGCCATTAGCATTACTGTTTGAACTCCTGTATTGTAGAAGAAGAACGCCAATAAGAATCGTTTCAAGCGCTTCGTTTTCTTGAATTCGTTGAAGACTATTTTCAGCTCCTTGAATCCTTTGCTGAGAACACCTTTTTCCTTCTTCTTTCCGTACGGATTGTTCGGTAAGACACGATATGTTATCTGACTGAATCCCAGCCACCAAAGACCAACGAGGATAAAGCAATACTTTGTGTATTCACCTCCGAGCCCCATGATGATCGCCAAACAGATCACCAACAAAATCATACTTCCGAAATACCCCATGGAAAAACCACGTGCAGAAATCCTGTCGTGATCTTTAGGTTCGGCAATTTCAGGTAGATAGGCATTGTAGAATACCAAACTGTTCCAGAATCCAATACTAGCGAGGAAAATGGACAACATTCCTAATTCAATTGGTGCATTGGCAAATCCAACCAATGAGATACAGGCCAATGCTCCCAAGTAGCAGAAAAACTGCATGAAGCGCTTCTTATTTCCTGAGAAATCTGCCACCCCAGATAACATTGGTGACAATACCGAAACGACTAGGAAGGATGCCGATAATACATAGGACATCAACACGGAATTCGAAACTTCTGCACCGAAGAATTCAACTGTAGCATTGGCTACGTCAAATCCAGACGGAATTGCATCATATTGTGCTTCGGTAATTCCGAGCGTATCGATAGCGTAATCATGTTCCGTAACGCGGGAAAGATCGTAATCGAAGTTCGTCGCCTTCTCTGCCTCCACTCTGGCGTCCAGCGCCGAGATCTGTTCATCGCTGATATTTACTTTATCAACGATGTAGCGTTTTGTGGTAACGTTGTCGTAAAAAATGGGGAAGATTGCGGAGGAAATCACCAAGTTATACACTGAATTGGCCCAGTCGTACATGACCCAGCCTCTGATGATTTTCTTATTTCCTTTCTCCATGGTAGTTTATTCGGTTCCGGCTAAATAGCCCTCCAAATATGAGAAATATTCTGTTAACCCACCATCAAGAGTTGTTTCGCTTGCGCGGGCAATGATTTTATTGGAATCATCACCTAACAAATGAGGGATCACTTGTTTGATCAATTCGTTTCCAAAATCTTCAGATGCATCCAACGGCAATTCACAAGGCAAATTATCCACGGCCATCACAGCGATTACGCCGTCATCCATGAAGTTTCCTTCACTTTCCGTATGCGGATTGTATCCGTAAATAGGCTCACTAATTTTACTTGGACGAATCGTACATGCTACCGCACAATCAATATCACACGAAATATCAGCAACTACGGACAATCGTACATCTTTTGCTTTCAAATCTTCTCGGGTGATGATAAAATCGGCTTGATCACTCCAGTAATGACATGGAATGTACATATCCGCATGGCTCAAGAAGCGAGAGAATGTTGATTTGTATGAAGTTGGATCACTGTAAAACCCACCTTTGTCGAATGCACCTCCATCGCGTTTTGCGTAATAATCGCTTACATCCAAATGCGTAAATACCGGCCCATCGAATTCTTGCGTTATGAATGCTTCTGGATCTACCTCTTTGATTGGCAATTCAGCTAAGATTTCACGTGCTCCGTGGCCTACTCTTCCGAACCCAGTTAGAACGATTTTTGCATTCTTTGGAAGTTGTACCTTTTTCAATTCTTCCTCCACTTCTTTTCGATCGCGGCATTGGTGTGCTGGCTTCAACTCGTAAAGTCCGTGCTTCAATCCAAAGGTTAGGAACCCGTTGTAACATCCTACAATTCCAGCGTAACGGCCAAATCCAAGGATTCTTTTGTTAGATGTGTCCTTGAGAACTTCATAATCAATCAATTGAATTTTCTTATCGATAATTGCCTGAAGTAAGTCTCTGTTATACGGCTGTTTCTTGATCGTATGGGAGAAGAACATGAACTTCTTGTTGGGAATCAAGTCTTCGATATTCACTTCTTTCACTCCGATGATCACATCGCAATCGCTTAAATCTTCCGACATGGGAATGCCCGCAGCAATGTATTCTTGATCCGAATAAGCTCTAATTGGGCTCGGTTGCACTAAAATCTCCAAGTTTGGGTATTCTTCCAACAAAGCTTTGCATTGACTTGGCGTCAAAGGCACGCGTTTGTCTGGCGGTACCTTTCCCTCTCTGATAATTCCCAATTTCAAAGTATTCATGCAGTAGTTATTTCAATCGTTCTTCTAATAAGTATTCATCCACAAATTCGCGAATGGCTCCACGCCCTCCATTTGCACTCAGCACAAGGTCTACCTTGTTTTTAACAGTTGGAACAGCGTCGGCAGGACAAGCTGAGAAACCGCAAACCTCAAAAATTTCGAGGTCGTTGATGTCATCACCAATCATTGCCACTTGGTTCAGGTCGATATCTAAAGATGCACAAATATTGCGTAAACGCGTTAATTTTGACTCTTTATTTACCGAACAGTGTTGAATTCCTAACATATCAGCTCTCCGCTTTACCGCCGTTTCCGAGAAACCAGACGAAATAATCCCGACTTGGAAGCCTCCTTTTGTCAGCTGCGCGATGGCCATTCCATCTTTCGCATCGAACTTTTTAATATGATCGCCTTCGTCCGAGAAGTACAAACCTCCATCCGTCATTACACCGTCGACATCCAAGATCAATAATTGAATTGATTCGAGACGTTTCTTTAGCTCTCGAGATGGAAAGGTATGTTTGAACAGCAAGGCTGATAAATCCACTTCGTATTCTTCCGCGATGGCCTCCAGGTCGTAGATGGATAAATCATTCGGATGATCTACATCCAATTCATCCAGAAAGTCCACGTAATCAAGCCCGTGACGTTCGCAAATCCCTTTGATATTTTGTTCGAGGAAGATCATCAGCATCTACAATTTTGGTCGGAATAAGGGTTTGAAATTCTTATCCGCAATGACCAATGAAACACGTTCGTCATGAAAGACGCGCACTTGCAGTCGTTCCTGAAGTGTATCTAGCGAACGAAGATCTTCAAAAGTTAAATCTGAGGGATCCGTTAAGCCGGTGGAAATTAAAAGTAAATCGTAGCCGTCATTCGTTCTTTTCAAGCGAACATCTTGAGGTTCACCTGTCATGAGCGAATCCTTTTTCCAAAATTCTACGATGCTTTTAGCGAGTTTGTAATCTTTCTTGTCGGCAAAGTGCACCGTGAATTCTCCTCCCGTAACCTGAGAATCTGAGGAGTCGGTACAACCAATTACAAATAGTATAGCCAGAGAAAGTAAAATCCGCATAGTCGATTACGGTGTTAAGAGGGCAAATATAGCCATTTCAAAGCATCTGTAGGCGCTATTTCGAGATCAGATTTACACAATCTCATGTGATAATAAACAGATTGATTATTTTCATCGGAAATAGTGATTTTTCATGCATTTGATCGAAGAAAAGAACGTCGTTTATACAGGAGCAGACAATCGTGAAAGCTTTTACGACATTACCATTCCGGAGAATTGGAATAGAAAGTTGATCGTTTTCGTTCATGGATACATGGGCTTCAAAGATTGGGGTTGCTGGCACCTTACGGGGCAATTTTTTGTTGATAACTCGTACGGTTTCGTGAAGTACAATGTGAGCCATAATGGAGGCACTACGTCCAACCCGATCGACTTCCCCGATACAGAGGCTTTTTCTAAGAATTCGTATTCGAAAGAACTGGAGGATTTTGAGAGGGTGATTGAGACGCTAAACTCAAGAATTCAGTCCGCTGAGGCTCTCGAAGCGGATGATTTTGAGATTTATACGATTGGTCATTCAAGAGGCGGCGGAATTGTGGCACTTCAATCTGGACATCCGAAAGTGGCGAAATGGGCGTCGTGGGCGGGAATCTCTTCCATCGAGAAACGTTTTCCTTCGGGAGAGGCTTTGGAGAAATGGAAGAATGAAACGTATCGATATGTGAAAAACGGTCGCACAAAACAGGATTTACCGCATCATTTCGATCAATATTTGGACTTCGAAATGAACAGGGATCGCTTGAATATTCAGCTGCATTGCGAACAAAACGAAAAACCTTGCTTGATTTTGCATGGTCGGGATGATACTTCCGTTCTTCTTTTGGAGGGAGAAAACCTTTCGAATTGGACGGGCACTCCCCTGGTAATTATTGATAATGCGCAACACACGTTCAATGCTTCGCATCCTTGGGATGAGGCGAAAATGCCAGCGGAATTAGAGGAAACATGTCGACAAACTTTGTTATTTTTCGAATCATGAACGATTCTCTGAAGGAAAAACTGAGCCTGCTTTCTGAATTAATCAAACTTGCCAAAGCAGATAAAAATTTACGAACCGCTGAATTTGAATTCTTACACGCTATAGCTAAACAACTAGAGGTCAGCGATGAAGACTTCAAACGCTTGTTTGATGAATATATTGAATTCACACCGCCCAAAAACGAAATGGATCGTATTGTTCAGTTCCAGCGATTGGTTTTGATGATGAATGTAGATCAGCACGTTTCCGAAGAAGAATTGCTTCACATCCGCCAAATTGGAATCCGAATGGGCTTGGCTCCGCGCGCAACAGACGAAGTCCTGAAAGCAATGAAGGAGCACGAAAATGGCATGCTACCACCCGATAAGTTGATTTCGATTTTTAAGACGTTCCATAATTAGATAAAAGACCGCTGCGCTGAAAGAAGAAAGATCGCTGCGCTTAAAGAAAAAAGATAAAAGACCGCTTCGCTCAAAGAGGAAAGAGAAAAGACCTATTAGCGAAAAGTAGAAAGCTGAAGGGTTCTTTCAGCCTTTTGCTTTCAGCCTTTCGCCAACTCAAGCTTTCTCCAAATTAAAAATCGTGATCTCTGGCCAGATGCCGATGCGCCCGGGGTATCCGATAAATCCAAATCCGCGATTTACGTACAGGTATTGATCTTTCTCCTCGTACAAGCCCGCCCATCGTTTGTAGCGATACTTCACCGGAGACCATTTCACCCAACCTGGAATTTCAATTCCCATTTGACTTCCGTGCGTGTGCCCTGAGAGCGTCAGGTTCACGTGCACATCATGATCCATCACTTTTAAATCCCAATGATCAGGATCGTGCGACATCAAAATTTTGAACTCATCTGCTTGTACGTTTTCAATGGCTTTGTCAAAATCTCCGTATTTCGGAAATCCTCCTCCGCCCCAGTTTTCAACTCCGACAAGATTGATACGCTCTCCATTTACTTCCAACTGACGCGATTCATTGTTCAATAAATCAAATCCCAATCGCTTGTATCGCTCTTGAACTTCCAGAATATTGTTCTTTTTATCTGCCTCAGAATCCCATTTCACGTACTCACCGTAATCGTGGTTTCCCATTACAGCGTACATACCTAATGGAGCCTTTAATTCTTCCTTGAAGATATCTACATAATCATCAATCTCGTAGGCAAAATTGTTCACCAAATCTCCTGTAAGCAGAATCATGTCGGGTTTATAGCTCATGAGATCCTGTAACGCTTCTCTAACTGCACCAGGATTGTCCAAGCTCCCAGAATGAATATCGGACAATTGAGCAATGCGCAATCCATTGAAGGACTCTGGTAGATCTTTAAACGTAAGTTTTTGCTTCCAAACTTTATAGCTATATCGGCCTTTCAAAGTACCGTACAAAATCCCGGAGAAAGGGATCGCAGCAGCTACGAGACCGAGGTTGGTAATGAATTTTCTTCGGCTTTCAAAGGAGACGGATTCATCGGAAATGGCACTCTCTATTGGCCAGAGAATCAATCGATACGCATCATTGGCAAACAGGAAAACGATGAGAATCAATTTGGCAATCAGAAACGACATCGTTACTCCCATGAATAAATTCGATGCGACACTCGCTTTTCCATAATTCGGGCGAAACTGATAATTCATGATGAACAGTGTCGTAATTTCCCATACGATCATGAATCCGAGGAAAAGCTTCCAAATCAATCCCCATTGACCATCGCCAAAGTTATTCCAGGTTGCGAATACTACATAACTGTTCAATGTTAGAATGAGAACAGAGAAAAAAACTATAAACGCCATTGATTGCTTAATTGGTTATTTCAACCAAAAGTGAATATTCAGTTCTGAATTATCAAGTAATCAACATAAGCAAACATAGTCTTGCAATTCATACCAATGAGTAAATAGAAGGATTTGAAGGCAATCAAAAATTGTTAAAATATCGGAAGCAAGCGTATGTGAAAGAATCGTCGTACATTGGTAATAAATGGAATTCATGAGATTGCAACTGATTTTTATTATTCTCTCGGCCGTCTCCTATTCCTTTGGGCAAGCCGATTATTTCAGTGGTAATCCTGAATGGAACCAATCTTCATCTTGCACGATTGATGGCTGCGTTGATTACCGCGATTTTGTTTATTATATAAATGGCGATTCCACTATCAATACTCAAACGTACAAGAAGTTCTACAAGCGCGGTCAATCCATTAAGACTGATGGGCCATTAGGCCCAGAGTGTGGCCCGAGTACAACCTATGATGCATTGGCGCATCTCGTTCGACAGGACGGTTATCAAGTGTATCTCTGGAATGGAACTAATGACACCTTGTTGTATGATTACGGCATTTCCTTGGGCGACACTTTTCCCGTTGCATATAACGTTTGCGATCGATACATCGTTTTGGATAGTGTGGAGCAAATCACATTCGGCGGACAATTGCGCAACAAGTATTATTTCACCGAAACGACGACTGGATCCTTTAGCAACATGATTGAAGGTCTCGGTTGGCCCGGAGGATTCTTCGAACCTACTTGCGAGCAGCCCAATTGCGGATATCAATTCAACTGTTTCAGTTTAGATGGTCAGGTTCTTCTAGGTACTAATTGCTTTTTCGAAGCTGGAATTGAAGAATCCGAAGCTGCTTTGCTCTTAAACATTCGTCCGAACCCAGTGAAAAGTAAGTTACGTTTTGAAGTTCCTGAAGACAAAGTTCTAGAGCAAATCTTCATTTCCAATTCTGAAGGAAAACGAGTGGAAACTATTGAGTACAGCGGGGGCACTGGAAAAGGCTCCTGCAAAGTAGATCATTTGACTCCCGGTATTTACTACTTCCGCTTCCATTTTGAGAATGGTCACGATTATCAGACCAAGATCGTGAAGATATGAGCACTTGACCCGAAGATTTATCTCCCGGGATTTACTTCTTTAATTTCACCTTTGAGGACGGCACAGAAATTGAAAAGAAAATCGTCAAATTGTAGATACCTTCATTCGCGCTGCATCCATTGTTAACTCTATTGTTCCGTTCGTTGATGTAATATTAACAATAGAAGTATCCACTCAATTTAATTTTTGCCTAATTTCGCTGCCCAAATTTGTAAAATTGAGCTCAGAAAATTACCCTTTGATTGGTCGTGCTGAGAGCGTTAGCTTTCCAGAATTGTCTTTGGATTCAATCGAAGCTAAAGTAGATACTGGTGCTTACACTTCAAGCATTCATTGCCATTCGGTGGTCGCAGATGGCGAGAAAGTACACTGTATTTTTTTGGATCCCAGTCATCCTCATTATACCGGGGAGACCTTGACTTTCAAAGTTAAAAAGAAGGTGAAAGTTCGAAGCTCAAACGGAATACAGGAAGAACGTATCATGATCACAACGAAAGTCACACTTTTAGACCAAACTTTCAAAATTCGCTTGACCTTAAATGATCGTAGCAATATGCGATATCCTGTACTGCTTGGAAGACATTTCTTAAAAAAGAAGTTTCTCGTTGACGTTACTCTAAAGAATCAATCCTTGAAATCATGAAAATTGTCATTTTATCGCGCAATCCAGAATTGTACTCTACAGCTCGTATTAAAGAAGCTGGAGAACAACGTGGTCACGAAATGCTTGTGGTCGATCACACCAAGTGCGACATCTACATTGAGAAGAAAAAACCAATGGTTTTTTACAAAGGGAAACCGTTGAATGACGTGGATGCTGTAATTCCCAGAATTGGCGCTTCGGTCACTTTCTATGGAGCTGCAGTAGTGCGTCAATTTGAAATGATGAAAGTCTTTACCTCGCTAGAGTCACAAGCTCTTACACGATCAAGAGACAAACTGCGTTCACTACAAATTTTATCACGAGCTGGATTGAACTTGCCCAAAACCGCCTTCACCAACTTCTCCAAGAATTCATCTAGAATTTTGGATCAGGTGGGGCCTGATCCTTACGTTATTAAACTTTTGGAAGGAACGCAAGGTGTTGGAGTTGTTTTGGCTGAAAACCGAAGTGCTGCGGAATCTGTTTTGGAGGCTTTTCAGGGATTGCAAGCCAGAGTGATCGTTCAAGAGTTTATCGAAGAGGCAAAGGGTGCTGATATCCGTGCTTTCGTGGTTGACGGTCAGGTTATCGGAGCGATGAAACGTCAAGCCAAAAAGGGAGAATTTCGATCGAATCTTCACCGTGGTGGAACCGCTGAAATCATTGAATTGAGCGAAGACGAAGAAAAAGCTGCATTGAAGGCGGCACGTGTTCTGAAATTGGGAATTGCCGGTGTAGACATGCTGCAATCGAAGTCTGGGCCGATGATTATGGAGGTGAATTCATCTCCAGGGCTGGAAGGAATCGAAGCAGCCACGGGTAGGGATATCGCCCGAGCGATTATTCGTTACGTGGAGGATCATGTGGACGAGTAATAAACAGTACGGAGTGGTGAGTCCGGAGTGGTGAAAGGTTAGTGAGGGGTCAGGATTTCTGCACACTGAGCGTAGTCGAAGTCTGAGTAAATAAGAAATAGACCAACTCATTATTCTGAATATCCTTCGGCTATCTCGCACGCCTTGCTCGGCCTCAGTCTTCAATAGCTAGCGCTATTTCTTATTCATTATTCCACTTTATCCCATATTCAAAAACAATTTCCGCTCTTGTTCGTCTGGCATTACACAATATCCTTTCGAAATGCGTCGGCGTCGCTTAGCGACTTGATCGTACACCCAGTCTCTAATTCCAAGCGGAACAATTCTGAAAATGTGCAACCACTGCATGTACCAGGGGAAAAACTTCAATACTTTGAAGGCCGCTTTCGACTTTTTGAAGAGTTCGCCATCTTGCATCAAATAGAAGGTACTTAAATCTGCTTCGGGACAACCGTTGTTCAGGAATATTTCTTTGGTGACTTCCGATTGCAAACTTGCATAATGGATAGATTTCGTCTTATCGTGCTTCAAGACGTAGTTCACCGAACGATTGCAAAATCCGCAGTCGCCATCGTAAAAGACAATGTTTTCAGGAACTTCTTTCATCTTCGAATCAACCATCTCAAAACAAAATTAAAGATACCAAAATTGCCCCGAAGTTCCTCTCCTAGCTTCCTCTCAAATCGCAACGGAACATTATATTTGTATCACAAAAAATCAGGATATGAAAAACGTAGCAGTTATTGGAGCAGGAACAATGGGAAATGGAATTGCCCACACGTTTGCTCAATTTGGATATAATGTCGCATTGATTGACATCGCACAAGCCTCCCTGGACAAAGGAATGGCAACGATCACGAAGAATTTGGATCGTATGGTTACGAAGGAAAAAATCAGTGAAGACGATAAAAACAATACCCTCAATAACATCACCACGTTTACATCAATTGAAGAAGGCGTAAAAGGTGTGGATTTGGTAGTAGAAGCTGCTACGGAAAATGTGGATTTGAAATTGAAGATTTTCCAGGATTTGGACGCATTGACTGATGCTGAAACAATTCTTGCCACAAACACTTCTTCCATTTCCATTACAAAGATTGCTGCTGTTACAGGGCGTCCTGACAAAGTAATCGGAATGCACTTCATGAACCCAGTGCCGATTATGAAATTGGTGGAAATCATTCGTGGATACGATACTTCTGACGCTGTGACAGAATTAATCATGGAAACGTCAAGAAAATTGAACAAGGTTCCTGTAGAAGTAAATGATTACCCAGGATTCGTTGCCAACCGTATTTTGATGCCAATGATCAACGAAGCGATTATCACACTTCACGAAGGTGTTGCTGGTGTTGAGGAAATCGATACAGTGATGAAATTGGGAATGGCTCATCCAATGGGGCCACTTCAATTGGCAGACTTCATCGGTTTGGACGTATGTTTGGCGATTTTGGAAGTATTGTACGAAGGTTTCGGAAATCCGAAATACGCACCGTGTCCATTGTTGGTGAATATGGTAACCGCTGGTAAAAAAGGCGTTAAGAGTGGTGAAGGATTCTACTCTTGGTCTCACGGAACTAAAGATTTGATCGTAGCTGATAACTTTAAAAAGTAAGTTCGACATCATACTTAGTGAAAGTGCCTTGGGTTTCCTGAGGCACTTTTTTTTTACATTTATATACATGAAACAACTGGTATCGTTCGTCGTCGTAATCATTACTTTGCAACCAGCATCTGCGCAAACAGGAAACCTTATTACCAACGTGGACTTCGTCAAGGATGTTTCATGTGCTACCTACAAATTAGAACTCAGCAATCCTGATACAACCCTTTTCTATTCCAACCTTCGTGATCGTGACACAGTAAAAAATATTCCGGAAGGCTTGTACAACGCCATGTTCTATTCATGTGATTCGGCATATCACTACGGTCAAATCATAGAAATTCTGGAAAATGACATGCGCTATATCTACTTCAGAAATACAGCGTATGTTAGTGAGAATAGAGAGGAGGATTTGTACTCTGATGATTACTACTACGACTATTATGATTCTTTGTACGCTCCAGTTTACTTTGGTGTGACGTATCAATTCGGCCGTGGGTTTGATTTTGACAATGAAAATCCGAATTTGCTCAATAACTTTTCCTTTGACATGATGTTAGGCCATGATTGGTTGGTTACAAAACCCTTCGGCATTGGATATGAAATCGGTTATGGATTCACGAGAGCCAATTATGTAGGAGAAGATTTAGAAGATCCAACAATTCGACACGAGAAACAACGATTTACAACACTGGATTTCAACTTTGGATTGCTCACTTCGATCTACATAAAAGAGCGTAAATTCATGTCCATCGGTGCACGTTATCGCCTTCCCTACTACGCACGATATGCGAGAATCAATGGGAACGATAAACTTACCACCGGCGGCTTATATCGATACAATGATTTTTCCGTGTTTGCTCAATTGGGATATAATTGGGGCTTCGTCTTTGCTGAATACCGATTCAATCAAATATTCCGAAGTCCATTGGGAGACTTACCCAATCTATCCATCGGTGTTCGCTTTGGATATCGCGAAGAATTCTAACACTTGAATTTATTCGGGTGACTTAACCAACTACTAAGACATATACTGTTATGAAATCGATTCTACTCATTCTATGCACCGCACTTGTGCAGTTCTCATTTGCTTAAACCGGAAGTCTAAATTGCCAAATTACCTTCAATGGTATTTCAGAATGTCGCACAGTGTACGTTTCTATGACTTCTGTCACTGATACTTTGGAGTTCAAGCAAGTGAGCGTAAACGATACCTTAACAGAGATTCCGGCAGGCTTGTACCAGCTAACAGCATCGTCTTGTGATAATTCCATTCAATACTCTCAGTCCATTGAAATTGTCGCGGATCAAATGCGCTTCTTCATTTACACAGGAGGTGCTCGAATTGGAGATGAAGACAACCCAAATTTCTACAACCCGTTGAACCCAAGGTACTACTATGGCTACATGTATGATACAAACTACACGTACGATCCTATTTATGTCGTTCACGGCTTTCAGTTTGGACGCGGGATTGACATCGGAAATGAAAACGATCCAGTAGGCGATTTCGCTTTAGATTACACCGCAGGTCAGGATTTCCTCGTCACCAAACCCATTGCCATTGGTTACGAAGCGGGTTTCGGATACTAGCAAACGAACTACTCTACTACTGACTTTCAGGATACCAGCGTCGTGTACGAAAGTCAAAAAGTATCTTCCTTGCATCTGAGCTTTGGAGCCGTTGCTTCGCTGTACGTGAAAGGCAATCGTATGATCGCAGTTGGGGCTCGTTATCGTTTCCCATTATATACAAGATGGACACGATCCATTGGAGATGATCTTAACGTAACGCGCGGCCTTTCTACGCTCAACGATCTTACCGTTTTCGCACATTTGGGCTACTACTGGGGATTCGTTTTCGCTGAATATCGATTTGCAGACCTTTATGAATCTCCGTTGCAGAGTCCTTCGCAATTAACAGCCGGCGTTCGCTTCAATATTCCATTTGAGTGGTAAAATAGTAGTAATGAGTGGTGCACATTGAGCGTAGTCGAAATGTGAGTTATTTAATAAAAGAAAAGGATAGACCAATTGATTATTCTTAATTTCCTTCGGCTTTCTCGCACGCCTTGCTCGGCCTCAGTCTTCAATAGCTAGCGCTATTTCTTATTCATGATTCCACATTCAGTTCCAAACCTTAACTTCAGTTAAATCTCGTCGAACTTTAACGCAACCTTAACGTATTCAGGGTGTTCTTTAACGAATTTTAGATAACTCCACCTTGTTGATCCTTGAAAATTAGGTAGTTTTGCAATCTCAAACAGCACTTCAGATATGCGAAACACGCTCGTTCTATTATTGATTTCATTGCCTTGGTTTGCACTTGCATCCAACAATCCTTCGGATACAACAAAGGTTGAGGAAGAAGTTTCGGTTTCTTTCTACGATACGGCCAGCGTTTACACAACGGATTGGAACAATGAAGTGACTTTCCAATATCCACCCGCTGGATTTAGCCCAGAAGGGATCATCAATCTGGTGGATACAACACTTGGATATGCGTTCCCTGTAGAGAAACCAACAACATCAGGATTTGGAGGTCGTCGCCGTCACCACAAAGGAATTGATATTCCATTGAAAGTGGGAGAAAACGTTGTAGCAGCCTTTGGAGGAAAAGTGCGTTACGCGAAATGGAATTCTGGTGGATTTGGAAACTTAGTTGTAGTTCGTCACCCCAATGGATTGGAGACGTACTACGCACACCTTTCTAAAATCAAAGTGCGGCCAAATCAAGTGGTTCAGGCTGGAGAATTAATCGGATTAGGAGGATCAACGGGTCGTTCTTATTCACCGCATTTGCATTTCGAAGTTCGTTATGGATTCGTTCCCTTCGATCCGAACTTCATCTTCGATTTGGAAAATTACTGTTTGAAAACAGACACTTTGGACTTGGCCGTTGTGGTGAAGAATGCCAAAGGAATGAAATGTTACGATCAAGACGAATTCGATCAGGAGCAGCACGATCACAATCACAGTCATGCCACTGCCCTACCGATTGCAAATACATCCTCTGAGGCGAACTCAAATGCAGCATACCACATCGTTCGATCAGGAGATTCTCTTTCGAAGATTGGAGCCAAGTACGGACGCTCTGTGGACGCATTGTGCAAACTCAACGGATTGACGCCCACATCGATACTTCAAATTGGTCAGCGCATTCGCGTAAAATAAGATTGTAAGGAGCAAACAAAATTCTCGTCTAACAAACGAGTTAGAGCTTTGCCTTTAATGAAACTGGAAAATGAGGCGATCAGAAATGGTCGCCTTTTTTATTGGCGGATTCCCCAAAAGCTATAGGTACTCACAGAAATCCATTCATTCACTCTATGGCTATTAGAAATGCGTAAATAATATGGATCTCCCACTACGTTGTCAGAGGCAAAGAAAAACTGGGAATCATATTTCCATCCAGGTATGGTTGTCGAATTGCTGGTGAACGTTACAGGTTCTTCGAAGAAATAAGGAATATTGTACATGCACTTCAAGGAATCCTAGTGCGAATTGCTCCAGATTCTAGACACTTCAATCGTAATGGTCGTATCCAGGATGGTGTTGGTGACCACCTGAAGGTTTACCCAATCGTAGCTGATAAATTCTCTAATTACCAATTGACCTGTATATGTTCCCGGAATACTGTCCTGAATGTGTGAACAGACGCAAGATTCAGGAAAATACTCTTCCGAAGAATGCTCAAATGATTCTTTCTTACAACTCCAAAGAATCACGCTCAAAAGCGATATGACTAAAATACTTTTCACTGTTTCTTTTTGAAATAACCCTCTTCATGACGGAACGGAAGTAGGAATATTTTAAAGACGTTATCCTCTGACAAGTAGGCTATGTTCGGTTCTCCAGATTTGGTCTTTAAACGCAATAGAATTTGATTATCATGCCACCATTTGACTTCCAGGATGCGAAAACGCCGTTCTTCCTTCCCATTCTTAAAAAAGATGAGTTTGCTGTTATCGGTGATCCGAATGCCGTACTTCTCTGGTGACATTCCGCTATAGATGGCGCTACTTCCTTCGCCGCTATACATCCAATCGTAGTCGCCTTTGACGCGCTCAAAATCACCTTCAAACTTGGCCTTTTCGCAAGAGATAAGCAGTAAAACAATGAATAATGTGTATGCAAGGTGTTTGAGCATTCTAATCCACTTAACGGTACTAGCTGTATCATGGTTGGCGCTAATGAAACTTATTGAAATCGCGCTGACGCTTCTCTAAGAAGGCATTTCTTCCATTTTCGGCTTCATCGATTCCGTATGCCCTTGCTTCATACTGTTAGCTTAACGCTGTTAAAAAACACTCTAATACGCTATATTTCAATAGCTTAATATTCATTCGCATCCTACAAAGGAAAGCCCGCGCTACTTCAATGTTCATACAGTTCCTAATTGACCTAAATAAATCTATAACTTACTGAATGTCAATATCTAAATAGATAATCATGAAAAACAATGTGAACACTACAGTGTCGAAAAAGCACAAGGTAGTACTGACTTTATTGGGAATTGACAAGGAGTGGGTTCGGTTCAATGGTCAATGGGTGGATCTTGCCACATTACCGACAGATACGGAAAAATCCGATTATGAACTAAATGATTCAGATTCCTCAACCAGAAAATGGTGGAAATTTTGGAGTCGCTCCTAGCTAATTTTCGCATGACAAAAATCCAGCGTTTGGGCGTTGGATTTTTGTTTTTTGCACAGATTCACGTTACGCTTACGGAAACTTCGGAAACTTACTGAAATCGCGTTGGCGCTTTTCTAAGAAGGCATTTCTTCCTTCTTCGGCTTCATCGGTGCCATAGGCCAAGCGTGTCGCTTCTCCGGCATACACCTGCTGTCCAACCAAGCCATCGTCAATTAGATTGAATCCAAACTTGAGCATCTTAATCGCTGTAGGGCTTTTCGTCATGATTTCCTGCGCCCAATCGTAGGCGGCCTGTTCTAATTCATCGTGTGGAACGACTTTGTTCACCATACCCATTTCATAGGCCTCTTGCGCCGAATAATCAAATCCAAGGAAGAAGATTTCACGCGCACGTTTCTGTCCAACCTGACGCGCTAAATACGCTGAACCGAACCCGCCATCGAATGAGGCTACATCTGCATCTGTTTGCTTGAAAATTGCATGTTCTTTGCTGGCCAATGTCATATCGCAGACTACGTGGAGGGAATGTCCTCCACCTACGGCCCAACCTGGAACTACAGCAATAACGACCTTGTTCATGAATCGAATTTGACGCTGTACATCCAAGATATTGAATTTGTTCACACCGTCCAATCCTTGGTAGCCGCGCTTGGCACGCACACGCTGGTCACCTCCGGAACAAAACGCCCAACCTCCATCTTTGGGTGACGGCCCTTCACCGGTGATCAACACCACTCCAATTTCTTGACTTTCGTGACAGATTATTAACGCTTCCAACAACTCATCTACCGTTTTCGGACGAAAGGCATTGCGTACCTCAGGACGATTGAACGCGATTCTTGCCACGCCATCCGCCATTTTGAAGGTAATGTCTTCGTACTCTTTTACGATTTTCCAATCAATTCCACTCATGCGATTTGTTTTGTGTAAAAATACGGATTTGGAAGAAGGTTGAAAGCGGAAAGTTGAAGGATTGATTTCAACCTACGACTTTCCTAAAATTCTCTTTGCGATTCCTTTCGCGAAATGCACGAGATTGATGCGGTGGAGTTTTTCGCCGTTATCCAACATAGATTCGATGAGTTGGTGCATTTCAAGGATCTCAAAGAAAAGTATCGTGGCATTATTGATCTCGAAAACCTGCGCTACCCCCTTCTCTATGGCTTTATTCTGCAAGAGTTCAAGGTCGGTAAGTACCCAAGGTTGACGGCTGTAAAACACGAATGATTTTTCGTCGGAATGCTCCTTGAAAACTCGCTTTATTGTCCAATTGTAAGGCTTGCGGTACTTGACTTTTCTTCGTTCTTCCACAAAATGAACGTAGGTCAAACTGTTTTGGAAATGGACGTCAATGCACATCATTTTGGCCTTGTTATCGTGCATCCAATGGAAAATACTGTCTTCGCCTAGGGAACTTTGTCCATCCAATTCCGAAATAGTTGTTGCACTCTTCCCCCAAGCATACACGGAATGTAAAGGATCTTTGGAACGAATGAAATCTTTGCGCCTCCCCACTTTATTGGAGAGCGCCCCAGTTGTTGGTTTGGACTTTGAATGATCGAAGGTATCGCCATCCTTTAAGTTATCGGTGTAAGCTGGGATTAATAAATCTCCTTCCGATAGGACGTTTTGAAATGACTCAATAAAAGCATTTGCATTGAACGCATTGCCATCGTTACGAGCATCCAAAGCCATTTGCGTGACATCCGAAGCGATGAATAAACTATCGTTTGATTTCAGGGGCAGGGCGACTGCGAGATCCAAATACGTTCCAGAGATTTTCGTAGGCATTACTTATATACGAACGTGTATTTGATGTAACCGGTTTGCTCGTTCGCCTTATTACTGTATTCGAAGCGCGAAAGTTTTGCGTACTTGATAGCACGGTCGATCATACAGCTTGTAGCTCCTGAGCTTCTTGAGGGATTGTACTTAGCCGAGATTACATTTCCGTTGAAGTTTGTTTTGACATCAACAACTACCACTCCATTGGCTTTATCTCCACAGGTATATCCCGGGTTTCGAATCGATTCTATGTTGTTATTGTGCGCCAAACGATCGGCTAAATCCCATTCAACCATGGTATATCCAGCGTATTTATTATCCGATCCCGGGGTACCTTGTGTTGTATTATTCTCTGCTTCCTTCGCCGCAGCTTGTTCGGCTTTGCGTTGATCGATCAGTTTTTGAATTTCCGCGCGTGCAGCTGATCCTCCAGATTCATTCTTCATCTGTGCTTCCAGATTCTTAATATCCTGTGCAATTTCTTCGGAAGATTTTGGCGGGCCGTAATCTTCGTAGGAAGCATTCCGCTTATCGTTTTTGCTCTGCGCTAGATTCTTGATGTCGGTGTTTGCCTGATAGTCATCCGGAATTTCAACCTTGTCTGGAGTGATCTCCAAAACTTCCTCCTTATCTTCAATCATCGTTTGTTCCAGATACGGCTCTGGCTCGATCATATAATCGAAACGTGTGGCATTTGAATAGACAAAAATGATCATGTAGGTCATCATGACTGCGACCAAACCAAATTTATATTTATCAAGTGCCTGAAGCATATTATCGTCTGACTGCGACCAACTTACCATTTACGAGATCGTAATACGCAATTGATCCGTCCTTATTTAAAAATAGGTATTCTTCACTAAAAAGACCAATTTGATTGTATCGTACGGGAACTATCAGCTCTTCGTTACGATACACGCCGACTAAACCATTGGAAGTCACGAGGAACAAATCATCTTTGATCGGTTCTACCGCATCAAACGAAACGGGAACCAATACATTGCCTACTCCATCAACTACACCCATTGTATCGCTTTGCTTCACCACGTACTTTCCATTCGGTGCGCTGAAGATTCCATCGTATTGGATGGATACTACCGTCTTCCCTTTCGCATTGAACAATCCCCATAGATCGTCTTTCTTCCCTGGAAACACCGCTTTTCCAAGCCCCAGATTTTCATAGTCTGGTTCGGTGATCATCTTCCCTTCCTTATTTATACGACCGTATTCGTCCTTCTTCTTAATCACCGCAACGCCATCATGGAACTCCCCTTTTAACTGATAATTCGGAAAGACTTCGAATCCGTTATCAATAATAATGGTACCGACAGAATCTAAATACACAATACGATCTTCCAATTCTGCTACTGCCAAACCTTCTCGAAGTGGATTGATCCATGTGAACTGAGGTTCCACGTAAATTTGAGCCTGAGTGTTCATGATCCCGTACAGGCCTTCATCGCTAAAGACCAACAAAGTATCCTGATACCATTCAATAGTTTCGTGAACAGCAGGAATGATGAAAGCGCCTTCTGTATCGATGTAGCCCTGATAACCGTCCTTTTCTACCCTGGCAATCCCATTTTTAAAGTCGTATGCATCATCAAAAAAATGAGGGATCACCATTTCCCCAGCTACATTGTAGTAACCGTAGCGCTCCGCGACCATCGCGTAAGACAATCCTTCGGAAAGCAAGCCCAAATCTTCGTACATCGCTTCGAAAACAAACGTACCGTTACGGTCAATCATTCCGAACTTGCCATTCACCTCAACGATAGACAATCCATTTACGAAATCGCTCACGGATTCGAATTGACAAGCGATCTGCAAATCTCCTCTCTTGTTTATAAACCCGAACTTCTCCCCCTTCGCAACAATCGCCAAGCCTTCCTGAAAGAACGACCCGTAATCATACTCAGGATTGATATGAATTTCACCTGAATTACGCATATATCCGAATTTGCCTTCTTTTTCAAAAGGAAGAAGCGTCACATCGAACAAGGCTCGATCTTCTAGCAGTTCGTCCTGAAAAGGAATCTCGGTGCTGTCCATAAAGAAGGCAATCACGTCCGTAGAGTAATTGCTCAATTCCAACTGATACCAGCGCCACCAAGCATTTTTCACATTCGGATTCTCAGGATAATTGCGAATGAATGCAGCATTGGACTCTGGTGTATTGTCTGCCGTTGATAATTCAAATACTTTGTTTTCCGCTTCTGGTCGCAATGGACTCATCGGATTGTTTTTAATAAACTCATTGAAGGACTCCAAAGATCCATCAGTAGTGCTTTCTAAGAATTGAACATCGTAATAATTGTCCTCGGCCAATTCGTAATAAATGCTGTTCGGATACAAGTCCATAAATCCTTTGAAGGCCACACTGGTATTCACCTCGACGGCATTGAAGAAAGCTAGGGAATCACGAAGTAAGGTTGCCTCTGAAACTTCTTTTGCCCAGGGATGACGGTCGATAAATTTGGTTAGAGTAAGTACAGATTGCGTCGCATACGCTTCTTGATAGAAATGCGAACTGATGCTTTGGCGCAATGCGTAGAGGCTGTCTTTCGTAAATCCGCAATCGGCGTACTTGAGTTTCTTTCTGGCCTTCACCATATCAAACGTAGCAATGGAGCGTTCAATGTAGATCAAAGCTGAATCGTAATTGTGGAACGGATTGTCGTTTCGATAGAAAATAATGGCCAATCCCTGAGCTCCGGGAGATTCGTTGTATTTCAAGGCCTTAGTGAAATGTTTCTTCGCGGTAAAGTAATCGAAAACACAGAGGGCTTTGTAGCCTTTATCGATACGGCCGGCCCATGAAGTTGCCGACAGCAACAACATCACTAGAATTGCTATGGTTTTTTGCATTCTCATGCGTTGTAAAGATAGTTGTTCGAACCTACTTATAACCGTATAACTACAAATTCGACACCAGAATTATGAACAGGTTTAAAATGCGGGGTTAAAAAATGTCAAAATTCGCACCGATTATATTCTTTATTCACCACGGAGGCACAAAGAACACTTTAAAGAAGTACAGTGTTGCGTTAGCTTTGCGGGCACACGAATCTGACAGGTCAGATTCACTCCGAATTCCTTCCAACAAAAAAAGACCATCCCGATAGGAATGGTCTTCGACTATATAGTACGTTGTATTATTTACGACGGTAACGGTTGTTGAACTTATCGATACGCCCTGCAGTATCCACAAACTGAACAACTCCCGTAAAGAATGGGTGTGACTTGTGTGAGATATCCAATTTGATCAATGGATACTCGTTTCCATCTTCCCATGTAACAGTTTCGCTAGATGCTGCACATGAAGGACACAAAAAAGAATAGTCGTTCGACATATCTTTAAATACTACCAATCTATAATCTTCCGGGTGAATATCTTTTCTCATAACAATGTTTTTTCCCTTAAAATCGGGACGCAAAGATATGTAAACTTTTTTAATAGTAAAGTATTAATCGCGATAAAATAAAACTTATTCTTTTTGCGTTACTTTGCCAACGAAAGTACAATACTTATGCGGAAACTAGCCGTTTTACTTCCATTAGCGCTTTTGGCGCTCTTCGCTTCACAACTTACAAGCTGTAAGAAAGACACCTTTTTATCAGAAGGAAATCTTGATTTTTCGGCCGACACAGTTGTTTTCGATACTGTTTTCACCACCGTTGGATCAACCACACAACGATTGAAAATTTACAATCGAAGCAATAGAAATTTGCGTGTGGATGAGATTGAATTGATGGGAGGCGAAAATTCTCCCTTCCGCATCAATGTGGATGGAATCTCGGGAGTTTTGCATAATAATCTTGAAATTGAGGGCAGCGATAGTCTCTGGATTTTTGTAGAGGTGACTTTGGATCCCAACGGTGGAACGCTTCCATTGATTGTCGAAGACAGCATTCGATTCCGTACGAATGGTGTTGATCAATATGTCGTTCTTGCAGCCTGGGGTCAAGACGCTTACTTCTGGAATAATGAGGTTATGCCACAGGGTACGTTACCAAACGATAAACCGCATGTAGTTTATGGGTACGCTGCCGTCGACGAAGGGGAAACTATAACCATACAAGCTGGGACGGATATCTATCTTCACAACAATTCGCTGATCTATGTATTTAAAGGCGCGCTGCACATTCAAGGTACAAAGACCGATCCTGTAACGCTTCAAGGCGATCGATTGGAAGCCGAATATGATGACGTTTCTGGTCAGTATTATGGCATTTACTTTCAGGAGGCACTTCCAAGTACGATAGACCATGCAATTATTAAGAATGGAATTGCGGGTGTGCACCTTTTCAGTGAAGACCCAAGCAATAGCAGCTATACGCTTGAGATGAGCAATACCACCATTCAAAATTGTTCACGATACGGAACGTTCATCTATGATGGAGCAAAAGTAAAGGCTGAAAACTGTGTGATCTCGGACAATGGGATCCATGCATTCTTATTGTTACGCGGTGGTGACTTCAACTTCAATCATTGTCATTTGTTAAGCTACGGGCCTGGAGATAATGTCGGTGCTGCCATTGGAATTACGAATTACTTTGATGACACCATTGGCCCAATCAATGAAGGAACCATTACCAATAGCGTGATTTACGGAAACGGAGATTACGAGGTCGCGATGGATACTCTTACGCAAGGAACAATCGTTCTAGATTTCCAACGCAACGTGATTCGCGCAGACGATCCATTTACGGACGCTTTCTACACGAATGGAAACATTTGGAATGCGAATCCGCTCTTCAACGATATTCCAGGTTTGGACTATATGTGGTCTGCCAGTTCTCCATTGAATGGTGCCGGCGACAGCGCCTTTGGCATCACCCTCGGGATGAATCCAGGAACCGACATATGCGAGAACCCTAGAGATGCGGTGAGCCCTGATATCGGGGCCTATGAATTGCCTTAGGAGAATAAGGAATCTTGAATAAGAAATAATGAATTGAAGGCTTGTGCGGATGGAATAAAAAAAAGCCGCGAGTCTATGTCGTCGCGGCTTTTCATTATTCTTTATTTCTTATTCCATCTATTTTGTGAAAAGCATTTCACGGAATTTCGGCAATCTCCATTCTTCATCATCGATGAGCAATTCTAGCTTATCTACGTGGTAACGAATTTTATCGAAGTGAATTTTAACCGTATCACAGTATGAGACAGCGCGTTTTTCGATATCGTCGATTTGATTGGCTTTCTTGCGTGCTGCCAACATCACATCGTTTGATTCCTTCATCTTATTCATGTGCTCGGCAATGCTCTTGATTACGTCTATTTGACCCGCTCCGGCAGATTTCCCTTCTTTCGCTCCAAGAACGTCTTGCAATCCTTTTACGTTAGAGATCAAACGGTTTTGGTATTCTACCGCCGCTGGAATGATGAAGTTACGCACCATTTCGTTGATTACGCGTGCTTCAATCTGAATCTTCATCACGTAGTTCTCAAATTCGATTTCCTGACGCGCTTCCAACTCACGTGGAGTCAATACGCCCATTTCATCAAACAAAGAAGCTACTCCTTTATCTCCCCAAACCTGCAATGCACGAGGCGTATCTTTCAAGTTGCTCAATCCACGTTTTTCCGCTTCTTTCACCCACTCGTCTCCGTATCCATTTCCTTCGAATCGGATTTTCTTCGATTCTTTTATCAACTTTTGCAATTCTTTCAAAATCGCTTCGTCTTTGCTGTCTCCTTTCTTAATGCGCGCATCTACTGAAGCCTTGAACAACTGTAGTTGCTTCGCCATAATGGTGTTCAAAACAATCATTGCAGAAGAACAGTTCGCTGAAGATCCCACCGCACGGAACTCGAATTTGTTCCCTGTAAATGCGAATGGTGAAGTACGGTTACGATCCGTGTTGTCCAACAAGATTTGTGGGATTTTACCGATGTCCAACTTCAATTCTGTTTTATCTTCAGGTGTCATTTTACCTGCTTTGATGCTCTTCTCCAACTTATCCAACACCTCCGTCAATTGAGACCCGATAAATGCTGAGATGATTGCTGGAGGTGCTTCGTTTGCTCCCAATCGGTGGTCGTTTCCTGCACCTGCGATTGCTGCGCGCAACAAATCAGAATTGTCGTGAATGGCTTTAATCGTATTCACGAAGAATGTAAGGAACTGCATGTTCGACTTCGGGTTTTTCCCCGGTGCCAACAAGTTCACTCCTGTGTTTGTGCTTAATGACCAGTTGTTGTGTTTTCCTGAACCGTTCACTCCTGCGAATGGCTTTTCGTGCAACAATACACGGAAATCATGACGACGCGCTACTTTCTCTAACAAGTCCATTAAAAGAAGGTTGTGGTCGTTCGCCAAATTACACTCTTCGAAGATAGGCGCACACTCAAATTGGTTCGGCGCTACCTCGTTGTGACGTGTTGTTACTGGAATCCCCAAACGAATGGCTTCCGTTTCGAATTCACGCATGAATGCTGCAGCACGCGTAGGAATCGATCCAAAGTAGTGATCATCCAACTGCTGACCTTTCGCTGATGCATGTCCGAAAAGCGCTCGTCCTGTCATCATCAAATCAGGGCGTGCGTTGAACAAGGCTTTATCTACAAGGAAGTATTCTTGCTCCCATCCCAAAGTTGCAGTTACCTTATCAACGTTTTTATCGAAGTAACGACATACCTCAACAGCAGAGTTATTAACTGCATGAAGCGCCTTCAACAATGGCATTTTGTAATCCAATGCTTCACCTGTATAGGCGATGAAGATGGTTGGAATACACAAAGTTTTATCAATTACGAATGCCGGGGATGATGGATCCCAAGCTGTATATCCACGTGCTTCGAATGTATTTCGAATTCCTCCGTTCGGGAAAGAAGAAGCGTCCGGCTCTTGTTGCACCAACAATTCTCCGTCGAAACGTTCAATTGCTTTTCCTGGGCCAACTGGCTTAAAAAATGCATCGTGCTTTTCGGCAGTGGATCCTGTCAATGGCTGGAACCAGTGCGTGTAATGCGTCGCTCCCTTCGTAAGCGCCCAATCTTTCATGGCAGAAGCTACTTGATCGGCCATATCACGATCCAAGCGTGTTCCTTCATAGATGGCTTGCTTCATGGATTTGTACGCTTCTCCTGGAAGGTACTCACGCATTACCTCAAGGTGAAATACATTCTCTCCGAACAAATCAGAGATTTTACCATCAAATTCAATTGGTTTTGGAGTTCTGTGAAGAACATCGTAGTAAGCTTGCATTCGTTGATTTGCCATGACGAAAAAGTTTTTTTTTACAAATCTACAACAAAAAGGAGGGGGTTGACTCAATAAAATGTAACTTTTTATCAACATACCCCTAAAAATTAGGGGGTCATTTTAAAATTTTAGGATTTTATCCATGAATCTTAGTGAAAAATGAGCCCGATTTCGTAAAAAAAGCTAATTCAGGGCTTTTCGGTAGCAATCAAAAACAGAAGGTGCGATAAAATTCTTTGCTTTTTCGGCTTTGTTGGGCTTTCGATCTATAAAGTCTGTGGTGGAAATATGTTCATAACCCAATCGCAGATACCATTCCTGAAGTTGTTTCTTTACGACTAACTCTTTGTTTTTCAATCGTAAAATTTCGAGTTCCATGAATAATGCACCTTCGTTACGTGCTTTTTCTTCAGCAGCGGCAATTAGCTTGCGCCCTATCCCCTTCCCTTTATAGGCGAAGTCGACAGAGAATAATCCAAAAGCACGCGTTTCTGCATTTAATGGATATGTATGAATGCTGCCGACAGGTACTTCGTCGATCCAAATACCGATTAGCTCTCCTTTGGCTATGACTTCCTGGAATTCTTCTGGTAGCATGCGTTTGTAATCTTCTCCCCAAATTTCTGTTTCTGTGACTTTGTATGCATAAATCATGATATCGTAGAGGCGTTGGATATCGTGAGGGGAATCTTTGAGAGTTACAGTGCGAATTTGCATGGGGTAAAGTTAGTGAAGCTAGGGAAAACGTATTAAGCAAAGATGCCCAGAGTGATTTTTATTAGCCGCAAAGGCGCAACACTTCGACAAGCTCAGTGCAAGAGGGCGCAAGGTGAAATTGAACAATTGAGAAAATCAACAAGTTGATTTTTAGGAAGGAGTATTTGAAGAACTAACCACAAGGACACAAAGTGCACTAAATTAATTGCCGGTCGCGCAACCTTGTGCCTTTGTGGTTAGGGTACTCTTCAATATTTTCTATATCTCTTCAAAACGGCGATGCAAATTTTGGGTCATTAATAAAGGAACTGTCTGACATTGTTTTTAGAAAATTGATAATGTCTTTCTTTTCCTCATCCGTTAAATGCATCCCGCGTCTATTTGAATGTGCCATTCGGCTATCCGTTTAGGGTGCGTCCACCACTTGTTCGCTGTAGAAATCCAAAACTTCTTCCAGGGTGGCAAATCGGCCGTCGTGCATGTAAGGCGCTGTAAATAGTAAGTTTCGTAATGAAGGGATTTTAAACTTACCAAGGTCTTCCTGATTCCCAGTTACAGCTGCCAGTCCAACATCCATTCCTTCGTTTAATTCATACCACTGTAATCCATTATTCACAATCTGTCCAGTTGTTCCTAGGGCATTTCCATCTGATGTATGGCAGTGCAGACAATTTCCTTTGTTTTGATCGTTCACATTAGTACGAATCCGCGGTATTCTGATTCCGTGAGGTATTTTTCCCCTCGCAGCACCTGATCGAATTTTGCATTCGCCGAGATCATGGAACGTTCGAACTGTGCAATCGCAAAAGCTACTTTTACACTATCGATTTGTGAGGTTCCAAACGCAGCCTCAAAGAGATCGCGATAGACGTCATCATTCTTCAAGCGTTTTACCACTTCTGTCCATCGCACATCCATCTCATCGTGCTTTCGAACAGGCTCGAAGACCTGGGACTCCAATGAATTCGAACGTCCATCCCAAAACAATTGCGGATACCATGCTAAATTGAATAGTCCTGGAGTATTTCTTAATAATGTTTCGCCATGAATGCCAATTCCTTTGGTTTTGCCATCGCTAAATGCAAATTCCTGCTTGTGACAACTAGCGCAAGAGAATGTCCCATTCCCACTAAGAATCGGATCATAGAACAGGCGTCGTCCTAATTCGATTCCTTCTTTCGTCAGCCGATTGTTGTCGTTCACAGGCATATCAGGAAACGCGATAGGCGTTCCGATAACGACATCGGTTGGCCCATCTGAATCAAGCTGCAACGATAGAAAGATCGCTCCAATCAGGAAGAAGACAATGGCTCCTTTCATGGCTTAATGCTGAACGATGATGTCAAAACTCCATTTCTCGAAATTAGTCTGGACTTCCAGCATGTAATTTCCCTCGGGGAGATCGGCTACATCCAGAAAGATCTCAGAGTTCGATACATTTTCGAAGTATCGTACACGCTGCCCTGTCATATTATATAAAGCCAATTTCTCAATAATATGGAATTCAGTTTTCTTCTCGGTAACTATGTTAATGCGATCATTCGCGGGATTCGGATAGACCTCCATGTAGTCATCCGGTTTGATTTCATTAATTGTGTGCACCCAAGTCGGTTCGGAGAGAACGTTGTCGATCATCCAGCCGTCATTTGGAGTTGCCACCCCTCCCGTGCTGTCACTCACGAAAGTGTATCGAACTCTGAGATCTTCCTGGAGTCTCATCCATGACACATCGAAACACAACCAGACATTGCGCCAATTCGTATCCACGCCGACGAACCCTTCATCAATATTGGCTACCCAACCATAATTTTGCTGGTCGTATCCGAAGAAATTATAGACATAAGGATTGTAGAATGCATTGACCCATGTGGCGCCGCTATCGACAGAAACTTCAAGGATGCCGCTATCTCACGGGCCAAAATCTAATTTCTGTTCCCATTGAAATGCCCAGTTTCCAAACCAGTTTTGAGGAGATTCTACTGTCGCCGTTACTCGAGAGGTATCCAAGGCAGGGTATGGAAGATGGTGTCGGTAACCAAAACGTTCGGTGCACTGTACGGACTATCGAAGACAGCTTTCTGGGGAGGCCCAATTTGCCAAATGTTGTTGGGATTGGTGGTATCTATTTCGAATACAACAGAATTCCATGTAGCTGTGTCGGCACCGTCAAACTATTGGGTATAATATTGACCATAAGCGGTAAAGCCCCAAATTAGGAGCAAAGGGAATAGCAGAGTTTTCATTTACAAGCAGTTTCAGTTTGACTATGAAACGTGTGCTTGAAGGAATGGGTTGGGAAGAATGAAGAAATGTGAAAAATAAGTGATAATTATTGCCCAAATTCGACAACTCTAGAATTATATATTTCTAAAATTTCAGTAATGCATTTTTTTTACTGGTATTCTATATGTCAGCGCTTATAAGCTAATCTAGCGACGCCGCGCCCGATTCTCCGCCAGCTTTTCTGCCACTTTATTACGCAGGGGCACTTCCATCGCTTCAGAAATTACCTTTCCAGCTGTTTTCGCATCTGCATATTTGAAGAAACCGAAAATATGGACATGATTGTCCAATGTGTCAATGGCAATGACATCATACGTTAATGATTTCGTTTTGTGCTCAGGCATTGGCAGTGCCCCGACTCCGCCACGGGAAGCCGTTTCCGTATGAATTTGAATCCGAATCTCAACAGATTGAGGAAGGTTCTTCCATTCACCAAGAACTAATGGGCCAAATTTCCCATACTTCCGATAACGCGATGTTTCTTCATCGATTTCCAATCCGCTACTCGCAGAGAAAAGTAGAATCGCAACTGCAAAAATCACCAATCCAACGATTAAAGTTATGGAGGAACCATTAACTCCGATCACCACGCAAACAAGTCCAGCGATTAACAGAAATACTCCCGGAATAAGAAAATTATTGACGATACCTTCGCTAATCCTTGTCATGGCTATTCGTAATCGTAAATCAACTCTCCGAATTGAACAGGATCGAAATGCGTTGCTGCTACTTGTCGGATTTCACCCGTCGTAATGGAATCAATCTGACGGTAAATCTCGGATACGGAATCTACTTTCCCGTGAATCAAAACGCTTTTGGCCAAACTGAACATCAATTCGAGATTGCTATCCAAAGACAGCGCAATGTGCCCTTTCAACTGCTCCTTAGCATGATCCAATTCATCTTCTGTCAGACCTTTCTCACGAATAGCAGTCAATTCTTTATAAATTAAATCCAAAGCACGATCCAAATACTTTCGATCGGTACCCATATAAATGCTCCATAAGCCTGTATCCGAGTAGGATGTAAATCCGGCTTCTATATTATATGCGTATCCGTATTGTTCGCGAATGAGCAATGTTAAGCGGGAGTTCAATGCTGGTCCACCTAAAACGTTGGTTAACAAGGTCATTGCGCGGCGGTTATCGTCATGATATGAAGGTGCTTGTCCTCCAATAACCGTGTGCGTTTGATAATTGGCCTGTTTCTCGCGGATTTTAAATTGCTCGAAAGGATCTGGTTGTACTACGATATCGTGTACCTCTCCTCCATTCATCGATCCGAAGTCTTCTTCCAGTTGCTGAATCACCTCTTCAAAAGGCAAATCTCCAACGAATGAAAGTACCATGTTCGATGCTTTGAAAAAGCGACTCATGTAGCCTTTCAAATGCTCTCGATGAAATCCACTCACTGACTTCTTACTCCCCAGGGTATTATAACCTAGTGAGTGATCTTTGAAGACGTAGTTCTCGAAATCGTCGAAGATGCGTTCGGCTGGTGAGTCCAAATACGAGATAATTTCGTCCAATACGACCTCTCTCTCTTTGCTGATTTCATCTTCTGGAAACGACGCGTTTTGAACTATATCTCCCAAAAGCTCAGAAGCGATTCCAAAGTGTGATTTACGAAACGAGGTATGAATACAGATTTCCTCCTTGTTTGTATAAGCATTCAATTCTCCACCTACGGAATCAAGATCAGAGAAAATGTCAAGTGCTTTTCTTTTGTGGGTTCCTTTGAAGATGCAATGTTCGAGGAAGTGTGCCAATCCCTCTTCATCGGGACGTTCGTAGCGAGACCCACCCAAAATCATCACCCCAAGATGTGCAACGAAAGCCTTGCGCTCAAGGTACACCAAACGCATTCCATTCGAAAACGTATGGATTTTAGGGTAAATCTCGTAAGGGCTCATGGGTTGAGACGTTCAATTTTCCAGTTGGAATCTTCCTTTTTGAAAACTATTCGATCGTGCAAACGGGAAGGACGTCCTTGCCAGAATTCGAAAAGCGTCGGTTCGATCCAATATCCTCCCCAATATTCTGGTCGCGGCACTTCATTTGGAAATTTCGCTTCGAATTCTTTCACGCGCTTGTCCAATTCTTCTCTGCTTGAGAGTAATTCACTTTGATAAGAAGCCCAAGCTCCAATTTTACTACCTCTTGGGCGAGAAGCAAAATACGCATCACTAATATCCGAAGGTACTTTGGAACAAATTCCTTGAACACGGATTTGACGTGACGATTTCGGCCAGAAGAAAAGCATGGAGACTTGAGAATTTTCGGCAATCTCTCCACCTTTCAAACTGCTGTAGTTTGTGTACAACACGAGCTTGCCATCAATATTATCCTTGAGATATACGATGCGTGATGAAGGTTGACCATCCTGACTTACTGTAGAAAGCACGAAGGCATTCGGCTCTAGTTCCTCATTGGAAACGGCTTCTTCCGTCCAGACATTGAAGAGATCGTACGGATCGCTTCCCTCGAAACTTTCGAGATGTGCATTTTCGAACTCGTGATGTCCATCACGAAACGCGTCCATTATTTTGCTAATATCTCCCAATTAATCCTCGTTTTCTTCCTCGTCTTCGTCCGCTTCGTAGTCGTCTTCGATTTCGCTGTCTCCTTCTTCCACATCCTCGTCTTCGTCTTCATCATCGACATCAGAACCTGATGCAGAGAAAACGGCTCCTCCTCCTGAAACTTCGTCTTCCTCCTCTTCTACTTCTTCGATGGGACGACGGCTGATCTCACGGTCTAAATTCTCCTGGAAAGGGAAAATCTCAACTATTGGCGAAATGATAATGGATGGAATTTCAAAATCTACCATTAAGCCTTGAAGACTTTCTTGTAGACGCTCATACGCCTCTTTCACAGAATGCGCAGAAATAAGGAAATTCTGAGTGACTTTCTTCGACTTTTCTGAATCTGCATCAAAATTCTCGTATTTCACCTTCGCTTTGTACCAAACTTCGGCATCATCGTACGCGAAAATGTCGTGAATTTCAGTTCGAGCGATTCCTGTAACGGCGAACTCACCTCGGATTACGGCTCCTAATTCTTCGTAGATTCTCGCTTCTGCGTCCGTGAAGGTCATTGCAGCAAGAAGGTAAGGTTCGGAAACGCGCTTCAACGCTCCGTTTTCAAGTTGTTTCGTGTATTTTACTTTGACTGTAAACCAGTTGTTCATTCGTTCAAATTTAGGACTTCAAAAATACGCAGAAAGGGCGGTTTCGAAATGAACAAACGTGAAAAGTTATCTACAATTGGAAGAAAAAGATAAAAGATAAAAGAACAAAGACCGCTGCGCTCAAAGAGGAAAGAAGAAAGACTTAGTTTTGGTACTTTAACTATTCTTCGATAAGGAAATTTTAAGCCTTCCGAGATCAAGTCTAGGAGCGATCAAAGAGAGCGATCATTTGTCTTTGAGCGCAGCGGTCTTTAGTCTCTTCTACTGTTGGTATTTCTTACCGTTTTGCAGAACGATGTACGATTTATTGAACAATTCAACAAGAACGGAATTGCCATAGATTTCGAAGGGTGCATCCAGTTGGTTGGTAATTTCAACGATTTTTCCGTCTTGAACAGCACTTACGCCACCCATCAAATTTCGGAACGCTAGCGTGCTGTTTTTCAACGCAAAGTCTTTGGGTACGTATTTCGCAACATCAATGCGTTGTCCATCAATAAACGCATACGCGAATCCATTTTCGACCCAATACACCACGTTGTCACGAACCGACCAAGTTGAAGCTCCAAAATTGGTCAACTGCGAAATTTCTCCGTTGCGATACATCATCAAATCTCCGTTCAAATTCTCATATACCACGAGACCATTCCCCACCTTGTAATTGTTCATGTGGAAGCTCTCTACATCCAGAAATTGACCGTTTTCAAAAATGGCAAATGTCCCGTTGATAGGGTCGTTAAACGCCACCATGTCCGTTCCTCCATGGAAAATGTACGGATTGTGCCAAACGTCCAATTCGTAGATCTGACCACGCCAGAACACCTTGTAAAAATCTCCGTTATCCTTAAATGCAACGATATTCTCTCCGATAAACTCAGGCATGTGCAAATCAAAAGACGAAGCGATAAGTTCATGCACCTCGCCATTGTAATAAACACTCACCGTGTTCCATCGTAAATCTTGAAAAACAACCAGGCTATCCGTAACAACGTATTGTCCGACTTGAAATGTCAAAGTCTGCTTGTTTCCGTTGTCCCATAAATTCAAAGTTGTTGCAATCTGCCATGTCAATAAGAAATCCGAAACGCGATATTCGGCTTCAACATTGGCCAATTGTTCTGGATTTCCGCCATTGTGTACCATGAGGTTGTTTCGCCAATCGTAATAGGCAACAACATTATCTCCTGCCTCATACTCTCTCACCGGTTGTAAACCTATACTCCGGAAGATTCCATTCTCGAAACTCTTCATGAGATTGTTAAAGTCTAACATTGGGAGAACGCTCTGACTCCAGCTATGAGAGGCAGAAAAAAGTAGTACAATTAGGAGAATTCGCTTCATAATTCGAAAGGTAGCAATTTTCAGACCAACCTGAAACTATGTTCTTTAACGCATTTTAAGGCGTAATATTCTCATACCGTTTGTAACGTTCCATGTCCGCCAATCCCATTCAAATGCTTTCAAACACTCTTTTTTCTTTCTTTGCACCATCTAAAATTTAACCAGGAATGAAACACTTAATCATCACGGGACTCCTGATTTGCAGCGCATTTACAGGTTTTTCGCAAAGAGAAATAGAGTTCGTTGAATACGATCTCGACAACGGAATGCACGTGATTTTACACAAGGAACCTGCGACTCCTATCGTAGCGGTTTCTGTATTGTATCACGTTGGATCCAAAAACGAAAATCCAGACAGAACAGGATTTGCACACTTTTTTGAGCACTTGTTGTTCGAAGGATCGGAAAACATCGATCGTGGTGAATACAGTGAATTGGTTGAGAAGAACGGTGGAGCTTTGAACGCAAACACTTCCCAAGACCGAACGTTCTACTTCGAAATCTTGCCATCCAACCAATTGGAATTGGGACTTTGGTTAGAAAGCGAGCGTTTGTTGCATGCAAAAGTAGATAACACTGGTGTTGAAACGCAAAGAAGTGTTGTAAAAGAAGAAAAGCGCCAGCGTGTAGATAACTCGCCTTATGGAACTTTCTTCACGCACATGTTTTCTGAAATGTTCAATGAGCACCCGTACCAATGGCAGCCGATTGGAAGCATGGAGCACTTGGATGCTGCCCAGGAAATTGATTACATCAACTTCTACCGCACATTCTATGTTCCTTCCAACGCAACTTTGTCTATTGCAGGGGACATTGATATCGAAGAAACGAAAGCATGGATCGACAAGTACTTTGGATCTATTCCGAAAGGAGAAGCGATTAACTTGTACCGTGACTTTGTAACAATGGACGATGCGGCTTTCGAAGGAAAGTACGGAGTAGCAAAATCAAAATTTGATAAAAACAACTTCGCAAATCCTACAGATTCGAAAGCAAAAGCCTTGATCAAGAAGTACGCAGCGATGGAGAATGAAATTCCTCGTCCTGAGAAAGTAAAAGAACAATTGTCTGAGGTTCGCACGAAAACTGTGTACGACAACATTCAGCTGCCAGGATTGTTCATTGGTTACCAACTCCCAGATCAAACGCATGAAGACATGTATGCGATTCAAATGATGAATGACATCCTTTCTGGAGGTGCTTCATCTCGCATCAACAAATCAATTGTGGAGAAGCAGCAATTAGCACAGTTTGCATTTGCATTCAACTTTGGATTGGAAGATGCAGGATTGGGAATGATGGCGGCATTGGCTCAGATTGATGAGAACATGACGAGCATGGAAATGTTGAACAAGATTCAGGAGGCTTTGGACGCTGAGATTGAGAAGATTCAAAACGAATTGGTAAGCGAGGAAGAATTCCAAAAAATCAGAAACCAATACGAGAACGATTTCGTTTCATCGAACTCTTCAGTGGCTGGAATTGCTGAAAACTTAGCAAACAACCACGTGTACTTCGGAGACGCAGGATTGATTAACACTGAGTTGTCTCGTTACATGAAAGTGACGCGCGAAGATATCCAACGCGTGGCTCAGAAGTACCTTACGCAAAATGCACGCGTGATCTTGTACTACTTGCCAAAAGAGGACGAACCGCAGAAATAATTGAATTCTAGAAAAGACATTATGAAAAGATATATTATAGCACTAGGATTGTTGTTGCCGACTTTAGGAATGGCACAATTGGATCGCTCGGTTCGCCCGGAAGCTGGTCCTGCTCCTGAAATCAATATCGAAGACTCGAAAGTCTTCAAAATGGAAAACGGATTGACGGTAATTGTCTCTGAAGACGATAAATTACCGCGTGTTTCCTTCAACCTGGTAATGGGGAACACACCAAAAACCTACGGAGACATGGCCGGACTTCCTGAAATTGCAGGATCGTTGATCATGTCAGGAACGGAATCACGTACCAAAGACGAATTGGATCGTGAAATCGATTACATCGGAGCGAGTTTGAGCGCTGATGAGAACTCTATCCGTTTGTCTTGTTTGACCAAGCACATGGACATGGGATTGACCTTGATGACGGACGTGTTAATGAACGCGAACTTCCCGGAAAAAGAGTTTGATCGTATCGTGAAATCAAACGAATCCAATCTTGCTGCAGCACAGTCTGACGCAGGTACGATGGTAAACAATGCTACATACGTGGCTAACTTCCCTGGATCTCACCCTTACGGTGAAGTAATGACGGAAGAATCATTGGACAACATCACCTTGGATGCAGTGAAAGATTACTACAGCAAGACTTTTACTCCGAATGGAGCATACTTGGTAGTTGTTGGTGATATCAAAGCGGATGATCTTAAAATGGCCTTGACAAAATACTTCGAAGGATGGTCTGGGCCAACTGCACATGATGCCAATCTTCCATCTGCGAATAGCAATGACGGAAGTCGTGTGATCTTCGTAAACAAAAACGGAGCCGTGCAGTCGGTAATCGCGATTTCATTCCCAATGGATCTTACGCCATCTCACCCGGATTACTTGAAAGTTCGAGTGTTGAACGGAATCATGGGAGGTGGAGCTTTCGGAAACCGTTTGATGCAAAACTTGCGTGAAGACAAAGGATATACATATGGCTGTCGTTCAAGCGTATCAATTACAACAGACGGAAGCTGGTTCCAAGCCGGAGGTAACTTCCGAAATGAAGTAACCGATTCATCGATTACAGAGATTCTTTACGAATTGGAGCGCATTGCTGATGGATTGGTTGAGGACGATGAATTGGCATTGACAAAAGCATCTATGGCGGGAAGTTTCGCTCGTTCCTTGGAAAGCCCTGCAACCGTAGCAAGATTTGCTTTAAACATTATCCGTTACGAATTACCAAAAGATTACTACCAAACATACCTTCAAAATCTAGATGCAATTACCAAAGAAGACATTCTTGAGGTGGCTCAGAAGTACATGAAAGCCAACAAAGCGAACATCGTTGTGGTTGGTAACGAAGAGGTAGTAGATCTTTTGGTGAAATTCGATGCGGATGGTAAGATTGAGCGCATGGACGCTTTCGGACGTGAAGTTGTAGAACGTGAAGAAGCTGATATCACAGCAGAAGAATTGTTCGAGAAGCACGTAAACGCGGTTGCCATGGGAGTTACTGGAAAGAAATTGGACAAGAAATTGAAGAAGTTCAAGAACATGACCATCGTAACTGAAATGTCAAGTGCTCAGATGCCAGGAACCATGAAAAAGACTTCTGTTTGGTCTAACGACGGTAGCGAAGGAATGAAAATGGAATTCAATGGAATGACCATGCAAAAAGAATACTTCGACGGTGAGAAAGGAGGATCTTCTAACATGCAAACAGGAGCTTCTGAAATGACTGCTGAAGAAATTGCTGCTAAGAAGAAATCTCCAGGATTGATCCCTGAAATGTACTTCACGACATCTGGAATGGAATACGAGATGTTGGGTATGGAAGAATTCAATGGTGTGAAGTGTTACGTAGTAAAGATGAACGATGGCGAAAACGAGATGTTTGTGTACTACAATGCCGAAAACTACTTGAAGATGGGAATTTTAGCCATTCAGGAAGCTGGAGATCAAACTGCTGAAATCACTATGACATACGGCGATTACAAAGAAACAAACGGATTCATGTTCCACACCAAAGAGAGCCTTAGCCTAAGCGGATTCTCAATGGAAGGAACGGTAAAAGAACGACTTGTAAACCAAGGGATTTCTCTTGACGATTACAAGTAAGGATATATCCTTCTACTATAAGCCCCTGACACTTCGGTGATCAGGGGCTTTTTCGTAACCTTTGGCCGCTACCTTGCGTATATGTGCGCATGAGATGGTTATTTCTCTTACTATCTATGTGCGCTTTCCATGCGAACGCAAGGATTGAGCTGCAATCCGTTTACTTCATCGGAAAGTCAACGGAATTGACGGAGTATTCGGGTTTTATCCTCGAACGACTCAAATCGTCTTTTACCAATGGAGATTATCAAATCATCGAAATCAATGCTTTTTGCGAAGGCTCTTCTACTTCAGAATGCAAGATGATTGCGTCTAAACGATTGATCAGCGTACTCAATAAGCTGGAGGCCGATAGTGTTGATGTTACCATGAATAGCTTCGGAACAGAGCGGATTCCCATTAATTTTGAACCTGTGCATTGGAACCGGGTTGATATTTATTACTCAGTGGTAGAAGCTTGGAGAAATCAGGACAAACCGTTAGAAGCACAGAGGATCGATTCTACAGTAACGAAAGATAGCCTATCCGCATTGATTCATACACCTGAGGATAACGTTGATAACTTTGTTGAAATTCCTGAATTTGATTTAATCCCAGTCAATAAACCCGTTGCAGTCCCTCTCTTTTTTGAAGAGAATAAGGGCATTATGAAGAAAGAAAGTTTGCCCGTTTTGGATCAACTCTATCGAACCTTAATGTCCTATCCAGATTTGAAAGCTCATTTCAGAGGACATGTTTGTTGCGGACACAATAACCGTATCAGTTCAAAAAGGGCACGTTATGTGTATAAATATCTCCGTAAGCGTGGTGTTCCGAAGGAGCGAATCTCATACAAAGGATATAGCAATACGATTCCTTTAGTTACTCCCGAAAGAACCGATGCCGACAGAGCAAAAAACCGTCGTGTAGACGTAATTTATACAAAATAGAATGCGCGTTTTATTATTCATATTCATGGTATTCGGCAGTGTGTCCATTGGGCATACGCAGGATGTGGAATTGGATACAGCATTACGCAAAAATGAGAGCGTCTATGAGTTTTATATGCCTTACTTCGGTGCTGAATCGGACGTAGATATGAACTATCAGTATAAGCTGGAGGAAATGGCCTTATGGCTGCAACGCGATACTACGATACACCTGCATATCAGAGGACACGTTTGTTGCGGTGAAGGCTGGCGATTAAGTCGTTTGAGAGCACATCGCGTATATCGATTTCTACTGGATAAAGGTGCCCCACCTGAGCGACTAAGCTACAAAGGTTATAGCAATTCCTGTCCGAAGCGATGGCCGGAACGAACGGAAGAAGACGAGAACCTAAATCGCCGTGTGGATTTCGTCATTAGAAAGTTGCGATAGACCAATGTGATTGGTACATTAGATGCTCTAATTTGGCATCATGACACAACTCGCAAAACACAACCTTACTTTTCTCGAAGATCTCAAGAAAAACAACAACCGTGATTGGTTCCAAGCCAACAAACCGGTGTACGAGAAGAATCACAAAGAACTGATTGCTTTTGCGGATGAGGTATTGGCAAAGTTGAATGAGCACGACGTCATTGAAACTGAATCTGGAAAGAAAAGTCTCTTCCGAATTTACCGGGATGTGCGCTTTTCAAAGGATAAAAGTCCGTACAAAACGCATTGGAGCGGTGGATTCAAACGTGCGGGTAAATTACTTCGTGGTGGTTACTACTTCCACGTTCAGCCAGGTGGCAACTCCTTGGTGGGCGGCGGATTCTGGGGGCCGAATAAAGAAGATTTACAGCGTATTCGCGAAGAAATTGCCACAGATGCCTCTGAATTGCGCGAAATTCTTGCTGATAAGACCTTTGTAGATACCTTCGGAACGTTGGACGGTGAGCAATTGAAGCGTGCTCCCAAAGGCTTTAATCCCGATCACAAAGACATCGACCTGCTTCGTTATAAGCAATTTATATTCTCACGAAGTTTTACGGATAAGGAAGTACTGGCTCCCGATTTCACCGATAAATTGGATCATGCTTTTCAGGCCATGCGACCTTTCTTCGATTTCATGAGCGATGTTTTGACTACTGATTCGAACGGAGTCCCACTATACGATGAGTAATCTTCTGAAAGTCGCCTCTATTGAAAGTCCTGTAGGTGCATTAACCGCGGGATTTACCCAAAACGGTTTGGCGCTCCTCTCTTTCTCTACCCTTGATGCCTTGGAACTCCCAAAAGGGTTGAAAGATTTCGAACTTGCAGAAGAGAATACAAAGGATCACATCGATTTGAAGCGGCAACTAAAGCGCTACTTTAACGGTGAATTACAAAATTTCGATCTTTCCATAGATTTCCATGGTACCGATTTTCAACAAAGCGTTTGGCAGGCCTTACTGAAGGTTCCGTATGGAAGTACACGATCGTATAAAGAACAAGCAACGATTCTGGGAGATGTTAAAGCCATTCGAGCGGTTGCGACTGCCAACGGAGCCAATCCAATTGCCATTGTGGTTCCTTGTCATCGAATTGTAGGGTCGGATCAGTCATTAACTGGGTACGCCGGTGGATTGGAACGCAAACAATTCCTATTGGAACTAGAAAGTAATCAGGGAAGATTGTTTTAATGGGTTAGCAACTTGTCGGGGTTTTAAAAATCAGATATTTCTCAATTTTCCTTCCTGTTTCGCTGTATGTACCAACCAACTTGAACTGAATTTCACTCGTAAAAACAGCTGCTCCCATTTCCTAGAGCGTACTATATCCTTCAAATTCTTCTACCCAGCGTTCGCCACAATTCGATTGCACCCTTTCTCTAATTTCTTCAGGAGTAACATTTAAATTCGGCTGAGATAGGCCGTCTGCTTCGTTGAGTTTCAAACCATCAACAAGACTCACCTCCTTCCATTCAGAAGTCCATTCTCTCAAGTCGTTAAGGACACAAAATGGTACTTCCATGATCTGATTCGAATTTATCCCGATGTGGTTCACGTCTCTGTGATATAGTTTTACATCCACAATATTGTCGTCTTCAAAACGGAACGACTTGTCATAAAACCACTCGCCTGGGAATAGATCGAAATAAAGCGTGTCTTTATTTGCAAAGTAGATGGGATCATCCATGCCTTCAATATCATCATCCCAATACCCTTCCATGCGCTCCACGAAAAGAGACACATCTGAAAACCGAATTTCCTGCCAATCGATGCTGCCTTCTCTAACAATTGAAGGGGGCGTAGCTTCTAACGTATCAATCTTCTCAGCAATTACCCGAGGTTCGCCAGGCTCAACTTTTTTCTCTTTCGGCTTATTGTCCTGAACGCAGCCTGAGAAGATGGTCATCAAAAGCACCAATAGCATTAGGATACTCCCATTGCTGATCTGTTCTCTTTTAGTGATCACAAGGAGTAGTTCTTCCATGTTCCGTGCGATTCTCCTTCCTTGTAAGTTCTCTCCTCGCGGATTTTGCCATCAGGATAGTAACGAACGACTTTTCCGTCTACGTCGCCATCTTTGTAATCTACCTCATATTCAACGGATTCTTCCCCACGGCGGTGGTACGAATACCTTTTCTCAATAAGATCTCCTTCATCATAAATAGATAAATTCACTAAAGCTCCAGCTTCTGTGTATTCGCGAACTTCGCCGTGACGTTTCCCCTCTTTTACATTGATCAACATGCGCAGCGCTCCGTTACTATGGAATAGTTTGGTAACACCATTCAGCTCGTCATCTTTGTAGGTATTGATTTCTGTCAAAGTTCCGTCGGCAGCGTAACGCTTCCACGTTCCTGATTTCTTTCCGCCTTCAAAATACCCCTCTGTGCGAAGCGCTCCTTTTTCGTTGTAGAATTTCCAATCTCCTTCTGGAGCTTCATCTTTTAAGAACCCGATAGCTACTGGAACCTTGTCTTCATAAACAGTAAACGGCGTCATTCCGTTTTGCTCCTCTCCACCACCGAATGTCAATTGACATTGCGTTCTGTACTTCCCAATGAAATCGCGAATGTCAGATACTTTCTTGTTTACGATTTTCTTGTACTTCGAATTCTCAACAGAATAACACACCGTGTATGTATAAGAATTGAAATGGTCGTTTCCGATATGTATTGGTGCAATGGAACATAGTACTTGTCCCAGAATCCACCAGCGCCTTCGAATCCACTCAATTGCTTCATCATCGCGTAGTTCTGCTTCACCAAAGCAAGGTTGATTTTGTTCGGAATTTTGAAACTTTTGTTCAATGAAGCAAAGTTGGAAATCAAAAGGTCAATTTCCTCAAAGCTTTCGCTGTCCTTGAACTCAATATCGATTAAATCTTCGGTGTACTTCTCGCTCATCAAGGAATTGTACACTTGCAATACTGTGAACGATCTTTCACCATCTGGGTTCAAAATCAATTAGGTATTGAAGCACATCATCGCCTGCGTCAACAAGTTGCTTTCCATACACAACAATCCCAAGTTTAAATGACTTGAAGCGTGCGTTGGATGACAAAGAATTGCTCCTTGATACGACTCTGCTGCATCATTGTATCGCTCCAAACCTTTCAATGCCACTCCACGATTGTAAAGCAGCAAGTAGTTCTTCGGATATGATTTCAGGGCTTCATCGAAACTTTCTAAAGCCTCCTGATTCTTTTCTGAACGCAAGAAAGCTACACCTTTGTTCACGTAGAAATCTGCAATGTTCTAGTTGTGTGATCTTTTAAGTCCTTCATCACAAACTTCGATAGCTTCGTCATAACGCTCCAATTCTATCAAGGCGCTTGCCTTAGAAACCAACAAACTTGTATATACAGAGTCGTTTTCTGGAACTTTATCAATTTGTCGAATGATTTCCATGTAATCACCCGAAGCATTGGCTTCAGCTACACGGTAAGGAACAAATTCACTAACAGGTTCTGAGATAAACTGTTGAGCGAAGGAAGTGGTTGTTACGGCCATTAATGCTGCTGCCAAAACATAAATGCGAATTTTCATGAATATTTAGTTAGATTAATGTATTTAGTCTGCTAAATGTCGCGATCTTTTTCCGAAGATGAAACCAACAATGCGTTGACATGACAATAAGTCAATCCCAGCAAGATTGCAGTTTCTAAAAGGGCTTAGTGGTCTTCCCTCGTTATCAATACCTTAGAAGTTGAATTTAATCTAAATAATTACATCCAATAGAAGTTGTAATGGATATGATTTACAATGCATTATACGTACCGCAATGCATGAAATCATCGATTCCCGAACTATTATCGAATCAGGTTAACATGCCCCACTTCTTCTCTGCGTTCTCCAGCTTCAATTACATTTTGACTTGCCGAAAGTGTGAGCTTCCAAGTGTATGTTCCATCTTGAGCCAAACGTTCGTTGTATGTTCCGTCCCATCCGAACGCAGGATCGTAGGATTCGAAAACCACTTCGCCCCAACGGTTAAATATGATGAAATGATAGTTTTCTGGACTCACACCTGATCCAATCACTGGCTGGAAGACGTTGTTGTACTCATCTCCATCCGGGGTAAAGGTATTTGGAACGTAGAACAAGAGCACGTCACGCACTTCGATTTGAAGCATTGCAGTATCGACACAATTATATTCGTTGTATGCATACAGAATCACATCGTATTCGTTTGGCTGATCCAATGAATACTGGTGGTACGCATCCACAGTTGTTGCCGTTGAACCATCACCGAAATCCCAGAGATAATCAATCGCCCCAGTGGATTCATTGATGAATTCGACATCTGTTTCCAATACTGAAACGATTTCATTACTTGCATAGAAAGCAGCCACCGGATTCGGACGGATGCAAATATAATCTGTTAAGAATGTGGAATCTACACATCCCCATTGATTTGTCACTGTTAATTGTGCATCGTAACAGCCTACATCGTCAATGTATATCGTATTCGGGCCGCAATCGTTTAAGACCATACCATTGCTTAATTCCCATTCGCAGCTTTCGGTAGGTGCTGAATTTGAGCTGAAGGTAACTGTTTCACCTTGACAGACTTCAATGGCTAAATCCGGATTTAAAATTGGAAGAGGATGTGCATCCAAAGTAACTGATTGTGTTATTTGACATCCATTGGTATCCGTTACAACTACTGAATATGTTCCAACTCCTAAGTCTGTGATGGTTGGTGTCATTTGAACTGGGTTGGTATCCCACTCGTACGTGTATCCTGGTGTACCGCCATTGACAACAGCCGAGATCTCTCCATCTTGCTGTGATTCACAACTTACCGGCAATCCGAAGTAATCTGTTAAGATGTCAATATTCAATGCCAACGCTGGCGGCTCTGATACGTAGATATCTTCAACCACCTGACATCCATTCACATCGGTGACTACCACAGTGTATAATCCTTCGGAAACTCCATTCACCGCTGGATTGTTTCCAACGACATTCCCTTGATCGTCCGTCCATTCATATGACAATGCTGGGGTTCCACCATTCGCTGCAACATCGATACTACCATCAGACATTCCAAAACAGCTGATGTCTTGTCCGTTGTAATCGCTTGTAACTGCTGTAACTGCTGTGAGCAAAGGTGGTTCGGTAAGGGTAATGTTCGTATCTACTAAACAACCATTCAAATCGTTCATAGTTACGGAATACGTTCCTGCTGGGATTCCCGTCAAGTCTTCGTTTGTTCCTACGACATTTCCTTGATCATCCGTCCATTGGAACGTATAGGTCGGAGTTCCTCCATTCACTGTAAAGTCGATGGATCCATCGCTTGCACCAAAACAAGAGATATCCTGACCATTGTAGTCTGATGAAATCACAATGTTAGATGTTAATGGTGTCGCATCGATAACCTCAATAGAATCGTATGCACTACAGAAGTTTTGATCAACCGCAGTCACGTAATACCATCCCGCTGGCACTCCGTTTACGAAAGAATCTGTGGAAATAATATTCCCTTGGGCATCCGTCCATTCGTACGTGTAGCCAGGTGTACCGTTCAATACGAGCACGTCTACCCCACCATCGGAAGCACCTTGACAACTTACATCTTGTCCATTGTAATCTGTAGTTACGCTTGTCGCAGACGTCAATGCTGGCGGAGCATCCAAGAAAATACTGTCGTTAATCAGACATCCGTTCGCATCTACCACTTGAATGTTGTACCATCCCGGTAATAAATTGCTTAGGTCTTCAGTATCATCAAAGTCACCGGTACCGTCAATGTCCCAGTCATAAGTATATCCTCCAACGCCACCCGTCACCGTAAGATCGATTGTTCCGTCATTTACACATCCTGTGACATTCCATCCACCTGCATAAAGTGAAGGAGTCAATGAAAGATTCAGCGTGTCCGGTTCGATCATGTTAACTGGGCCAACCGTGGCTGTACACCCACCTGCTGAACCATTGGCGTCGGTTACAGTTACGGTATAGGTATCAAA
>QCWI01000015.1 GCA_003149635.1 Fluviicola sp. XM-24bin1
TTTTTTGGGAAGGCTACACAGATTTCTTAACGGGTCTAGTATTCTGTTTCACCCTGTGAGAGCTTGATACATTAGCACAAAGTCGGACAATAAAACCCTGAATAGATGGCAAAGTTGTTATTGGGAATGGCTCCGATTTAACAGATGGGATAACCGCTGAAGGCCAAGGCAAACGTAAGTTTATCACAGTTCAACTAACTCTTTGTTTAATTGATCTCGCCCAGGCTAAAAAGGATCAGAAAAGGAGTAAAAACTTCGGAATTCTTTTCATTGTCAGCGGAAGGTCACAGAATCCAACGGTGTTATATACGGCAATTACTGCAAGAAACGTGTGTGTACCGTGTGTATGGCGACACGCATACAGCTTCGACAAAAGTAAAGAAATTTTAAGGAGAATTTCTAACGATTAGAATTTGAAATTTGCCAAGCTGAAATTCCCTTTATTTTTTCCGTACTCATTGGAATTCGGAAGCTTACGTTCAAATCAACGCTTTCTGAATATTTGGTTGAACCATCGTGGATTAAATTATCGGTAGGCACCAAGTAAGCAGTTTTAGGCGGGACATCAAACCTATAAATTGGGTTCGATGCATAGTGCTTAAAGTAGTGAAACATAAAATTGCTGACACCTGTAATTTCTTCATCTACTCTTTCGAGCAGCTCGCCATGAATTTTTTCGGCTGTACTATTCACTAAATAGATCGAACGGTAAGATGTCCCTATGTTGTAGCATACACGCCATTTAGAATTTTTGCGTTGAGCCACTTCACGAGTTTCCCAAGAATCGAAATGCAAGCCTATGTACTTGTTAGAGTTTTTGTTTCTAGTGAGGGTTTGCTGACCTTTTTGAGCACACTTCACTCCGAGTTCTTGAACTTCCTCTTCGTTTAGGTCGAACTTTCTCAAGGTAAATCTTTTAAGTTGATCTACGAGTTTGCCAATTTCAGGGTCTTGGTTTGCCATCAATTGATCCTTTATCTTGTCGTGAAACTTCGCCTGAGTATAGAATTCGAACTCATTCTTTTCCAGGCTAAAAAAGTACAAGATGTTCTCCCCTTTCAACTCGAGAGAAGCGCGATATTCTTCCGTGCTAATTTCTTTCCAGTCTCGTTTCGGAACATAGGAGCTTTCTTCGTACTCGGCGCTCTCAATGGATTCACAACCGCTATTTCGATAGATTCTAACGGGCCCTTGATTGCAGTCCTTCACATTTAAATCGACATTACCTCCTATTTCCATTACTTAGTGTTTTTGAATTTGTGATACAAAGGAAGAAGAGCATTACGTCTACTTTTGAAATATGCATACCGCAATTTCGTGGGTTCACACTCTATATTAGCCTTGTTGATGCTTCTGTCTATAAAGGCTTGACAACTAAAATTGCACATGAATCTTGCCTCGCATTTCAAGCAGTTGTACCAATTTTCAGGATTTCTTTCGTGAAACTGGGAAATCTCTTGTTTAAAAATTTTGAGTTCTTTGGCGTCGAACTCATTTCTCTCTATATCGCCGAGTCTATATTCGTACTCATCGTGTTCAAAGCGCCCACATGGAAATAGCTCGCCTTTTTGATTCACACCAAAGACAGACTTTCCGGCACCGCATATTTTTTCATCGCAGAGCGTATTGGTTTGAGAAGAATTCTGAGATTCAAAGAATCTAATGATATCCGCGCTCAAGTTGTTCTCAACCAATTTACTCTGAGGATTCTCAATCATATAATCGACAATGGTCTTTTGCGCCATAAAAATCTCTTCGGCCTTCATTGGCGTAAGACGTTTACCTGCGCCAACAGAATAGACCACATTTGCTTTGAATTGGCTCGTTTCAGTTTCCTCATCGAGCCATTTTAAAATGGCGGGAAACTTGTCATAATTGATTTTGTTAATGGTAAACAGAACCCCTACTCTTCTATCAATCTTCTGAACATCTTGAAACTTTCGAATGGTTCTATCGTCCTGACCGCGGAGTGTTCCTCCCAAAATTTCCGGAGGACCGTCCAAACTCACACTGAAATTAATCCCCAGTTTTCTAAGCTCAATAAACTTCGAGTTGTTTAAGGCCAAAAGGTTAGACTGCAATCCAAAGGCAATCTTTTTCCCATTTTGATGTGCCAACATCTTGGCATAGGATGTAGCATCTTTATACCACTCATAATTGATCAAAGAAGGCTCTCCACCGTGAAAAATTACCAACACACTTCTTTTGCGCGTCGAAAAAAGAGTTGTAGAAATGAGTTTTTTGAAGACTTCTATATCCATGTCCTGACCTGTCTTCGAAACCTTTTCATAACAATAGGCACAATCTAGGTTACAGCGGTTCGTTACCTTGACAATCAAAGATCCTATGCTTCGAAACCTGGGATCCTGGGCAACAACTTTGGCTTTTGGCTTTTGAATCTCAATGTTATACATGTAGCTTGGATTTAACATTCATATAGGCTTCCAAGGGCATCTTGCGCATATAGTTGCAGTAATCTGTTTCAGTAGAACTGAATTTTCCATTCTCGTACAACTTGTTTGAAGGGGCACCGCCTCCACACATAGAAAAATACTCGCAAGTCTTAAAGCACTTCTTCACTCCTTTTTGAATATCCTTACCTAATCTCGAAACGTGCTTCCTATCAAGAACTTCAGCCAAATCATCTCTTAGAACATTGCCGAAAATAAAATCTTTGTACTTGGATGATTTGTTACCGATTAACTCGGGGCTATAACTGCTGAAATCTCCGTTGGCGCCGAGGGTGAATATACTGTACAGGGAATTTTGAGAAGTGCTGAATAAAGTGTTCTCATCCCTTCTCATTCGATCCTTCAATTTATGTTCTATATCCGAAAACTCCCTCACCCTCATTGCGTCAGGACCTTTGTCAAAATAATACTGGGTCAAAATACTCCAGAAATTCTCAACTGCCTCGTCTGAGTTGTGAAGACAAGAACTTTCGTTTGCTCCTTCCAATTCATCTATGTTAAAGCCAACAGACATGCTACCAATAGACTCGAAATAGTCGTATAGCTGAACAGGATGTTGAATGGATAGTTCGTTGAGTACACAAATGACGTGGAAACGAATGTTGTACTTATTCAATTGATCAATGGCTTTCTGAGCCAAATGATGCGTATTTTTTCCTGTCTTGGTTTTTCTGTATTTGTCGTGAAAATGCTCAGGACCATCCACACTCAAGCCCAGCTGAATATTTCTTTCCTTAATAAATTCACACCAATCGTCGTTAAGACCTACTCCATTGGTTTGAATGCTTTGTCGAACACGTACTCCTCGAGGAGCGTGCTTTTCAATCAAGTCAAAAACTTCTTCATACCGTTTTATGGGAACCATCAAGGGTTCTCCTGCATGCCAACCTATTGTAAGCTCCCGAGCAATTAAATCATGTTTTTTCAACTGCTCCATGGCTCTTACGATGATCTCATCTGTTATGATCGTTTTGTCATTGCGATTCGGTAGGTAACAGTAACTGCAGTTAATGTTGCAAAAAGGTGTACCCTGAATGATAAAGAGTTGAACCGCTCGATCTCGAAATGGTTTATCGTTTCTACGCAAAATAAGCCTGTTTATTCGTTCGGATTTTGCCAGTCGTAGTAATTCGAGAAATCACTGTAACTGCTGAAGTCATAGTAGTTCGAAAAGTCACTGTAGCTCGAAAAATCAGAGTAATTCGAGAAATCACTGTAACTGCTGAAGTCATAGTAGTTCGAAAAGTCACTGTAGCTCGAAAAATCAGAGTAATTGCCGAAATCTGAATAACTAGAGAAATCCGAATAGCTCGAGAAATCGTAGTAGTTTGAGAAATCCGAATAGCTTGAGAAATCAGAATAGCTCGAGAAATCGTAGTAGTTCGAGAAATCCGAATAGCTTGAGAAATCAGAGTAACTTGAGAAGTCGTAATAGCTGGAAAAATCTGAGTAGTCAGAATAGGCTTGTCCTAAGTTCTGACTGAGATTCATGTCCCCTGTTTTCGGCGGAAGTGGCTTAGACCCCATGCCTTGTTCTGGTCGCAACGAGTTGGCCTCTTTTCTATAATTCAAGCCGGATTTCAAAAAGTCTTTTCGACTCTGCTTATGCCCCGCTCCAAGTTTGTCGAGTCTTTCTTCAAGCTTTTTGTCTCGAATGGTAAAGGACCCCAACAAAAAACCGGCATTGCTCAACATCAACAATCTCAGAAACCTTCTTCTATTACTCTTCTTTTCCATGTCAAAATTACCTTATTCTCAGGTGATTTACATCAAATTTTAGTAACTAAAGTTACTGAAAATTTCAACACGGAACGCGCGTAAAACCCCGTGATTATCAAACAAGTTTCAACAGTCTAAATAAAAATAAACTGCAACGTCCCGTTTTTTAGTTATTAACCCAGTTTAATAAACCAGATAAACCGTGAAAAAACCCCTTAATAAAACATTCATTCTTGAGGCAACTAGCTAAGAAATAACTTCTGTGTGCTGAACGGCAACAGCAGCCTTTTTAGACCAACTAAACACAATCAACTACTGAATGGGTTAGAAATCATTGGAAAAGTTGGTGCACCAGAGCGTGAACAATATGAGTTTGATCTTAAACTCGAACTGCTCGGAGCAATGATTAAAAAAACTCGCCAAGAAAGACACCTTACTCAGGAAGAGCTTGGTAAATTGATTGGTGTCCAAAAAGCCCAGATTTCTAAACTTGAACGAAATGCGAGTAACGTGACAATTGAAACTGTGCTTCGTGTACTCAAGGCTTTACAAGCTAATGTGAAGTTTAAAATAGAATTGTCCGGAGACGACCTAAACCTTGCTTCTTAAATATGAAAGGTATATAACATGCACTAAGCAAAATGGCGCAACAATTACTCTCTAGAGAAGCGCCACATTGCCTAGTGCAGAACCGTTATTATCATCCTCTTAGTAACCCTCAGTTTTGGTTTTACTAAAAATCACTCCCCAAGCTGTGATAACGAAATCGTCTATGCTAATGAAAAGCAGACGCAATACGATAAGCGCTTCGACAGTTACGAAAAGATAAGTGGACTGCCGAAATTTAAAGGCGGAGAAAAAAAATGGACAAATTCGTTATTAATAATCTCGAATTGTCCGAAGCCGCCAAAACACAAATCTTCAATCTTAATTACCAGTTCACTGTGACTTGCGACGGAAAGATAAAAGATGTCAAGCAGATAGGTGATTCAAAGGCTGACGATTGGACAAATATCGCGGAGGTAATTAAGAAAACAGAAGAAAGTTGGACTCCGGCTAAAAAAGACGGGAAGCCAGTCAACCGTGTATATTTCTCAAGAATTTTCGTTAACGGATCAAATTTTTAAAAGCTTCTAGCCTTATTCCGATTACGTTAGATACTCCAAAATTGAAATCTCTTCGGCAGAAAGCTCTTTACCGCGCCGTTTCATCATGTTGTTGGCACTTTCCAGGGCTTTCACGAAATCAAATTCACCACCTTCCATTCCCCATGAGAATGAAGGAATGTACTTCGGAGGAAATTCAGCCCCAAACACATTTGCAGAAACTCCGACTACCGTTGCTGTATTGAACATGGTGTTGATGCCGCATTTGGAGTGATCCCCCATAAAGAGTCCCATAAATTGCACGTCGGTTTGTTCTAACGTTTGCGATCTATAATTGTACGCCTTAACGAGGCCGTAGTTATTTTTCAAATTAGAGCAATTTGAATCTGCTCCTAGATTGCACCATTCTCCAATGACAGAATTCCCTAGGAAACCATCATGTCCCTTGTTTGAGTACGCCTGAAAAATAACGTTGTTTACCTCCCCTCCTACTTTACAATGAGGCCCGAGTGTCGTTGGCCCGTAGACTTTTGTCCCCAATTTAAGTGCCGCGTGCTCGTTCATCGCGAAAGGCCCTCGAACCAGACTTCCTTCCATGATTTCAGCATCTTTTCCTACGTAAATAGGGCCTCCAAAAGTGTTTAAGGTGCACCCTTCTACTTTGGCGCCTTCTTCCAAGAAAATTCTGTTGGAATCACCAATAATGGTATTGGTGGATGATAATTGTCTGGACGTTCTTCCAGCGGTAATCAATTCAAAATCTGCTACGAGTACTTCGCCGTTCTTTTGATACAATTCCCATCGATGATTAATCACCAAAGGCATATCAGAAAGGTGCACTTTGGCATCGCCGGTTTGCTTTCCTGCGACCCAAACCCCTTCGAACCAAATCCCTTCTTCGGGCTGTAAGATCTGCAAAGCGCTAGCAATTTCTCTGGATGGTAGCACGCAAGCGTTCACTTCTACTCCATCGTTCTTAGGGAATTTTCCTTGCAAATAGTCTTCCGTGGCAAAGCCAATCTCCCATTCAGGAAGCAATAGCTTCCAGCGCTCTGCATTAGTCAAAATCCCCATGCGCAAGTCACCAACGGGACGGGTTAATGTCAAAGGAGCAAAATCCAGATGTTTGCCGTTATCGTGAAGTACTAATTTCATGGTGGATTGATTTAAATGCAAAGGATGCCGCGTAAAGCAGTATAAAATTAATCAAGGCATTGAAAAGGATCAATTCGAAGCCAAAAGCATAGTTTCCAAAGATACCTGAACCGTCAGCATTGGCTCCCGGTGCTCCTGCCGAAAAATACCAGCAAAGAGCGGTAATGGAAATGGATAGAATCGCTATGATAGGAATAACTCCATCCTTCAGGTTGCGTTTCGTGAGAATTCCAAAGAAGAACATACCAATGAGTGGCCCATATGTGAATCCTGCGAATTTCATTAACAAACCTATGGCAGCACCGGCGGTAAAGTGTTTCAATAAAATCACCACTAATATGATCACTGCCGACATAACCACGTGGACAATTTTACGCGTCATTTCTTCATTCCGCTGCACGGCGATGGCATTCTTTCTTATCATTGCAGAATCTATCGTATCCTTTTGGACATTGAGCGTAGTTGAACTGTCCTTCTTATTCTTCCCACCTACACCCAAAAAATCTACCGAAAACGAAGTCGTAAGTGAAGTCAACGCGGAATCGGCACTGGAATACGCTGCTGCGATTAATCCAAGCAAGAACAAGACGCCAATCAGGGTTCCAGCTTCAGAACTTAGTGCCACCTCTGCAAAGAGCATATCCGAACTTTCTGGAACGATTCCACGGCTCTCGGCATACATGTACAGCAACGCCCCTAGCGATAGGAAGATCAAATTCACAACCACCAAAACGGCAGCCATGCTGATCATATTTTTCTGTGCATCCTTCAAATTGCGACAGCTTAAATTCTTCTGCATCATATCTTGATCCAAGCCTGTCATACCTATTGTAATGAACATACCTCCTAGAAAATGTTTCCAGAAATGATTGCTACCGTTGATATCATCGAAGAAGAAAATTTTGGAATAGTTGCTTTCAGATACTGTGCTTACAATGCCGCCTTGCTCTGAAAGATTCAGAATATCACTGACGAAATAAACTGTCAAGATCACCGACAGAAGCATGAAGGCTGTTTGTAAAGTATCTGTCCAAACGATGGTTTTGATGCCGCCTCGACTGGTGTAGATCCAAATAAGCAAGACTGAAATTGCTACTGTAAATTCGAAACGAATGCCCCAATCATCGAATAGAATCAATTGGAATACGTTTGCCACAAGCAATAACCGCACAGAAGCACCGATAATCCGAGAAACCAAAAAGAAAGAAGCTCCGGTCTTGTAGCTCCAGAAGCCAAATCGTTCCTCAAGATATTGATAAATGGAAATTAGATTCAATCGATAGTACAACGGGAGCAACACGTAGGCTACAACAAAATATCCGAATAGATATCCGAAGACCGCCTGCATGTAGCTGAACTGATTGGCTTCATTGCCTACCCATCCCGGAACCGAAAGAAACGTCACCCCACTTAACGATGCACCAATCATCCCAAAGGAAACCAAATACCAAGGCGATTTTCTTTCGCCAAGAAAAAAGGAATCGTTCGTCGCCTTTCTGGAGGTGAGAAACGAAATCCCCATCAACACAAGGAAGTAGGCTACAATTACGGTGATTATGAGCGTTGTCGACATAAATGATCTTCGTATTCAACGTAAAGAAACCAAGAATATGCGCACCGAAAATTGAATCGCGAAACATTTACTCACAAAAAACTGTTACTTCTGTGCTGATTAGAATTCTATATTTGTACCGATAAAATTCTCAACATGGAAATCACACAAATCGTTTTTCAAATTGCCTTGATCTTAGTTCCAGCTGGAGCTGTTCTAATGACTGCCGTTTATTTCATGAGACGTGAGTCTGAAAAGGAAATGAGAAGCGCTCAAATTGAATTGAAGAAAGAACGCCAGAAGTTCTTCTTACCGAACCGTGTTGATGCTTATCAAAGAGCCATTTTGTTGATGGAACGCATTCACCCGAACAGTTTGATCATGCGTCACAACAACCCTGGATTGCCAGCTGCAGCGATGCAAATGACACTTTTGGAGGCCATTCGAAGCGAGTACGAACATAACATCGCACAACAAATGTTCATCTCTCAGCCTACTTGGGAAATGGTGCGTAAAGCCAAAGACGAAACAGTAAAAATCGTGCACTTGGCAGGACAACAATTAGACACTACGGCGACGGCGATGGATCTCTCAGCAAAAGTTTTCGAAATTGTAGGTGAAATTGGTGAAATGCCAACTGAAATCGCAGTGAAAGCTCTGAAAGAAGAAGTGCAGTCGTTGTTTTAGAATAGACAATAGACCGCTCGCCGTTCCTTCGGCAGGCAGGTAAACTCGCTCATAGATGAAAGACCGCTGCGCTTAAAGACCTAAGCGTTTTAAATATTTGGTTGGTAGAATATTACGATGTCGTAACCCTTTGCGTACTTCTATGCAATAAAAGTCCTGCACAAATCAATTGCGCCCTTTGCGCCCCTTGAGGTAAAAAAACTACGTCAACTCGATAGTAATATCCTCAATCTGAATCGTATCTCCAGGAATCAATTTAGCGCGCCTCCGCAGTTCTACCTCACCGTTTCGGATTACCACGCCATCATCCACAATCATTTTTGCATGACCGCCCGTTTGCGCAATCCCCATGGCCTTTAGCAATGCGATGAGCTCAATGTAATCCCCTTCTATTTTAAATGTCTCCATGTTTTCTATACAATTCAAACAACTGTTCCGCGGCTTGAAACGATGTCACCTCGCCTTTCGCCATTTGATCTTCTGCTTCTTTAAATGCTTTTCCCAAGTCATCATTATTGTAGAAGGCACGCAACAACATCTCGTTTAATGTTTCACGCAACCATTTCTTGTCCTGATCTCTTCTATTTCTCTCAAAAGAACCGTTGATCTTCACCTGATTCTCGAAAGATTGAATTACTTCAAATACCTTTTCGACATTCGTTCCTTCATGAGCACTACAGGTGAACACTTGTGGAATCCACTCGTTTTCGTTCGGTGGAAATAAATGCATCGCATTGCGATACTCCTGACTGGCACGATTGGCAGCACGGACATTATCGCCATCGGCTTTCGTAATCACCAAAGCATCTGCCATTTCCATAATTCCTTTCTTGATTCCCTGCAATTCGTCGCCGGCCCCAGAAAGCATCAACAACAAAAAGAAATCAACCATAGACTTCACCACCGTTTCGGATTGTCCCACCCCGACCGTTTCTATGAGAATCATGTCAAATCCTGCCGCTTCACATAGCATTACGGATTCCCGCGTCTTTCTTGCGACTCCGCCCAAGGTTTCCCCTGCTGCAGACGGACGAATGAATACATTTTCGTTGGTAACCAGCTGCGCCATGCGTGTCTTATCCCCCAAAATACTCCCTCCTGAAATGCTACTTGAAGGGTCTATTGCTAAAACTGCCACCTTTTTTCCACAATCTGTGAGCACTTTTCCGAAGGCTTCAATGAAGCTACTTTTGCCCACTCCGGGCACACCAGTTATCCCCACTCGAATGGCATTTCCAGCATGCGGCAAACACTGTTGAATTAATCGCTGAGCCTCCTTGGAATGCTCGTCGTTATTGCTTTCCACTAAAGTAATGGCAGCACTGAGGGCCTGCATATCACCCGACAGAATTTGGTCGAATAATGCATCAGAAGACAGACCTTCTAAACGTGCCTTTCTCTTCTTCAACCAACGGTCTAAATTTGGGTTATCCACAATTCAAAATTAATAATCAACACAAGATTAATTGGTTTCATGAAAAGAAAAATCTAATTTTGTTTAACAAACGAGTCGTAAAGTTAAACATGAAGAAGAGTCAGTATTCTATCAAGGACCTTGAAAATCTTACTGATATCAAGGCGCATACCATTCGGATATGGGAGCAGCGCTATGGGCTATTATCACCCAAACGAACCGACACCAACATACGCTATTATGAAGATCAGGACTTGAAAAAGCTCCTGAACGTCAATTTGTTGTACACCAAAGGATATAAAATCTCAAAAATTGCAGCACTTTCTGATGAAGAGATCTTAGAGAAATCAAAAGAGATCATTCTGAATGAGCGCAAATGGGATGATGATGAGGTGGATGTTCTATTGATGGGCATTATCGAATTGGATGAAGACAAGATTCTTGGGATCTTGAAAAGAATCTATGACGAGAATGGCATTGAACACCTCTTCTCAAGAACGATTATCCCGCTTCTAACAAAGATGGGCGAATTGTGGCAATTGAATTCTTTGTCGGTAGGTCATGAACACTTCTTCTCGAATTTGTATCGAGGATTTCTGTTGGCAAGAACTTCGGATTTGACGCCCAAGAAGGTAAACAAGAAGATTTTGATGTTCCTCCCTCCTAACGAGGAGCACGAATTGAGTTTACTTGTCTATCAATATATGTTCAAACGCGAAGGCTGGCAGGTGTATTACCTGGGAGTAAGCGTACCGTACGAAGATTTAAAAATCTCTTACGATCAAATTAAGCCGGATTTAACATTAACAAGCTTAATTGCAAAGTCTTCTGAGAAAGAGTTTGAAACGATCGTCAAAGAGATTAGCAAAGTAATTCCACCGAAAGAATTGGTTCTAAGCGGAGGGATGAGCTCTATGTACAAGGAAAAAATACCGTCCGGAACCCGCGTAATAGAAGGAGAAAAGGATCTAAAATCACTTTTTGTTTAACTTTAACATGTAGAAAGTTAAACAAAGAAGATTTTTCTCTTATATTTGGACTAACACGAAACAAACATGAAGCAAATCGGCATCATAGGAGCTGGACTCTCAAGTCTTTACGCTGCTTGCAAATTAGGTAAGTCTGGCTATCAAGTGACTATTTTCGAAAAGAACAGTAAAGTGGGTGGTCGTTCCCAAACGTTTCATGAGCAAGGATTTACCTTCGATATGGGGCCGTCTTGGTATTGGATGCCAGAACTCATTGATCGCATGTTCGAAGAACTAGGAGAAAATCGCGAGGATTACTACAAACTCACACGATTAGATCCCTCCTACCGTGTGTTCTGGGAAAATGTCGAAAAAACGGATGTTCCAGCGAAAATGCAGGAATTGAAAGAGCTATTTGACACTTTCGAAGAGAACGGCGGCGAAAAATTGGATAAATTTTTGAAGGATGCCTCAGTGAAGTACAAAGTTGCTGTGGAGGAATTCTTAGAGAACCCGGGATTGAGCATCGGAGAATTGTTCCGAGTTCGTGCGCTAACCAAAGCTGTTAAGTTGGACGTCTTCAAATCTGTGGAACGCGATGTGTACCGTAGATTTAAATCTAGCAAGGCACGCAGCATCCTCACCTTCCCAGTATTATTCCTTGGAGCCATGCCCGATAAAATTCCATCGTTGTACACAATGATGAATTATGCGGATTTATCGCTTGGGACTTGGTATCCAGATGGAGGCATGAGCGCGTTAGCAAAGGCGCTACAGAAGATTGCAGAAGCGAATAACGTGACCTTCCATCTGAACGCATCGGTAGAAAGCATTGAAGATGTAGACGGTCACGCCGACGCTATTTGGGTGAATGGAGAACGACACAAATTCGATGCGGTAATTAGCGGTGCGGATTATCATCATACAGAACAAAATCTGATTCCAGAGAAATACCGTAAATACACAAATAACTACTGGGATTCAAGGAAACTTGCTCCGAGTTCCTTAATTTTCTATCTTGGTGTAGACAAGAAGGTTGACGGATTAAAACATCACAACTTATTCTTTGACGAGGATCTGAAGATGCATGGAAAGCGCATTTACGATAATCCAGGATGGCCAGAGAAACCACTGTTTTATGTTTGTGCCCCATCCATTACAGACAGCAACGTGGCGCCGGAAGGAAAAGAGAATCTGTTCATTCTCGTTCCTGTGGCTCCCAACTTAAAAGACGATAACGAAACCCGAGAGAAATACCTACACATCATTCTGAACCGTATCAAAGAGCATACAGGAACAGATATTTCGGGCGACATTATATACAAAAGATCCTTCTGTGTTACTGATTTCAAATCAGAATACAACGCATACAAAGGAAACGCTTACGGACTTGCCAATACACTTAACCAAACGGCTAATTTGAAACCAAAGATCAAATCGCAATTGAAACACATGTACTTTTGCGGACAACTCACTGTCCCAGGGCCAGGTGTTCCGCCAGCATTGATTTCAGGGAAGATTGCCGCTAACCTAGCAATGAAAGAACTATGAAAGAACTTTACGATGATTATTGCTTCAAGGCATCCAGAAGTGTAACAAAAAAGTACAGCACCTCCTTTTATGCGGGGGTAAGAGCATTGGATAAGCGCATTCGTGACGATGTTCACGCCATTTACGGTTTCGTGCGTTTCGCTGATGAAATTGTGGACACTTTCCACGACCACGACAAGGAAGTTTTGTTGGCTGAATTCAAGGAAGACACCTACAAAGCATTGGATCGCGGAATTTCTATGAACCCGATTCTGAATTCGTTTCAGGCATCCGTAAACAAGTACGGCATTGATCGTCAGCTGATTGATCAATTCCTTCACAGTATGGAAATGGACTTGAATCCAATCGATTACGAACAAACGACTTACGAAGAATACATTTTGGGATCTGCAGAAGTGGTTGGATTGATGTGTTTGAAGATTTTCGTGTACGGTGACGAAGCGGAATATCAAAAACTCAAACCATACGCAATGAAATTGGGCTCTGCATTCCAGAAAATCAATTTCTTGCGCGATTACAGTGCGGATTATCACGAATTGGGGCGCTTGTACTTCCCTGGGATCAATCCAACTGGAGAATTGAGCGTTGAAGACAAAATGGCGATTGAAGACGAAATTCAAAAAGAGTTCGACGAGGCATTGATTGGGATCAAAATGTTGCCGAAATCATCTCGCTTCGGAGTTTATGTAAGTTATAAGTACTACACGAAATTGCTTCGTAAGATCAAACAAAAGACCTCACAACAGTTACTTCAGGAGCGCGTGCGGATCCCGAACCAAGCCAAAATGGTTGTATTTGCAAAATCCATGGTGAGAAATCAAATAAATCTTCTCTAATCGTATGGAATACGTAATTCTGGTAGACGAAAACGATCAGGAAATTGGTCAGATGGAAAAAATGGAGGCGCATGAGAAAGCCTTACTCCATCGTGCATTCTCAATATTCCTATTCAACGATAAAAACGAATTGCTTTTACAGCAACGCGCCCATTCCAAGTACCATTCCGGTGGACTTTGGACAAATACCTGCTGCAGTCATCCAAGAGCAGGCGAAACTGTTCTCGAAGCAGCAAACCGTCGATTGATGGAAGAAATGGGAATTGAAGCTGAAATGCAGCCAGAATTTAGTTTTATCTATCGTGCAGAATTAGATAATGATCTAACGGAATACGAATTGGATCATGTCGTTTTAGGAACCTTCAATGGAGAACCGGTAATCAATCTGGAAGAAGTTGCAGCGTGGAAATATGTGTCCATGAAAGAAATCGAAGCTGATATGAAAGCGAACCCCGAAAATTATACTGCGTGGTTCCGTATCGTATTCGATGAAGTTCACAACCGAACGCGAAATTATGCCGAAATCTGACTCCTACGACGTAGTAATTATCGGTGGTGGCGCCAGTGGCTTGGCCTCAGCCATTCGATTAAAAAAGCGTTTCGATAAGATCTTACTCATTGAGAAGAATCCAAGAGCCGGAGGGAAACTGGATGATTTCGAATGGAACGGATTCCGTTGGGATAAAGGCCCTTCGGTATTCACCGAACCGAACAATATCGATCAACTTTTTGAGCTTTGGGATAAAAATCCACGCGAGTATTTCAATTTCGAACCGCTGGATGAATCTTGCACCTATTATTTTCCGGATCACAGCAGTATCACACTTTCATCGGATCATGAAAAGACGCGTGAGCAAATCGAATCCGTTGCGGGTGCTAAAGGAAGAGAAGAATTTGAATCGTATTTGAAAGAAAGTGATGCGCTTTTCGAGAAAGTAGGTGATTATTTCATCTCCAATCCGCGTCCAACTGCCAGAAAAGCATTCAAGAAGGAATTAACTTCTAAATACAAGCACTTTCTGCGAAAAGAAGTGCGCCAGTCGTTACACACTTTGAACGCGCGTAGCTTCTCCAGCGAATACATGGTGAAGATTTTCGATCGATTCGGAACGTACATTGGTTCCAATCCTTATAAAATGTCAGGATTGTACAGCACAATCTCCCACGTAGAGATCAACAAAGGTGCTTACTTCCCGATTGGCGGTATGCGAGCCATCGTTGAATCGCTGATAACTCTTGCCAAGGAAATTGGCGTAGAAATCTTATGTGAAACAGAGGTTCAGGTTCAACCGCAATCTGACAAGACATACAAAATTACAGGAGACGTTCAAGTTACTGCAGACCGATTGATTTCTGCCATTGACCACATGACTTTCTACAACAAAATTTTGGTAGACTCTCGTATGGAAAATCGTTGGCGCAAGATTGAACGGAGTACCTCTGCCCTCGTTTTTTACTGGGCGATGGAGAAAGGCGTCAAGGAATTTGGCGTCCACAACATCTTTTTCTCGGAAGATTACCAAAAGGAATTTTCGGAACTCTTCGATCAGCGCCGATTGGCTGACGAACCCACGGTTTATATCCACATCAGTTCGGTAGCGCACAAAGAAGATGCCCCAAATGGCGGTCAGAATTGGTTCACCATGGTGAATGTTCCGGCAGGCGTTCTCCCCGATGAAGCCTACCGCGAAAAAATGAAGGAAATGATCGCCAAAAGATTGAAAGATCAATTTGACTTTGATTTGCGCGAAGACATTTTATTCGAAGATTGGTGGGATTGTGATCGCATTCAAGAACATTCGGGAAGTTATATGGGAGCTTTGTATGGCCCGGCATCGAATTCATTGCTTTCATCAGTGAAGCGCCATGGTAATGTGAATCCAAAGTATCCGAATTTGTACTTCTGTGGAGGAACCGTGCATCCTGGAGGTGGAATTCCTCTCGTTTTGCGTTCCGCTAAAATTGTGAGCGAGTTAATTCCATGAAGTTAGTTCAGAAATACGGTGTTTGGCTCTTATTGCTCTTCCACATCATTGGATACATTTTGTTTATTCAAGATGCCGAGAATGCAAAATTGACCTACATGAATATCTGGTTGTGCGGAACGGTCGTTTTCTTTTCAGAAAAGCTGGAACCACGGGCGTTTATCCCTTTAATCATCATTTTCGGCGGTGGATATCTTGCGGAATTATCTGGCGTTCATACAGGTGTGCTTTTTGGTGAATATCAATACGGAGAAGCGCTAGGATTACCACTATTTGGAATTCCAATCGTGATGGGGATGAACTGGTATGCAGCAGTTGTAACGAGTTCATCACTCGCTATCCGCATTGTGAAAAACAAATGGCTTCAGGCATTATTGGCAGCCGCGCTTTGCACGGGATTGGACATACTCATTGAACCGGTAGCCATCAAATACGACTTCTGGGCTTGGGGTGGCGGAGATATTCCGATTCAGAATTACATCGCTTGGTTCGGATTCTCCTTTATTTTTGCCTTGGTCTACGTGTTCAATACGCGGGTTAAAAACAATACTGCCACGGGATTGTGGTTTATTTGGCTAGCCTTTTTCTTATTATTAAATTTCACAGGATGATCGCATTTATCGCAGCATTGATATTGGCTTTTGTTTTAATGGAGGGCGCCGCTTGGGGAGCTCACAAATACCTCATGCATGGATTTATGTGGAAGATCCATGAGGATCATCACAAGCCGACGGGACACGTTTTCCAAAAGAATGATTTGTTCTTTATGATTTTTGCCGTCCCATCATGGCTTTGTATCATGTTGGGAGTGATTTACGGGGCAAACTTCTCTATTGGATTCGGTGCGGGAATCGCTGTGTACGGTGTTGTGTACTTCTTGGTGCACGATGTATTAATTCACCGCCGATTTAAGTGGTTTGACAAAACGCAGAATCGCTATTTCAAGGCCATTCGTAAAGCACACAAGGTTCACCACAAGAATCAAGGCAAGGAAGACGGCGAATGCTTCGGAATGCTTCTCGTACCTCGCAAATACTTCAAAGCTTGAAAGGACTTTACCTAATATTGGATGTCATCACGCTGCTATGCCCGGTGATACTGAGTTTTGACAATCGTGTTCGATATTTCAAATCATGGGGAAATGTATTCATCGTAAGCACCATCATTGCCATCCCATTTCTCGTTTGGGATATCATTTTTACAGAGGAAGGCGTTTGGGGCTTTAATCCAGAATATTTGGTCGGAATCTCTCTATTCGGATTACCTATCGAAGAAATTCTATTCTTTTGGGTCGTTCCATTAGCGTGCGTATTCGTGTACGAATGTTGTAAGTTCTATTTCCGAAAGTTCAATTGGCGCTGGACGAACATGGCAATTCAAGCAGGTGTACTCGGCTATTTGATATTCTTAAGCAGCGAAAATCCATCCGGTTGGTACACGTTGACAACCATCATCGCTACGGTGATCACCATGTACTTTTGGTTCAATTCCCGAAAGTATGCGCAAATTGGAGTAGCTTATATCCTTTGCTTAATCCCATTCTTGATTATCAATGGCGTTTTAACGGGCAGTTGGATTGAAGAACCTATCGTATGGTACAATTCCAATCACTTTTCTGACGTGCGCATGGGCACAATTCCTATGGAAGATGCTATGTACGGCTTCTCTCTTATCGTATCCAACATCCTGTTGCACGAAAAGCTCATGCAGTGGAAAGGAACCAAAAGTTTCTCCACTCAGAAGGTAGAATCGATGACCTAATGAAGAAAATTGGTTTGCTTTCCGATACACACGGTTATCTTGACCCGAAAATCTTCGAGTATTTCAAGGACGTTGATGAAGTCTGGCATGCAGGTGATGTCGGCACAGTGGATGTTATCGATGAATTGAGGGCGTTCAAACCAACGCGAGGTGTTTATGGAAATATTGATGCGGCGGATGTAAGACAGGAATTCCCAGAGCACATTCGCTTCCAATGCGAAGACGTGGAGGTGTTGATAACACATATTGCAGGCAAACCAGGTAAGTACGCCAAACCTGCATATGAATTGCTACAAGAAAAAGCGCCCAAGCTCTTTGTTTGCGGACATTCGCACATCCTTTTAGTGAAGAACGATCCGCATTATGATATGCTTTGGATGAACCCTGGAGCCTGTGGATACAAAGGCTTTCATCAGGTCAAAACCATCCTTCGATTCTGCATTACGAAAGACCGAATTCACGATTTAGAAGTAATCGAATTAGGAAATCGCGCATGAAATGAAATTTTTCACTTTTCTTTGCGTTAATCATCTGAATGAAAACAAAACTTCTCCTTTCTGTTTGCCTGTTATGGGCGATTCCGAACGCAATTGGACAGACTGGCGGTAACAACGCCTTCGCTTTCCTCGACTTGACATATAACGCGCGTCAGATGGGATTGGCGAACGATTTTATCTCGGTAATGGACGCAGACATCAATATTGGTGTGGCGAATCCGGCAATGCTCAATCCAGAAATGCACAACATGCTCAGCGTGAACCAGGCGTTACTTCCTGGAGGAATTAATGTCGGAATGGGAAGCTACGGTTTCGGATTTAAGGACAAAGGAACGATGTCCGGCTTTGTTAAATATGTAAGCTACGGAACTTTCCAACGGACATCTGCTAATGGAACGCAAGAAGGAACCTTCTCTCCTGTTGAAATGATTGCTGGAGCAGGATATGGACAGCAATTGAACGAGCGTCTATCGGTAGGAGCGAATTTCTACGCCATTTTCTCTGCACTAGAGAATTATTCATCGTTTGGAGCAGCTATTGACTTGGCAGGAACCTACTACGACAAAGAACGAGAATTTGCTTTAACTGCATTAGTCAAAAATGCTGGTTTTCAATTCAATACCTACACAAAAAGTTCAACGCGAGCACAACTTCCTGTAGAATTTCAAATGGCGGCATCGTATAAATTACCGCATGCTCCATTCCGATTTTCGTTGTTAGGGCACCATTTAAATCAATGGGACATCACCTACAATGATCCAAACTTACAACCAACGGTAGACGCGCTAACTGGAGATACGATTCCTGTTCCACGCGCCAATTTCGGAGAGAAGCTCGCTCGACACTTTACTTATCAGGTAGAAACCATTATATCGGATAATATCCACCTCCGCCTAGGATTCGACTACCATAGAAGGAGGGAGTTGGCACTTTCTCAACGGCCGGGAGCAGCTGGATTCTCGGTAGGTTTAGGCCTATACTTCAATAAATTCCGCCTAGATTATGGCTTCTTAATCAACTCGCGAGCTGGATTCAACAACATAATTACCTTTTCAACCCAACTCGATAAGTGGCGGAAATAGCCATGCTAAAAGGGTTAACTACTCATTAAATTATATTTAGATCAGTTATAAACTGTCAATTGTTTGTATTTTTTTGAAACCTTTTTGAAGAAAGTTGAGTACATTAGGTCTGAACCAAACATTTAATTTTTATGAAAAAGCTAACATTAATGGTAGGTGCGTTTTTACTATCTACCATGTCATTTGGCCAAAGCATGGATACTCCTATGTCTCTTGAAGGCGTATTGAGTTTCAATGGATCATCTCTTGAATGGACCGCTCCTACACTTCGTTTCCGTTACTTCGTAAATGAAAACATCGCTGGACGCGTTCAGTTGGGTCTTGGTGATGGAATGGGAACACCAGCATCTGAATCATGGACCTTCTATGAAAATGGAGATGGTACAGGTGCAACAGGTACTGCTGAAATCAATCGCGGTGCATGGAACGCTCAAATTGGAGGTGAATACCACATGAGTGCTACGGACCGTTTGTCGCCTTACTTCATGTTGGGAATCAACTTCGGTGGAGGAAGCTACAGCGAAACTTGGACAGAATCTGACGGAACTCAGTACGCTCAAGGACTTTCTGCTCAAGTAGATGCTACATCATCTATGTTCGGAGTTGGAGTTGGTGCAGGTGTTGATTTCTACCTAGTAGAAAACTTATACGCTGGATTGGAACTTGGACTTTCGTACAACAGCATGAGCATGAGTGATGTAACTACTACTGTTACTCAAACAGCTGGTGGTGTTTCTACTACAACTACGACAGTTGGAGGAAATGCATCTATGACAATGATTGGAACAGGAGCTACTACAGCTGCTTTCCGTCTTGGATGGAGATTCTAAGAATCAAACATAATTTGAAAATCCCGGTTCGTTTACGGATCGGGATTTTTTTTGCCCCTACCTTATGCCATTCGAATTAATTACTTGTTTCTTGAAACAATTCCCCTACTCTATATTAAACACCACTGAACAATTTCCTTTATCTTTGTTATGTGTCGCGCCGAGATAAAATAGTAGTTGCAATTGATGGATTCTCCTCTTGCGGAAAAAGTACTCTGGCCCGAGAGCTTGCCAAGCAATTACATTACGTTTTTATCGACAGCGGCGCCATGTACCGTGGAATTACACTCTACGCCATCAGAAATGGCTGTGTTCACGGAAGCGAATTGGATCGTGGGAAATTGATTCAGCAACTCGGAGACATCCATCTTTCTTTTAAATTAAATCCAGAAACACAGAAGCCAGAATTGCATTTGAACGGCGAGAATGTGGAGAAGGAAATCAGAACGCCAGAAGTGGCAGCACAGGTATCTCAAGTAGCCACTATTAAGGAGGTACGCACAAAATTGGTCGATCAACAACGTGAAATGGGTAAAAATGGTGGCGTTGTAATGGACGGTCGCGATATTGGCTCCGTTGTATTTCCAAATGCCGAATTAAAGCTCTTCATCACTGCTGAAATTGAAACACGTGTACAACGACGCTATCTCGAATTGCAAGATAAAGGACTTGAAGTGGAAAAAGATGAAGTACGAGCCAATTTATTAGAAAGAGATCGTATTGATTCTACAAGGAAAGAAAGTCCTCTGATTCAAACGGAAGATGCAGTCGTAATAGACAATACAAACATGACGCGATCGGAACAATTGGAACTGGCTTTGGAGCTAGTTGAAAAAAAAATCGTAACATTAGCATAAATTCTTGTTTATAAATTAACAGTAAGTCAAATTATTCTCTAGATTTACCGCTACACTAACGAAAATCAACATGAGTTCTATAAGCCGTGTCACAGAAGACATTATTAACAGAAGCCCATTCTTGCGTGAGGCAATGACCGAAAACCTGATTAACATTTCGGCACTTGCTCGTAAAATCAAACCTGAAATTGAAAAAGTTACGGGAAAGGATATCAAGGAAGGCGCTATTGTAATGGCTATTAAACGAATGACGCCTGGTGTGTATCACAAATTAGACGTTCGTATTAATAATGTAATCGGTGGGATTGGTGACTTCCTAGTTCGTAGCGACCTTGTTGATTTTACCTACGAAAATTCGGATTCTTTACGTGAAGCTCAGGGTGATTTGATTCAAACCATCCGTCAGGATAAGGATTCTTTTTTCACGGTTTGTCGTGGAATTACAGAAACAACATACATCCTCAACTCTAAATTTACAGAGGAAGCGAAGCAAATCTTCAGAAATGAACGATTGAAAGCGCATACAAAAGATCTTTCATCGATTACGGTTAAACTTCCTGAAACGAATACGGAAACGTACGGGGTGTACTATTACATCATGAAGCACCTTGCCTGGGAAGGAATCAATATTGAACAGGTAGTATCAACTGCTAACGAATTCACGGCAATTGTAGCTTCACAAGATATTGATGAAGCCTTTAAAATCTTGATGCAATTGAAGCGCAGTACTTAAGCTGCTGCTTCGTTGTTTTTACACTGCTCTTCCGGACGTGCTCCGCACAATCCACATGCAGCTCCTTCTTCTTGAAGCAAAGGGTTGTTACTTGCGCATGTTCCCGCGAACTCCCCATCTTTCTTCGCCCAAATTTTGATTGCGATTCCGGCGAACGCCAATGCTAACAATCCAATTGAAATAAGAACCAATCCCATGCTTTGTAATTTTCTACAAAGGTACTTAATTTTTATCGATCAAAGTACCGGATCCAAGCTCTGAAGCATCAAGTGAATTCGGATTTCCGATATACCAGACATCGCCCGTGGATTGCAATTGAATGTTACAATCAGCGCCTTCGGTATTGATTTTCAAGAGTCCAGCTGTGTTCGAAATGACATCGACAGTATTAGAAACATTCAAATCGTAGGTGGATCCGAAACCATTACTACGAATGTTCAATGTCAACGTTGCGGTATTTCCTGAGAAATCGAAATTCCCCCAACCGTTTGTAATTGTGAGGCTTACGTTGTTGTAATCAAGATCTAAATCCATTAATCCTGCTCCGTCACGGATGACAATTACCAAGTTATTTCCTGAAATCGTTCCTTGAGTCGTCATGGGTTTTGTCCCTTCAAATTCTATAAAGGAAATCCCTGTATAATGCACTTCTACAGTTACTTCGTGTTTGTACGAGCGAAGGAAATTGCATTTGTTTTCGTTAAAAATGCGTAAAACACCATCATTGATGTCAGAAGTAATAAAGTTGACCAAATTCGCCCCTCCTTTAATCACCACTTTATCTTCAGTATCCTGAATGAGCACAATATTGATGTTCGGCCCGATAAACAATCCATGGAAAGCCCCTAGCTCGCGTGTTACTTCCGTTTCAGGGCCAGCGCTTTTCATACAACGGCGATCTTCCGCTTTTTTACATCCGATAAAGACAAATACGACCGATATGACTGCTATCCACTTCATCTTTTAAACGTATATCCTATTCCGTATTCCACATAATCCGCTCGTGCCCAATGTGATTTCAACACACAATTGATATTCAATCCGTTCTTGAATACGTATCGCATTCCCACTCGATGATAAACAGGTTCTTGGAATCCGTATTTATCTCTTAAGTAATATCCCATTCCTGTAATGATATGGAAGCGATAAAACGGCATCAAGTACCCTACGAAAATCCCCATTTGGAATTGATCTGCGATGGTCATTGGAACATCTGGGGCATAAGTTTGAAGTGAAGATTTGTACATGAAGTCTAGCGAGACTTCCATCCCTACCTGAGGTCGAAAGTAGCGTCGCCCCATTAAATTCACTCCGAAACAAGGGTACTTCTTCCCTCCTACTGGATACACTTCTTTAACGGAAACCACTCCTACAGCACCGAACTCCCAATATTTAGGATTGACATCCGAAAATCTTGGAACAATTTCGATTTGCGCTTCTCGAATGCGATACCCATATCCTAAACTCACAAATGGCACGTTCAATCCAAGATTCGGAACCTTGGCTGCACCATTTGAGAAATGCGTCATATCTATAATCGCGTTTACTGCGTGTGGGCCGATCTCATATCGACTCTCAACAGCCATACTAACTAAAGCGTTGACGTGCGTGCTTGTAGCAATGCTCAAATTGTTGGTTTCATGATGATACACCTTCGGCGCAACGCTCAATCCAGCTCCCAATCGACCGGAAAAAGTAAATCGTTTGGTGTGAATTAATGGCATGGACATGAATCCGTATGCTCCGTAGTAAATTCCAAAAAGATCTCGATTCCCTACCGTGCCAACGAACCCAGAAACTCCGTAACGAGGATTATTGTACGGTTCGTGCCAATAACGCTCTCCATTACCTTTGAAATAATAACTGAATTCTGTCGCGACAGCATGTTCATCTACCACGTGCCCCATAATGCTTCTGTGGGCAATCAGAAATCCGAGTTTTGGCCTGACTTCTATCCATGATTCTTCCTGTGCATTGGAATGCATTGAAAGGATACAAAAGAGCAGAAGCAGGAGCGTTTTCATACGGCAAAAATAAGGAGATTAATTGTACTTTTGAAAACAAAAAATGGATCCGAGACTTCAAGCTTTTGAGCGCCTTTTGAACATTATGGACGACCTTCGCGAAAAGTGTCCATGGGATAAAAAACAAACCTTGGAGTCCTTGCGCCACCTGACTATTGAGGAAACGTATGAACTAGCAGATGCGATCATCGACAACGATCTTGAAGCACTCAAGGGGGAGATTGGTGACTTGCTTTTGCACATGGTTTTCTATTGCAAAATCGGTCAGGAAAAAGAAGCTTTTGACATTACGGACGCCTTGAATGGAATTTGCGACAAACTCGTGCACCGTCATCCGCACATTTACGGAGATGTAGAAGCTACAACGGAGGAAGAAGTCAAAGCGAATTGGGAGAAACTGAAGCTCAAGGAAGGCAAGAAATCAGTTTTGGAAGGTGTTCCGAAATCACTTCCTGCTTTGGTTAAAGCGGCGCGCATTCAAGAGAAAGCCAAAGGAATTGGATTTGAATGGGAAAACCGCAACGATGTTTGGGCGAAAGTCAAAGAAGAATTGGACGAATTGGCGGTTGAAGTGGATTCCGGGGCATCTGCCGATAAAATTGATGAAGAATACGGCGATGTTCTCTTCTCTTTGATTAACTATTCGCGTTTTATAGAAGTGAATCCTGAGAATGCTTTGGCTCGAACGAATAAAAAGTTCATCAAACGCTTTCAACTTATGGAGGAATTGATGGCGGCAGACAACGTTCCTATTGACGAAAGTTCGCTAGAAACCATGGATAAATATTGGGATATCGCCAAAGAACAACTTCGATCTGCTTCCCGTTAAATCAATCAGAACTACAATTAAATAGTTTCGGGCTTCTACTGTCACGCTAATTCTTTAGTTTATCGTATCTTCGAGCCCTGACAAACAGTACTTATGAAACTCATTTACTCTCTACTTATTTCTCTTGCCTTTTGTGGGGCATCATTTGCACAAGATTTCAGTATTCGTGGAGTTCTTTATAGCGCCGAAAACGGGGAGCCGTTAGGAGGTGAAAAAATTCGTTTGCTACGTGCCGATAGTACGGCTGCAGGAGGAGCTTACACGGATGACGATGGACTCTTTAACATCTCGAACATTTCAAAAGGAGAATACATTCTTCAAATTATGGCCTTTGGATTTGAGGTACAGGAAATCAATGTCTCCGTTACAAAAGCTTCTGGAAACAAGGATTTCACGATCGAAGTTAATAAGGATTCCGCAGTAAAAGATATCGACGCGGTTAAGGTATCCGCCGAACAACGACAGAAAACGAGAGAGGTTTTGATTGGTGTGAACCAACTGGATCAGAAAGGATTGGAGCGAATTCCAAGTACCGGTGGTGAAAATGACATCGTTGCTGCCTTCAGTGTTACGCCAGGAGTTGTAACCACGGGAGACCAAGGAGGACAGTTATATGTTCGTGGAGGTACGCCGATTCAAAACAAGATATTATTAGATGGAATGACCATCTACCAACCATTCCACTCTATCGGATTCTTCTCCATTTTCGAAACGGAATTGATCAAGAGTGCAGACATCTACACTGGAGGGTTCGACGCTCAGTACGGTGGACGAATCTCTTCTATCATGGATATTACGTATCGTGATGGAAATAACAAGAAATTCAGCGGGAAAGCCTCTGTGTCTCCGTTTATGGGAAAATTGGTATTGGAAGGGCCGATTGGTAAAAGCGAAGGGCCTGGAGGTCTATCTTACGTATTCTCAGGAAAGCAAAGTTTGATTGATCGTTCTTCTCAGATCTTGTATCCAAACATCAACCGTGATGAAGAAACTGGAGAAACGCCAGGAATGCCATTTTCATTTACAGATTTCTACGGAAAATTGACTTATAAAGGAGACGGACGTTCGAAAGTAAGCGCTTTTGGATTCCACAACAACGACCGTGTATCATTTGATATTGCTGATATTAACTGGACACAAAGCGGTGGGGGTATGAATTTCCTTCTGGTTCCTCAAGGAGCGAAGGTATTCATCAAAGGACACGTAAACGGAAGTCGTTACTCTACAATATTTGATGAAGTTTTGAGTGAAACGGATACAATTCGTCGTTCTAGCTCTATCGGAGGATTTGATTTAGGATTTGACTTCACATACTTCATTGGAGACAAAGGAGAAATCAACTACGGATTGAACTTGGGAGGATTTAATACTGACTTTACAACGTTCAACGAAGCACAGCGTAAAATTGAGTTGAAGAACTTTACAACAGAAATTGGAGCTTACGTTAACTACCGATTCGTTTCGACGCGTTGGGTAATTAACCCATCCATTCGTATGCAGATGTACGCAACGTATAGTGAAGTTTCTCCAGAACCACGCTTGGGTATCAAATTCAACGCGAACGAAAAATTGCGTTTGAAAGCATCAGGGGGACGCTACTCTCAGAACTTTACTTCGGCTGCATCGGATCGAGATGTTGTAAACTTATTCAACGGGATGCTTTCAGCTCCTACCAACGTTCAAAGTACGTTCATCACGCAGTTCCAGAACGAAAGAAATCCAAATAACGGATTGCAGTATGCATGGCATGCGATCGGAGGTTTTGAGTATGATTTGACGAAGAAAATTTCTGTAAACGTTGAGGCGTACTACAAGTACTTCAGTCAGTTGAGCAACATCAACATCAATAAAGTATATGAAGACGTTCCTGAATTTAATGATATTGACGATGTATTCAAGAAAGACTTCATCATTGAAAACGGTGAATCATTCGGAGCTGACCTTTTAGTAAAATACTCTGATGAGCGTTTGTTCTTGTGGGGTGTGTACTCTTACGGAAATTCAACGCGTTGGGATGGATTCCAGTTCTACCGACCGGTATTCGACCGTCGTCATAACATCAACTTGGTTGGAACGTACTTGTTCGGGAAAAACAAAGATTTGGAAGTAAGTGTTCGTTGGAACCTTGGTTCTGGACTTCCTTTCACACCAACAACTGGATTCTACGAAGAGCAAAACTTCCAAGATGGGGTTACTACAGATTACGTGAACAACAATCCTAGTTACGTAGCGATCAACCTTGGTGATTTCAACAGTCAGCGTTTGCCTTACTACCACCGTTTGGATCTTTCCGTGAAGAAGCGTTTTGAGTTCAAGAACTCAACAATTATGGAAATTACAGGAAGTGTGACGAACCTTTACAATCGTCGTAACATCTTCTACGTAAACCGTGTGACTGGAGAAGAAATTTACCAGTTCCCGATTCTTCCGAGTTTAGGACTTTCTTACAAGTGGTAAACTGAATAAGGAATATTGAATAAGAAATAATGAATAGGCTCTGCTTTTGCGGGGCCTTTTTCATTTACACGATTACTCTTCCTCTGAAGGTCTTTCTCGTTTTCAATTCTTGATTTCGCACGAATCTATGCCTCATGCCTTCATTACAAAAGGCTAAAATGAACTGATGCTGCGATGCATCACAGGCCTTACGAAATGCGCCACTCGGCATTTAGATGCGCTAAAATCAAAGAATTATGAAAAGATCGAAAGCACATTTAAACGAGGAATTGAACCAGCAAATCGACAAAGTCTTGGAGCAATTGAATCTACTGAACGAGTTATTGAAATACTCCGATCCGTATAGGTCACAAGTTGAACTATTCGAAAGCATTAAAGATTTGAAGGTAATCCTAGAACTACAACAATTGAAAGGGAATTACAAAGACGAGTCGTAGGGCTCGTTTTAATTCGCCCAAGCTTTCATTCCAGCTTTCTGGGGGCCGTTGGGATCTTTCACTGGTTTTACTGAGTACTTGTTATAGAAGTATCGATTCACCTCCGGTAATGTGAAGGTGAGCAATTTCCCTCCTCGGAATACTGTAACTTCCTTTTGTTCGTCGTCAAGGTATTTGAACCATTCATTAACGTTATTCTTGACTTCTAGTCCGTTCACCGCAACGATTTCATCGTCTAACATCAGTCCTCCTAACTCCGCAGGACCACCCGGATACATCGCCTTGATGATTGCTCCTCCTCTACTTGAGTTTAAGTACTTGAACCCTAATCTGCCCGCTGCATAACTTTCCTCAGGCTGATGTTGCAATTCGAGTCCTACATAATCGAAACAATAGGTTAAGAGAGATTCAAAAGGCTTGGTTCCGTGAATGTAATCGTTGAAGATCTCATCGAAAGAGAATTTCCCAACAGACTCCACCATTGCTTTGTAGTCCGCTTCGGAAACACCTTTTCCTTCCAATCCGAATTGAAAGAAAAGACGCTTCATCACTTCGTCCAATCCGTATTTATTCTTCGTTGCTTCGAGGAGTTTTACGTCTGTAATGAACGCCAAAAGGCATCCTTCTGTGTAAATACTCACCTTACGACCCGGCGCTCCCGCAACATAACCATCTAACCACGTGTCAAAGGAAGACTCCGCTACAGAGTAATGAAATCGTCCTTGATTATCGAAATGACGCTGCAATTGCGTATTCATTTCATCCAAGTATTGTTCTAGATTGAATACGCCGCTTTTGTGCAGGAATAAATCTCCCATGTAGGTCGTAACTCCTTCGCATAAGTATCCAAGAGGGGAATAATTCTCTTTGGTAAAGTCATAGGGCATCATTTCTGCCGGTCGAATGGTCTTGACATTCCACGTGTGATACAACTCGTGAGAACTCACTCCTAACAACTCTTTATACAGTGAACCGAATACTTCGTAGGATGGCCCCAATGCAATTACGGTAGATTTTGTGTGTTCTACTCCATGGTATGCTTTGTACGGTAGAATTTGGTTCAGATAGTGATATTCTTTCACCGGGAACTCTGCGAATTTTGCAATTTGAGAATCTGTAAAGGCTTGAAAATCTTTGATCAGTCGTTCCCAATCGGGCTTCACAATACCGTTGAACCAAACGTGAAAGGTTACTCCATGCGATTCATAGCTTTCTCGTTGCAACATTCCCGATGCGATAAACGGAGAATCCAATAATTCCTCGGTGTTCTCTGCGTAACATTTCCCATCTTTAGATTCCAAAGAAGTGGCTACTTCCCATTTATCTGAAATATCCAGCGTGATTTCTACAGGATCGTTAAAGGTCTCTTTTGTGAAAACACAGCAATTTACCGGGTTTACATACAATTGGTCTTTGTCGGCAAATGTTGATCCGGCATTGAGTTCGCTTGCATAGTAGTTATAACTTACCAAGATTTCCTTGCTTCCAGATGTTTCAACTTCCCACGTATCCTTATTGATCTTTTGAAATTCCAGTCCGTTCTGATTGACATCCGTCACTTTGAAATTCCATACGTTTTTGGCAAAGTTCCCGAGTTCATATCGTCCTGGTCGCCAAGCTGGAAGATGAATCGTTGTTTGCTCTTCCTTCACTGGAATTGTCGCTTCGATATGAATGTACTGTGTGTTCGGCTGCGGAACCGAGAATGAAAACTTTACCATGAAAATGATTTGCTGGCAAAGATAGAAATAAGAGTTCTATACTAACGAGAGACGATCATTAAAGACTGTTGTCGCATCTTTTAATTTTTGATCCTTATCTTTAGTTCATAACTATTCACACTTGTAAAATGAAACCTGAGGTTTTAGAACTGGATGCTGTGCACATCGTTAAAATCAAAAATTTTCTTGATCCGTCGGACAGAGATCGCCTATTCAATACTTTATGCTCTGAGTCTGAAGCTTTTCGACCTCCAAATGGGCAAGAAGACTAAACAAGTCGCATGCTAACGATCGATGATAATGGAATATTCGACACCGAGAGCCCTACTTTGTTGTCAGCTGTCAGTGCAATTAACGAACGCCTCAGTGAGAACCTCACAATGTTGGCTGAATTGCTTGTTTTAGATGCGCATTCCCCATCAAAATTGCGACTCTCTATAATTAATGGTTTAGATGGACATTAAACCGATTTGCATCAAGATACTGTCAATGACAACATGAAATTAACAGCCTTGTTATACCTACGCAAAGACACTATTTCCTTCACCGAAGGTCATTTACAAGTGTTTCCTTCCATGAAAATTGAGGAATCAAGGACGCATTTAGCCGAGGAAAAGTTCATTGATGTATCTCCTGACGATAACACGCTGGTGGTTTTCTAGTCGGAATGGTTTCATCATGTAACGGAAGTCGTTACAGATTCTAATGCCTTTCAAGACGGGCGCTTTAACGTAACGGTGCTCATTTAAGATTTATCAACTAAATAATGTCCAACGAATTTAAGCGTACATCTCTTCTTTCTGCGCAGCGACTTTGTCATCCGCTAAATACGCGTCATACGGCATCATTTTGTCAATGATTCCATTCGGAGTGATCTCCACAATTCGATTGGCAACAGTGTTCACCAACTCGTGGTCATGCGATGTAAATAAGAGTGTTCCACCAAATTCTTTCATTCCGTTGTTCAATGCTGTAATGGATTCCAAGTCAAGGTGGTTCGTTGGTTCATCCATCAACAATAAGTTTGCTTTCGCCAACATCATTTTGGACAGCATACAACGCACTTTTTCCCCTCCGGAAAGGACATTCGCAGTTTTCATTGCCTCCTCTCCTGTGAAAAGCATACGCCCAAGGAATGTGCGTAGATAAACTTCCTCTTTTTCCTCATCCGTATGCGCGTACTGACGTAACCAATCGATCAACGGCAATTTCTCTTCGAAGTATTCGTGATTTTCGTTCGGTAGGTAGGATGTTGAAATGGTTGTTCCGAAGGTATATTCTCCTCCGTCTGGCTGTACATATCCGTTCAAGACTTGGAACAATGCGGTTAACGCCATTGAGTTGTTGGATACGAAGGCAATTTTATCTCCTTTGTTTACCACCAAGCTCAAACCTTTGAAGAGCACATCACCTTCCTCAGAATGCATGGTCAATCCATCGATGTTCAAGATTTGGTTTCCGGCCTCACGCTCCTGATTGAAGGTAATTCCCGGATATTTACGACTTGATGGTTGAATTTCTTCAATGTCAAGGTTGTCCAACATCTTACGACGGCTTGTTGCTTGCTTGGATTTCGCTGCGTTTGCTGAGAATCGCGCGATGAACTCCATGAGCTCTTTCTTCTTCTCCTCTGCTTTCTTGTTTTTGTCCGCTCGCTGACGTGCCGCTAATTGAGACGACTGGTACCAGAATGAGTAGTTTCCTGTGAACAAGTTGATCTTCGCGAAATCGATATCACAGATGTGAGAACAAATAGTGTCAAGGAAGTGACGGTCGTGAGATACTACGATCACTGTGTTTTTAAAATCCAATAAGAAGTCTTCCAACCAAGAAATGGTTTTCAAATCCAAGTCGTTGGTAGGCTCATCAAGAACTAATACATCTGGATTCCCGAATAGAGCCTGTGCTAACAAGACACGTACTTTCAAATCGTTCGGCATATCTGCCATTTTCGTGTAGTGGCGCGACTCATCGATTCCAAGGTTCGAAAGCAATGAAGCTGCATCAGTTTCAGCGTTCCATCCTTCAAGATCTGCAAATTCCGCTTCCAATTCTGCGGTGCGCATTCCATCTTCATCAGAAAAATCAGGCTTCGCGTACAAAGCATCTTTCTCTGTCATGATTTCATACAAGCGTGTATGCCCCATGATTACTGTATTCAACACTTCGAACTCATCAAACTCAAAGTGATCCTGCTTTAAAACGGCCAATCGCTTCCCTGGCTCCAAAGACACATGTCCTGTGGTAGGATCCTGATCTCCAGTAAGAATTTTTAGAAATGTAGATTTACCGGCTCCATTGGCTCCGATAACACCATAACAGTTCCCTTTAACGAATTTGACGTTTACGTCGTCGAAAAGAACGCGTTTTCCGAATTGCAGGGATAAATTATTTACTGATAACATGAGGGTTCAAATTTGCTGTAACTTCTGTTAATGAGTCGATTCCAATGACCAAGAGGCTGATTTCGACGGTGCAAAGATAGTGGTTTTAACCGCAAAGGCGCAAAGGGCGCGAGGAAAGTTGCGGCACTCACGATTTTACCTCTGGTAAAATAGGTTTAGCTTGTCTTGACGAAGTTGGAAATAATGCTCTCCCGATTAGCCAATAGGTTCTTTGCTGTTAATTCAATAAAAAAGAGCGCCACGAATGGCGCTCTAACTAAAATGGAGCTTTCAAGCAAGAGGTTTTACAACTAACTAATCTGACTAACTACTACAGTCTTGCTTTACGGCTACCTACTACAACCTTTACATTTTCACCCATTGCTCTCTGTAGAATTTGCCGTTATCCAATTGAATGGATGCCGTATAAGTTCCGGAGGCGAGGTAATCAAATGAAAGTACATTCTCTCCTTCTTTTAATGTGATTGTCTTTAAAATTCTTCCTTGTGCATCGAATAATGTCACAGAACCAGAAATCGGTGAATAAACGTTCAATTGTCCCGTCGATGGATTCGGATATACTACAGGCTGGATGTTATCCTCACAGGTGGCTTGAATTCCTTTCGATCCAAGAACAGTAGCTGTTCCGTCAGTATCCACTTGTGTCAATCGATAGTAAATCGTTCCGTTGCGAGCATCTCTGTAAAGCCCGGCTTGATAGTACACGAATCCGAGTGAGTTCGTATGCGCCACCTTTCGTTCAACATCAGCCGAAGTTCTCAGTGCCGCTTTATAACTTTCCGCTGCTTTATCAAACTCTCCAAGGTCAATATAAGATCGTCCTAATTGACTGTGCGCAAAGCTTTTCAAAGGCCCTTCTGCATACTCAATTCCTTTCTGAAGGTATTCTACAGCGAGCAAATAGCTCTTTAGTTCTACAAACGTTCCGGCAATCTTGACATTCCACATGGCCTTCTTGTCATCCTCTAAATACTGTTCGTAGTTAACAAGAAATTCATGACAGATGCGCATGTGATTTTCCCAATCCTTATTGTTCCAATACCGCCCTTCCTTCTTTTTCAGGCGATTCATGCCTTCCACAATGTGCGCTGGCAACTCTTCCTCAGCGAATGACCACTGGGAAATAAAGGAAACTATAAGTAGGATGAGGATCTTTCGCACGAACCGAATTTAACGCATCCATTTTAAATTTCTGGAATACAAGAAGATAAAAAGGGCTGATAAACAAGCGCTAAAGATCACCAAAACTGTAGGCACGCTTGCTGGCGAGATAAAAAAGTAATAATGGCAAGTCGCTATAATTGAATAGATTATATACAGATGAAATCCTAATTTCCTTCCGATAAGCATATAGACAACAGCAACTATTCCGAGTAAAAGCGTTAATAAGCTCACCGCTTGCACGTAATAGAACTTCCGGTTTAATGTTACCGTCAAAGTTTTAAACTTCTCAAGGGTTGGCCTCCAGTCCGATGCACCGTCTGCTTCCAAATCGGCCATTTGCTTGTCCAAACTCGCTTTCTGCTTTTTAATTTCCTTAGCAGTGCTTGGCCCAGCTGCGTATCCCAATGTGGTATCTAACAGTCCTAAGCCTAAATAAACAAAACTCAGAATACATAAGATTAGTAAAAACACTGGGCGTTTACCCCGTGGTTGTTGGATCTCAACTACCTGCATGCATCTGGTTTTTAACGAATTCCACACTCTTTTTCATCAATTCATGCGAGTAAACGTCCTGTTGCACGAAAGGCACATGCTCTCGGTACTGCGCACGCAATTTTTCTAAGGATTCCGAGCTTTTCTCTTTTCTGAAATCCATTGCTTGTGAAGCATTCATTAATTCAATTCCCAAAACAGAATAGCAATTTTCAACTACGCGAAACAGTTTTGTAGCCGCATTTGCCCCCATACTTACATGATCTTCCTGACCGTTACTTGAATCAATTGTATCGATACTTGCTGGCGTACACAATTGTTTATTCTGACTTACAATGCTTGCCGCTGTGTACTGAGGAATCATAAAGCCAGAGTTCAATCCGGGCTCAGCCACTAAGAACGGTGGCAATCCGCGGGTTCCAGAAATAAGCTTGTACACACGACGTTCTGAAATACTTGCCAACTCAGAGAGGGCAATCGCGAGAAAATCCATAGAGATAGCCAAAGGCTGACCATGGAAATTACCGGCTGAAACTACGTCATCTTCGTCTGGAAAAACCGTTGGATTATCCGTAACCGCATTGATTTCACGTTCTAAAATCGTTGCACAATAGTCAATTGCATCTTTGGACGCACCGTGCACCTGAGGGATACATCGGAATGAATACGGATCTTGAACATGTTCTTTCGGACGGCTGATCATTTCACTGCCGTTTAGAACTTCGCGCATCAATTCAGCAGCTTCGATCTGTCCTTTCTGACGGCGAATTTCATTCACATTCGCTTGGAATGGATTCAAACGTCCGTCATAACCTTCTAATGATAAGGCACCGATCGTAGTGAACTTCGTCCATAAATTACGTGCATTGCTTACTGCATGAGATCCGTAAGCGCTCATGAATTGCGTACCGTTCAATAACGCAAGCCCTTCCTTAGAACGCAATTTGATCGGCTCCAAATGAAATTGCTTCAAAACTTCTACTGCAGGACGCTTTTTACCGAGGTAATTCACCTCTCCTTCTCCCAAAATTGGCAAAGAGAGATGCGCCAGTGGTGATAAATCACCCGAAGCCCCTAAACTCCCTTGTTGATATACAACAGGCAGAATGTCTTTATTGAAGAAGAACAACAAGCGTTCAACCGTCTCCAATTGCGCCCCTGAATTTCCTTGAGACAACCCCAATGCTTTCAAAAGGAGCATGCGCTTTACCAATTCTGCGGGCACCTCCTCTCCCATTCCACAAGCGTGAGATAAGACGAGATTTCGCTGCAGTTGCTCTAAATCACCGGGCGAAATTGCGGTATTACACAAAGAACCAAATCCTGTATTCACACCGTAAATGAGACTATCGTGGCGCTCTACTTTATCGTCCAAATACGCACGGCAATGCAAAATGCGCTCTTTTGCCTCTTCACTTAAAACAACTTGCGTCCCTGATTTCAGAACCAAATCGATTTGATCAAGAGTTACCCAACTATCGTTGATTATGAATTTGTTCATTTATGCTTTCTTGAGGTGATTTACAAGAGCGTCAGGCTGAATGTCATCCTGCTCTCCTGTATCCATGTTTTTAATACGAAGTACGCCTTGTTCCATCTCGTTTTTTCCAACGAGCGCCACGAATTTCACACCTCTATCATTCGCGTACTTCATTTGCTTGTTCATTTTTGCTGACTTCGGATACAATTCCGATGAAACGCCTGCTTCTCGCATTTTCTTTACCATTCCCATGCAGTAGGCGGCTTCTTCCTCTCCAAAGTTGATGAAGAGTAATTCTAATCGATTGTCGACAGACGATGGAAACAAATCCAATTCTTCCAAAACATCGTAGATGCGATCCGCACCGAATGAAATCCCTACACCTGACATATTTTTCATTCCGAAAATACCCGTTAGATCGTCGTAACGACCTCCACCACAAATACTTCCAATGCTCACGGCATTACATTTTACCTCGAAAATAGCGCCAGTATAGTAGTTCAATCCGCGGGCAAGTGTCACATCGAATTCTACCTCTGTAGATTTCAATCCGAGCTGATCCGTGGTATTAAAAATGTATTCTAACTCTTCAATTCCTTTCAAACCAATTTCAGAATCCGCCAAAAAAGTTTTCATTTGCACCAAACGTTGTCGGGTATCCCCCGTAATCTTAAAAAGCGGCTTGATTTTCTCCAGCGCATCTTCAGAAATCCCTTTCGATTGCAATTCTTTCAATACACCTTCCAGGCCAATTTTATCCAATTTGTCGATGGCTACGGTGATGGCAACAATTTTCTCGGCTTCGCCACTCACCTCTGCAATTCCCGATAAGATTTTTCTGTTGTTAATCTTGATCACTGCTTGCGGTACGTTCAGGTTGGTCAATACTTCATCAAACAACTGCACGTAATCTACTTCATAGACCAATGAATCGCTTCCTACAACATCTGCGTCGCATTGATAGAATTCCTGATATCTGCTTTTCTGAGGTTTATCCGCGCGCCAAACAGGTTGAATTTGGTAGCGTTTGAAGGGAAATGCCAAATCATTTTGATGTTGCACTACGAAACGTGCAAACGGTACGGTAAGATCGTAACGTAATGCCTTTTCTGAAAGTGAATTTGCAAAGCGTGGAAGATTTCCTTCGTTCAAGGCATCCACGTCTGCTTTTTTCATCTTTTCTCCTGAATTCAGGATGCGAAAGATAAGTCGATCTCCTTCTTCACCGTATTTCCCCATCAAAGTGCTTGAAAGCTCAAAAGATGGCGTTTCAATTGGTGAAAAACCATAGGTTTCAAATGAATCCTTGATCGTCTGGAAGATATACTGACGTTTGGCTACAATAGCCGGAAAAAAATCGCGTGTTCCTTTCGCTACACTTGGTTTTTGCCCCATTTAAAATGATTTGCGGCAAATGTAACGATAATTGAAAAAAAAGTGGTGTCGCTTCGCTTACAGTGTTGACTTCCCAAGCCACTTAAGCACATTCGAATCCCAGATGTCGTCCGCTTCCTTCTGTTCCAAAATATTTGCTTCTACGGCAAAGTCAATTACGCGCCCTGGATACGAGTTCGCCACCCCTTCCATTTCTCCCAGTGGATACGGATCATCCAATCCAGCGATGATCTGAGAGGCACCCACACGCGTTTTCAATAACTGGAGCGTATAGGAATCGTGCACCAAAGTATCAAAGAACAAATTTGGATGTCCCAATGCAGTCCTTGGATCACGCGCATCTTCGAATAAGTCTGGACGTCCGTCATATCCTTGCAAGCGACGACCGTAATTGGCCTGTCCTAACATACAACCATGCGCGAAACAAGTACGGATGTTCGGGAAACGATGAATGAAATCTTTCAACACATAGAAATGAAGCGTATCGGCCGTTTGTGCCATCATCCAAACGAGATGGAAACGCCAATATTCATTTTTTAATTTGACCATTTTCTCTCCATCGTACGGGTGGATTTCGAGAGCTAAATTGTAGTGATTCGCTAATTCGAAAATTGGAAGTGCATCGTCATCCGCTGTGGAAACCCACTCTCCCTCCGAATTGATAAAATGCGAAGGAAGACAAAGCAGATTCATGTTCAACTTTTCGACACATCGCTCAATCTCTTTCAATGCATCTTCCACGTATAATGGTTGCACTACAAATCCAGAGGTGAATTTATCCGGACGGCGTTCTTGAACACTGGCGTTGAAATCGTTTTGCCATAGAATGGCATCGTTTGCATCTTGACGCTCCCAACCATTACAGTACACTTGGGATAAGTTGAGCATTACCCCGTGGTCGATGTCGTATTTTTCCATCCACTCCAGCTTCTCATTGAAGAAAAAGCTGGGATCAGTAATTGGGCGTGACCAATCGCCTTGTCGCATGAACTTTTTGTCGCCATCAATCCAGAACAATTTCTTGTCCTTCATAAAATTTGGAATTTCCTTAGGCTCAGGGAGAATGTGACCGTGACCGTTAATGCGACGTTTTTTCATAGCAGGATTTCGATGTACGTTTTGTTGCTCAAGTATAGTAAAAAAAAATGCCCCTCGAACTAACGAGAGGCATTCCTTATTCATTTTAATTCTAATCATGTCCGAAAGGCTACGGCGCAAGCTCGCCTACCTTACGTCTTCAAAAGCTAACGCTTTTTCTTATTTTAAGATCACACGCTTAGTCATTGTTCCGTTAGCAGTTTGGATAGCAACAGTGTATGTTCCTGCAGCCGCTCCTGACATATCGATTGTGAATACATCTGTATTCTCAACGTTTGTCATTACTACACGTCCTGTAACGTCCAATACTGAAACCGTAAAGTCACCTGCAACAGCTTCTGTCATGGTTACATTGAAGATTCCATTACCTGGGTTCGGGAATACTGTGAAATCGTTTCCAGCCAACTCATCAATTCCAACTCCGCTTAAACAGAAGTTCGCAGTTTCAGAGAATGTAAACGTTCCGTTTGGCGCTTGCATAGAAGCCAAAACAGTTCCGAATTCATCTTCGATCTGGTAATCACCATCTGTGTTACATCCTTGAACAGCAGAACCGTTCAATCCATCACCGTAAGCATCCCAAAGTGTGAACTCGTAACACTCTCCTGAAGTCAAACACCATTCGATTTCGATAGTCGTTTCGTTTGGATATGCTCCTGGATCTGTTGTAGCTGTATTCTGAGTTGCGGTTACTGGCAATGTTACGTTCTGGTTACCTCCTGTATACAACAAGTTGTTCGAAGCATCATACAATTCGTACACTGACTCTTCACCGTAACAATCTGTATCCAAAGTGAATGTCACAACTGATCCTGTTCCATCCAATGTGAATGATTCAGCATCCGCATCATTAGAAGTGTTTGTATCGTTGTTTCCGTTTGGAGATGACGTAGATGCGTTGAATGTGTGCGCACCGTTTGAAGTTGTTTGCGTTGGGAGAGCGATGGTAGTCGTCTGCCCTGCTCCTAGAGATCCTGTCCAGTTTTCTGTCTGGTTCGTACCTCCATCGATATCATAGTTCAATGTGAACGATGTAATAGTGTTTGTTCCGTAGTTACGAACAACTAATTCAGGATCGAAGCTCTCACCACAGATTGTTCCTGTTGGTGCGTTGATCGCTTGTACTCCGATATCATCGTTAACTGTCTGAAGGTTACAAACGTTGTTTTGTCCAAGTGTAGAACGACGAGGAGAAACAGACATTACCGTTTGGATACGTGTCTTTTGATCGTTCGTGAACGTGTTCATACAGATATCGTTCGTGTAATCCATGTAGTTCTCAACCATATCTTGCTGACCGTCACAAGTTGTTTGTGTTGGACATCCAAAGTTTGATCCTGAACTCTCTGGCGTATCTGCACAGAAATCGTTTCCACAGTTAGAATCTCCCCAGATGTGACGAAGACCTAACCAGTGACCTGCTTCGTGTGTTAATGTACGCCCACGGTTGTAAGGATTCCCTTGTGGATTTGGGTTTGCAACTGAACCAACTGAAGTGTACAAGATTACGCATCCGTCTGTGTTTGCTGAACCTCCATTTGTATTCAATCCCCCAAGACCTGAGTTCGATGGGAACTGAGCGTATCCCAAAAGCCCTCCAGAAAGATCACTTACCCAAATGTTAAAGTAATCGTTCGGATCCCAGATCGTTTGAGCTTTAATTCCGTTTGTTCCTTCGTAATCTCCGTTACCGAAAGGCCCGTCACCATACGTTGTAATACGGTTAATTCCAGGTTCTGCCAAAGGTGTTCCGTTTTCATCCACCTGAGCCAAACAGAATTGTACTTCTGTATCAGCTGATTGTGCGTAAGAACTTCCAGCCTGATCTGCATAATCAAGGTTCAACTGATCCAACTGCGCTTGAATTTGAGCAGCTGATAGGTTTTCAGCACCTGATCCATCCGTGAGGATGTGGAAGATTACTGGAATGGTGTATTGAATCTTTTTTGCTTCTCCGTTCAATTGCGCTGCTTTGAACTTTGCAATTTCGCGTTGTAAAGCTTCTTCTTCTTGCGCCAGTGTAGGAAGGCTTGGATCATTCGCACGACGAATGGAATCAGCTTCCATTGTATGACAACGAATACGTCCATCAGGACCAATTGTTGAAGCGTACGTTATGTTATTGTGCTGATGTAAGTCTCTTTTTGCCGGAACTACTTCCTGAGCATTTGCACCCACAGTTAAGGAGAGAGCTCCCAATAAAAGGGCACTCTTCAGAGAGTTGGTTTTCATAGTTTTACAGTTTAAGTAAAGTTTGGACGTCTAAATTAAGGAATCTTTAATAAATAAACAAAAGTGAATTATCCACATTTCACTGATGACATCGGCATTCTGAAACAAAAAAAGGGAGACCGAAGCCTCCCTTTCCTTTAATTTACTTTATCGTTTTAATGTTTCACAACGCGTTCCCAATGCGCGCTAGAACCTGCATTGATCTGGAATTGGTAAACACCTCTTGCGTAATCACTGATATCAACATCATGTGTTGCGCCGTCCAATCGAAGTACATCGATCAATTTACCTGCGTTATCGAAGATTCTTACTTCTTCCAACATCGCTCCGTTTGATACAAACGTTATTACTCCGTTTGTTGGATTCGGATGGATCGATACAATTACCTCTTCTATCTCATCGATGTTCGCACAATCTTGCACGGTAATTACATCGGTATCCGTTGCCGAACAACCGTTGGCGTCCGTGTAAGAATACGTAATCGTGTGCGATCCGATTCCTGCAGTCGACGGAGAGAATACTCCACCTGTCACTCCAGTACCTGCGTACGTTCCTCCAGCCGGCGTTCCACCTGCAAGGGTTACGTCTGCATCAGAATCACAGAACTCCTGAATCGTTAATGCTAAAACTACCGATGGCAATCCTTGAACTGTCAAATCAAGCGTTACAATCGAATCACATCCAGCAGCATTCGTAAGAATAGCTGTGTACGTTCCAGAAGACGTGTACGTATTTCCGTCTGCAGACCATACATATTGATCACAAACTGTAGCTGTTTCTGTTCCGGTTGTCGGCGTGTTGATTGTCAAGTTCAATGTTACGATGGAATCACATCCATTACTTCCGGTCAACGTAGTCGTGTACGTTCCTGACGACGTATATGTCAATCCAGATGTTGGCCATGTGTAGAAATCACATCCTGAAGCTGTCTCCGAACCTGTTGTTGGTTGCAAAATTGTCAAGTTCAAAGTCACTACGGAATCACATCCATTCGATGCTGCGATCGTTTCTGTAAATGTTCCTCCAGTTGTGTACGTCGTTCCATTTGTAGACCACGTGTAAGAACCACATGCCGTTTCGTTCACGGTTACCGGTGCCGGCGATGTAAGCGGATTCGCTGTTGCCGTTCCAGGAACACTTGTACATCCACCTAATGTTTGTGTCACTGTATAAGCTCCTGTTGTTGTAACTGTAATGGACGCTGTAGTTTCACCTGTAGACCATAACAAGTTGGTTCCTGTTGCCGTCAAAGTAGACGATCCACAGTTATCAACCACTGTAATTACAGGTGCTGATGGCGTTGCCAGTGGATTCGCAGTTCCTGATCCAGCTGAACTTGTACATCCTCCTACCGTTTGAGTAACAGTATAAGCTCCTGCAGATGTTACTGTAATCGAAGCAGTCGTTTCACCCGTTGACCAGAGTAAGTTAGATCCTGTGGCTGCCAATGTCGACGATCCACAGTTATCAACTACAGTCACAGTTGGTGCTGAAGGTATTGCCGTTGGGTTTGCTGTTCCTGATCCTGCAATACTTGTACATCCACCTACTGTTTGTGTAACAGTATAAAGACCTCCTGTGGTAACAGTGATCGATGCTGTCGTTTCTCCTGTTGACCATAACAAGTTCGTTCCTGAAGTTGTCAAGGTAGATGATCCACAGTTATCAACTACAGTCACTACTGGCGTTGCTGGAATTGGCGTCGGATTTGCCGTTCCTGATCCAGCTACACTTGTACATCCTCCAACAGTTTGCGTAACAGTGTAAAGACCTCCTGTTGTTACAGTAATAGATGCCGTTGTTTCACCTGTTGACCATGACAAGTTCGATCCGGAAGTCGTCAATGTTGAAGATCCACAGTTATCAACTACCGTTACTACTGGGGTTGCTGGAATTGGCAACGGATTCGCAGTACCAGACCCTGTAATACTCGTACATCCTCCTACTGTCTGAGTTACTGTGTAAACACCTCCTGTTGTCACAGTGATCGATGCTGTTGTTTCTCCTGTCGACCATAACAAGTTGGTTCCCGAAGTCGTCAATGTTGACGATCCACAGTTGTCAACTACAGTCACAACCGGCGTTGCTGGTGCTGCTGGATCAGACAATGTTTCGTTCAATGTATTCGAAGTACATCCATCGTCAAACGTGATTGCATATGATCCCGCCGTAAGTCCACTAATTGTGTATGGAAGAGTCACCACTCCGCTGTTACCAGATGAAGTTCCTGTCCATGTCACCGTACCGGTTCCTGTTCCGTTTACAACAATGGATCCGTTGTTGTTTCCACATGATGATGGATTTGTCAATGTTCCAGTTGTAATAGTTGGTGCAACTAACGGAGCAGCAGTTCCTGATCCTGCAATACTCGTACATCCTCCAACTGTTTGCGTCACTGTGTATAATCCTGGAGTTGTTACAGTGATAGAAGCTGTCGTCTCACCTGTTGACCACGACAAGTTCGTTCCTGAAGTTGTCAAGGTTGAAGAACCACAGTTATTCACTACTGTTACTACCGGAGTAGCTGGAATCGCCAATGGATTCGCAGTTCCTGTTCCTGGTGCAGACGTACATCCACCCACAGTTTGTGTTACAGTATAAGATCCCGCTGTCGTTACCGTGATTGATGCTGTTGTTTCACCAGTCGACCACAATAAGTTCGTTCCAGTTGCTGTCAACGTAGATGATCCACAGTTATCAACTACCGTTACTGTTGGTGGTGCCGGTGCAACTGGATCTGACAAGGACTCATTCAAAGTATTTGAAGGACATCCATTATCAAACGTAATGGTATAAGCCCCTGCTGTAAGTCCAGAAATCGTATATGGAAGGGTTACAACTCCACTGTTCCCTGAAGAAGCTCCCGTCCAAGTTACCGTTCCAATTCCTGTTCCATTCACTACGATTGAACCGTCGTTGTTTCCACACGATGATGGATCTGTTAACGTTCCCGCCGTAATTGTTGGATTCGATAATGGATTGGCTGTACCTGATCCTGCTGGACTGATACATCCACCTACAGTCTGTGTCACTGTGTAAGCTCCTGCAGTTGTTACTGTGATTGAAGCTGTTGTCTCACCAGTTGACCATAATAGGTTGGTTCCTGTTGCTGTCAATGTTGATGATCCACAGTTATCAACTACTGTCACAGTCGGCGCTGCTGGCACTGCCAGAGGAGCCGCTGTTCCTGAACCCGGAGCACTTGTACATCCTCCTACTGTTTGAGTAACCGTGTAAGACCCTGCAGCCGTTACCGTGATGGAAGCTGTCGTTTCACCTGTAGACCATAATAGGTTGATTCCAGTTGCCGTCAATGTTGACGATCCACAGTTATCAACCACCGTTACGGTTGGTGCCGCAGGTATTGCTAATGGAGCTGCTGTTCCTGAACCGGCAGGACTTGTACATCCACCTACTGTTTGAGTAACTGTGGAAGCCCCTGCAGTTGTTACCGTGATGGAAGCCGTTGTTTCCCCAGTTGACCAAAGCAAGTTCGTTCCTGTTGCTGTCAATGTTGATGATCCACAATTATCCACTACTGTTACTGTTGGTGCTGCCGGTACCGCCAATGGCGCCGCCGTTCCTGATCCCGCTGGACTCGTACATCCACCCACTGTTTGAGTAACGGTGTATGCTCCTGCAGTAGTTACCGTAATTGAAGCTGTTGTTTCTCCAGTTGACCATAAAAGGTTTGTTCCTGTTGCCGTCAAGGTTGACGATCCACAGTTATCAACTACTGTTACTGTTGGTGCCGCTGGCACTGCCAATGGAACAGCTGTTCCAGAACCTGCTGGGCTTGTACATCCCGCTACCGTTTGAGTAACTGTGTATGCTCCTGCAGTAGTTACCGTAATAGAAGCTGTTGTTTCACCAGTCGACCATAAAAGGTTCGTTCCTGTTGCTGTCAATGTTGATGATCCACAATTATCAACTACCGTCACTGTTGGCGCCGCCGGAATGGCTCCTGCCGTAATTGAAACAGTACCACAAGATCCTGGAGTTACACATCCGCCTTCTCCACGAACGAAGTAGTCGTTTGCTCCCGCCGATACTGTCACATCAAATGTTCCAGTGGTTGTTGTTCCTAAAAGCGTTCCACCACAAGAACCAGAATAGATGGCCCATTGCGTTGCATCATTTAAGTTACCTGCAATATTCAATGTTACTAAGTCACCATCACAATGAGGTCCAGCCGCTGCAGTTACCGTCGGCACATCTGGATCGTTACAACCTGCAACACCCGTAAGGTTTACGTTATCTATGTACAAGTACTGTCCATAACCGGAAATACCTACAAACGCAATTTGTACGTTTGATTGTCCTGCATATGCAGATAAATCTATCGTTTCGTTCACCCAGGTCGCTGGTGCTGTGTATCCTCCGGTTTGATCTGGGTCAGTTGCTAATACTGTACTCGCCTGATCAAATTCAACCGCCCATGAAGCGCCACAATCCGACGATACTAGTACCTGCAATCTATCATTATACGTTCCGTTGTAGCGCGCGTACGCCTTGTCGAAAGTCATTTGAGCAGAAATGAATCCAGTCATATCTGCTGGCAATACGAATAATGAATCCTGATCTCCTGCTGTATTGGTGGAGAAGAAATCAATTCGCGCACTGTTTCCTGCAGTTGGTGCTGTACCATTGTTATTCGGATCTTGCGTCCAAGTTATAGCTTGGTTTCCACCATTACCGATACCCCAACCCGCTGGTGCAAATGTTCCACTATCAAAACCTTCAGCAAATGGAATCGGTGTCCCTGTTCCTGATGCTACAACAACCGCGTTCGTTTGTGTATCCGTATCCGAACCATAAGGGCTCGTTACAGTTAAGGAAGCATTGTATGATCCTGCAGTCGCATATGTTACGATATGAGGCCCTACTCCAGTTGCTGTGTTCGGTGTACCCCCAGGGAATGTCCATGCATATGTCACAGCTCCAACCGAAGTACTTGTATATGTTACTGTTTGACCTTCACAGATTCCTGATGGAGAAACCGTAAAACCTGCAGTTGGAGGAGACACATCTCCCGTTCCTGATAGCAAGAAGTCATAGATCCCTTCGTCACAGTCGTTAGTTCCGAATGAAACAGTTCCCGCGAATGGACCTGCACCACTAGCTGTAAAGTCAATTGAGAAAGTCGTTGTGCCTCCCGCTGGAACCGTAGTTGTTCCAAAAGTAGAGTTCAAAACAAACTCAGGCCCTCCAGTTACTGTGATTGGCCCTGTCAAAATCAAATCAGATGTACCTGTGTTGGTAATTGTAAACGTTGCCGTTACTGGTGCTCCAACCGGCCCTGCTCCAAAATCGTAGATTCCTCCGTCTAATACATCAACACCCGCTACGGTCACCTCAATTTCTCCTGGCGTCGTAGCAGTATAATTCAAATTATCTACAAATAAGTTACCTCCATTTCCAGCGTTAGTTGCACGGAATCGGAACTGAACCGATTGAGATACCCCTGATACATACGGCATCAAATCAAGGTTGACATTTTGCCATTCGCTGGCATCAGTAGGAATCCAATAGGCCCCACCTGAAGTACCGTTTGGTCCGTCCAAAGTTCCACCCGATTGATCAAACAACAAAGTTCCCCACGTTGCTCCACAATCGGTTGACATTTCAACTCTTAATCGATCATTCGAAGCGTTAACGCGTCTTCTGTATGCTTTGTCGAAAGTAAGGTTAGCAGCTGAAGCGTTACAAGGAAGAATATAGAATGGCGTGTACAAGAATTCGTCTTGGTTCGTACCATTGTTCGTATTCGTCATCATTGCTGCTACGTTGTTGACAACTCCAGTGCTTGAAACACAAGCTTGTCCTACCCACTCGTAACAGTCACCGTTAGGATTGTCTACATCCCAACGAACATCAGGTGGGAAAATCCCTGTTTCGAAGTCCTGCGTGTAATTCGGCTGGTATCCATTTGAAACGGCGAACATAATTGATGTCGTATCGTATGTTGGATCTGGATCAATTACCCCGTTAGGTAATTCTGAGTAAGCTCTAAACTCATGAACCCCAAGAGGAGCCGTGAAAGGAGGAAGAACTACATTGTTTTCTCCTCCCGGAGCAATGTTTCCTGTCCAGCTAAATGTACCCGCAGGAACCCCGTTAAGCGTATAGTTGATTTCTGCCGATGTAAGGTTACTGGCACCGCGGTTTCTCAAGATAACAGTCGGAGTAATTGATCCAGCACAGTTATCGCCGTCTGGATCGATAATACCCGTAATAGAGGCATCGCTCACCGCTGGCGGGATACAAGCATCTGATGTAATCAATGAAGCTCGTATTGGACTATTTTCCAAAACGATCCTCATTCTCATTTTCTGGTCGTTCGTAAAAATGTTCATACACAAGTCGTTCGTGTAATCCATATAGTTTTCAATCATATCGACTGATCCACACGAAACGTGCCCAGTTGGACATCCACCGTTAGAAGCATCAGATTCTGGTGTATCCAAACAGAAGTCATCAACACCACATCCGCCGTCACCCCAAATGTGACGTAGCCCTAGCCAGTGGCCTACCTCATGCGTTGCGGTACGACCTTCATTAAAAGGCCCAGGAAATCCTGTTACTGCTGCTTTACCAATTGTTTGGTAATCCATAACGACACCGTCGGTAGTGACGTTTTGAGCGTTACACCCCATTCCACCGAGCACGGTAGTTGGGAATTGTGCATACCCTAAGAGTCCACCTTGGAGGTCAATAGACCAGAAGTTCATATAAACGGCAGGATCCCATCCTCCAAATTGCGTTGCTGTGAAGAAAGGTTTAATAGTACCATTGATGAAAGCTGTCCCAAACGTTGGGCCTCCCCATCCTTGCGCACCAGCATCTACACGGTTAATACCGTCTTCTCCAGCTGGAAAGGCTGACCCATCAGGTCTTCTTCTTGCCAAACAGAACTCAATTTCTGTATCCGCTCCATCTGGATGCGTATTGTATCCGTTCGTTCCAAAGATTCTTCGGAAATCCTCGTTTAGTACGTCAATTTGTGATTGAATTGCCGCCACAGACAAGTTTCGTCCTGTACCGATTGGCTCTCCGTCATGCACCACATGAACAACAATTGGAATCTGATAGACTCCATTGATAATCAATCCTTGTTGTTGGAACTTTTTCTTTTCTGCGACCAGTTTTTCAATCCACTGTTCGAATTCTTCATTAGTCTGAAGATCTGGATTCTCAGCATGACGAATAGAATCCATCTTCGTAAAGGAACAACGTTCGTGTCCTGGATGATTTGGATGGGTGTCATGAATTTGAGAAAATGCACTAAAACTGTTTAGCAAAGATGCTACGAGCACGACAAAGCCCATAGTCACCTTGGGGAGTAATAGTTTCATAATTTAGATAGTTTAGCCTTCGTAAGATAGCGAAAATTAATTTCGTCTCTTAATCCTTAACGTTGGTTGACAGATGAAAGTTGAGATGATTTGCCAAATCCAAACAGAAAGAGAAGTCCTTGTTTCTCGCGAATCCTAAATAAAGTTTAATGTAAGTAAGTATAGTTGTAGGAGGTTATTTGTGCTACATTAATCCTTGATAGGAATATTTTGAATTACGTTTTGATGAAAGTAGGATTTCGCTGCATACGAGCGGCCTACACCACTGGAGAGAAGTGTTCTAGTTTTCATTTTTGAGACTTTAAATTGAGCGTTATGCTAGTCAAATAACACTCAGATTAGCTTTTGGTTTCCCCCAATTTAGGAGTTTTATTCCAAATAAGTATCAAAAATGGTAAGCAATTTTCATCCACAAACCAACGTTGATTTGTGAATATTCTGTCACTTTCTTCGACAAATTAACAAATTGTCTAGCTGAACTTGTAAAATTCTTAGCTGAACAGGGAGTCAACGAACTCTGCGCGATGGAATGTTTGTAAATCTTCCATTTGCTCACCTACTCCGATGTATTTTACTGGGATTTTCATTTGATCTGAAATCCCAATTACAACTCCACCTTTCGCCGTTCCATCTAATTTCGTGATAGCAAGGCAGGTAATATCAGTCGCAGCTGAGAATTGACGCGCCTGCTCGTAAGCATTTTGTCCTGTTGAACCATCTAACACCAACATGACTTCATGCGGAGCGCCTGGAACGACTTTATCCATAACACGTTTGATTTTACTCAACTCGTTCATCAGGTTCACTTTGTTATGCAAACGTCCGGCTGTATCGATAATTACGACATCAGCGTCTTGTGCTTTCGCCGATTCTAAGGTGTCAAATGCTACGGAAGCGGGATCTGCTCCCATTCCTTGTTGTACTATAGGTACTCCTACTCGCTCCGACCAGATGATCAATTGATCCACGGCCGCAGCTCGGAAGGTATCCGAAGCTCCTAAAACAACTTTCTTGCCTGCTTGTTTGTATTGGTGCGCCAACTTACCAATGGTAGTCGTCTTTCCAACACCATTCACTCCAACAACCATAATAACGTGTGGCCCGCCTTCATGCTTGGGGATTTCGTAATTGACCTCGTCGCCACTATTGTTTTCCTCTAGAAGATTTGTGATCTCTTCTTTAAGAATCGTGTTGAGCTCTTCTACGTTGAGCACTTTATCTCGTGCAACACGCTCTTCAATCTTTTCAATGATCTTCAAAGTTGTTTCCACTCCCACGTCAGAAGTGATAAGAACTTCTTCCAGATTGTCTAAAACCTCGTCGTCTACACGAGATTTACCAACAACTGTTCGAGCAAGCTTGGAAAAGAAACTTTGTTTTGTTTTTTCTAGACCTTTGTCTAGGCTCTCTTTCTTTTCCTTTGAGAAAAAATTAAATAGTGCCATGGCATTCAATTTCTAAATAACAAGAAAAGCTCCCACCAACGGTAGAAGCTTTAATATTTTATACAAGAGTATTCATTAGTTCTTATCGAACCACTCTTTTACTTTGTCGTTGTGTACAACTTCTTCTTTGAAAGTGTATGATCCCGTCTTATCAGACTTGACCATTTTGATAACTTTCGTATGCTCTTTCCCTCCTCCTTTCTGTAGGGATGCTACTACTTTCTTTGCCATGTCTTATTACTTAATTTCTTTATGAACCGTATAACGCTTCAAAATTGGATTAAACTTCTTGATCTCCAAACGGTCTGGAGTATTCTTACGATTCTTAGTCGTAATGTAACGAGATGTTCCGGGCATTCCTGAGTCTTTGTGCTCAGTACACTCCAAAATCACTTGAATTCTATTTCCTTTCTTCGCCATTTTCTTTCTTTTTGGTCACTACGGCTGCATCACTGCAGGCTGACGTAGGAAATGTTACTTAATATATCCTTTAGCACGCGCCTCTTTAACACATGCAGAAATACCTTTCTTATTGATTGTTCTCAACGCAGACGTTGAAATCTTCAATGTGATGTACTGATCTTCTTCAGGAATATAAAATTTCTTCGTGATCAGGTTTGGGCGAAACGTACGCTTCGTCTTACGATTTGAGTGAGACACGTTGTTCCCTACCATTACCGATTTTCCTGTGATTTGACAAACTCTTGACATCTCTTATTATTTAATACTTATACTAAAAAGCGGGTGCAAAGAAACCAATAAATTCGGAAAGTCACAAGGAATTACAAACTTTTTTCAATGGTTTTGAAGAAAAAGAGAAAAGAAGAAAGAAGAAAGATGGAAAGACAAAAGAACAAAGACGGAAAGATGAAAGATGAAAGACTTATTTCTGGTTCAATCCGAGGATTTCGCAACGCAATAGATTAAGCGCTGTAAGTACTGATCGGCGGATGTTTCGTTCACGATTGCTTTCGAAAAGACATTTCTTAGAAAAAACGCCATTCGTCCCCGCTACTGCAATCCAAACTGTTCCGACAGGTTTCGAATCCGATCCGCCGGTAGGCCCTGCAATTCCTGACAGAGCGACTCCATACGTAGCGTTCATCTTCTCACGACCACCGATGGCCATTTGTTCGACCGTTTCTTGGCTTACTGCTCCGATATTTGGATCTTCCAAATTGATAGCATCCACCCCGACCAATTTGGTTTTCATCTCATTCGAATAGGTTACGAACGAACCATTGAAATAATCCGAAGCGCCTGAAATGCTTGTGATTTTCGCTGCAACTGCACCACCTGTGCAACTTTCTATCGTTGTGACAGTTTCTCCACGTTCCCTTAGCAACGTTCCTACAACCGCTTCCAAGGTGTCTTCCTCGTATCCGAAAGCATGTTTGGGCATGGTCTCCTCAATTCGACTCATAAAAGCATCAATCGCCGCTCTATTCTCTTGCGTATCCCGGCTGGAAACACGCAATCGCACCATTCCCGGAGAAGGCAAATAAGCCAGAGCAAAACCTGCTGCTCGAATTTCGTTTTCAAGATCCTTGATGCGCTCTGCAATGTACGTCTCTCCTATTCCTTGCGTTTGAAGGGTTCGGTAGTGCAACTTATCCAATTCGAAGCGTTCCTGAAGCATAGGAATGACGTGCTCGGTCATGATGTACTTCATTTCATAAGGAACACCTGGCATACTTACTAGCACTCTTCCATTATGATCGAACCACATTCCTGGCGCTGTACCGTATTCGTTATGAAGAATAGTCGCTTTATCTGGAACATGTGCTTGCATGACATTGACATCCAACATTTCGCGTCCGCGGGCTTCAAAAAATGCTCTGACATGCGCTAATACATCACCGTTTTCTATGAGTTCTGAATCGAAATATTGACAAAGGATGCGTTTTGTAATATCGTCTTTTGTAGGCCCTAACCCTCCGGTAATCAAAACGACATCCGCGCGATTTAAAGCGCGATCAATGGAATCCAACATCACTACTTCTTCATCTCGGATTACCGTTCCGTACTCCATGTCCGCACCGATTTCTCGCAAAGCACTTCCCATCCATGAAGCATTGGTATTCACCGTTTGCCCAAGAAGTAATTCATCACCAATGGAAATCACTTCAACTTTCATCACTCAGTCTTTTTGTATTTGGCTATCGCTTCAATGTGTCCCGTATGCGGAAATTGATCGACAAGAGACAACTTTTCAAGATTATACCCCTCTTGCATCAACGTATCGGTATCTCGCGCTTGTGTCGCTGGATTACAAGAAATGTAGACAATATTCTCCGCTCCAAGCTCCACTACTTTCTTCAGTGTCTTCGGAGCAATTCCAGCACGAGGAGGGTCAAGAATGATTGTTTTTATCTTCCCTTTGAAATTTGGATACTCACGAAGGAATTTACCTACATCCGCAGCGTAGAACTCTACTCCATCTATTCCATTTCGTTTTGCATTCTTCTTAGCGTCCTCAATAGCCTCTTCTACGATGTCTACGCCAATGATGCGCACATCTGATTGACGCGATGTCAAGATTTGACCGATTGTACCGGTTCCGCAAAACAAGTCCATCACTACGTCATTCGCTTTGATTTCTTCCTCAAAAACGTAATCCAGGGCCTTGTTATACAATCGCTCGGCGCTTTTGGGGTTCGTTTGGAAGAAACTCTCCATGGAAATTTCAAAATCCAAATTGAGCAAACGCTCTACTACGACTTCTTCTCCGTAGAGTAATTTCCATTCGCCGTTTTCGATCTTTGCGCGATCAGCAACATTATCATTAATGGTATGCTGTACACCCGCTAAGCGATCTCCCAATTTCTCAACTAAGAAGTCAACGAGTTTCTTGGTATCGAATTTCTTCTTTCCTACAGAACTGGTCACGAAATTCAAGAGAAGCTGATCTTGATGGAACGACTTACGTACAACAATATGACGGAAGAATCCTATTTTTTGGGGTGGATGCCATGCTGGCAACCCCATGGATTTCAATAATTCTCTCAACTCAGGAAGAAGCGTTTCCCATTGCTCATCAAACATTCCGCTAGGCTTGTTCAATGATTCCACCTTCCACCAAGTTCCACGGCGTTTGAATCCAAGAGCAAATGCATCATCTAGCTCTTCGCCAGTTTCCAAATCGTGTTCAATGGATGAAAAGCTGTATTCCATCTTGTTGCGATAGAAATACGCTTCAGGAGATGAAATAAAAGTATCGAAAACGGAATCTGGATCTTTCACACCGCCGATGCGACGATATACTTCCAATGTTGATGTTCTCTTGGCTGATTGCTGCTCTTCAATAGGAACGAAAATGTAAGGCGCACCTGAAATTTCCTGAAAATCATTGATCTTTTCGATCGGAGCTCGTTCCACAACCTCAATCAACTTAGCCTCAGCGTGTCGCTTGCGTTTCTTTGCAATTCTAGCCGTGACGGTTTGTCCAGGAAATGCATTATCGACAAAAATGATGTAATCGCCGTTTTCTGTTGGGACTTTTGCGATACCACGTCCACCGAAGGCGTAATCGGTAATTTCGACGGTTATCACTTGCGCTCTTTGAAACATAACTTAGATCATTCCACGGATGATTCCTTTGTCGGATGCCGCAATAAAGTCCAAAATCTGGTCTCTTGTACCAGAGGTTGGCACTTGATCTTTCACCGACTCAACTCCTTTGGAGATGTTATTATTCATCACATATAGAATGCGATACACATCTTCAATCTCTTTCACTTTTTCATCACTGAAACCACGTCTTCTGAGTCCGATGGAATTTACACCAGCAAAGCCAAGCGGCTCACGTGCTGCCTTCACAAATGGCGGAACGTCTTTGCGGACCAATGATCCCCCACCGATGAATGAATGCGCTCCAATGCTTACGAATTGCTGCGCTACAGCCGTTCCTTCCATGATGGCGTAATCCTCAATGGTAACGTGGCCTGAAAGCCCTACATATGAAGCGAGAATTACGTTATTTCCGATCAAACAATCGTGCGCTACGTGGACATATGTCATGAGCAAACAATTGCTTCCGACCACTGTTTTCCAACGATCTTTCGTCCCACGGTGAATCGTTACGCATTCTCGAATCACAGTGTTGTCACCGATTTCAACCGTAGTTTCTTCTCCTTGGAATTTTAAATCCTGTGGACGAACTCCAATTACAGCTCCTGGGAAGATCTCGCAATTCTTACCGATGGTCGTTCCTTCGTATATTGTTACGTTTGGATGAATGACCGTCCCCTCGCCGATGGTTACGTTATCATAGATGGTCGAAAATGCTTCAACCGTTACGTTGTCTCCGATTTTAGCACCGGCCGAAATATTGGCGAGTTTATGAATCATACTTTGTCTTTAATTACCTGAGCTAGCATTTCTGCTTCTACAACAGGTTTACCATTGACGTACCCTACTCCACCCATGTTTACTAATCCGCGGCGAATTGGGGACAACAATCTTAATTCGAAAACGATGGTATCTCCAGGCAATACTTTTTGCTTGAACTTCACTCCATCAATTTTCATGAAATACGTTGAATACAAATGTGGATCTTCCACTTTGCTCAACGCGAAAATACCACCTACCTGTGCCATTGCTTCGATCTGCAAAACTCCAGGGAATACCGGATTGCTTGGGAAGTGACCTTGGAAGATAGGTTCGTTCATGGTAATATTCTTCACACCGATAATCGTCTCTTCATGGATCTCCATGATCTTATCCACCATAAGGAACGGATAACGGTGCGGCAACATCTTTTCGATGTCATTAATGTCGTATAAAGGCTCTTTTGTCAAGTCAAAATGACGTCCTGCTTTCTCTTCGCGCTTCATGTATTCTTTCAACACTTTCGCAAATCGAACGTTTCCGGAATGCCCTGGACGTGCTCCTAGGATATGCGCTTTGATTGGACGCCCTACTAGAGCCAAATCACCAACAATATCAAGTAATTTATGACGCGCCGGCTCATTTTCGAATTTCAGTTTAATGTTATTCAACACGCCCATCCCTTCGATCTTGATATTCTTATCTTCTTTACCAAGTACTTTGGCAATGTGATCAATCTCTTCTTGGCTTACGTTTTCGCGCTCAACCAATACGATGGCATTGTCCAAATCACCACCTTTGATCAAGTTGTTTTGAGCCAAGAATTCCAATTCTTTCAAGAAAACGAATGTTCTACATTCGGAAATCTCTGATTTGAATTCCCCAATGTTGTACATCGTTGCGTGCTGGGTACCCAAAACCGGAGATTGGTAATCCACCATTACGGTAAGGCGGTAATTTTCGTCTGGAACAGCCAAAAACTCAATTCCTTTCTCTACGTCTTCCCACGGAATGTTTTTATCCAATTCAAGGTAAACGCGATCTTCTGATTGATCTTCGTATCCTACAGATTCTATGGCTGCAACAAATGGAGCAGAACTTCCATCCATAATCGGAATTTCAGGGCCGTCCAATTTGATTAATGCGTTATCAACCTGACATCCGTACAAGGCTGCCAAAACGTGCTCCGTTGTATAGACACGAGCTCCTTTGGATTCAAGTGTGGTTCCACGATCCGTCGCTACGACAAGATCACAGTCTGCTTTGATGATTGGTTGTTCGTCTAGATCAACACGTTGAAATTTGTAGCCATGATTGGCCGGAGCCGGTTCGATTTCGAGGGTAACTTTCTCCCCTGTGTGCAATCCAACTCCAACGAGTTTTATAGGAGCTTTTAGCGTTCTCTGCTTTTCCGCCATTAACTATGATCTTTAGTTTTCGATTTCAATTGGTCTTCCAAATTTTTCAATCGTTCCAAAATCATTGGAAGTCGACGGAATCCCATGTATGCTTTCTTGTATTCTTTACTTTCAAATGCAGGTGACCCCATTACGGTTGCATCGTCTTTGATATCTCCCGGGACTCCTGATTGTGCAGCAATTTTTACACGATCTCCTACTTTGAGGTGACCCGCCAATCCTACTTGGCCTCCAATCAACACATTATTTCCAACCTTACAAGATCCGGCGATTCCTACTTGGGCCGCCATGGCAGTATTTGATCCAACTTCCACATTGTGTCCAATTTGAACAAGATTGTCCAACTTGGCACCTTTCTTCAACACCGTACTTCCCATGGTAGCACGATCAACTGTAGTGTTTGCACCGATATCCACGTTGTCTTCCAAAATCACATTACCGATTTGTGGAATGCGCTGGAATTCTCCCTTCTCATTAGGCGCAAAACCAAATCCATCGGCACCGATTACAGCACCCGCATGGATGGTACAATTCTTTCCAATGACACAATCACGATATACTGTAGCTCCTGAGTAGATCACGGTACCATCACCAATTGTAACGTTCGGGCCAATGTTCGCATTCGGATGAATCTCCACATTGTTTCCGATCTTACAATTCTTACCGATGTATGCGAAAGCTCCTAGGTACAATCCTTCTCCCACTTCTGCTGTTTCGTCGATGTAGGAAGGATTCTCAATTCTCGCTTCTTGCTTCGTCATGGTATCGTACAACTCCAACAACTTGGCAAAGCATGCATACGCATCCTCCACTTTTACAAGTGTAAGTGTCGAAGGAAGTTCTTGAGAAGGCGTGAATGTCTTATTTACGATACAGATAGATGACTCTGTAGTGTAGATGTGTTCTTCGTATTTCGGGTTGGCAAGGAATGATAGTGCTCCGGGCTTTCCCTCTTCGATTTTCGCAAGCGCATGCACCTCAACGGTTGGATTTCCTACGATTTCTCCTACGAGGAGGCCTGCAATTTGCTCAGCTGAAAATTTCATGCGTCAAAAGTAATTATTAGTCGGTATTATCTGAGAAAACAAACGGGTGTTTTATTAACATCGTTGGTTTAAAAAGCTTTATTTGCAGGGCTCAAGATAGTCGCTATGGAACGATGTGATATTGAGTTTCTCTTTGTACCAAACGATTTTCGTTCCGATGGTATCCTTATCCCACACGAACTCAATGTAGTGCTCTGGTTTCGAACCGGTTTTCAAATTCGTCTTCTCAAAGTCCAACACACCATTTTTCTGAATTTTTCGCCAAATCTGACGATCTCCAATCACACCCAGCTGATCTTGTTGACAGGCTAAAAAGCTGGTGCTGTCCGTAAATACAAGGTTTTTGTCATTCGGAAAATGGATGAATGCCCCCTTCCCTTCTTTGGTACCACTTACCTTCTTAACGCTATTGGAGATAAATGCTTCGGAAATACAACTTTCGTATGGTAGGGTAAACACATACTTCACGCCGTCTTTCTCAATGAGGTATTTTTTGTTCTTTCGACTCTTATCGCTTGCATCGAAGTCGATATTCCCATCGTTCAACACTTGAACAATATCTTTCTTCGTAATTCCTTTTTCGTCCATCTTGGCTTGGGTTTCATCAGAAACCACAATCATTCGACTTAGGATAGTATTCTTTACACGGTTGGATGGCGTCCAAGTACACCCTCGGTTTCGAAAGAAAAAGAAGACAAATACAAGTCCTAAACCGAATCCGATACCGTAGTATTTCAGACGTCGAACGAAAGATTCCATAGTGTTGAAATTTGTGCAAAGATAGAATTAAGAAGGAGAACAAAGATGGAAAGAAGAAAGATAAAAGATGCTAGACTCGGAGACTCTGGACTTTGGAATTTCAAAAGGAAAAATTGGGCACAAAAAAAGCCGGGCTTCACACTTCGAGAACCTCAGTGCACAGCTTCCGGCTTTTTTATTTCGTTTGACGAATTCTTACAGAATCGCGTCCAATTTAGATGTCAATTGTGCTTCTGGAACCGCTCCTACTGACTTGTCAACAACTTCTCCTCCTTTCACGAAAAGAACTGTAGGAATGTTACGCACTCCGAATTGAGCAGAAACTCCAGGGTTGTGATCCACGTTTACCTTTCCGATAACCGCTTTTCCGTCGTAGTCTCCAGCCATTTTTTCAATTACTGGTCCAATCATACGACAAGGCCCACACCACTCAGCCCAGAAATCTACCACTACTGGCTTATCTGAGTTCATTACTACTTCTTCGAAATTTGCATCTGTGATTTCTAATGCCATATCAATTTGTTTTTATGTTTCTGTATCTGAAACTTGTTTTAAATTCCCTCTGGGCTAAATTACATTTTCTAGTGTATCGACAATTACTTTGCCATTATAATCTTTCTGTCATCTTGTCATGTTAACCATTCAAAACATTCATTTTTTTCATGGTTTTTTGATTCGATGTTTTCAAACAGAAAAAATACAATCCGTTAGACAGGCTAGTTGTATCAAACCTTACAATCGTTCCTCCCGGGCTTGCTTCGCCTTCTTTAACTTTCTTCAATTCTTGCATTTCTGCATCAAGAATTTCCAACGAATATTGTTTGGTTTCTTCGCAAGTGAAATAAAATTCTACCTCTCCTGATGCTGGATCCTTCTCCAAAGGATACAACACGCAAAAGTCTTGTTTGTTAACGCTCCCTCGGCCTAGATATTGTAGCAATTTTCGGTACGCGATCACTAGGATTAGCAGCGAAAGTGAAACAATTAATGTTGCGATTATTATAGTTGGTATGTCGTATCCTCTTAAAATCATAATTACAATGAAATCAATCCTTCAATTTTGGCTGCCTGCTTGTATTTATCAATGATGGAGTCCACGTCAAGCATCAATTCTTTTGCTCCGATACTCATGTATTTACCAGTCTTCGAAGGCTGTAATTGTAGATCGTCTGCGTTATCGAACAGCGCCGTTACTTTTGCAATCCGCGCAGGGTCATTTGGAACGATAAACTTAAAAAAGTAGACGTCCGGCCAACTTTGTAATTCTAATTGCTCCTTGAGCTTTGCGTATGTATCGTCCGAACTCACTTTTTACTTTTTTCGATCAACAAAGATAGTCGTTTCGCTTCGTTCAAAACCAAATGTCCTTGGGGCAATTTATCAATTTGGGAAATATTGTGAACTCCCGCCTTTTCAGCATCGTTGATTGCCTCTAACAAATCCATCGGATCGGATTCCTTGCTCATCACAACGCCTGTGGTATCCAAATTCTCATTGTTCCAAATTGCGGCATATGAAAGTGTCAATTCATTTAAGGATTGAACGACAGGAATCATCTCTGAAGCACTCACCACAGAGAACAACAACGATTTCAGGTGCGCTCTTCGTTCTTGAAATTGATGAAATGTCTCTTTGAAATTGTTACTGAATTCTTTTTCGAAAGAGATTTCTAAAGCCAAATCATTCGATGTGCCTCCAAGCGCTAGATACGCCTCCTCTAATTTCTCTAACTGCTCAATTTTACTTCGAAACAGACTGGGAATTGGAAAACGATTCACGAAAAAATTGCGCCATTCGAACAATTTCTGTTCGTAGACATAGTCTAGGACATCCTCGTCAGACAAAGACAAGAATATTTTAGCTTCACTTACTGTCATCTGGCAATTCTGAAGTCCCACGGTTCTTGCGCATTCTGATATTTAAGAATTCGACCAACAGTGCATATACCATCGCGAAGTAGACGTATCCTTTTGGAATTTCTTGACCAAATGCTTCTGCCACCAAGACTACACCAATGGTTACCAAGAACCCGAGAGCAATCATTTTAATGGTAGGGCGCGCATTGATAAAATCGCTGATGGGTTTTGCAAAAAGCATCATCACGATCATCGAAACGATTACCGCTGCGTAGATAATTACTAGCGGGCTATGTTCGCCTTCTCCTACTCCATTGGTCATACCAACAGCAGTAATAATTGAATCGAAACTAAAAACAATATCAATCAATACAATTTGCGTGATAATTGCTCGAAGTGATGTTGCTTTGCTCTTGTCGTGCTCTTGTTCCCCTGTAATCGATTGATGCATTTCCTGCGTACTCTTGTAGATCAAGAAGAGTCCTCCTAAGAGTAAAATTAGACTTTGCCAGGAGAATTCCTTAAGCAAGGCAAATTCGGTGTTTGGGAACAGGGGCTCGTCCATATCCATTATCCAAGCGACGAATGCAAGTAAAATCAAACGGACTACGAGTGCCAAACTCAGTCCTAAATTTCTTGCCTGACGCTGCTGCTTTGCGTCTGGAAGTCGATCTGTAACAATGGAAATAAAAATGATGTTATCAATACCCAGAACAATCTCTAGTAATGACAAGATCACGAAGTACATCAGTCCTTCCCACGTAAATAAAAGATCGAAAAATTCCATTTTGTTAGATTATGCGGATCAAAATTACAAACTATTCGATAGCAAGAGCTAAAATTCAAACGGATTTGAAATGTTTGAAGAAATTCTTCAATACTCCGTTGTTTTCCGTGTTGGGCGTAACTATTTCAAGTACCGCTGGTCGTCCTTTGGTATCCATCGTAAACAGCTGTGCCAATTGACTTTCAACCTCCTGTAAATTTCTTGCGGAAAGATATTCCATATGATAGGTTCGACAAACTCCTTCAACGGATGCTTTGTTATGTGTCTCGAAGTAATTCTCCAGTTGATTGGTCGAATTTGGCCCATCGATGATGCGAAAGATCCCGCCACCTCCATTGTTGATAACGATTACTCGAAAGTTCTCGCCAATCACGTTGTTCCAGAAGGCATTGCTGTCATAAAAGAACGACAAATCGCCTGAGATCAGGACATGCGCATCATTTTTAGCCGCAAATGAAGCACCGGCAGCCGTACTGGAACTCCCATCAATTCCACTGGTTCCTCTATTTGCATAATATCGAATGGACTTGACAGGATCAAACAACTGTCCGTAACGAACCACTGAGCTATTGGCAAAATGCAAATGTGCGCTATCGGGAACTGAATCCAAAACAACTTCAAAAACAGTCAAATCGGAATACGGTGCATTTTCGACGTAAGAAGGCATCTTCTCTTGGATCAGAAAGTCCTTTTGCTTCCATTTCCAACCGAATTGGGAAGGATGCGCAGTCGTATTCAATGCAGGAATTGCTTTCAATACAGATCCGGCTTCGGACAAAATGGTTGCTGTCTTCTTGCGATATGTATCCATTTCCGGAAAGTCGAAGCCGATTTTAAGATGATTCTCAATTGATGATTCGCGTAAGAACTTCTTGATGCGTTTCGAAATAATTGCCCCTCCAATGGTAATCAGCAAATCCGGTTGGAAATCTTTTATCTCATCTTCGGAAATAGCGCTTAACGTTCTATCGATGCAATGCACAAATTTTGGATGAATCAAATTGGAGGTATTCTCTACCAGAACTACTACTGAAGCGTCTTCGCACAAATCAACCAGTGCATTCAAAACCGCAACATCAGGACTCATTTGTCCACAAAGAATCATCCGCTTTTTGCTTTGATTCCAGGCGGTCTCAAGGATTGTTTTGTCCGATTCAGAAATGGACTTTGAAACATTCGATTTTCTTGGAGGCACCTCAAGTTGATCCATCTCAACCGTTCCATAAAGCGGCTCCGAAAGCGGAAAATTGAAATGAATTGGGCCAATCCAACCGGATGTCGCTTTTTCAAACGATTCCACAATTTTTGAATCGAATGCGGAATAATCTTTTGGTTCAATGAACTCTTCGATATCCAACTCTGAATGGATGTGATTGTTGTACACACCTCGCTGAAAGATAGTCTGCCCATCTCCGTGATTTACCCATTCTTCTGGACGATCGGCTGACAATACCACTAATGGAACACATTGATAATACGCCTCTGCTACCGCCGGATAATAATTCAACATAGCTGATCCTGAGGTACAGACAACGCCTACTGGCGCCTTCAACTGCTGCGCCATACCGAGGGCAAAGAAACCTGCTGCCCGTTCATCGGGAACGACCACAGTTTCCATTTCTGGATGATTATCGATAGCAATTACGAGAGGTGCATTTCGGGAACCGGGCGAACAGACAACATGACGCATCCCTTGCGCTACCGCATTTTCAATAAATCGGGAGATTCCCGTTTTGTTCGTTGTCAACATCTGCTACAAAATTAGCCGTTTTTCAAGACGTTGATTAGGGTTGCAGCTTTATTTTCGGTTTCCTCCCATTCAGCCTCAGGATCAGAATCTTTTGTGAATCCACCGCCGAGGTAAAGGTATAATTTGTTATGTCCATATTCAGCGCATCGCAGGTTTACATACAATTTGGTTTCCTCTCCAACTAGGCCAATAATTCCCGCATAAAATCTACGATCGTGTCGTTCATTGTCGGCAATTAACTTCAACGCGTCCTTCACGGGCCAACCAGATACTGCTGGAGTTGGGTGCAATTTCTGCGCTAATTCCCAAGCTTTACCTTGAGGAAGATCAAACATAAACTCCGTCAATAAATGTCGAACGGGGCCTGAGACCTTCTCTTTTCGATCGGATCGAAGAATATTTTGAATTTTCACCCCTTCAAGATTATTTTGAATGAAATCTGCCACCAATTCGTGCTCTTCAAATTCCTTTTCCGTCCACGGCAATTCCTCGTCTGTTCTCCGAGTACCCGCTAAGGCCATTGTAGTCCCTACTCCATCAACAGAAGTAATCAAGGTTTCTGGTGTAGCACCAACCCAGCTCCCAGTAAGTTTACTAAAGAATGAGTACACGAACGCATTGGGATAAGCGTCGCACAACGCATCGAAAAAATCATCTCTATTTTTTGGCAAGGGCACCGCTTTCACCCTAGATAACACCGCCTTGCCTCCGTTTTCAGAAAGATGCTTTATAAAAGCTTTTGCTCCTTTTCTGTATTCCGAAATTTTCGTAGCAATTGGTTCAGGATGATTGATAAAACTTCGATCTCCGTGGTCAAAGAATTGATACACTTTATCTCCAGTAAAACTAGAAACAACGAACCCCTCAGGAACCTGCCCAGGTTCAAGTAACTTGAACTCACCGGCCTTACGAACCTTGTCTTCGCCAGGAATTCGATAATCTAAAAGGTCCCAGAATTCTATCACGCGATGGAAACTACCATGATTGTTAAACGACCTGTGCAAATGAGCTTGCCGGTTTCTTCGTGATGGATATCTACTTGCCAAAGATGTGTTCTTCGGCCCGCATGAACGATTTTACCCGTTGCTACTACGTGTCCATCCGTTGCTGAAGAAATGTGATTCGCATTGATTTCCAATCCTACCGGCGCTTCTTGAGATAAGTCCAAAATCAAAGCCGATCCCATAGAACCGATACTTTCGATCATTGCAGCACTTGCTCCTCCATGCAACAAGCCCATCGGCTGTTTGGTGGCCGCAGTTACCGGCATTCTGGATTTCACAAAATCCTCTCCGATTTCAATACATTCAATTCCAAGCACTTCCATCATCGTTCCACGATTGAGTGCATTCACTTCTTCCAACGCTACATTCTTCAACATCATGTTTCAAAGATAATCAGGAATTAGCAACAATGTATCGTGGGTAAAATTTGAGATCACAAATTATTCTAATTGTCCCTTCTTTTACTTTTGTGCTATGATTCAAACCAACGTTGATCTTCAACCGTACAACACCTTTGGAATTTCGTGTAAAGCGAAGCGATTTGCTACTTTCTCCAATGCCGAAGAACTTTCCGAAGTTCTAAGTCAAAGAAATGGAGACAATTTATTGGTTTTGGGCGGTGGAAGTAACATCCTGTTGACGCAAGATTTTCAAGGACTTGTAATTAAAAATGAAGTCGTTGGATTTGATATCATCGAAAGTAATGAGGAAACAGCGCTGATTGAATCAGGCGCCGGAGAAGTATGGCACGATTTCGTCATGCGCTGCATTGAAGAAGGCCTCGGCGGCATTGAAAATCTTTCGCTGATTCCTGGAAGTGTTGGTGCCAGTCCCATGCAGAATATTGGTGCTTACGGTGTTGAGATCAAAGACACTTTTGACTCATTGAAAGCATATCATATCGAATCGGGTGAAGTGCACACCTTCAATCATACTCAGTGCGAGTTTGGGTATCGCGAAAGTGTATTTAAAAGAGCATTAAAAGGTCAATACATCATTCTATCAGTTCGATTTCGACTTTCAAAAAAACACACCATCAATTCAAGTTATGGCGCTATCGAAGCGGAATTGAAAGCCGTTGGGATAGAAAATCCGACAATTAAAGACATCAGTAATGCCGTGATTGCGATTCGCGCCAGCAAACTCCCCGATCCGAGAGAGATTGGGAATGCCGGAAGTTTCTTTAAAAACCCCGTGGTTGAGCAAGAGGTTGTGGATGCAATTGGACAACGTTACGATCAATTTCCGCAATATCCGGCTCCGAATAATAAAATCAAACTTGCCGCCGGATGGCTCATCGAACAAGCAGGTTGGAAAGGGAAAAATTTTGGGACATATGGCGTTCATAAGAATCAAGCACTCGTCCTCGTAAACTACGGAGGATCAAAAGGCTCACAGATTTATGATTTATCAGAGCAAATCATTCAGGATGTTCGCACCAAGTTCGGAATTACACTTGAGCGCGAAGTAAACATGATTTGACCCATTTTTCATGTTAAATATTGGGCCTAAGTCAACTGCAAACTGCTTTTTGACACATTCTGCTATTTACAGGTAAACCTTTTAATTTCCAATACGTTAATTCGATAGTGATACACGCGTAAGCGCTAATCAACAACTAACTGCAGTACGATTATGACTACACTCATTAAAAGGTGTGCGTTGGCTACAAGCCTGATTTTAGGTTCATGCACGCTAACCTTTGCACAAAACGAAACACCCATTGCTATGGAAATAGCTGATTTTTCCCATGTAGCTGGAACTTTTCATTTCGAATCCCCAACAGACAACATGTTTTTCTGGTCTACGGCTTACATAGAAAGTTTGTATTCTGACATCGAAAAGTATCGATTGGATTACGAACACTACCGTTGGGAATTCACTAATGACATGACTATTGTGATTTATTCGAGAGAATACATCGAAAGCAATGAGTTCATCCCGAACAACTCACCTTATAACCAAGTTGGAAAACTATGAGAACAAAATTACTACTCCTTGCAGCTGGATTATTCGCTGCCGGTCATGTTTCCGCGCAGCGTTATGATGACGAATGTGATGACAACAACGATATCTCTATCCCGGGATGTTGTGTAGGTAACACCACAGGGGCTACATGGTCAGGATATGCCGATGTGAACTGTGTGAATATTTGGTTCGAAGGAACATCCAACGGGAACCCGGATATTTGGATGTCATTTACCGTACCAACATCTTGAAATGGAAAACCACGTCAGAAATCAATACGAGTCACTTTAAAATTGAGCGATCTGTTGATGGAGAAAACTGGGAGCATTTGAATGATGTTGCAGCAAGCGGGAACACTAACACTGCCGTTTCTTACGTATATCTTGACAAAACATATTCAGACCTCATGAACTACTACCGTTTGGCGCAATATGACAACGACGGAACTCTCGTATGGGTGGATCGAGTTACCATTGATAATACGTCAAAAGACTCATCGGTTGTTAAGACTGTTAACTCATTAGGCCAAGTTGTTGCTTCGGATACGAAAGGAATTGTCTTCGATGTGTATTCCGATGGATCCATGAAAAAGCGAGTGAACGAATAGTACAAACAACACCGAATTATTAACGAAGCGCACCTTAGTTTAAAGTGCGCTTTTCTTTTTGCAGGACTCAATCTATTCATATTCAAACACTAAAACACCTGCTAACTGTTTGTTTTTTTTTAAAAACTAAGGCAACCTTTTTGTGAAATTCTACGTTGACGTTGCAACTGCCTTATGGTTAGCTGTGAGGAACAGAAACTAATTAAACTAACTGAGATGAAACTAGCGCTACTAATTAGCTTGCAATTGCTTGCCTCTAGCACGTGTCTTGCCCAAGATCCGTCTGGATCAAAGGCCATAACGACCGTCCAATCCGAAGACGAACTGTCACAAGCAAAGGAATTTTATGGAGAATATTATCGTATTCTTCATTCGGATTTAACTCCGTACGTACTTACTGGATCTGATGATGCGCTTTTGGAAAAAGTGAATATCGCCGAAGTAATCAAAAGAAGAGAAGTAGGAAAACGAGTTCGTTTGGGCATTGCTGGAACGGATATGATCCTTGAAATTTTACCAACCATTAATTACGAGACCAATGAAATCGAATAAATTGACATTTGCTCCGCTATTAGTGGTGCTTTTCTGTATAACACTGGGATATTCTTATGCTCAAACGTATAACATGCCCGGTGGTACTATTACTACTTGTTCCGGAAACTTCTACGATACTGGAGGTTCAGGAGGAAACTACGGAAATGGTGAAAACATCGTTACTACATTCTGCGCACCTGCAGGCCAATGTGTTACAATCACCTTTACTGATATCGACCTAAGAAACAACGACCAGTTGGGGATTTACGACGGTCCAAACAACACGTCTCCACAGTTGGCATTGTTCGAAAATGTTACCAACGGATCAGGAACATACACATCAACTACGGGCTGTTTGACAGTTTGGTTTACATCCAATAACTCGCAAAACGAAAATGGTTGGGTAGCTAGTATTTCTTGTTCCGCCGGTTGTATCGGAGGTTGTACAAACCCTGCTGCTTTGAATTACGATCCAACAGCGACGTACGACGATGGTACTTGTACCTACCCTGCTCCAGACTACACACATCCAACCGTAGGAATTCAGAACGAGTTCGTGGGAAGTTGTTTAGTTACTGATTGTGGGCCAAGCACATATACCGATGATGGAGGAAACGGAGCCAACTACTCTGATAACATTAACAATATCTATCGTGTATTCTGCCCGGATGCAGCCGGACAATGTATGCAGGTAACGTTCAACTCTTTCGATATGTACACAGGTAATACCTTAGACTACTTGATCGTGAAGAATGGACCAACACAGAACAGTACGGATATCATTCAATTGAATTCAACCAACAACGGAACACCTGGGCCTTACACATCAACCGACCCGAGTGGCTGTTTGACCTTTAGGTTCTACTCCAGTGGGGTGAACAATGCCACTGGTTGGAACGCAACACTTCAGTGTGTTCCTTGTGCAGGAGGCCCGAATGGTATGGACAATAATGACTGTACGAATATGACGCCGCTCTGTTCCTCTGCGACCGTATCTGGAAACGCTACAGGACCAGGAATTGAAGCGGAAGGATGTACGGGTAACGCTTGTCCAGCAGGAGGAGAAAACCACTCAAACTGGTACACGTTTACAGCGCAAACTACAGGTACACTGAACATTACTATCACACCTGCAACAGGAACCGATGATTACGATTTCGCGATTTACGGCCCGAATGCTACATGTGCGTCCCTTGGAAACCCAATTCGTTGTACTGACTCAGGTACTACTGGAACCACCGGACTTGGTGGGGATACAGACAACACAGAAGACGTAACTGGTAATGGTCAATTGGCAACAATGAACGTAATTGCTGGTGAATCTTACATCTTGGTGGTTGACGAATGGAGTCCGAACGCTGGTTCTGGATACGATCTTTCGTTCTCTGGAACAGCATCATTGGATTGTACCATTCTACCAGTTGAATTGGCTGATTTCTATGTTGAGTACAATACGGAATTCGCTGAGAACACAATCGTTTGGACAACAGAATCTGAAAGAGAATGTGATTACTGGGAAGTTGAGCACTCAATGGACGGTAAGAACTGGGAAGTTGTTCAGAAAATGAACGGTCAAGGTACCACTACGAATAAAACGCAGTACCTTTACTCACATCCAGTTGCTCAGGCGGGTGTACATTACTACCGATTGAATCAATATGATTTCGACGGATCTAACACCTACTCTACTGTAAAAACAGTAAACATCCTTGATGACCAGTACGATCTACTTTCTGCAACTCCAAACCCAACATCTGGAATTACAGAAGTAATCTACAACTCGTACAAGGACGAAGATGTGTACTTATCAGTAACATCTCACAACGGAGCTCAAATCGTGAAAACAGAATTGAAAGCTGAGCGCGGAGGAAACAGATTCAACTTGGATCTTTCCGAGCATGCTGAAGGTATGTACTTCATTACAATTACAACAAGTGATAAAGTGTACGCTACACGAGTGAACAAGCAATAAGAATAGAATAAAGTTATAGCAAGAATGGAGCGTAGTCGAGATTTCGGCTGCGCTTCTTTTTTACCAGGTATCTTCGGTACCGTCTTCGGAATTGGCTTTCCTCAGCAACGCTTGCCAATCATCGGTTCCGTCGTCTGAATCCTTGACGATACTTTCGTAATCACCTTTGGATAGGTCGTAGACCTCAATCGTTTCTCCCGTGTACTCTTCGATCTCCTTCAACAATTCGCGTTCGCCTTCACTGCAGAAAGACAAAGCTTGCCCGCGATTCTTACCGCGTCCTGTTCGCCCACAACGGTGCACGTAATTTTCAGCAACATCGGGTAAATCGTAATTGACAACGTATTCCACAGATGGAATATCAATCCCACGTGCAGCAACGTCTGTTGTAATCAACACCCGATTTTCTCCAGACCGGAAACGCTCCAAAATAGCAAAACGATCTTTTTGATCCACACCGCCGTGCAACGCTTCGGAAGCAATTGCTACGCGCGCCATCGCCTTTACAACGCGTTCTACACGCACTTTTGTTCGGGCAAATACCACAACCTTCATTTCTGGATATTCCTTCAAGAGATTCTCTAAAAAGAAACGCTTATCTTCCATTTCAACGAAAGTCACCGCGTGATCGATATTCTTAGCAACAGGATTCTTCGGTGAGATTTGAATGCGAATCGTATTGTGCTTGCTCACCACTTCATAGGCCAAGGACTTAATCGTCTTGGAAATAGTCGCTGAAAAGAACAAATTCTGGCGCTTTTTAGGCAAATACCTTAGCACATCTCGAATATCTTTCGCGAAGCCCATATCGAGCATTAAATCCGCCTCATCAAGGATTAAATATTCCACTCTGGACAAATCCAATGCCTTCTGTGCGTTCAAATCAAACATTCGACCAGGCGTTGCAATCAAAATATCGATCCCGTTATCCAACGTCCGAATTTGTTGCTCTTGCTCTACACCACCAAACAGTCCGAAGACTTTTACCCCTGTGTGCTTTCCGATTTCGCGATACACGCCTGCAATTTGTTTGGCCAATTCACGCGTTGGAACCATTACCAAGCAGCGAACATAGCCCCTGCTGTATTTGCGTTTTCGCGTTTGAATCATGTGAAGTGTAGGAATGGCGAAGGCGGCCGTTTTCCCAGTTCCCGTTTGCGCAATCGCCATGACATCTTCGCCTTCCAAAATATGGCGAATTGCTTTGTATTGAATATCTGTAGGGCGTTTCCAACCCAATTTATCCAATTGCGTTTTAATTTCTGACGATATGCGGTAATCCTGAAACTTCACGTTGTAAAAATAAAAAACCGGGCATCTCGACTACGCTCGATGACCGGTTTCTTTCTTTAAAAATATTGTTTGCTTACGCTTCTACTTCTTCCGTTGCAGGAACAAGGATCCGTCCACAGTGCTCACAAGTGATCACTTTCTTTTTCGTTTGAATGTCCAATTGACGTTGCGGTGGAATCTTGTTGAAACATCCTCCACAAGAATCACGATCTACAGGTACAACTGCCAATCCGTTCTTCGCGTTGTCACGCAAACGTGTGTATGCATTTGCCAAACGCTCGTCCATCTTTTTCAATGCAGAAGCCGATTTCTTCAATAACTTCTCTTCTTGTGCTTGCGTTTCAGCAATGATTTCATCCAATTCAGATTTCTTCTCTGCCAAATCGTTTGCACGCAAGTCACGACGCTCTTTTGCTTCATCCAAAACTTCTTTCTTGTGTGCGATTTTCGCTTTGGATTCTTTGCTACGCTTTTCGTTCAATTTGATTTCCAGTTCCTGGTATTCAATCTCTTTTGAGATCGATTCAAATTCACGGTTATTTCGAACGTTGTTTTGTTGCTCTTTGTATTTCGCGATTGCGATTTCCGCCTCTTTGTTCGAGTTCTTACGATCAGAGATATCTTTCTCGAACGTTGCGATTTCTTCTTCCAACTTGGCGATTCTAGTATCCAACCCTTCCAATTCGTCTTCCAAATCTTGAACTTCCAAAGGAAGCTCTCCGCGAATCGTACGGATTCGATCGATTTCAGAATCAATCATTTGCAATTCGTACAGACCGTCTAGTTTCTCTTCTACAGACGCCTCTTTTTTCGTTGCAGCTTTTGCCATCAGTTAAAAATAATTTATTGGGTTTGTATTAACCTCCGTTAAATGAACGGCAAAGGTAGCAAATTTTTCCGTCAAAATATCCGCTAATCGGTTCGAAGTATATTGTTCACTTTCGAAATGTCCGATATCGGCAATAATTATCCCTCCATCTGCGTCAAAAAACTCGTGATACTTGAAATCTCCGGTAATGTAAATATCGGCTCCAGATCGTTTTGCCGCAGACAATAAGAAACTCCCCGAACCACCGCAATACGCGACTTTTTGAATGGTTTTCGACGTCAATTCCGTATGACGAATTACTCCACAATTAAAGGTCTTTTTGATGTGCTCTAAGAATGCCTGTGCTTCCATTGGAGATTCTAATTCTCCTACCATTCCACTGCCTTCATACGGATTGGAATTGAGCATGGGATAAATCTCATGCGCCACTTCTTCATAAGGATGTGCGGAAATCATCGCCGCTACAACCTTTCCAAGTATATGAGTAGAACACACCGCTTCAAACTTCGATTCATTCACTGAAGAACGCTCTCCGGCAGCTCCGATAAACGGCTTTGCAGCATCATTTGGACGAAAACTTCCTTCTCCTTTTGTAGAAAATCCGCATTCGTCGTAATCACCAATATTTCCGGCTCCAGCGTCGAACATAGCTTGAGAAACAGCGTCCAAATGATCATCAGGTACGTAACACACAACCTTAGAGAGCACTTCTTTCTTTGGTTGTAACACCTTTACATTCCTCAATCCTATGCGTTGACCAATTTCATGGTTGACACCGAATCGATAGTTGTCCAGATTCGTGTGAATTGCATAAATGGCGATATCATTTTTAATCGCTTTGATCACCGTGCGCTCAATGTAGTCCTTACCATTCAACTTCTTCAATCCCTTGAAAACAATAGGATGATGCGCGATGATCAATTGGCAGTTTTTCTGAATTGCCTCCTCCACTGTTGCTTCGATGCAATCCAGTGAAATTAAAACGTTTGAAACTTCCGCGTTTGCATCTCCAACAATCAACCCGGAATTGTCATACGATTCCTGACTTGAAATCGGCGCGAGACTTTCCAGATATTGAGTTATCTCCCTGATTTTCATATTACCAAATTGGATAAGTGAAGCCCATGTTGATTCCGAACGCACGTCCAAAATGCTCGTAACTATCGATTTCTTCGAACGAATTGGTAAGGTGTAAACGATACTCTGGTTCGATGAAAATAGACGACCCTTTATTGAATCGCAATTGAATTCCCGCCGTAATCGTTCCGCTCAATACGAAGGAATTAAATCCATTTCGCGTTTTAACGGTTTCATCCATCTGCGTATTGTTAACCGTTGTCCATTGCTGCTCCTGTCGATACGAGAAGAACATTTGCGGCACCAATCCGATTCCTCCGTAAAAACGAACGCGGTATCCGTAACGATACATGACTTTTAACGGCATTGCTACATAATTGTAGAATGTTTGATAAGCAAAGGTTGAATCTGTATCAGGATCATCGTATTGGTACGTTTCTCCGTTTCGCAACCACGAAATTCCACCTTGCCACATAAATCGATTCTTTAAATCGCTTCGAATTCCCAATCCATAAGACCAAACATTAAGATTGGCTTCATTAGCGCGTTCTCCTAATGGTTCACCAAACAATCCGTCATTGGCAGAATTCGGTCTCAAATCGCGAAAGGTATTCGACCAATTGGCGAATGCAATGACTTCCGTTTTTACCAATTGAAGCGGAAGAATGTCAATCTGCTTTTCCTCTTCTGGCTCCTCTTCTTCGGGAGTAGTTATTTCAATTTGTGCATTGGACAAGATGCTCACAAATAGCATCCAACACAATATTCCAAACGATAGATTTTTCATGCGGCGAAAGATACCAAATAATACCCTTTGAATGGGACAGAATTCTCTGATCGGTAGAAGTGAATGATTCTACGGTTCCCTCAAAAAAAGGAGATATTCACATTGAATAGTGAACCTTTTAAACTTTTTCGCCCAATAAAGGCTTCATTTTTACGTACTTTTATCATATCGAATGACACCTTGTCAGTTTTCTAGAAAGGCACGTTAATTGCTGATTGAAGACTGATTCGAGCAACTAGCTCCTATCGAAGCAAACAATGAAAGAACGTATTCGTTTTATTATTAATCCGATTTCTGGCGTGGGGAAGAAAAACACCATCCCACCGTTGATTGAGAAGTATCTCAACCAAGATCGGTTTGAATACGACATTGTTTACACGGAGCGAAAAGGTCATGCTTCCGATTTGGCTCGTGAAGCTTCTGAAGAAGGAATCGATGTCGTTTGTGCTGTCGGAGGCGATGGTTCTGTACACGAAGTAGGAACTGCACTGATTGGTACCAAAACCAAATTGGCGATCATTCCTACGGGATCTGGGAACGGACTGGCACGCCACCTTAAAATTCCATTAGCGATTAAGGATGCTATTTTCTGCATCAACTACTCGAAATCCATTGCAATGGATACCGTAAAAGTAAATGACAAAGCCTTTTTAGGTGTTGGTGGATATGGACTAGATGCCGTAGTGGCTCAAAAATTCGATGAACACCGCAAGCGAGGATTCTTCAGCTACATTTACCTGACAATTCGTGAGTTTTTCCGTTTCAACCCAATTAACGTAACAATCGACGTGGATGGGAAGGTGAAAAAATTGCCTATCGTACTGCTTACGGTAGCCAATGCTTCCCAATTCGGGAACGGATTTACAGTATCGCCGAAGTCGGATGTAACGGACGGGGAGTTGGAGATGGTTGTTTTGAAACCTTTCTCTATTTGGTCGGTACCTTCAATCGTATATCGATTCTTCTCTAAAAAGAAGCAGAGAGCTAGACATTCGGAAATCATTTCATTTAAAAACGCCCGCATTCGTTCATCGAAGAACGTAGCACATTACGATGGTGAGCCCGCACAAATAGCTTCAGAATTGAGCGTGAGCGTGGTGCCTCACAGCTTGCAAATTGTCGTTGGAAAAACGGAATAATGAACTACTTAGAACCTACTCTGGCCAATGCTTTGGCCCATTTCAACCAATTAACACCGGAAACAAAACCATTATGGGGAACGATGACTTCTCTAGATATGGTGGAGCATATTACTGATTCGCTAGACATGGCGCAAGGCAAATTCGAAGGATTAACCCTGCAATTTCCTGAAGAAAAAGCTCCAAAAGCCTTAAAGTTTCTGATGTCTGATCATCCAATGCCTAAAAACTTCAAAGCGCCCTTTGGTCCTTCAGAAAAGGCTCCGAATCGAAATGCGAATCTTCAAGAAGCCATTGCCGAGTTTGAAAACAACTGGAATGCATTTACGAATCTTTTCGAGAGCAATCCAGAGTTACGACAGATTCATCCAAATTTTGGAAATCTAAATTATGAGGAGTGGTTGCGTGTACACAGCAAACATTTGACGCACCATTTTCAACAATTCGGATTGGTCCCGTCATGACTCTTTACCTCTACCCTCTTATTCCCGGTGTAATTCTTGGTCTCATCAATTGGTTGTATTGGAGGCGCCGCGGATACACCTCCCCCACACAATTGGTTTTGGGAATCCTATTGTTTTATGCAGTTTCCTTTGTGATCTACCGATATTTCGCCACCTAAAGGTTTTGAAATAAGAGTCCAACATTCTCAAGGCAATTCATTACTTTTGAACGGCAATTTCTATTGCTATTGAACAACTTTTCGAACATTAAATAAGGTTCAGTACATGAACAATTTATTTCAGGAATTTCCTTCTGTAAACCTTGCAGAATGGAAAGACAAAATTGTAAAAGATCTGAAGGGCAAAGAATTGTCCGTCTTGGACTTTAACGACCCGATTGAAGAGATCGATTATCGTGCTTTCTACCATAAAGAAGAACGAACGGATAACGACTTGACTCCGGGTTCTTTCCCTGCGACGCGAGGTTCCAAAACAACGAACAACGATTGGAGCAACGGAGCACTCATCATTGTGATGGATGAAAAACAAGCTAACGAAAAAGCATTAGATCTTTTAATGAAAGGTGCCGATATGTTATGCTTCATCAGTCATAAGGAAAATATAGATTGGGACAAAGTCTTAAACGAAGTGCAATTGGAATATATCCGAACGCAATTTGTTGTTGACTCAGCACAGGAAGCAGAGAAAATTGTTTCAATCGCTGGAACTGCGAAAAACCGAATTTCTTTTTGTTTTGATGCCATGGAATCTCATGGTGAAGACCTCATCACATTGATGAAAGATTCACAAACCGCAACTTACGTTGTGAATGGATACGGTGTGCAACGCTGTGGTGCCAACACTTGGCAAGAAATTGCTTTTTGTCTTTCTTCCGGACATGAAACACTGGTAAAACTCATAGAAGCAGGATTCACTATCGATGAAGCCGCTGCGCAAGTACACTTCCATGTAGGTATTGGATCGAATTACTTCAACGAAATTGCCAAACTTCGTTCTTTACGACAACTGTGGTCAAAAGTAGTTGCAGCGTACAATCCAGAGCATGCTTGTTCGTATAACTCTCAAATCACGGCAGTAATCGGGCACACAAATAAATCCCTTCGCGATCCATACACGAACCTTTTACGTCAAACAACAGAAACGATGTCAGCGGCAAGTTCTGCGGATGCCGTTTTGGTCTTACCATACGATTTGTACAGCGAAAATGGATCGACTGAAATGGCGGAACGCATGGCATTGAACATTTCTAATCTATTGAAGGAAGAATCTTATCTGCACCATGTAATTGATGCTCCTGGAGGAAGTTACTCTGTGGAGCAATTGACAGAAAAGATTGGCCGAAAGTCATGGGAACGATTCCAGAAAATGGACGCTGAAGGTGGGGTCTTGAATTCAGATGTTCTTGACGCCGTCAAAAGCGAAGTTGAAGCGACCTCATCCTTACGAATGGAAGCTTATGCCAGCGGAAAATCAACCTTAATTGGAGTCAACAAATTCCCCGATCCAATGGAACAGACTACTAAATGGAATGAGGTGCCGGGATATCTCGGAATGAAAGCCTTTGTTGCAGACACCATTCAAAAACCAGAAACTGTATGAAACGAGTTGACTTCTCACAAATCTCTTACGAGACAGAAAATAATGCGATCGCTGCTGAGAAAAGCACAACGTTCACTACAGCAGATAAAATCGAATTGCAAAACTTTTACGATACCCAAGATGAATCCGATTTGAATCATTTGGGCTACGTTTCAGGTTTGTCTCCGTACTTGCGTGGGCCGTATAGCTCCATGTATGCTATCCGTCCTTGGACGATTCGTCAATACGCTGGATTCTCAACCGCAGAGGAATCCAATGCATTCTACAGAAGAAACCTTGCCGCAGGACAAAAAGGACTTTCCGTTGCGTTTGATTTAGCAACACACCGAGGCTACGATTCCGATCATGACCGCGTGGTTGGTGATGTGGGTAAAGCTGGTGTTGCCATTGATTCGATTCTGGACATGAAGATCCTTTTCGATCAAATTCCATTGGATAAAATGTCGGTTTCCATGACGATGAACGGCGCCGTGATTCCTATCATGGCCTTTTATATCGTCGCGGCAGAAGAACAAGGTGTATCACAAGAACAACTTTCAGGAACCATTCAGAACGATATCCTGAAGGAGTTCATGGTACGAAATACATACATCTACCCGCCTCTACCGTCGATGCGCATCATATCCGATATTTTCGAATATACCTCGCAAAATATGCCACGTTTCAATTCGATTTCCATTTCTGGATATCACATGCAGGAAGCGGGAGCTACGGCGGCAATTGAGTTGGCCTACACACTGGCAGATGGATTGGAATATTTGCGCGCGGGAATCAACGCTGGAATGAAAATCGATGATTTTGCACCAAGATTGAGTTTCTTCTGGGCGATTGGAATGAATCATTACACGGAAGTAGCAAAAATGCGCGCCGGTCGAATTCTTTGGGCAAAACTCGTAAATCAGTTCGAACCAGAAAATCCGAAATCTTTGGCGCTACGTACCCATTGCCAGACTTCCGGTTGGAGTTTGACAGAGCAAGATCCGTTCAACAATGTAGCGAGAACGTGTATCGAAGCCTTGGCTGCAGCCCTGGGCGGCACACAATCTTTGCATACGAACGCATTGGACGAAGCCATCGCACTTCCAACCGATTTCTCAGCTCGAATTGCTCGAAACACACAAATCTACTTGCAAGAAGAAACGGGAATCACCAAGCACGTGGATCCACTCGGAGGAAGCTACTACGTTGAGAAACTAACCGATGCATTGGTAGAAGAAGCTTGGAAGTTGATTGAAGAAGTGGAAGAATTGGGTGGAATGGCAAAAGCTATTGAAACCGGAATTCCAAAAATGCGCATTGAAGAGGCGGCTGCAAGAAAACAAGCCCGCATCGATTCCAATAAAGACATTATTGTCGGTGTAAACCGTTACCAGTTGGAGAAAGAAGATCCGATTGACATTCTCGAAGTTGACAATACGAAAGTGCGAGAAGCGCAAATCAACCGATTGAATGATCTGAAATCGAATCGAAATTGCGAAGAAGTGCCTCAACTTCTTTCAGAATTAGAAGCAGCGGCGAAATCTGGAGAAGGAAACCTCTTGGAAATTGCCATTCGTTGTGCCAGAGCACGCGCTTCTCTCGGTGAAATCTCAATTGCCTTGGAAAATGCATTCGGACGTTATCAAGCAACCATTCGCTCCATTAACGGAGTATATTCCTCAGAATCTATGGAAGACCAGGACTTCAACAAAGCGCGCGAATTGGCGGATGCTTTCGCCAAACTGGAAGGGCGACGACCTCGAATCATGATTGCTAAAATGGGGCAAGATGGTCACGATCGCGGTGCAAAAGTAATCGCAACATCCTTCGCTGATATTGGTTTTGACGTCGACATCGGCCCACTTTTCCAAACACCGGAAGAGGCCGCAAAACAAGCCGTTGAGAACGATGTTCATATTCTAGGAGTTTCCTCGTTGGCGGCAGGACACAAAACGCTTGTACCTCAAGTGATCGAAGAATTGAAGAAGCGCGATCGTGAAGACATTATGGTCATCGCGGGAGGGGTAATTCCGCAACAGGATTACGATTATTTATACGAAGCTGGAGTATTCGGAGTCTTCGGCCCGGGAACAAAAATCTCATTAGCTGCACAAAAGATCCTCAACTTACTGTTAAAGAGCTTTGAGTGAAAATGTTAAATTTCACTACATTTATGTAACTTTTTCGCTTCGGCACAGTATTTGAAATGTACGATTGAAAACAAATTAACAAAACTATGCGACATCTTATTACTTTCATCGGTCTCGCACTTCTTTCGCAAACTGCGATGGCTCAGGAATACAATGACCTGAAAATTCTCTTTGCAGATGGGGATTACGAAAAGCTGGTGAAAAAAGCAGAAGGTTATACCACAAACGATAAAACCAAATACGATCCTGTTCCCTACTTCTGGGCAGCAAAGGGGTTGTATAAGATTTCATTGTCAGGAACTGACGACGAGCGATTCAAGAACGCCTACAAAGACGCTATCAAATTCTTAGGAAAAGGGATCAAGTACGATCTTAAGAAGAACGATGGGCAAGCAATGGAGGAGTTTAATGAGTTTGTTGTGATGTTTCAAATGACTTGTTTCAATCGTATTTCGAATGATATTGAAGCTGGTGATTACCGTAAAGCCTACTCTTGGGCTGGTCGTTACAAGAAGATCACTCAAAACCCGGTTGGAGTTTACCTAATCATGGGAGCTTGTAAATACCAAGCAAAAGATCGATCATCAGCTCGTACCAACTGGAAAGAAGCGGATGCTCTCTTACCTGAAATTACTGGAGTAGAGAGTTGGAGCGATGCAGATAAGCAGGTTTTGATGATAGGAATCATCGAAACGGCGAAAGCCTACAAGATGAGTATGCAGGATGACAAGGCAAAAGACATCCTTGGAAAAGCTGCTCAGTGGTTTGAAGAAGACGAGGAATGGCAGAGACGCTATGATGATTACGTGAATAGCTAATCGCCAACCCAACGATATGTGAGTCCGTTCTATATTTAGAGCGGACTTTTTTTTCGTTAATTTTAGTGAGCGTAAATCGTACTTATGAAAGCATTCTTCCTCTCCATTCTCTTATCCTTTGCGGGACTCTCTGCCCAGAGCCAAACTTTCGATGCTTTCTACGCCTCTATGGCGGACAGTTGCAATCAGGATACCGTATCGGAATATTTGCAGCAATTTGAAGATCTCGGAATTAAGGAATTGCTGAATGCTGGATTGGATAACACCAAGGACTGGATCATACAGAAATATCAGGATTGGGGCTATACAGACATCGTTGAGGACGATTTCCAAGTACAAGGAGTTACAACCACGAACATCATCGTGACAAAAACGGGTTATCTCTACCCCGACACTTATGTAATCATCGACGGGCACTACGATACGAAAAACGGCCCTGGAGCGAACGACAACGGATCTGGAACAGTGATTTTGTTAGAACTAGCACGCTTAATTAAAGACGTTCCTACGGAATATTCCATCAAGTTCATTCATTTCTCAGCAGAGGAAATCGGATTAGAAGGAAGTGAGCATTATGTGAATAACGTGGCGAATCCAACGAATATGGATATCAAGGTGCTCTTTAATATAGATCAAGTTGGAGGACGCGGAGGTCAGCCGAACACAACCATTATCTGCGAGCGTGATCAAAGCCCTCCGAATGGAAATAATGCCCAGTCTGACATTTACACCAATGAACTTGCGGTTTGTACCCAACTCTACTCTAGCCTACTAACGGAAATATCTTTCGCATACGGCTCTGATTATGTCCCCTTCATGCAAAATGGATATGTTGTGACCGGTTTCTATGAAGAAAACGAATCGGTGGTAACGCACTCCATCAACGATAGTATCTCAAACATGGACATTCCGTACTTATATCAAGTAACGAAAGCGTCGATGGGTGCTTTACTGCACTTTGCCTTAGCCGATTTGGATTTGGGCATTGAAGAGGAAGAACAAGCAATCTTCACCTTATTCCCTAATCCCGCGGATGATTTCTTGAAATTGAATTTTAAAGAAGACCAAACATCCTTATTCTACACAATCACCGATTTAAGCGGAAAAACGATACAGGAAGATTTGATCAGCGGATTAAACAACACGTTTGAGATTGACACAAGAACTTTGGTAGCTGGAGCATACATACTAAAACTCCACACCAATAAAGGCTTGGCAACCCGCCGATTCATTAAAGAATAAAAGCCTTAAAAAATACTCCTAGCGCCTTTCGCGGTTCAAAATATCCAACCTGAATCCACAACAGACTCTTTAAAAGCTTTTCGACACTAGATCAAAACAAGATAGATTCCGAATATCTTTGGAATTATGAAGAAAGCACTGCGTCTTTTACAGAACAAATTCATACTTGCATCTACGATATTTTTCGTGTACACGCTCTTTCTTGATGATAATGACATCTTCAATATCATTGGGCAACGTAGAAAGCTTAGTGCACTTCGAACGGAAAAAGCACAATTCGAAAAAGAACTCAATCAAACGAGAATCACCTTAAAGAAACTGGAAAATCGTACAGAAGTTGAGAAGTTTGCTCGTGAGGAGAAACTATTCAAAAAGGACGATGAAGATGTTTTTGTGATTTTCTACGAGTAAGAACTACTCCCTCGCTAACTTTCCTTCCTTCCAATCTTTGATCAATTTCGACCAAGCGTATGGGTTGAATAAGTTATTCGCTGGTAACTGACGGTTCGTGTAAATCTGCGTCAGGTATTGATTCTGGATATTCCCATATGCCAGAGAAGCATCTCCTTCCAATCGCGCAGCTACAAAGGCCAAGCTCTCACCAGACAATTCTCGTTGTGCTCTTCGGATGTCATCGTCATACGGTCGCATTTCAACGAAGGCACGAGCGAAGTCTTCACGAGAAGGCCAAGGATATACAGTAATCTCAGGCAAGTTCAAAGTATCCTTCTGCATGATATGAATCATGGAGTAACGCTTCTCTTTCAAAGTATCCGGCACCACATACGTTGATGTCTGGAACCCAAAATAAGAGAAAATCAGCGTATCCCCTGGAAATACAACCGTTGAGAAGTATCCATAATAATCGGTAATCACACCGCGTCCTAAAGATCTGTCGTACACTGTAGAATATGAAAGTGGGTCTAAAGTTTCTTCATTAATCACTACACCGGATAATTGCACCAAATTGGTGTCCAATGCAGCCAATGCCGAATCCGAATAAACCACCGTTGAATCCTGCGCCATGACTGTAGATCCGAAAAATAATAGGAATGCCGCTGTGATATAGAACTTCATACTACTACAATAGTACTGAATTTAATGATTTTCATCCAGATGTTTGTCATTCTTTAACAGAATCGCAGGAATAAACAAAAGGTTATGCATGAATTGACGTGACTTTGTTATATAATCGTAAACACAGGAATAAAACGATATATTATTACTAATTTTGCAGGAATTTATTTCACAAATAAGTTCGCAATATGCCTCTTACGAATATCTCCCATATTACAGAAGGACTAACCTACGACGACGTACTGCTCGTACCCGCTTATTCCGAAGTTTTACCGAAAGATGTTGTGCTTCAAAGCAAGCTTACACGAAACATCACAGTGAACACACCCATCGTGGCGGCTGCCATGGATACCGTTACGGAAGCGAAGTTGGCCATTGCCATCGCGCAACAAGGAGGTATTGGAGTGATCCACAAGAACATGTCAATTGAATCGCAAGCATTGCAAGTACGCAAAGTGAAGCGATCGGAAAGTGGAATGATCCTAGATCCAGTGACCATCTTAGCAGATGCTACAGTTGCCGATGCGCTTCAATTGATGAAAGAGAATAAAATCGGTGGAATTCCAGTGGTAGACGATGCTTCGAAGCTGATCGGAATTGTTACGAACCGTGACCTTCGTTTCGAAAAGAAATTGAACCGTCCGATTCAAGAAGTGATGACTTCTGAGAATTTGATCACGACTTCGGATCAAACCAACTTGTCACTTGCAGAGGACATCCTTCAGCAAAACAAGATTGAGAAATTGCCTGTGGTTGATGGTGACAATAAGCTTATCGGATTGATCACCTTCCGCGATATTATTAAAGTAAAAGAACATCCAAACTCTTGTAAAGATGCCTACGGTCGCTTGCGCGTTGCTGCGGCAGTTGGGGTAACTAGCGATACTTTGGAACGTGCAGATGCACTGGTTGAGGCTGGAGTTGACGCTATTGTGATTGATACGGCACACGGACATACACGTGGCGTAGTCGATAAATTGAAAGAAGTAAAAGGAAAATATCCAGAGCTCGACGTAATCGTCGGAAACATCGCAACACCTGAAGCTGCTAAGTATTTGGTAGATGCTGGAGCGGATGCAGTAAAGGTTGGAATCGGCCCTGGATCCATTTGTACTACTCGAATTATTGCGGGTGTTGGAGTGCCTCAATTGACAGCCGTGAACGATGTGGCACAGGCTTTGGAGGGTACTGGAGTACCAGTTATTGCTGACGGTGGTATTCGATACACTGGAGATATTGTAAAAGCAATCGCAGCAGGAGCCAACACAGTAATGGTTGGATCCATGTTCGCAGGAGTGGAAGAATCTCCCGGTGAAACGATCATCTACCAAGGACGTAAGTTCAAAACATACCGAGGAATGGGATCATTGGAAGCCATGCAAAAAGGTTCCAAAGACCGTTACTTCCAAGATGCTGAAGACGACGTGAAGAAACTCGTACCTGAAGGAATTTCCGGACGCGTACCATTCAAAGGTCGTTTAGTAGAAGTTATGTACCAGATTATCGGAGGCTTGCGTTCTGGAATGGGATATTGCGGAGCGGCAAATATCGAATCGTTGCAAGGAGCTAAATTCGTTCGTATCACAAGTGCTGGGGTACACGAAAGCCATCCACACGATGTTACGATTACCAGAGAAGCACCGAATTACAGCATAAAATAATTGGCGTTACCAAACGATTAACGACCCGCTTACGTTATATTTGGCAATCTGAAAAAATCAACGAAAACACAAACTATGAAAAGACTATTAGTTCTTGCAATCACATTGGTTTTAGCGCAGACAGTTGTGGCTCAGGACGATCCTGTAATCATGACTATTGACGACAAGGAAATTACGAAATCTGAATTCCTTCAAATCTACCTTAAAAACAATGACGATCCGAAGTACGACAAAGCGGCTTTGGACGAATACATGGAACTTTTCAAGAAGTTTAAACTAAAGGTAGCAGAGGCAGAAGCTTTGGGATACGATACGATTCCGAAGTTGGTACGTGAGTTGAACGGATACACCAAGCAATTGGCAAATCCGTACCTTGTTGATTCTACGAAAATCGAAGAATTGGTGGAAGAAGCTTACTACCGCACCGCAAACGAAGTACGTGCTTCCCACATTTTGATTCAAGTGTCTCAAAATGCCATGCCGAAAGATACATTGGCTGCTTACAACCGAATTATGAACTTGCGTCAGCGCGTTCTTGACGGAGAAGATTTCGCAGCGGTAGCGTCTGGCCCTGGAGGTTCTGAAGATCCATCTGCGAAGGCAAACGCTGGAGATTTGGGATACTTTACAGCTTTCCAGATGGTATATCCTTTCGAAGATATGGCGTACAAAACAGAAATCGGTTCTGTATCAATGCCGTTCCGCACACGTTTTGGATACCACATCATCTACGTTGCAGACAAACGTCCAGCACGAGGAAGCATGGAAAGTGCACACATCTTCGTTTCTGCACGCTCGAACGAACCAAAAGAAGCAATCGAAAGCAGCCGTAAAAAAGCGGATGAAATTTACCAATTGCTTCAGGACGGAGGAAACTTTGAAGAATTGGTGAAGAAATACTCTGATGATCCAACTTCTGTAAACAAAGAAGGAAAATTACCTCCATTCGGAACAGGTACTACAACGCGTATGTTGACAACCTACGAAGATGCAGCTTTCGCGCTTGCAAACGATGGAGATTACTCAGCACCAGTTCAAACGGAATACGGATTCCACATCATCAAACGATTGAAAAGACATCCGGTTCCTACGTTTGACGAATTGCGTTCTAGCCTAGAAAAGCGCGTAGCTAAAGATTCTCGCTCTCAGCAAACGCAAAAGTCATTCGTTGTAAAGTTGAAAGACGAGTACAACTTCAAAGACATGTCGGAGAAAGGATTGAAGTGGTTCTACGAAAATGTAGACACAAGCTTCTACAGAGATCCTGAGATCAAAGGAATTAAGAAGGACAGAACGATGTTCGTTTTGGACAAGCAAGAATACACACAGCGTGATTTCGCATTGTTCCTTCAGATGAACTACCGCGGGATTCGTAAAGGAGGAGAAATTCGTCCAATGATCGATGAGCAGTATAAGAAATGGGAAGAAAAAAGCATTTTGGATTACGAAGAGTCGAAACTAGCTGACAAATATCCAGCTTACCGCGCGTTGGTAACAGAATACCATGATGGAATCCTTCTTTATGAGATCATGTCCGACATGGTTTGGAACAAAGCGATGAAGGACACAACTGGATTGAAAGACTTCCATGTAGCGAATAGCGCCAACTACCAGTGGAACAAGCGCTATGATGCAGATGTATTCGAGTGTAACTCAAGAGAAGCTGCAGAGGAAGTGTACGCAACCTTGATTGGCCCTGGTGCTGATTCCCTAAGTATTTCAGAGATTGTTCAGCAAGTAAATACGGAAAGTGAATTGAATACACGTCACCGCAACGGAAAGTTTGATGTAGAAAAGTCAAGCTTCGTTAAAGGGCAAAGCTTACTTCCGGGAATTAACGAGATCTACGAAATCGACGGTAAGTTTTATGTAGTACGAGTGGAAAAAGTGCTTCTTCCTTCTGAAAAAGAATTCGGTGAGGCAAAAGGAGCCGTTACTTCAGACTACCAAGCGTATCTAGAAGACGAATGGTTAAAAGAACTACGTTCGAAACACAAAATTGTCGTGAACGAAGACGTACTTTACAGTCTTGGTAAATAAGTATCAGACATATCTGAAACAGGCTGGCTTTGTGGTCAGCCTGTTTTGTTTATTGGTTTCTTGTTCGGACTCCGACAAGGTTTTAGCGACCGTTGGAGAAGTCGAACTAACCGAAAGCGATGCCTATGTGTTGATGAAACATCGCGGCCTTGATTACAACAACAAAGAAGAACGCCGAGCATTCGTGGTTCAATGGTGCAATCAAGAAGTGTACAAACAAGAACTTCAGGGGAAATACCCGAAAGAATGGAAGTTGGTGCAATTGCGATCGGATGCCTATTCCGGAGATTTGGCCCAATACCATTTGGAGGAAATACGCGTTCGTAAAATGTTAGACACGGTTGTTTCAAATGACGAATTGCAAACCTACTACGATGCGCATCAAGATGAATTTCTACTCAACGATTACATCGTAAAAGCACTGTTCCTTAAAATCCCCAAAGAGCTTGATTTTAAAGAGGAAAACGTACATCTCAATTACCTGTTAAAAAACGATAAAGACCTCGCCGAAATAAATTCTTTTGCCAAACTTTATGCGCAGGACTATTATTTCGATGACTCTACTTGGATTTACTTCGATGATTTAACGAAAGACATTCCATTGGAAAAATACAACGTGGACAACATCGTTTTGAATAGAACAAAGACGTATTTTTCGGACGATAAACACTGGTATTTTTTGAATATCATTGATTACAAACTTAAGGATGAGGCGCCACCGCTGGAATTCCTGAAAGATCGGATTCGAAGTATCATCGTTTCACAACGATTGAATGATATCCGTGAGAAGAACGAAACAAAACTGTTGAAAGAATTAAAGAAGAAGCATGAAGTCAATATTCATATATAGTTTTTTCATGGTGCTATCGTACAGCGCCTACTCGCAAAAAACAATAGACAAAATCGCGGCGCAAGTTGGTGATAACATCATTTTGCTTTCTGATATCCAGGCGCAAAAACTTCAAGCCCTTCAGGCTCAGATGGAAATCACTCCAAACATGGATTGCGAAATCTTGGAACAATTGCTTTACCAAAAGCTCCTTCTTACACAGGCAGCATTGGACAGTATTATCGTTCCCGAAGCACAGGTAGATGCTGAGATGGAGCAACGTCTTCGTGTAATTCAACAGCAAATCGGCGGTCGTCAGAAATTGGAAGAGTTCTACGGAAAAACGATCAACGAAATTAAGGCAGAATTCTTCAAGGTCATCAGCGAGCAATTGACTGCCGATGAAATGGAACGCACCATCACACAAGATGTCGCAGTGACACCTCGCGAAGTGCAACGCTTCTATGACGGTATTCCATTGGACAGTATCCCACTGATTAACCAGCAGATGATGTTCCAGCAAATCGTAATCTATCCTGAGGTTACAGAGGCTGACAAACAACGTGCATGCGCGAAATTAAAGAAGATCCGAACTTCAATTGTAGAGCAAAATCGTTCGTTTGAAGCCCAAGCGCGTGTTCATTCGGAAGACCCGGGAAGTGCCCAATTCGGCGGACGTATCGAAGCAACCAAAGGAATGATGGTACCGCAGTTCGAAGCAACGGCGTATAGTTTGAAGAAAGGAGAAGTTTCCGAAGTATTCGAATCTACTTACGGATACCACATCATGAAGTTGTTGGATCGTAAAGGGGACGACTATGTATGTCAGCACATCCTCATCATCCCTAAATACGATGATGCCGGAATTGAACAAGCTGCCTTCCGTTTGGATAACTGCTACAAGGAATTGATTTCTGGAACCATCACTTGGGAAGATGCCGTTCAGAAATACTCGAATGACGACGCAACCAAACAAAACAAAGGAACGATTACGAATCCATATACCGGAGACGTGATGTGGGATGCGGAAAATCTTAGTGAAATCGACCGCGATATCTACTTGCTTACGGACAAAATGAATCCAGGAGATTATTCATTGCCGAGCTTGTATGTAAACCAGCAAGAGCGCAAGCAAGGAGTACGTATCGTTCGATTGGTAAAGCGAACTGAACCGCACAGAGCGAATTTGAAACAAGATTATGCCTTAATCACAAGAGCGGCGGAAGCTGATAAAAAGCAAAAAGTTATTAATGATTGGATTAACGCAAAAATCAACAACGCATACATTCGTATCGACGAAGATTTTCAGAAATGCAACTTCCGCAATCCTTGGTTAAAAGAAATGTAAGTGGTGATCTTTTCCCCGCTCTATATGTATATATTTAAAACGAACTAAATCCGCAGAACATGTCAGACAAAGAATCGGTTGATCAATTAGTGGCGCATTACAAAGAACTCAAAAACGAAATTCATAAAGTTATCGTTGGACAGGACGACGTAGTGGATCAGGTGTTGATCTCCATCTTCTCTCGCGGGCATTGTTTGTTAGTCGGAGTACCGGGATTGGCGAAAACGCTTCTCGTAAACACCATTTCCGATTGTTTGGGACTTAGTTTCAACCGAATTCAGTTTACGCCGGATTTGATGCCTTCCGATATCATCGGATCGGAAGTTTTGGATGAAAATCGCAACTTCAAGTTCATTCAAGGGCCATTGTTCTCGAACATTATCCTTGCAGATGAGATCAACCGTACCCCTCCAAAAACGCAATCAGCGCTATTGGAAGCGATGCAGGAACGATCGGTAACAGCTGCTGGAAAGACGTATCAATTGCCACAACCTTTCTTCGTATTGGCGACTCAGAACCCGATTGAACAAGAAGGAACCTATCCTCTACCCGAGGCGCAATTAGACCGCTTTATGTTCAACATTTGGGTGGATTACCCAACTTACGAAGAAGAACTGGCAATTGTAAAATCTACCACTTCAGATCAATCGGTAGAATTGAAACAAGTGATTACTGGCGAACAAATCATGCAGTATCAGGAGTTGATCCGTCGCATTCCAGTTGCAGATAACGTTTTGGAATACGCGGTAAAATTGGTTGGTAAGACGCGTGTAAACAGTCCTGAAGCACCTGAAATCACGAAGAACTTCATCACATGGGGAGCAGGGCCACGTGCATCACAGAATTTAATTGTAGGAGCGAAATGCCACGCTGCATTGAACGGAAAGTACTCTCCAGATATCGAAGACGTGAAGGCAGTCGCTAAACCTATCTTGCGCCACCGTTTGGTAAGAAACTACCGCGCGGAAGCAGAAGGTTACTCCATGGATAAAATTATCGAAGAGCTGTTATAAGCCCTTTGAAACAAAGAATACGAAGAGAGCATGTAGTAAATAACATGCTCTTTTTTAATGCTTTATTTATTTTTGTTTAACTTTTCAACCACATCATTAAACAATAATATGTATCTTTAGCACGAATCGAAACTCAAATGTGTTATGGATAGTGGAAAAGTATTATTGATTCTGTGCTTACTAACAGTCTCTTTTGTCTTTGCGAAAGTTATGACGAATAAAAGCGCTCAGAAAGATGGTGAAGAAGAAAATTACACAGTGGAATCGAAGAACGAACGATTTGAAATCAGAAACTACGGATCTTCTGTTGTTGCCAGCGTTGACTTAGGCAGTGGTACGTATGATCAAAACTCCAATCGCGGATTTAGAAAATTGGCCAATTATATCTTCGGCGGGAATCAAGAATCACAGCAGATTGCCATGACTTCCCCAGTAATGATGGAATTGGGAGATTCATCTTCCATGCACTTCTTTATGCCAAATGGATACGAATTGGAAAACCTTCCTACGCCGAACAACGAAGAAGTATTGTTGGAAGAAATTGCCCCGAAACGTGTCGCAGCGATCCAATTTGGTGGATGGGCGAATCAAACCAAGATTGAGAAATATCAGAAAAAACTCTTGGAATATCTGGATGAGGCTGGGATCGCCTACACGGATAAATTCTACTTCCTTGGATACAACGCACCTTACGAAGTAGCAAACAGACGAAACGAAGTCATTGTAGAACTTGCTCAAGCGGAATAAATAAAAAACCCGCACAGAATGTTAATTGAAGCCTCAATTAACACGTTTAGGTTTGCTGAAGATGATCTGATGTCCGCTGTTCGGTTTCCCTCAATCCAATGGATTGCGGCCTGCCATACTATCTTCAAAGACGCACCTTAAGATTTTTTCCTAAGCTTCAAATTGAGACTGTACGGGTCCTCCTTTCGGAGTCAATGTGCATGCCAATCTCTGTTGGTGACATTGTAGATTAAAGATAGTTAAAATCGTCCGATTTGTAACCAATTTCTGAGGATGGTATTATGAGAATATATGAAAAAACAGATTCTCTTTCTCCTCTTAATTTCTGGCGCCATCATAACATCTTGCGCGTCGAATCGCATTAGTAATCCTCATGCCAAACATACTCCGGGAACCTTACCCGTAACGGAAGATTTGTTGGTAGACAAAACGGAAGCGACCAATTTTAACTGGTTGGAATATATGTACTGGACGAAGGAAGTTCATGGCAAAGACTCCGAATTATATCGTGCCACACTCCCAGACACATTGGTTTGGAGCGAGTTGGGCTGCGATACCGTACTTCAGGATTTTTACTTGAGACATCCGGCATATCGTCATCATCCTGTTGCTGGAATTTCGCAGGATCAAGCAAAAGCCTTTAGCCAATGGCGTTCAGATCGTGTTTTTGAATCCCATTTGATAAGTGAAGGCATCATTCACTTTAATGGTCAGCAAGACGCAAATAATTACTTCTCCATTGAGAATTATTTCACAGGCAATTACAAAGATTTGATCACGGACGGAGATAACAGTTTCCTTATCGAAGTCGTTCCTGACATGAGCCTAAAGCACCCGGAATACCGCTTACCGAATGATGAAGATCGCTTGGCCATCTTGGACTACGTCGATAGTACGGATTACTATTTCCATGCGAAAAACGAAAAGAAATACCGAAAATGGCGCGAGAACAACTTGCCCTTCCATCTCGCTCATACGCCTTGTGGAGATGACAGCACCAACATCTTCGTAACCCGTGAAACCGACACGAATCTTGATCCGAAAGGAAAGTATGCGCTGCTCCACAATACACGCGGAAATGTTGCAGAATGGGGCGCTGACGAGAATGTTACTTATGGTGGCGGTTGGCCGCACAATGTGGAATATGTCCTCAAGAATGACACGATTTCATCTCAGAATGCAAATGCCTGGACAGGTTTCAGAAACGTTTGCGAGTGGAAGAAGTGGAAGAAATAGGTTTGTAGAAGGTAGAAGGCTGTAGCAAAAATTAAGACCATCCTTCTGCTTTTAGCTTTCAGCTTTTTACTTCACTGTAACAACGCTCACATTATCCAAATACATCACGTGGGCATTATCGTCGGAATTGGCTGTTAGCCCAAACTCTATTTGATTGTACATCCCTTTCGTTCGTTGGTTGGCGTAAAGAATGTCTTTGGGAAGCGTTTGCCAGTTATCGGCGCTTAGAATCTGTACTCCATCTTGATAAACACGCACAGATCCTTTCTCTTTTCTAGAGAGTAGGGTTTCAAATCGGATGTTGACCCATTGATTTCGCGGAAATAATACCCCTTCCCCACTTTGCTCAACATTGGGCTGCGGATATTTGTGCTCCAAGAGTAATTTGTTGTCAACGATCGCCAATCGCATGCCTGGGCCAGCACCTACAGGAACTTTTTCCTCTAAATCGAAAATGAACAACCAGTCGATATCTTCATTTCCTTCAAGATAGCACCAGAAATCCGCCACGACCGTCTCGCCTTCCCAAAAGGCCATAAATTGCTTGTTAATGCTACACTTTTTCGTGTCTTCCGAGCTTCCTGCAACTCCAGAGAAGCGAACAGATTTGGTTCCTGAGTGTACAATATTCGTATCGATCGTAATGGTATTTAGATCATCGGTCAATTGAAAGAAAGACCAAAGTTCGTTGTTACCGTCAATCAAATCTTCCACGTTGGAATAAGATTCAAATCCATCGGCATAGCTATTTGGCCCATCAAATTTCTTCTTCTTGTTGCACGAGAAGAGGACCGCCGAAATCAATAAAATCAGTACGTATCTCATAGCTTAGAAATTATATCCGATGGTGATTCCTCCCCAATGCTCCCAGTGGAAATTATAGATATATGAAACGAGTGGCGTGTAGGCGACTCGATAGAACATACGTACCTCTGTTTGAAATCGATATCCAAAAGAAGTGGGCATTCGAACAAAAGCGCTTCCCTTCGTAGTTATGGTAATCGCCTGTACAATTCCTAGATCAGCCATATGCTTGCCATTTCCGTAGGTAGCATGGATCAACAAAGGGAATATTATACCATTTCCGTTGTTGCGATCAATGGGCACGAAGCTCAAGCCTGCTCTGTATTCCAGACCCAACTTGTCCATTTTTTTTGAATTCTTTGGAATAGGAAATTGAACCGAAGCCCCCTACTCCTCCAATTTCGAGAGATAGGGCGCCTTTATCTTGACTGAATAAAGAAAATGAACTGACGACAAAAAGAGGCAGTAGAACGTTTCGCATATAGTATTTACGTGTCTTCCTCGGAATTATTGTCTTCCTTCAGTTGCTTCTTATGCTGTTTTTGAAGCTCTTGCGGTTGCTTACGCAGCTTTTCTCGCGTTGCTGCCAACTCTCCCTTCAAGTAACTAATTTCCTTGTCTTTCTTGCGGGATTTCACCCATCCATAATAGATTCTACCGTAAGCATATCCTCCAAACATACTGATAAGGATGATCACCGTAACGGGTAGATCCACTTTGAAGAAAATGAGATTCAAATCGTATTTGTCCCAATTCAACAAGGCAAAAATGAGAATTAACAATCCACAGATTGCAAAAAAGATGAACTTTGCTTTTTCGCCAAATGAGAGTTTGTTCCAGTATTCTTTCAAAGTTATGTAGTTTTATCAAAAGGATTTGCGTTTTCCCAGCCTTTGATATTTACATCTCTTTGCGGGAACGGAATTGCCATTCCTTTATCGGTTAGTTTTCGGTACACGGCCCGTCTTAAATCGGATTTCACGTTTTCAATAACAAATCCTTTTCTAGACCAAAAAATCATTTCAAATTCAAGTGCAGAATCGCCAAAGTTTTTGAATCTAACGAACGACTTCGGTTCGGCGACAATGTCCTTATTCTCTTTCATCGCCTCTTCCAATAGATGGAATACTTCATCTACATCCGATCCATACGCTACTCCGACATTCACTTCAAATCGTACCAATTCGTTATCCATTGACCAATTGACAACGCGCTCTGCGACAAATTTGGAATTGGGAATCACGAGAGTTACATCATCAACGGTAACCATTTCTGAACTTCTGAGATTGATTTCCTTCACACGGCCTACTTCACCGTCTACTTCAATGACATCTCCAATTTTTAGGGATCCCTCGAACAAAAGAAACATTCCGGAAACGAAGTCGCGGAAGATGTTCTGCAATCCAAATCCCAATCCAATCAAAAGGGCCCCAGAACCGAAGAGTAAAGGCGTTATATTAAATCCTAGGACTTTGATCGCGATGAGGATACTAATTACCCAACCGATGTACTTGACAATCAAAAAGATGGAAATCCTGCGTTTTTCATCAATCTTATTCATGATGATTCGCGGCTTCAGAATGGTTCTGCGCCAGATCTTGACAGCGATATACGTAACGAGAAAAACTCCGAAAGCACCCAACACTCCTTCCATCAGAATTTTCGTTGAACCTATGTGGCCCACTTCGATGCTCATGAATTCATTGTAATCCTGCCAAGTCATAAAACAAATATGGCTATAATAGCGCCGATTTGAAAGAAAAAAATAGAATTCCTATATTCGTCGACATAACTATTGAAACATGGCAACAACAGCAGATATAAAGAATGGAATGTGCATTAACCACAACGGGAAATTGTACCAAATCAAGGAATTTCAACACGTAAAGCCGGGGAAAGGGCCAGCCTTTGTTCGTACGAAGCTTAAAGCGATTGAAACGGGACGTGTAGTGGATCACACCTTCTCTGCTGGGCACAAAATTGAGCCGGTTCGTATTGAAAACCGCGATTACCAATATTTGTATCAAGAAGGAAATAGCTACGTCTTTATGAATAGTGAAAACTTCGAGCAAGTAAATATTGAGAATTCATTGGTTGAAAAACCTGAGTTTTTGCAAGAGGGAATGATTTGTAGCATTTTGTTCCACGCTGAAGAAGAAATGCCATTGGTATTGGAATTGCCAATGCACATCGAAGCAACAATTACCTACACGGAGCCGGGGGTTAAAGGTGACACTGCCACAAATACAATGAAACCAGCGACAATTGATACTGGAGCAGAGATTCGTGTTCCCTTATTCATTGATAACGGAGAAAGAATCAAAGTTGATACACGTACTGGAGTGTACGTTGAACGTATCAAATAAATTCTGACATATGAAATGTAAGTGAGTTGCAGGCTTCGGTTTGCAACTCATTTTTTATGGAGGCAATTGTAAACGATATCACGCTTCATTACGAACGCATTGGGCCCCGCTCATCTGACGGGCCTGTTCTCTTATTCCTGCACGAAGCTTTGGGCAGCATCGCTCAATGGAAAGACTTTCCTTCAGAACTTTGTGAACGACTGCAATTACCGGGAATAGTATACGAACGTCAAGGACACGGTGCCTCTACTCCTTTAGATCAAAAAAGAGATGCTCAGTACCTCCACAACTATGCGTTGAATGAACTTCCGGCTTTTTTCAATACAATCCAAGAAGAACGTTTGATTGTTCTCGTGGGTCATTCTGATGGTGGTACCATTGCCTTATTATTTGCTTCTGCGCATCCGGAACGCATTGCTGGGATTGTGACGATGGCAGCCCACGTAATTAACGAACCGGAAACTATTGCTGGGATCGCACCGGCTGTTGCCGCATATCACGCTGGAAAGTTGGATGGTTTGAAAAAGTACCATGGAGATAAAACCGAATCCTTGTTCTACGCTTGGGCCGATATTTGGAGATCGGAAGCATTCACTCATTGGGATATTACACGTGAAATATCGAATTCGAGCGCAGCAGGATTATTCATTCAAGGCGCTGATGACCAATATGGCACCGAAAAGCAACTTGATCTCATCTCACAAAACTACTCAGGAGAACACGAAATAGCATTATTAGATAATTGTGGACATCATCCACATTTGGAAGCAAAAGAGGCGGTTATTGCTCATATAGAGAAATGGTGGAGCAATTCCCTAGAATTATAACTTACCGTGGCTCAATCGCTTCTTTCTTATGAATCACGCAAACAATGGAATGACGTTCATTGAAAAGATAGTGCAATTCAATTCTATCGATCGTCTGCTCTAGGTACTCAGCCTCGACTGGTAACATGTATTCGCTGTAAATCTTCCCGGTTCGAATAAAGGCTTCAATCATCAACAGGGTTGTATTTGTTTCCAATCGATCCACGTGAAATGATGAATCTGGATAGAATTCAGGTAGCGAAGTATGAACGTCTTCAATAATGAACATTCCTCCCGGTTTTACCGCTTGGAACATGCACCCAAGACTAATTTGTTGATGATCCATCGCGTGCCCACCATCGTCAAGGATGACGTCGAAATTAGCTCCGCTGGCGCGCATGAAAGCGTATAAATCTTGTCGGTTCGATTGATCGGCAACGAAAGTTTGAATCCCAGATCCCGCCGCCGCGGCCGAGTAATCCTTGATATCTATTCCAAAGACCTCTGCATTCTGAAAGTAATTCACCCACATCAAATGAGAAAGTCCTGTGAGAATTCCAATCTCAAAGAAACGAATGGAATCATCGCGCATTGGCTCAAACAACGGCTCGTAGACCTCCAAAAAGTTGTGCCGATCCGGGCATTTATCAGTTCGGAAAGTATCACACAATTCTGGCAAAGATTTCGATCGGAACCATTCTGAAGTTCCTGTTGAATCTTGTCCAAAAGAAAAACCGGCTTGCACCAGAATAATTGTTGTAAAGATGAGCGCTTTCATTGGTATAAAATTACACTATTCTTTTGTCTGATGAACAACAATAAGGCCGAAACAAAAAAGGGAGCTCTTTCGAACTCCCTTTCATGATGTCAATTATTCTTATTGTTGACCGATGACTATCGGTTGTGTCACGATGTTTCCATTCTCCGCAGTCAAGCGTACCATGTACTTACCTGGTGCAAGAAGGCTTGCATCAACCAATCCTTGGTTCAACATAGTTTTCGTCATTACAATTCGACCGGTAACATCTACCATTTCAATGGATCTGATTTCACCTGTGAAGCTCACCGTGAACTGACCTGTAGTTGGGTTTGGATACAATATAAATTCATCCATTGTCAACTGATCAACGCTCACTGTGCTGTTCACACAAGCGGAAGTATCAGAACATCCATTCTCGGTAACAATTACCGCGAAGTCACTTCCATAGGTCGGTGTGAAGTTTACGTTCGTTGCTCCTGGCACCGGCGCGTTTGTTTCACAATCAATCCACTGGTAAGTTACTCCTGCGTTGTTGTTCGTTGCAATCATTGTAATACCATCACTTGCCATTGTCGTTCCTACGTCAACTCCTGTGATCGTCACATTTTGTATCTGACTAATCGTGTTACCACAACCGTCTGTGTACGTCCATGTAACTACTGTAGTTCCAACCGTGGTGATTGGGAACGTCACATCTGGAACTCCATTCAGAGTTCCTGCACAGTTATCTGCAGCTGTCGGCGTTGCTGGCGTTGATTCACACGTCTCCGTGATATCCGTCAATGCTGCAACATCCGCTACCGGAGCAATATCATCGTTTACAATGATCAATTGCTGAACCGTAATGGAGTTACCACAGTCGTCTGTTACGCTAAACGTTCTTGTGATTGTATCATTACATCCTGTTCCGTTAGAAGAAACATCACTTACCCATGCAACTGTTGGAGTTCCACAGTTATCTGCTTCATCCGTAACCCATGCGGTAGCTCCAGTTGCTGTTGGAACATCTGCCAAACAAACCACATTAAGTGTTACTGGGTTAGATGCTGTTGGTGGCGTCACATCATTTAGAATGATAATCTGCGTAACATCGATATTGTTTCCAGCGGCATCAGCCACGTTGTACGTACGTGTAATTGTATCTCCACATCCTGTTCCGTTCGAAGCTACATCGCCAACGTATGTAACTGTAGGTACACCACAGTTATCCGCTTCGTCATCAACTAACGCAATATCCACTGCTACATCTCCGATACATTCTGCGTAAGCAGTATCAATGTTAGAAGCTGTTGGCAATGTAACGTCGTTCACGATTACGTTCTGTGTTGCTGTGGATGTATTTCCGTTTCCATCGTCGAACGTCCAAGTGATTACGAATGTTCCTTGCGTGTTGTACGTCAATGGATCTGTAGTCGTACCCGTAACAGTTCCTACACAGTTGTCCGTTGTTGTTGGCGCTGTCGCTGTTACAGAACACTCATCTGTCAAATCAGCCAACGTTGGAACTACTGGAGCAGTAACATCGTCAATCACAACATTCTGAGTAGCTGTAGTTGTGTTACCGTTTCCATCGTCAAACGTCCAAGTGATTAGATACGTTCCTTCGGCAGAGTAAGTTAGAGGATCTGTTGTAGTTCCTGTAACAGTTCCTGCACAGTTATCCGTCGTTGTTGGTGCTGTTACCGTTACTGAACATTCAGAGTTGATATCAGCAATCGTCGGAGTCACAGGGCTTGTTGTATCAGCCACCGTTACCACTGCAGTACATGTAGCAATGTTTCCTGAAGCATCTATTGCTGTTAGGGTAACATTATTTGCGCCGATGTCTGCACATGTAAATGTTGAAGTGTTAACTCCGAGTGATGGTGTACCACAATTGTCCGTCGAACCACCGTCAACATCATTTGCTGTGATTGATGCATTTCCAGTTCCGTCCAAGTACACGGTAATGTTCTGACATACGGCTGTCGGAGCAGTAGAATCTACTACGGTAACCGTCGATGTACATGTTCCGATGTTACCATTAACATCTGTCACTGTTAACGTCACTGAATTCGCTCCTACATTCGAACAATTGAATGTCGATTGCGATAACGCGAGAGAAGCAACTCCACAGTTATCAGAGCTTCCATTGTCAACATCACCCGTTGTGATTGTTGCGTTTCCAGTTCCATCCAGATATACTGTCAAGTCTTGACAAGCCGCCACTGGAGCTGTTGAATCTGCAACCGTCACAGTAGAAGTACATGTCGATGAGTTTCCTGAAGCATCTGTCACAGTCAATGTAACTGTATTTGCTCCTACATCCGCACAAGTAAAGGCTGCCTGAGAAGCTGTTAGTACTGGTGTTCCACAGTT
>QCWI01000016.1 GCA_003149635.1 Fluviicola sp. XM-24bin1
CCCTCTCAGGTTATTTCAAATCCCTCATCTCGTTCGATTCGGGAGCGCAAAGATAGACACTCTTTTTATTCTAACAAGCTTTCACAAAAAAAAATCAAAACTTTTTTTTGCACCGCTCATCTAAACAATGCCACCCTTTCAAAATAAACCCCTATCTCATTCGATTTGGGACCGCAAAGATATGCAACTCTTTTGTATCAACAACACTTTTAAACAATCTTTTTTTGAAAAGCGGACAGGAAAGATACAAAATTTATTGTAACAAACTAGAAATCAAGAGACTGTTTTTAAGAATTTAATTGCATTTAATTTAGAAACCTCCGCTCGTGCCGTATTATTCACGGCATCCTGCAAGGAAATCGTATGCAGCTCACCTCCTTTGGCGCCGATCATTACGTCAGATGCGCCTTGTTCCAATAACTCTACCGCATAAACTCCCATGCGTGTTGCCATCAACCTATCAAAGGCTGAAGGACGACCACCGCGTTGGATATGACCTAATATAGTATAGCGTAATTCGTATCCTTCCATTAATGGCACCAGCTTATTATATATGTCCTCGGCGCCACCGGCATCGTCTCCCTCGGCGACAATGACAATTAAATTCCCTTTCCGTTTCCCTTGAGCTTTTAAATCTTTCGCGAGTAATTCAATATTAGATCTCTCTTCTGGAATTAAAACGCTCGCTGCTCCAGAACTGAGCGCTCCGTCCAAAGCAATGAACCCCGCATCACGTCCCATTACTTCCACCAAAAAAATTCTTCGATGCGAACCCGCTGTATCTTTAATCTTATCTACAGCGTCCACCACCGTATTTAAAGCCGTATCAAATCCGATGGTTCGATCGGTACCATACATATCATTATCTATAGTACCCGGAACTCCAATTACCGGAATATTCATTTCTTCCGACAACGCTTGTGCTCCTTTAAAGGATCCGTCTCCACCGATACATATAAAGCCATCGATTTCATTCTTGCGTAAGTTCTCTATTGCACGGGCGCGTCCTTCCTTTGTTCGAAACTCCTGACTTCGAGCTGTTCCTAAAATGGTTCCCCCAAATTGAATAATGTTCTTAACATCCAAAGAAACCATCTCTTTGGACTCATTGTCCATCATTCCTTGGTAGCCATTATAGTATCCCACCGGAGTAATGCCTTTCGATAAACACGTTTTGACAATAGCGCGCACACACGCATTCATCCCTGGAGCATCCCCACCTGAAGTAATTAAAGCGATTCGTTTCATACTCTTAAAAGTAAGAAGAAAAGAAATCCATCTATCTTTATGGAATTCATAAAAAAGTTCATCTCACTAACAGATGTTTTCCAGCAAGCGAAAAAAATACAAGCAACTCGAGGATCACGAATTACTTAACACGTATAGAGATTCAGGCGCTTCCGATGTAATCGGAGAGTTTTATCGACGCTATGGACATCTGGTCATGGGTACGGCCATGAAGTACCTAAAAAACCAATTTGATGCGGAAGATCTGGTGATGAACTTGTTCGAAAAATTGCCTGGAAAACTGCAATCGCACAACATTCAACATTTCAAATCATGGTTGTACATTGTAACGAAGAATGAATGTTTGATGCTCCTTCGAAAGAAAGGACACGTAACAGCGGAAATCACTCGCGAGTTGGAAGCGAGTGACGAACTGGAACTTACCATCAAAAAGGAAGAACAATACAATGCGTTGGAAGAAGCCATCGAAGACTTAAAAGAAGAACAGCAATCCTGTATCAAGTTGTTCTATCTGGAAAGTCGATCCTATCAGGAAATATCGGCGCTCTTGCAATTGGATTTAAAGAAAGTGAAAAGCGCGATCCAGAATGGGAAGCGTAATTTGAAGTTAAACTTAGAGGGTAGAAATGAATTTAAAACGGATTTCTAAATTATTTGGTGCGAGTCCGCCACTCAGTCGCAAGGAGATTACCGATTACGGTAACAATCCTGACGCGGCTGCGCAGCACAGCGTGGAAGCCAAAGAAGTATCTAGTTCTTTCGAGGCAGATGCCATGGAAGGATGGGAAGCGATGAACTATGATGTTGGAGTAATGCGAAATCTGGACAAGAAGTTCATGGACTCCTCGAATATTGGATGGTACATCACAGGATCGGTAGTTGTGGCGGCAACTATTGTAACAGCGGTTCTTTGGAATGCGAATCCTGAAGAATCGAAAGCTGCGCAGGTAGCGCAAGCGGACGATAAAATCACCGAGTTACTGGAAGATCAAGAAGTGACATTGGAACAAACGGATATTGTACTTCCAGATTCTATCTCCGTATTGGAAAATGCTCCAAAGGAATTACAAATTGAACCGAAGAAGATTGAAAAGGAATTCAATGAGATGAAAACGGAGTACATAGATAAAACACCTCCTCCCATTGAAATGATTCCTTTGGATAAAGTCCGCATGCAGATTCGACACATCGAACCGGAGTTTATCGATGAAAGCAAAAAGGCCGCAGAGATTTATTTATCTCGCTTGAAATTGGTGGATTATCGTAAATATCGATCTACGCCGAAGGTAAAAACGAAACAAGTTGTTCTCACAGGCGTTCCTGCGAACAAGGAAAGCGAAGAATCGGAAGATCCCGTTTCGGAAATGCAAGAAATTGAAATTCCTTACATCGAATACCTCAGTAAAACGATGAAGAAATTATCTCGCGGTTCGTATAAAAATGCATTGACGCGATTCGATGTGATTTTGGAAACGTACAAGGATGACGTCAATGCGAACTTCTACAGCGGACTTTGTTTGTATAATTTGGGACAGTATGAAGAGGCCATAGATCGTTTTTTGGCATGCCGATTGAGCAAGTTCAATAATTTCGATGAGGAAGCGCAGTGGATGACGGCACTTTCATACGAGGAATTAGGTCAAGACGAAAAGGCTCGAACCTACTTCCAGAAGATCATCGATCAAGGTGGATTCTACAAAAAGAGAGCGCAAGCTAAAATGAAATAGAATTTTTCGCGTTGTTTTACTGTAAACACCTCTTTTTTTCGTTTATTATATAAGAGAGATTGACCTTCGTGAAACACGTATATTTTTATTTCCTAATTGCCGGGTTCTTACTATTGACCTCATTGCGCTACTCTGACACCATTACCAGTCAGCAGGAGGACTATCGCGTTTTTCGAACAGTTCTGGAAAGCAAGGAGGGCACTTTGGACATGCACCTAAGTTCCGACAGCATTTCTTATTATCTGGATCAATTGCAAGTTGAACTGAGCGACGACAAATCTGATTTGGAAGAATTTAAGCTGTATTCTGAAATGATTGCACGATTGGATCAAGGTCATACACAGGTATTAAACAATAAGAAAATTCAGGCAGAATGGCTTTTGGAAAAAAAGTCGCTTCCCATTGATATGTATTTGGTCGGCCGTCATTTGGTGGTAGGAGAAATCATTCAAGACGATTACGACAAAACAATTCGGGATAACGATCCTATGGGCGGGCCTTCCGAGATTCCCGTAGGTTCTGAAATTCTTTCCATTGATAACAAAACTGTTCCAGAAATGATGGAAGGGATTGGCAAGTACCTCTCGGGAGATGAAGGAGCGATGGGATTCAAGTATTATCAAGCCCAAGAATTGTTCGAGTTCTATCGACATCTTGCCTTCCCGTTGGATAAGGACTCTGTGGAAGTGACCTACATCTCTCCGAAATCGGATACAGTGCAGAAGTACATGCAACCTGGGAAAGCACCCATTCATTCGATGAATCGTAGATTGATGCAAGCTTCGACTGATTACGTAGAAAATGAAGGCAATCACGGCAAGTTTAAAATTGTGAGTGGCAAGTACGGATATTTCAGATTCACCTCTTTTGCACAATCATCTGGAGCGGAATATGAACTTTTCCTGGAAGAATCCTTCCGAAAATTGAAGAAGAACAACATCGATGAATTGGTAGTTGATCTTCGCGGAAATACGGGAGGTGTAATGCAATACGATTTCATCAAGTATTTTGTTGGAGGGGGTGTCAACATTGGTCGCTACGTGATTGCAAAACCGTTCAAAGGCCTTGATAACAAGTATGTCAAGAAGATGAACATGCCATTTATTCGCTATGCATTCCTGAGTTGGTCGCAAAAGCGAAGCGTTAAAAATGGGACGTTTGATAATGGAACCGTTTATACCGATCCAGTGGATAACGATCTTCGTTTTAAAGGTAAAATCTCGGTCATTACAGATGAAGGCACTTTCTCATCTGCGGCCATATTAGCCTGTCATTTGAAAACTTTAGCCAATGCTAAGATTGTTGGACGTCCGGCTGGAGGAAGTTTCTACTCGGGAAACGCTGGAACCTTGTTGGTTAAGTTGCCGGAATCGGGACTTTTGATCTCGGTAAATCCAAATACTTTCTATTCTCATCTAAAGCCCGTGGACAATCCTTTGGATATTCGCCAACCGGATACCTATGTGAATGATCTCGTTTTGGACGAGAAAGAACGCAACAAGTTGTATTTCAATGCGGCAATCGGATTATTTAAAGATTAGTTTTGTAGCTTTACGAAGAACCAAAACTACACGCATGAAATACTTCTTCTTGATCCTAGTGGCAGGTATTACGCTAATCGCTTGTAAAGAAAAAGAGCCACCAAAGCAGGAAATCAAAATTGAAAAAGTCGAAGCTGAAATCCCGGAGGAAGATGCTTTTCCATACGATACACTTAAGGGATTGTACATGGCTGATTTTGGAGGAAGTCCTATTCGAATTGCGTTGAATTACGTGAGCGGAACAAATGCCATTGGTTACGATTTGCACAAAGGATTGCAACGAAACATCATGGGGTCAGTAACGCGCAGCGGTGATTCCATTCAGTTGGTACTTGCAGAGCCTGGAGATAACGAATATGACGGTGTCTTCACTATCGATTTTATGGGAATCGACTCGAAGCCAAAAGGAAAATGGGTTGCGAACAACGACAAGATTCCTAGTCAAGAGTTTACTCTAGAAAAGATTGTTTTTGATTCTGACAGCGAAAGCGAAGAAATCACCATGTTCAATTTTGCAGATAAGTTTGGTGAAATGTCGGATACCATTGGTGAGTACAATTTCATGGACGACGGACTTGTTACCTTGAAGTACTATCCAGATGAAGATAAAGATTGGGATCAGCAGCAATATCAAGAAATCACTGGATCGTGGGATCTTCAAGGTGAAAAGGTTACTATCAACTGGGAACCGAACGACATTTTCAAAGGCAACCGCTTGGAGCTGACCATTTACAAGTACGGTGAGTACGAATACTCATTGAAAGGACAGGGCAAGCACGAACTCTGGATGATGTATTGGTAGATGAATGCTAAATCTTTCGTTCAACAATTTCTGAGCTCAGGAACATTCCTCGTAATTGCCTATGCTTCCTATTTATTAATTCTTTTGTCGGTACCATACATCGACGGGGAATCGCACACGGATTTCCTAGCGAGCAAGCAGCTTATCTATCATATCAAAGTTTGGAGGTATAGTTTTTACATTCATGTATTTACCAGTCCGCTGGTTATCGTCGCTGGATTGCTTCAATTCAATCGATGGGTGCTTGGAAACTGGCCCAAAGTGCATAAGACGGCAGGATACGTTTACACAATAGTCGTACTTTTCATAAGTGGCCCTTCGGCTTTTGTGATGGCGCTGATGGCTAATGGTAGTTATCCTGCTCAAATTAGTTTCACAACAATAGCGCTTCTTTGGATTTTCTTTACGTATATGGGATATCACCATATCAGGCGAGGGAATGTTCGCGCCCATTTGATTTGGAATTTGCTCAGCTATTCTCTAACTCTTTCGGCTGTGACCCAACGATTGTATGTTTATCTTCTAAAAGCATACGGGCCACAAATTGGACAGGTTGAAGCGTATGTAATCATTTCCTACCTCAGCTGGATTCCGAACTTGCTATTCGCTTATGGTTTGATTTTACTCAAGTATCCGGAATACTTGATGAAGTATCGAAAATTAGTTCGCCGTAAGTAGCGTCACTTCTTGCTCAACAATCTTCCCAGCTTTCGTGATTTTGAAGTTCTGAGTCCCAACCTTTTTGTAGGATAGAATCTTGTTGTCGTAGTAACCGTGTTCGTCTGGATCTTTCTCGTACTTCGGCTGTACCAAATCACCTGAGATAGTCAAATCTTTGTTCAATCGAGATTGCAAATATACCCCGTCCAAATCCGAATCCGAGCTTCCACCAACGGTCTTCTTATCGATCAGTCGTCCTTCATGCGTGAAAGTCGCCATTTTGTAGCGCAATGGTGCGGCATCACCCATCCATTCATCCTTCACGATGTACACCAGCGCCACGAAATTTTCCGTTTCGTACGCATTTGCATAATATAAGTAGCTACTTGTCACATCACGTGCAAACTTCGCATCGCGCATCTCAGAGATGTATTTCTCATAATCATAAGAGATGTACTCAAGTGCCTGCGATTCTTCCTGCGACAACTGCAATTTCAATTTAATCGGCTTTCCAAGTGCAGGGAATAGCTTCGTAAACTGCAACCAAAATAGGTTCTCCGCATTCGAGACTCCTCGCAATCCTTTATCAACAGCTCTTTGGAAGGTGTATTTATTGGATCGAAGGTTTTCTAAATCTGAATCGCTTTGCATGTGAGCAACGTTGGTATATCCGGCCTGTAACGCATATTCCAAATACTGCGCAGACAAATCCGTATTCTTTTGCAAGGAATAGATACACGCTTTGTTGTACAAGATTTTCGAAAACGGTTGATAGCCCAACTGCTCGGCCATTTTGTATGAATTCAGCGCTTCCTCATATTTCTTCTGATCCATGTGTACGTTCCCCAGTTCGAAATACGCTTTGGAGCTCGGTTCTTTCATGATGGATTGCGTGAAATAAATTACCGCACTATCCAACTTTTTGTTATTTCGATAGGAATCAACACCACGAAGGAAAAGCGTATTGGATTCTTTCACGAACTTCTTGTCGTTCTCCAAAAAGGCAGCGACCAAATTTCCTTTGTAAATATCGTCTTCGGTAAGCACTACATCCTGACGTTCTTTTTGAACTTTTACGGGCAGTTTATTGATATCCCCACAAGAAGCGAGAATCAACGTTAATGTAGCAGTGATCAAGGCAAGGTTTCTCATAGCGCGTAATTTTATCTAAAAATAAAAATTCAGAATTAAATAGCTGTTTTACAGCGGCTTTTTATGATTTGTTGACATATTAACTGTAGAAGTTCATAAGAATTTTTGTCAAAAACTAGAAAAAACATGAAAGTTTCGTCGGAATATTCCGACATACTAAAATTCGAATATTCCGTTGTTCTGACTTTCCAATATTCGAATTACACGTAACTCTGTTTAACCAAAAAACCGCTCATTATCACGCACCATTCGACGCAACAACGGACTTGGTCGGTAACGATCCTCACCATACTCATGGAATAAATCCTCCAATCGATTAAGCACCACATCCAATCCAATTTCATCTGCCCAGCACAGCAATCCTTTCGGGTAGTTCACCCCTTTGGTCATGGCTAAGTCGATATCTTCTTTCGAACCAATGTTTAAGAACACCGCATCTACCGCTTCGTTGATCAACATCGCTAAGATGCGATCCAAAATTTGCTGTCCTAATAACGCATCTTCGTTCGGCGCTGGATTTTCAGCTCCTTCCGAATAATCAAAGTAACCTCTACCCGATTTTCTTCCTAAGTATCCGGCTTCAGCGTGACGCTTTTGCGTAAACGAAGGCTTGTATCTTGGATCGAAATAAAACGCAGTGAAGACAGTTTCGGTCACTGTATAATTGACATCATTTCCGATGTAATCCATCAATGTGAACGGCCCCATTCGGAATCCACCGATGCTAGTCATTGCCCAATCAATGGTAGCGAAATCTGCAATTCCTTCTTCATAAATACGAAGCGCTTCTCCATAGAACGGACGAGCCACACGATTCACGATGAATCCTGGTGTATCCTTACAAAGTACTGTCACTTTCTTCCAAGAATCGATCAAATCTCTCGCAGTTTTTAAGGTCTCTTCTGAAGTCTGAACCGCTGGAATAATTTCCACCAATGGCATAAGCGGTGCCGGATTGAAGAAGTGAATCCCAATCGTTAAAGAAGGCTCTTGAAGTGCAGATCCAATAGAAGCAATGGATAATGAACTTGTGTTCGATGCCAAAATACATCCCTTGGGAACAATTTGTTCGATTTGGCAAAATACCTTCGACTTGATTTCAAGATTTTCGATAATCGCTTCAATCACGATTCCACAATTTTTAAAGTCGTGGATGTCCTGACTGTACGAAACGTTCGCCTGCGTTTGTTCCGCTTGTTCCTGAGTAATCTTTCCTTTCTCAACCAGACGATTCATGATCTTCTCCAATTGAGCTTTCGATTTGTTCAGGATTTGTTCGTTGAGATCAACCAATACCACAGGGTGTCCATTCTGCGCAGCTACCTGCACAATTCCAGATCCCATTGTTCCTGCTCCTAATACTCCTACTGTCATTTGATATCTTTTGTGTAAGGTAGAAGGCAAAAAGTTAAAAATGAAAGGCTCTTTCAGCCTTCAACTTTCAGCCTTTTACATGTTGCTAATTTCCTTGGAACTCTGGCTTACGTTTCTCCAAAAAGGCTGCTACCCCTTCGTTGAAATCGTGCGTTTGTCCGGCTTCGGTTTGTAATTTTTCTTCTACGTCCAATTGTTGGTTCAATGAATTCGTCCAACTTTCATTCACCGCTTTCTTGGTCAATCCTAATCCTCGGGTTGGCATCTTGGCCAATTTTGTTGCAAATTGATTCACGGTATCCTCAAAAGCGTCATCCGCTACAGATTTATAAATCATATTCATTTCTTCGGCTTCCTTGGCACCTACTTTGTCTCCTGTCATCATCAACGCCAATGCTTTTTGCATTCCGACGATGCGCGGCAAGAAAAACGTACCTCCTGAATCTGGAATCAATCCAATTTTTGAAAATGCCTGGATGAAACTTGCGCTTTCCTTTGCGAAGGTAATATCACACGCCAATGCGATGTTTGCCCCCGCACCAGCAGCTACTCCATTCACTGCAGCGATAATCGGTTTCTCAATTTCACGAATTCGACGGATGATCGGGTTGTAATGATCTTTCACAATACTTTTCAATTCCGGGCCATTTGGATCGGTTGCCTCCGCTAAATCCTGTCCTGCACAAAATGCCTTTCCTTCTCCGGTAATTACAATAGTGCGAACTTCTGGGTTTTGCTCGCAATCGTCCAAAGCTTTTTGCAAAGCCATCGCCATATCTTTATTGAAAGAATTGAATACTTCCGGACGATTCAGCTTCAATTGGCATACGCCGTTATTCTGAGTGATGATTAATTCCATAGTGTTTTTCGAATCTCCGCTAAAGATAAATAGAATGGCGAATTATGTGGTATATTTAAGGCAAAACCGAAGGTTGAACCACTACAAAATTCAGGCATGAAAAAATTACTTCTTCTGTTCATGATTTCTTTATCTCTTGGAGCCACTGCTCAACAAGAGGAAACCGCGCAGCAAACAAGAATGGCCGAATTTATGGCAGCGAATATGGACGATGTTTGGGATAAAGCTCCCGACGACGGCACGGGAAACATTCAAATCCTCATGATGAAGGACGGAGAACCTATTGCGTTACCGGTATCATTTTACGGACTCTTCAAAATTATGGCGCGCTACCGGAGTCAGTACCACCAAAGTTTTAACCCCAATTCCAACGGTCGTTTCGTTTTGGAGCAAGTCGATCCAGGCATGTACACCATCGTTGTTGAAGGACTGGGTGATTACAAGGGCATGCGCTGGGAATTCAACGGTTACGAAGTAAAAGAAAATGAGTATATTACTATTGAAATAACGGTTAAATAAAAATCACGAATATGATGACTCCTAGCAATACGCCAGAAGGGTCCGGAACATCAAACACCGAGACACAGTCGGGCGACCTCAAAAAAAGGGAAGAACAAATTGCTAAGGAATTAAAATTACCTTTAAAGGAAACTTCAGATATCATTAAAATTTACAAGCCACTTCCAAAGGATTCTGATTGATCAATGTTCCGGCATCAAAGCAAGCGCTTTGCTCGGTTAGCGATTTCATTTTTGAGCGATTCCGGCTGCATGACGCGGATTTCGCCCCCGAAACTTAAAATTTCACGAATCAATTCTTCGGTGATGGAAACGTTCAATTGAAACACAAAGTGATCTTCATTAATCTCTTTGATCTTCTGCGAAGGATGAATGGGCAAGCTATCCAAATACTTCGCTGCAATTATGCCTACTTCTAAAAGTACCTTTTCGGGTAATGAATTACCACTTGTGATACCAACGGCATGCTTGAAATAGTTATCGGGATCGAAATCGATGGGTTTGCTTGATTTTTCCTGACTTACTTCCAAATCTTCAATGCGATCCAAAGCATAGGTGATATAATCCTGCTTGCTATCATCGAATGAAATCAAATACCAACGATTTCGATATTGCTTCAAAAGTAAGGGTAAGACTTTCCGTGGCTTTAACTCACCGGTGACGAAACTTGCGTAATCAAAATGAACAAAATTCTGCGTTTTGATCGCTTCCAAAAGCGGCGGAAGAAATTCATTTCCTCCATCAGCAACGGCACTCTCAAATTGAATGAACTCGCGAGCATCTTCGTCCTGAGAAAAGGCAACGTGATCCACAATTTTATCAATCGCACTTCCGAACTGGCGAAACAATTCCACGTTTTTGAATTGCATCAACGTTTTCGCTGCAAAAGCAATTGCTTCCATATCGTTTTCCGTAAGCGGAATATCATTCATGGTGAAGTCCGGATCTTCGTAATAATACCCTTTCTCGCGTTTGCTGTATTTGATGGGCGCGTCGTGTTCTTCGCGCATCGCAAACATGTCTTTTTCTATGGTAGAATTACAAATATGACCTCCGCCTGTGCTTCCGTACAATTCCTCTTCACAAGCTTCTCTTAACTCTTGTTTCGATGGAAAGGGTTTGTACTTATTGCGGATGCACCGATCAATTATCCGGTAGCGAATCAGTGCGTTTTTAATGTGAGGCATAGATCAGGAAACAGTCTCTGTTTTCTCGTATCCAAAGAGCTCGTAGAACTTAATCGCCTTCACTACTTCTTCAGGAACATCTTCCTCCCAAATCGCAGATTTCGCCTTGATTTTAGAAAGAACATCATCCGACATGATATGCAACAATTTCGGATTGTACGATTCAATCGGAGCCAATTTGTTGTTCGCTCGCATGTAGTCTAGAAGACCTCGCAGATTCTCTGGAATGCTGAAGTTATCCAAATCGTAGATTTCTCCGGTTTCCACGTTGTTCGCAGGATAGACATACATCTTCACCGCATGACCAAATCCACGCCCGAAGGCTTCCAAAAGTCCGCCTGGAAGATTGTCGTAATAGCGTTCATCGAAGATGGTTTGCAAGTTGTAGATCCCTACAATTACGCCCATTTGATATCCTCTTGCAATGGTCGATAGGTAATCCACCATTTTGTAGTGTTTGAGGTAATTGGAAATCATCACGGTATAACCGAGCGTTCCCAAAAGCTCCGCACGATCGACGAAATCTTTATCGGAAATTTTACCATCGGCTGTCAAATCCTTCAAGGTCAATTCGAATACCACACGCAGATTATCTTCGTTGATTCCTTCCTTGAGGAATTGGGATTTCCCACGCTCAATCATGTCGATATGTACCTTCGTCACCGGACGGAATCGACCGCGCATCAACAAGATGTTCTTTTTGTACAGCGCCGTAGCTGGCTGAAGAACGTTTCCGCTCAAATCGAACATCGTTGCATCGGTAATACCTCGCTTCACAAGGTTTAGAGCGATGATTCTATTGTCTACATCTTCAAAATCAGGGCCGGAAACACGCAACATATCCACCTCCATGCGCTCGCGTGGAAGTCGGTGCATTAAGCTTTCCAAAAACTTGGAAAGATCATCGTTGTGAAAGTAACATGCGTGCACCAAGTTTACACCCAAGATACCTAGAGCATCTTGCTGCGCCTTATTGCTGTTGTCGTGCATTTTGACGTGCAAGATTACATCGTTCGGTTCTCCTTCAGGATCAAGCTGAAAACGCATTCCTACCCATCCTTGTCCTTGATTTGTTTTATGATAATTGAGTGACTCAACCGTATTACAAAAGGCAAAGAATCGTGATTCTTCAAACTTCTTCGGGAGTCGACCTTTGAGGTTCTCATATTCCGTACCGAGCATTGTAATCAAACGCTCCTCACAAACGTAGCGCTTCGCGTCTCCGTACATGGAATCCGATACTTTCATATCGTACGCCGAAATCGTGTAGGCAATTGTTCCTGAACTACCTCCGGCTTTAAAGAAATTCGCGGCAACTTCCTGCCCTGCCCCAATCTCTGCAAAACATCCGTAAACATCAGATGTTAAGTTGATTTTAAGTGCTTTCTCTTCTGTTGTGAGTCTTCTTTCGTCTATCATAATGCTCTCTCTTCCTCTACAAAAAAAGTAAAATAATCTATTGAGGCTCTTGAAAATCTGGATTATTGATAAACTCGTAATCCGTCATGGTTTCCAGAAATGCCTTCACTAAATCCCTTTGTTGTTGATCCAGTTGAACCCCACCTTGACTCGCAAATTCAATGAGAGGATCAAGCGTCGGACTCGTTTGGATGTTGAACGAATAGTGAAGCAACACCTCATCTAGAGTTTGAAAACGCCCGTCGTGCATGTAAGGCCCAGAAAGTGCAATATTTCGTAACGTTGGCACTTTGAATTTACCGGCATCGTTCATGTCTCCTGTGACATCAGCTCTCCCCATATCTGTAAACGTCGCATCCAGCCCGTTATTGCTGAATTTCGACACGCGCATCAACGGTCCATTATGGCAATGAAAACAGTCTGCTCCGTTCAAACTCTGGAACAAATCGTATCCAGCTACTGCTTCAGGTATTGAATTGTAAATTGCCATTTCTTCTGCTGATACAGGAATGCCATTAAAGACCTTGTAGATAATGTCAAAATTGGAATTCCCTGAAATCATAGTACGCAAAAACTGTGCAATTGCTTTCGCTGCCGTGAATTTGGTGATGCCTTCGTCGCCATAAGCGCGATAGAACATATTGCGATATTCGACATCCTGAGAAATTTCAGCAATGGCATTCGACCAATCTTCGTGCATTTCAATTGGATTTACAACAGGCTCCAAAACTAGGTCTTCCAAGGTCTTGGCACGTCCATCCCAAAAGTAGAAGGAATCCCAACCCAAGTTGATTAAAGCCATGGCATTTCGGGTTCCCACTGAACCATCGATGCCCGTAGAGAATTGATTTGGATCTGAAAATGCAGCTTGCGGTGCATGACATGTTCCGCATGACATGGTGTTGTCGCCGCTCAATTTCTTCTCGTAAAACAACTTTCTTCCCAGAGCAACGCCTTCCACCGTCATCGGATTATCCTCCGGAATAGGCATATCTGGGAAATGCGAAGGAATTTTCAATTCGTAAGGCGTCGGCTCGTAAACTACATTATCTTTTTTACAAGCGATAACCACTGCAAAGACGATAAAAAGTATAGAAATAAGGATGTACTTCATAAGTCTAAGGCATTAGTGCTTCTTTAAAATTCTCCATCACTTTGGTCGTCAAAGCTTCTTGACCTGGAGCCGAATGTGTGGAGCTTTCAAATTGCAAATCAATCGTGTGAAGTGCAGATTGCAGGAATTCACTCACGTTCAGTTCCATGGATAATTGATGGCGATTGCTTCCGACACTCGTCCAAGTTAGATTGGAAAAGTCAACCGTTTGCAGGTTTTCATTCTTTCCCGCATGCAGGACAAAACTGTGATCGAAGAGATCGTTGCCGTCTGGAATAGTATCTACCACTCCCATAACACTCACGAAAATGTATCCAGGATTCCAATCCCAGTGCATGTCATTCGCGTTCTGACTGTTCAGCCAGCTATCATTCGGAAATGCCGTTGGATCGCTATTGTTATTTGCAGGGCCTACGCCGAGGTTTGCAGTGAATGAAGAAAAATTAGAAGCAACTCCCGGCCCGTCATACAATAACGTTCCTCTTTCGCTGTAATCGAAAAGCATGGCATCTGTCATTTGAACGGCACCATTTTTAACATCTTCCAAGTAAAAACGAATGTCTGTGAATTTCACCTGATGACCTTCAACTGTCGTGTAAGGAGTATTCAGCACCAAATCAGCACCGTTGAATACAGGCTGTACGTCAATTCTAAGCGTATCTTCCACTGGAGGATCTGGCGGCGGTGGATCTTCTTTGCAACTTACTGAAGAAAGCAAAACGAACCCAATTAAACCTACTACATAAATCTTCTTCATATCCTCAAATTTAGCGAAATACAGCGGCAATTAAAAGCGTGGAACCGTCATATTTCTTGTTATTATACTTGTCAAACGCTGCCACTTATGTACTTTTAAATTGAGCATGAGTGAAAACCTCCAAAAACCCCTTCAAATATTGAATGCCTCCGCCGGCAGCGGTAAAACCTATCGTTTAGTGCAGGAATACATTCAATTGCTCATCGGTGAACATGCCTCACAGACCGAATTCAAGCACCTTATTGCTATGACGTTCACCAACAAGGCGGCGTTGGAGATGAAGGAACGCATCATTCAAGCATTGGACGGACTAGGCAATGAAGCCTCTACAAAAGATGCTTTAAAATTTTCGCTAGCGAAAGCCTTGAAAATCTCACCGGATGAAGTCCTATTACGATGTCAGAAAGTATTGGAAATGATCCTGCATCAATACGAAGATTTTCACGTAATGACGATCGACAAGTTCAATCTGCGTTTGATTAAGTCATTCAGTAGAGATTTGGATCTACCCGGAGAATTTGAAGTGGTGCTGGACGAAACCGAGTTAATTGAAAAGGTAGTTGATGATCTTTTGAATCAGTTAGGAAATGCCGACCAGGGAAAGTTGAACGACCTAATGATTCAATATGCCAAGAGCAACATTGATGTTGAAAAAACATGGAATTTCCGCAGAAATCTTATTGAGTTCGGAAGCATTCTCAAGAATGAACGGCATCAAGAAGGAGTCAAGCAATTGTTGGAATTGGAACTTTCGGTTGAACGCTACCGAGAATTAAAGGCGCGTCAGAAGACCTTGGACTCTGCTTATGCCAAGTTTGTAATGCCCATAAAGGAAGAAATCGAAGTTCTTGATTCAAAAACAATTCATGGCGGAAGCAACACTTTTAAACAATTACGTACGATTATCAATGATGGTCGATTCTTAATAAAAGATCAATTAATAGGTAAGCAATTACGCGGGTACTTGGAAAAAGAAGATGGTAAAAAGGACTTTCCAGAAAGCATCAAATCGAATCTTCTTCAATTAGAAACATTTTGGGAGGGAGAATTACAACAATACGCAGCAACGCATTTGTTTCTCAAAAACTTCTTCAACATGGCATTGCTGCAGCACATGGCGCATGCCCTAAATGCCTCCAGAAACGATGCTCAATTGATCCGGATTTCAGAATTCAACAGTTTGATATCAAATTTGATTCAAAACGAAAATGCACCGTTCATTTATGAGCGTCTAGGAACTCGTTATCATCACTTTTTGCTGGATGAATTCCAAGATACTTCACATTTGCAATGGTTGAACCTCGTTCCGCTGATTCACGAATCCATAGGACACAATCATCCGAATTTGATTGTAGGGGATCCGAAACAATCCATCTACCGATTCAAGAATGGTGTTGCCGAACAATTCGTAGAGCTCCCAGCGATCTACAATCCAGCGCACGATCCAAAAATTGCGGCGACGTCCTCGTTCTTCATGGATATGGGAGCGGTGGAAGAACTGCAGAGCAACTGGCGCTCAAGTCCTACGATTGTGAATTTCAATAACGCCTTTTTCGAAGCGTTTCGAACGCATTTACCAGAGGACACTTCGAGTTTCTATAATGCCGTTACGCAAGAACCAAAAAGCACTAAAAATGGACTGATTCATATCGAATCGCGGGAAGAAAAGGACAATCACCCGGCCATCGTTGCGCAGCTGATTGAGTGGATTGAACAGCTTTTGAGTGATGGGTACGAAGCATCCGAACTGTGTATTCTCGGACGTCGCAATCGTGAATGTAACGCTTGGGCAGTAGCATTGGATCAAGCCGGATACAAAGTCGTTTCGTCCGATTCCCTTTTAATTGATTCAAGCGCTGAAGTTCGATTGACCATTGCATTTTTGAAATGGCGTTTGAAACCTTCGGGTGAAAACGAAAAGAAGCAATTTTCGGAAATGTTCTTGCGACTCAAACATGTCAGCTATGAGTTGTATCGCAAGTATCTCAAAGAAGGCATTGCCGAAAGTGGCAGACGCTATCGCTACTTTGACGATACGGATTTCCTACAGGAATATTTTGGCTCGAAGGAACGCTTCTTTTTCAAGTACGAGCATTTATACGACTTGATTCAAGGATTCTATCGCATTGCCGATTTGCACGAACTCGAAAATCCTTATCTGCACCATCTTGCTGATTGGGCGCATGAGTACGGATTAAACCGAGGGCCGAATCTGGCGCTTTTCCTTGAAGAATACGAACGTAAAAAAGGAAATATTGCAGTTCAGGTGCCTGCTGCGAAGGATGCAATCAACATCATGACGATTCACAAATCGAAGGGATTGGAGTTCCCCGTGGTGATTCTTCCATCATTAAACATCAATCTGGATTTGAAAAGTAGCTTCCTTGTAGATTGGAATGATTTCCTTTTATACAAACAACCGTCGCAATCTGATATTTTGAATCCTTTGGTGACTTTGTACGAGCGGGAAAAGAATCAAATTCTGACGGATATTGTCAATTTGTGTTACGTTGGAATGACGCGTCCTGTGGAACGTTTGTACATTCGAAATTACTTTGAAAAACGTACGTTCGGAGCACTATTTCATCAAGTTTTGGAGGGAGCAGATCTGGCTGAAATGAATGAAGAATCTCTGATAGTTTCGCTCTCTGATGGGTCAAGAACTCCAGCTCAAGAAGAAGATTACGCCAAGAATTTTGTCCCTGAAGACATCAGCGATCGATTGTGGTTTCCGCACATCGCATTCCAGGATACGGAAGAATTGAAGCAAAGCGATCTTCTCAGTGAAGAAAGGCAATTCGGGAATCAATTTCATTTGCTTGCAAGCAGAATCAATGATCGATCGGTTATTGAAGAGGAGATCAAAAAAGCATTAGATGCCGACGAGATTTCCGCTCAAAATGTGTCCAATCTGCAATTAAGAATGGAGCAATTATTATCACTCGAAGCATACGAGAATTTGCTTAATGACGCTGAGGAAATTCTCAGCGAACAGTCCATTCTTCTGACCAATAGCGAAACCATCCGACCGGATAAACTAATTCTCAAAAAGGACGCTACGATTGTTGTTGATTTCAAAACTGGAATTCCGAAAGACAGAGATGTGAAGCAGACAAGAATGTACGGGAAAGCATTAAGAGATATGAAATTCCCGAATGTTCAATGCTACATCTACTACGCGTCTCTAAATCGTCTTGATCCAGTCCAATAAGGCTAATCCTGGATTCATAGCCTTCGTTAATAAAACAAATCACGAATAGTCTTTTTGATATAAGAATTCGTTCAATCAAAAAGCCCCGGTCACTGAGGTTCTCGAAGTGCCCGGGCTTATTTTTTTATTATACTTTTTCAAATACCGAGTTAATCACTTCATCGTCTACCAATTCCGGTACGGTAACTTTCAATCGGGGTTCTACTTCCATAGCACGCTTAATCGCAAACATAGCACCCTCATTACGTGCCCAACTTCTGCGCGAAATTCCGTTATTGACATCCCAGTGAAGCATGGAAGTCAATCTTCGTTCTGAATCCGCAGAACCGTCTAAAAGCATTCCGAATCCACCGTTCATTACTTCTCCCCAGCCTACGCCGCCTCCGTTGTGAATCGATACCCAAGTAGCTCCTCGGAAGGAATCGCCGATCACGTTTTGAATGGCCATATCTGCCGTAAATCGGGAACCGTCATAAATATTTGACGTCTCGCGGTACGGCGAATCGGTTCCAGAAACATCATGATGATCTCTACCCAAGACTACCGGGCCAATAGTTCCTGAAGCGATGGCATCGTTGAATGCCCTTGCAATCTTCATTCGACCTTCAGCGTCAGCGTATAGAATTCGTGCCTGCGATCCAACTACGAGTTGATTCTCTTGTGCCCCTTTGATCCATTGAATATTATCTGCCATTTGCTGCTGAATCTCAGCAGGACTGTTCTTCATGATTTCCTCCAACACTTCGCAGGCGAGATCATCGGTTTTTTGAAGATCTTCTGGTTTTCCTGAAGCACACACCCATCGGAATGGGCCAAATCCGTAATCAAAGCACATCGGCCCCATGATATCTTGAACGTAGGAAGGGTAACGGAAATCGATTCCATTTTCTGCCATAATATCTGCTCCGGCTCTGGATGCTTCTAATAGGAAAGCATTTCCATAATCGAAGAAATACGTTCCTTTTGCCGTGTGTTTATTAATTGCCGCAGCATGTCTTCGCAACGTGCTTTGAACGTTCTCTTTGAATTTATCCGGATCGTTGGCCATCATCTCGTTGGATGCCTCAAAAGTCAATCCAACTGGATAATAACCGCCCGCCCAAGGATTGTGTAATGAAGTTTGATCGGATCCCAAATCAATGTGTAGATCGGCCTCATCAAATTTCTCCCACACATCTACAATGTTTCCAAGATATGCGATCGAAACTGCCTCTTTATTCGCTTGTGCCTCTCGAACGCGCACCGCCAATTGATCCAAATTTTCAATAATCTCGTGTACCCATCCTTGATCGTGACGAATCTTCGTGATTTTAGGGTTCACTTCTGCACAAACTGTGACACAACCTGCAATCGTTCCTGCCTTTGGTTGCGCTCCACTCATGCCTCCTAATCCAGAGGTTACGAATAAAGAACCTGCTGGTGATTTTTGAATCTTACGGAATCCGTTCAAAACGGTAATTGTTGTTCCATGGACAATTCCTTGCGGCCCTATGTACATGTAAGAACCTGCTGTCATTTGTCCGTATTGCGTAACGCCCAAAGCGTTGAACTTCTCCCAGTCATCCGGTTTGGAATAATTTGGAATCATCATTCCGTTGGTTACGACAACGCGCGGCGCATCTTTATGGCTCGGGAACAATCCCATTGGATGACCAGAATACATCACAAGCGTTTGCTCGTCTGTCATTTCGGCCAAATATTTCATCGCCAAACGGTACTGAATCCAGTTTTGGAAAACCGCACCATTTCCACCGTAGGTAATCAACTCATGTGGATGCTGTGCTACGGCGTAATCCAGGTTATTTTGGATCATCAACATTATCGCTTTTGCCTGATCACATTTACCCGGATACGAATCAATGGAACGCGCGTACATCTTATACTTTGGACGGTAGCGTAACATGTAGATCCGGCCGTAATTGTTCAACTCTTCCATGAACTCTGGTGCCAGTTCAGCGTGTTGTTCTTTCGGGAAATAGCGAAGGGCATTGCGTAATGCCAATTTGCGTTCTTCTTCCGTTAGGATTTGCTTGCGTTTCGGTGCGTGATTGATTCCGGTCTCTTGTGCCGGTGCTGTTGGAATTTCGGATGGAACTCCAGCTAATATGTCTTTTTGAAAATCTTCGTTAGTCATTACTATTCATTTAGGGTGATACTTCTTTTTCATGTGTAAAGAATCCCCTACGGATAGCGTGTGTTAGAACGAAATTCAATCTTCGATAAGTGCATGTTGCAAAGGTAGCAAGAATTGATGGTACAGAAACAAAAAAGCCCTGTCCACTAACTCATGAAGTGAACAGGGCGTATGCTAGATTTTAATCTTGTCTATCGAATTATATTGACGTGTCCACTGTATTCGTACTTCGCGTCATTTAAGGCGTCTGATGCTCGAATGAACCAAGTATACGTTCCGTCCTGAACTTCACGTCCATTTTGACCGTACGTACCGTCCCATCCGACCGAAATATCTCTTGACTCCCAAACAATTTCTCCCCAGCGATTGTAAATCACCAATTCGAAATCTTGTAAATCGATTCCTTCCATATACACTTGCCACGTCTGATTGAACTCATCACCATCAGGCGTAAAGGTATTCGGTGCATAAATCAATACCTCTGGGAAGACAACTAATTCGTAATCCATAGTATCGGAACACCCTAACTCGGACGTAGCAATCAACTGAATGTTATAAATTCCTGTCTGCCCATCTGGGAAGATGACTGGAATATTATTATTCAATTGAGAAGTCGCTGGCGATCCTTCTTCGAATGTCCATTGGAAATCTACCGCTCCAACGGAGTGGTTTTGGAAGACAACGTTTGTATTGAACATCAATACCGGATTCGGTGAATGTTTGAAGTTCGCCGTAGGTTGCCCTTTCACGTGCAATGCATCATCAAACGTTAAAGAATCTATACAACCTAAGTCTGTTGTAACGATCATTTGCATATCGTAGAATCCTTCCATCAACGTATCTGTAACAATGGTATCAACATTCAGGAACTGCATATTCGGTTCAACCCACCAGTACACGTACTCGCTCAATGCTGGATCCGTTGTATTTACAATCGTGAAAACCGCTGGCTCACACTGTTCTGGATCCAATACCTCGTACTGAGGAACCGGCAATGGAGCAACGTAAACCTGAGTGGTAGTTGTCCAAGGTGTTGTCTCACATCCATCATTTACCGTAACTGTGTACGTTGTTGTCTGCGGCGGATTCACGTTGATTGTGTGGTTATCCGGCCCAGTTTGCGTATCTGTAGTACTCCATGTAAATGTATATGGTTGACCAATTCCACCAGAACAGTTCGCCCAAATATCTGTTGGATATCCCGGACAAATCGTATCGAATGGTGAAATGTTCCCTGTTAATGGTGGATGCAAGTTAACGTTGATACCCACTGTTGCCGATACACAACCAAATACGTTCTCCACATAAACTGTGTAATTCGAAGGTGTAACTGGATTCACCAATTGCAGTGAATCGTTATTCGCTGTGTGTCCCCAATAGTACGTATATGGGCCACCTCCACCACCAGTACCTTGCGCTACCAATGTTGCAGTTCCATTTTCACAAACAATCGTATCGTTGTTCACGAGAACTTCTGGTGTCGGCAAGATGGTAATATCAAATGTATCTGGAGTTCCTATACACCACTGTGTAGATGGCGTAACGATAATGGTAGATGTTTCCACCACGCCAATTGCATTTCCTGTCCAAGCAGCGATGTCTCCTGCTCCTGGATTTCCTAACCCTGTTGTAGTGTTGGAGTTCGTCCAGTTGTAGTCTGTGTTCGCAACGGCACCCGTGAATGTTACCAAAGTAGTTAAGTCACCGTGACAAACCGTTTGATCCGGACTTGGATCAACAGTTGGCACAGGATTTACCACCACTATCGTTTCAGCGGTATCTGCACTTGGACAGCTACTATCTGTTAAGATCAATTGGTACGTTCCAGCCATTGCCAAAGTAGAACTTGGAATCGTAGGATTTTGAACGTTTGAAGTCCATCCGTTTGGCCCCGTCCAGTTGTACTGGTACGTCGCTACACCACCCGGCCCTTGCAATTGAATATCTTCTCCAACACAGTACGGCCCCGTGTTCGCTGCAGTTGCTTGGATTCCTCCAACATATGTAATGGTAATATATCCGTCTCCTTGATTGGCCGCTTGGTTACAGTTAGCGCCTGCTGGCACTAAGCTGGAACCTCCACCGCCACCACCGCCACCATTGGCGTACTGACAGCAGTTATCAGCTCCTCCGCCTCCACCGCCGAAGTAGCCACCGCCACCGCCACCGCCAGAAGCGAAATCGTAATATCCTCCGTTACCTCCTTGGAACGCTGCTCCCGGGAATCCTGGCTGACCAGCACCCCATGGCGGACCACCGGCTCCACCGGCAACTTGAGTACCTCCACCTCCACCAGTTCCGGTAAAGATAGATCCCGGGCCTTGCACTCCTTGGGCACAACCTCCGCCACCACCACTGGCAGCAGATGGGTCACCTCCGGCAGCACCTCCTCCGGCACCTGCAAGGGCTATTAATGTTCCTCCTGATTCAATGGCAGAGTATCCTCCACCACCTCCAGAGCCTGAAGATCCTCCGACTCCGTTCCAACCCTGACCGCCTCCTGGCCATCCTGGAGTAGGTACGGTTCCTTGTCCACCGACTGTTAAATCGAATGTTTGACCGGGAACAACGGGTATAGTTACTGTTACAATTGCCCCATTTCCACCGAAGGCATTGTTACCTCCGCCTGTTCCTACACCACCACCTTGAGCTCCGGCTATGGTTACGTCAATGCTCGTTACACAGACTGGTACAGTCCACGATTGCATTCCGCCGGTAAAGTTAAATGTCTCGGTTGTTTGACCATACACACCTGTGAATGCGAAGGTCGCAATGTAAAAACATAAAGATTTAAAGCTGAATAGTTTCGCTCTCATAATTCTCAAGTAGTTCGTTGAGTCAGTTATAAAAGGTAGTTGAACTCAAATTCACTACATAGACGCAAGTTACCCAGCAAAGTTGCGCTTTCCCTAAAAAAAAGTGTGAAAAACTATTTTATTATTGGTTTCTTACTTCTTTGTTAATTTTCTAACAATCAAACGTAAGAATTGGGCGCTTTATTTTATAGGTAGCGAAAGCGTTTCCCCGGATATACCGCGGTTTGCCCAAGCTCTTCTTCAATGCGCAACAATTGATTGTATTTCGCCATACGATCACTTCGCGAAGCAGAACCTGTTTTGATTTGTCCGCAATTCAATGCAACAGCCAAATCAGCAATAGTATTGTCTTCCGTTTCTCCAGATCGGTGACTCATTACAGAAGTATATCCATTGCGTGTTGCCATTTGCACAGCTTCAATAGTTTCTGTCAGCGTTCCGATTTGATTCACTTTCACAAGAATTGAATTGGCAATTCCTTCATCAATTCCGCGCGATAAACGTTTTGTATTTGTAACGAACAAGTCGTCTCCAACCAACTGCACTTTGTCTCCAAGTGCGTCAGTTGCCAATTTCCAACCGTCCCAATCGTCTTCTGCCAATCCATCTTCGATGGAAACGATTGGATATTTCGAACACCAATCTTTCCAGAAATCTACCATCTCAGCAGAGGTCATTTCTGCACCTGTCGATTCGAAAATGTACATTCCTTTGTCTTCATCGTAGAATTCTGAGGATGCAGCATCCAATGCGATGTAAACATCTTCGCCTGACTTAAATCCGGCTTTTTCGATCGCCTGCATCACTACCTGAATCGCTTCTTCATTAGAACCAAGGTTCGGAGCAAATCCTCCTTCATCTCCAACATTTGTTGACATTCCTTGTTCCTTCAAAACGGATTTTAGGTGATGGAAAATCTCCGTTCCCCATTGCAATCCTTGCGTGAACGAATCTGCTCCGAAGGGCATTACCATGAATTCCTGAATATCAATTTTGTTGTCGGCGTGAGAACCACCATTCAAGATGTTCATCATCGGAACCGGCATGGTAACCGCTCCTACGCCTCCAACATATTGGAACAAGCTCAATCCTGTTTCATCTGCCGCTGCTTTCGCGCATGCAAGCGATGTTCCTAGAATGGCATTCGCTCCCAAGTTTGATTTGTTCTCCGTTCCGTCCAACTCCAACAATTTGGAATCAATCGCTTTCTGATCGCAAACATCAAATCCTTTTAAAGCTTCATCAATAATGCTGTTTACATTGGCAACAGCCTTCAAAACACCTTTTCCAAGGTAGTGTCCTGGATCTCCATCGCGAAGCTCAACCGCCTCGTGAATTCCAGTAGATGCTCCTGAAGGAACAGCAGCTCTTCCGAAAGCTCCCGAAGTGGTAACTACGTCAACTTCTATAGTTGGATTTCCTCGTGAATCCAATACTTGACGACCAACAATTTTTGCAATGTAACTCATGCTTAATGCTTATTTATTCTTCTTCATGTTATCTACGAACTGATCGAACAGGTAACGCGAATCGTGCGGCCCTGCTGATGCTTCCGGATGGTACTGTACCGAGAAGATATCTTTTCCTTTGATTTCAATTCCAGCTACAGTGTCATCATTCAAATGAATGTGCGTGATGTCGACATTCTCATTTGCTTCAGCGCTGGCTTTGGAAATAACGAAACCGTGATTCTGAGAAGTAATTTCTCCTTTCCCAGTCTTTAAGTTCTTAATCGGGTGGTTGATTCCACGGTGACCGTTGAACATCTTTTCAGTTTCCAATCCTTGACTCAATCCCAAAATTTGGTGTCCCAAACAGATTCCAAATACTGGTTTGTCCAAAGCTGCGATAGATTTTACCAATTCAATTGAATTCGGCATTGCAGATGGGTCACCTGGGCCGTTAGAAAGCATGTATCCATCTGGATTGAATGCGTTGATTTCCTCCAATGTTGCATTCAATGGGAACACTTTAACATGACATCCGCGATCTACCAAACAACGAACAATATTGCGCTTTACACCAAAATCCAATAATGCTACTTTCAATTCAGCATTCTCTGGTTTTACTTCGTATGCTTCTTTCGTTGCTACTTTTGAAGAAAGTTCTAATCCGTCCATCGAAGGAACTTCTTTCAATTGTGCTTTCAATGCGTCGATATCAAGATTATCAGAAGAGATGATGCAGTTCATCGCTCCTTTATTTCGGATGTGACGTACTAATGCACGTGTATCAACATCTGCAATACCCACCTTATCGTTATCGACCATGTAATCTTGGAGTGATCCCATTCCAGAAGGGCGAGAATACCCATCAGAGAATTTCTTGATCACCATTCCAGCTACTTTGATTCCATCAGATTCCACTTCGTCTTCGTGAACTCCGTAGTTTCCGATGTGTGCAGTATTCATCACTAGAATTTGACCGAAATAAGAAGGATCGGTAAACACTTCCTGATACCCTGTCATTCCCGTGTTAAAGGCGATTTCACCTGTTGTCGTTCCAATTTTTCCGATTGCTATTCCGTCAAAAACGGTTCCGTCTTCAAGAACGAGAACGGCTTCTTTTTTCTCCTGCATGCTGAAAATTTTTCACAAAGTTAGCCAATCGAATGAAACCTAAAACGATTTTAGCGGATAGATATCCACGGGTTGTTAATAAACTAAGAACATGGGTTCTTAATTCCTTAATCTTAGTGCAAAATGTTCACTTTCACGGTTTCCATTCCGGCCGCAACTAAATAGTACGCTCCGTTTTCCAATTGACTCACGTTGATCTCCGTTTCAGTTCCTGAAATTTGAAGTGTCATTACTTTTTGTCCCAAACTGTTGCAGATAAATGCCTCCGTTTCTACCGGAGCATTTGTTGTAATCACTAGGCTTGAATTCGCTGGATTTGGATATACGTTGATTCCTTGAGAAGCCAATTCTGTGATTCCGGCACAAGCATCAACATTTACCACTACGGTATCCATTGCTGAACATCCATTTGAATCAGTAACTTCAACCGTGTATGGGTGCGTTCCAACTCCAACAGTTCCTCCATCCACAGTGATCGTCTGTGTTGTTTCAGAACTTGACCAGTTATACCCGGCGAAACCAGCACCGGCATCCAAAGAAACCGAGTGGTTCACACAGATTGTAGTGTCGTTGCCAGCACTTACCGTCGGATTCGGGTTAGAAGTAATAGTAATGTTATCAGAATCTGAACATCCTTGCGCATCCGATACAGTCACGGAATATGTACCTGGCCCAACAGTTATGGTTTGCGTAGTGTCACCATTATCCCAGAGATAAGAATCTGCGAAGTTTCCAGCATCCAATGTAATTGTTTCTCCATCACAAATGGCTTGATCTGCTCCTAAATCAACCGGTGGTGGTAGCGAAATAGCTACATCAATAGTATCCGAGCTGGAACAACCTTCGGCATTCGTGACGGTCACGTTATACGATGTTCCAGGTAGTGCGTTGAAGACTTGTTGGGTCCATACACCTCCATTCCAACTAAACGTCGCTCCCGGGTTCCCGGCATCCAATGTCACTTGTACTCCTTGACATGCAGATGTATCTGGCCCAAGATCAACAATAGGTACTGTGTTCATTACAATAGTAACGGAATCCGTCACCGTAGGACATCCTCCCGGAGGTGTGATGTCGACATAGTACGTTGTAGTTGCTGTTGGAACTACCGTATCGCTTGCATTCGTACTTCCTGTGCTCCACAAGAATGTCGTTGCTCCTCCTGCAATTGAGTAATGGATGTTTCCATTCCAAACGCGCGGAGAGAAGAACGAACCTCCGTTTGCAAACGGGTATTCCATTCCGACACCTTCAAGGAAAGAAATATTCGCATCGCTTGCGAATACATTTCCTACCGTCGATCCGTTTGTGTAGTTCAATGATGTTCCACCCGTTTGTGAGGATGTTACGTAAAACGCATACGTTTGTCCGGCTGGAATCGTAACATTCACATTGATTGGAATTGGTGTTGGCGTTCCTTGCGGTTGCGCCGCGACACCTGTAGCTGAACCAACCAACGTCCAACCGGCAGAACTAGTTTCGAAGCCAGCGTGTCCTCCAACGCGGTAATAGATTTCGTAATCTGTTGTACCCATTGGGTGGGCATCGAACGATTCAATCGTTACGGTATTCGTAGCAACGATATCGAACATATTTCCTCGGTGGTTGTTACCTGCAGCAAATGTGGTTGTAACCATGTTGACTGGCCCTGTTCCGAAAAGTTGAACAGAATCTCCAGGACAAATTGAAGTTTGCGAAGCTGTAACTCCAGATTCACATTGTGACCAGGCTGCAGCAGAGATAAGAGCAGCCATAGCAGTTAAGTAGATTTTTTTCATAGGTTATGTTTATGTATCCAACTAATTTATGCTAAAAAAGTTATGCAAACAAAAAAGGGATGTTCAATGAACATCCCTTCGGTAAACTGTTAGTTCTCTAACAAGCTTATTCTTTCTCTTCAGCGTCGTCTTCTGCTTTGTCTTCAGAAGCTTCTTCCTCTGTTGACTCTGCTTCCGCTTTTGGCTCTTCTGCTGGAGCTTCCTCTGCAGGAGCTGCTTCAGCTTCTGGTGCCGCTTCTTCAGCTGGAGTTTCTTCAACAACTTCCGCCTCTTCAACTGCTGGTGCAGCTTCTTGCGTTTCTGCTGTTGCTTCCTCGTTTGCAGCTTCCGTTGCTTCTGCGTCTGCTACTACTGCTTCTTCAGTAGCTGCAGCTGCTTGAGCACCTCCACCACCGCCACCGCGACGTGAACGACGTGTAGTTTTCTTCTTCCCTTCGTTGCTGTACAACTCGTTGAAGTCCACCAATTCGATCATACACATTTCAGCGTTGTCTCCCAAACGGTATCCTGTACGGATGATACGTGTGTATCCTCCCGGACGATCGGCTACCTTTGGTGCCACTTCGCGGAACAATTCTGCAACAGCTTCCTTATTTTGCAAGTAGCTAAATACAGTACGACGAGAGTGTGTCGTATCGTTCTTTGATTTCGTGATCAATGGCTCAACGTACCCACGCAATGCTTTTGCTTTCGCTACAGTTGTGTTAATACGCTTGTGTTCGATCAATGAACAAGCCATGTTTGACAGCATCGCTTTTCTGTGTGCTGTTTTTCTTCCTAAGTGGTTGAATTTTTTACCGTGTCTCATAACTTAAATTTCGTAAGTAACGGTTAACTGAACTTTGTTTGTGTGTATCGCGACAGCCCAGCCACCTATTACGCCATTTTTAAAATAGTTTCACTCCCCGCGCACTTCGAGTGCCTCAGTGTGCGGATTGTGATTAATGCGATACTTATTCTTTATCTAATTTGTATTTAGAAACGTTCATTCCGAAAGAAAGACCTTTATTGTCAACCAAGTCTTCCAACTCAGTCAATGACTTCTTACCGAAGTTACGGAACTTCAATAGGTCGTTCTTGTTATAAGAAACAAGGTCTCCCAAAGTTTCTACGTCTGCTGCTTTCAAACAGTTCAAGGCACGAACGGAAAGATCCATATCTACCAATTTTGTCTTCAACAACTGACGCATGTGCAATGACGTCTCATCGAATTCTTCTGTCTCCGCTTTAACTTCGCTGTCCAAAGTGATACGCTCATCAGAGAACAACATGAAGTGGTGGATCAAGATTTTTGCTGCTTCTTTCAAGGCATCTTTCGGGTGGATAGATCCATCCGTAGTGATGTTGAAAACCAATTTCTCGTAATCCGTTTTTTGCTCTACACGGAAGTTTTCAATCGCGTATTGTACGTTCTTGATTGGTGTAAAGATGGAATCAACGAAAATAGTTCCGAAAGGAGCGTTTGCATCTTTGTTTTCTTCAGCTGGGTAGTATCCACGACCTTTGATGATCGTCAATTCCATTTCCAACTTCACTGAAGGCTCCATGTTACAGATAACCAACTCTGGGTTCAATACCTGGAATCCAGATGTGAATTTACCGATATCACCAGCAGTCAATGTGTCTTGACCGGCAATAGAAACTACTACTGTTTCTGAATCGGTTCCTTCGATTTGCTGCTTGAAACGTACTTGCTTCAAGTTCAAGATGATTTCTGTTACGTCTTCTACGATTCCTTTGATCGTTGAGAATTCGTGATCAGCACCTTCAATGCGAACTGAGGAAATTGCGAAACCTTCCAATGAAGACAAAAGGATACGACGCAATGCGTTTCCGATTGTAATACCATAACCTGGTTCCAAAGGACGGAATTCAAACTGTCCTTCGTGCTCATCGGACTGGATCATGATCACCTTGTCCGGCTTTTGAAAATCTAATATTGCCATGTGTTTTTCTTCTTTTTAATTGTTTCCCGGTTGCGCGGTTTGAAAGATTGAAGAAGTTCGATCAAACCCTTTGGCCGAAATCCAATGTGTTTATATGATTACTTAGAGTACAATTCGACGATTAGCTGCTCTTTGATGTTCTCTGGTATCATCTCACGAGTTGGTACGCTAACCACTTTTCCTTCCATCTGTGATGGGTTCCACTCTAGCCAATCAAATGTTTGTGTGTTCGCAGTCAATGAGTTTGAAATTGCTTCCAAAGACTTTGATTTTTCACGAACTCCAACAACATCACCTGGCTTTGTAGTGAATGAAGGAATGTTTACTACTTGTCCGTTAACAGTAATGTGCTTGTGAGAAACCAACTGACGTGCACCACGACGTGTTGGAGCGATTCCCAAACGGAAAACCGTGTTATCCAAACGCGCTTCACACAATTGCAACAAGTTTTCACCGGTAATTCCTTTCATACGAGACGCTTTGTCGAACAAGTTCGAGAACTGACGCTCTAGGATTCCGTAAGTGTACTTCGCTTTTTGCTTCTCACCCAACTGGATTGCATATTCTGATTGTTTACCGCGACGTTTGTTTGGACCGTGTTGTCCTGGACCGTAGCTTCTTCTATCCAACGCTTTGTCTGGACCAAAGATTGGATCTTTGAAACGACGAGCGATTTTTGATTTTGGACCTGTATATCTTGCCATTTTTATTTGTATTTGAGGGAGATCATGAATTAAGGCTTATCCTCCGATGAACTTGGTACCCTCTGATTAAGAAATTCAAATTGAAAATTCAAAAATTGAAGGATTCAAAAATTCTAGAATACTGGAATCTTCAAATCCTCGAATCTCTGTTACACGCGACGACGTTTTGGTGGACGACATCCGTTGTGTGGAAGTGGAGTAACGTCCACGATTTCTGTTACTTCGATTCCTGAGTTGTGCAAAGAACGGATAGCTGACTCACGACCGTTTCCTGGTCCTTTTACGTAAACTTTTACTTTACGAAGACCTGCATCGTGTGCTTCTTTCGCTGCATCCTCAGCTGCTACTTGCGCTGCATAAGGAGTGTTCTTTTTAGACCCACGGAATCCCATTTTTCCCGCAGAGGACCAAGAGATTACTTGACCTGAATTATTCGTCAAAGAGATAATTACATTGTTGAATGTCGCCTGGATGTGTGCTTGTCCAAGTCCATCAACTTTGACGTTCTTTTTCTTTTTTTGTGACTTTGCCATTTTCTTAGCTTTAAATGTTTATTGCTTTCAGTTGAATAGGAGACTTGCTCCCGCCTTGCCTCTTCGATTCAGGGGACGATTATTACAGATCTGAAAACCTGAGGACCGTCTGACCGCTGAACTGATGAACCTGACCGAACCAACGCGAACGCCAATTCGAGCCAGTAGCACTGCTACTTCTTCTTATTCGCAACCGTTTTTCTTCTTCCTTTTCTTGTACGAGAGTTGTTCTTAGTACGCTGTCCACGCAATGGTAATCCCGCTCTGTGGCGAATTCCACGCTGACATCCGATGTCCATCAAACGCTTGATGTTCAATTGTACTTCTGAACGCAATGCACCTTCTACTTTGATCGTGTTTACTGCTTCACGAATCGCTCCCAACTGATCATCGTTCCAATCTTGAACTTTGATGTTTTCGTCAACTCCTGCAGTAGCCAATACTTTTGCAGCTGTGCTTCTTCCGATTCCGTAGATGTAAGTCAATCCGATTACACCTCGTTTGTTTTTTGGTAGGTCAATTCCTGCTATACGTGCCATAATTCTTTCTAATTATGAATCATGAATATTGAATAATGAATAGCTATTTTTTATTCATTATTTCTTATTCATCATTCAAGATTTACCCTTGTCTTTGTTTAAACTTTGGGTTCTTCTTGTTGATCACGTAAACCCTTCCTTTTCTCTTCACGATCTTACAATCTGCAGATCGTTTCTTTACTGATGCTCTTACTTTCATCTTTTTTGTATTAATCTGCTTTTGATTCTTGATCTATATCCAAACCTAAGTTCTACACAGATCAACGCTTGCTTTACCAAGCTCGCACATCAAAAGCTTCGCTTTTTCTTATTTATATCTGAACGTAATACGTCCTTTTGTCAAATCATACGGCGACATCTCTACTTTCACTTTGTCTCCTGGAAGAATCTTGATGTAGTACATTCTCATCTTTCCAGAAATGTGAGCAGTAATCACGTGCCCGTTTTCCAATTCTACACGGAACATCGCATTTGATAATGCTTCAATGATAACTCCGTCTTGTTCTATTGATGCTTGTTTCGCCATATTTAAAATCCTGCCATTTCTCCTTGTGTTCTACGTCCTTTCACGCGTGTTCCTTCCATCAATCCGTCCATTTGGCGGTTCAATAGGTAGGATTCAATTTGCTGCAATGTATCGAGGACTACCCCAACCATAATCAACAATGAAGTACCTCCGAAGAACATTGCGAATGAGGCATTGACACCGGCCATACTTGCGAACGCAGGAATGATTGCGATGAATGCCAGGAACAATGAACCTGGGAATGTAATGCGTGAAACTAGCGTATCAATATAGCTGGCGGTTTCTTCCCCTGGACGAACCCCTGGGATAAATCCACCGCTCTTTTTCAAATCGTCCGCAATCTTACGCGGGTTGATCATGATCGCTGTATAGAAATACGTGAAGACAACAATTAGGATGAACATGATGGCGTTGTACCCGAATCCGAAGATGTCTCCGAATACGCGGGCTGCCCAACCGCTTCCATCCTGACTGGAGAATATCATGACGGGTACCGTCATAATCGCCTGAGCGAAGATGATTGGCATAACCCCGGATGCATTCACCTTAATTGGAAGGTAGCTACGTGCTCCCTGGTTCCCTACGTTACGGGCTCCAACAACACGCTTGGCTGTTTCCAATGGAATCTTTCGAACTCCCTGAACAATGAGTATCGTTCCGAGTACCACAATCATGAATGCGAATACTTCCAATACAATTTTGATCAAGTTTTGAGATTCCAAACCAACCTCTGCCATAAATGCTTGTGGCAAACGTGCAAGGATACCTACGGTAATCAAGAGGGAAATACCATTTCCAACTCCTTTGTCAGTGATACGCTCTCCTAACCAAACTGCGAACATCGCTCCGGCTACTAGAAGCACGATAGCTGAAATCCACATGAAAGATCCCGTTCCGTGTGCGAATGCAGAAACAGGGCCATCACCAATATTGGCTACTTTACTCGTCGCATACAAAGAGATGTATGTTGGCGCCTGAGCAGCACAAATAATAATGGTTAATAGTCGCGTGTAATTGTTGATACGTTTTCTACCGGATTCTCCTTCTTGCTGCAACTTCTGTACGGCTGGTACTGCCATACCCAACAACTGCATGATAATCGATGCAGAGATGTAAGGCATGATACCTAGTGCCATAATGGAAACGTTGGTGAAACTACCTCCTGTAAATAGGGAAAGTAGATCCTCCAATACGTTAGTGTTTCCACCGTTTGCATTGTTAGCTGCCTGAAGGACAGTATAATCAACACCAGGAAGGATGATAAATGAACCGATTCTGTAAATCAGAATAATGAAAAGCGTTAATAGAATACGCTTACGTAGTTCTTCTACCTTCCAGATGTTTTGTAGATTTTCAATAAACTTTTTCATCGGTAAAAAATGTTGGCAAAGTTAATTAGATTTCTGAACAATTCCCACCTTGTCCTTCGATTGCTGCCTTAGCAGTAGCCGAGAATTTGTGAGCAGTTACGTCAATCTTAGTCTTCAATTCACCTCTACCAAGAATTTTAACCAATTCGTTTTTCGAACACAACCCGTTCTCTTGCAATACAGTAGGGTTGATTTCCTTTACTTTTTTGCGATCGATAAGGTTTTGAATGATATCCAAGTTGATTGCTTTGTACTCAACGCGGTTAATATTTTTGAAACCGAATTTTGGTACACGACGCTGAAGTGGCATCTGACCTCCTTCAAATCCAACTTTCTTTGAATATCCAGATCTTGATTTTGCTCCTTTGTGTCCACGTGTTGAAGTACCGCCACGACCAGATCCCTGACCACGTGCGATGCGCTTTCTATTTTTCGTAGAACCCTTCGCCGGAGTTAAATTATGTAAATTCATTTTTAGTGCTTTTTGAGTGTGATTTCTTACTCAACAACCTCGATAAGGTGTTGAACTTTATTAATCATTCCACGGATTTGCGGAGTCTCCTCGTGTTCTACCACTTGGTTCAATTTGCTAAATCCTAATGCTTTAATCGTTGCTTTTTGTCTTGCTGTACGATTAATAGCGCTTCTTACTTGCTTAATTTTAATTTTCGCCATGATTGCCTTTATTAACCGTTAAACACTTTCTCAAGTGAAACTCCACGCTGACGAGCTACATCGTTTGCATCACGCATTTGCGCCAAAGCATCGATAGTTGCTTTCACAACGTTGTGTGGGTTTGATGAACCTTGAGATTTTGCCAAGACATTGTGTACACCAACGCTTTCCAAAACAGCACGCATCGCACCACCGGCGATAACTCCTGTTCCTTCTGCAGCTGGGCGCAACAACACTCGAGCACCACTGTATTTTCCTTTTTGAATATGAGGAACTGTTCCGTGAAGGATTGGAACGCGAATCAAATTCTTCTTCGCATCGTCAATTCCTTTCGCGATTGCTTCTGTTACCTCTTTTGCTTTACCAAGACCGTGTCCTACGATACCGTTTTCATCACCGACTACTACGATAGCAGAGAAACTGAACGTACGTCCACCTTTCGTAACTTTCGTTACACGGTTCACGGCAACAAGCTTGTCTTTAAGCTCAATATCTGCAGATTTTACTCTGTTTGCTTCTTTTGCCATTTCCTCTTAAAATTTTAGTCCGCCTTCTCGTGCTGAGTCAGCCAATGATTTAACCCTACCGTGGTACAAGTATCCGTTACGATCGAATACTACTGCTGTGATCCCGGCTTTTACTGCTTTTTCTGCTACCTCTTTACCTACGATTGCTGCAACTTCAGTTTTGCTTCCTTTCGCTGCTTTGTTATTGTATGATGACGCTGATACTAAAGTTTTACCAGTTGTGTCATCAATAACTTGTGCGTAGATCTGTTTGTTGCTTCGGAAAACAGACAAACGAGGCATCTCTGGAGTACCAGAAATGTTCTTTCTGATTCTTCTTTTGATTTTTGCTCTACGAGCGTTTTTGTCAAATGCCATAACTTAATTAATGATATCTTGTTATTACTTCGCTGCTGCTTTACCAGCTTTTCTTCTTAATTCTTCACCAACGTATTTCACACCTTTTCCTTTGTATGGCTCAGGCTTGCGGAGGGAACGAATCTTGGCAGCGACTTGTCCTACTAGTTGTTTGTCGTGAGACTCCAATGTTACGATTGGCGCCTTACCTTTTTCAGACACTGTTGATACCTTAATTTCTTTAGGAAGCTCGATTACAAATGGGTGAGAATAACCTAGAGACAACTCAAGTTTTTGACCTTGAGCGTTCGCACGGTATCCTACTCCAATTACTTCAAGTTCCTTTTTGAACCCTTCCGAAACGCCTACGACCATGTTCTGAACTAGTGCGCGGTATAAACCATGCTTAGCTCGGTGATCCGGTGCGTCTGATTCGCGGGTGAAAGAGATGGTTCCATCTTCGATTGACATTGAAATGGCAGAATCCATTTCTTGAGTCAATTCTCCTTTAGGACCCTTAACAGAAACTACGTTTCCGTCAACTTTCACTTCTACTCCACTCGGGATTGTTACTGGGGATTTACCTATCCTTGACATAATTCTTAAATCTTATACTGATTAATAAACGTATGCGAGAACTTCTCCTCCTACGTTTTCTCTTTGTGCTTGTTTTCCTGTGATCACCCCTTTCGACGTTGACACAATAGCAATTCCTAGTCCGTTCAATACGCGTGGCATTTCTTGCGCGCCTGCATACTGACGAAGACCTGGACGAGAGGCACGTTGCAATTTTGTGATTGCTGGTACTTTCGTTGAATTGTTGTACTTCAAAGCGATTTTGATGATTCCTTGCTTGTTGTCTTCTTCGAATTTGAAGTTGGTGATGTACCCTTGATCGAACAAGATTTCGGTCATTGCTTTCTTTACTTTAGAAGCAGGGATCTCTACCACTTTCTTGCGCGCCGCACTTGCGTTACGAATTCGCGTCAGATAATCTGCGATTGGATCTGTATTCATATTTGTTATTTGCGGAAACGGTTTTCGACCTTTTCGTTTGCTCGGGTCAAACCTGAATCCAGTTAATACTTGTTTGTCAGACACTAGACTTTTAGGAGCTAGACACTAGATTTATTGCGGTCTAGCGTCTAAAGTCTCTTTGTCTAGAGTCTAAAATCGGAGGGCAAAGATATAAAGACAAAAGATGATAGCCTAATTGACCGTCATCTTTTATCAAAATTCTAATTGCTCTCTGTGTTTACCAGCTTGCCTTTTTGACACCTGGGATCTTTCCGTCAAGGGCCATTTCACGGAATGTAACACGTGAAATTCCGAACTGACGCATGTATCCACGAGGACGTCCAGTCAAACCACAACGGTTGTGTACACGAACCTTCGATGAGTTAGCTGGAAGCTTCTGCAATTTGATCATTGCTTCTTGCTTCTTCTCCCACATCTCGTCAGAGTCATCTTGAGATTTCAAGATTTTTGTCAACTCTGCACGCTTTGCTTCGTAGCGAGCCGCTAGTCTTTCTCTTTTGCGCTCACGCGCTTTCATTGATTCTTTTGCCATCTCTTTTTACTTTTTCATGAATGGGAATCCGAACGCATCTAACAATGCTTTTCCTTCTTCATCGCTCTCCGCTGTAGTAACGAAAGTGATGTCCATACCCATGATACGGTTTACTTTATCAATATCAATTTCCGGGAAGATGATGTGTTCCTTCACACCCATGTTGAAGTTTCCTCTTCCGTCAAATCCTTTTGGATTCACTCCGCGGAAATCACGAGTACGTGGCAAAGCAACTGAAAGTAGACGATCAAGGAAATTGTACATATTATCTCCTCTCAACGTAACTTTAGTTCCAACAGGCATTCCTTTACGCAACTTAAAGTTGGAAATGTCTTTTTTGGAAATTGTAGCTACAGCGCGTTGTCCAGCGATACGTGAAAGATCTTCCACAGCCGTGTCAACCAATTTCTTATCTGCTACGGCATCACCGATACCCTGGCTGATAACAATCTTTGTAAGTTTCGGCACCTGCATCACAGATTTATAACCGAACTTTTCAGTAAGAGCGGGAATAATATCCCCCTTGTACTGATCTCGAAGTCTAGGTGAATAACTCATTACTTAATCTCCTCTCCTGTTTTTTTAGAATAACGTACTGTCTTTCCGTTTTTATCTGCTTTACGGCCGATACGAGTCGCTTGACCCTTAACAACAACCATAAGGTTAGATACGTGAACTCCAGCTTCTTTCTCCACAATTCCTCCTTGTGGATCCTGCGCACTTGGTTTCTGGTGTTTCTTAACGATGTTCACACCTTCAACAGTTGCACGCATGCTTTTCTTATCGATCGAAAGAACTTTTCCTTCCTGACCGTTGGACTCTCCAGTAATAACTTTTACTGTGTCCCCTACTTTAATGTGTAATTTCTGTGACATGACTTCCATTATTTTAAAGTACCTCAGGAGCCAATGAAACTACTTTCATGTAGTCTGCATCACGAAGCTCTCGAGCAACGGGTCCGAAAATACGAGTTCCTCTCATCTCACCTGCTTGATTCAAAATAACGCATGCGTTATCGTCGAAGCGGATGTAAGAACCGTCTGGACGACGTACTTCTTTCTTTGTTCTTACTACTACTGCCGTGGCAACAGTTCCTTTTTTGACCTGTCCGTTTGGCATTGCACTTTTAACAGTAACGACAATCTTATCTCCTACTGAAGCATAACGACGTCGTGTTCCTCCAAGAACGCGGATTACTAAAACCTCCTTCGCTCCTGAGTTGTCTGCTACCTTTAGTCTTGATTCTGTTTGTACCATTACTCCAAATTATTTAGCGCGTTCAACAATCTCCACCAATCTCCAGTTCTTGGACTTAGAAAGTGGACGTGTTTCCATGATACGAACAGTATCTCCTTCTCCGCACTCATTCTTTTCATCGTGAGCTACGAATTTTGTCGTGTTCTTAATGAACTTTCCGTATTTCGGGTGTTTTACACGACGCTCAACTGAAACGACAATTGACTTGTCCATTTTGTTGCTCGTCACGATCCCGATACGTTCTTTTCTTAGATTTCGCTTTTCCATCTTCAAGAAAATTTCTCACTGCGGCTTACGCCTCAGCTTCACGTTTTGTTAATTCTGTTTTCAATCTTGCGATGGATCGTCTCAAGTGACGGATTTGCAAAGGGTTTTCCATTGGTGACACTGCATGTCCCAATTTCATTTTTTGCAATTGCTCAGTGCGGTTTGAGATCTGATCCTGTAAGTCCTGTGCGGACAACTTTGAAATTTCTTCCTGCTTCATCCTTCAATTATTTTGTAGGTACAACATAATCGTTACGAGTAACGAATTTACATTTCACAGGAAGCTTCTGTGCCGCTAGTCGCATTGCTTCTTTTGCTGTTTCGTATGGTACTCCATCAGCTTCGAACATGATACGACCTGGACGCACTACAGCAACCCAGTGACTTGGCGCCCCTTTACCTTTACCCATACGTACCTCTGCTGGTTTAGCAGTTACTGGCTTGTCTGGGAAAATGCGGATCCATACTTTCCCCTCACGTTTCATGTAACGCGTAACGGCGATACGTGCTGCTTCGATCTGGCGAGAAGTAATCCATCCTGGCTCCAAAGTCTTCAATCCAAAAGATCCGAAAGCCACTGTACTTCCTCGGTGAGCAAGTCCACGGTTACGTCCCTTCTGAGCCTTTCTAAATTTGGTTCTTTTCGGTGATAACATTTTCTCCTAGTTTTTTCTGTTATTCCCTCCGCTAGGCGGCGAGAAATTTATTTTTTAGGTCTTCTTTTGTTAACTCCACCGCGTTTTCCGCCGCCTCCTTTTCCAGAAGCTTGTCCAACGTTTGGAGATAAATCGCGCTTACCGTACACTTCTCCTTTACAGATCCAAACCTTGATTCCAAGGCGACCGTAAGTAGTGTGTGCTTCAGCCAACGCATAATCGATGTCTGCACGGAACGTATGTAACGGAGTACGTCCATCCTTGTACATCTCTGATCGCGCCATCTCTGCGCCATTCAAACGTCCGGAGATCTTAATCTTGATTCCTTCAGCTCCCATACGCATTGTGGAGGCAATAGCCATTTTGATTGCACGACGGAAAGAAATACGTGCTTCCAACTGACGAGCGATTCCATCAGCCACCAAACGAGCATCCAATTCTGGACGTTTTACCTCGAAGATGTTGATTTGGATCTCTTTCTTCGTCAATTTCTTCAACTCTTCTTTCAGTTTGTCAACCTCTTGACCTCCTTTTCCGATGATCACTCCCGGACGCGCTGTGTTGATAGTAACGGTTACCAACTTCAACGTACGTTCGATAATGATTTTCGCGATACTTGCTCTAGATAAACGAGCTCGTAGGTAACGACGGATTTGATCATCTTCGATGATTTTATCACGGTAGTTGTCACCTCCGTACCAGTTAGATTCCCATCCTTGGATGAAACCTAATCTATTTCCTATTGGATTTGTCTTTTGTCCCATTTATCTAAAATTATTCTGCGTCCTTACCGTCTACGACGATAGTTACGTGATTTGATCTTTTACGAATTCTATGTGCACGTCCTTGTGGAGCTGGCTGGATACGTTTCAACATACCTGCTGATCCTACTTGGATTTCTTTCACATATAATGTTTCTTCCTCAATGTTCTTGTCTTCGTTTTTCTGCTCCCAGTTAGCGATTGCAGAACGCAACAATTTTTCAAGGCTGGTAGACGCTTCTTTAGCGTTGTGTTGTAGTATATTCAATGCTTTGTTTACCTCTTCTCCGCGTACAAGGTCTGCAACCAAGCGCATTTTACGAGGGGCAATCGGCGAATTGTTCAATTTTGCAAAAGCAATTGACTTGTTCGCTTCTTTACGAGCATCTGCTTTGATTCTTTTTCTAGCACCCATAACTTGCTATTTTATCTTTTCTTATCCTTTTTCCCTGCGTGACCACGGAAGTTACGTGTTGGAGCGAATTCCCCCAATTTGTGACCTACCATGTTCTCTGTACAGAATACAGGGATGAACTTATTACCATTGTGTACCGCGAAAGTCAATCCAACAAAATCAGGAGTAATAGTACTTGCTCGTGACCATGTTTTGATAACTTGTTTGTTACCTGACTCTTGTGCAGCTAGAACTCGTTGGTTCAATTTGTAGTGCACAAACGGTGGCTTCTTTAATGAACGACTCATATCCTAATTATTTTTTACGTCTTTCGATGATGTACTTATCTGAATACTTCTTCTTCGCACGTGTCTTGTATCCTTTAGCAGGCATACCGTTACGTGAACGAGGGTGACCTCCGGCGTTACGACCTTCACCACCACCCATTGGGTGATCGACTGGGTTCATAACAACACCACGTACTCGTGGACGGCGTCCTTGCCATCTTGTACGTCCTGCTTTACCAGAAACTGTCAAGTTGTGTTCAGAATTGGATACGGATCCGATCGTTGCCAAACAAGTCGTCAAAATCATACGAGTTTCACCCGATGGCATTTTTACGATTGCGTAGCGACCGTCTCTTGCGTTCAATTGAGCATAAGTTCCTGCTCCACGAGCAATAGAACCACCTTTACCAGGCTTCAACTCAATGTTATGAATTACAGTTCCCAAAGGAATGTCAGAAAGGAACATTGCGTTCCCTACATTTGGTGTTGCTTTCTCACCAGACATCAAAGTATCTCCTACTTTCAATCCTTCTGGTGCAATGATGTAGCGTTTCTCACCATCTGCATAGTACAACAAAGCAATACGTGCCGTACGGTTTGGATCATATTCGATCGACTTAACCGTTGCAGGTACCCCATGCTTGTCGCGTTTGAAATCAATGACACGGTACTTTTGTTTGTGACCACCACCGATGTAGCGCATAGTCATTCGTCCGTCATTGTTACGTCCACCGCTCTTATTCTTTCCTTTCACGAGGCTCTTTTCCGGAGCCGATTTCGTTACTTCTGAATAATCGCTGTTGACTTTGTGTCTTTGCCCTGGAGTTGTAGGCTTGAACTTTTTAAGACCCATTTTTTAAATCAACTTAAAAGTTAAACAAATCAATCGTCTCTCCATCTGCAACTGTTACGATCGCTTTTTTCCAGCGACGGCTTGGTTGCTCAACGATACCTCTATTCGTGTATTTTGTAGAGGGTTTTCCACCGCCATAATTCATGGTACGTACGTCAGTTACCTGAACTCCGTACATGTTCTCGACGGCATTCTTTATCTCAATCTTGTTCGCAGAAGGTGCTACTTCGAAAGTGAAACGGTTTTCCATTTCGCTCTGCATTGTAGCTTTCTCTGTGATGATTGGCTTTTTAATAATTGTCTTCATTCCGAATTAGTTTAGAATCTTTTCAATTGCTTCAACTGAAGAGGCATCCATAACTACTTTGTTAGCATTCAATACATCGAATGTGTTAACAGAATCAGCAGTTACGACTTTTACCTTCTTAAGGTTACGTGATGACAAGTAAACGTTGTCATTTTTTTCACCGATGATGAAAAGAACCTTTTCGTTGTCCAATTTCAAGTTATTCAACAATGCTTTGAAATCAGCTGTTTTGATCCCGTCGAATTTCAAATCCTCGATGATCATGATTCCATCTGCTTTTGCTTTGTGAGAGAACGCTGACTTACGAGCCAAACGCTTTGTTTTCACATTTACTTTGAAGCTGTAGTTACGCGGACGTGGCCCGAAAATACGACCTCCACCTACACGTGTACCAGACTTGATTGAACCCGCACGAGCTCCACCAGTTCCTTTTTGCTTCTTGATCTTTTTAGTAGATCCTGTGATCTCTCCTCTTTCCTTCGCTTTGTGTGTTCCTTGGCGACGGTTAGCAAGATGTTGTTTAACGTCAAGATAAATTGCGTGATCGTTCGGCTCGATTCCGAAAACATCTTTTGACAAGCTCACTTCCTTAGAAGTAGCAGCTCCTTTTGCGCTTGTTACTTTTAATTTCATTACTTCTCAATTGTTACGGTTGAACCTTTAGGTCCTGGAACAGACCCTTTTACTAAAATCAAGTTTTTCTCAGCCATCACCTTCAAGACCTGTAGGTTTTCGATCTTAACGCGAGCGTTACCCATTTGACCTGCCATTCTCATTCCTTTGAATACACGTGCTGGGTAAGATGCTGCACCGATCGATCCTGGTGCTCTCATTCGGTTGTGCTGTCCGTGAGTTGCTTGTCCAACACCACCAAAATTGTGACGTTTTACAACCCCTTGGAAACCTTTACCTTTTGACGTTCCAACTACTGAAACGAATTCTCCTTCTTCGAAAATGTCTACACCTACTGTGTCTCCGAGATTCAATTCTGCATCGAATCCATCGAACTCAGCAAGGTTGGCCTTTGGAGTGGTTTTAGCTTTTTTAAAGTGACCTTTCATTGCGTTCGGAGTGTTTTTTTCTTTACGCTCTCCGAATCCCAATTGAATAGCCTCGTAACCATCTCTGTCTTGTGTCTTGATCTGCGTCACAACACAAGGACCAGCCTCTATCACTGTGCATGGCATTGCTTTACCCTCGGCACTGTAAATGCTAGTCATTCCGATTTTTCTACCAATTATTCCTGGCATACTTTAACTATTAATTATTAAACCTTGTTTACTTCCTTATACTTTAATCTCAACGTCAACTCCGCTTGGCAATTCCAAACGCATCAACGCGTCAACTGTTTTTGATGATGAAGAGTAGATATCCATCAAACGCTTGTACGCACACAATTCGAATTGCTCACGCGCTTTTTTGTTTACGTGTGGCGACTTCAATACTGTGTAAATACGTTTGTGAGTTGGAAGTGGAATAGGACCACTAACTACTGCTCCAGTCGACTTTACAGTTTTTACGATTTTCTCAGCTGACTTGTCAACCAAGTTGTGATCGTAAGACTTAAGTTTTATTCTAATTTTTTGACTCATCTTTTTTACAATTAAGCTGTTACACCTTTAACTTTTGCGATCACTTCTTCAGCAACGTTTTTCGGAGCTGCATCATAGTGCGAGAACTCCATTGTTGAAGTTGCACGACCTGAAGTAATTGTACGTAATTGCGTTACGTATCCGAACATTTCTGAAAGTGGCACATCAGCCTTAACTACTTTGGAACCTGCCTTGTCATCCATACCTCTCATGACACCACGACGACGGTTCAAATCCGCTACCACGTCTCCCATGTTTTCCTCTGGAGTAATTACGTCCAATTTCATCATTGGCTCCAAAAGAACTGGGTTACATTTAGGCAATGCCGAACGGAAAGCCATTTTTGCTGCCAATTCGAAAGACAACTGATCTGAATCCACCGGGTGGAAAGATCCATCAACCAATTCTACTTTCATCGCATCGATAGGGAATCCTGCCAATACACCAGTAGCCATTGCTTCTTTGAATCCTTTCTCTACAGATGGAACAAATTCCTTAGGAACGTTACCACCTTTGATAGCGTTTACGAATTCCAATCCTACTTTCTCTTGATCTTCTTGTGGAGAAATTTTCACAACGATGTCCGCGAATTTACCACGTCCACCTGACTGCTTCTTGTATACTTCACGGTGATCGATAGGAGTAGTGATGTTCTCACGGTAAGCTACCTGTGGAGCACCCTGGTTTACTTCTACCTTAAACTCACGCTTCAAACGGTCGATCAAGATATCCAAGTGCAACTCTCCCATTCCTGAGATTACTGTCTGACCTGATTCTTCATCTGTTTTTACCTGGAATGTTGGATCCTCTTCAGCCAATTTTGCCAAACCAGTTCCCAATTTATCCATATCCGCTTTCGTCTTAGGCTCAATCGCTACCCCGATTACTGGATCTGGGAAATCCATTGATTCTAGAACGATTGGTGCGTTTTCAGCACATAGCGTATCTCCAGTTTTGATGTCTTTAAATCCAACCAAAGCTGCGATATCTCCAGCACCTAGCTCATCAATTTGATTCTGCTTGTTCGCGTGCATTTGGAAGATACGTGAGATACGCTCTTTCTTACCTGTACGCGAGTTGATAACGTAAGATCCTGCTGGAAGAACTCCTGAGTACGCACGTGTAAAACACAAACGTCCTACGAATGGATCGGTAGCAATTTTAAATGCCAATGCTGCGAATGGCTCATCGAATGCTGGCTTACGAGAAGCTGGCTCATCTGTCTTAGGGTTAGTCCCTTCGATCGCTTCGATGTCCAATGGTGAAGGAAGAATCTCCATTACCATATCCAACATTGCCTGAACTCCTTTGTTCTTAAATGCAGATCCACACATCATTGGTACTACCTTACCAGCGATTGTTGCTTCACGCAATGCATCTAGGATTTCACGCTCTGTCAAAGATTCTGGATCTTCGAAGTACTTCTCCATCAAGTTATCGTCGAATTCAGCAACTGCTTCCAAAAGCTCTTCACGCAATTGCGTTGCTTCGTCCAAGATATCCGCTGGGATTTCGATTTCTTCGAAAGTCATTCCCATATCTTCTTCGTTCCAAACGATACCTTTGAAGTTGATCAAATCAACCACACCTTTGAAATCGTCTTCAGCACCAATGTTGATTTGAAGTGGCAACGCGTGGCTTCCCAACATTTCTTTCACCTGAGCACATACGTTCAAGAAGTCAGCTCCTTGACGGTCCATTTTGTTTACGAACCCGATACGTGGAACGTTGTAGTTGTTTGCCAAACGCCAGTTAGTTTCTGACTGAGGCTCTACACCGTCTACTGCGGAGAACAAGAAAACCAATCCATCCAATACGCGGAGAGATCGGTTTACCTCTACTGTAAAGTCAACGTGACCCGGAGTATCAATAATGTTCATGTGGTAATCCTGACCACGGTAGTTCCAGTTCAATGTAGTTGCAGCAGAAGTAATCGTGATCCCACGCTCTTGCTCTTGCTCCATCCAGTCCATTGTTGCACCACCGTCGTGTACCTCACCAATCTTATGGTTGATACCTCCGTAGTAAAGGATACGCTCAGTCGTAGTTGTTTTACCAGCATCAATGTGTGCTGCAATACCAATGTTTCTTGTGAATTTAAGATCTCTTGCCATGTCTTAGAATCTGAAATGTGAGAATGCTTTGTTCGCTTCAGCCATACGAAGCGTATCTTCTTTTTTCTTGTATGCTGCACCTTCTTCTTTCGATGCTGCGATGATCTCTGCTGCCAATTTCTGAGCCATAGTCTTCTCGTTACGCTTGCGTGCATACCCGATCAACCATTTCATACCCAAAGAGTGCTTACGAGACTCACGCACTGGAGTTGGAATCTGGAACGTTGCCCCTCCAACACGGCGGCTACGTACCTCAACAGATGGATTTACATTTTCCAATGCTTTTTTCCAAGTTTCCAATCCTGTTGCGTCTTCTACTTTGCTATCTACGATATCAATTGCTTCGTAGAAAATTTTGAATGCCAAGTTCTTCTTTCCTGAAAACATCAAGTTGTTAACGAACTTCGTTACTTGCGTATCGTTGAATTTTGGATCCGGAAGGATGGCTATTTTTTTCGCTTTTCTTCTTCTCATCGTTCAATGCTTAAAAGGTTATTTCTTAGGACGTTTCGCTCCGTACTTCGAACGGCGCTGAGTACGACCTTCCACTCCTGCAGTATCTTCCGCACCGCGAACGATGTGGTAACGTACCCCTGGTAGATCTTTCACACGACCTCCACGTACTAATACTAATGAGTGCTCTTGTAGGTTGTGACCTTCACCTCCGATGTAAGCATTTACTTCATTCCCGTTAGTCAATCTGACACGGGCTACTTTTCGCATAGCCGAATTCGGCTTCTTAGGTGTAGTGGTGTACACACGCACACATACTCCTTTACGCTGTGGGCATGAATCCAAAGCCGCAGACTTTGACTTCTTAACCACTTGCTTTCTCCCTTTGCGAACTAATTGTTGGATAGTTGGCATAAAAAATACTGTTAACTTTAATTAATATAAAATCAGCCCAAAACACACTTTTGGGGGTGCAAAGATAGAAGGATAATTTTATAAATCAAGGGGTCTCGCAAAAAAAGACGTGTTTTTTCACATTGGCATGTTTACATCTTCTTGCGAGCAAAAATCTGAAAATCCTGATTTGAGAAATCCGAAAAATTTTCCGGTGCGATTTTCATCTACTCAAATATAAAAATTGGATGGAGGGATAGCGAACAGGTTGCTTTGAAGTTTTCAACAGTTTATTAACGAAATGTGAGGAAGCGCTCGGTTGGTAAAAGGCTGAAAGCTGAAAGCGGTAGGAGACGACAAAGGACACTGAGGCCCTCGAAGTGGACTTCTTGACTTTTTGACTTCTTAATGATTCCATTAATTGAATTGATTAGATCGAACCCAATCCTTCAACCTTTAGCTTTCAGCCTTCTACCAGATCACTTCCACCTCTCCGGGCGATTGCCTTCTCTTACCACATGCACTTCAAACCCAACCGACTCCAACGAATCCATCAAGCTTGGATCAGGCATTCCTATATATGCGGTCGCTTCGGTGTGATACATATATTCTATAGGTGTATCTGTATTGAAGATGACGACTTTATCATTCTCGCCGTTCTTTTCAGCGAAGTTGTGAATGTCCGTTTGCCATTGTGGTACTGTCGGAAATCCGCCAAAGGGTTTTAATCGCTCCAGACTGTAGCGAAGCGGTAAAGCAAAGAGGAGAATTAGAACAGCATATCGAAGCCATTTCCATTTTATATTCACCTCACCTTTTAATAAAGCATCAATAAATAATGCCGCAGTTATAAATAAAGCCGCCGAACAGAAAAGCACATACCCTTGCAACTTAGTAGCCGAGAATGAAAAGAATAGAAATGGAATGACAATCCAAGCGAGCAAGGCCCAATAACGCCCATCGATTCTTTTTCTAACAGCCTTAACAATTAACCATATAAAAGGCACGTAGATCAATTCGCCGTAGGATACCCGCATGATATCTGCGTAGTAATAGAAAGGTTTTCCAGTATTCTCTAAATCCTGTTGGAGATGCATGACATTGTACTTGCTTTCCCATGCTGCTTCTAACGGGAAACTCGAATAGATATATAATTGCCACGGAAGGGCAACAGCTACTATGACTACGACAAGGGCAACACCGTGAAAGAAGAATTGCTTAAACTTCCTTTTATAATGCAGCACCAATGCTAGCCAAATCGGCAGGACGATCAACGCAGGGAGCCACTTACAGAGAATTGCCATTCCAACAAATAAACCGCATAGCAAATTCCACCAGAATTTACGAGTTTGCGCAAAATACACCGCGCAGAGCACTGCAAGGGTTACAAAGAACATGAAGAATACGTCGACATGATCGGTTGCCATGCGCGCCCCAACCAATTCAAGGATCAATCCATTAATAGAAAAGAAGAAGGCCGCGAACAATCCCACTCTTGGATTGAACAATCGTTTTCCTATTAGGTACGTGAAATAAGTCCCGGCTGCTGCCATTAAAACTGAAGGGAGTCGTACAGCAAGAACCTTTGCTCCGATCAATTTGATACTCAAGGCCAATCCCCACAAGGTAACCGGCTGCTTGTGCACCCAAATGTGATTTCCAGCCCATTGTTTGTAATCGTACGACAAAAGTGGATTTTCATACAACGTGGGAAGGAGCGGATGTTTCGTCAAGTTTTTTGCTACCAATGCATGATAACGCTCGTCCCATGGTTGCAAATGAGGTGTCGCAGCAATAAACAATCCTAACCCTAAGCTTATGAGAACCAGTAAGAATGCAGCAAGGTTGTATCGCTCCTTTTTATAGTAAATCCACGACAGCCAAATGAGACTTGCCAAAACAAGCAGCAGTAAAATACCCGTGAAGACGTTTTCCAAGCTCATAAGGGGCGGTTTAGATCCATTCAACCATCCACAAATAACGTAAAAAGAAAATTATCTTTGAAGCATGTCCTGGCACAGAACTCTTTCTGGTAAAATCGTCATTCTTCTATCATTGGTATTCGCATTTACCACGATTGATAAGATCTCTGATGTCGTTTCTGGAGAAAAAACCTGCGTTTGTGCTTACGATGGCTATGGTTACTATGCGTATCTGCCACGCATCTATGAAAAAGGCGATTTAGAATTTGATCAGGAATGGATGCAACGACGCCAAGATCAATATTGCAATGGGGCGTACGCCTATCAATTGCAGAAACAAGATCTAAAAGGTGAGATTAACATCTACCACATGGGACTGTCGTTCGTAATGCTTCCGTCTTACGCCATTTCAGACGTAGCTGCTCGAATAGGCGGCTATCCCACTGATGGTTTTTCAACTCCGTATCATGTCGGTTATCAATTGAATGCGCTGTTGTTCATTTTTCTAGGACTGCTCTACCTTAGGAAGCTCCTTAGCTTTTTTGCCAATGAAACTGCGACGATCATCACCTTGATTTTTATCGCACTGGGAGCTAACACCTACTTTATTTTCAATTACCAGTACGACCTCCCTCATCTCTACTTGTTTGTTATCAACGCAGCATCGCTGTATCACTTGATGCGATATATCAAAGAGAAACGGATGCGGTCTTTTTGGTTTTCGGCGCTATTATTTGGGTTGGCCGTTTGTATTCGTCCGACGCAATTGATCTTCGGGATCATTCCGTTCATTCTCTTATTGAAAGAATTTGGAAAAACGAAGGAGTTTGTTCGACATATGCTCATCCTTGGTGGGGCCGTCTTGATTTGTAACCTTCCGCAATTACTTTATTGGAAATTGGTTGGAGGCGAATGGGTCATTTTGAATCTGCATACCGAAGACATCGTTCTCAGCGATCCGAATCTATATGAGTTCTTATTCTCGTATCGAAAAGGATGGCTGTTGTATTCTCCCCTTTTCTTGCTCTTGCCAATTGGTTTCTGGCTGATGTACAAGCAAAATCGAACACTTTTTTGGGCCGTCGCCTCTTTCTCCGTTCTATACATATATGTAATGAGTGCTTGGGAATGCTGGTGGTACGCTAGTTCTTTCGGTCAGCGCGTTATGGTCGACATCTACCCGATTCTTGCCATTCCTCTTTTGTTTCTGGTCAAAAGTCTTCGAACTCGAATTGTCCAAATTGGAATTGGAACAATCGCAGTCTTATGTTTGGCACTGAATCAATTTCAAAGCGAACAAATGCGATTAGGAATTCTTGACGGTTCCCGAATGACGAAAGAACATTATTGGTTCACCTTTGGCAGATTGAATCCGGATGAGATCCATCATCGTTACTTAATGATTGACCGAGGCAACATTAACTGGCCGGAACATCTTTCTAAGCATAAAAATTTGCCCTTCGAAATCAAGGAACGAAATGTGTATGCAAGCGATGTTTTAATCTCCGTCCCAGCGAATGAAACAGCTACTATAGGAAAAGCGCACTTGTATAAGACATTTGAAACGGATGAAACCCGAGTAGAGGTTCCTTTGCAATTTACCACTACCGATTCAACACAGAGCGCCGTACTTCGAATGGAATGTGTAAGCAAGTACAATTGCTACAGTTGGGACAATATTGAATTGTCATTCGGACGACGTCAAGGAATTGATCATTACGATACGCTTCGTTTCAACCTACCCGATTTCCGACATGATGCTGACTCTATGCAGATTTACATTATGAACATGGGTAATGCGCAGGTGGAATTAAAATCTTTTGAAATCAACGCGACCAGTTTGATTCGAAAGTAAAATCAAGACACAAAAAAAGGAGGTTAAATGACCTCCTTTCTGTATCGTTAATCAAAGATTAGTTTCTGTACAATGTTGATTTCACCGCATTCACAATGCGCTCAACATTTGGCAATGCCTCATCAATCAATGTTGGTGAGAATGCGAATGGTGTATCTGTTTGTGTCACACGCATTACCGGTGCGTCCAAATGATCAAATGCATAACGCTGCAAATGGTAAGCAATTTCAGAAGAGATAGAAGCCAATGGCCAAGACTCTTCCACTACCACACAACGATTTGTTTTCTTCACTGATTCAACAACTGCTGCGTAATCGATTGGACGAACGGTTCTTAAATCGATGATTTCACATTCAATTCCTTCTTTTGCCAAAGCGGCTGCAGCTTCGTGTGCTACTTTGATGATCTTTCCGAAAGTCACAATAGTCACACTGTGTCCTTTTCGTTTAATATCTGCAACTCCAATTGGAATGATGTATTCTCCCTCAGGAACTTCTCCTTTGTCTCCGTACATTTTCTCAGACTCCAAGAAAACTACAGGGTCTTCGTCGCGAATTGCTGCTTTCAACAATCCTTTAGCATCGTAAGGATTCGATGGTGTGATAACCTTCAAACCTGGTACGTGTGCATAAAACGCTTCGAAACTTTGAGAGTGCGTCGCAGCCAATTGCCCCGCTTGACCATTTCCTCCACGGAAAACGATCGGACAATGATATTGACCACCGGACATTTGCAACATTTTCGCTGCAGAGTTGATGATTTGATCCGCCGCCAAGATCGCGAAGTTCCATGTCATGAATTCAACGATAGGACGCAAACCGTTCATCGAAGCACCGACACCAATTCCTGAAAATCCTAACTCGGCAATCGGGGTATCGATTACTCGATCCGGGCCGAATTCATCCAACATACCCTGGGAAACTTTATAAGCTCCATTGTATTCTGCTACCTCCTCACCCATTAGAAATACGCTTTTATCGGCACGCATCTCCTCTGACATCGCCTCTCTTAAAGCCTCACGGAATTGTAATGTTTTCATGTTCGTAATTTAAACAGTCAAAATTAAGACAAAATAGGACGCCAAATGTACAAATTTCATGAATCACAAAAAAGAAATCTTCAAAGGAGTTAGTGTATTTTAAACAATAAGACTTCTATTCCTCTGTGAATCCGAGTATTTATTGCGTCCTCAGAGATTTCCTTGCACCAATCTTTAATCACATTTATCGCAACATTTGCCCTTAATTAGTTTGCAGCTTCCTGCAGAATTTGGATTTGTTCCCACATCCGGCCTCGTTCCGCTATTTTTTCCGCTCAGAATTTGCTATTTTCGCGTTCGATTTTAAAGCAAAAAATCTCATGAAAATTCTTGTATGTATAAGTAAGTCTCCAGACACTACTTCTAAGATTGCGTTCACAGACGGTGATACGAAGTTTGATGAAAATGGAGTACAATATATTGTCAACCCTTACGACGAGTGGTACGCATTGGTTCGTGCATTGGAATTGAAAGAAGCAGGAGGCGGAACAGTTTCCATCATCACTGTTGGAACAGCAGCAGACGACGCTATCATTCGTAAAGCACTTGCTATTGGAGCGGATGAAGCGGTACGTATCGACGCTGAGCCAACTGATGCTTATTTTACAGCGATGCAAATTGCAGAGTACGCGAAATCGAACGGATTTGATTTGGTTTTGACAGGTAAAGAAACAATCAACTACAACGGTTCTCAAGTTGGAGGAATGATTGCAGAAGGAATGGAAGTTCCTTTTATTTCTTTGGCTTCTAAATTGGAAGTAAACGGATCTAGTGCAACTGCAGATGTTGAAATCGTTGGAGGAGTTCAAACTGTTGAATTCGGATTGCCAGCAGTTATTTCAGCAGCGAAAGGAATGGCAGAGCAACGTATTCCAAACATGCGTGGAATTATGGCAGCGAGAACAAAGCCTTTGAATGTTGTAGCACCTGCTGACGTTTCAGCGTTGACTTCGTTCACTAGCTACGCTATGCCTCCTGCAAAATCAGAGTGCAAGATGATCGATCCAGAGAACATGGACGAATTGGTAGAATTGTTACACAACGAGGCGAAAGTCATTTAAGAATTAGAATAAAGACTGAAAGAGTAAAGACAAAAGACTGTCTTTCTTCTTTTCTCTTTTCATCTTTTATCTCAAAAAAGAAACTATGTCAACATTAGTATATATCAACAGTAACGACGGCTTGGCGAAGAACGCTTTGGAAGCTGTTACTTATGGAAAGAAATTAGGTGGCGACGTAAACGTTGTGACCACTGGTGGTGCTGACGAGGCAACTTTGGCTTCGTTGGGTGAGTATGGTGCCGGAAAAGTGATGGTAGATCGCTCGGTAACTTCTAACGATCCAGGACAGATTGCAAACGTTGTTAAAGCTGCGGCTGAGGCTACAGGAGCAACAACAGTGATCTTCTCTCACGACTTCATCGCGAAAGCAGCAGCGCCACGTGTGTCTGTGAAATTGAAAGCGGGATTGGTAAGTGGAGCGATCGACGTGCCTGAAGGAAACAAAGTAAAAGTGAACGTATTCTCTGGAAAAGCTTTTGGATACGTTGAAGTAAATACTGACACGAAAATCATTTCATTGTTGCCGAACAGTTTCCAACCGGAAGCTGGCGGAAGCGCTTGTGGTGTTGAAGAATTCAACGGGAATGCAGGTGAAGCAGCAATCAAGGTGATTGAAACGAAAAAGCCAGAAGGTGATATTCCATTGCCAGAAGCTGAATTGGTTGTTTCTGCAGGTCGTGGATTGAAAGGTCCAGAGAACTGGGGAATGATTGAAGAATTGGCCTCTGAATTAGGAGCTGCGACAGCTTGTTCTCGTCCGGTTGCTGATATCGGATGGCGTCCTCACCACGAGCACGTAGGACAAACGGGAGTTGCTATTCGTCCGAACCTTTACATCGCAGCAGGAATTTCTGGAGCAATTCAGCACCTTGCCGGAGTAAACGGATCGAAGGTAATTGTTGTGGTAAACACCGACGCTGAAGCACCGTTCTTCAAAGCTGCAGATTACGGAATCGTGGGAGATGCATTCGAAGTTATTCCACGTTTGACAGAAGCTGTGAAGAATTTCAAAGCGGCTAATTAATAAGAAGTAGTATTTTTATAGCATCAGGGAGGCCCCAAAGCTTCCCTGATTGTTTGAAACGCCGAGCCGCACCATGGAAAAAATAAAACTCGAAATTGTTGGACTTTCTTATAGTCAAACGCAATCTGGCGCTTACGCTTTGGTACTTTCTGAGGCCAACGGCAAACGTCGACTTCCGATTATCATTGGAGGATTTGAAGCGCAGGCCATTGCAATCGAGTTAGAGAAAATGGTACCGACCCGTCCATTGACTCACGATCTTTTCAAGAATTTTGCACAAGCTTTCGAAATCACTGTAAAAGAAGTGGTGATTTACAATTTGGTGGAGGGCATCTTCTACTCCAAATTGGTGTGTGAGCAAAACGGCGAAACACTGGAAATTGACGCACGAACATCTGATGCCATCGCGATTGGTGTTCGATTCAATTGTCCAGTTTATACATATGAATCCATTCTTTCCAGCGCTGGTATCATGCTAGACGAAAACGAAGGCGAAGAAGACTTAATCGCGGAAAGTATGGAAGAAGAACCCGTTGAAAGTGGAAGCGGATCGTTAGAATCGCTTACAGACGACGAACTGAATCAACAAATACAAGAAGCCGTAGACAATGAAGACTACGAACTTGCTTCGAAAATCCGAGACGAACTAAACAGGCGCTCGAGCAATTAACCTTTTGAAATTAATTTCTTACATACTACTCCTTCCCATTTTATTTTTGGGTTATTCGTCGGCGACGGCTCAGGACATTACACCTGAAAACCTAGAGGGAATCTGGACATCCAAAGGAAAGAAACATTTCATAGAATTTACCGGAGACCAGTTCAAACATAACTTTGGCAAGGCAAAAGATACCATTAAAGGTGCATGGACGCTGAACGGAAGTGAGCTGCGATTGGTACAAGAGCTGGACATCATTCAAAACATTGATTCAACAGTATTGGTGCGCGAAGGAAGCACTTCGAAAATCTTACATTATAGCGATGGTGCTCACGTTGCAACAACCATTGGAGATTCTCTCGTTCAGGAAATCGGAGTTCAAAACGTTACTGTTACCAAGAAAAAAACGGGAATCTCATTAAAAGGTGAAGGAATCAATGCAACGGTTTATCAGCCTACTGTGATCGATCCCAATGATGGAATGACTTTCAACTTCATGTCCGTTTTACGCGGATTACTGGGCATGGCGTTTTTAATTTTCATAGCCTACTTGTTTAGCGCCAATAGAAGTGCTATTAATTGGAATTTGATTGGAAAGGGGCTCGCTCTCCAGTTTATCATTGCATTTTTAGTACTTAAAGTGCCTTTCGTAGCAGCTGGTTTCGATTGGATCAGTCGCGCTTTCGTGAAAGTTATTGAACAAACCGATGCCGGTGTTCGTTTCCTATTCACCAGTATGGAATCGGGGACGATGGAATCCTCTTTGATCAACTTTGCGTTCACGGTATTACCAACCATCATTTTCTTCTCGGCATTAGTAAGCCTTTTTTACTATTGGGGAATTCTCCAGAAAATCGTTTACGGTTTCGCCTGGATTATGAAGCGTTTCATGAAATTATCGGGAGCAGAAAGTCTGGCGGCAGCTGGCAATGTCTTTTTAGGTCAAACAGAAGCACCATTGTTGGTGAAGCCTTACTTACCGAAAATGACCAAGTCCGAAATCATGTGTTTGATGACAGGTGGAATGGCGACCATTGCAGGTGGTGTTCTAGCCGCATATGTTGGATTCTTGGGAGATGGCGATCCTGCACAAAAAGCCTTTTTTGCTAAGCATTTATTAACCGCCTCCATCATCTCTGCCCCAGCAGCAATCATTGCTGCGAAAATTTTAGTACCAGAAACGGAGCCAATCAATGAAAAACTTTCCATTTCAAAAGAGAAATTAGGAGCTAATGCCCTAGAAGCAATCTCCAATGGTACGTCGGATGGATTAAAACTGGCAGTAAACGTTGGAGCCATGCTTCTTGTTTTTACAGCGCTTATGTTCTTTGGTAACACTATCCTTGATTATATCGGAAGATGGACGGGATTGAACGAGATGATTGCTGCAGGTGGCGTGTACTCAGGATTATCTTTTGAATTCTTACTCGGTTACGCATGTAGACCTGTTGTGTGGATGATGGGCGTCGATTGGGCCGATTCCGTGTATGTTGGAGAATTACTCGGAACCAAAACCATCCTGAACGAATTTGTGGCTTATCCTAGACTGGGAGACATGAAGAGTGAAGGAATGCTTAGTCAAAAGTCTATTATTATGAGTACCTACATGCTCTGTGGGTTCGCCAATTTCGCATCTATCGGCATTCAGATTGGTGGAATTGGTTCATTGATACCTAACAGAAAAGGACTTTTATCCAAGCTCGGAGTCCGTGCACTCATTGGAGGAACCATCGCCTGTTTGCTTACCGCGGTGATCGTTGGGATGACGCTTTAAAAGTTCATTACCCTATTATTACAATTCTAGCATTTTTTACCACAAAAGCACAAGGCCACAGTGGCTTTGAGCACCGAGATGTACAAGGACACAAGATTATGACAACGTCATAATCCTTCGTGCACTATCAGCTATATACTTCTCATATATTTTAATCGTGTCTTTGTGCCACCGTGGTAATCAATCTTTCGGCCCTCACCCTTCGAGTGCCTCAGGGTTCGGAAATTCATCATTACCTTTGCCACATGCATCCGCTAGAAGAACGTATTCGCACTTTTTATGGCTCCGATTTTGAAGCGTTGGCATTGGAGGTCTTCCATTATCAATATGAGCATGTTGGTGCGTATGGTGAGTATTGCGATTATTCGGGTAGAACAAATCCAAACACATTAGAAGAGATTCCGTTCCTGCCCATTCGATTCTTCAAAAGTCATGAGATCATCTCAAGTGAATTGAAAGCAGAAGTTGTTTTCAAAAGTAGCGGAACAGGAGGCGAAAGGAGCTCTCATCTCATCGGTTCCACAGACTTGTATTGTAATACCTTTCGCAAGATTTACAGGAATCAAATGGGTGATCCGAAAGATCAAGTCATACTTGCATTACTTCCGAATTATTTGGAGCAGGGCGAATCTAGTTTGGTGTACATGGTCGATCATTTGATTCAAGACACGCAATCTGACTTATCCGGCTTCTTCCTCAACGAATACGATGCATTGATAGATCGTTATCAAAAGGCAGTCGCATCAGGAAAAAAAGTAGTGATATTCGGAGTGTCCTACGCATTACTTGATCTCGCAGAAAGACATCCAGACCTATCAGAGGCTACCATAATTGAAACAGGCGGCATGAAAGGTCGTCGCAAGGAAATGACGAAAGCCGAACTACATCAGGAATTGAAGCTTGGATTGAATTGTGATCACATTTCATCGGAATACGGAATGACGGAATTGCTGTCTCAAGGATACAGTCAAAAAGACGGATTATTTGTTCCGGGCAGTACGATGAAAATCTTGATTCGGGAAGTCAACGATCCGTTTCACTTCCTTCCAAATGGAAAGACGGGCGGGATCAACATCATCGATTTGGCCAATTTGTACAGTTGCTCTTTTATTGAAACGCAAGATCTTGGAAAACTGCACGAGAACGGATTTGAAATCATGGGGCGCTTTGATCATTCCGATCTCCGCGGCTGCAATTTGTTGGTGCAGTAATTTCCGTACTTTTATTCCATGGAAACGCAAACCTTATTAATTCTAATTGCCATTGGAGTTGGTGCCGGAATCCTAAGTGGATTTGTAGGTGTTGGCGGCGGAGTGATCATCGTTCCGGCCTTGTTATATACCTTCAGTATGTCGCAGTATGAAGCACAAGGTACCAGCCTATTCGTTTTGCTATTGCCCGTAGGAATACTCGCGGTTCGAAACTATTGGGTTTCAGGAAACATCAACTGGAAATTTGGAATGATCGTAGCCCTAACGTTTGTTGCGGGCGGATACATCGGTTCCAAACTGGCTTTGCGGATCAATCCGGCGATTGTGAAATTGGTATTTGGCGTTTTAATGGCATACGTTTCCATCCGCATGATTTCGTCAGGAATTAAGACTTTGAACAATGACTTCTGAACTTAAAGACAGCATAAAATCAATTGCCGATCGCATTTACGAAAAAGTGCGTGGTTACCGCGAACATTTGCATGCACACCCTGAGCTTTCGTATCAAGAGCATGAAACGATGAAATTCGTGAGCGAACAATTGACTCCTCTCGGTATTGCGCATGAAGCGGGTGTCGGTGAAACAGGTATTGTTGGGATTATTCGTGGTGATCATCATGATGCCAATGCCTCATGCGTAGCATTGCGCGCTGACTTGGATGCATTACCCATTTTGGAAGCCAATGATGTTCCGTACAAATCAAAAGTTGATGGTGTCATGCACGCTTGCGGTCACGATGTTCACACTTCTGTATTGCTTGGAGCGGCCGAAATCTTGAATGAAATTCGAAACGAATTACCTCAGCCTGTCAAGTTGATTTTCCAACCAGGTGAAGAGAAAAACCCAGGTGGAGCGACATATATGATTCGTGACGGTGCATTGGAAAACCCAAAAGTGGATCGCATTTTTGCTTTGCACGTTTTCCCAGACATGCCAACCGGCGAGGTCGGATTCAAAGAAGGATTATACATGGCATCTTGCGATGAAGTGCACCTGACTGTTATAGGGAAAGGAGGGCATGGTGCTACACCGCATCGATGCATCGATCCTATTTTTACCGGAGCGGAGATTATCACTTCGTTACAACAAATCGTGAGTCGTAAGTGCGACCCGAAGATTCCGTGCGTATTATCATTCGGGCATTTTGAGGCATTAGGAGCAACAAACGTAATTCCTGAAAAAGCGCATATCAAGGGAACCTTCCGAACCATGAACGAACCTTGGCGCGAGGAAGCATTGCAACTCATTGAAAACAGCATTCGAAGTATTGCGCAATCGAACGGAGCGGAAGTCGATTTGAATATCAGCAGAGGTTATCCATATTTGGAAAATCATCCTGAAACTACAGCTAAAATGAGAGAACTATCGAAGGAGTATTTGGGAGAAGATGTCGTTCATGACCTACCCATTCGACTTACTGCTGAAGATTTTTCGTATTACTCACAAGAAGTTCCTGCTTGTTTCTTCCGACTAGGCGTACGAAACGAAGAAAAAGGAATTGTTCATGGTGTGCACCATCCGCGATTTGATATCGATCCGGAAGCATTACGTATTGGAATACAAATGATGGCTTTGGCTCCTTTCAGTTAATTATGAAACAATTTGGATTCATACTATTAATCGTATTTGTCGCATTCGGATGCAACAAAAAAGTCAAGCATGCCCGCCAGATGAATGGCACATGGTCGATTCATAGTTACACGCAAATCACCGGTGCTGGATTCGAAACGGAATATATGACACAAGGAACAGTGAGCTTCGAAGATTTGGGAGATGGAAACCTTACTTACTCAGAGGATTTCTCTTACAATGATGGTACGAACTGGATTCCGATGAATCGAATTGGGAATATGACTATTGCAGGTGAGCAAGCGAAATCGTTTGAGTTGACATTTACCAGTCCGATAAATACATCTACGCTATATAACAGCATTCATGTTGTAAGTAAGGACGATCTAAAAATTGAATTTCAGGAAAACGGCGTTGGACATTTGTTTGTCCTCAAGAAGGATTAGTTCGCCATTTCGCTCATGAACTTGATACGCATCAATCGTAACTCTTCTTCCGAGTAATCTCCATCAAATTCTTTATACGCTTCAATTAAATCATCGGTTTCGGCTTCAGAGAAGTACTCGTAAATTTCTTCCTGATTGTCTTCATCCAGAATGTCATCGATGTAATAATTGATGTTTACACGCGTACCTGAAGAAACAATCGCTTCGATTTCATCAATGATTTGCTCAACGGATTTCCCTTGCGCATTCCCGATATCTTCCAATGGCAGTTTACGATCGATGTTCTGGATTAATTTCACTTTTAATCCGGATTTGTTCACCACCGATTTCACCACCATATCCTGAGGACGATCGATATTGTTCTGCTCCACGTAATCTTTTACCAAGCTCACGAATGGCGCTCCATAACGCGTTGCTTTCCCGTTTCCAACTCCTTGGATATTGGTCAATTCCTCAATACTCGTTGGGTACTGGAGGCACATATCTTTCAAAGAAGGCTCCTGGAAAATTACAAATGGCGGCACTTCCATCTTCTTGGAAAGCGTTTTGCGCAGATCAACCAACTGATTGTAAAGCACCTCATCAAATGCTCCTCCTTTATTGGTTTGGACCACTGGTTCATCATCAATCACAAGGTAATCCCGCTCTTCAATCAACACAAAGGACTTCGGTGCTTCCATAAATGCACGACCTTCATCCGTCAATTTTAGTACACCGTATGTTTCAATATCCTTACGAACCAATCCTGTTACAACCGACTGACGGATAACCGCATTCCAGAAATGCTCGTCTTTTTCCTTACCTACACCGAACAATTCGTGTTGATCGTGCTTGTAAGCTTTGATATCCGCAGTTACTTTTCCTGACAAGAACGCGCAATAGTGCTTGGATCGTTGCGTCTCATTCAAAGCATCGATCGTTTTCAGCAAATTGACAACAAAATGTTTTCCTTCCGATTTATTACGAGGGTTCTTACAGTTATCACAACCATTGTTACATTTCGCTTCGTCGAATTCCTCGCCAAAATAATGCAAGATCATTTTCCGTCGACATACCGATGTTTCAGAGTAAGATGCAATTTCGTTCAAAAGCTGCCGACCAATTTCTTGTTCCGCCACTGGTTTTCCTTGAAGGAATTTCTCCAGTTTCTCAACATCTTTATATCGATAGAAGGCAATACATTCTCCTTCTCCACCATCACGACCAGCACGCCCAGTTTCCTGATAATAGCTTTCCAGCGATTTTGGAATATCATGGTGAATTACAAATCGTACGTCCGGCTTGTCAATTCCCATTCCGAAAGCGATCGTCGCGACGATGACATCCACTTCCTCCATCAAGAACATGTCCTGGTGTTTGGCTCTCGTTGCAGCGTCTAATCCAGCGTGATATGGAAGGGCATTGACCCCATTTACTTGAAGGAGTTCAGCGATTTCCTCCACTTTCTTCCGACTTAGACAGTAGATGATTCCACTTTTGCCTTCTTTCGTTCGGATGTATCGGATGATTTGCTTCTCTACCTCCTTCTTCGGATAAATCTCGTAGAATAAATTCTCACGGTTGAATGACGATTTGAACACCGTTGCATCCAACATATTGAGGTTCTTTTGAATATCGTACTGCACCTTCGGCGTCGCCGTTGCCGTAAGGGCAATTATCGGAACATTGGAAATGCGCTCAAAAATTTCTCGCAAACGACGGTACTCTGGGCGGAAATCGTGACCCCATTCCGAAATACAGTGCGCTTCATCGATAGCGAAGAAGCTAATATTCACCGAAGTCAAGAAATCAATGTTGTCTTTTTTGATCAACGACTCGGGAGCTACATAAAGTAATTTCGTTTTCCCTTCTTGAATATCGCTTTTCACCTGAGTGATTTCCGTTTTAGTAAGCGATGAATTCAAGAAATGTGCGATAGACTCATTGTTGCTGAAATGGCGAACGGCATCCACCTGATTTTTCATCAAGGCGATCAGAGGTGAAACCACAATTGCGGTTCCTTCAGAGATAATTGCGGGAAGTTGATAACACATGGACTTACCACCGCCTGTAGGCATGATTACGAATGTGTTCTTACCTTTGAGGACATTGTGGATAATCTCTTCCTGTTCTCCCTTAAAACTATCGAAACCGAAATACGATTTCAACGCTTCTTTTAAGTCCATGTAGCGAAAAATTTGAACTGTTTATCCTTTCTAAGATACACAATTTTTTAACATCGGTCATTACTGTTTTTAAAATAATTCACGCACAGGAAATACACGAGATATTGCGTATGATTCGCTATTTTTGTCGTCGCTATGTCAGATGATAAACGCATGTCTTTTTTAGAACATCTCGAAGAATTGAGATGGCGATTGGTGCGTTCGGCTGTAGCCATCATCCTCATTGCAGTAGTGCTTTGGATTTTTCAGGAATGGATTCTGGAGAACCTCTTTCTGAACATGCGCTACAAGAACTTCCCGACCTTTGCTTTAATGTGTGATACATTCGGCGTTTGCGTTGAGAATGTCCCCGTGAAAATGCAGAGTACAACAGTCACAGGGCAATTCTCGTATGCTTTGATGATGAGTATTATGGGAGGATTTGTCCTGGCATTTCCGTTTGTTTTCTATCAATTCTGGGGATTCATCAAACCTGGATTGCGTCAAAATGAGAAATCTGTAGCCAAGGGAATCATCCTGTATGTAACCTTGCTGTTCTTCACCGGAATCGCCTTTGGATACTACATCGTAGCTCCATTGTGTATTCAGTTCTTTGGAGGATATGTGATGTCCGATCAGATCGAAAACATTTTCACCATCAACTCTTACATGAGCATGGTGCTTTCCACAGTTTTTTATTCAGGACTCTTATTCCTACTTCCGGTATTATCGTACCTGCTTACGAAAATTGGCATTCTTGGGCCTGACTTCCTAAGAAAGTACCGCAAGCATGCCATCATTGCGATTTTGATTCTATCAGCATTTATCACTCCACCCGATTTGATTAGTCAGGTAATTGTCGGAATCCCGATTCTCATTCTATACGAAGTAGGTATCCTTGTATCTGTCCGTGTTGAAAAACAGCGAAAAAATCAGTCGTAATCACGCATTATTTCGGTAATTTCTTCGTTAATTTACTTCTGCTATAGAGGAACCATGCATCGAGTAGTATTCGCCTTTTTTCTGCTATTAAACGCGACTTCATTGGGTCAAAAAACGATCGTGAAGGGAGTTGTCACCGACGGTGATTCAGGCGATCCATTACCCTATGCGAAAGTGCAATTTGTAGATGCGAAAATTGGAGCATACACGGATACCGCCGGAGCTTATTACCTCGAAACGTATTACGCCACGGATTCCATCATCGTTAGTTATGGTGGATATACACCGCAAACCATCGCCATTCAAAAGGATGTTGCCCAAGAGATCAATGTGACTTTGCAACTCGTACAAACAGAAATGGGGCCAGTAACCGTGAAAGCTCCAGATGAGCGCCCATCCGATGTGCTGCACCGACGCATGGTAAAAAATAAGCCAGCCAACAACAAAGAGAAATTGGGCTCCTACGAATACGAAGTCTACAACAAAGTGCAGTTGGATGTCAACAATATTGGTGAGAAGTTCAAGGAACGCGACATCGTCAAACGTATGGATCTGATTACTGAATATCTAGATTCTTCGGACAACGACAAAAGCTATCTACCGGTGATTCTCAGCGAATCGGTTTCCGATTATTACTTCAAGAACAATCCCAAAAAGAAAAAAGAAGTCGTGAAGGCGACCCGCATCAGTGGCGTTGAAAATTTGCAGTTGAACCAGTTCTTGGGTGACATGTATTTGGATTTCAACATCTACGACAACTACTTGGTAATGTTCAATAAGCAGTTTGTGAGTCCGGCTGCGAATTTTGCCAAGAATTTCTACAAGTTTTATCTGGAAGATTCGAGTTACATCGACAATCAGTGGTGCTATAAACTGCGATTTGTTCCGAAGCGCGAAGGCGATATGACCTTTCAAGGGAACATGTGGATTCACGACACCACCTACGCAGTGAAGCGGGTAAAAATGAATGTGTCTCCTTGGGCCAACATCAACTACGTTCAAGCGCTTCAAATTGAGCATAAGTTTGATCAAGTAGCACCAGAGGTATGGATGCTTACCAGCGAAAAAATGGTGGCCGATTTGAAAGTGACGAAGAAATCGAGCGTATATGGATTCTTCGGGCGACGTCATTCCACCCGAACCAATTTTGTTATCAATCAAGCACGTCCTGAAGCCTTTTATCGTTCTGCAAATACCGTAGAAATAATGGACAGTGCCGATGCACGTTCAGATGCCTATTGGGTCGAAGTCCGGCATGAACCGTTGACTATTCAAGAGCAAGGAATCGACAACATGATTGATTCATTGAATGAATTGCGCTTCTTCAATATCCTGAAGAATGTCATCTACCTGGCGACCACGGGCTACTATCCAGTGAACAAAATTGAAATTGGAAGCGCCTTCTCCTTGGTCACCTTCAATCCTGTTGAGAAATTTAGAACGGCCGTTGCAATTCGTACTTCGAATAAATTCAGCAAACGCATCGAATTTGGTGGTCGATTGGCCTACGGATTTGGTGATCAGCGATTCAAATATGGAGGTTCCATCCGCTACAACATCACCCCAAAGAAGCGCGGAATGCTATCCGCCTACTATTCCTACGACATCGAACAAATTGGACAATCGCCCGATGCCGCAGCGATTGGATCTACATTTGGGACGTTATTGCGTACTGGCCCACTTGATCGTTTAACTTTTGTAGAACGCACGGGAATCAACCTAGAGAAAGATATCCGTAAAGACGTGATTTTGTACGGAGGATTTGAATGGAAAGAATTCACCGCGCTTGGACTGGCCAACTACATCAGACCAAATGCGACCACCGGTTTGAACGATACCATTCATCAAATTCAGACCAGTGAAGTGATTTTGCGTTATCGTTGGGCGAAGAATGAAGAATTTATTTCTGGTTCTTTCGATAGAACTTCGGTGCGTTCCAAATATCCCATCTTATCCATTCAAGGAGTCTTTGGAATTAAAGATTTTTTGGGCGCCGATTACAATTACCAAAAATTCGATTTCGTACTGGAACACAATGCCCGTCTTGGTTTCCTAGGTCGTATGCGTTATGGATTTAATGTCGGATACATCTTTGGAACGGCGGCCTATCCATTCTTGAAAGTGCACGAAGGAAATCAATCGTATTGGTTGCAATTGAACACTTTCAATAAGATGGATTTCTTCGAATTTATCTCTGATCGATACGTAACTGCGCTGATGGAAAATCACTTCGACGGCTTCTTCTTGGATCGAATTCCGGGTGTGAGAAAAGCGAAATTGCGATTGGTGACAACGGTCAGAGCGGCAATTGGATGGATCGATGACCGTCATTTGCAAGAAATGTACTTACCTTCGTTCACAAGACAATTTGACAACATTCCTTACGTTGAGGTCAGCATGGGATTGGAAAATATATTGAAAGTTGGTCGTGTCGACGTCTTTTGGCGTCTGACGCATACGGCACCAAGCGTTCCGGTGTACAACATTGAAAACTTTGGAATTCGGGCGCGTTACGCGATTAACTTCTAGTGCAACATGAAATTACACACGAAAGATATTAAGAAGTCGTACCGAGGGCGCGACGTGGTGAAAGGAATTACGGTTGAGGTAAATCAAGGAGAAATTGTAGGGCTTCTTGGCCCTAACGGTGCTGGGAAAACCACTTCCTTTTATATGATCGTAGGATTAGTTACTCCGGATGAAGGACGTGTATTTTTGGATGATACCGATATCACCGATTACCCAATGTATAAGCGATCGCAATTAGGAATTGGGTATCTGCCTCAGGAGGTGTCCGTATTCCGAAAATTGAGTGTAGAAGATAACGTCCTCGCCATTTTGGAGATGGGAAAACTATCCAAAAAAGAACGCCTAGAAAAATTGGAGCAATTGCTGAATGACTTCAGTTTGCAGCACGTTAGAAAGAACCAAGGAGCGCGACTTTCTGGGGGAGAGAAGCGAAGAACAGAAATCGCACGGGCGCTTGCCACAGATCCCAAATTCGTACTCTTGGATGAGCCTTTTGCCGGTGTAGATCCCATCGCCGTGGAAGACATTCAAAGCATCGTATCTGAGTTGCGTGAGCGCAACATTGGAATTCTAATTACCGACCACAACGTTCAGGAAACGCTTTCCATTACAGATCGTGCTTATTTGCTATTTGAAGGAGCCATTTTGAAATCAGGCACCGCGGAAGAATTAGCGGCCGATGAGCAAGTGAGAAAGGTTTATTTAGGACGTAACTTTGAATTACGTAAAAAATAATTTTATACCTCGTAAAAATTGAATAAATTAGCCGCGGCTTAATAGCTTGAAATACATAATTTTCAACCAACTATGAAAAAAGCGTTACTATTTACATTCGGTTTAACAGCAGTTTTAATGACGTCTGTATCATGTAAGAAGAACTGTAACATTCCAGAAGAAGATACATTCTCAGGGCCTATCATCACAGAAATTAACGAAAATAAGGTAATTATTTACCCATCTTCAGGAGGTCTTCTTTCTTCTTTCCCGAATGGTATGCATATCACATCAAATTCTCCGCAAGTTCAACAAGATTGGTTTGAAGTGAGTTTTGATGGAGGAATCACGCGCCAAGCAGTTGATTTTACTCAGTACAATATCATTGGTTACCCATTGGCGGTTAAATGTGACGCAGCTATCGATCGCGCATTGACAACAAACCCGATGGCGAGTTCAGCGCTTTTCACAATGACTGTGCAAGAATGTAACGACGGATGTGATGAGTTGCGTTCAATTGAGAACTACATTCTTGTAGATGACTCAATGGCGAACTACGCAGTAGCATTCTTGATTCAATAATCGAACTGAAATTCAGAAACATCATCTGAATCAAAACATACGCTTTTGCTTTGTAAAAGTAAGGGCATAAAAAAAGCACCGATAACTCGGTGCTTTTTTTAATTTCTTTACTTGCGTTGATTAAGACGGAAGTTGATCAGAATGCTGCTGAACGCTTCCACTCTTGTTCCCGTAAGCATCACAGTGCCCACCTTTAGAAGATCCACAAGCTGCCAAGAAAGCAGTTAGTGCAAGTCCCAAGAAGGCAATGGCCATTACTCTTTTCATGCTGTCTGAATTAAAGGTTTAATAAGATTGTTGTATTACAATATAACGACAAATCTACGATAAATTGTATCCACTTTGAAATAATCTTATCCACAACGGTGTGATAATCACTCATTCTCACAGCATGAATCGTGCCAGAAGTCGCAGTGCGAAAATAGATCATGTGATTTCAAGAGTCTCCAAGAAAACTACGTAGATTCACGTAATGCTGGAAGTTATCAACGATTCCTAACACATCAGCGCATTGAATCAACTCCAATTTTCAATTATTCCGAGGAATAAAGTAATTTTCCGTACGTTTCTATTGCGATGAACAACTTGTGGATTGTATTGCTACTGCTTCTCCCCCTTTCCAGCTTTGGGCAGAAGGATTACTCTGTCGAATGGCAAGGTGCATCGCTGCGATCGTTCATAAAGCACCCCGAAACGAAATTCAAGGACAGTCTCCAAGCTGATAAGTACATTCAAAATTTACGAGCAGATGCGATTGACGACGGATTTTTGCTGGCCTCTGTTGATTCCATCCAATATTCAAAAAAGAAGGCGGAAGTTTATTTCTTTCTGGGACAATCGTATGAATCGGCGGTATTAAAGTTGCCAAAAGACGAAGTAACGTTTGTACGCAGAAACGCACGACTCTCTGAAAAGTTCCTGGCTGAGATTCCGCTCACTCCGAAAGATCTGGGGAATAATTTACAACGCATTCATGAAGCTTATTTGAATAACGGTTATCCTTTCGCAAGCATTCAATTGGATTTGGTTCAAATTGACGGTGCCCAAATTCGTGCGAATATCAAGATTGACCGAGGGCCCATTTTTACATGGAAAAAGATTCACATCAAAGGAGATACTGCTGTAGGTCAAAAATACCTCAGTAGTTTGATTGGCATTTCGGAAGGCGATGTGTACAACCGAAAACGATTGCAGCAGATTTCAGGGGCGATTGCCCAGGTACCCTTCATTAAAGAAATCCGACAGCACGAAATCCTCTTTACCAAGAAGGGTTGTGAACTCTACGTTTATGTAGAATCGGTAGCGATTAGTTCCTTCAATGGCGTTGTTGGTTTACAGCCCGATCCCATTTCGGAACGCTTGCAAATTACCGGTGATTTGAACTTGCGCTTGATGAACGTATTAAAGCGCGGGGAGTTGCTCAACATTCGATGGCAAAGCATTCGGGATCAAACGCAATCGTTAACGTCGCGACTGAACTACCCATTTCTCTTCGGAACTTCATTTGGAATCGACGGGAAATTTGATTTGTACAAACGGGACACTTCCTTTCTTGAACTGAACGGTGTGATTGGAGTGCAATACTTCTTGAACCGTGGAAATTATGTAAAAGCCTATTATCAAACATTGACATCAAGCGTATTGGAAGGAGGACAGAATAATCCGACATTTCAAAATTTGGGGAATACGCAATCGAATAACTACGGACTTGCCTTCAGTTCCAATCGCGTGGATTATCTCCCCAATCCGTCCAGAGGATTCCGTGTGGATGTGGAGTCCAGCATTGGTAGTCGGAACTCGCAGCGCAATGACTCTGCTCAGGTAATTCGTTCCACCACTTTTAGAGGAAAGTTGGATTTGGAATGGTTCATTCCTCTGTACAAGCGCCACGTTCTCCGGCTTTCCAACAATACGGAGTTCTACATTGCCGATGAAATCTTTCAAAACGAGGTATTCCGATTCGGTGGATTGACTGCGCAGCGCGGCTTCAATGAAGATGAATTACTAGCGACGACTCGAACTTCATTCGTAGCCGAATATCGATTCCTACTGGATCAAAACTCGCACGTCTTCGCCTTCTTCGATCAAACGTGGTATGAAAATGTCTCAGGCAATTATTTCAACGATGCGCCTTACGGTTTCGGGCTGGGCTTCTCGTTCCGAACCAATCTGGGAGTTTTCTCCATTTCGTATGCCCTCGGAAGTCAATTTGATGCACCCATTCAATTCAATTCAAGTAAGGTGCATTTCGGTTATATTGCCTACTTTTAAAATATGGATTACATCGCGTTGATCATAGGATTGGTGGCAGGAGGAGCCGTCGGTTTTTTGTTTGCATCACTAAGAAAAAAGGAGCAGCCTGCGGAGGTAGATACTTCCCTTGAAATTGAGGTGGGTACACTTCGAAATGAGAATACACGGCTCCTTCAAGACTTAAATACTTCGAAGGAAGAATTATCGGGAATTCAATCGGAGCATCAGACTTTGTTGCAATCCGAGGCGGCATTGAAAACGAAATATGCCGCACTCGAAGAAAAATTGGAGACGCAGAAAACGGAATTGGCCGAACTTCAAGAACGCTTCCGCAAAGATTTCGAATTGGTAGCTAATAAAATCCTGGAGGAGAAGTCCGAAAAATTCACCGAGCAAAACAAAAAGAACCTTGATTCCATCTTAAATCCATTGAAGGAGCGCATTGGCGAATTCCAGAAGAAAGTGGAAGATAGCAACGAGAAGAATACCGAACGATCAGCCGCTTTAGACAAGCACTTGCAGATGTTGCAGGAATTGAATCGTGAGATCACCCAAGAAACCAAAAGTTTGACGCAGGCCTTACGCGGCGATTCCAAAACACAGGGAAACTGGGGCGAATTTCAGCTGGAATCCATTCTTGAAAAAGCGGGATTGGAGAAAGACATTCATTATACCAAGGAGACGAATCTCAAGACGGAAGATGGCGACAACCAACGATTGGATTACATCATCAACCTTCCGGATGGCAAACATTTGATCCTGGATTCGAAAGTGTCGTTGACGGCGTATTCCAACTACTTCGATACCGAGGATGCATCCCAAAGAGAAGTCTACCTGAAACAACATCTGGACAGCGTTAACGGTCACGTGAAGCTGCTCGGCAGCAAGGATTATCAAAAACTCCATGGAATCAACTCTCCGGATTACGTGATGATGTTCGTAGCAAATGAACCTGCGTTGACCTTGGCCTTGAAGGAAGATCCGAGTTTGTTTGAAAAGGCGTTGGATAAGAATATCGTTGTGGTTTCGACATCTACACTGTTGGCAACCTTACGCACGATTTCGTATATCTGGAAGCAGGATCTGCAAAACAAAAATGCGGAAGAGATTGCACGTCAAGCGGCGAATCTGTACGATAAGTTTGTGGGGTTTACGGAAGACCTCATCAAGCTAGGTGGACAAATGCGCACGGCAACGAAGACCTACGAAGAATCGATGAAGAAACTCACGGATGGTAGTGGTAACCTAACGCGACGCGTGGAGAATTTGAAGAAGTTGGGCGTGAATCCTTCGAAGCAGATTGATAATCGATTGATTGATAAGAGTGAGGATGTTTAGTAAAGGTTTCTTTTCGTAAAATCCACTTTAAATATACCTCCTCAAAACGAAATACAAACGACAATAACCGGTTAACAACCGAATAATCGACTTTGGATAGTATTGATTTGTGGAATGGACTTCAAAACGATCAACCGACAACTTTGTTATCAGAAATACAGTGATAGCACCCGAGAAACCTATTTGTCTTGTCTCAAGCAATTCAACACATATATGAATGGTGCAGAGATTAACGAGGATTCAATCAAAGATTACCTGTACATGCTTAGCAATAAACAATACTCAAAAAGTACTATTAATCAACATGTCAATGCTATAAAATTCTATCTAGAGAAAATTCTTCGCCAGAAACGAAAATCTTATTTCATAGAGAGGCCAAGAGGTGAAAAGAAGCTCCCTGTTGTATTAAGCATTGATGAAGTCCAATCCATATTCAAGAACATCAGAAACCTTAAGCATAAAGCAATACTAACTCTGTTATACTCTTCGGGAATGAGAATAGGTGAAATACTACAGCTAAAAATAGAAGATATTGACAGTGATCGAATGCTAATTCATATCAGGAATAGTAAGGGCGCAAAGGATAGATTGGTTCCTTTAGCTGAAAATGTTGTTATTCTACTTCGAGCTTATTATAGAAAATATAAACCGGAGGTTTACTTATTCAATGGTGAAACCAACCTACAATACTCCGCAACCAGCATTCGAAGAGTTCTTGAGAAAGCGGTGCACAAAGCATATATTAAAAAACGAGTTACTCCTCATACGCTTCGTCATAGTTATGCCACTCATCTTTTGGAACGCGGGACAGACCTAAGGTATATTCAAATTTTACTTGGTCATTCAAGTGTTAAGACAACTGAAATATACACTCATGTTTCAACAAAAAACTTACAAATTATTAAAAGTCCGATTGAGGAAATGCAGATATAATGGGGCTTCCCAATGCAAAAATAAAGAGGTATCTTTAGCAATACGTTATGTGCAAAAATATAACTGAGGAATAGCTCTAAACAAATAGTTGATACTGCTCAGTTGAAAAAGCTCAAGGAACTTGACGAAGAAAACCGGCGTTTGAAGCGT
>QCWI01000017.1 GCA_003149635.1 Fluviicola sp. XM-24bin1
ACCACCGATGCGGACGTCAACATTATCTTTAATGAAGATATTGGCGACGTGATCAGCGCGAATGGAACTGGGGACATTAGTATTCGACTGGACAATCAGAACGAATTGAACATGGAAGGAACCTACAAGGTTTCTGAAGGATTCTACAATTTCGCCATGGATCCGATTTCGAAGAATGCCATCGCGATCAAGCAATTATTTATCATCGAACCAGGCGGAACTATCAGTTGGACGGGAGACCCATACACTGCTCAAATTGATCTTCAAACGTATTATCGACTCAGTGCCAACCTAAGCGAAATTAGTGGCGGAAGCGATTTGGGATCAAATGGCGGCGGTCACCAACCTGTATTCCCATATCTATTGATCACAGGAACGATGGAAAATCCGATCATCCAATTTGACATTCGAGCTCCTCAAGCCGATGACATCGGTCAGTCTTTATTGAATCGTATTAAAAACGATCCAGATGAATTGAACCGACAATTCTTCTCGTTAATGCTTGCCCGTCAATTCCAGGCCATTGCAGGAACTAACAACTCCAGCGGTGGAGGTGCGCTGGAAATTATCACCTCTCAGATCAACCAAGCGCTGGCACGTGTATCCAAAGATTACCGATTGAAGTTGGACATTGATAATGATATCGTTTCGGGTGACAATACGTTTGAATTTGGGGTCTCCAAAGGATTCTTAGATGATCGCTTAATCCTTTCTGGAAGTTTCGGTGTAGAGAGCTACGGTGAAGAGGAAGTCGATGAGAACGGTCAAGTTCACACGGGGCAGCTCATTGGTGATTTGAACTTGGAATACCTTCTGAACGAATCCGGAACCTTCCGTGTCAACATTTTCAATGAATCCAACGATCACACGGTGATTCAAGAAGGTGGTCAAGGTGATTTTACGCAAGGGGCAGGATTATCGTATCAGGAAGATTTTGAGAGCTTCCAGGATTTCAAAGTAGCGCAGTACATCTTGGACATCTTCCGCAAGAAAGAGAACAAACGCTATCCGAACAAGCGCCGCAGACAGCAACGACCTGTCCCTGAAGGTCATGTGGTTATACCTAATCCTAAATAGTAATTTGATTTCTCAGTGATTCCATCTTAAAAGTCGACCACAAAGGCACGAAGGGCGCAAAGTAATACTGAAGAGTTTAAAGTGCACAAGATCATCACGTTGTGACGATCAAAGATTCGTCCTTCCTTTACTTCATTTCCATTGGAAGCTTTCTAATTCAATCAAACCTAAGCCTTCAGAAAAACACCCATTCTGCGTGTGTGAAGTCTCCTTGGTTTGGGAATAATTCCTAAATTCGCGGGTGCCTATTTCCGACAGAAAATTGGCCCTTCGAAAGAACGCATTTATGAAAAAAGTACTGGTAGCAAACCGTGGAGAGATTGCAAGACGTGTAATCCGAACATTGAAAAAAATGGACATTGCAAGCGTTGCAATTTATTCTGACGCCGATGCAAATGCACCACACGTTCAAGAGGCCGACGAGGCCGTTTACGTTGGTGAAAGTCCTTCCGCACAAAGCTACTTGCGTCAAGATGTAATTTTAGAAGCCTGCAAGAAATTAGGAGTTGACGGAATTCACCCTGGTTACGGTTTCTTGTCTGAAAATGCAGAGTTCGCTCGTAAGGTAACGCAAGCCGGAATCACTTTTATCGGCCCATCTCCCGAAGCAATGGAAGTAATGGGAGATAAGCTAAGCGCCAAGCAAGCCGTTAAAGAATTCGATGTACCTTTGGTTCCTGGAATTGACAAAGCGATTTCAGATGTTGCCGAGGCGAAATCCATTGCAGATCAAATTGGATACCCCGTTTTGATTAAAGCGTCTGCCGGAGGTGGTGGAAAAGGAATGCGTTTGGTAGAGCGTTCAGAAGATTTGGAAGAACAAATGCGATTGGCTCAAAATGAAGCGCGTTCTTCTTTCGGAGACGATGCTTGTTTCGTTGAGAAATTTGTCACGAAACCACGTCATATTGAAATTCAAGTTTTCGCAGATAGCAAAGGAAATACAGTGTACTTGTTCGAACGTGAATGTTCGATACAACGCCGTCACCAGAAAGTTGTTGAGGAAGCTCCTTCCGCTCTATTGACAACTGAATTGCGCGAGCAAATGGGACAGGCTGCTATCAACGTTTGTCGTGCTTGTAACTACGAAGGTGCTGGAACAGTAGAGTTCTTAGTCGATGGAGATATGAAGTTCTACTTCCTTGAAATGAATACGCGATTGCAAGTAGAGCATCCCGTGACAGAAGAAATCACTGGATTGGATTTGGTAGAATGGCAAGTTCGCGTAGCTCGTGGTGAGGAATTGCCAAAGAAACAAGAAGAATTAAACATCAATGGACATGCGATTGAAGTGCGTGTTTATGCGGAAGATACATTGAACGGATTCACACCGGACATTGGAAACTTGGAGCGTTACCGCGTTCCATCTGGACGTGCAGTTCGCGTTGACGATGCCTTTGTTGAAGGTATGGATATTCCTATTTACTACGATCCAATGATTGCAAAATTAGTTGTTTGGGGGAAAGATCGTAAATCGGCAATCTCCAGAACATTGAAGGCCATTGACGAGTACCAAATCAGTGGTTTAAAAACGACCTTGGACTTCGGGAAATACGTTTTGAAACACGATGCTTTCGTTAGTGGTGATTTCGATACCAACTTTGTAAAACACTATTTCAGTGATCCATTGGTAATGCACGATGCCATGCAGGAGGAAGAAGAAGCTCTTTCGCATGCGATTGGTCAAATCTGGGACGACATCAAAGAGCGCGATCAACAAGAATTTGCATCGCGTCCAATTGGAAGCCATTGGCAACATAAGAGATCTTAATTCAGAACTTCGTGACTGACAAGAATGCAAACGATTCGTCTCAACGCGAGAGCTTCTTAGTGGCTTTTTGGAGCCGTTTGTTTGATGTCTTAAGTCGGATTTCTATTTTCAATTTAATACGAATCACTGTCCCTCGTCTCGTTGGATGGTATGCCTTCGTTGATGTCTGGGTTATCTTTCACTCACTTCTAGCACTATCTACCTTCGTCATAACAGTGTATAAACAAGATGAGCTCCTTCTTTAGTTTCTAGTAATCTACGGATTAACGCGTTCGTGGGAAATTCTAATTTATCAATTAAACGTACTGCTATTTGCAAGTTTCAGAGCGCAGAAGAAAAACAAAGATTTTAAAGTTCTTAGTTTCGAAAGGCTGGTGCTCGCCTTGGCACATAATTACTTCGAGATTGCACTTTGGTTCGCCAGTGCTTTCGTTTTCTTTTCACACTCCATCCAAATTGATGCTATCAATGCATTAGACATATTCAGAAATTCTTTCACCGGGATGATCACTGTAGGAATGGACGGGATTTCAGCTTTGGATTTTGGCGGAACTATTCTCATTATTTGTCACACATTTGTTGGTTTAACATTGACTCTTTTGGCTTTGGCACGAATAATTAATTTGCTTCCAGGATTTAAGTCCAAAGTGGAGCATGAACAGGATCCAGAATCGTAAGTGTTCGGTAGTTTTGAAAAATTGTTCGACTGTTAATATCGATACTGCTTATTGAATGTCAATCAATTACTACAATACGTTAAAAAGAAAAAACGCGTTTTTGCGAACAAGAAGTATTCAATTCTGTTGGAAATTATCTGCGGAATTCTTAACTTATTTAGTTAATCTTCGCCGCTCTCAACCTAGTTAAACAGAGCATTTTCAACCACCGTGGAAAACTTCTAAAAATTCCTCTTCCAACATACCCCTGACTAAAGGAATTCATAGTATTTTTATCTCGCAAAATTTAAAGAAGCATGAATTTACACGAGTTTCAAGGGAAATCAATACTGAAAAGCTTTGGAGTTGCCATTCAAGAAGGAAAGGTAGTCGACAAAGTAGAGGACGCCGTTGCTGCGGCAAAAGAGTTATCAGCAGAAACCGGTACTGAGTGGTTTGTTGTGAAAGCACAAATTCACGCAGGAGGACGTGGAAAAGGAACCGTTGAAGAAACAGGATCGCACGGTGTTGTTTTAGCGAAAGGACTGGATAAAGTTGAAGAAACTGTAAAAGGAATTTTGGGCGGACACCTTCAAACAGCGCAGACGAACGGAGTTGGAAAACGTGTAAATCAAGTATTGATCGCAGAGGACGTGTATTACCCAGGTGATAGTGAGCCTAGCGAATTCTACATGTCTGTTCTTTTGGATCGTGAGCGTGGACGTAACATCATCATGTACTCTACGGAAGGAGGTATGGATATCGAAGCTGTTGCTGAAGAAACTCCACACCTAATTTTCAAAGAAGAAATCGATCCACGCGTTGGATTGCAAGGATTCCAAGCGCGTAAGATTGCATTCAACCTTGGACTTTCAGGGCAAGCATTCAAGCAAATGACAAAATTCGTTGCAGCGTTATACGCAGCTTACGAAGGATGTGACGCTTCGATGTTCGAAATCAACCCAGTTTTGAAAACATCTGATGATAAAATCATTGCAGTTGACTCCAAAGTAACATTGGATGGAAACGGATTGTTCCGTCACCCAGATTACGCAGCGATGCGCGATAAAACAGAAGAAGATCCAACGGAAGTTGAAGCGGACGAAGCAGGGTTGAACTTCGTTAAACTTGACGGTAACGTTGGGTGTATGGTGAACGGAGCCGGATTGGCAATGGCAACTATGGATATCATCAAACTATCTGGTGGTAACCCTGCAAACTTCCTTGATGTCGGGGGAACTGCAGACGCTGCTCGTGTAGAAAAAGCATTCGGAATCATCTTGAAAGACGAAAACGTGAAAGCCATCCTTATCAACATCTTCGGTGGAATTGTGCGTTGTGATCGTGTTGCACAAGGTGTGGTTGACGCATACAGAAACTATGGAAACTTCCCAGTTCCATTGATCGTTCGTTTGGAAGGAACTAACGCGCAAGAAGCGAAGCAATTGATCGACGATTCAGGATTGGATGTACACTCTGTAGTATTGCTTCAAGAAGCTGCAGACAAAGTAAAAGAAGTATTGGCTTAAGCCAATCCAAACATACTTATCAAAAGCCGGTCGCTGAGGTTCTCAAAGCGCCGGCTTTTTTAATGAACAACTTTTGATCTTATGAACAACGCATCATTGAACGCTTTTCTAAAGGAACTCATTGAAAACATGCCGAATGATTGGCTTCGTTTAACAACCCATCGCTTAGATATCTACGATGAATCGCAGGCCAAATATCAATTTCTAGACGAATTGGAGAAATTGTGCGCAACCAAAAATGCTTCCAGCGAAGCATTGAGCGCGTTGCCTACTGCATTCGATTACATTCGATTGGGACATCCGCTTTCTTGTGTTTTAGAATGGTCATTGGCCAAGGAAAATGGTGTCGCATCAGATCAAATCATTTCGTTTTCCTCGCAAGTAACGCCAATTCTAGCTGTGTTACGTAAAAATCTTCTAGATGGGGTTGCCACACGATTGTACCATAAGAAAGGAACTGCATCTCCAGTTGATGCCTCCTTGATTCATTCGACGTATGGTTACAAGTTTGAGGTGATCGAAATTGAGAATCTGAACGAGATTACTGAATTTAATGGAAGTAATGTTTTCATTTCTCATTCAGGCACAACCGATCTGGAATCTGGTGATCACATTGATTTCACCGTTGGACTTGATCCTCGTTACGGAAGTATTATTGCAGTTAATGATTCCAGCGCATCTTACGTGAAGGAAATCCAGCATGTACGCCGTCGTGAGACCATCGCAATGACACCAGCAGATTGTAATACCGTGATGCGAAAATTAGTTGGTTTACCGGCTGAAGATTTTGATACGAGTACCATCGCACCAAATAAAACGACCGTAGAGGAAACTGTAAAATCCATTACAGGTTCTGGAGTAACACCCTTGTTTGGATCCAGCGGGCTTTCAGTTCAATACGCCATCATGATGGGAATCATCGATTGGTCAAACGAGCAATTTGCAGGCAAGAAAATTAAAGTTGTTATTCCTCCGAACTGTTATGGGGGTACAAATGACCAGGCACGTCGCGTTGCTGTATGTTTGGATCATGTTGAAGTGATTGATCTTCCGGTGGATGGAGGCAACGATATGGTAGCTGGATTGGACAAAGTACTGAACGAAATTGCTGCGAAAGATGCAGTACCGTTTGTTATCGTAGAAATCCCGACGAATCCACGCGTGGAAGTTCCAAATTTAGATAATCTACAGTCCGTTTTGACGAAAGAACGAGTTACCTCCACTGGGCGTAATGCCGTCGATCCAATTTTCGTGATTGATCAAACTTTCTGTCCAAATTTCCATTTCCTAGGAAACAAAGCCTTTCTTGCGAACGTTCAAACCCTATCCTACGTGAGCGGTTCCAAATTTCCAAGCGGCGGACTTTGCACTGCAGGCTACGTGACTTCGAACGAGAAAGCGTCACCAATAATGTCACCAATTCAAAAGCATTTGACGACATGTGACAACGAAGCCACAAACCTTCAAACAGAAATTCTGGCCAAACAATTGCCGTCTATGGTGCAACGCATCGCGGACGCCTATAAAAACACTCGTGAGTTTGTTGATTTCATCAGTGAGAAACTTCCAGAGGCAAAAATCAATTTTGTATCAGAAGAATTGGCTGCTCAAGGATTCACTCCTTCTGTTTTCTCATTGGATCTTCCCACAAAAGGAGATACTGACGAAGAACGTGAAATGTACAAGCGTGCCCTGAACCTCAAACTCATCAACATGATGATTGAGACCATTCCAGGTGAAAGTAAGTATTGCGTAAGTTACGGTCAATTAAAGGGATGTTACTGGACAATCCCTGCGACTTCAACGCAAGGAACAACAAAGGAAGGCGACAAGGACTACATCGCTCGTGTGGCACTCTCTCCAGATTTGAATCTTGAGAAGCACAAGGAAGTTTTCGCTGATTTCGTTGCTGGGTTATAGAGTTACTCTGGCTTCCTGCCTGCCGCAGGCATGGCGAGAGCCACAGCCTTCGTCTTTGAAGTAATGCCGTACACTGAGATACTCGAAGTGAGGGCAATAAAAAACGCCTCATGAATTCTCAAAAGGCGTTTCTAATTGTATAGCTAGTTTCTAATAATCCCAGAGGAAATTATATCCTAGGGTCACTGTTGCCATATTCTGTTTCAATACGCTAAAATCTCCAGCCTGAGTTGCCGTTACGGTTACTCGCGATGCCGGATTCATCATAAATTGATATCGAAGATCGATGTTGAGACCGTATCCGAACGAGAAGCCAATTCCTGCCAATCCGCTCACTTGAAAAGGAGAGAAAAACTCGCGTAAATCTGTCTTTTCCATGGTAAGGTCTTCCTGTGTTATGGTTGTTTGACCTGCCGCATCAATTCTAAATGTTTCTTGACTCGTACCTTTCGTTGTTAACAACAAGTGCGTTGACGATCCAGCGTAAAAGAATAGATACTTTTTGTCTCCATACTTTCTCTTACTTAAGTTGACACCATATTTGAAAAGCAGGGGAATCTCAACGTAGTTGTTGATGTAATGCGTGTACGTTTGCGTAGTCGTCGTTACCTGACCTTGATACGTGGAGATTGAACTCTCGTTCCACATTCTGTTCGAGAATAAGATCTCGGCTTGTAGAAAAATATCGTCCCAAGGCATGTAATTGTAGTATCCTCCCAGCGTAAATCCCCCTCCGTTTAATTCACGTGTAGTTGGATTATCTTCAACCAAAAGGTTGTCGTATTTCAAGAAGAGATGATTGTATCCCGCTTTTGCTCCAACCTGATGTTCAAATTGCGCATATCCGAAAGCCGTCACAGAAACTGCGAAAGCCAGTGCTATCATTTTTTTCATAACTACTTCGTAAAGGTGTTAATCAATTGATACGTTCCCGCTCCGGCATCTCTAAAAATCATGATTGCAAAGGAGATGTCATTCGGATCCCAGCTAGGATCAATATCAACTTCGCATTCCAAATTAACTGTGTATCCGTTCTTGATATCGCCATCTGCAATCACATATCCGGCATAATTAGATGTCCCCGCTCCTACTGGTCGTGCGATGTCTACCGGCACTTTTTTGTGCGCCGTATTTGCTCCGTCTGGATGTCCCGTCTGATTCGCAATTAGATTGTCAACAATGAGGTAAGGCGCAATACGGAAGGTTCCCTGCGTTTCCTTAAAGAATTTCGTTGTCGTGTTTAAAACGATCTTATTTCCTTGAATGTTCATTTCGTAATTGGCGTTAGCAATCACTCCTGTGGCGTCCATTTGATCTTTTGCTTGCCCTACACTTAAAGATGCATCCAAGTTGTTGTGGAATGTCGGCGTTGCTCCTGGAATCCCAAAAGTCGATTGGAAGAAATCGTAAATCAACTGATTATCATAACCTCCTACATTTCCGCGCTTGAATGCGATGTGCACCTCATCCGGATTGTTATCCATCAAACTTTGGAAATTGGTAAATCCCCATCCTCCACAAGGGCCGCAGCCCGTCCAAGTGTGTTTCGCAATTAAAACTGAGTTCTTCTGCTCCACTTCGAGCGTCGGAGTTGGTTCTTCAGTGGATACCTTCTTACATGCCCCCAGCGCAAGAACTGAAAACAGTGATAGGAATAACAGGCTTCGTTTCATATAATATGAATGTTTAGTTACCATTTAGACGCTCCTCATTTAGAAAGGGTTGCATTAATTACAGTAAATTAATGATTAATGCCCACATAATCAAAACTCTAGTAAAACTTTCAGTGGACTTACGAATGAACAATCTTAATTCACTCGTTTTCAAAAGCATAAGGTTTTGTTATTTCTTATTACTTCCTTCCTTAATTGAACCTAATTTGTTTCATCGAAACCACTACCTTTGCACGGCAAGCAGAACAACACACATGATTGTACTAAAAACAGCTCAGGAGATTGAAATTATGCGCGACGCAGCTCAGGTTGTCAGTCGAACTTTAGGGAAAATTGCAGAGAAAATCGGCCCGGGAGTAACGGGAAACGAACTTGACGCTTTGGCAGAAGAGTACATTTTGTCACAGAATGCAGTTCCAGGTTTCAAAGGTCTTTATGGATGTCCGAGCACGGTTTTAGTGTCTGTTAATGAGCAAGTTGTTCATGGATTGCCTTCCGATATCCCTTTTAAGGAAGGAGATATCGTTTCGGTTGATTGCGGTGCTGTTTATAAGGATTATTATGGCGATCACGCTTTTACCTTCGAAATTGGCGAAGTAGATCCTGAGGTAAAAAAATTGCTAACGGTAACGCGTGAATGCTTGTATTTAGGTATTGAAGAAACACGCACAGGAAAGCGCATTGGCGACATCGGTTATGTGATCCAACAGCACGCGGAAAAGCACGGATATGGTGTAGTTCGAGATTTGGTTGGACACGGATTGGGAACCAAGTTGCACGAAGAACCACAAGTACCAAATTACGGACGTCGTGGACGAGGTAAGAAAATTCAAAATGGATTAACGATTGCCATTGAACCGATGATCAACATGGGAACCGAAAAAGTGAAGCAATTGGACGACAATTGGACAATTGTTACGCAAGACGGATTACCAAGCGCACACTTTGAGCACGATGTTGCTGTTGTGGACGGCGAACCAGTCATCTTATCTACTTTCGATTACGTAGAGGAAGCCCTCGCAGCGAAAAAATGAATCGGGAGGAACGTGCGGTAGCCATAACGGGCCTAACATTTTTCATGTTTGGCTTGTCGATTTACATGAGCGATGGCTCGTTCGTAGTTCCGTTTCCCCTCAATGAATTTGCATTACTCATCGTCAGTTTTCTATTCTTGATTTGGCATCCGAAAAAAGGTGCTCTACCCTACTTGTTCTTTGTCTCAACCGTAACTGGCGTTCTTGGAAGTGTAGTTTTTTGGGAAACCGTTATGTCGGCGGAAGATCTCATTACTTTTCTTGACAGAACTGTTGTTGATTGGGCACGGATCACTCAAGGATTCTTCCTTGTAGTAGCGATGATCGTTTTCCTAGCCAGTTATCGCGAGTGGTATTTCAAAATGATTGTTGCAGTGGCCATAGGACTTTATTGCTATGGCTTTTACATCAATTCTCTACATTACTCTTTAATCGCCTTTACTATTATGATGGTAATAGGGATTTTGAAGTCAGTTCGCAAACCATTTCATTTAATGTGGGTGCTATACTTCCTTTTAAACGGAATGGCTTGGGTTACCATCCAAATTGCCTGAATTTTCTGTATTACAGAGAGATTGGGAATTAAGCGAACAATTTTCGTTTTTTTGTTTTGAAGAATAGAACCTTTTACTAATTTTGCCATCCGCCCATTAAAGGCGAATTTGTTCAGATATGAACGATGGAGAGGTGGCTGAGTGGCTGAAAGCGCTTCCCTGCTAAGGAAGTTTACGGGTAACTGTAACGAGGGTTCGAATCCCTCTCTCTCCGCAACCAGAAAGCCGAGCACGAAGTGCTTGGCTTTTTTCATGGACGCAACTGAAGTCTACTTCAAGTTGTGGACAGGGAAAAAGCCTAAGATCCGCCAAGGGCGGAGCGGCTTTCTTGTTGCAAGGCTCCCACCAACAGGATCACGACAATTCAATTACTCACTGATAGGACAACAGCGGCACAATTGGTAGATCAAGATCCTCTGAGGCTTCTATTATTCTTGAAGATGGCCAATCCAGCAGTGTACAATGCCATCAACGCTCAAGCTGCTCTCCAAGCACCTCCTATCAATTTAGATGCGTTGATGCATAATGTTGTCTAATTAAAGACACAAACGCAACTTTAATAAGCAAATTCCTATCTTACAGTTTCATTATTCAGCAGTATAAATGATTGAGGGGATTGGCATTTTCATGGCAGCAGTTGCAGTTACATTGAACATTCTTGCGACTCGAAAAATCCGCAATTATCGGCTCTTTGAACGAAAAACGAAAATCATCCATTACGTTCTCATATGGGGCATCCCTTTCATTTGGTCGATCCTCATTTTAATCTTCTCTTTCGATCCTCCGAAAAAGACGGGAAAATTTGAAAAGCACCGCTATATGGATTCGGGATATCCGCAAGCTAAAGGAATACGATGAAGCCCTCAGCAGGATACCGAGGGCTTGAACAATTCATTACTATTGTCCATTACAAGTAATCAACCGCGTTGCGATTTCGCTTGTACTTGCTTCATGATCTCCAAACGCTGTAATTCGGATGAGGACGCTACTGGTATCCTGAAGATTATTCGTCCACAGGTCGCTAAACTCCATTTCAGAACCATGATCATGAACGTCGTGTGAGTATAAAACCGAATCCTGATTCGATTGATTGATCAACTCTACGGTGTATCCATGAATTTGTCCATTGCGTGAAATCCATCCTGACACCGAAACCTCTTCATTGAAATTGAATGTTTCATTTTCATTGGGTGAATTGAACGTGATGGAAATGGGTTCATTTGAAGAATGATCGTGATTGTGCTCGTCTACCACTTCTTCTTTTTGACAAGCTGTTATTGCAATCGCCGCGAAAGCGAAGTATATAATTTGTTTCATTATTAATTTTAATTCATTAGGTAAATAACACCCGCTTGGAGTGCATAATTGTTGACTACTTGCTCCTTTGCCAAATCCTGAATAATAGGACGTTGAGCACTGGTTCTAAAGATTAGATCTTTCCAGAAATAATTCAATTGAAGTGAAGGCGACAGCATCCAGCCTCCCGTATAATCTTCTACTGAATTGAAATGAAGATTCCGATCTTGTCCGGTGGCCGAAAACGCCATTCCTACATCTAACATCAGCCGAGATTTGCGGATCTCAAAAAATCGAAAAAACGAAATCCTTGATGCATATAAGTTACCAAAGTCATAGGAATTATTGCTCGTTCCTCGGATCAGAGACGAAGCATTTAAGGTACATCCATATTCCTTTCTTCTCCACAAGAGATCTACGTGAAATCCGAAATCCCACGTGCCACTTCCAGGCAGCATGTTTCTGTGAAAGAAATATGCTTCGTTTCCCCGAAAGTTGCTTCTTCCAGTGGGCGCCTTGACCGAGGTACCCAGAAATAGATTGAAGAAAGTATTCGTGGAATCATTGCGTCGATCAAAAAGCAAATAATTCACCCGAAATGAAGCATCGCTCAGCCCCCAGGCATATTGCTCTTCTTCTTCCATTTCTTTTTTTACCGCGCTTATTGGTAGGTTTGCTATAAACTGCAACCTTCTGATTGGGGAGTAGCGTCCCTGCAGACTGTATGTCGAGAATAATTCATTTGAAACAATTGGGATTTCGTCCTCAAACAATGTCAAATGTGTAGATGTGAACGATCGATACGAAGCGTTCAGCCCGATGTAATTTGAAAAGATACCGGGAATGGCGTCTCCGCCAGTACTGCTCACGGCACCTCCGCATACGTCGCATGAGTGTACGTTATTGGTAGCCAGCAAGACAATGCCTGCCAGCATGATTTTTTTAATCATAACTTGAGTTATGTGAATTCAACTAGAAATAATTTGTTCGCATCTAAAAACACGAAACCTTAGGTTATTTCTATGCTTGTGGTGGTGCATTCACACGAGAAAGGTGTGGCTGAGAGATCATATGAATTAGTCTCTCTCCTTTCAATGATTCAGACATAACTTCTGAAAGAGAAAAGCTTAACATATCATCGCTGTAGAAAGAAATCAATTCTACCTTCTCTATAAGTTGTTGCGGATTAGGGTGTTCGCTTCGTTCTTCGTTTTCCTGCTGTTCCAATTTCTCCAGCTGCTTTGCCAAATAACACTTACCGTTACAGTGCATCATCGGCTTGTCTTTATTTTCACAGTATTTTTCGGTAATCAGATCTTGGTTGATTTTCCAGTCCAGAACTAGAAAGACTTTCATCCCTATCGCAAAAAGAAATTGCGCAATTAAAAGGTATGAAAGCATGCGATACACGGCGCAAAAATAATAAAAAGAAGGCTTCAATAGGGAGCCTTCTGTTATTTAGAATGTTTCTTATCGTAAAATCGTCAAGTGACCGTTTACCGTATGACGTTCATCGTTATTGATGTCACCGAATTCAATCACCCAGGTGAAGACATTATCCGCTACGAGCTTTCCGCCATAGGTGCCATCCCATCCCACTTCATGATTGTAGGATTCGAAGACCACTTCTCCCCAACGATTGAAAATCAAGAGGTGGTAATCTGAAGCATCAAAACCAGAAGTAAAGATCGGTTGCCATACGTTGTTGAATTCGTCACCATCTGGAGTGAAAGCGTTTGGCACGTAGAAGATGAGTTCTTCACGAATGTCTAGATACATTTGAATGGAATCTTGACAACCCTCAGCAGATTCAATATGTAACGTTACCGTGAACGTCCCGGTCCCATCAAAAGTATGAGCTGGATTCTGCTGTGTTGATGTCGTTTCTCCGTTAAAATCCCAGAGCCACGATGTCGCGTTCGTAGATTGATCTTGGAAATTCATTTGATCTCCTGGCTCTGGATCCAACGGCGTAAAATTGAACATTGCCAAAGGCTCCGGATACAAGATAATCTGAACGTTTCGAGAATAAGTATTCTGACATCCATTCGCTGTGGTCACTGTTAGCGTAACATTGTAATTTCCTGATGCCCCATATTGATGCATCGCATTCTGATCAGATGAAGTAAACGAATCACCGAAATCCCAGAACCAATTCGTGATGGTACTTTCCGGTGTGGATGACAAATCAGTGAATGATGTAAAGAAGTCCGTACATCCTGTAGTATCAATTACCGAGAAGTAAGCATTCGGGCTAAAATAATCGACATTTACTGTATCTGTAGCGTTACAAATTCCTAGTGTTACGTCCACAAAATACGTCCCTGCTTGCGTCACATTGAAGGTCTGATTGGTAGAATTATCCTGCCACAAATACGTCGCTCCCGGATTCCCAGCATCTAGTACCAAAGCTGATCCCGCGCACATCAACGTATCGTTCGGTAGACTTGTGGTTATACTTCCCGCCGTAATTTCAATGGTATCAGAAGCCGTACAACCTCCTGCATCCACTTCTACCCAATAGGTTCCAACAGCAGTCACGTCGAATGTTTGATTCGTAGAATTATCCTGCCAGAGATACGTAGAACCATTATTTCCTGCGTCCAGTGTTAAACTCGGAGTACAGGTTTGAATGTCCGGGCCTAAATCAACAACTGGATTCCCAATGATGATATTAACGGTGTCGCTCACGGTACATCCTCCCGCATCCACTTCTACCCAATACGTTCCAGAGGAAGTAGCATTAAATGTTTGGTTCGTTGAATTGTCCTGCCAAACATACGTCGCTCCCGCATTGCCGGCATCCAACAATACCGCTCCCGTACAAATGGTAGTATCATTCCCTAGGTCGACAATTGGCGCCGCATTCACCGTTATGGTCAAATAATTCGTATCCGCGATGTTACATGTGCTGGAATCAATGGCAACGAGCATCACATCATAAACACCGGGGTTATTGAATGTGTAGGTCGGTTCGAATTGCGTACTGGTAGCTCCGTTATCGTCGAAGTCCCATATAAATGTATTTCCAGAACCTGTATTTAAGAAGTTAACGGTAAATGGAGCACATCCTGAAGTATTGGGTACAGCACCAGCAATGGCGTTTGTTCCCTGCGCTTCAAAGTCCATTTTGAACACTCCAACGTCATATCCCGCCGGATACGTAGATGACCATGCACCAGGCGTTGTATTAAATCCTGAGAAGGTACAAGCAGCTTGATATACGACTCCGTCCGGATCGAAACGACTCGTTCCTCCATCAACGTGACCTCCCGGCCCGCCGTAATAAGTGGCAAAACTTAGACTCACAGCTCCTGGATCTAAAACGCCGAGGTAAAATCCACCAGTTGTTTGAAATGCAGTTGGAGAAGTTGTCAATCCTGCTGTGGCCGAGTGCCCAGAGAAGTAAATAAACTTACAGTTGTCAACCATAAAAGCAATTGGAATGAAATCATAACCGAAAGCACCTCCCATTCCTGAGCCGATCTGGGTTGAAAATTCCACTGCTGATAAATCTTCATTCATTTTGGCGATAAACTGATTGCTGTTTGCATTCGCATAAACGCCCGGTGAAATTGGCAATAAGCCGTTAGCACTTTGACCGTAGATATATACATCACCGTCTCCATCTATATCAAGAAAGAAGGCAAAATCTTGTTCCAAAAAGCCCCAGTAGGTACTTGCGGATACAGCAGAACCAGTGTTATTAAATCGCAACACGTAACCGTCACCAGTTCCACCGCCGTAGGTTGTTTGGACGCCCGTAGCTGCAAAAAACTGATTGTCCGTTCCGCCGCACATATACACGTAACCGCCTTCCATTCGTAGCCCAAATCCGACTTCGTGTCCCGTTCCCCCTGCGTAGGTTGACCAGTTCATAGCCGTACACGTGGGGTTCAAGCTGAACAAAACCGCGTCTTGCGTTCCTCCGCCATAGGTCGTTTGATAGGCACCGGCTGTTACCGGAAAATCTGATGATTCGGTACACGAAGCAATGCAAATATTACCCGCTGCATCCAAAATAATTTCACCGCGGTATGTATCTCCATAGTTCCATGAGAGTGAATTACTTCCGTCCCCTGCTGATCCTCCAACGTAGGTAGAGCCAATGATTCCCGCTCCTGTGGCATTGAAATGCGTTACGGTAATGTCATTAAACCCTCCAAGTGTTGAGCTCAAAGCCCCTGCTGTTGTCGGAAAATCAGGAGACCCTGTAGTTCCAAACACATGAAGCTCGCCGGCAGGACTTACAATCATACTGTGCGGATAATCGAAACTGTTTCCCCCCAAGTAAGTCGCATACAATAAAGTGGTTGCGTCGGATGATAAACAACTCAAACTGATATCTGTTCCTCCCGCACCAAAAGTCGTTTGAAATGCTCCAATAGTAGTTGGGTATCCCAATCCAAAGCAAATGGCTCCAGTGTAGATATTTCCAGCATCATCGTACGTTGCACAGTGACCATAGTTCTCTGTTCCAACAGTTCCTGAAAGGGATGCTCCGACAAGAATTGGATCGATAATCAAAGTGGCACTTTCGTCGTATCCATCAGGAAAGCTGAAAGAAACTTCGCCGTTATTGATTGCATATTGACAGGCTACTTTGACTTTGTTACCATTAAGATCTTGATAGGCATAGGGCTCCATTTCTAGGAAAACTCCCACTGAAGTTTGCAACTTCAAATTGCCATCTTCCAATGAAAAGTGATCAAGACCGTTGTACTTCCATTTGATTTGATCGGGAGAAACGCCCGGAGCAACAATCATATCATATTTGAATGCGCCGTCCTTGCTGTACACTGCCATATCAATGCCATCGTAAAAATCGACGTAGTACACCGAATTGAAGGCACTGACATTTCCTGCCCATTTACTAGGATCGTTACCCAAAAAGAAATTGTAATATTCTTGACGTTCTTGTTGTCCGAGAGCCGTTGATTGATCATTGGACCCGATAAATTCTGTTCTCCATGCATGACCGTGCATGATTACATCCTGCGCGGCAAGTTGATCTTCGTGCTTAACCTCGTGATGCAATTCGAAATCATCGCTTGAAAAGCGCGTATGGGTGAATGCATCTGTCTCGAGATAAACGGTACCTCCGTGCACTGCAACACGATGATTGACCTCGGTCTTCCACTGGCCTTGGTTTTCAATAAAGGTTAATTGATTGGTGTTTTGCGCGGTACATACAAAGGAGAAGCATAAAGCAATGCATGTCAGGTTTAGATAACGGTTTCGCATGTTTTCAAAATTTCGTTAGCAGTTAGTCAGTCAGTAAAATTCGTTAGCGAAGTGATTTCCAAGTGGTTTTCATAGCAACGGAAATATCTAATCTTCTATATCCGAGACGATAAGATTTCAAATTGCGTTGCGCGAATTGGACATTTAATTCTACTTAAAAGCGTTCATTATTGAAATCCAAACATCAAAATCATAGGACTGGATCATGCAGGCGTTGTGTTGGTTATGCTTGCTGGAATAAAAAAAGTCCAACTTCCAATCTGATTTGCTTGTAGAATTAATATTTATGGTTATTTTTGCCCTCGCTTTGCGATAATAACGATTATCATTTTTAAGCAATCGGGGTGTAGCGTAGCCCGGTCATCGCGCTTGGTTTGGGACCAAGAGGTCGCAGGTTCGAATCCTGCCACCCCGACAAAGAAGTTCATAGTTTATACTATGGACTTTTTTTGTGCACTAAAGTGCACTTACAAAGAGTAATCTAACAGGATGTGAAGAAGATCTTCCAAGATCATTTTAACATTTTCAAACCCAACGAATTGAAACGAAGTCCGTTGTTGTAGGTAAGTTGAGCACGCTATTTATGAAATACTCTACCCTCGGATTATTACTGGTCCTAAGTACCTTATGTCATTCTCAAATTTTTATTCGCTATGAATTACCTACCGAGCTTGACACCCCATGGGAAATCGAATTTGGGCCCGATCAATCCCTATGGATAACAGAAGCTGGAGGAAAAGTAGTTCGTATAGATCCTGCTGATGGTGATAAGCAAGAAGTCTATGCCGCAGCTGATTACTTTGAAGGAGATCTAAGTGAGGCCAATCCGTATTGTCCGAATAAAGAAATCGGACATGGAACATACGGACTTGCACTTCACCCTGATTTTCTTGACCCGATTCAGCGTTTACTTATTTCGTGCATTCCTACAATCACGGAGATGTTCAAAATCCAGATACAAAATTTAAAATCGTTCGTTTAAAATGGGACGCCGCCAATAAGATTGTTACGCAAGTAGATGATCTCATGACCAATCTTCCCAATGTTTATGATCACTGGGGCGGACGACTCATTAGTGCTACCTTAAATGGAAGTCATTACCTTTTCTACTCTATTGGAGACTTGGGCATTTCGGAAGACTCAAATCCGAATTGTTATCCAAATCAAGCGGACAATCCAAATAATTTTACCCAAGATCCGGATTCGCTTCAAGGGAAAATTCATCGTTTTAACATGGACGGAAGTATTCCAGATGACAACCCGGTTCCTGGTAATTCATTCTATACCCGTGGGCATCGTAACCCTCAGGGACTCGCATTCAATCCTATCTATGGATTGATATATGATGTTGAGCATGGTGATCGGACAGATGACGAGGTAAATCTATTACGATCTGGAATGAACTATGGCTGGAAAGACGTTCGTGGGTTCGCAAATGATGGAAGTCACCCGGGCGAAGATCAATTTGCGACGAATTATGTTCCGCATCCGAACATACCTGGAGATGAATTGACAGACCCTTTGTACTCATGGTGTACGGATCCGAATTTGAATGGAACGAGTTGGAGCGAATGGTGCACCGTTGCACCTTCTGTTGCGGAATACGTGGATAACTACCAAATCCCAGAATGGAATAATAGTTTACTCGTCGTCACATTAAAAGATGGAGATTATACAGATAAATCTTTGCGTGTACTTCACCTGAATAATGACGGAGACGCAATTATAGGTGAGGAGACTTTCTTCGCAGAAGATCAAGATACGAACGGTAGGTTACGAGATGTTGCTATCGCCGATCTTTCTGTTTTCCTTATCAACAATGGCGGAACAGATCGCGATAAAATTACCGTATATCAATACGTAATTGTTTGTAGTCCTTGGCCTCCAGAAACATTAGAAATATTTCCTAATCCATCGGAAGGAATATTCAATTTCCATGCACCTGACACCATCGTATCGACCTATGTATATTCGCTTACAGGAGATTTAGTAAACGAACAACATGGGGAACTTTACTCTGTAGATTTAAGTAATATTGCCAATGGCTACTACCGCATGAAACTTGTAAATTCCGGAGGAAGGATCTACAACGAACTCATCTTGAGGAAGTAGATTTCATTCACCGTTATAATTAGGATAATCCGAGTACCCCTCTGCTCCATCACCATACCATAGCGAATTATCGCGGGCGGACAATGGCCAATCATTTTTGAAACGTTCTACCAAATCCGGATTGGATATATAGTCACGGCCGAAAGCAATCATGTCAGCTTGGCTTTCTTGGAGCGCTGTTTCTGCAGTTTCTTTGGTGAAATCGCCGCATAACATCAAAGTTCCTTGATAGATTTTTCGGATGCTTTGCCACATTTCGAATTTCACGGGAACCGGATCGCCCATGTGGCTGAGGTGCAAGTAGGCTAAGCTGAAAGGGTTCAACATCTCTACCACCGAAGTGTAAGTTTCGATGAGTTCTTGTTCCTCATCGTCGACGTCCGCGTAACTGAATGGAGAAATGCGCAATCCTACTTTGTCTGAACCAACGGCAGCGCAACATTCCGACAGCACTTCTTTCAAAAACCGCAATCGATTTTCTCTAGAACCTCCAAATTCGTCCGTGCGCTGGTTACGGCTTGGTAACAAGAATTGATTCGGTAAATAGCCGTGCGCTCCGTGAATTTCAACCCCGTCGAATCCTGCTTCGATGGCCATTTCCGTACACGTGCGAAATTCCTGAATCGCCTCATGGACTTCTTGTGTCGTCATGGCTTCTGGTGTTGGATACGGTTGTTTCCCAAGGGCGTAAGTACTGATTTCCCCTTTCTGCGCTATAGCGGAAGGTGCTAACAATCGCGCGCCTTCGGGTAAGTTATTGGTATGTCCCACTCTACCCGTGTGCATAATCTGCAAAAAGATGCGTCCTCCTTTTTCATGAACTGCTTTTGTTATCGACGACCAGCCATCCAATTGTCGTTGGTTGAACAATCCAGGAATGTTTCGATATCCCAATCCATTTGGTGATGGTGATGTGCCCTCTGCAATGATGAGACCTGCACCAGCACGCTGACGGTAGTACTCCACCATGATTTCATTGGGCGTATTTTGATCCACAGCGCGACAACGGGTTAAAGGTGCCATGGCTATTCTAGAAGTCAATTGAAGTTTTCCTAAAGGAATTGATTCGAATAATTTCATTCGTTACAGTAATGCGTATTTGTAGCGGTTCATCGGGTGATTCGGGATGTTCCATCGCAATCCAATCCCGTTCTGACTCAGATCAATCTGATCTATGACGCCGCCTAATTTTTTGTTGAAATGTCGCTTGTGTAGAATGTATGCGGTGAGGTCAAAAACGAAGAGAAACCCTCCTTGTATCAGCAGGCTGTTCCCAAATCCCATCCATTGATCTTTTCGATCTGCATTGAAACGTGCTTCGCTTCGCAGCAGCAATCCCGCCGACATATAACCTATATCCAATCCTGAATTGATTAAGAATACGGCTTCCGTTTTGTTTTGTACTCTAAGCGTTTCTCCAAAGGTTAAATCCGTGGATTCTTTACGCGCCTTCAAATATCCAGGAACTGCTAATGCCAGATTGACCGTATTCCAGAAGAAATTCATTTGATGAAAATACTGTGCTTCGCCTTCAGGTGTCGTAGCCCAACCAACGCCACCTGCAACCAAATTGGCTGTTGCCCAACTCCCCAGCGTTAACATCAACCCTTGATCCATATCCAAACGCTCTTCATTGAACGTCTGTAATTGTGCCGAAGATTGAAATACCGTCATCAACATCAACACTAATAATCCTCCCCTCAATCGCTTCATCCTCGTTTATTTAATCACCATAAAAGTTCCTTCCTTCTGCAGCTTTTGATCATTGCAAAAAACGAGATCTACTCGCCATAAATAAGTTCCGTCATTGACGGTTGAGGCATCGAATTCATTTTCTGGATCCTCGGTTTCAAAAACAAGTACACCCCATCGATTAAAAATCATCAAGTGGAATTCCTTAAAACTACAATTGGAAGAAACATATAAGAACTCACAATCGATTCCATCACAATCCGGTGTGACCGCATTCGGAACAAATATTTCGCACGTATCCGGGCAATCTTGTGCGCCTGAAGAATAGGCCAGAGCGCAGAAACATGCGATGATGAAATACCTCATGCTTTTAAAGGTACTGAAAATCTATTCTAGATACTTTTTCACTTTGCTCAAAGGCTCTACTGAAAGGTACATTTTGTCTTCAAAGACTCCACCTCCAACGAGCACACCGACTACATAACCGCTGGCATCAATTACAGGTGCCCCACTCATTCCAATCGCTTGAATTATCGATTCTGCCTGCACCAACAGCGTACTTTTATCGTATTCGTCGTAATTCACTTTCACGCGAATCTGCTTGCCTGACGGATCCCCATACTTGTATCCAATGATTGTCAGTTCTTCGTCCTCTCCAATTCGAGAAAATCGTGGTTTTAGGGCCAATAGATTCTTTCCTTTGGTTGGCGCACACTTCATCAGTACGATGTCAGTCGATGACAGGCGTGTATTGATCAATTTGGAAACGCTCAGAGTATCCTTAAACAGTTGATCGTTCTTGGCATAAACATTCCAATAATCTACTTGCGCATTGAATTTTGTCGTTTTCACTTCAGGATTGATTCCCATAGCACTTCCCAAGAGATGTTTCGCAGTACAGAGTACAACGCCTTTCTTGCCATGAACTAAAAAGGAGCTGGCCCCGATTGTAGCCCTGCCGTCTTTGAATCCATAGTCATTGGTGAAAACGATTTGATATTTATCCTGATAGTTTCCTTTCATCCAAGGCTGTTTGGGGCCTAGCTTTCCGGGTTCCGGCCCTTCGCATGACAATAAGACAAACATCGCCAATGAAACCTTAGCAATCGATTTAAAGAAATTCATTCGTTTTCGTGTTTTAGACTATTGATTTTCCGCTTTGATTTCAATTAAAAGATCAGGAAGTACAGCGCAATTAAAGTTCCTGGAAATATCAGACCAATAGATCCCATTCGTAGGAAATTGAAGAACGAATTTTGTCGTTTGTAGAAGAAGGTAAACAGTGGTATCAAAGCGAAAAGCTGGAAAAACGGAAACCATCCGAGTAAGGATCTCCAACGAAATTCACTGTGTGATCTCCGTAGTTTACCAGTTTCTTCATCAACGATATCATAATTCAGCCATTTACCTGTTTGAAATATGGGCGAATAAGTAATGGAGAAACTTTCTTCATCGTTATCAATCCAATCGCGAATATGCGGTGCGAACATGTATCCTTCTACTTGAACTACCTTGTGCATATCCCAAATCCATCCCGTATCATCTCGCCATTCATTCTTCGCCATTTTACGCGTTTTACCATCCGCGAGCGTGTCAATTGTTGTAAGAATTGCCATCAATGTACAAACGACCACCGATGTCAAGAATAGCTTCCAACGCCATCCGCTGGTTACTTTTTCATAGAATTCTCGATCTTCTCGCTCCTCTTTTTCTTTCTGCTTCCTTACTTTTTCGGCAATCGCTTTCATTCTCTCCTCTCTGCCGTAAGCTCTCGATTCTCTATCCATGTGGTTTTTATAATGGTTATTTGCAGATCAAAGTTAATTATTGAAGCGATACAAACGAAAAAGCCCGCACTGAGTGACATCAACGCGGACTTGCAAAATAAATGTTCTATCGTGAGACTATGCTTTGCTTTCGGCTGGACATGTTCTAATTCCAAATACGGCATAAATCGGACAAAAGCTGATCAAACTTGTCAATGCAAGCACTCCTCCCACTACCATTAATGAAATTCCAAGTACTCCTTCTGTGATTCCTGTGAAGTACAAAATCACCGCTGTAACCGCAATCAATACGCGAATAACTCTATCTGCTAATCCTAAATTCATCTTCATAACGTAGGTTTTTAATGTTAGGACTAAGGTCTTTAAATTGAGACGATTAAAAAGTGACCTACATCAGTTTTAAACCAGAGAATGATTAGCCGAGGGTAAGTCTGTTCGCTACTTAAAGAGCTTTCTGTAGGTGGATACCGTATCAAAGAAGTACACGACATCGTTATGGAATTCAGTTGTCCTTGCTCCAAAACGGCTCCTAGATTGTCAAAATAGGAAGTCTGAATGATTTGCTCATCACGCTGCAATGCATTTTTGTACACGATATTCAAGAAGCTACCCGGCCCGAACTGCCACCCAAAGATGAGGTCGGTGTTAAATGCGTTAAAATTGAAGTCGGCATCGCCAGCCAAGCTATAGTCTCGAACGATGTATCCCTCTTCATCCAAATCTCCGTAGTAATCGTAAATTCCATACGACCAGTAATGACCGCACATGGTAATACAAATTGAATTCATTTTGTGATCCAGACAGGATTACCGACCGGCTTCACTTTGTTACGGGTCAGTGAACAACAAAAAGTCACTGGCTTTTTGTTGTTTCGAACAGGTTCGAATGCTGGATATATAAAAAAAGCCTCCCTATGCGGAGGCTTTTTTGTGATCCAGACAGGATTCGAACCTGTGACCGTCTGCTTAGAAGGCAGATGCTCTATCCAGCTGAGCTACTGGACCGTATCGCCAATGAATGGCAAAAGCGAAGGCAAAAATAAACAACTTATTGCTTTTCGCAACAATTGAATCGCCTTTTCCTGCGATATATCTGCAACTCGTAAAATATCTCTATTATTGCTTCATGACAATTCCGGCTACCAAAAAAGTTGCATTTCTCCTTCTCATCGCTGCTAGCTTTTTTCTAGGCGCTTGCAGTGACAGCGGAGAAATTATTCAAACGCGTTTTGAGTTCAAAATCAAGGAATTGAATGATGGGGAGTATCCCGATAATCCGGATATTGGGTATCGACACGATAACTACACCACCAACGCCTTCAAGAAGGGTTATCTGGTTCGAATCAAAGATTCTTACTCATTTGCCTTTCATCTGACCAGCGGAGATTCTATCACCTTTACGAACTTCAATGCGATCAACTTCATACCGGAAACACCCGAGCATTTGAAGAAAGATCATTACCTCAACAAACTCGCGTTGGTCAATCAGGAATGGAATCGGAATCAAGTGAAATTCCTTCCCGGAGAATTTAAATGTGGGAACAAAAAAATTGCTCGCGTGGATATCGCCCGTAACTGTTTGAATTCGTACCTCTGGGAAGTCATTCTCTATCAAAAACAAGGCGATAAGGTACTTCCGTATGCCCATGGTTGGTTCAATTTTCCGAAGGAAAAATACCGAGAACTCTTCAACGAACGCAACGATGACGCTTTTGAGCCCTTGAAAGAACATCTAGAAAATTGGCACGATCCAGAAAGTCGGTTTGTTAATAAAACGCTGCTTCGCGAGTATGTTGGTGAAGTTGAAATTGCCTACGAAGATTTAAGCGATACTTTGTACCCATTGAAGGCAGCACGTAGGAAGAAACGCAAAGAAGTTATTTGGCCTAAGCAATATGACTCCATGAGGGAACTGCAATCGGATAGCAGCACATTTGCAACGTTCTCGCCTCCCGGATTCTACAACAAGAACGATCCAAGACATACGGAGTTAGGTAGGTTTAAATACTTGAGTGGCCTGCACGCTTACGATACCTGGTCTATTCAGAACAGAAGAGGAGTTCTGGAGCTAGAATTCAATTTTGACGACCCCGAGACCGGTCGAATGACACGATTGTTTATTGGTGGACTTAATGCAGGTGATTTTCCTTATTTATCTCCCGAAGATGCGAACGAAGGTTGGAAAAGTTCCATGGGCTTTGGAAACCATTCTTTCTATGAATCATTGTCAGAATTCAATGCACACAATACTGCAAAGAGCAATTACTACGCCTACCTCACGGATGGAGACGGCAATTGGCTCGATAGTCACAAGGTTGGCATTGATGGGCCCATTTTTTATTGGGACGACGAAAATCCTCAATTACTACATGTTTGGCTTTTGTCCTTTGAACGACATGCGCTAATAGGTCATTATACCATTCTCTTCAGCACTAAAACAAACTAAGTTGATTTCGGAGTGGTTAGAAATATTTCCGACCCGGTTCAGAATAAGGAATTGAACCAAACGGCAGCTGGAAATTGGGGTTCGGCGATTTACAAAGCTTTCGGTTTCTACACAAGTTACAACGGAGCGTTGGCTGCTTGGGCGATCGCAGCGGCGGAATAAGTTAGAAAATGTCTCTGAGCTTCGTCATTGGACGCTCGTAGAGATAATAAATCATAGAAGAAATAGCGATGGTTGCTGCCCAGAACACAGCGTAAGCCAACCATTGCTGTTTGTACGTCACCGGGAAATAATGCTTAACAATTATCAAAGCCACCCAGTGATTTACGAGGTACATAGCATATGAAATAATGCTGACGTAAGTGATTGCTTTTCCTGCAACCCCCAGAGGATTTCTCTTCAGAGACGATGCCATCGGCAATAATAACATGGCGCCAATGGAGAATATTGTAAAGTAGAATACCTTTCCGTAGGTTTGATCAATCGGATGCGGAATATACCGAACAGCCACGATTGTTGCCAATCCAAGCAGGAAGGTTATCCAGCGTGTTTTCTTCCAGAAATCGTTGTAATAAAAAGCAATGTATGCCGCCAAAACACCGTAAATGATCGTATCCAATCTCACAATCACCACTTTTCGAATTTCTTGATCGAACCACCAATCGTCGTAATTCATATCCCGTAAATCGTAGCGATAGAGCATCGGGGCAAGAATGAGTACTGCAATCGCCGCCAGCAACGTATGCTTTTTGGATAGGAAGAGTCGGAATCCGATAATCATTATTGGAAGGATGATGTAGAACCACTCTTCAACAGACAAACTCCAGCTTTCCAGATAAAATCCATAGAAGCTTTCGCACAGGTTCTGAGAAAAGAAGAAGAATTTCCAGCTGAATTGGTCGATATCCCCAGGATTGCCAATAATTGATGTACTGACGAGAATATAGTACACAATGAGGATCAGATAATAGTTCGGCAAGGTTCGAAACCACCTTCGTTTCCAAAAATGCAGTAATTCTTTCAAACCAAATCGTTCTGATTCTTCCAACGTTCGAATCAAAATGGTTCCAATTAGAAATCCACTGAGCACGAAAAAGAGCTCCACTCCGTCTGGTAAAGGAACGCTTGGAAGAAAATAGAATATGTCTCCTCTGAAATACGCGGTATGACTCATTACCACCAATATGATCGCAATAGCCCGATACACATCCAAACCGAAAACCCGGTTCTTTTCACCTACTTTCAACTCATTCATTCCTCGCCAAAGATAACAAAGCCGTTGAGCATTCTGCCCCTTAATGAACACCTTGCGTTTTACAACTTTATCAATCTGGAAATGAGACTACCGAAAATAACGTATATTAGTGCAAACTATTATTGAACAGCTATGAAACAATTACTACTATCCTTTTCATTTTTAACCTTGTTGGTATTTGGTGCGAGTGCACAATGTACGGCTGATCCTCAATATACAGAGGGCGGAGTTTATCCTGACAGCGCTACTGGTTTATCGCCAGCATATGTTGGACAAACATACAATGAGGTAATTACGGTTATCGTACCTGTGGATACTACCATTATGATTGGGCCGATTCCTTTCACGTTAGATTTTGATTCTGTTGTAGTATCTGATTGGCAAGGACTGCCTCCTGGATTCACAGTTGACTATTATTCTCCAGACAACGTATTCAGTCCTATCGATCAAGGATGCTTTGAAGGAGACAAGACTGGTTGTATTTTAATTTCTGGAAACCCTACGGCACAAGACGTAGGAAGTTATCAGCAAATCATTAGTACTGATGCCTACTCAACTCCTGACAACCCGCTCGGTGAACCAACGGTTACCCTTGTTGATTATTACTACATCCACGTGATTGACGCCAATGGAATTGGAGGGATCACGAAATCGAAATTTGCCTTGTTCCCGAATCCAGCGAAAGATATCGTAACCTTGAACGGATTGAACGATGTGGACGTTTCTTCGGTTACTTTGGTAGATATGAATGGTAAGTCACACGCGGCATTTGATACGTTTAATGCGGCTTCCATGGACATCAATGTTCAAGATCTTGAGTCTGGAATGTACTTCGTACAAATCGATTATAACGGAACGAAAGAAGTGTTGAAGTTTATTAAGGAGTAATCCTTCCGAAAATAATAAAGGCCGGTTGTTTCATTGAAATAACCGGTTTTTTTTGTCCTTTTGGCTAAGCCCAAAAAGGCCGTAACTTTGCACTGTGATAGACTCATTGGAAATAGTACAGCGCGAAGAATTGATCCATGATAGTGGCCCGTTTTATAATGAATTCCATGCAGACGGCACCCTACTTGAGCCTTGGAATGCGCTTTCTTCTCTCGCCTTTTTCATTCCTGTAATTTAATCGGTCATCCGACTTCGTGGCGAATACCGCCAGCACATGGTAATCGTTGCCATACTGCCGTTTTTATTCATGAACGGATTGGGGTCAACCCTCTACCACGCTTTTAGAAACAGTGAATTTTTCTTGTATCTGGATTGGGTACCTGCTTCTATCACAACGTTTATAATTGCTTCCTACTTCTGGACGCAAGTTTGGAAGAAATGGTATTGGGGAATTCTCTCGGTGGTTGTGTTCAATTTCATAGGGATGTTGATCATTCAGCTGTTCCGGGATGTGCCCAATTTCGATCAATTCGCACCAAACATAGGCCATTTCGTTGTAGGCTGCGCGATTTTCATTCCCATATTATTAGAATTGATCAAATACAAGTTCAAATATGCATATCTCATTGGGCTTTCCATCCTCTTCTTGTCCTTATCTCTAGTATTCAGAACGCTAGATCATCCCACTCCGAACCCCTTCCCTTGGTTGCCGCAGGGTACATATTTCCTGTGGCATATTTTCAGTTCGTTTGCCGTGTTTAGCATGGGATATTATTTGTACTATGTCAAAATCCTGAAAATCAAGGCTCAGAAATTACAGGAAGAAGCGATGGAAACGCACGCATAATTTTTTTTCATTTTTTTTCGCGAACAGTTGTCGTAGAACGGAATTTTGATTTATATTTGCCCACGCTTTAAACGAAAAGCGCGTAACAAATCTCACAAGCTAACTGTTGTTAGCACCGCAAGGTTGAGAATTTGGTCCGGTAGTTCAGTTGGTTAGAATACTTGCCTGTCACGCAAGGGGTCGCGGGTTCGAGTCCCGTCCGGACCGCTGTAGTTAAACCCTGTAGCTCAATGAGTTACAGGGTTTTTCTTTTTACCGTGGTCAATTTTGTGGACAACGAATCTTAACACGTCTCGTTTTTTCTGAACAGGAATTTATTGTTGATAACTTCCTGTAAAAGCGAAATAATCTGATGATATTGTTGTTGAATTCTACCACATTTTAAATCTAAGTGCATACATTTATCCAGAGCCGAAACACAATACTACTATGAACAAATCTGAAATGAATGAAAAGCTTGAAGGTATGTGGCAACTTTTAAATGGTGTTCATTCAACAAAGCCGCTAGATGTTCAAGCGAGAAATTTTCACTTAAGTTTTACTGAATTGTTGCAACAAACTGCCAATATGCTTGAGAAATTTGAGCATAAATGGCCAGAGATATTTCGCATGAAGTTCCGTGAAAGAATCAAATGTTACTTGATCATCAATGACGTACTTGAATCAATAGCACTCAAAGAAAGTTACATTGATACCACCAAGGCTATTCAAGCTGCCAAAATATTACATGATTCTGTTCTTGATGAATACACGAATTCATACGGGGCATACAATTACTATAGTAGATATAATGAAGTAAGTATTTCAGAGAGAGCTCGCATCACAGAAGAAATTTTTCTTCCACACTACATGGTTATTAGATTCCTTGAAAACGTATAGTCAATAATTCCATACATCAATGTCACAAATTAACGTAGATCATGTTGTAGATAAGCTCCAAGCGAGTTTAGCGAATTATATCGATGAAATAGCACCAAAGCATTTTGGACACAACTTACACGTATTTCAAAAAGTCCATATTCATTTTCTTGGAACATTTATCGGAATAGATGCATTCCAGGCCATAAATACAGGATTACCTTATGATAAATGGATTGAAATAAGTAGAGCACTTCACGACAGGCAACCCAAAAAAATGATCAGCTTTTACAAGAAGTACTTTGATCGTTCAGAATATTCAAATCTTTTTGAGCCAATCAATCATTCTGTTGTTTCATTTCGTGATTTGGGCTATTTGGAATTTTGGGACAAATTCGAATCGAACGAGGGAGTTGAAATATATCTTATGTCAGAGATGTATTATGACGGCTTTACAAGACCATTACTTGATCCAAAAAGATATACCTTTCGTGAGTATGATCTCTTTCCATTTTTATATCTAAAATCCATGGTGTTTCCATCTCCAGAATTTGATTTCTACAGCTGTGGATACGATGTAAATTATTGCAATGAATTAATCGAAAATCTGTTTCTAAAAGATGAACTAATTGAGTTTTCCGAAAAAGCAGTTGATTTCGCCAATAATATTAGAACTGAAATACTAGAAAGTTCATTTTATTTGAATATTATTCTTGAAGGTCTTGAAGAATATAAAGCCAAGTTTCCCTCTTCTATCGAAGTTGATAGTTCACTTAGATTTATGAGACAAAACAATGCCCCTCCTTTTGACATCGAGTTCAAGCTAAAGATCTTTTATGAAAAAATAAGGCGTAATCACAACGTAACAATGAAAAGTGAAGCTGATTTCGATATCTTTTTCAATACATATACAGCCGGCATGGAGGTCAAGAGATTTCTAAAAGAAATATTCACAGACAGAAAAGTGTTTGACACTGTAATGAATGATGTTTCGCTTCAAACTGAAATTAGAGAGAATCATCAATTCTGCTGGGCTTGTTTTGGAGTAGTCATGGACTTAAAACGACACGACTATTTTTTTAAATCAAATGTTTCTATCTGCCAAGACTGTTACAAGCTCTTGACAAATTAAATGCTGTTTAATCACGATTTCAAAATTGTGTTCCTTTCTGCAGATTTTGCGTTGACATAATATGGCAGTTCTAATCGAATCTTTCTCTGTAGTCGTCAAAACCAAGTCGCTTGAACATTCCTATCCTGGAGGATTGAAGCAGTTCTTGAACACATTGGATTATATACCAAGTTGTTACGACGAAAAACTAATCACCTTTCATTTCACTGATCCGGAGAAACTCGAACTGTTCGTAGATCAAATGATTATTGATTCAGGTAATCAACTTTCGATTTATGATTTTGCGCTTGTAGATATGATAGAAGGAATAATGACACACAATAACTGGTTGCGGTTTGTTCGTGGGGAGTTCTTTTCACACCTTTCTCAATTCAGGAATCGCAATAAAAACTTTTCGATAGCATATTTCCCAGATCAGTACATAATTGAGAAGGATATAATACACTCGATACGATTTCCAATTGAATGGACACCCGATAAAGGTGTTCTTGGAAATGATTTCCTGACTCAAGATCGAATTGAAAGCGATTATTATTTCTTAGATGATGAGAACGGTCGAAAACTAGCCTTTCTGAAAGAGACAAATGAACAAGTATTCATCTAATCAAAGTCTTCGAATTCAAATGCTTATCTTCATGTTGTGCAGACCTACGAGAAACATATATATGAAGTCGATGTCATTAAGACCTACTATGATGTTGAATTTAGCTTTAAAAGGGCTGGGAAAGAAAAAAATCCCCACGTTAGACAATACCTAGAACAATTAAAAAACAATATCAACATCCTTTTAGATGAAAGAGGATTAGATTATGAACTGGTTTGGTCACATAAACTACCGATTGTAATTCTCCCTTCCATTGATGTAGAACTTTATACTAATTGGCTAGGACTGTTCTTATATGGTGTAAAAGCCAACAAGGTACACTTGATATTAGAATATCATCTTCAGTATTGGAATTTAAAAGAGTCATTTTTGAACCGAGTTGAGTTTTTCTGTCTGGAGCGTTTGAACGAAAATCAAATCTTAATTGACAACACAAATGGAAACATCATTTCAATGTGGTTATTAAGAAAAAGAGAAATATATGGATATGATGGGGTGACGCCTGAAAAACCGTCAAAAGCTAAATCAAAGGCAAGACAGAGATCCAGTAAAGAGCCAAAATATATTGATACTACACGTTCTGCACTAATTAAAAGAATAGTATTCTCACCATCGAGAATTAACGAAATTTATGAGGTATTAAAGAACTGTCTTCTCGAAGAAACAGATGAAAACTTTTTGCTTCTTGAAACTCTGGTGAATGGAGGTCAAATTAAAGAACCGCTCAAGATTAAAATTCCAACATACGTATTCGCAGACATTTTTAAACGATTGAAATCTAAGGAAGTTATATACAATAGATACAATACCGAAGTCGCTAGGTGGATAAGACAAAACTTCCTATTTCTGGATAAGAGAACAAAGTCGTACAAAAAATCAACGGAGAAAACGATACTCAAAGTGTTCAATGGTGAGCGGTTTCCAAATAATGACGATCAAGTCGACCTATCATCAATTATCAAAGATTAATTGGGGACACATTGGGGGTGTTTGGGGGTAGACACAGAATAAACCTCTAAAACTCTTCATTCTTTTAAACCATGAACTTTAAAACGAAAGTCATGGATAAAGACGACAGACACATTGTAACACTGCGTGTATGTGAACTACAAGATGCTATTCGCAACTCCGTGGAGGAACAATTAAAGGAGTTTCTAAAAGAGCACACAGCGAAGAGCACAGAAAACGACACGACCCTTATTCCAAGAAAAAAGGTTGCTGAGATGTTTCAGATCAGTACAGTTTCTCTTGATAAATGGAGAAGAAAAGGCTTGCTACCAGACCCAATTAAACAAGGACGAAAAATCTACTACCTAAGATCAGAAATAGAACGAATGATTCTCGAACGTAAACAGCACTATTATGGCACATGAAATACTTCAACTTGGTGGACCACACTTAAAAGCATGTAAATGCTGCGGTTTAGAGTTTTATGGAAGACGGAATCAAAAGTTCATTGATACCACACATAAAGCCAATTACAACAATCAGAAGAACGCCGTGAAAAGAGAAAAACTAAGCCCGGTATTCAAGAAGATGGCAACTTCCTATTATGTCATGGAGAATTGTCAAAGACGCGACATGCTGGATCGTTGGATTCATATCACTGACCTTATCAAAGAAGGTTTTGATGCAAATATTCCGACGAATCTCATTAAGTCAAAAACGGATGGAAAACAGTTCTATAAACTATTGGATTATGCCTTTCGACTATCTGAAGACGGTACAAAAATTATTATTCACCAATTAAAGTCATAAATATGGAAACAATAGAACTTGACGTATTTCGTCGAATGGATTTTGAACAATTTGTTCCAACAAGTGTAATTAATCAAAGAAGCAAGAACATAAATACTGCACTAGTTATAGGTGGAATTGTTGTTGTCGGAATTGTCATTTTAATACTGTTAGATGATGTCTACGAGAAAAGAAAACATGAAGAGTAAACAAACAATCAATAAGATAAGTGAAACAATAATTGCCCCTACAGTAATTCTCGGAGCAGTCGTTCACCATTTAATAAAATATAATAAGCATCAAACTGAAACTCCCACCTCCGTCAAGACCTCAGCTCCCAATCCTTGATCAAGTCGATTTAGTTTAGTCAACACACTCACAAACGCCACTTTACATTGGTGGTCGCGTTGATCAATTTCTTGGTTGCGGTAGGAGACGAATTTTGAATCTATCGGATCTCCTGGGTAGAGAAGCATAACTTTCTCTGTATCCCAGAAGCGTGAGTAGGTATACATCTGTCGAAGATCTTCGACGGATGGTTGTTTGTTGGTTGGACGTTTCCATTTGGTGTCGATGATGTAAGTCTCCTCCCCTTTTTCGAGGACGATGTCTGGTCGAATAGTTTTATAAGAGCCCCAGAAACGTTTGGAATCTTGTCCTTTGACTTTGATGTCGGTTCCTTTGCATTCTTTCTTGAGCATTGCTAGAACGTATTCCTCCCAGAGGATGTTCATATCGAACAACAAGGAAAGCATCTGCTCTTGCCCTGATTTGATGTCTGGTGAATAGTTGAGGATGATCAAACGAGCTACTTCTAAAGCTTTCTTGTAGCCTGCCGTTTTGCGATCCAAGCGAATGCTACTTAGAACTTGCTCGTTGACGCCTATTCGTCTGACATCTGGAAAATCCAATTGAACGCGACGACACATATCGCTTAATCGTGTACCCTTCGAGAAATGTGAAACGATGTCCAATGCTACTCCTAATACTTGATGAATCTTATGATCAACATCGTACACCTGATGCGTTGTATAGAAACGCTCTTTGTGAATTAAGTTCTTTCGGATATTTCCGGCAAATTCTAGCTTTCCTTTTAACGCTTTGACGTTAGATGTTTCTTTTCGGTACTTCTTGACCAGTCCGCTTCGAATGAGGTACTGAAGTTCTTTCAAGTACATCTCGAAATAGATCTCTAACAAATTGAGATGTTGTCGTTGTACGTTCGCGTGTCCAGTTGTTTGGACTTTCATACGACCCGTAGCCTTCAGCATTTGAATCAATACTTCTCGCCAAGTATCATTGTCACGATTGCGATCTACCTTTGGTAAGACCTCTATCGATAATCCATCCACCTGGATGATGCCGACATATTGTTTGAGCTTGATTCCTTTTGCTATTCCATCGAAATACTGGTTGTCGTGGTATTCATTGAAACGCAAAAGTGCGTCCAACTTCGCTTGATCCATTCCTTCATCGGAAAGGGTGACTCGATCGTATTCGTATTTCGTAAGCGTCGTCAATTAGTTAAATAATTGCTGAATTGCTGATTCAAAATCAATCGTATCAAACGACTTTAGATTGTACGAAGTCTGAGTCAATGACTCTCTCCCATCGTATTCGAATGAACTGAAGATGTCATCGTTCTTCTCCTCTACCTCTACAAAGCCTTCGCCAATTACCAAACCAATCTTGCCATAATCACCATAGAAGTACTCTTGCAACAACGGAATAATTTTGTCCTTGAAAGCCAGTTTCAAACCTTCCATTGTCTTTACATTGATTAAGTAAGCATGACCAATTGTGTGATCACGATCTATCAATACTTCAATTCGGTTGTTGATGACATTTAGTAGATCCTCCATGTAAATTACACCTATCGTCTTGTCTTTCAACAAGGACGGATTCGGCATACGCTCTTCGAACGTAAATCGTCTTCTAAGTGCTGTATCCAATGCTTCTACGGATCTATCCGCCGTATTCATTGTTCCGTAGATGTGTACATTCGATGGGACTCCAAAACTGCTTCTTGAATAGGGAAGTATTGCGGTCATCGCATTCTCCGCACCAAGACGCTTATCACCTTCGATAAGTGTTATTAATTCTCCAAAGACTGAGGATACGTTTCCTCTATTTATCTCATCGATAAAGATTGCGTAGTTGTTCTCAGGATCATTCTCAGCTCGCTTACATAACTTCTTAAAGATTCCATCTTTAATCTCATATTGAATATCTCCGTCTGAATCTTCGCCCATGATTGGTTTGATTCCTTCAATGAAATCCTCATACGAATAACTCTGATGAAAAGTCACGAACTCATAACGCTTGATCTCTTTATCGGACTGACCTTCGAAATTCTTAATCTCATCCCAAATCTCCGTTAATTCATCAGCGACAATCTCTTTTTCTTGTTCATCAAAACGCCAATTGGACTCCTCCGTCTTGTAAAATATCAAAGGAGGAAGTCTGCGTGAAGTATTCACATAATCACACGCTTCGATGGTGTGCGACTGAAGTGTACCCCAAATTGTAGCACGAATATTCTTAGAGTCCGTAAGGCTCATTTTCAATTGTAGTAATTCGTGATTATATATATCAGTCACTTTACATTCTCCAAGATCTTCAACTACTAGCGCTATGACCTTCCACCAAGGAAGATCAGAAATAGTATTCAAGATAAATTGCTCTCTTGAGACTGAACTTTCCAATGAGGTGTAGTCGGGAAACAAATTCTTCTTCAATTGATACGTCTTCCCTGTACCAGGAGGGCCATACAAAATCTTATTTACTGGTTCCATAATTTCATTTTCTGATGTGGTATCTATACCTCTTTGCTGGTGGTATTGAATGTATTTCTTGATAGCGGCCGAATAAAACTTGTTTTTACCATATGACTCTGGTCCAGCCGGAACATACTTACCGTTAGGGTCTGCTTGATTCTCAATAAGATCATCGTACAGCTCTTTTAGTTGATCAGTATCCTCATTCTCATAGATATCGTAGTCAAGGACTTCGTTCAAAAGGTCCATTGCACGTAAATAAGAACTAGCCATATTACTGCTATCAGGATTATTGATCTTGATCCATTTTTCGAATTGTTCTTTGTAGTTCACTTTCATTTCTTCTTCTGATTCTTTATCCCATACCCAGTAACCGTCAAGCACTCTATACAACATGTTCTGAGCGAGCAAGTGGTAGTTCGGATCGTCTATGTGTTTTCCAGGATCTAGTGTTTTATTGTGCAGCGTTAATAGCTCTTTATCATTCTTGATGTAGTTCTCAACAAGATCGTCGATCAACTTCAGGTAATGCTCGTATTTCTCACCAGGACTCGCTACATCTACCCCAATTAAATCACAATACCTCGTGTAAAAGGATGACTTGTAGAGTACGTGTTTACCTAGATCATTGAATCCCCAGAGTACTGATAACGTTCGTTCATCCTGACCCGCTGATGTCCACCCTGGATGCCATTTCTCCATGAGTCTACCACCTTCATTTTTAGCAAACTCGATACGCTCCAGAATGGATCTCCTATCATCGAAAACGGTTTTATAATACTGTCTTGCCTCCTCACCATTTTTTCTAGCGAGATTGTAAAATGAATTTGATTGCTGTGATACCAGATTCCCCAATTTGATCGACGATAACATTGCACCGAAATCCTCAGCATTCAGGTCCCAATTATCCTTGAACTCCTTTCCGATCTCCCATTTATAGAGCTCATCTTTATTACCTGTTGTTTTAAGGAAATACTTATAGATATCCAATAGACGTTCCTGTGGATTCATGCGCATGAAACTCAGAAACCTTCGTCGCGGACCTTGCCTACGAATCACGTCCAACATGAATGGTAAGTGATTACGCTTCCAATTGGTTCTTGGAGCGATTTCGTAATAGCTCGAGACGTCACTTACTATTTGTTCTGCCAACGGATCTTCTTCTCCTTTCCAATCATCCAACTTCATGTAAACAAGTTGACCGATCTTGTTAGCAAACTCAAATGAATCCGAAGATAGTCTCGCATCTGAATTCACATCAAATTTCTCGTTGACATAAAAGCGCAAATAGATTTCACCTTTCTCTAAGTAGAAACCGCCCACATATTTACTTCCTATGATAATGGCTAGACGTTGCTTGGCATCATCCCTAAATGAAATAACCAGTTTGGGGTCATCTGCTTTAAGGTCTAATCGATCGAGAATGAGCTTACCAGCATCAAGTGTTCGGTTCCACTGATTGGTTGTGAGTGTGTACAACCATTTGTAGCTGAATATCTTTGAAGAAAGATCTAAATCATCGTACCATTTGGTCTCGATCTCATAGCCGAGTTCTTGAATCTTCTGAAAGTGAGGACCGTCCTTTTTGATCTTTTCGAAGAAACGTTTTGGTAGATTCTTATTTGTCGCAATCTTGTATGCTGTTTCCAATAGATACGGAGGTGGGTATTTGTTCCCCGTTTCCGGATCTACCACATCATAGAGATAAGATCCACGATTGCCAGGAACACCCTTCTCTTCCAACTGCTTAATCGCTTCTTTTAAATGATGCTCCTCAACGCTTGAAAGTGTATCTAGAATTTCTTGTTTGGTCATTCTGTTATAGTAGCTTGATCAACGTTCCAATATACTCAAAATGGAGGATTTAAAGTTCTTACTAGAGCTCTTTCTAATGCGGTTTTTGTATATTCAATATGTATCAATTCAAAGTCTTATAAGAAAATGCTCAATAAACTCATATTCACTGCAACAATTGTCCTGAATTCTCTACTATCATTTAGCCAAAATGAGCGAGCTGTTGAACTTCATGATGCCGGATATCTGATGCATCTTGCGGGTAGTTACGAGAAAGCAATTGAATTCTACAATGAATCAATTGAAATTGATAATAAGTTCGTAGAAAGTTATATAGACAGGGGAAGTACGTATGAGGAAATGAATGAGTTTGAGAAAGCTTTAAAAGACTTTAACAAAGTAATAGAATTGAACATTCGACTAGTTGACAAAGCCTATAATAACAGAGGCAATGCTCTCAGAAACTTAGGAAGATATAGTGAAGCTGAAGAGTCATTCAAAAAAGCTCTAGAGTTGGATCCTGAAATGTTTGAAGCATATTACAACAGGGCTCAAATGTATGCAAAACTTGGGAGGACAGATGATGCAATCAACGATTACAGCAGTGCGATAAAACTCAATTCGAAATACAGCAATGCGTACATCAATAGAGGGAATTTGAAGTATTCCAAAGGAAATTTGAATGGAGCAATTACTGACTATACAAGTGCTATCAATTTAAATCCATCTAATGAACATGAAGTTCGATTTAACAGAGGAATGTGCTACACAGCAAATCGTCAATATGCCGAGGCTAAAAGTGACTTTGAGAAGTATATTGAAGTAGATGAAGATAGCTACGATGGATACTACAATATAGCCGTTTGCTGTTACTACTTAGAACAATTCGAAGAAGCATGTTCAAAAGCTAAAAAGGCAAAAGCACTAGGCAAAGCTGATGCTGATGGTTTAATTGAAGCTGCTTGCAAATAGAGATATGAAAATCTCCTCCTACACCACACTCATTCGAGAACTCCCTCACCTACAACAAGCTTTTGACATAAAGCGAAGCATTTGGAAAGTACCTCATCAGCAAGAATTGGTGGATGAGATCTTTGTTAACGAGGAAGTAATTCGCATCAACCGCGGAGATGTATTTAATTCAAATTCAAATATAGAACGGTTCATCATATCTACGCTCATGTGGGGCTACCCAACGAAAGGAAGAGGAAATAACATTGACCGAATGTTGGAACCAAAGCACTTTGATTACTTGGCTAGTGTTTTGCAGCACTTTAAAGACAATGTCAATATGCCTTCTCATCAAATTGAAGATCATTTGGGAATTGTACCTGGCTTGGGATTATCAACTATTACGAAGTTCTTGTATTTCTTGGACATCACAATTGACAATCAGCCAGCCTTGATTTTGGATAATCAGATCATCAAAGTAATTAACTCGAAGCGTTTTGAAGAATTGCAACCGCTTGAAGGAATACGCTATGACAATGGACCACTTCGTTATCCAGATTATTTATACGAGATGAATTTGATTGCTGATCAACTGAAAGTAGATCCTGGACAGCTGGAGTATTTTCTATTTACGTTTGGAAATCAGTTGTCATAAAATAAGAAAGTCTTTCCTAAGATACATCTCATCTAGGCTAATTCGGAATAAATAAGTAATGCTTTGTCGACTGATCTCTACTAATAATTTCAATCCACTTCTTTTCATGAGTCCAATATTTGGCCTGAGGATCCACATATACTAAGTTAAAAAGATCAAACCAGTCGTTAGGATGAAACTTCTGACCAGGGGTCAATTCAAGATCTTTAAAGTAATTGTCCCAGACCCTTACAAAAAGTTCAATTTCACTCCATGGATAGGTCTCAATATCCAATTGCAATTTGCCTTCCGTATATGACTGAACCATTAGATTTAGAATATCTGCGAAAATTGGTAGAGAATTAACCGCTCTATGTGTTCTTTTGTTCGTCGTTTTCTTGATGTTTGCACGCACCTCAGGTAATAGGTTGTTTACATCCTCTGATATCTTATCAAGGCTTTTCCTCCATGATTCAATATGTGGTCTAAATTTCTGTTGCTCCGCAGATAAGAGGTCATCATCCACCTTTTCAAAATCAACGCTCATCAATTTTTCAAACCCTTCTAACATCTCTCCAAATTGTTTGTCTTGCGAGCTGCGGTCGGGATATTGTTTCTTGATGATGTAATCCATTGGGCTCATGTCAATTATTAGACTATGCTCATCGTGTAGGGTCCTAACGATCTTCGACACATACTCAGTTTGATCAATCAAACGCGGAGTTAATGATAGCTCAAAAAGATTGAGATTCGTAGCAACTAAACTATTAGGTTCCCAAGCCTCTTTTTTGAACTCTCCGCATTCAATTTTGTACCAAATATTTGTGTCACAAATTATTTTCATCCGATTAAATTAAGATCCCTCGCAATATCCTGTCGAAACTTGGATAATGGTCTTAGATAAATTTTTTCTGGTTCCGTATAGGTACCAATCAATACTCGTTCAAAATGTTCATCGTCTAGACCTAATTTTTGAAAATCCTCCAAGATTCCAGCTTTGTGAGATTCATCAAAGAACTTTTTAACTTGTAATAACTCCTCGATAATGTCTTTTTGAGTGGAGTATATCGATTGGATTTGGAAGTACTTGTTGTACTCTTCTAACTTTGAATCATCACCACCGGTATGTCGAAAATCGAAATCAATGTCATCTGATTTTTGTGAAATCCAGTAATTGGATTCTGTCGAGGGATCCAGATAAAATTTATAAACATCCATCGCCTGGTCTTCAACGAACACATCCGAAATAAAAGTGTTACTGTTTGATTTTGCTTTATTACAGATACTGCAGCATGGAATCAAGTTAAAAAATGATGTCGCAAGAAATGGATATTTAGATTTTGGGTAGATATGATCTAATTCAAAAGTTGCCTTTTTTTCATCATCATCAATATACTCACCTTCAGCATCTATATTAGCTTTATCAATTACTACAGCGAGCTGAGCGTTGCAATAAAAGCAGGTTTTTACATCGAGTAAATTCAGTTTTTCTAAATACTCCTTGTTTCTTAGCTCTTTATATTTAAGCGCCTTAACAATTGGCTCCCAGAATTTCTTAGAAATCTTTTCTACAGGTAAAATCTCTTCAAATTCCTTTATCAGATCAATTATTCCATTAGGAGAAGCAGCAATAATATCTGGATATTTATCAATGATGGTCTGTACATATTCCTTGCGCTTTTTCTGCTTATAACCATCTGTACCAATTAAATCTTCAAGCCCTTTATCTGGAGAAATTCTTCTAGTATCAAATAAATCATCCACTTGATCTTTAACTGCCTTAAGTAGCACTTTATCCACTAAAATAGTTCTCACTTCTTACCTTTTTTCTTGTTTCTCAATTCCTCGATCTCCCTTCGTAACTTCTCGTTCTCCTTTTGTTCTTTTATCAGTTGATCTTCGATCGTTTGTTCGCCTTTTTTCTTTTGAAGTAAGAACCTCATTCTATCTTTAATCACCGGCTCATCGACAATACTTATAAATTTTTCAAGCTCATCAATTTTATCTGATTTTAACTTGCCTTTTCTATTTAACAACTCACTCGCGTCCTTGATTTTCCCTTTCGCGAACAACCCCATTAAACTCTTGTCAACGAAGAAACTATTAGATAGCATTTTATGAATCGAACCACCAAATGTATCCAATTCAAGATTTGCGATCTTTGTATCGCTCTTGAACAATCTAACAACGTTACCTTTCGGCATGTCAGACAACATAATCGGCGAGTGTGTCGCTAATAACACTTGAAATTTCAATCCCTTAACGCTCTGTTTATTTAAGAAATCGGTTAGCCATTTGATGAAGTTTTGTTGCCATCTCGGATGCAATGCTATTTCAGATTCATCTAAAAACATTAAAACCAATTTTTCCTCATCCTTCTGTAAGTTATTAAACTTTGTACTAATGACTTCATGAAGACGAGAAAACAACTTTAAATAGTGCATTTCTCCCGTACTAAATGAAAAGTGGGTTGGAGCACCATCCGAATTTATTGCTCCCTCCCAATCGATCTTGAAAAGACGGAAGTGGTTATAGGTGTTGAAATACAGATTAAAAAAATCAAGGACTCTGTCCTTACTATTCTTGAAGGGGACCTTCAGAAATGCCAATGTCGATGAAGGATTTTTTTTAGCGATTTCTAACAAATATTCTTTTGATGAATCAATAAAGCCCGTAATGTGCTCTAACAGAATACTCAAAGTATTTGAAGCAGCATCGGCTAAGTATCTTTCCTTTGAGTCCTTCCAAATTTTCAAAGCTGAAATGATCTCGGATGAAGTAAAATTTTGCCATTCATCTATTTTGGCAAGCTCTTCTTTTATTTCATCATATTCTTCTCCTTCTTTCGAATCATCACTTAACTGTTGACTCATTTCTAGTAAGAAATAAGCCATGATATATCTATAATAGGTTGTCTCGATAACCTTGATATATTCTTCTTCTGACTTTAACCCTGGGCGCACCGCCAATGGACCCAACATGCCTTTTATCTCTGCATCATAACTTTTATCCTTTCTCGATTTAAGGATACTTTCGATATCCATTATCCCCAGAACAATGCTCTCGCAAGCCGGGATGATACTAGTTTTGTCTTCCGTAAGAAAATTGAGCTTTCGTTCAATTTCATACACTTCAAATACATTCTCCACATCAACCCATTTCTCATTCCCAATCCGTTGTAGCTTACTATGTTCTTTATATGTAGTCATTTTAATTGCACCCGTACTAATATTTGAATAATTCAGTGCATCATAGTACGAGTAAGGGTCCTTGATACTTTCCGACTCAAAAGGATAATAGCTAACCACATGAATATCTCTTAAATCTTGCTTAACCGAAAAGCCTAAAGTGTTCTCAAATTTCTCATGCCCGAAACATTCATATTCTGTTCCATTCCACCAAATCGTGAATAGCTTCTGATCAGTTCTAAAATCACTCGTAAACTCTTTGATGAGTGCCTTAAAAAACGATGATTTCCCACTCCCATTTTCACCGATAATGCACGTCAAATTTTCTATCTTGGAGCCATAAAAATTGTTCGGCAATGGAGTTCCATGCAATTTACTCAGTGTGCCATTTATACTATCATAAGTAAATCGATGCTCTGTCGATAAATTATATTCATGATCTTTAATAATTCCGAGGTAATCTTCTACATAAACATAAACTAACTCCATCTTACTTCTTTTTCTTTGTTTCCTCTTTCAATTTATTTATTTCCTCTAACAACTCTCTTGCATCACCATCACTTGGCAACTGTTCCGCCAATGCTCCTTTAAAGGCTTTCGCCAATAGCGCCTGCGGTAGATTATCTATTTGTGTTTTGAGTTGCTCGTATATGGATTCAATGGCATCTGCTTTGGAAAATAAGCCTTCTATGCGGCGCACTATTTCGGCTTGTTCTTCGATTGGAGCCAAAGGGAACAAGAACTTCTCAATTGAAGAAATACCAATGTTTGCTTGAGTGGTTTGTACTACGTATTTCTGAATTTCCTTCTTGGTTAATTGAGATAAGGAGACGTAATAAACGAATTTGGGGTCAATTTCATTTTTGATGTTCTTAACAATCGCGCACGAATATGAAACCAAAAACTCTTTGTCAAAACTCACATATATATTTCTTCCTATTGTTCCATACCTAGGAAAGATTATGTCATCTTTTTCTGGCTTGATCTTACGTGACAGAGCGATATAGTCCTCTCTTGAAATAGTCTTTGCATTTTCAAAATCTATATCCTCGCTGCTCTTTAAATTTCCTGTCGACAAATATGGAATTCCACCTTCGAAATCTTTCGGCATTTTATGATCAATGTCACCGATTTTGTAAGTCACATCGTTGAACCTGGTCCAACCCCACTCTATGGGTAAATCTCCGTAGTCGTCATATTCCCACTTCTCAACTTCAGGCAACTCCTTCAATTTTACCGGGCGAACAGGGCGCTTTCCAATTTCACCATTTTCCTTCCATGCGGCAATATCAGACTTCCAATTAACTAGGGAATCGTCATAATATGACTGCCTAATTTGATTAATCCTTTGGTTATAAGCTTTAAAACTTTCAAACTCCTTCCCTTTTCTCCACTCCTCCGTCAACTTCCCTGTTACCGCCTGCGTGAGCACACTCTGTCTAAACTGCTTCAACAATTCAGGCACTTTATCCAAACGGGATTTAACTTCCTCCAAATGCGCAAACAAGCTGTCTAGTTTGGCAACAATGCGTTGTTGTTCTGGGAGGGGTGGGAGTGGAATGGTTATCGTTTCGAATTCTTTGTATTTAAGATTTCTCAAGTTGTTACTCCCTCCTTGATATTTTACAACCTCTCCTGATAGATAAAATGAAGTAAGATACTTCTCAATAAATCGACTGTTCAATGGTTCGTAAAACCTTATCAATCGAAGAAAATTGGTACAAACTTTTTCATAATCAGAGTTTACTGCTATAGCTTCTTCATCAATATATATCGTCCTACCAACAGGTTGATCTGGACCACCTCCGGAAATCTCTATTAAAATATCTCCCGTCTTTAAAGCTCTCTTTTTGAGGCTTGTGGGTTTAATTTTACGTATTGTAGAAGTTGAGCCCTTTTCCTTATCCCAATTCTTTATTTCACTGCCTCGAATACACGCAACTAATTCTGTTTCATTCTCATACTCCCCATCAGGATCCTTACCCCAATCACCACCTATAACAAAAGATGTTAATTCTTTGAATTCGCACTCCACCCAAGCAACTGGCAACTTCTTCTCCATCTACTTCTTCTTTAGGGTTTCGTTTTTCAATTGCTTGATCTCTTTCAGTAGCTCTTCCGCGCTGCCATCCGTCGGCAGCTGCTCTACCAATTCTCCTTTAAAGGCTTTGGTTAAGATTGCCTGACGCAATTGTTGCAAATCATGCGTAGTGAGTTTATTCAATTTCTTAACGCTCTCACTAAACGTCGTTAGAAACTTTTCAGCGTTCAGTTGTACTTTTTCAGGAGCAACCGGCATTCTTACTTCTGATAAGCTTTTGAAATATAACCGAGCTCGCACACTACCTTTTGTATTCGCTCCTATTTCCAAGATCCCTTGCTCTGATTTTAAGAATCGTAATAATAATTGTGGAGACAAATGTTCTTTTACTCTGAATACCACATAATCTGGGCTTGTTAAAGCAATTTCATCGCCTTTGTAGATAGCTATTGAACCAATATTGACCCTCATCGTGTTATAAATAAAATCACCAGGCTGCACGATTTTATACTTTTCAAATGTTTTCTTCTGACCAATCTTGAGATCAATGATTCCCTCTTTCACGGAAACACCAATTAATCGCTTCCCTTTCCACTCATTACCAATTCGTTCAGTACCTTCTTCTAGATATTGTCCAATTTTTTTTCGAGCGTAAAAATTGCCACTTTCAGAATTTACAAGACAACTCAATAAATAATCATTCCTACACTCTGCTAGCGAAATAATCCGATGCTCAATATCCTCCAAATGCGCAAATAGACTATCTAGTTTGGCAACAATGCGCTGTTGTTCTGGGAGTGGTGGAATGGCTAAACTTATCTTTTTAAGATTCCCAATAGGTAGTTGCTTCAAAGCAGTACCTGTTGTTAGACCTCTAATCTGGTTTTCTATATCAATAGATTGCAATTGATAGTACAGCATTTTTGACTGCACTTCATCATATCCTCTTAGCCATGCAAGTTGAGAATTAAGGTTTGCAGGTGTAAAACCGTTGGGTACAATGGCGAGCTTTCCAATCATTCCTCGATTTGCAAATAGAATATCACCATCTTCTAAATGACCTTTTTTAAGTTGTTCGTGTTTTTCAGGCAAGATATACTGAAGCTGATTCTTTACAACAGTTCCATTTTGAAAATCCACTCCACGAATAAACGGAATACCACTCTCATGTATCTCATCTTTACGGGGATACTTACCGGAATGATTTCCATCACCAATTTGACAGATGTTGTCAATTGTCGTCTCAACCCAGTTATGTGGCATTGTTTTACTCATCTACCCCAACTCGCCTATTATCGCATTCAACTCTTTTTGAATTGCTTCCAATTCTTTCAATGCATCTTTCGCAATATCAATAGGTTCTCCTAAATCTTCTGCTTTGGAAATGCTTTCATCGGCAATGAGTCCTAAATCCAGTGAATCATTTTTTTTGGCAATTTCTTCACGCGAAATGCACGACCAACGCTCATCTTTCACTTTCGTTCGATCTTCCGCATTGTAAGCCTTTTCAAAATCTACAAAGTGTTTCTCTGTAAATGGATTTCGCTTTCCAAATGAAGGCATGTTCGTACGTAAATCGTAGAACCATACTTCTTCAGTATTTCCTTTGTCGGTCTTTCCTCGTTCAAAGAACAGTACATTCGTTTTCACCCCTTGTGCATAGAAGATTCCTGTTGGTAAGCGTAATATCGTGTGCAGATCACACTTCTCCATTAAATCTTGTCGGATGCGTTGTCCATCGCCGTCTTCAAATAATACGTTATCCGGTAAAACTACAGCTGCTCTTGCTCCTCCTCGTTGGTGTAAGCTTCTGTAGATTGCCTGCAAGAAGTTTAATTGCTTGTTACTTGTTGGGTAAACTAAATCTGTTCGTGTTGGTCGCTCTCCTCCTTTTTTCGTTCCAAAAGGTGGATTGGCCAATACCAAGTCGTAGTTCTTGAACTGCTCCCCCATACTGCTAAGTGAATCACCATTTACGATGTTTCCGCTCAATCCATGCAAGAAGGCATTCATTAAGGCTAATCGATGTGTATCGTCTACCAACTCACAGCCACTGAACTGCTCGTGCACTAAGAAATTGGCATCCTGTTCAGATAGCTCATAGATATCGTTGTTCTTTTCAATGTAATGATAGGCCGCAATCATAAAGCCATAGGTACCACAGGCAGGGTCATTTAAACGCTCCCCTACTTTCGGGTCGAGCAAACGCACCATTACGTTAATCAATGGTCGAGGGGTGAAGTACTGTCCCGCACCGCTCTTCTTCTCCGAAGCGTTTTTCTCCAACAGCCCTTCGTACATTTCACCCAACCCTTCTTCTCGGGCAGAATACCAATCCAACTCATCAATATGCTTAATGATCTTGCGCAAGTTTGCTGGTTCTTTAATGCTCGTTTGTGCATTGGTATAAATCTCTTTTACCTTTCCATGTCCCTTCTTTCCTAAGTCCAATAATAACTGGCGGTAGGCATTGGATAGTTCAATTCCTTCGAGGTCCTTAATATCGGACCATCGGTATCCATCCGGAATATTCTTCTCCTCTCCTGTTTCCTCTGCCATTTTGAGGAAAAGGATATAGGTAAGCTCATTGAGGTATTGGTGATAGGTAATCCCGTCATCACGCAATACATTACAGAGGTTCCAGAGTTTGTTTACAATTTCTTGTGTTCCTAAGGCCATTTAGTTTGCTTTAATTTTTAATACTTCAATCATTTTTTCTTGGTGGTCTTTCACCGTTTCTTCATCCCAGTTGGCGTAACACATCATGAGTAATTGTTTCAAGCTATCAATCTTGCGTCCTTCAGCTAAACTCACTTCACGATAATGTTCTCTCTTTCGCTTAAAAGGATAATTACTCACTTCAGAATTCTTACTTGCACTGATCAAACAAAGATTCCCGAAATCATTCAAATTCTCAATCGGCTTCTTATCGTACATCGGATGTTGAGGAGAGTAGTGCTCAACGGAGGATCTAAAGTTGAATTCAAAGTTTGCGATTTTAGGATCTCCAAACTCATCATCTAAATCATCAATTTCAGTACGATACTTATCAAAGTCTAACCACAATCGATAGTCAAGGCGATTAAAGATGAAGTTTTGAACCTTTGTTCCTATATCCAGGTTGTGCAACACGTCTTCCTTCTCCATTTGAGTATTCACCAAATAGTTGCCATCCTCTCGAATTAGGTTCTCGAATACGATCTGATAGTAATCTTGTTCTCGATCAACAAATCGATCGTAGAAGAAGGCATCCGACATACGTTCCAAGTAGTTTAGGTACTTCTCTGCTACAATTTCGTTTGTCGATTCCGCTGTTCTGTAGAGATAGTTCAATGCCCCCGTTAACCAATGCTTATAAATCGTCTGAGGGAATGAAACATGAAACATGGATAAAATCATCGTCAATTGATCATTTACGCCTTTCACTGCTTCTTCATCACCAAAAGTGCTGCGGTAATACGCCTCGTTCTTTCCATCGCGCTTTTGTAAACGAATTACACCCCAGTTATCACGACCAGCCCGATACACCCGTTTTACGATGTATTGATCAAACAAGTACTTGCATCGGAGTAATGTTGAAGCAAAATCCTTTGCTCGCTGTGCTTTTTGTTCGTCTGATTCTTGAAGGTTAAAAATCCAGCGATCAAATTCCTGAATCAGTTTTTTATCATCCAGCTGAACATTGATTCGGATATCTGAATCTCCAACAGTAAAGATTCTCAAGACATGCAGTAAGAAATTTGAGAAGGAAACAACGGGAGTAAAATACATCAAGTTTTCATCATGCTCTTCTACCTCGTCCGGGCGATTAACCTTGGGTCTGCCGATAATCTCAAGAATTGAGTTCTTTTTTGTCTCACCTTCCTTCTTATTCACATCTTGCCCAGAGTCAGAGTTACTCCCTCCAAGAAATGCAGATGCATCTTCAAATGTTTTTGGATAATCGCTCCAGTTGGGACCGAATATCCCAACTCGTGCGCTCATATTTGAGATTCTGTATTGCACGTAACGATCCATTTGACTGCACGCATCCCATATTTGGCTAAAGGTACTTCTAGCCTTCTTTGAGTCTTCTGTTAACTGGTTCGTTTGATCATCAATAAATGACAATGCATTGAGAAACTTGGCCTTTAAGATTTCATGCTTTTCCAATTGTTCTCCACGATTATTCATCACCTCGAAGTAGTGATTCAAATCAGTTTGTTCGGGAACCTCAATTCTTAGAATTCGAACAAAGTTAAATAGGTAGTTCACGAAGGTTACTAGCTCACCTTCCTTTAGTTTACCTAAGCTTCGTATCAGAATTTCATACGCCTGAAGCATCTGACCATTCAGCTGTTCACGTCGAACCTCTGCCCCGTATTTATACAGTGTTTCGATCGTTCGTTCTGACGATTCTCTGCTTTTAAACGTTAGAATTGGTTCAGCATCCGCTTCTCCAGCAGCAGTTAATAGGTCAGGGTATTGATTCTTTAAAACACTAAGTAGAATGTTCAAGGTTGTCAAACGTTGCTGACCATCAATCGTTTCATAAATAACTCGCGTTCCCTCGCGCCGTTCAAACACCACAAGACTTCCCAAGTAATACACCTTGTGAGCAGCAAAAGGGTCCTTTCTTAATCGTTCATTGTCCTCAAGAGCAGCATCAAATATATCCTGCACCAACTGTTCAATCTGAGATTCACCCCACGCATAATTACGCTGATACAGCGGAATGATGTACTTACTATCTCCACTGAACAAAGCAGAAATTGATAAGACCTCTATGTATTCCTTTGTCATTTTCCTGTCCAGTAGTTTAGTTTCTTAAATAGCGTAACAATTTCGTCCAAATTCTTGAGTCGCGCTGTTCCTGCACCCTCCAATGGTGTATGTAATACCTCCTTCACATCTTTTGCTTCTCTGATCACTCGAAAGATGCTTTGCGATTCCATTCCAATACCGAGATTATCAATGGAAGCTAATTGAACCGCTGATTTAACGAGGCGTTCTCTATATGCCCAGATGAAGAATTTCTCAATTGCTTTATCAATCATCTCCAATCCAAATTTGTCTTGGTAGTACATCAAGCAACAGTCGAAGACATTGCGAACATAGCGATCCCCGGTTCGATTTCTTCCAGGATATTTAGCTAAGGTTTCTAGAATAGCATAAGCGTGAGACTTTCCTCCTTTCACATAGCGAACAATCTCATTCTTCTCAAACTTCTCTCCAAGATCATGTGTGTCTTTGATACCATCTATTATCTCTGAATAGTAGCCGACAAACTCAAAGAATCGTCTCCCATTAATAACGATCTGGTCCAACTGAAATGGGTAGTTCATTTTCTGCCCATCAATCTTTCGCTCCATATCGTTATTATATTTCTCCGTGAAGAAATGGTTGATACGATAGGGTTGAATAAAGTTGTAGTTCTCTCTCGAAGTGAGGGAAATACCTTTGAACAGGTCAACTTCTCCTTTAGTGAAGAACTTTGCTCTTCTGCCTTTACTCCAATTCCTCACTCTAAATAAATAGTCGTTAAACAAGTGAGCTAATTCAACCTGATTCATCCGCTCCCAAGAATCGACCGAGTTCAATGTGTTCTCTTCAGACTCATCCGTCATTTCCCTCAAATGGAATGCCTTTAGTAAATCGTGCGGATCAAGATCCTTTCCGCGAGAATTTTGAGAGTCGAAGAATTGAAAGGCCTCCGAGACATCTTTAATTTCTACCCAAACTACCTTGCAATTATCGAAGAAGAACTCTATGATTTCATCTGAAAATGAGCGAACAATATCTTTTATCCGTTGGTAATTCTTCCAAAGATTATACTGAGAGTCTGGATGCTCAGTAATTGAAACCAATAGATTGGACGAGATGTGTTTGTAACGATCATACACTTTACTGTCTTCGAACGACCTTTCTTTCAGTGCCTGCAGAATCAGTGATATCGTTGTCAAACGCTGCTGGCCATCTACAATATGTAACACATCAGCTTCATTCTGTCCCTTATTCTTGTGCAGAACAACAGTTCCCAAACGATACTCAGACACATCACTGTTCAGCACAATATCGTCTAACAACTGCTGAACATTGTACTCCGTCCACTTATAAGGCCGCTGGTAGTCCGGAATCTCCAAATTTGGGTTCTCCTGAAAGACTTGAGCGATGCTGTAAATTTTTGGTTTATCAATATGACTCATTGGTCTAGGCATACAAATATTGGTTCAACTCCTCGATAATTTGCTTTGTTTCGCCTTTGAAGGCTTTATCTAGCATTCTTAAGCCTCCATCCATTGAGAATGGCGGTTTATTCAAATCTTCTAGCGTAATAATCGATTCTTTCAGCAATTGCTTTTCTATGTTATTGATCCACTTTAACTGAGCACTATTCCACTGATGCGATGATCGAAGACGTTCGACAGCTCCTTTGATTCGGTCTTCATGACCCACTAAAGTATTTCCTAAAGCAGCTGTTCGTATGTGTGCAATGATGTCAGCGACAATTTCTTGGTTAGTGACATCCTTGTAGGCCGTGTTCAATTTCACTTTATTGAACCCTTCTTGGTCTAAGATGATGCGTAGTTCTTTAAGATCGCTCCGTGTTAAACTTGCTGGCTTAGTGCAGACAATCTTTAATGCCTCTACCCCATTCATGTTACTCTGAATGTATTCCGTGAATGAATCGATGTAATCCTTCGGCTTCAAGTTCTTTTCATAGGCATGGCTCACCTCTTGGAGCACATCTACATGATCACTGTACAAGGTTCCATAAACAACGCTTCTCCCTTTTTCACGGTCTAGGAATTCCCACAGTGTAGCATTGTCCTCAAATTCTTCT
>QCWI01000018.1 GCA_003149635.1 Fluviicola sp. XM-24bin1
TGCAGGAGAATCTCTGAGAGTGAAAATTTACTTTTCACTACGCTCTTTAGAAAGACACACCCGGTACATTTCAATTATCTCAGATATACTAAAAAGGAACTGTTCATTTGTGGTGGCTTTGTGCTGTCTGTAGTATTGTCAAACGCACTTAAAGACATGAAACAAGCGGTGGATCAAAAGATCCTTAGCTGCTCACATTTCAATAAGATCAATCCAGATGATACTATTTCAACTATCGGTAAGTAATGATCGAAGGGGAAATTAGAACAGGTTAAGTACTATTAACTTTATAATCACTTTGATATTCAATTCATAAATTCTGGTCCTTATACCAATAGTTGAAATAAATCTGAATTGTCATTTAAATATTCACCGTAGAAATTTCGTTCTACCATTCTTTCTTTAATGGCCTCAACTGTTTCATCTCCTCCTAATTCAATTCCAATTACAGCTGGACCGGTAGTTCGGTTGTGTTTTTTTGAATATTCAAAATGTGTAATATCATCTGTAGGACCAAGAACTTCCGAGATAAATTCCTTTAATGCACCTGCACGTTGAGGAAAGCGTACAAGGAAGTAGTGCTTGACCCCAGAGTAAAGTAGGGCTCGTTCCTTAATTTCTTCAGTACGCGTGATGTCGTTATTACTACCACTTATCAGACAAACGACATTTTTCCCTTTTATTTCCTCTTTGTACATATCGAGCACCGCAACTGATAAGGCGCCAGCTGGTTCAACGACGATTGCATCCTTGTTGTACAATTCCAAAATTGTCTGACATACTTTTCCTTCGTCAACAGTCACCATATCATCAAGGTTTTCCCTGCAAATGGTGAAGTTTAAATAACCAACTTTTTGCACTGAAGCACCGTCAATGAATTTGTCAATGGTCTTCAGAGAAGTATTGATCCCATTTTTCAGAGCTGTCGACATAGAGGGAGCTCCTTTTGGTTCTACCCCAATAATTTTTGTATCCGGAGACAACAACTTAAACACACTTGAAACTCCCGCAGCTAGTCCTCCACCTCCAACAGGAAGAAATAAGTAATCAATCGGTTCGGATGATTGTTTTAGTAACTCCAATCCAATTGTGGCTTGCCCTTCAATTACTTTCATATCATCAAAGGGGTGGATAAAGCTCATTTGATTCTTTTTACAATACTCCAGTGCCAGATTTGACGCTTCATCAAACGTATCGCCGACTAAAACTATCTCCACCCATTCGCCACCAAACATTTTTACTTGTTCGATCTTTTGTCTGGGCGTGGGCGTGGGCATAAAAATAGTTCCTTTAATATTTTTCATCCTACACGCATACGCTACTCCCTGAGCGTGATTTCCGGCACTTGCGCAGACCACTCCATTTCTCAGTTCTGGAGGGAGAAGCGAAGAAATTTTATTATAAGCTCCCCGGATTTTGTAGGAACGTACTTGTTGTAGGTCTTCCCGTTTGAAAAGCACATTCGCACCATATACCTCAGATTGGTTGTGATTTACCTTTAAAGGGGTGAAGGAAGCCACCTCCTGCAAAACAGAGGCGGCTTCCTTGACTTTCTCGAGATTAAAATTGTTCATGTTCATAATGTTTTCATGCTTGTCATTTCAGAGCGCAATTTCTCTCCGATCAATTCTATAGGATGGTTTCTTATAGCTCTATTCAATTCAATTAACTGAACATTGTCGACTTGATTTGTCGCCGAAAATGCTTGGCCGATGTGTCGAACTGTGATAGAATCCATAAACTCCTTTAACAAAGGACGGCAAGCGTGATCAAACAAGTAGCAACCATACTCTGCGGTATCGGAAATTACTTTATTCATTTCATACAATTTCTTGCGTGCAATAGTATTCGCAATCAACGGAGCTTCATGCAAGGACTCGTAATAAGCAGACTCAGCTTTAATTCCTGTCGCGACCATTGTTTCGTACGCCAATTCTACCCCGGCTTTCACGAAAGCGACCAATAAAGTCCCATGATCAAAGAATTCTTGTTCTGTGATTTCGTCATCCGTACATTCCGTTTTTTCAAAATCAGTTTCCTCTGTCTGGTTTCGCCAGTGTAAAAGCTTTTCATCGTTGTTGCCCCAATCTTTCATCATTCCAAATGAAAAAGCCCCGGACATAATATCGTCCATGTGTTTTTTAAACAAAGGCTGCATTATTTCCTTCAAACGGTCCGAAAGTGAAGCCGCTTCGAGTTTTGCAGGGTTAGACAATCGATCCATCATATTGGTTAACCCTCCATGTTTCAATGCTTCGGTGATAGCCTCCCATCCGTACTGCACAAGTTTTGCAGCGTAATGCTTATCCACTCCTTGCTCCACCATTTTATCAAAAGCCAGAATAGAACCCGTTTGCAGTACCCCGCATAATATGGTTTGTTCCCCCATTAAATCTGATTTTACTTCTGCAACGAAGGAAGAATTGAGCACTCCGGCTTTATGTCCTCCTGTTGCGGCGGCGTATGCTTTGGCCACTTCAAAACCTTCTTCCTTAGGATCGTTTTCAGGGTGTACAGCGATTAAAGTCGGCACTCCGAATCCTCTTTTGTATTCTTCACGAACTTCAGAACCTGGTGATTTTGGGGCTACCATCACTACGGTAATATCCTCGCGTATCTGCATACCTTCTTCCACGATATTAAACCCATGGGAATACGACAAAAACGAATCGCGCTTCATCAATGGCATTACCTGCTCAACTACCTTGCTGTGGTGTTTGTCTGGTGTTAGGTTGATCACCAAATCAGCTTCCGGGATCATTTCATCAAAACTTCCTACTGCAAAGCCGTTGTTAACTGCATTCTGATAAGAAGTTCTTTTTTCGTTTATGGCAGATTGCCGTAAAGCATAGGTTATATCCAATCCCGAATCACGCATATTCAACCCTTGATTCAATCCCTGTGCTCCACACCCAACGATGACGATTTTTTTCCCCTTGAGCGTGTCAACTCCTTTTTCGAATTCCGCTTTTCCGAGAAGTTCACATTTTCCGAGTTGCTCAAGTTGTTGTCTTAACGATAATGTATTAAAGTAATTTGTCATTTTAATTTTGTTTTATTTCACTTTCTAATTCTTCTACAATTGCTGTCAATGTGCGCATAGGTTTGGTTATCGCGATTCGTCCAGAACGCACAAACTCTAATATTCCAAAGGGTTTTAGCTCATTAAACAATGCCTGAGTTTCTTCTTTCTGTCCTGTTTTTTCTATCACGGTAAACTGAGACTCGACCGAAAGCACACGTGCATAATGTGCACGCACGATTTTCTCAGCCTCTTTACCTGCTGCTAGCACATCTGTCGGGACTTTGTAGAGAGCTATTTCCTGATATACTATCTCTTCATCAAGATGATAAAAGGCCTTGATGATTTCCACTTGTTTTTCAAGTTGCAATACGATCTTCTTTACCGTATCTTCATGTTCCTCTATCACTATCGTGTATCGATGTACATTGGGTACTTCACTTTCTGAAGCGGCAATGCTGTGGATGTTTATTTTTCTACGTGTAAAGATGATGGTGACACGATTCAATAGTCCTACCATATCTTCTGTAAAAACTGATATTGTGTATCTTCTTTTCATGATTACTTTATTTTAATCTTATTTCCGAAACAGAGGCTCCCGTTGGAACCATTGGGAAAACATTTTTTTCTCTTCCTACCTTCACTTCAAGGAAGAAAGATTCAGTACTGTTCAGCATTTCTTTAACTGCACTTTCTAATTCAGAGCGTTCACGAACTTCTCTGGTTTGTATATGGTACCCCTTCACAATGGTTTGAAAGTCTGGGTTCACCATGGTCGTTGAGGCGTAACGTTTATCAAAAAACAAGTCCTGCCATTGGCGTACCATTCCTAAGAATTCATTGTTCAGTACGACTATTTTTACCGGTGTTTTTGATTGGAAAATCGTCCCCAGTTCCTGTATGGTCATCTGAAAACCACCATCGCCGATTACTGCAACAACTTCTCTGTTGGGGTGTCCCATTTTCGCGCCTATAGCTGCTGGTAAACAAAAGCCCATAGTTCCTAAACCTCCGGAAGTGATGAGTGATTTTGACTGTTTGAACTTCGCATAACGACAAGCGATCATCTGATGCTGTCCTACATCCGTCACTACGATGGCTTGGCCGTCGGTGCATTGATTAATGGTGCGCATGACCTCTCCCATGGTGAGTTCCTTGGAGGAAGGGGTTAATTCATCCTTTACAACCATTGCGAATTCTTCCTGCTCCAATTTGCGAAATTCAGCCAACCAGCTCTCGTGCTTATTTTCATCCACAAGACCTGTCAAAGCTAGTAATGCTTCTTTAGCATCCCCTAGCACAGCGACATCGGTTTTTACATTTTTATCGATTTCCGCGGGATCGATCTCCAAGTGAACAACTTTGGCCTGTTTCGCATAGCGGGATAAGTCCCCGGTTACACGGTCATCGAAACGCATGCCTACTGCAATTAGTACATCGCATTCATTGGTCAGTTTATTGGGGGCATAATTTCCATGCATACCCAACATCCCCACATTCAGGTAATGGTCTGAATCCAGTGCGCTTGCTCCCATTATAGTCCAAGCCGATGGTATTCCGGCTTTTTCGATAAAGGCTTTGAAGGCTTCTTCAGCTTGGGACAAAAGCACTCCCTGACCAAACAAGACAAATGGTTTTTTTGCTGCGTTGATTAGCTCCGCAGCTTCCGCTACTTTCTGCATGTTCAACTTGCTTTTCGGTTGATAGCTTCTCAAGCCTTTAAAGGAATACTGGCTGTATTCAAGTTGCTCAAATTGTGCATCTTTGGTTATATCCACCAATACCGGTCCTGGTCTTCCAGACCTTGCGATGTAAAAAGCTTTTGCTATGGCCATGGGGATTTCTTCGGCTTTAGTTACCTGAAAGTTCCATTTTGTCACTGGCATAGATATGCCCACGACATCCGTTTCCTGAAAAGCATCGGTTCCTAACAAATGACTATGTACTTGTCCTGTTATGCATACTAACGGTGTTGAATCGATTTGTGCATCCGCTATTCCAGTTATTAAATTGGTAGCACCCGGACCTGAAGTCGCAATGCAAACTCCTACCTTTCCAGTTGCTCTTGCATATCCTTGTGCTGCATGTGTTGCCCCTTGTTCATGCCTTGTTAAGACGTGATTCAAGCGATCTTCTACATCGTATAAAGCATCATAAACAGGCATAATGGCTCCTCCTGGATAACCAAATAGCAGATCCGTCCCTTCATCGATCAAAGCCTGCACAACTGCCTGGGCTCCGGACATCGTTTGTGTTGGTTTTTGTGCAAAAACTTCGTTTTGTAATTCCACTGTTTTCATCTTTTTAAAATTTGTCGGTTACGCACCCTTCCGAGGCTGAAGAAACCGTTTGTACATATTTGCTCAATACTCCTCGTTTGAACTTTAAATCAGGAGCTTTCCATTTATTTTTTCTTTCCGTTAATTCTTCTGGTGAAACATTTAATTCAATTGAGTTATTTACAGCATCTATTGTTATTTCATCTCCATCTTTAACCAGCGCTATCGTACCTCCAACCTGAGCTTCCGGAGATATATGTCCCACAACAAAGCCGTGAGTACCGCCGGAAAATCGACCGTCTGTTATCAATGCCACGTCACTGCCAAGTCCTGCACCTATTATGGCTGCAGTCGGTTTCAACATTTCCGGCATTCCGGGACCTCCTTTAGGCCCTTCATATCGAATCACAACGACATCTCCTTTTATAACCTTCCCGTCGCGTATTCCATCGTTGGCCTCATATTCCGAATTGAATACTCGTGCCGGTCCTGTAAATTGTAGACCTTCTTTTCCTGTAATTTTCGCCACTGCACCTGTGGGCGACAAATTGCCTTTAAGAATCCTTAAATGCCCCGTAGCTTTTATGGGTGAATTAAGCGGCTTGATTATTTCTTGCCCCTCCTTCAGGGATTCAACTTCCTCCAGATTTTCAGCCAGAGTTTTACCTGTTACTGTGAGACAGTCTCTATGCAACAACCCTTCCTCCAGAAGGTATTTTAAAACCGCTGGAACTCCACCAATTTCGTGGACATCCTCCATGAGGTATTTTCCGCTCGGTTTTAAGTCTGCCAGAAATGGTGTTGTGTCAGATATACGTTGAAAATCGTCCAGTGTAAAATCTACCTGAGCTGTACTGGCAATGGCCAAGAAGTGGAGTACGGCATTCGTGGATCCTCCTAGTACAGTTACCAAACGCACTGCATTTTCTATAGACTTTCGGGTAACGATGTCTCTGGGTTTGATGTCGTTTTCACAAAGTAATCGCACCGCTTCACCAGCCCTTACGCTTTCTTTCTGTTTCGCTTCTGACAATGCAGGGTTCGAAGAATTAAACGGCAGTGCCATTCCAAGTGCTTCAATTGCTGAAGCCATGGTGTTGGCGGTGTACATTCCACCGCACGCACCTGCTCCGGGACACGCCTTTTCAATCACATTCTGGTATTCTGTTTCTTCTATTTTTCCAGCATTTTTCTGTCCCCATGCCTCGAATGCTGAAACCACATCGAGTTTTTTTCCCTCATGACATCCTGAGGCAATTGTTCCACCGTAGACCAAAACACTTGGTCTGTTTACGCGCAACATTGCCATCAAAGCACCGGGCATGTTTTTATCGCAACCGACTACCGTCACCAACCCATCATAAGACATTCCTTCAACCACCGTTTCCATTGAGTCGGCGATGACATCTCTGGAAGGTAACGAGTACCTCATTCCAGGTGTCCCCATTGAAATTCCGTCGCTAACTCCGATGGTATTGAATATCAATCCCACCAGATCCACGTTTTGTGTCCCTTCTTTCACTTTTTTTGCCAGATCATTTAAATGCATGTTGCAGGGGTTTCCTTCGTACCCCGTGCTGGCAATCCCTACAAACGGTTTTTTCAAATCTTCTTTTGTTAATCCTATAGCGTGTAGCATGGCCTGTGCTGCCGGCTGTGAGTCATCTTGTGTTACGCGACTGCTGTATTTATTGAGTTTCATACCAATTCAAAATTTTTATATTCCTTTTTCTTTACTCTATTCAGGTAGGCAGCAGAGAGTGTTGCTCCCAATGTGTCTTCCCATTTCAAGTTAAATTTGTTTCCATCAAGACTTTCAACTCCGGCAACTTCAGCGGCTGTTCCGGTAAAAAAAGCACCATCAGCCTGGTACACTTCTTCCGGTGTGAAATACTTTTCTACCACTTCTATTTCAAGTTCTTCTGCCAGTTCGAGTATTGTTTTCCTAGTGATTCCAGCAAGGATATTTCCCAGTGGCGCTGTGTACAGTTTATCATCCTTTTCGTAGAAAAAATTTGCTCCAGGTCCTTCGGCAACATTTCCATGCATGTCCAGAAGCAAGGCTTCATCGAAGCCTTTGTTTTTCGCTTCGGTGGTCGCTAATATGGAATTGGTATAATGTCCAACTACCTTGGCTTCTACGAAACAGGATTTTGGATTAGGGCGATGAAAAGAAGAGGTCATTAACTTTAATTGTTTGTCTCCTAGATAGCGTTCCCAGCTCCACGCACATAATAAAACATGCACCTTATCGGTTGGTTGCAAAGACATGTTTTGCCCTAGGTAAACCAAAGGACGTATGTAAGCATCCTTGAGGTTATTCCTTTCAAGAAGCTCGTAAGTCAACGCAACAAGTTGATCAACGGAATAGTCTAACTTGATGTGCATTTTCTCCGCTGAATAAAGCAGTCGTTCATAGTGTTCCCTAGCTTTAAATACATGAGTTCCCTCTTCTGTTTCATAAGAGCGTATTCCTTCGAATACACCTGATCCATAGTGTAAAGTCTGTGCATACAGATCTGTAGTTGCTTCCGTGGCTTTTAACCATTTTCCATCCAAAAAGATGGTTGTATTGTCATTGTAATACATGATAGTTTATTGTTTATTTATTCAAAAAAAAAGCCCTTCTCGATGTGAGAAGGGCTTGTGCGTTTATGTCAATATCGTCCCAGTCTCACCCCGTCAGAGGAGAAATAATAATGACTGCGATAATAATTGTGTTTTCTATGTGTTTCATTCTAATATTTTAAGCAAAAAAAAAAGCCATCCTATTGGATGGCTTCTCTTTAAATTTATTTCATACCATCCCTAGCATCTGTGATCAATAATCACGATGTTAATAATTGAAAGGATGTTGTTCATTTTGCTCATTGCGTTGCAAAGATATGAACATTTTTTTTAGACATGCAATTTTTTTTTCTGGCGATGGTGATTTGTAATAAATGCATGGTAATCTACTACGTTAGAAACGTCTTTAATGCAATTTATTGATTCGTACCCAAACAAATAATGTTGGATACTGAAATATTCAAGCGTCTCAACAACGTCTCAGTTGTAAAATTAAGGAGCCGAAAGGTTTGCGGTGGATGCCCTGTATTACAGGTCTCTAGCGCCGTCCAGACCGCAAGAACACTTGCAGAGCCTCACAGAAATGTGAGGCTTTTTTTGTTTCTATACTTCCGTTTTACGCCTCGATCACGTCTCAGTCATAAATATTTAAGAATCACATTGTAAGGATGGCAAGCCTTCGGTCTGAATTTATTTAACAGATAAATGGTATCGTTCCACAGTTGCCCTCTGTCATCATCAAAACCCAGATTCCGTCCGGCAATTGACCAACTTTGGCAAGGCACTCCTGCCGTTAATAAATCGTGTTCAGGCAGTTCCTGAATCTTAGTAATATCACCCAAGTTGTTCTCAACAGGAAGATCATGGTTTTTGCAATAATAGGCTATCGCATTCTTATCGATTTCACTAAAACAAAGATTCTTGCCGCCATTCGCTTCTAGTCCCAAATGAAACCCTCCAATGCCAGCAAACAAATCAATAAACGTGAATTTCGCCATGACACAAATTTATTTAAAGTAAGACGTAATCTATTTCCGTTTTGCCCTGAGTTAACCAAAAAATTTGAACAATTCCAACTTTGCTTTGCCATGTTCAAAACATGCTCCAACAATTCCTTATCTTCACTGACATGCTTCTACTACACAGCTTTCGCTTTCTATCATTTGTTATAGCGAAAGAGGAGACACATCAAATCGATATGTGAAATTTTACAGCAACGATCAACTGGAAGAGCTGGGCTATTATACAAAGGGTAAAAAGACGGGAGCATGGAAGGAGTTCCACCGGAATGGCAATTTAGAGAAGCTTGTTACTTACGTTAACGGAGTGAAGTAATGAATTCTACTATTGCACCTCCAAAGCGTCGTACAATCCTACTTCATTGGCGCATTCATCTCGCACCCCGTCCATGAGCTTTGGCTTCTCGGTAATTTCATCAAAAGTCCAACGATCTATGATTTTATCCATGACGCAATCCAACCAGGCTTCTTTCACTTTTGGATACACAGAAACGCCTGAACCATCGAAGCCTTGCGTAAATCCTTCGTCAATAGATTTTCTCGCCGCTTTCTTTTGATTTTCTGACCAACCACAAGCCGTAAGCGATAATGCACCAATAAGTACTAAAGTGAACGTAAGGTATTTCATGACGCTGGTTTTGATCAATAAGTTAAGCATCTTTTTGGAAATGAGGTTATTCGATGATTTCCTTCACGCGCCCGACCTTGCCGTCATCCAACATTACTTTGATCCCGTGTGGATGAAATTTCGAATTCGTTAAAATGCGTTTTACGAATCCATGCGTGAGCGCCCCAGATGCTTGATCTTTCTTGAGAACTACCTCTACCTCCAATCCAATTTCGATGTTTTCGCGTTTTCTTCCATCCATGGTGTGAAGATATTTAAATCTATGAATTCGTACCTTCGATACATGCAAACGACCTTTAACCTCCCGCCCTTTCCTAGAGGATTCCATATTATCACCGATTACGTTGAAGATGCCATGCCTTTGCCTGAATCAGGTGTATTGCACGTTTTTATAAAACATACATCTGCCGGACTCACAATCAATGAAAACGCCGATCCCACAGTATTGCAGGATTTTGAATCTTCCTTCAATCATATCGTGAGAGAAAATGAACCCTTCTATAAGCATACGTTCGAAGGATCAGATGACATGCCTGCCCATATTAAATCAACCATGGTGGGATCTTCTGTGACCATTCCGATCACGAATGGAAGACTGAACTTGGGAACCTGGCAAGGCATTTATCTGTGTGAGTTTCGCAACCACGGCGGGTCACGAAAATTGGTCTTGACCGTACTCTCTTAATTAGTAGGAAAGTCGTAAACGGTGAAATGTGCGTATTGCGATAAAGCCGTTGGATCGTACGTCAAGCTAATACTACCAGACGTGGTGAATAGCGTAAATATCCGCACTTCGATTGTATTTGACACCCCAGCATTCACTCCTATGGGATGGGTGAAATTCGTCGGAACAAAACCGGTAGAAACGTTCTTCGTAGTTTCAGAATACGTCTGTTTGTACAAGGCGCCATTGACATAAATTCGATACAAATAATGTTGCGCTGGTGTTGCCGGGATGGACGAAGACGTGATATCGCCTTGCGCACTGAAATTAACAATCACTGTATCATTATCCGGAACAAATGAATAACTCAGGAGCGAACCAGAAGGAGCCGTTGAAAAGTTCACTGTAATTGAAAATGTACTCGCCAAACTTCCGAAATGAATTTTCCCGCCAGATGATCCAGAGGCCATTGTCGTCCACTCTGGAGCAAGACCCGGGCCTTGAGAAGTCAATACTTGACCTGAGGTTCCCGTTTCAAGGTTGATTAATGTACCGTTGACATCAGACACTACAACATTCGTGTCGGTATTCGCCAATGAATCGCTTCGAATTGCTCCGTTCACATGCAACTTCTATTGAGGAGTATTTGTTCCTATCCCTACATTTTGTCCGAACGAGATTGTCGAAACCAAAATAATCAAGCAAACGGCGTATTTCATGCAGGCAAATTACGACTTGCACCATGAATTTCTTGGGCAAACAAGACAACAATTAGCAAGCGGTCGATTTATTTATAATTTGGTTGGATATTCTCTATATTGAACTGTGAAGCCTTTCATTGGAATCATATTATTTTTAGTCTTTCTGCTTTTACACAATTGTTTTGAAATGAGTGAATCAGGTTGGCAGGAACTGTATAAACACCTCAATTAATTATTAAAGTGTTATGCAGACACCTCTTGAAAAAGTATTAAACAAGAACGTTCAGATTTTATCCAGAATCCCGTTGTCCGGTGGAGACATTAATGCCGTCTTTAAAGTGAAAACGGACAAAGGAATCTTCTGCGTAAAACAAAACAATCGAAATCGATTTCCTGAGATGCTTAAGAAGGAGGCCAAGGGATTGAAAGCGCTCGCGGAGAATTCAAAATTTCACATTCCAAATGTTATTGGCAATTACGAGGATGACAGTTCCCAACATCTTGTTCTTGACTTCATAGAATCTGGTCAGAAATCCCCCAGTTTTTGGAAGGACTTTGGGACACATTTGGCACAGATGCATCAACAAACATCTGATCAATTCGGTTGGAGCGAAGACAATTACATTGGTTCGCTGCATCAATCGAACAAACAGCACTCGAATTGGGCTGACTTTTATACCGAAGAACGAATTCTTCCTCAAATTCAGATGGCATTCAATGCTAAATTGATAGATGCTCAGCTTGTCGAATCCGCAGAACGACTGTGCTCAAAATTGCCTGATCTTTTCCCTAAAGAAGCTCCTGCACTACTTCACGGTGATTTATGGTCGGGAAATTTCATGGTGGATGCAAAAGGAAATCCCGTATTGATTGATCCAGCGGTGTATTACGGTCATCGTGAAATGGATTTGGGAATGATGCAACTATTTGGCGGCTTTTCGAATGAGTTATTTGAAATTTACCACGAAGTCTTTCCCTTGGAAAAGAGTTGGCAAGATCGCATCCAACTCACACAGTTATATCCAATTTTGGTGCATGTGAATCTTTTTGGTGGCGGATACGTTCGAAGTGCAGCCTCCATTATTCATCAGTATTGTTAACTCATCTTCAAATATTTACCGTACGTGTATTCATACCGTTCATTGGGATGAACGGTAGGCTTTAAATGCCCCAACTTGCGTAATCTTGAGTATAAATTCAACCCTATGAAATACATCGCTATTGCCTTTTTATGTTTCTCTTTTACTGCTTTTTCTCAAGATGAAGATGTGATGATCTCCGACAGCGCAGCAGTTCGTGCAGCCATAGATCAATTATTCACCGGAATGAGAAATGGTGACAGCACCTTAGTTGCAGACATCTTTCATCCCGACATTCAAATGATGTCCACTTTTGTCGATAACGAAGGGAATCCGCGATCACAGATGGGGAGCGCAGTTAAATTTAAAACAGCGGTTGGAACACCACACAAAGAAGTTTGGGATGAGCGTATTTCCAATGTCGAAATTCAGATTGACGGAAACTTGGCACAAGCCTGGATGAATTACTCCTTCTACATCGACGAGACATTCAGTCATTGCGGCGTAAACGCCATTCAACTCTTCAAAACGATTGATGGATGGAAAATGGTGCATTTGGCTGACACAAGAAGACGCGCGAATTGTAATTAGGCCGTTTGAATTTTATTGGTCGTCCGCTTTGACAGCAAGAAGAACAATCCGACTCCAAATAAATTGAAGAACGCAAACGGCAGATAATCAAAGGTTTTAACGCCTAAGGTTGCCGACATGTAAATCGCTGTAACGTGCCATGGAATGAGAGATTCCAAAAGTGTCATCGAATTCTCCATACTTCTGGATAAGAGCGATAATGGCAAGTTTCGTTCTTTAAACCCAGCAGAGAACATTTGACCAGTGGTAAGAATGGAGAACATTGCATTCCCCGAGGCCATATTGAGTAATCCACCAGAGAAAAATGCCGCAACAACTAATCCGTATGCACTGCGGATCCAACCGAAAATCACGCGCATCAAACGTTTGATGAATCCACCTTGTTCCATGATAGCGCCAAATGCAACAGCGAGAATACAGTAAAATACGGCACCACTCATCATGCCTTCCATTCCACCACGATTCAACAATGCTTTCAATAATCCCGGCAGTTCAACCATAGTAACCCACTCTACATCAAACCCTTGAACCATAGATCGCGTCCCTTCGAAAATGTCAAAACCATTCAAAAACACGCCAATTAAAATCGCGGCAAAACTGGATAACAACATAAGCACCACTGGCGGATATCCTTTGTAACCTCCCACAAACACGATTGCTGATGGAAGCAACATGATAGGATTGAGTTCATATATCGTATCCAGATGCATCAAAACATCGTTGATTTGATCAGAAGATGCCGAGGTTCCCGAATAAACAAATCCAAAGATGAGGAACATGATTGCTGCCAAAACTCCAGCAATTCCAACGTTCGGAAGCATGCCTCTAATGTGCTCATAGACCGAAATCTCCGTTGCCATGGCACAAATGTTCGTGGTATCCGAAACGGGAGAAACCTTATCTCCGAAGACAGCTCCTGATAAAACCGCTCCAGCTACCAATTCAGCTGGGACTCCCATGCTTATTCCTATCCCCATAAATGCAACTCCTGAAGTTGCCGCCGATCCCCAACTTGTCCCAGTAAATGTGGAAACTATCGCAGTCACAATAAATGCCGTAATGGGCAAATAATCCGGGTGAATCAATTTCAATCCATAGTAGATCAAATAAGGAACGGTACCGCTAAACATCCAAGTCCCGACGATAGCTCCAATGGCAATCAAAATGACGATCGCTGGCATTGCTTTTTTAAGCGTATCCCCTATAGCATCTAACATTTCCGGGACTTTAATCCCACGCCGATACGCGAAAACTCCAGCTGATAAAACAGCAACAAGTAAGGTGAACTGAAGTGGTAATCCAATAATGGTACTTCCTCCAATTATGAGAACCATCATAATCAGAAATGGCAAAAGCGCTTCCCAAAGTCCAATGTCAGAAGAGGAATTATTGTTAGATGATTGCATGAAGCCACAAGATAGTTAAAGATGCGAAATGTGGTAAGGACAAGATGGGAATTAATCGTGGCATAATGAATGTGTAACTTTTGCGTAAAAATTTGCCCAAATTCGACACTTGTATAATTGTAGTAATGTTGAATTATCTCGCATTTTCTGGATAGTTTTCAAACAATACTAACTTTGTTCGAAGTCGCGAAAAACGATCATCTTAAACTCAATTATGGCGCTACCCTATCATATTATTCCCCCAAAAGGAACTCCGGTTCCCTTCATTCTAAGTGTTCCACATTGCGGCACTGATTTTCCCTCAGAACTGAAAGATCACTACGTTCCCGAAAAAATGAAGGCACCGGATGATACGGATTGGTTCGTTCACGACTTATACAATTTTGCCTCTGAATTGGGAATCACCATCATCCACGCAAAATACAGTCGGTGGGTAATTGATTTGAACCGCGATCCGAAGAGCGCTCCTTTGTACAACGACGGGAGAATTATCACAGGACTCACGCCCAACACGGATTTCTTCGGAGGTGCCATTTATGCAAGTCCTGAAGTAGAACCTAATGAACAAGAAGTTGAGTGCCGATTGAATCAATATTATTGGCCTTACTACGAGAAAGTACAGGAGCTGTTGAACGAACGCAAAGCGGAATTTGGGAAAGTGCTCCTTTGGGATGCACATTCCATTCGTCACCTGGTACCGACCATCCGAAAGGAGGTTTTTCCAGATATGATTCTTGGAAATAACGATGAAACTTCCGCCGATCCAAAACTCATTGCAACGGCATTAAACGGTCTAAAGTCGGGCTCCTATGGGATCAACCACAACACTCCTTTTAAAGGTGGACATATCACACGTTACTTCGGAAAACCGAATGAAAGTGTGCATGCATTGCAGCTTGAGATGAACAAAATTTTGTACATGGATGATGCAGAAACATCTTTCCATGAAGATCGAGCGAATCAAGTGAGATCGGTTTTACAACCTACATTTGAAGCCTTGATAGAAACACTGAACACATTGTAATGAAGCATTATTTCTTCGATAAATTGCTGCAAAATGACGGATGGAAATCGAATGTTTCCATCATGACGCAGCCGGACGGAACCATATATTCCATTAAAGAAAATCAAGAGCGTACCGTTGCACATCATGTAAAAGGTTTTGCGTTACCCGGATTTCAAAATGCCCATTCCCATGCCTTTCAATATGCAATGGCGGGATTGGCCGAAGTGCATCCAACTGGACAGAAAGCCGATGATTTTTGGTCGTGGCGCGACGCTATGTATCGCTTGGCATTGTCCGTAAATCCAGATCAAATGGAAGCGATTGCAACCATGTTGTACACCGAAATGGTTCGTTTGGGATATACGAATGTTGCTGAATTCCATTACGTACATCATCAACAAGACGGTACTCCGTTTGACAATTTAGCTGAAATGGGCCAACGATTGATCTCAGCTGCAAAAACGGCTGGAATTGGAATCACACTTGTCCCAATTTTCTATCAAAAAGGAGGATTTGGAATGGAACCAACGGAAGGACAACGCCGCTTCATTTCGAAGGACATCGATACATATTTACGTCTTTTAGAAGCTTCCTCCGCTGCCGCAAAAAATTATCATTTAGCCAATGTAGGAATCGGAATTCACTCCATGCGCGGTGTTGAGCCAGACGTGATTGCCGAAATCGCCAAATCTGGAGATCAAGATCTTCCCTTTCACATTCACATTGCGGAACAATTGAAAGAAATTGAGGATGCAAAATCGTATTTGGGAAAGCGTCCAGTAGAATGGCTTTTGGACAATGTCGATTTGAACGATCGCTTCCATTTGGTGCACTCAACGCATTTAACGGATGCCGAAACGGATGGAATTGCCGCTTCCCAAGCAAACGTGGTATTGTGCCCAACGACTGAAGGGAATCTTGGAGATGGATTATTCCCGGTCCAAAGATTTCAGGAAAAACAAGGAAAATGGAGCATTGGAACGGATAGTCATATTGGAATTCATCCATTGGAAGAATTGCGTTTGTTGGACTATGGACAACGATTAACGACACACAAGCGCAACATCATGACAAGCGAAACCAATGGAAACTCTGGTGATTTTGCGATTGAAATGGCAACAATCACTGGTAGAAAGGCTATGGATAATTTCAATCCAACCTATTTTAAAATTGGTGAGCCACTGAACGCCTGTATCATTGATGAGAACGTTCCTTTGCTGCAAGCCTGTCGCGATGAACATTTGAACTCAAGCATTGTATATTCTTGTGACGCTTCGCACCATTCAGGGACTATCAGTAATGGTGATTGGATTGTACAACGCGGCGCCCACAGAAACATCGAATCGGTGAGAGAAAATTTTGTAAAAACCATCAAAGAACTTAAAAACAGATAATCATGAAACTACACTACGTACTGATCGCACTATTATTTGTAGCTTCTTGTCAGCAAAAGGCTGAAACGGAAGAATCGAAGGATCAAAAGGATTCCAAAACGCAACAAAAAGGTGATGACGATGCCCCTGTAATTGAAGAGGAAGAAGAACCGAAATCTTATGATTATTACGCTGGTACAATTGGCTTGTACGGTGAAGATGTACTAGTTGAGGTAAATACAGATGATAATGTCGTGACAGGCCGATATTGGTATTTGAAACACGGCCGTCAAATTGAATTGACCGGGACAACTTCCGCCAAAGGAAACGAATGGCAAGTCAAAGAGAAAGTGAAAAGCGTTGTAACCGGAAACATGACATTACAGGTGAGCGGTGACAATCTTACCGGTCAATGGTACGCACCAGGAAAAGAATCCGATTTGCAAGAAGTCAACCTTCAGAAAGTGTATCATTCTGAAGAAGGAATGATTGAGCCCAACTTTGAAACGTATGCATTTACACACACGATTTTCATTTACAATGGTGAAGGCGAAGATGAGGAAGAGGTGACAGATGATATCAAGTTGGTGCGCATCGGTGATTACGTCTTGTTTCAATATTTCGTGATTGGACAAAATTCCCATGTGGGTCACATCAACGGATTGGCCAAAATGGAAGGAAAAGACAAAGCGGTGTACCTTGGAGAAGAAGGATGCGAATTATCAATGACCTTTGAAGGAAACGATATTACATTGGTTGAAGAAGAAAGCTGTAGTTACTACCGCGGAATGCGTGCCTACTTCGGAGGAACGCTGACAAAAACGAAGTAACTAAAGCAGACGTTCAGCTCTTTTGGACTCGCGCTCTAGAAGTGATGTAAACTTATTCGGTAACGGAATCTGAATTCTTAGTGATTCACCGCTCATCGGATGTTCGAATTCCAATTCTGTAGCCGCGAGAAACAATCCTTTGTTTCTGAAGGTTCCGTTTTCATTCGTATGTTTTTTATCCCCAGCGATGGCATTTCCAATGGAAAGACAATGAATCCTTAATTGATGGGTTCGTCCCGTAATCGGTGTCAATCGTACTAAAGATAAATGTCCATTTTTCGGTGAACCTACCGATCGAACCACAGCCAATTCAGAAATTGCTTCTTTACTATCAATGGGTGAATTAATTCTACCTTCCGCTGGAATTCCATGTAAAATTGCATGATAGTGCTTATTGATCGATTTCTGCTCAAGCATCTCCCCTAACTTCCTTCTTGCCGAAATGGTTTTCGCAAAAACGATCAATCCGCTCGTCGGTGCATCCAAACGATGAATGGGCAACGCCCAACCTAATGCATCTTCAGTCGAACTTAGAGTCAACTGATCTACCAAACAATTTTCTAAAGTTTTGAATTGGTTTCCGCTCACTGGCAATCCTGCAGGTTTGTTGACAACGGCGAGATAATTATCTTCAAATACAATCTCAATCTTTTTATCGTACGCCGTAGGTTTTTCCGATCGCTCCAACAGTTCGACAACATCTCCCGTTTTCATCCAAATTCCAGTGGTCGCATCTTTGCCATTTATTACAAATCGATGTTTCTTGATTCCAGTTTTGACGGCATTCTTAGTTTCGAAACCTTGGAAGACTCCAATGATGTAATCCACGAATCGAATTTCGTCTTCAAGTGCGTGAACAATATGCGTTTTCAGAACCATCATCGATCCAAGATACGAGATTCGATTTTAAGAAATTCATCCATTGAATTAAACCTTTTAATGACTTCGTCATCTAACCAAGCAAATGAATGATTTTCAGTTTGTTTCAAAAATCCTTAACTTGCTCTCATGAATTGGCTACTGACGCTACTTATACCGTTGCTCTTTGCAACAAATCAAGTCACCACCGAACCTACACAGAAGTCCCTAGACATCTATGTATTCGTGGCAGAAACCTGTCCAATTTGCCAATATTACACGGCAAAAATCAATCAAATTTCAGAGAAATATCCAGAGCATAACATTGTTCTTGTATTCCCTAATGACCTTTCTTCGGAAGAAACGATGGCAAAGTTCAAAAAGAAATACAAGCTGGATGTCGAAATGCGATTGGATAAGGATCACGACTTGGTTCAGAAGTTTGGTGCGACAGTAACTCCAGAAGTGGTAGTCTACGATTCAGCTGCAGACAGTGTGTATTATCAAGGTCGAATTGATGACAATTATTCACGCGTGGGTCAGCGAAAACGCCAAATTCAATCCGACGATTTAATCGACGCTTTAACATCAATAACAAACGAAACACCTATAGCTATGGCGAAGACAACGCCTGTAGGATGCTACATCTCTCAAAAAATCAAAAAATGAAAACGATTCTAATGCTTTTTGTGGTTGCTCTTGGAGCAATTTGTATTTCGGCCAACGAATTCAGTGGACGCAAACTAGTTTCTCTGGAAAGAGATGCGGTGGTGATGCCTCCGAAGTCGGTTCCGACGTATTACGAGGATATCTCACCGATCATTTATAACCATTGTACGAAATGTCACCGACCGGGAGAAATTGGCCCGATGCCGTTGACAAATATCACTGAGGTTACTGCCTACGGAGCGATGATTAAGTATGTAACGGAATTGAAATACATGCCACCATGGAAAGCCGATCCCGACTACAATCATTTCCTAGATGAGAATTATTTGACGGATGCTCAAATTCTTACGATTGCTGAATGGTACGATAACGGAATGCAACCAGGAAATCCAGTGAATGAAGCAACAATGCCAACATTCCCTACAGGATCAGCATTGGGAACTCCTGATTTAGTTCTTCCAATGGACCAGTCATTCGAACATCAAGGAACCAACTCGGACGGATATCAAGTATTCGTATTGGATCCACAAATTACGCAAGCCCAAGAGGTTCGTGCTATTGAGTATCGTCCAGGAAATACAACGATTTGTCACCACGCCGTTATTGCGAAGGATAATACAGGACAGGCGGATGCATTAGATGCTGCCGATCCGAATTACGGTTATGAAATGTTCGGTGGATTCGGATTCGAACCGCAAGATCCTTTCTATGCTGTTTGGGCTCCTGGAGGTGAAGCACGCTTCTTCCCGCCAGAAATGAGTAAGCCTTTGGCACCAGGCGATAAATTATTGTTGCAAATGCACTACGCACCGAGTCCGGTAAACGAGTTTGATTCTTCTTATATCAACTTGTTCTTTGCACAAACGCCTTCACCAAGAACAGTTCAGACGCACATTATCAGTCCTTACGATTTGTCGGTTCCTTTTGCAATTCCACCAGATCAGGTGTCTTCGTTCAAAGGATCTTACACTGTACCTGTGGACATTAGTCTTTTGACAGTTTTCCCTCACATGCACTTGTTGGGTGAAACGTGGGAATCGTACGTTGTTGATACGAACGGTGATACAACAAAATTGATTCGCATCAACGATTGGGATTTCAACTATCAAAATGGATATTCGTTCACGAATTTGATCAAAGTAGATGCTGGAAGTACCCTGTTTGTTGAAGCTTCTTACGACAATACAACCTCGAATCCGTTGAATCCGAACAGCCCTCCTGATTGGGTATTTTGGGGAGATTTTACCGGTGACGAAATGTTCCTTGGCTTCTTCGATTATGTGCCTTACCAGGTTGGAGATGAAAACCTCCAATTGGGAACGGAAGATCTAGTAATCAATGAGCAAGAGACAAATGTCTATCCGATTTATCCTAACCCAGCGACAACTGAAGTAAAAGTTGGATTTAGCTTGAACGACGGTCAGGATGTAACACTAAGCATCTACGACATCAATGGTAAATTGATAGAGACCATCGAAAAGGATACATATTACACGAAAGGAAAACATATTATCACATTGAACACGAGTAACCTTGCTGCTGGAGTTTATCGCTTTGGTATAGAAGTTAATGGAGAGCAATTCTCTGAGAACTTCGTGGTGAAATAGCGATACTATGACTGGAATTTGAAGGAGCTTTCGGGCTCCTTTTTTTGTGGATTCAATTACCTTGTTCGCCATTTAACTTCGTTGCTGCTTCGCGGTCGTGAACAAGCAAATTTGCTACTTCGCGGAATTGCAAATATTCGTTCCTATTTACTATTTAGGATCATTCCGAAGCATAATCTTCTACTGTTAAAAATCAAACACATAAGCTCACCCACCTCACCCTATTTTTCCTTATCTTCCAAGTCAAACTACTACAAAATGACGCATTTACTACTCGTCGTATCGTGCACAGTGATTCCCATATTGGGCTTTTCCCAGCAGAATACAGTCGCCTCCGGTGGTGACGCCAACGGTTCCAATGGATCGGTTTCATATTCTATTGGGCAAATTGATTACACGAATGCAAGCGGTACAGATGGCTCCACAAACGAGGGAGTGCAACAACCTTTTGAATTTTTCGATCCTGATGCCAGTCTTACAGAACTGGAGTGGGGAGCTTCACTTTTCCCGAATCCAACCATGGATCAAGTCGTGCTCCATTTCGAGAATGTACCACAGGAGGCCAATTACCACCTGTACGACTTGAACGGAAAAATTCTTTTATCCGCCGCTATTTCTTCCGAAGAAACCACGCTAGATATTCGCTCTTTCGCAGCGGGAAGTTATTTATTAGAGATGACAGCCCCATCAAAATCAACTAGAACTATACAAATCATAAAACATTAAAGATGAAAGCACTTGCAACGCTTATAGTACTTTTTAGCTTCACGTTTATATACGCACAGGCACCCGACCGAATGACTTATCAAGCGGTTGTCCGAAACTCAAGCGACGCCTTAATTAGTAATGCTCCAGTTGGAGTTCAAATCTCCATTCTTCAGGGATCACCAACAGGAGTCGCGCAGTATATTGAGACGCACACCCCCACTTCCAACATTAATGGATTGATCACCTTTGAAATTGGAGGTGGAACGGTAGTCGCAGGAAACTTTAGTACTATCGATTGGTCGAATGGGCCTTATTTTATCAAAACGGACACAGATCCTACCGGGGGAACGGTCTATACCATCTCCTCTACGACACAATTGCTCAGCGTGCCTTATGCGCTTCATGCTCAAACAGCATCAAACGTGGATGACGCCGACGCTGATCCGAACAACGAGATTCAATCCTTAAGTGTGAACGGAACTGACTTAACTATTTCATCTGGTAACACGGTAACACTTCCAGGAGGAGGTAATACGTTAGATGAAGCCTACGATCAAGGAGGCGCCGGATTGGGACGAACAATCACCGCTGATGCAGGAGCCGTAGCTATTGTGAATTCCGGAACCAATACCACGGGTCTAGATGTATCATCATCCGTTTTGAACTCTACGGGTGTGCTATCAACTCACACTGGAATTGGTGTTGCTTTCCGAGCGGAAAGTACGAACTCAGCGAACTCATTCTCGGCAATCCAAGCAAATACGAACAGTGCCACGGCGAACAACGCTGCCATTCTTGGAAATAACTCAGGAGCAGGTTATGGAGTTACTGGACAAATTCCGGCTACTGCTTCGGGCGAAGCCGGTGTATATGGATCGAACCTGAGAACAACCGGAGGTTACGGTGTTCTCGGAATTGGATACAATGGTGTAGTAGGGCAAACAACCTACTCACCGGGATTTGGAGTGTACGGATCGAATACGAACCCAACAGGTTTGGCCATCGGAACGTATGGCATAGGATTTAATGGAATTTACGGCCAAACAACGGATGTAATTAACGGATGGTCTGGATACTTTACACAAGATATCGGTGTTGACGGTGCTGGTTATTCCGTTGGAGGCTGGGTGACAGTTTCTGATATGCGTTTGAAAACAAACATCCGACCGATTCAGAGTCCGCTCACGCGATTATTGCAATTGCATGGTAAAATGTACACACTGAACGCTAAAAGCAAGCCAGCCGAAAGTGATGACGTTATTGTTACGCAGACCGAGCAATACGGAGTCATGGCACAAGATGTTCAGAAAGTATTCCCAGAGATGGTGCACGAAAAAGCAGTGTTCAACAACGCTGGCGACGACACTGTTTACATGACTGTCAATTATGACCAGTTGATTCCGGTTTTGATTGAATCGATTCGTGAATTGAATGCCAAGATTGAAGCTTTAGAAGCGGAGGTTGAAGTATTGAAAGTTCAGAAGTAAGAGATATAACGGGGAGCAAATGTTAAATTTTTCTCCCCTTTAGTTCTAAACATACTCTATATCAGAATATTGGAAAATTCGAATGATCGAATGTCGGAATATTCCGACTTAAAAACATTCGATTATTTAGGAATTGCTCAGTAATTTCGCTATTTTCTATAGTATCCCAAGCTCCTCTAATACAACTACTTCCCTGCTCGTTTTCGATCCGTTTCCTTCAACAAAATCTTACGCATTCTCAGGTTCTCAGGAGTAACCTCAACGTACTCGTCCGCTTGAATGTATTCCAAACATTCTTCCAAACTAAATACTTTCGGCGGTGCCAATTTCACCTTGTCATCCGCGCCAGAAGAACGCATGTTCGTAAGCTTTTTCGTCTTAGTAACGTTGACAACCAAATCGTTGTTACGACTGTTCTCACCAATTACTTGACCTTCGTAAATATCTTCACCTGGTGCGATAAAGAAAGTACCACGTTCTTGCAAGTTGTTCAATGAGAATGGAATGGAAGTTCCTTGTTCCATAGAGATCAACGATCCATTCAAACGCCCTGGAATTTCACCTTTATACGGTTGGTACTCCAAGAAACGGTGTGTCATGATTGCTTCACCCGCTGTAGCCGTCAAAAGATAGTTTCGAAGTCCGATAATACCTCGCGATGGAATCTCAAATTCAATAATCATTCGATCGCCTTTTGGCTCCATGTTCTTCATCTCCCCTTTACGCTTCGATACTGCCTCAACAGCCGTTCCACTGTGCGTTTCTGGAAGGTCAATTGTCAATTCCTCAACCGGCTCGCACTTCACATCATCAATCTCCTTGATGATTACTTGTGGCTGCCCAACTTGCAATTCGTATCCTTCACGGCGCATGGTTTCAATCAATACAGACAAGTGCATTACACCACGACCAAATACCATCCACTTATCCGCTTTATCCGTATTCTGAACGCGCATGGCAAGGTTCTTCTCCAACTCTTTGTCCAAGCGCTCAGAGATATGGCGAGAGGTTACAAACTTTCCTTCTTTACCGAAGAAAGGTGAATCGTTAATGGAGAACATCATACTCATCGTTGGTTCATCAATATCGATGGTTTCCAGAGGCTCAGGGTTTTCAAAATCACAGATCGAATCTCCAATCTCAAATCCATCAATTCCCGTAATTGCACAAATATCTCCCGGTTGAACGCTCTCCACTTTCACTCGCTCCAATCCCTCGAAGACAAATACTTCTTTCGTACGGAATTTCTGCAAAGATCCATCACGCTTAGATAACTGAATGGGCATGTTTGGCTTCAATTCACCGCGTGTCAAACGTCCGATAGCGATACGTCCCACAAATGATGAATAATCCAATGAAGTGATCAACATCTGCGTGTTTCCTTCTTCGATTTTCACCGGTGGGTAGTAATCCAAAATCTTGTCAAGCAACGGGATAATAGAATCTGTAGGTTTTTGCCAATCTTCAGACATCCATCCGTTCTTAGCAGAACCATAAATGGTTGGGAAATCCAATTGATCCTCGTTAGCATCCAATTCAAACATCAAATCGAATACTTTCTCGTGAACTTCGTCTGGAGTACAATTGTCTTTGTCCACCTTGTTTACAACAACCAAAGGTTTCAATCCCATGGAAAGTGCTTTACCTAGTACGAAACGTGTTTGCGGCATTGGCCCTTCAAAAGCATCCACCAACAAACAAACGCCGTCGGCCATGTTTAAAACGCGTTCTACCTCACCACCGAAATCGGCGTGACCGGGAGTATCGATGATGTTAATCTTCGTTCCCTTGTAGGAAACCGAAACGTTTTTAGAAACGATAGTAATTCCACGTTCGCGCTCCTGATCGTTGTTATCCATGATCAACTCGCCTTTCGGACGTGATCTTTCATCCGCTACGTTTCCAGCTTCGATCATTTTGTCTACCAACGTTGTTTTTCCGTGGTCTACGTGGGCAATAATTGCAATATTTCTAATTTCCATACAATCCGTTACGCCTTTCGGCTATTTCAGTTTCATTTTAATTCTCCATTCTTTCGGGTAACCGTTGTTGAATCGATTTCCCAAATGTTTGATCCACCCGAGTGGTTCATTTTCGAAGCAAACAAGCTGCATTCCTTTTTCTCCAGACAATGCAAACGTTTCTCCTTTCAAGTATTTCAAGGCCTCTTCGCGAGTTAAATCGATGCTTTTTTCGACTTTTCTCAGAGAAGGACTCATCGATAAATCGTGCGAAGGTACGAAGCCTTTTCGTGCTAGAGTGCCTAATTCGGTGCCCAATTTTACAATTCGCATTTGCTCGTACACCGCGAGCGTCAAATCTTCCGTCTCTTTTGTAATTCCGAGAAGGAAATCTTTCCAGCGCCAAACGTTGATTGCTTCAAGGTTGACGTAGTCTGAAAGTTGGGATAGGTCTTTTTCGAGGGAGATGTTTTTGGCTTTGATTTTAAGCTTGTTCTTCCCTCCCATTTCGAGAGCCTCAATGTTCGGGAGTGTCTTTCTCAAAACGGCAATGTAAAATCCTTCTGCAGCGGTTTTTCCGGGGATGGCATAATGTCCCAGATCACCTCGTCCCGATTGGAATTGAGCTGGCATTTTCACAGAAATGATTTCGGCTCCTAATTCCTCTTGGATCCACTGAACGTTTTGTTCGTTCTCGTTTTCGTTAAAGGTACAGGTGGAGTAAATTAGATATCCGCCCGGTTTTAAACTTGACCAAACATCTCCCAAGATTCTTTTCTGGCGGGCCGAACAGAGTTTTACATTATCCTCTGACCATTCGCCTCTTGCAGCAGGATCTTTTCGGAACATCCCTTCTCCAGAGCATGGCGCATCGACCAACATCACATCGAAAAATTCAGGCAATCGCTCAAAATCTGATGGATCGTTGTTGGTGACTACGCTATTGGTAAATCCCCACTTGGTACAATTCTCGTTCAGGATGCGCGATCTAGATTGAATGACTTCATTCGAAACTAGCAAACCGTTGTTGTTCAAAAAGCTCAAGACCAAGGTCGATTTTCCTCCCGGAGCCCCGCATAAATCCAAGACGACAGGTTGATCTGGCAACTCTAATTGTCGCAAGACAGAATCAATAACCATAGAACCAGCCTCCTGAGGGTAATAAGCTCCTGTATGAAAAAGCGGATCTAAGGTAAATGATGGGCGTTCGGAAAGATAAAACGCATTATCACACCAATCAATCGTATTCTGAATAGGCAACTTCGATTCAGTTTTCAACGGATTTCGTCGGACGGAAATGGGAGCATCGTCATTCAATGCCTCCAAAAGGGAAGATCCCAAAAAAGAATCGTCTCCTACACGCTTTCTAAAATCCGGATGAAAATCGACGGTTTCCATGCTTAGTTTCTACGACGCGGTGCTCTTCTTTCTCGTTTTCCTTTGAATTTTCCACCACCGCCTCCGCGATGATTTCCTCCACCTCCACCTCTCGGACGACTTCCTGAACCTCCACGTTTTTTCTTCACGTTTTTGCTCTTCGTCACTTCGATGCTCACTTGATTTCCTTCGTATTCGCTTCCATTTACTTTGGAGAGAATACGATCTACGTTTTCATTGTCCGCCTCGAAGAACGAGAACGAAGCCATAATATCAATACGACCAATGGAGTTGGAACGCAATCCTGTTGAATCACAGATTACGCGAAGTAATCCGCCTGGATTCAATCCATCACGTTTCCCCAAATTCACGAAGAAGCGCGTTTTGTTCTCATCATTTCGATTCCCACGACGATCTCCTCTATCTCCACGATCTCGGTCACGACGACCGCTATCTTTGGCGTTCAAATCTCCAGCGCGCTCGTAGTATTCGATGAATCGGTTGAATTCTGCGGAAACAAACTTCTTGATGATTTCTTCCTTTGTGAATCCTTCGAATTCCGCCATTGCGATCGGCAAAAACTCAGCGATATCATCTTCCTTGACAGGAGTCGTGATTACGTTATCCACCAATTTCATGAGCTGGATTTCACAAATTTCCTTCGCGTTTGGAATCAATCCTTTCGTGAATTCCGTGCGAATCTTTTTCTCAATCGCTTTGATTTTGTAGCTCTCACGCGGCGTTACTAGCACCAAAGATTCTCCGTGTTTTCCAGCTCTAGCCGTACGACCCGAACGGTGCGTGTAATTCTCAATCTCATCTGGAAGGTTGTAGTTGATCACGTGCGTGATATCGTCTACGTCAATTCCACGAGCAGCTACGTCGGTAGCTACGAGAATTTGAATGTCTTTATTTCTAAACCGGCGCATTACCTGATCTCGTTGTGCCTGTGACAAATCACCGTGCAACGGTTCAGCGCTGTATCCTTCTTTTCCTAATTTCTCTGCAACTGCAGCTGTTTCGCGACGCGTTCTACAGAAAATCAGACCGTAAATATTCGGATTGAAATCGATCAAACGCTTCACTGCCGAATAACGGTCGCGATCGGAAACGGTGAAGTAAATATGTTCGATATTCTCATTCGTCTGGTTCTTGTGACCAATGGAAACTTCCAACGGTTGCTCCATGTAATTCTTTGCAATCTGAGCCACTTCTTTTGGCATCGTTGCTGAGAATAACCATACGTTTCTTTCCAAGGGAGTTTCGTCAAGGATATGATCAATATCTTCCTTGAACCCCATGTTGAGCATTTCATCAGCCTCATCCAATACCACCCAATCAATTTCACGCAAAACGATTGCTTTACGCTTTGTTAAATCGACCAAACGACCGGGAGTGGCAACGATAATCTGTGCTCCTCTTTTTATTTCTTTGATTTGACGTACAATATCAGTTCCACCGTAAACGGCCACTGTATTTACATCAACGTCTTTCGAAAAATTCTGAATGTCTTTAGATATCTGCAAGCAAAGTTCTCGTGTTGGACAAATTACGAGCCCCTGAGGTCTTTTTCTACCCTCTTCTACTTTACTTACTAATGGCAGACCAAATGCAGCGGTCTTACCTGTCCCCGTTTGAGCTAAACCAACAAAATCGGATTCCTCTTTTAATAAATGAGGAATCGCTTCCTGTTGGATCGGAGTGGGTGTTTCAAACCCCAGTGTTTTTAACGACTTCAACACCCCACTCTTCAGCCCTAGTTCTTCAAATGTCATCTAAGTGCTTTATAATGTGGCGCAAAGGTACGGAGAATAAAAGGATTAGCGGGGAAATAGTTTTTATTCGCGTGTTGTTGATAAGAAATCTTGGTCACCCTCCCGAGACCTCCCTCAAGGGAGGAGAAGATTTACCCTGTCCCCTTGAGGGGACTACAGGGGTCACAATTCGGTTTATTGAAAAATTTCATTTCACTCAATTACCGTATATTCGCAAAAAATTAATTGCATGGACATTAACACGCTATCCATTCTTATTCCTGCTTATAATGAGGAAAAAACGATCCACCTAATTCTAGACAAAGTAAAGGCGGTAAAGTTGATTCACGACATTAAGAAAGAAGTGATCATTGTAAACGATTGCTCTGCGGATGACACGAAAGGTGCCGTACAACGTTACATGCAAGCGAATCCTGATCTTCCGATTTCATACTACGAGCATGAAGTCAATAAAGGAAAAGGAGCGGCGCTACACACAGGAATTAAAGAGGCAAAAGGTGATCTTTTGGTTATCCAAGATGCCGATTTGGAATACGACCCGGAAGAATTTAACGATTTATTGCAGCCGATCTGTGACGATTTTGCTGACGTGGTGTATGGATCGCGTTTCATTGGAGGACGTCCGCACAGAATTTTGTTCTACTGGCACTCTATCGGAAATAAATTCTTAACGAAAATGTCAAACATGTTTACCAATCTGAACCTTACTGATATGGAGACATGTTACAAGATGTTCCGCATTGATATCATTCAAGGTCTTTCTTTGAAAGAACACCGTTTTGGTTTCGAACCAGAAGTAACAGCTAAGATTTCTCGAAACAAGAAGATTCGCATCTACGAAGTAGGAATTTCTTACTACGGACGTACTTACGAAGAAGGAAAGAAAATCGGTTGGAAAGACGGATTCCGTGCGCTTTGGTGTATAGCCAAGTACGGATTGTTTAAGGCGAAGTAGAATCGCAGACACCAGACCTACTGAGATCATATAATCGAAAGTATAAAAGTCTAGAAGCGCAGCCTGTCTGCGACAGGCGCAGCGATCTAGCTTCTCTTGATACTTACATCCCAATAAAAGGTTGCACTTTAAATGCTGCAATGGAACGATCATTGGCAGCGGAAACTCCTCCAATGAACATATCATCTTCTCCGTTTAGAAATATGCTTACAGGATAACATTGATTCGTCTGATTGTTCTGAACTTGTGCCCAGTTCAATCCTCCGTCACTGGTTTTATACATCCAACCCTGCTCTTCTATGGTTAGATATCCAATATTTGCATCCACGAACTCAATTTCCTGAATATTTTTGAGCCAACTTGATGAGGGAAGTCCCTGATGCGAAATTGTATCCCATGTCTCCCCTCCGTCTACCGTCTTGAGCAACGTATAATTGTCTCCTGCAATATATCCAACTTGATCATCGATAAATTGGATATCGTTGAGATTTTCCTGAGTTGGCACATTTACCTGAAGCCATGGTTGCGCCTCTGTCGAAAAGGAAAGAGCAATAAGGCTCAGTCCTAAAAGTATCTTTTGTGCATTCATAATTTTAGCTTTTCTCCAAAGCTAGGGAGTTAGCGGAGTTCCTACCATGTATAATTCATCCTTCGACATGTACATTTCGGAATTCGGAGGGAGATTGTCCAGTTTGGGCCTTGAAAAACTTACTGAAGTGCGCAGGATCGTCAAATCCAAGATCGTATGCCGCCTCCTTCGCCGTAATTCCCGTTAAGAGCAATCGCTTCGCTTCCAAAACAATTTGATCGTAGATAATTCGACTAGCGCTGCTTCCCGTATGTTCTTTCACCATTTCATTTAAAGTCTTCTCCGTCATATTGAGAGCAGCCGCGTAGTCTTTTACCTTCTTTTTAGATCGAAACTCTTGAAACAACATGCGTCTGAATTGCGCGTAATCGTTGGAGAATAACGGGCTGTCTTGATTATCCCATTCCATACATTTCAAACACAATTGCTGGATGCCTGCACGAACTTGCAAGGCTGAGTAATGGGATTCGGAATTGAAATCTTCCCAGATTGTGTCTAATACCGTTTCAAACCATTGGTATTTGCCTTCCGGAACGAGGTACTCGGGAATTCGATGCTCCAAATCATGACAAATATGATCGAATAAAAATCCTGCGACTTCCTTTGGTGCCTGAAGGCCTTCCAACTGAAAAAGGAACACAAACCCATTGGAATCCAAATCGCGACTGACGCAATGAACTTGCCCAGGAGCAACCACGTGCATGGAGTACGATTGAATTGGAACATCGGTAAAATCGATCTCGTGCTTGCCTCCACCATTGACAAAACAAAAGAACTCGAAATAATCGTGACGATGCGGATTGCTAAAGTCATATTCCGTTAGGGTAGAAAGTTGGTTAACTACTACCTTGGTGTCTTTTGTTCTTTCTGATTGGTGCGTTGGAATCATGTGAAAAGTTACCTTCTCACAAGAAACGATTATTCTTCTCCTTTCGGTTGGTCAGGATTCGCTTCTTTTTCTTCAATACTAGGATTCTTATCCTGCTGTGGAGCCTCCACTTCCTTTGGATTGTGTCCCATTGGTTTTACGTGTGATGGACGCTTTGGCGGCTGATACTTCATTGAATCTTCAAGATCCGCAGCGTACTGATCCAGTGGTCTTCGGATATCTTCAGCAGTCTCGCGGATGGTACCTTGCAAATTCAAGTCCTTCTTCATCTCATCTCCAGATTTACGGATTTCATCCTGAATATCTGAAGATGCCTCACGCACTTGGCGAATTGTCCTACCAAAGGTACGTGCCAATCCTGGAATGCTTTTCGCACCAAAGAAAATGAGAATAAAAATGAGGATTAAGAAAATTTCCCCGCCTCCAATATCATTGAAGATTAACTGCATGGTGCAAAGATATTCCTTTTAGGGAGTTGAATTGTATCGCAAATGGAAGAATGCGTGATTTCTTCGATTTTTATTACTTTTCTTAACAAATTACTACAAATGAAAATCCTATCGCTACTCGCAGTTGTTTCGCTGCTCTTGCTAAACAGTTGCGCTTCCGTTAAATCCGCTGATAAAATGGAAGGTTTTGGCCCCATCAATCCTACAAAGCAAGCGTCTGACTCTAATTACGGTTATTCCGAAAAAAATCCGATCTGCGTTGGCGGCGTAATTGATAGTAATGGCCCTGCGTAAGAACGAAAATTTCTAAATCAACTTGCGGGGCCGAATGGTGAGGAAATCAGTTACAATCGTACATCCAGCTGCTGTAATTTTAAGACCCCACGCGGATTTATGGGCGGAGGATTATTAGATGTTTACGAAATCACCTACGACGGACTGGATAAGCCGATTGAGTTGTACATCAACATGTATGATTATAACGATCCGAAGATTCCGGTAGGGTTTACGCGAAAGAAGGAATAGAGACACTAGACATGAAGACACTAGAAGCTAGACTTTTCAGGGTTTAGACTTTTCGACTGCTTGATTTCTGGACTTCTAGACTCTTTGATGGTTTGACTTTTGAAAAGATTGTCTTGTGTCTAGGAGCGCAGCGGTCTAGCGTCTAGAAGCGAGTTCACGAGCGGTCTAAACACTATCCTGCAAAGCCCGCTTTCTCCATCGGATACGCATTAAACGTTCCGGTTGCTACAGCGATTTTCGTCCCGTCTTGATTTTGAATGAGTCCTTCGACGAATAAGATTCGATGCCCATTTTTGACGATCTGAGCAGTTCCCTCAAGGTTGTCTCCTAATTTAGCCGGAGCCAGAAAGGAGATCTTCATTTCAATGGTAGAAACCACCTTGTTTTGCTCAATTACCTGAGAAAGTGCACAAACGCCCATTGTTGCGTCCATTAACGCCGCGATAGATCCGCCATGCGCCGCTATTGGAGTAGCAAGATGCTTTTCCTGAACCTTCATGGAATAGATCACTTCGCCCGGCCCAACGATGTCGAACTTTTTTGAAAGCAACTCACCAAACTGATTGGCTGCTATATATCCTTTAACAATGGGATGCCCTAGAAAATCTTGCATAGACTACGCCTCTTCTTTTTGAAGGTGTACATCCATTTGTGGGAATGGAATAGACAATCCTGCCGCTTCGAATTCAGTATAAACGCGCTCATTCATATCAAAGAAAACTGGCCAGTAATCTTCTACTTTCACCCATGCACGCACGGTAATATTGACAGATGAATCTCCCAATTCTCCCAATCCAACGAAGTTTTCGTCGTCCTGAAGAACACGTGAATCTTCTTTGATAAATTTTGTGAGGAGGTCTTTCGCTACTTTTAAATCATCTCCATAAGCAATTCCAAAACTCCAATCCACACGGCGTTTTTTCGCCTTCGTAAAGTTGATGATGGTATCGTTTGCTACGGCTCCGTTTGCCAAGATGATGATCTTATTATCAAGCGTAGTAAGTACTGTATTGAAGATTTGAATTTCCTTTACAATTCCTTCTTCTCCTTGCGTTTCGATGTAATCCCCCACTTTGAATGGCTTCAACAAAAGGATGATCACTCCTCCCGCAAAATTCGAAAGTGTTCCGGAAAACGCCATACCAATGGCCAATCCAGCGGCTCCTAAGAGTGCTACGAACGATGTCATTTCCACGCCCAATTGAGTAATTACGGAAATGATCACCAATACTTTCAGACCGATGCTCGTTAAACTGGTCAAGAAAGTAGTAAGGCTTTCGTCGGTTTCACGACGCTCTAAAATCTTTCGGAAGCCCTTAGAAAGTTGTCGCGCTAACCAGAACCCAGCAATGTAGATGATTAACGCCACTGCCAAGCGAATTCCAATCTCAGCTGCAATTCCGGCTATAGTTCCTTCATCCAATCCAAACCACTTATCGATCTCCTTCATAACTTTCTAATTAAATAGTGATATTTGTTTTTTAACGTGCGCCCAAAATTAGCGATTATAACTGTGCGTGCATTATAAACACAGAAGAATACACGATGTTTTTTTTCTTATCGAAAGTGCTCTTATTCATGCTCTCACCTTTCTTTTGGTTGATTCTATGTATTGGACTCTACATTTTCTGGAAGAATCAGCGGTGGAAAAAAGCATTGAAATGGACGAGCGTCGGCATCTTCGTGTTCTTTTCAAACTCGGTTATTTTTTCCCTTTTCTGCGGCATGTGGGAATATCCAGGGATCAAAAAGACCCAATTGAAACAGCACGACGTAGCGATTGTTTTAGGAGGTATGTCGGAATACAATAACGATTTGGATGTTTTGAGTATCCGACGTCCTGGGGATCGTATTTTTCAGGCGGTTACCTTGTACAAGAAGGGAAAAGTGAAAAAGATTCTCATTTCTGGAGATTCGGGTCATTTGGGAGACCATGGTCTGCATGAGGCGAGGCAGATGAAAGAAATTCTCGTTGGATGGGGCATCCCAGAAACTGATATTATTACAGAAGAGAAATCGGTAAACACGCATGAAAATGCCAAGAACACCTGCAAACTACTCAAGCGTTCCTATCCAGAATTCAAGTCCTTTGTCTTGATTACTTCTGGAATGCACATGCGACGTGCTATGGGATGTTTTCAGAAAGAAGGATTGAAAGTTACGCCGTATTCCACCGATTTATATACCAATCGCTCGCGCAATTTCTATTGGGATCAATACATTATCCCGAACATGCACAACTTCTCTGTTTGGCAGGATTTATTAAAAGAAATGGTCGGATACGCGGTTTATGATACCGTTGGATATATCTAATCCTCCTCTGGCTGTTGTTCAGGCTTACTTGATTGATTCAGCTGCTCTTCCAAGGCGTGCGCTTCATCCCATTTTCTCTGCTTTTTAAGCTTGCGGATTTTTGCCTCTATTTTGGCTTTCTCTTTACGCTCTGCTTCCTCTTTCTTACGTTTTGCAGCTTCTTCTTTCTTCTGACGACTTACTTCCGCTTTTGCATCGCTTACCGCTTTCTTGCGGTGTTCTTTCATGAACTTCTCACGATTCGCTTTTTTCTTATCGCTCGGCATGGCATCGTCTTCGAACTCTTCCCCACCTTCGTATTTCGGGAATGAATAGATCTCACGACCATGCTCATCGTAGCGGTATTCTTCAATAAGAACATCTTCCCAGTAATGTTTTCTGTTCTTCAATTCACCGTTCGGATGATATACTTCAAACCAACCGTTTTTGCGTCCATCCTCGTAGGATTCAATTTCTTGAATGTTCTGATTGTAGAAGAAGGTCTTGAATTCTCCATTCTTTCGGCCTTTCTCCCACATCTCCGTGCGCAACAAAACGCCGTCATCATAGTAATGCTTTGCCTCTCCGTGCTTAAGACCTTTTGTGTATTCGATTTCCTGAATCACAACGCGTTCTTCGTTGAACAGTCGGAAGGTTCCATCGTACCAACCATGATCGTAGTTCACTTCCATCTTACAAACGCCATTGTCGTGATAGGTGCGCTTTAAACCATGGAGATAACCCATGTCATAATTTTCCCATTTGGTGGTATCTACACGATCACGATCACCCGGATTTTCTTTCTCTCGTTGCTTGAAAAAGATGTGTTTTCCGTGTTTTTCACCGAGATAGTAATTCATCTCCCACGCCAACATTTCCGTACTGTCGTACATGTAGTACCATGTTCCGTGATCTACACCTTGCACCAATTCACGAATCACCTGCGGACATCCACTTTCGTAATACGTCGTGTCTTTTCCATCTTCCTTTCCATCCACAAAGTTCACCCGTCTTTCCACGCGTCCATTCTGATAACACGATTCGCATTTCCCTGTGAATGGCTTGTCCGTTCCAGCGAAATTACTACGGTCGTTGTTAATTTTATACACCGTATTTGTCGCCTCGTCATAGGTCAAATCCGAATTACAATCGTACCAACCCGGCTTTCCACCACATTCCCATTCCAAATAGCGTAATTCGGCTTTGGTTGTGATCCGTACCTTGGTTTCCTTACCCGATTCGTCTCTCACCGTTTTGAAACGGAAATAACAGGAATCCTTTTCCTGACCAATGCTTGGAAGCTGGGCTGAGGCCGAATAAACAAAGGCGAAAGAAAGTAAGGCGATGATATACTTCATGGTGTTGTTTTGTAGAAAAATAGCAATTATTGTTCCGGTTTCAATTGATTCAAGGCTTCTTTCATAACGGGATTGATCGGAATTGTTGCATTTTTTGAAGCATCGAAGCAAACAAGTACAGATTTCCCTTTGGTATGCAGCGTATCATTTACCTTGATTTCATACGAAAGTGTGAAGCTTTTCTCTCCTACGTGCTCAAGGAATACGTGAACATGCGGAGCGTCGTGCAACACGATTGGCTTGAAGTATTCCACTTCATTTTTAACCAAGAGGACGCCATTTTTGTTCCAATCCCAATCGGTGCCCAATAACTCGGCAAAATAGTGCACACGCGCAATTTCGAAATAACTTAGGTAGATGGAATTATTCACGTGGCCTAAAACATCCAAATCGGAGAAGCGCACATGAATTCTAGCGGGTTCAATCATTTTTTGTCCAATTCTTCAAACAGGGAATTATTACTGATAAACTCAGGCACAATCTCCTTCATTTTACGAACGATATCCAAATTGTTTTGCGTTCCGAATAACGATATCAGCGCTTTGATCTGCTCCATCTGTTCGCCTTCCTCTTCGCGCATTTTAGCTTTGAGAATTTGCGGATGATGGGTCGGAAGGGTGTTTTCTTCCTTGGCCAAAAGCTCTTCGTATAATTTCTCACCTGGACGCAAGCCTGTAATCTTAATTTCTATGTCTTTTCCAAGTGTCAAGCCGCTGAGCTGAATCATCTTCTTGGCGAGATCGATGATTTTCACCGACTCTCCCATATCAAAGACGAAAATCTCGCCTCCTTCCCCCATGGTTCCTGCCTCCAAAACCAATTGACAAGCTTCTGGAATGGTCATGAAATATCGGGTGATGCGTTCATCGGTTACAGTCAAAGGCCCTCCCTGATCCAATTGTCGTTGGAACAATGGAATTACCGAACCGTTCGATCCGAGCACGTTTCCAAAACGCGTGGTAATAAATCTCGTTTCTCCCTCGGTATTTTGCGCATAAATCTCAGCTATTCGCTTGGACGCCCCCATCACATTTGTCGGGTTAACGGCTTTGTCCGTTGAAATCATCACGAATTTGAACACCTTGTATTTCACGGCTAAATCCACCAGGTTTTTGGTACCCAAAACGTTGGTAAGAACCGCTTCTGATGGATTGTCTTCCATCAATGGAACGTGCTTGTATGCCGCGGCGTGGAATACGTAATGTGGTTGATATGTTCGGAACACGTTCTCCATTCGATCCGCGCTTCGGATATCACCAATTACGACCTCAAATGTCAATTGCTGAAACTCGTCGCGCAAGGCGTTTTGCAAATCGTACAATGGAGATTCAGCCTGATCCAGAAGGATTAATTTGGAAGGTTCAAAAGCAGCGATCTGGCGCACCATACCGCTACCAATAGAACCAGCGGCTCCGGTTACGAGGATTGTTTCTCCAGTAAGTTCCTTTCCTATTTTCTCTTCATCCAATCGAATTGGTTGACGCCCAAGCAGGTCATCAATTTTAATCTTCGAGATTTGTTTGGTTGAGAATTCTCCATTGATCCAGCTCTTCGTGCTCGGTACTTTCTGAACTTCTACTCCCAATTCTAAACAGAGTTCTACCACCGCTTTTCGATTGTTTTGATCTGGATCTTGAATCGCGACAATCAATTGTGTGACGTCGTGATTTTCTATCACCTTTCGTAATGCTGAAGTATGGTAAATGGTAATCCCCTCCAATCGATTTCCGGCCAATTTCTTATTGTCATCAAGGAATCCGACAATTCGGTAGGATGTCTCTGGTGCTTTCTCAATAGTGCGTTTGGTGATCAATCCTGAAATTCCAGCTCCGTAGATGATAACTTTCCCATCTGCTTCTTTGCTCTTCACCGACTCCAAATAGATCAATTTCACCGAGAATCGCAGGCCTACAATAAATATCGTGGCAAAGGCAAATTCCATGATGAGCACGGACATTGGGAAAAGATAATATCCATCCAATGCGTTCACACGCACCATACTCGCTGCAAAAAAGATCACACTACAAATCGCTGTAGCCTGTACGATACGCGCAAAATCCTGTGTTGAAGTATGACGAATGAGTCCTTTGTGAATCTTGAAAACGTAGAATACGATCAGCTTCACAGCGATATAAAATCCGATGGACTTCGAAAGAATGGCCCATTCATCGCGAATCAAATAGTCCTTGGTTTCCAGATCGAAACGAATGAGATACGCTACAAACAAGGCCACGAGTGACATCATCAGATCTGCAACGATCACGATCCATCTAGGAATATTTGACTTGGGAAGAAGCATGGTCAAAAATAATCAATTTCGAATTCAACGATTCAAGCGGTTCTTGAACTTTCGCGCCAAACGGAACCAAACCGGGGCTTTGTTCGATTCGTAGAAAAAATAAGGCTGATCGACGCCACCAAGATTTTTATTGAATCGCTGTACTCCTTTCACATTGGAGCCGCCAAAATCAAATTTCAAACCATTCTTTTGCGCGAACTCAATGGCAACATTCAGGGCGAAATACATGCCTCCCTTTTTTTTCAAACTATCTGGACAGGCGCCTTTCAAGTAAAGGATCTGAGATTCATCTACGAGGCATACTATCCCTCCAGTCTCTTCACCATCGGAAACTTCGAATACTTTTAGGCACCCTTCTTTCTGAGCAGACTGAAAGAGCTTCTTCAGACCTGAAATTCGTTCTGCATCCACACCTTTGAATTTGCCCTGAAGTTCTTGTTCAATGGCTGTCATGATGCCAGCAAAGGAATCGTTATCAGTTACAGAGACTCCAGAATTTACTGCCTTCTTGAGCGATCGCTTTGCTTGTGAAGAAAGTTTCCGGTGCTCGAAATTGGTAATCGTTTGATGCACACGCGTCGTTTGCGAATTGAACATATTCGTGGTCGTAGCCAGTTCGATTGCGCGAAATCGTTGTTTGATCAGAGCAACGTCATTGTTCGTATAAGTTCCTATGAATTGGGAAGATCGACTGAAAATGGGAACGTACAAGATTTCAACTCCCATGCGTTTTGTGTACGGCAAAGCGATGCCTTTGGTATAGTTGTCATCCACCAAAATGCACCAATTTTCGGCCACCGCATCCAAATACCAAGAATACGAAAATAAGAGAACATGCTGCTCCTTAGCGACCAATGCATTCCACCTTTCTATATCGATTTCTGAACGTTCTGTGAACTTCATACCACTTGCTGAAACGAAATGAATTGATGTTTGTTTCGATGTTTCTCAATGAATTCCTTCAACTTCCTAATGGAATATTCGGTATTCCCTTTTGGATGACCGATTACGATCAAATCTTCGAACTGCAAATTCTCGTATTTGTTCAGTGCTGCATCCAACTTACTGGCGTAATAGCCATCACTGGAAACGTGACCAATCGTGAATTGCGTCAACTTTCTCTTTTTGCGTCCTCCCTGACTTAAGAACTGACCGTCTCCTACCATCTTATGCTGTTTCGGAAATAATCTTCCTAATGCATACAAACGCCAATAAAAGAGTGGGCTGTAACGCAGGTTTCCAATTGGATATTCTAGGAAATCTCCGTTCTCCTCTTCAAGCAATACGTCGCTTTGAAAACGATACTTGGATTTCATCGGAGACTCGCGAAAGTCAACCGCGTAGGAAGCAGTTTCCAAAAAATCACCTGGAATTACCGTAGAATCGATCTGAATTCCCGTTTCTTTAAATGCTTCCTCTAAATGCTCAAAAGGTTGAATACACCAACCTCCTGCGCGAAACACATTCACTTTTCGGCCAATGAGATTTTCTAAATACGATTTATACTTTCGGACAATATCAGCCGCATCTTCCTTGGAAAAATCAGACAACTTGTAATGCTCGGCGGTTCCGAATGTCCATTTTCCGTCCCACGTACTTTTCTCCCAATGCGGATGAATATGCAATTGAACATCATGTCCTTTCGAGATCATTTCTCCAATTTGCGCTTTGACTTCCGTCAATTCATCGCTTAGTTCAGAATACTTTTCTGCCTGTATTAGATAACCAACATCAACAAAGAAGGTCATTTTGACGTCATTTCCTTCACACAATCGCATTAATTCTTGCGTTGGTTCCAACATGCATTTCTGCGCGGATCCTGAGTGCTCTCCGAAGAAAAGTTCGTAGTCGTATGTCAGAAAAATATTCACCTCGCGAAGATAACTGAATCTGCGGGAAACTGTCTATATTGGACGTATGAAGCAACTCATATTTATTAGCATTCTCTTTTTGTTGCCGCTTGCCTCTCGGGCACAGGAAATTTCGGATGATCAAATCAATTTTGTGAACGATTTCGCTGCTGCTTGTAAGAATCACGATTACAAAAAAGTGTACAAGCATCTGGATAAATCGTATCGAAAGAAGCAAAGGAAATTTCTGAAAGGAAATAAAACCCAGTTGATGGATGAGCTGTTGGGCGGAACGGGCATCGATGATGACGAATTCGTTGTTATCCCTATCTCAGAAATTATAAAGATTGAAGTGGCCGAGGTCATGGAAAATGAAGATGGCTCGTTCGAATTTATATTTAGGGTTAGAGACGCCAAACATGATATTTTAGCGTACTTACAATTGGAGAAAAAAGGCAAACGATTTGGATTCGTTGGTGCCGTGGGATAGTATGGGAAAGGAAATTGAATACAAGTTTTTGGTTGATAAAGCTCAATGGGATGCTCTTGAGAAGCCCGAACCGCAATTGATTATTCAATCGTTTCTGCAAAAGGAAGTAGAGCGTATTGTTCGGATCCGCGTGAAAGGATCAAAGGGATATTTGACCATAAAAGGTGCTACAGAAGGAGTAACGCGAATGGAGTTTGAATACGAAGTTCCTGTGGCAGATGTTCAAGAGATGATTAAAACGTTTGAATTACCGCATATCCGCAAACAGCGCTATGAAATCAAGGTGGATCAGCATGTTTGGGAGGTGGATGTTTTTGAAGGGCCTTTGGAGGGTTTGATTCTTGCGGAGATTGAGGTTTCGGAAGAAGGTGAATCGTTTACGAAGCCTGAATGGGTGACAGAGGATGTTTCGAGAGATCCGAGTTATTATAATGCGGTGTTGATTGAGAGATGTTAACTAAATAAGTTAGAGAGAAATTATCGCGATCCTGCCTGCCGCAGGCACGGTACTAGAATTTTAGAATTATACAATTCGAGAACTTTCGAATTTGAGCAACTATCGCGCAACAAACGAGAAAAATCAAGCTGAAAATGGACAAAAGATGGAAATGCGCCTCTAAAGAAGCACCAAAAGATCCTTTCTATTTGATCCAATCAAATGGCTCCGATAAGCGCTACGTCATTTCTCTTCACGATCCAGAAAAGATTAAATTGTTGCTTTTCAATTTCATTCGTAAATCACGGTATTTGGATTTGAAAGTGCGGGACATGAAGTCCCCGGAAAACCCGACGGATTATGTTGGAATGCTGCGTCGTAAAAAACTACTTTCCATTCTTGAAAAGTATGACGAATTTCTTTTCGATAATGGGAATTTCGAATTCATGGCCCGTATTTCACGAACCGGCGAATATATAGTCTTTGACGATCACGGCTTGCTCTTTATTTACTCGAAAAAAGACTACCAATCATTCATCGAAAGTATAGATATCACCTACCAAGAAGATCAAAAATTGATTTACGAATTCAATCATTGGCACCATGGAGACGAAGATCATCATGAAAAGCTAATGAACTTCGTGAATGCATTGGGAATGCACGAGGGATAGTCTAATCTGCCAATAGTTCTTCGTCTTGAGCGTCAAAAACCGTTGCTCCTAATCGTACACTAAACCACTCGTTAAACACCTCCCAACGAATTGGGGGAAACTTCGAATCCTTATCTGTCACAGCGTACAACTCGTTTTCAAAAATGCCTTTAAAGTATCCTTTGAGCACCGTTTCATCGTCGTAGAAATCTTCTTCGATTAGATATACATTCGGTTCGTTGTCTTCAAGATTTGAGTAGTCGGCATCGTTTTCATTCGCCCAAACGATAAAGGCTTCTTTCGGTCGGACGATGATGTATCCGCGGTTTACAAATTTCATAGGTCGGTTAGGTCTTTTAATTCATCTTCTTCGCGCTCAAACCATTGCGCCTTGCCAAATTTACGTTGTTTAATCCAGTAATCTCCCTCGTCCATCCATTCCTTTTCCTCTAATAATTTTTCCCACTGTTTAAAGTCAATGGAACCGCTCAACCTGAGAAGAACCGTATCCGTATATAACATGGCGAATGGATATTTTTGAATGTTTTCATTGGCTCCGAAATACGAAGTTCCCGATCTGTCCAGCCAATTGAAGAATGCGCTTTTAGTATAAATGGAATCTGAAAAAACGAGACGCATGTACTCCAATGAATCGCCGCTTTCCAAATACCACACATACTTCTCTGTGCTTAGAGGTTGGAAGCGTTCTAGGAAATTTCGTTTGTCTGAAATACGAATGGACGAAACCTCCGGAATCCAAGATTGAAACTTTCGAAGCGGTGCTGCGAGACTGTCCTCTACTTGAAGGGGATCCACCTCATCATAGTTGCGTGAAGATTTGGGCGTCCGATCTGACATATCAATAATCTTCTCCTTTTTCTCTCCGCATCCAGCGAGAACGATAACCAATACTATGAGAGCAGCACGAATCATTTAGATCTTTTTGAGCACTTCGATGGTTCGATCAATATCTTCTGAAGAATTGTCTAAATGTGTCACCATTCGAATCATTCCAGGGCCGAAATCCATGGCTAAAATGCCTTCATCTTCCAATTTCGATAAAACTTTTTGCAGATCATCCGGGTTCTCCATTACGCCGACTACTATATTGGTATCCACCGGAACGACTTCTTTGATCCAATTCTGTTCTTCCAACGTTTCACCTAGCATTCGAGCATGCTTATGATCAATTCTTAAACGAGCTACATTATTCTTTAGTGCATACAATCCTCCGGCAGCAATAATTCCGGCTTGACGCATACCACCTCCGAAAACTTTTCGAACACGGCGCGCTTTATGAATAAAATCCTTCGTTCCGATGAGCAAGGATCCCACCGGAGCCCCCAAACCTTTGGAAAGGCAAAGGGAGATCGAATCGAACTCTGCTGCATATGTTTTTAAATCGATGCCATTTTCAACCATGGCGTTCATCAATCGCGCCCCGTCAAGATGCAAGGGTAAATTATTCTCCAAACACACCTTTCGGATTCTTTGAATCTCTTCAAAATCGTAAATAGCGCCACCTCCGCGATTGGATGTATCTTCCAAACTCACCAATTGAGTTATGGGTAAATGCACATTGTCAGGGTTGATCCATTGCTTCACGTCTTCGGCAGTCAATCGACCACGATTCCCATGAATCAAACGTACAGAAGCACCGGAATTCCGAGCAATCCCCCCCCCTTCGTATTTATACACGTGGCTGTCTACGTTGGTAATAACCTCACCGCCGGGTTGTACATGAATATTGATGGCAATTTGATTCGTCTGAGTTCCTGAAACGCAATAAATCGCCGCTTCCATCCCGAACATTTCCGCCGCATAACGCTCCAATTCATTGATCGTAGGGTCTTCACCAAAAACGTCATCTCCCAATGGCGCATTGAACATCGCCTCCTTCATCTCTGGTGTCGGTTGTGTCACCGTATCACTTCTGAAATCAATTGTTTTATTCATACGTGACGAAAATAAGGACAATTGGATAAGGAAAAGAAATATTGAATAATGAATTGTCCTTTCTCTACTTAAATTAATGTTGTGTTCATCTCGTTCTCCCCAACGTTCCTTACTTTCGTTTCATGGATTTGGTCATTGTTGCTATTGCGGTTGTTTTCGCCTCGGGATTGACATTCTTCTCGGGATTTGGCCTTGGCACCATCATGCTTCCAGTGTTCAGTCTCTTCTTTGATGTCAGCATTGCAGTTGGAGCTACGGCGATTGTGCATTTGGCCAATAACATTTTCAAATTCGCATTGGTTTCGAAGCATATTCACTTCGCCACTTTATTGCGATTCGGAATTCCAGCGATGATTTTTGGAGCAATTGGCGGTTTGTTGTTAAAGCAAATTGATGGTTTGCCTGTGCTTCACACCTATGAATTGGGAGGAGGAACTTTTGAAATTACAACCATCAAAGTCGTGATCGGAATCTTGATGATCTTCTTCGCGATTTTCGATTTATCGCCACGATTGAGCGATATTCAAGTGCAGCCCAAACATTTACCAATTGGCGGGGTTCTCAGCGGATTCTTCGGAGGAGTTTCTGGTCATCAGGGGGCATTTAGAGCGATATTTCTCACGAAAGCGGGATTAACGAAAGAACAGTTCATTGGTACTTCTAACTCCGTTTCGCTGGCGGTTGATTTAGCCCGATTGGCAGCATACTTCCTCCCAATTGGCATTCTCGCGAGTAAAAGCGTGAATACAGGACAAGCCGAAATGCAGTTCCGAAATGCAATTATGGAGGGGCAAACGCTATTGATCGTGGGAATCGTATTCGCATTTCTGGGCACCTTCATCGGAAAGCAATTAGTTAAAAAGACCACGATTAAAGGCATCCAGCGCACAGTGGGTGTCCTTCTGATTGTGATGGGGATTCTTATGGGGGCAGGATTGATTTAAATTCTGTTACTTTTAAGTGAAACAAACGCCTCAATCACATGAAGAAATTATACAGTCTTCCCGGATTAATCTTATCTCTTATTTTTCTTGGTGTCACTTTTTATTTCGTTTGGAAAAGTTACGATCATTCCACAAAGTTTCGTGAGGAGAAATCCAAGATTGCCGAAATCCTAAATTTCAATGATCGTTTGCTCTCTGCCCGAGATTGGTTGTTTACCGAAGAGACCTGGAAAGAGAAAAAGGCGGAATTCGAGACTGTGATGAATAAGGCGGACGGCCACATGGAAGATGCCAAAATGCAAGGGATTTTTATCATCTACATTTCCATTGCTTACCTCATCATCATTATGGGGATTTATTTCAAGCGTCGAAAAATGTACGGTCTCACCATGGGATTGAGTTTTGTCTGTATGTCTCTTATTGGAATGGGGGTGATGAATCCGATTTTGGAAATGGAGGCATACAAAGAAGATTTGACGATTCAATTCTACGTCGAAGCGGATGAAATTCCTTACTACGATGAGGCGGTTGTCTTTCTGGAAGAAGTAGCCGATTACGTTGGTTACGTTGAAATGAGCATTGATTTAATTCGAGTGGTAGGAGCGGACGATGTTGCAGACTCGGCGCAAGAAGTCGTTGGCGGATGGGGACAACTAGTTATAGACGGTAAAGATTACCTTGTGGAAAATCAAGATTCGCAAGTTGGCATTGATAAAGTATTCCCGGGCAAAACCTATTTCTATTATCAGAACAAGGGCATCATGGAGGTAATAACCATGCTTTGGAAGACGGATAATAAACCGGTGGCTATCTCTATTGGACTTTTCAGTGTGATCATTCCTTTGCTGAAATTAATTTCCACTTTGATCATCCTTCTTACCCGAACGACTGGCGCCAAAATGTTCCGAAAAGTGCTTTCGTTCCTCGCTAAATGGTCAATGGCGGATGTTTTTGTCGTTTCTCTCTTCCTAGCTTTCCTCAGCTTCTCAAATATGAGTCCTGGAGTTACGATGGATGCGAAAATCCTGTTTGGAATGTACTACTTCTTCGGGTATGTATTGCTCTCCATCGTACTTGGATTCTTCTTGGATTTAAGCATTAAGGAACGTAAGAGAAACTTGGCACGTGCCGAAGAAGGAAATAAAGAAAATATTGCCAGCGAGGAAGAGGAATAGTCACTTCTTTCTCGCCAACAGCAATCCATCACGAATCGGAAGCAGAACTTCTTCTACCCGATCATCTTCGTGAATAAGTTGGTTCAACTCCACCAAGGTTTTCGTGGATTTATCATTCTCCTTTACCGGGCCTAAAACTTTCCCCGACCAAAGAACATTATCGAACAGGAAATAACCTCCTGAACGCACTTTGTCAAAAGTCATGTTGTAGTAATTG
>QCWI01000019.1:0-512 GCA_003149635.1 Fluviicola sp. XM-24bin1
AGGCTACAAACGAAGTTTACTTCGTATACGATGAGGTGGAAGTTGGTGACGCACCATACGATTTTGGAGCATCTGCTACAATCGGTGCAGCAGGGCCTAACTCTGATGTACAGGTTTCATTCAACGATCCTCAGTACTTGACTGATGAGACGTGTGTGAACTTCTACTATACAAACTGTCCTCGTCCAATCAACTACGCAGTTTCTTACACTACAACTAGTGAAGGAGCTATCACGTGGAACGCTGGACCAGCAAACGAAACAGAGTGGCAAGTAATTTACGGACCTCAAGGATTCGATCCTCAGACTGGTGGTACATCCGTTACAGTGAACACAGGTTCAGCATTGATCATTCCTGGTTTGGATGACATGACAACTTACGATGTATACATCATGGCACTTTGTGCTAACGGTGATACTTCAGTTGCATTGACAGGAGATTTCACTACGCTTCCAAACTGTGCGGATCCAACTGGATTGGCTGGAGCAACTGCAGTGGACTCAATCTTCACG
>QCWI01000019.1:1313-1904 GCA_003149635.1 Fluviicola sp. XM-24bin1
TAGTAACAATGCCATTGACAAACGATTCTACTTGTTTGGCTCAGGCTATTCCAGTGGATGGAGTGAACTACTCATTCAACGGAACTGGAGCAACAGTAGCTGCAGGGGAACTTGCAATAGCACCTCCAGCAGGGCCTTGTGACGGTCAAATGACATGGTGTAACTCTTCAGTTACAGCATCTACATGGTACACATTCGTAGCACCAGCATCTGGTAATGTTCGTATCGATGGAGAATTCCAGGATTTCGACGGACAGGTAGCTGTTTACGAAACTTCAGATTGTGCTGACTTTAACCAGTACAACCTTGTAGGAGCAAACGATGACTTCAACACTACTGGTGATGACTTCGTTTACTTGAATCTTTGTGGATTGACACCAGGTAACACGTACTACATGATGCACGATCCAAACGGAGCGGCAGGAATCTACTCACTACGTCTTCAAGAGATCGTGGTTGAGGCTGGTACAGACAACGGATTGTTGGATGTATGTTTGGGTGACATCGTTGACCTAAGCACGCAAGTAACTGGTGCTGATGCTGGTGGTACTTGGACAGAAGATATCCCAACTGCTGGATTTAACGATCCAA
>QCWI01000019.1:1929-2522 GCA_003149635.1 Fluviicola sp. XM-24bin1
CAGTAACAATGCCATTGACAAACGATTCTACTTGTTTGGCTCAGGCTATTCCAGTGGATGGAGTGAACTACTCATTTAACGGAACAGGAGCTACAGTAGCTGCAGGGGAACTTGCAATTGCACCTCCAGCAGGACCTTGTGATGGAAACATGACATGGTGTAACTCTTCAGTTACAGCATCTACGTGGTACACATTCGTAGCACCAGCATCTGGAAACGTTCGTATCGATGGTGAATACCAGGCATTCGACGGACAGATTGCAGTGTACGAAACTTCTGACTGTAACGACTTCAACCAGTACAACTTGATCGGTGCAAACGACGATTTCAACCTGTCTGGTGATGATTACGTGTACTTGAACCTTTGTGGATTGACTCCAGGGAACACGTACTACATGATGCACGATCCAAATGGGGCTGCTGGAATCTACTCACTCCGTCTTCGTGATGTTGTGGTTGAGGCTGGTGCAGACAACGGATTGTTGGATGTATGTTTGGGTGACATCGTTGATTTGAACACTCAATTGACGGGTGCAGATGCAGGTGGTACTTGGAGTGAAGATATCCCAACTGCAGGATTTAACGATCCAATC
>QCWI01000019.1:3161-39912 GCA_003149635.1 Fluviicola sp. XM-24bin1
TGGAATTCAGCAGGATTAGCTTCTCAAGTGTACACGTTCCAATACATGGTAGTTGACGGATGTGCTACGGATTCAGTAGGGACTTCAATTGAAGTTTACGGTCCATCATTCGCTGGTAACGACGGAACATTGAACGCTTGTCAAAACGAGCCAGTGAACTTGTTGCAAGGATTGGTAGGAAGTAACTCAGTTGACGTTACAGGAACTTGGTACGATCCAGTTTCTGCACCACTTGCTAGCGGTGAAATCATCACAGAATCTATCCCTGGTCAGTACAACTACTTGTACGTGGCAGGTAATGGAGTTTGTCCAGATGATTCAGCTACAGTTACAGTGATTGTGAATCCAAACTGTGATTACTTGAACCTTCAAGATTTGACATTCAACGGAATGGATATCTATCCAAACCCAACTACGAATGTATTCTACATCGCTAACGAAGGATCTAACGAAGTGTACAACTACGAATTGACAGACTTGAACGGTAAAGTAATTACTGCGAAAGAAGCTGCAATCACAGGAGTTGAAACAACTGAAGTAAACGTTGAGAAATTGGAGACAGGTGTTTACTTGATCCGCATCTTCAACGAAAATGCTGAGAAAACGTTCCGCGTTGTAAAGCAATAAGAAAGGTGACTTTCTAGGGAAGTTCTTTGGAGCCTCCCTTCAAAAAATAGGAGCTCTCTGGAATCAGAGGGCTCTTTTTTTGTAATCAACTTTTTCTAACTTTACACATACCTAAATTTAAACGCCATGTTAGCAGCACCTTTTAATCTTCAAAAATGGATCGATGATAACCGTGACTTGTTGAAGCCACCGGTAAGTAATAAAAATCTTTACGTCGATGCTGGAGATTTCATCGTGATGATTGTAGGCGGGCCAAACGCTCGAAAAGACTATCATTACAACGAGAGTGAAGAGCTGTTTTACCAAATTGAAGGGGATATAACAGTGCGTATTCAGGAAGATGGCAAAGCAAGAGACATCCAAATTAAGGAAGGTGAAATGTTTTTGTTACCTGGAAATATTCCCCACTCTCCTATGCGTGGCCCAAATACCGTTGGCCTCGTAATCGAACGCGTTCGTAAGGGAACAGACTTAATCGATGGCTTGCAATGGCATTGTGACAAGTGCAACAACAAACTGCACGAGTTCAAGTTCCCATTAAAAGATATTGAACATGATTTTCTATCACGCTTCCGTGAGTTCTATGCATCGGAAGACTTACGTACCTGTGACTCATGCGGACATGTAATGGAAGTGGACGAGCGATTCGTATAAGATAAAAGGACTGACTCAAAAGTCAGCCCTTCATTTCAAATCCTATTCAAGACTCATTTGCAGAGCATCAATCCAAGGTTGGAGACCTACGGCGATTTCCTTTGCTTTTCCGTGGAATCGATCGTTAAGCTGAGAACTTTCCTCAAGCAATAATTGGAAAAGAAGTAATTCATACAATTGCTCACGAAGCGTCGCCTTCGATGTCGATCCGTAAAATGTTGCATACTTTTTCATAATGTTGTTTTTAAATTCAGCTCCCTTCTTGGCTTTTTTGGCTTGAGATACAAGGCATTTCAGGAGCAACGCGGATGAAATTTCACTTTAGCCTTTTAGCTCAACGGCAAAAAGGCCTACCCTCGCAGTACATGAAAAAACAACCTTGAAAAAGTGCATGCGACTTCGAACGAAGTGAAGTCAAATGATACTTAGATTGGGAAAAATTAAAGACTGATTATCGAAGAAGATTAACGTGACCCTCCAGGGTATATTCTTCATCTTGGAAATCCGTGAACGTCGCCTTCCAAACGTAAGTGCCGTCCTGACAATCGACACCATTATACGTTCCATCCCAGCTATCGTTGAAATCTTCTATTGTATAAATCACCTCTCCCCAACGATTAAAAATCAACATCTCAAAGGTATTCACATTACCACCGTATGCCTGGAAAACAGGGTTCACGTCATCATTACCACCGGGAGTAAAGGTATTAGGGATATAGACGATAGGATCGTAGTAGATCGCAACGGTATCCGCTGCTGTACAACCATTCTCATCCGTGTACTGGACGGTATATGTGAAGTTTTGATCAGGATTCGCAATTGGGTTCGGACAATTTACACAAGACAGGAATTCCGTCGGATACCACGTATATGGCCCCGGAGTTGCGCTGGTTGCAGACAACTGAACTTGATCCCCAAGGAAAGCGTAAACATTGGGGTTGGTCTGAATAAATGGTGCTGGGAATAAATCCACGAATACCGAATCGTACGCAACACATCCGTTAACATCCATTCCAGCCACTACGTACATTGTTGGCACCGTTGGCGTAGCTTGAACTGTTGATGTGTTTGCATTATTCAGAGAATTAGCTGGAGTCCATCCATAACTGATTCCTCCCTCCGCCAAAAGAGTTGCTGTTTGCCCCGGACAAATAATGGTATCGTTAAACACATTGATATCAGCTGTAGTTACATTAATGTACACACTGTCCAAAATATCATCACAAGCATTCGAGAAGATGCAGTAATAATACATCGACTGAGAAGGCGTGATCGTTACAGTGTTGGTATTTTCTCCCGTGAGATTTGTGTTTGGATACCATGAGTACCAAGATGCACCGCTAACCGTAATTGTAGTGCTTTCTCCAGCACAAACGGTGACTTCCTCAGGAATAACAGGTGCAGGAGGCGTAAATTCTACCTCAACCAAAACGTTTTCCGATAAAATACATCCTTCTGGAGTTGTAATTTGAACCGTATATAAAATGTCATTCGTCGGGGTACTAACCGGTGAAGGACTCGTATCATCATTCAGGAATGTAGGAGGACTCCATACATAAGAGACACCACCATTTGCTTGCAACTGGACGGAATTTCCAATACAAATCACCGTGTCATTGGATATTGCACTGGAAGGCGAAACCACCTCCACATCGATGTAGGCTGTATCGATTCCACAACTGTCTGAAATAATTACCTGAAAAGTTTGATCCTGTGTAATTGAAATCGTAGGTGTCGCGATATTCGGATTGTCCATAAACTGTGTAGGCGACCACAGGTAATTCGCACCACCGTATGCCTCCAATTGGATGGAATCTCCCGGGCAAATCGGGCCTGGCAATGGAACAATCCCTCCACCGAAATCTCCAATATTTAAAACAAGTTCAACAGTATCAGGAGAATAACATTGATTGCTATCCGTAACAACCAAAGTAACGGTATAAGTTCCCGGGCTTTGATATGGATGCGTTGGATTCACGTCTGTCGATGTATTTCCATCTCCGAAATCCCAGAAGAAGGTATTTCCGTTCGCACTGTTGTTATTGAACACCGCTGGGTTCGGAATACAAATAGTTGTGTTAGGAACAGAAATCAACGCGTCGATTTGATTCAATTCAAATTTAAAAGCGGCCAAATTACAATTGGAACTTCCATTCGCTTGCGACCATGTACCGGGAGTTGTTGTGAAACCACTTGAGTTTCCTCCACAACCACCACAAACCGCATGATAAATTCGTCCAGATTTATCAAAACGAGAAGTTCCGCCATCCACATGTTCATCACTAGCGTTTACCGTACCACCGAAGAAAGTTCCATATTTCAAAGTCGTTGCGTTTGAACCGAGCACTCCGATGTAGAAGTTGTTCCCATTGGTTGATGATTGATATGCATTCGGCGTAACCGGGAATCCATTCGTGGTTGAGCCCGGTGCATTTCCGTTGTTGATATTCAAGTTTCCTCCCCATCCAGAGAAATATATATCGAAACAATCCGAAACCAAAAATGCCGTCGGTGATATCTCCACTTGCCCCGTACTTGCACCGACCATGGTTTTCCATTCTTGATTGGACAAGGTGCCATTGTATTTCTGAATGAATTGCCCAGAATTGGCATTTCCGTACAATCCACCAGTTATCCCGAGGTTAGAATCTGTTTGCCCCAATACGTAGACGGCATTGTCCATATCCAACTGAACAAAGTACACCTGATCGTATTCGTTTTCACCTATGTAGGTTCCAGACTGAAGCGTCCCGTTATTTCCGTTGAATCGCGCAACGTATCCATCAACATTACCTCCAAAGGAAGTATCAAATCCACCAGAGATTGGCAAATTCGCAGAAGTTGTTCCACCCGCAATATAAACCGTACCGTTCGATGACAGCTGTACCGAGTTCCCCGTTTCTTCGCCAGAACCACCAAAGTAGGTAGACCAAATCAAGCTACTCAACGTCGGAGGCATTTTGAACACTACCGCATCCTGAATCCCTGAAAGTGTTCCTTGAGAACCCAACTGCGTTGGAAAGTTGGTAGAACGTGTTGTGGAACTTACAATGACATTTTCTTGAGCATCCAAAATGATCTCTCCACGGAATTGATCCCCTAGGTTTTTCCTCAAAGCAGTCACGATATTCAGACCGTCCATATCGGATCCTCCCACATACGTCGAAGCCTGTAATGTTGTTCCGTCGGCACTCAATCGAGCAACGTACAAATCTTGACCGTCGTTAAAATTCAAAAGATTCGTTGCGCTCGTGGGCACATTTTGGCCTCCAGCATACGAATTATCGTAAGGCGATCCGGCCATTGGGAAATTCCCGGAACTTGTTACACCAAAAATGAAGAGTTCATCGTTGGCATTTGCAATAATACTGTTGGCCGTTTCCGATCCCAATCCACCGAGATAGGTTGAGTAAATTAACGCCGCTCCGTCTGGAGTGAACTTCGTAATTCCGACATCCGTGTAGCGATCCTGAACGGTTCCCTGAGAATTGTTTCCAGTCTGAAAGGCCCCAGGAGTAATCGGATATCCCAATCCGAAGATGATACCTCCTGCGAACAATGCTCCTTGGCTATCCGGCGTAGCAGTCATTCCCCAGTTGTCGGCAGATGCTCCCGTGTAGGAAGAGAACACCAATGTTGGATCGATGATCAACGTTTCATTCGTATCGTATCCATTCGGCATCACAAAACGAACCGTATCTCCTGAAATCTCAAATTTTATTTCAACGTTTGCTCCGCTTTCCTCCAACCAAGCCTCTGGTGCGCCTTCAATTATTTCTCCAAAACGATTGGCGATACGCAAACTTCCGTCTCTCGCAATTGAAAGACCATCCTGCCCAACATACACCATTTCAATGATGTCGGCATCAACTCCCGGCTGAACGCGGAACGAATACTTCAATTGTTCCTTCGCACCATCCAAAATCATATCGATTCCTGGATAATAATTGTTCAATGACACCTTCTTGTAGCTGTACAATTTACCCTTCCACTTAGAAGGATCGTTCCCTAAAATGTAATTGCGATAAAATCCAGACTGAACTTCATTGGTCACTTGACCTTGCCAACTTGAATTAAGAAACGTGGATTGAATTACATGAAATCTCGTAGGTGCTTCCACATGATCTGCATGACTGTGATCGTGATCATCATGCTGTCCGTGCAATTTAAGATCGGTAAGATTATAAGTGAACTTATCTTTTTCGATAAGCATTTCGCCCAAATCAAGCTCTACTTTGTACTCTATTCTATCGTCCCATTGGCCCGCATTTGGGTGTAACCAGACATCCTGTGCATTCCCCCAAAATGAGAGAACCAACATTGCTATAACGACGCATAAGTACTTCATCAGTAATTGAGATATCGAAATCTAAGCGAAAATTATGCCCAAAAAAATCGAAATCTCCCTCTAATATAACGGATTAAAGGCGGTTTTGGTTGCGTTGGAGTCCTACTAAAAACAATCACTCTCGGAATCTCAATTTAATCGGTTTATTCTACGTAACTTTGTACCTCATTTACGAGCGATAGATAATGAGTGATCCGATCAAACACGAGTGCGGAATCGCACTTGTCCGACTAAAGCAACCTCTCCAATATTATGTTGACAAATACGGGTCGGCCTTTTATGGGCTGAACAAGATGCATTTGTTGATGGAAAAACAGCACAATCGTGGCCAAGATGGAGCCGGATTGGCGAATATAAAATTCGACATGTCTCCGGGAGAACGATACATTTCGCGTCATCGTTCCATAGAAAGCAAGCCGATTCAAGATATCTTCGATCGCATCAACCAAAAATTTGAAGCGATTGGAAAAGAGAATCCAGAACACCTTAAGGATGTTGATTATTTAAAGCGAAATGCAGGATTCACCGGAGAATTATTCCTAGGGCACCTTCGATACGGTACTTTCGGACGAAACTCCATTGAGAGCTGTCACCCTTTCTTGCGTCAAAACAACTGGATCACGCGAAACTTGGTGGTTGCGGGTAACTTCAACCTTACCAATGTGGATGAACTTTTTGAAGTTTTGTTGCACGTTGGGCAGCATCCAAAAGAGCAATCGGATACGGTTACCGTTTTGGAAAAAATCGGGCACTTCTTGGATTCAGAGAACTCGAAATTGTTCGATACTTTGAAACCTCAAGGGTACTCGAACCAAGAAATCTACGCGAAGATTGCAGAAAGTCTGGACATCGAACGCATCTTGAAGAATGCTTCTGAAGATTGGGACGGTGGATATGCAATGGCCGGATTATTTGGTCACGGTGATGCCTTCGTTTTGAGAGATCCATCAGGAATCCGACCGGCATTCTGGTACGAAGACAACGAGGTATGTGTGGTAGCATCGGAACGTCCGGTAATCCAAACGGCATTCAACCTGAAATACGAAGACATTAACGAATTACAGCCAGGACACGCGCTGATCATGAAGAAAAACGGTCGCATTACCGAAACCATGATCAACGAACCATTGGAGCCGGCAAAATGTTCGTTCGAGCGTATATACTTCTCTCGTGGATCGGACAAAGACATCTACACCGAGCGCAAGCAGCTTGGAAAAAATATTGTTCCTCAAGTGATGGAAACAATTGACCACGATTTGGACAATTCTGTTTTCTCGTTCATTCCAAATACAGCCGAAGTTTCTTTTTATGGAATGATGAAAGGCTTGGAAGATCACTTGAACGAAGAAAAGATCAAAGCCATTTCTGCGCTAGGAGCGGATACAACCGAAGAAAAAATTCGCGAAATCCTACTGAAACGTGCGCGAATGGAGAAGATTGCCATTAAGGACGCAAAGTTGAGAACCTTCATTTCGGAAGACGAATCTCGCGATGATCTCGTGGCGCACGTTTACGACATCACCTACGGAAGTGTGAAACGCGGAAAAGATAACTTGGTTGTGATAGATGACAGTATTGTTCGCGGTACAACATTGAAGCAATCCATCTTACGCATTTTGGATCGATTGGATCCTAAGAAAATCGTTGTGGTTTCCTCTGCACCGCAAATCCGCTACCCGGATTGTTACGGAATCAACATGTCGAAAATGAGTGAATTCATCGCTTTCGAAGCGGCCATATCACTCTTGCACGAACGCAACATGATTTACGTAATCGACTCGGTGTATAAGAAATGTAAAGAGCAGGAAAATCTTCCAAAAGAACAGATTAAAAACTACGTTCAGGAGATTTACGCTCCATTCTCTGACGATGAAATTTCAGCGAAGATTAGTGAATTATTGACACCTCCTACCATCAAAGCAGAGGTTCAGATTATTTACCAAACCGTTGAAAATCTTCACAAAGCGTGTCCAAACAACACCGGAGATTGGTACTTTACAGGAAATTATCCAACGAAAGGCGGGAACAAGGTGGTGAACAAAGCATTTATCAACTGGAAAGAAGGACGTAACGAACGTTCCTATTAATTGGCACAGTAAAACACATTATGAATCGTAGAACGGCACTCATATTTTACATCCTCAGTGTCTATGTAGTGATTCAGTTCGTTTGGTGGGGCATCCAATTGGTAGACCTCAACAATCAGATTTATTCCGAATCAAAAGAAGTAGGACAACGGTTCACCATGATTGTTGGTGAAGGCATTGTCTTCTTGTTGCTACTCATTGTCGGAATTTGGCAAATCCACCGATCGATTCGCAAGGACTTGAATCTTTCAAAACGCCAAAAGAACTTCCTGCTCTCCGTAACGCATGAGTTGAAAACGCCCTTGGCAGCCAATAAACTTTACATTCAAACAGTAACGAAGCGCGATTTATCCAAGGAGCAATCCGACGAATTGTTGCAAAAGGCGATCGATGAAAATACGCGTCTGGAGCAAATGATCGACAATATTTTGAATGCTTCCCGATTGGAAAACAAAGCGTTGAACCCCGTGATGGAGGACTTCGATTCAGAGAAGTTATTTCAACAAATTCAAACGAGATTTACGGCTATTTCCGGGGAATCCATCATTTCCCTAGAAATTGAAGAAGGACTTCAGATGCACGCCGATCGCATTATGGTAGAATCTATCATCGGAAACTTGGTAGAAAATGCACTGAAATACGCAGGTCGCGATAAAACAATCACCATTTACGGCTATTCCAAAGACGGACAAGTCGTGTTCGGTGTGAAAGACTTAGGCCCTGGAATTCCAAAAGAACAAAAGGGAGATATTTTCAAGAAATTCTACCGCGCTCAAAACGAAGAAACGCGCTCACAAAAAGGAACCGGATTGGGATTGTTCATTGTTTCCCGATTGGTTTTCCTGCAAAACGGTACTGTTCAATGCCTGGATAACGATCCGCAGGGGACAGACTTTCAAATTACATTGTAGCTATGTCAAAACACGTTGGATTGATCATATTGGATGGTTGGGGAATTGGAGATCGCTCTGAATCCGATGCAATTTATCATGCAAATACACCCTACATGGATGGACTTATGAACCAATATCCGAATGCTACATTGACCACGTTTGGTGAGCAAGTTGGATTGCCCGAAGGTCAAATGGGAAACTCCGAGGTAGGACATTTGAATATTGGAGCGGGGCGCATCGTTTATCAGGAATTGACACGCATCAACAAATCGATTCGCGACGGTGAATTCTTCCAAAATCCAACGTTGATTCAAGCCTTTACCGAAGCCAAAGAAAAAGGGTCTCGCATTCATTTTATGGGATTGGTTTCCAAAGGCGGAGTGCACAGTTCGCAGGAACATTTGTACGCGTTGTGCCAGATGACAAAGGAGCACGGAATTGAAAACGCGTTTATTCATGCCTTCACGGACGGCCGCGATTGTGATCCAACATCCGGATTGCGCTTTGTAAAAGAATTGGAGGATGAAATCACAGATACACCGGCGAAGGTTGTTTCCGTAATTGGACGTTACTATGCCATGGATCGTGATAATCGCTGGGAGCGCATCAAAAAAGCGTATGATTTGATGGTGCATGGAACGGGCGAACGATTCGAATCTGTTTCCGCCGCATTGCAAAACTCTTACGATAGTGATGTTACGGATGAATTTATCGAACCAAAAGTAATTGGTGACAATCCGAATAGCGTGATCCAAGCAGGCGATGTGGTTGTAAATTTCAACTTCAGAACGGATCGACCGAGAGAGATTTCAATCGCATTGACACAAAAAGATTTTCCAGAGTATGAGATGAAACAACTTCCTCTCTCCTACTACACCATGACGAATTACGACAAAACTTTTCAGAACGTCAACGTAATTTTTGAGAAGGAGAACCTGACCAAAACGTTGGGCGAAGTTGTTGCAGATAACAATATGTCTCAAGTTCGAATCGCAGAAACGGAAAAATATCCGCACGTGACCTTCTTCTTCAGTGGTGGACGCGAATTGCCTTTCGAAAAAGAGAACCGTTTGTTGATCAATTCACCCAAGGTGGCGACCTACGATTTACAGCCGGAAATGAGCGCTCCTGAAGTGCGAGATGCCATCGTTAAGGAGATGAAAGAAGGACAGCCCAACTTTATATGTTTGAACTTTGCCAATCCAGATATGGTAGGTCACACAGGAGATTACAAAGCGATTCAAAAAGCTGTAGAAACGGTGGATGGATGTTTGAAAGACGTTGTTGAAACCGGAAAGTCATTGGGCTACGAATTCATTGTAATTGCCGATCACGGAAATGCAGATTTTGCCATCAATGCAGATGGAACACCGAACACGGCACATTCCGTGAATCCAGTTCCGGTTGTAATGGTTACGGAAGATGATTCCGTTCAGTTGAAAGATGGAATTCTGGCGGATGTCGCGCCAACGATTTTAAGTCGATTGGGGATAGCACAACCGCAAGAAATGACAGGAAATTTGCTGATTTAATTCAGTTTTATTCTGTAGCAGACGCCAATTTTAATAAAGCCGCTGACACTTCGCATCCATCCAAGGATTCCAATACGGCAATAAGCATCGCTTCAATTTCCTCTTCCGACTTTGATTCATAAACTTCGTCATAATCGGATTCGATACGCTCCATGCATTGATCCAATTCATTGGCGACATCACCCTGCAACAAGTTCGCATCATTCATAGCTGCATCTTGATCCTCGGAAGCATAAGCCGCCATTAATTCCTCTAACACTACAATGTCTCCGTCAGCTTCAAGAAAGATTTCAATCATTCTGGATGACAGCAAACTGGTCGATTCTGAAATACAACCACATGCCTCGGTTGATAGTTCCACGAAAATATCCTCTTCACTGACTGGAGCCGGCGGTGCCGAGGGACGAGCTGTTGTTTCCGAAGATTCTTCAGACGACTCGCTTGACCCAATTTTCAAAAAGACTACTGTGCTTTCACAGCCCTCCATGTTTTCCAAAGCTTCTAAAATCCCTTCTTCTACTTCTTCTTCAGAAGCACCTGTATATACGTCTTCGAATTCATCCGTAACTCGATCCAAACAACTCGTTAGATCGTTGATCATGGGGCCTTGCAATACCTCCACATCCTTCATGGCAGCCTCCAAATCTTCTTCGACATATTTTTCAAATGCAGCTTCCATCATTGCCTCATCACCATCAGTTTCTACTAGGATATTGATCATACGTTGCGACAACAATGAAGAAGATTGATTCACGCAATCGCACATTTTGGCGGCAACTTCATCGTAAGTTCCATTATCATTCGGAGTTGTTCCCGCAAAAGAAAATGCGGTCAACAAAAGAAAGATGTTTGTAGTAAGCAGTGTTTTCATAATCAACGCAGTCTATTAATAAATTAAGATCGTAAGGTACTATTTTCTAATAGCCATTTTCACCATTCCATAAGAGCTGGAACATCCTTCCAACTCCTTCAGAATATCTACCATTTTCTGTTTTATTTCGTCGTCGGAGTCGGTAGTGAATTTATCATCGTACTTCTTCTGAACTCCATCTAGGCATGTTGTAAAATCAATGATCACCGGCCCTTGAAACTTCTGCGCATCTTCCAGTGCCGCCGTTTGATCATCGATCGTGTAATCCACCATCAATTGCTTCATTTTCTCTTCATCACCATCAAACTCATTCAAAATTTTCTGCATTCGTGGAGAAAGCTGCGCTGTTGCGTTGTTTACACAATCGCATGCATCTTGAGCCATGTCTTTATAGTCTTGTTCGGAAGTACTTTGTTCTGTGTCCTCGGCTTCTTTTTCAGTTGTGGAATTCTCGCAAGAGAACAAAACCAAACTGAACGCGGATAAGAAAAGAATCGTTTTCATAGGAATTAAAGTCGTCAGCAAATAAATAGGTTTACAAATTAGCGAAAATAAAATGAATTCGAAATAGACATTAATAAAAAACCCCGGATCTCAATAAAGAGATGACCGGGGTTTTAAGCTTTTAGAGTTCTGCTAATTACTTAGACGCTTCGTATCCAGCGTTGATTAAAATCTTTGTGATCTTACATCCGTCGTCAAGGTTATTTACCGCCTCAACCAATTTCTTCATAATTTCATCTTCACTCTCGTTCGAGTACACATCGTCGTATTTTTTCTCCAATTTCTCTCCACAAGAAGTAAGACTCAATCGCATTTTCCCAAGAACCATCATGTCTGCTTCAGCTCCTTCAGAATCTTCAATCATGTACGCCATGAAATCCTCTTGCATCTTTACGTCATCGCCGTCAGAATCTTCCATGATCTGTTTTCCACGATCTGACATTCCTTCCAAGGACTCCTCAACACATCCACACATGTCTTTTGCCATGTTATCGTAATCTTCTTGACTTGCCATATTACAAGCGAACAAAGACATCGCGAGTATTGGGAGAATAAGTAGTTTTTTCATCTTTTTAATAATATCGGTTGTTTCAATTTAGCTTTGAAAATAGCCAAAAAAACAACGCGAAACAGGTCAATTCCTTAATTCTTCGACTTTTCGATAATGGCTGTAGTGGAGAATCCTTGCACCAAATCGATGGCTTCTACTCTTCCTCCATTCGAGCGAACTTCTTTTGATCCTACGATGTATTTCTTTGAATCCGGGTTGGTTTCTTCTGGGTCGTAATCGGCACCTTTTACCAACACGTCAGGCTCCAGCGCAACGATGGTTTCCAAGGGCGTGTCTTCGTTGAAGAACACAATTCCATCCACAAAACCAAGCGAAGCAAGTACCATCGCACGTGCGTCTTCCTCATTGATCGGACGGTTGTCGTCTTTCCCCAATCGGCGAACAGAATCATCCGTGTTCAATGCAACCACCAATCTTTCGCCAAGACTTGCCGCTTTTGCCAAATAGGTCACGTGGCCTTTATGAAGGATGTCGAAACAACCATTGGTGAAAACGACACGATCTCCTTTGAGGCGCCAACCTGCAATGGTGCGTTGTAATGAAGTAATGTCTGTGATTTTGTTTGTGACGAACTTAAAACGATCTTCCATGGATCGAATTTAGCTATTTTTTCGCCACTGTAGAATCGCTAACGAGGATAGGCCAAGAACCAAAATCAAAAGGGTTTGTGACACCCATACGAAGATTCCAAACGCAGCGAAATTGATGTCGTACATGCTTAAAACAGCGGTCACCCAAATTGGATAAACGCCCATTCCGCCTGGAAGCAATGCGATGGCCGCCGCACTCACAACAAAAGCCGCCAAAACGGCTTCGACTGGAATGTTTCGCGTTTCTTCAAAAGCCAAGGCCGAAACCCACATCATTCCAATGTACGTGGCCCAAATGAAAAGGGTATGGAATACAAACGACCATTTGCGTTTCATCGTCCAAACCGACTTAATCCCCTCCCAGAAACCGAGCAACTTCGCATTGACCCATTTTTTGATCTTCTCGTTTTTCAGATATACGATCAATCCAGCAATTCCCATCAGCAATCCAGCTCCTAAAATGTACCAGATCAACATGGAGTTGCCTTCATCTCCCGGATCCATGATCTTCTCAAACTGATCTGAATTGGTCTGAAGTACTGTGGTTATCAAAACCACTCCTCCTAACATCAATACATCGATCAAGCGTTCAACAACAATCGTTGCAAATCCTTTTTCGAAAGGAACATTTTCACTTTGTGTAAGTAATCCAGCTCTTGCTATTTCGCCCGATCGTGGGACTGTATAATTTAGAATGTATCCGGACATTACCGCATGATACGAATTGCTCAATTTGGGTTTGTACCCTAATGGTTCAAGAAGGAATAACCATCGATACGCGCGGCTCAAATGCCCAGCGAAGGCGATGACGAGACTTAGGAAAATCCAGAAGTAGTTGGCATTAAAAAACGCATCTTTTGTTTGCTGAATGTCTTCGTCGGAAAGTCCGCTGATGAAATACCACGAGAGGTACACACCGATTCCGAGTGGCAAGACAATTTTCAGGATTTTAATGATGCGACCTTTCAACAATCAGTCAATTAAATTGGTTTCTTCATTAGGGAAAACGAGCATGGGTTTAAAAGATTTCGCTTCTTCCAAATCCATGAAACCGTAACCAATGATAATAATTTTATCACCAACCGCGACACGTCGTGCAGCCGGACCATTCAAACAGATGGTTCCAGTTCCACGATCACCCTTGATTACGTAGGTCTCAATTCGCTCTCCATTGTTTATGTTGACTATCTGAACGCGTTCTCCCTCAATAATGTTGGATGCTTCCATTAAATCTTCATCAATTGTTATACTACCGATGTAATTAAGATCCGCCTGAGTTACTGATACACGGTGGATTTTCGACTTTACAACTTGAATCAACATGTGCGTAAAAAATTCGTTTGATTGCCTTTTTTGACGGCGCAAAGATACAGCAAATATTCCGTTGTTATGTCATGGAAATATTATCCAGCAATCGCACTTCTCCGGCAAACGCAGCGATACATCCGTGCGTATTCGACGTCCATTCCGTCACGTCTTCAAAAGTAGTGGCATCCACAAATTCGATGTATTCCAGTTCCAATTCAGAATCCTGAAACCATTCTTTTACCTTTTCGCGTGCTTCTCTTGGGCTATATTGCTCTTTTTCTTTTCGAACACGATCCAAAGATTGGAACAAAATCAGCGCTTTTCCTTTTTGATCTTCAGTCAAACGCTCGTTTCGACTGCTGGCCGCCAATCCTCCCTCCAACCGATGCGTTTGGCATCCTACCACTTCAACCGACAAATCAAACTCCTTCGCCATGCGCTTGATGATGGACAACTGCTGCAAATCTTTCTCACCGAAAAAGGTATGTGTGGGCTGAACGATTTCTAAAAAGCGATACACTACTTCCACAACGCCGTCGAAATGTCCTGGTCGAAACTCGCCTTCCATGATTTCGGCAACCCGGCCCAACTTCATGGTTGCAGGTTGATGTCCTTCAGGATATATTTCCTCCACGGTAGGTGCAAAAACGATGGTTTCCGTCGTCGCTTCTAAAAGTGCAATGTCCTTCTCGAAATTTCTCGGATACTTCTCTAAATCAGAGGCATTGTTGAATTGCGTTGGATTTACAAAGATGCTGACAACCGTAAAATCGCACTGTTCTGCAGACGCTTCCACCAAAGAAACATGTCCAGCGTGCAATGCACCCATGGTAGGTACAAATCCTACCGTACGATTTTTAGCTACTTCCGAGAGGTGATTTTGGAGCGACTTTACAGTCGTAAATACCTGAGTCTTTGCCATTCGATTGACGTTGAGAGAATGGACAAAACTATCCGTTTTTGTTGAAGTTCCGCTTTTTTTTCTATATTTTTGTAGCGTTTTATTCAATAATATTTTCATGGAGAAAAAGAAAGTACTATTTATCTCTCAAGAGATAGCACCTTTTTTGCCCAAATCTGACATTTCTACCACCGTTCGAAACTTAGCTCAAGGAATTCAAGAAGGAGGAAAAGAAATTCGCGTGTTTATGCCACGCTTTGGCGTTATTAACGAAAGGCGTCACCAATTGCATGAGGTAATCCGTTTGTCGGGAATGAACCTAATCGTTGATGATGTGGATCACCCACTAATTATCAAGGTTGCTTCGATTTCAGCTGCACGTATGCAGGTATATTTCATTGACAACGATGAGTACTTCCGTCGTAAGTCTACTTTGACTGACGAAAACGGAGAGCACCACGCCGATAACGACGAGCGTTCTATGTTCTTCTGTCGCGGAGTATTGGAAACGGTGAAAAAATTAGGATGGCAGCCGGATGTAATCCACTGTAATGGTTGGATGACTGCTTTGATGCCACTCTACATCAAAAAACTATACAAGAACGATCCACACTTTGCGAACACCAAAGTAGTGTACAATATGTACAACGATGGATTTAACAACAATTGGGATGCACGATTTTCCGAAAAACTTAAATTTGACGGATTCTCGGAAGACGTTACCGGTGAATTTGCAGAGCCAAGTTTGGTGAACATCACAAAGGCAATTGCAAAATATTCAGACGGATTGAGCGTTGGAAGTGAGGATCTCAACCCGGAACTACGTGCTATCTTCGATGCAGCTGAGTGCGAAAAACTCGATTACGTTGCTGAAGAACACTTGAACAAAGAGGTTTCGGAGTTTTTGGACAAAGTAATTGAAGCAGAAGTTCTCATATAGCCCTATGCATAAGTCAACATTGATGTGGCGGAAAGGATTATTCCTTTCCGCTACTTTTTTACTGATGGTAGCCGTTTCCGTCGGTTGTAAAAAGAAAAAATTCGAGTTAGGTCAAGATGTAATCGCCAACGAAGACCTCGTTACTTCAGGTAGCGTGGATACGTTCAGCATTTATACATCGACTTTCCGGACGGATTCTGTTATTTCTTCGAATCGATTCTTCGGAATTCTTGGATCTTGTAATGACCCGGAATTCGGAACGGTAAATTCGCAGATTTACACGCAATTCCGCATCGTTTCCCTAGACCCAACATTCGATTTACCGGATATCACTATCGACTCTGTCGTACTCTCTTTAGTGTACAGCGGCGTTTATGGTTCACCTGGAGATCAAACTATTGAGGTCTTCCAAATGGATGACAACACGAAAGAGTTCAGCGACACAACAGATTACTATCCTTTCGAAGATTTCCAGACTTCAGGAACCAATCTTGTAGTTCCGGGAACGGAAACGATGTACTTGGATCCAAATGCGATTACCTTTATTGATACTACGCAAGTACAATCGCAATTGCGCATTCAATTGGATACGAACTTTGCCTGGCAACTTTTCAATGAAGCGGTAAACAATCCGACGAGCTTTGCGGATAACGATGCCTTCACGCAATACTTCCAGGGACTCAAAATCCAGACGAATAACGGATTCCAAACTCCGGGAGATGGTGGTCTCTTTTACTTCGATTTGAATGACGCCGATTCCAAAATCCGTATTTACTATAAATCTGGAGGGGAAGATCGCATCTACGATTTGGTAATCAATTCAAGTTGCGCCGATTTCAATCATATTGACTTTGTTGAAGACATGGACGTAACAGCCGTGATCAACAATCCGTCGCTTGGACAACAAACTTATTATGCGCAGTCATTCCAGAGCCGTGCCTTGATAAAAATCCCGGGATTGGATAACATTCCACCGAATGCTATCGTACACACAGCCTCTTTGGAACTTCCGGCACAATATCAAACCGGACAGCCTTTTGAACCAGGAACGGAAGTCAGTGTTTCGTTGTTCACAAGCTCAACAGACTCAACGCTCATATCTGATGGATCTACCCTCGGATTGTATAGTTCGGGAGATAAAGTCTTCTCCATTAACATGAGAAATTATGTGCAGCGTATCGTATCGGGAGAAATAGAGAATAACGGATTCATTATATCACCATTGTTGTTCTCCAACACGATGGATCGCATCGTATTCAATGGGCCGAATACGGATAAAAAATTAAAGCCTACCTTTAAAATCACCTTCTCAGAATTCTAATACTATGTGTGGAATTGTAGCATACGTGGGTACGAAAGAAGCGTATCCGATCATCATTAAAGGATTGAAACGATTGGAGTACCGCGGTTACGACAGTGCTGGGGTTGCTTTGATCCGCAACGACGAATTGCAAGCTTTCAAAAAGCAGGGTAAAGTTTCCAATCTTGAGGAATTTGCATCAGAATCGGATACTTCTGGATCGATTGGAATTGGTCATACCCGATGGGCCACGCACGGTGCGCCGAATGATACCAATGCGCATCCACACGCAAGTGAAAGTGGTGATATTGCCATTATCCACAACGGAATTATTGAGAATTACGATAGCATCAAACAAGAATTACTTCGTAAAGGGTACACGTTCAAAAGCGATACCGATACGGAAGTTTTGTGTTATCTGATTGAAGACATTCAAAAAAATACGGGCGTAAAACTGGGCGAATCCGTTCGATTGGCCTTGCAGCAAGTTCATGGTGCATACGCCATCGTAGTGATGTCTAAAAACGAGCCGGACAAGTTAATTGCTGCGCGTAAAAGTAGTCCTCTGGTTGTTGGAATTGGTCACGAAGGCGACTTCTATTTGGCTTCCGACGCCACACCGATCGTGGAATACACCAAAAAGGTGGTTTACATGAACGATGAGGAAATCGCTGTTTTACGCTCTGGTGAGGAAATGAAATTGTACGGCATCGATGACGTTGAAAAAACACCATACGTTCAAGAGCTAGAGATGAATCTAGAAGTCTTGGAAAAAGGTGGGTACGATCATTTCATGCTCAAGGAAATTCACGAACAGCCTCGCTCTATTGAAGATTGTTTCCGTGGTCGTTTGAACGCTACAGACGGATGGGTTTCTCTTGGTGGGATTAAGGATTATGAGCAAAAATTGGTGAATGCCAATCGTATTATCATGGTTGCATGTGGAACCTCATGGCACGCATGTTTGGTAGGCGAATATTTGTTCGAAGATCTAGCCCGCATTAACGTGGAAGTCGAATACGCTTCCGAGTTCCGCTACAGAAACCCGATCATCAACGAAAATGATATTGTTATCGCCGTTTCGCAATCAGGAGAAACAGCGGATACCCTGGCAGCGTTGGAATTGGCTAAGGCAAAGGGAGCTACCATTCTTGGAATTTGTAACGTTGTAGGTTCTTCCATCTCACGAATCACGGATGCAGGTTCCTACACGCATGCTGGGCCAGAGATTGGTGTGGCATCTACCAAAGCATTTACAGCTCAGGTAACCGTTTTGACCTTGATGGCTTTGTCCTTGGCGAAGAAAAAGGGTGCCGTAAGTGACTTGAAATTCCGCAATTTGATCAGCGAGTTGGAAGCCATTCCAGCAAAAGTACAGCGCGTTTTAGAGAAGAATGCGAAGATCGAATATATCTCGGAACAATATAAAGATGCCAACAATGCGCTTTACCTAGGTCGTGGAAGTTCATTCCCAGTGGCCTTGGAAGGAGCCTTGAAATTGAAAGAGATTTCTTACATCCACGCGGAAGGATATCCAGCGGCAGAGATGAAACATGGGCCGATTGCGTTAATCGACGAGGAAATGCCTGTTTTCGTTATCGCGACGAAAGGAACTTCTTACGAGAAGGTTGTGAGCAACATTCAGGAAGTAAAGGCACGTAAAGGAAAAATCATCGCGATTGTAACGGAAGGAGATGAACAGGTAACTGACATCGCCGATCACGTGATTGAAATTCCTGAAACGGATGAGCATCTTGTGCCGTTGTTAGCAACGATTCCGCTTCAGTTATTGTCATACCACATTGCCGTAATGCGTGAATGTAACGTGGATCAACCGCGTAACCTCGCTAAATCTGTTACGGTAGAGTAAGCTGTTCAAAAATGATCGGCTCTTGTGGATAATTGACTGATTGCAATTTGCGGTTTGGTTTTTGCAACTCTGTATATTTGAGTTCAAACCATGAAACAATCGCCATTGTGAAAGCTATCTTCTTATTTCTCTTGCTTGTAGCCAGTTCTCCGGCATGGTCGCAAAACACCTATATCCAAACAACAATTGTCGCTGAGGACACCACCATGCAACGTCAAGAAGGACAAATGTACTGGAAGCTGTACCAAGGAGTAAAAGACGCAATCATCGAATCTTCGATGCCAGAAGGCCGTGCCAGAGAGCAAGTTAAATATCCGATCGTCTCCCGTGAATACGACGGATACGACGTGACCTTTCGAGTAAAAAAAGGAGCGTCTGAAGAATTCGACATCATCTTCCACACTGGAGACCAAAGCGTGACCTACATCTTCGACGATAAAACAGTCATCTACCGTGGAAATGCGATTCAGTTTGCGTTGCACGATTGAAAACCTTATAATTAGAAAAGTGCGGAGTCTTCTGGTTTTCTTACTGATTGGTATGAATGCTTTCGGGCAGTCAGAATCGATTTCCACCGAAGCAGTTAAAGAAGAATACAACCGATTGCTTTCCGTAGAATTTAATGAAGACGGCATCAATTCTCTATCAGAAACTGGCAATCCTTCTCCACAAATAAATGTACAAGCACATCATTGGAAAGATGCAGAAGACGAATTCAATTTCGTGCGCAAAGAAATTCCAAGTGGTGCACGTTTGCTTGTTGGCGATCCCGAAGTAATTCAAACATTGCATCCAGAGAATTGGGATCTGGAAGACTTCTACCTCCAGAAGCACATTTTTCTTTCACCCCAAGGTCAGGTTCTAGAATATATGAATCACGATAGTACCGTGAATTATTACGATGCATCGGGAAACCTTCGTCAGTCCATAGTATATTCCTTGGTCTATCCGGGAGAAGTAGATTTCTATTCACTTTACGGATACTCAGCCAGCGGTAATATTCTCTGGCGCGCCAGTTTCCTTGATTCTAAACCTTCCACCTATTTAAATCAATACGAAACGTACAGATATTATTCGACGGATTCTGGTATGTACGTGAGACACGATATCTATTCAATTTTTGATGAAGACGAAGAACCGATCCATTCTATCAATTTTGATTTTTATAACTCTCTAGGACTTCTCGTTCATTCCTATTCTGGAGATAAAAGGGGCATTAAGAATTACGTGTATAACGAATATCAGCAGATCGACGGAAAATTTTACACCTCACGAATTGTAGAGTTTGACGTGGGCAAACTGAACGGAAAAAAGGTATGGGACGCTATTATATTACGTGACGACAAAGCCAGAATCGTATTGGATAAAACGTGGAATTTCATTGGCGACACTTCATATATCACAAGTGATTCAACGGTTTACATTTCAGATCGCGAAAAGCACGTTTATAAGAAAACCGACCGTGGCCCATATACCAATGCTCTTCTCGTGTACAAATTGAATGAGCATGGTCATGAGGTACGACGTGAAATCTACGATTTGAATTCTGATACTCAGGAAAAGATCGAAATTTTAACGGAATACGAGAATGTTTATTTGGACAATGGTTCCGTACATCAAGTCGTGCATACTACCTATTGGGACGGTCGTACAGATGTCGATTTATATATCTACGAATTTCTCTCTGACTTCATAGGATTTCACGACCCAACCTATCAAGATGATCCCTTTTTCATTCGTTTAATTGAGAGAAGCATTCCGCTGGAAAAACGATGATTCGACTTTTAATCTTTCTAGTTATGATGCAGGAAGATTTCGACAAGCCAGTGCTTAATAATCCCGTAGGCAGCTTTATTACCTTTGACACACCTCAACGTTATCGGTTTTATGTAGTTTTGAAAACAAAGAATTAACAACCACTTACACGACTAGTATTAGCGTGGCGCAATAAAACAATTATGGTTAAATCTATTGTACTCATTTTCGTTTCAGCAGTTTTATTATTCAGCTGCTCGGATGTTAAGACACATGAAATCAAAGCAAAAACTAATACTCCATTTACATGGGATTTTTCAGAGAATCGCACCTTCGCATATTCGTTCGAACAAAGCGTATTTGTGACAAGCTCCATTATGGACGACGATTTGGATCATAGAAAAATGGAAGCTACAGCGGAGATGTTTGTAGAAGTGAAAGATAAAAACAAAGCGAATGTCGGTTTGCGCAATATCAAAACGAAGATTATAACCATCAACGAAGATGGCTCTAAGGAAGATGTTGATAGTCAATCCAGCCCGCTAATCATGGCTGAAGGCATGTCTCCAAAAGGGGAATTTGAAGATCTCCAAGCGGCGATGCTCTTTCAAACGCTTGTCCCGCTACCTCCTGAAAACTTAAAAAAGGGGGAGACAGTAGAAGTCCCAATAAAAATTCCATTCAACGCAGGTAGTTCACGCATTTACATTCGCGGATCGATAGAATTAAAGTATGTCGCGGATGGAATAAAAAGAAAGCGAACGTGTGCTGTATTAGAAAGTAAAATTGACGTTTCAGAAGTTGAAATACCAGAAGAATACGCAAAGTCTTACGAAGTTTATATGAAAGGAACCGGAACCTATTATTTTGATCTGGAAAATGGTATCTATGTGGGTGGAGATGTCAAGACTGAATTCAAAATGGAGATCGAACCATCGAATGAAATGGCTGAGGATTTCAGCTCGTCTATGTACATGGTCAATAAATCCGAGTATTCATTTCGCTTGAAAAAGATTAAGAAATCCGCTAAACCATGAAACTTTCCGAGAAAAACAGGGACTTCTTTCACAACGTTTTCGACGTAGTGCGTTTGATTCCAGAAGGACGCGTCACAAGTTACGGTGCGATTGCTAAATATTTGGGGGCGCCGCGCTCCAGTCGAATGGTTGGATGGGCGATGAATGCCAGTCATAAAGAAGAAGGAATTCCGGCACATCGAGTAGTAAATCGCAACGGCTTGCTTTCAGGGAGGCATCATTTTAATCCACCGGAGGCTATGGAACAACGCTTGGTCGCGGAAGGTATTGACGTTAAAGAACATCAGGTTCAGAGCTTAAAGACGGTTTTTTGGGATCCGAGTGAAGAGTTAAAGCTATAGAATAAAGAATATTGAATAAGGAATCATGAATAACTGTTTTCAAGGTAAGTAAGCGACGGCTGAGGCTCTCAAAGCCGGAGCTATTCATTATTTCTTATTCGTGATTCAATATTTACTCAATTTGTCCATTAAGCTCCTTAAAAAACATGTACTCGTTTCCGGAAACTCGGGCTAAATATTCAATTTGATTTTGGATGTCTTGCATCTCTTCGGCTAGTTCTTCACGAGGTGACAGCATATTACTTTCCTCAACAATTAAATAGCGTTCCTGAAGGACTCTGGCCTCTTGTAATCGCTCTTCGTACTCCGATTTACAAGACACCAAAGCGGCACTCACAAAGAGTGCTCGTAGTAGTAGAATCTTCATAATACAAAGTAACAACACCTTTTTTCGAGAGACAAAAAATTTGATAATCGAACCACGAGATTCGATCAATTGATCCAAGGAAATTTTCAAAGCAATCTTTGAAGAGAAACAAGTACCTTTGAATTATGGTATTCGTGACGGGTGGAACAGGTTTATTGGGAGCGCAGTTGTTGTACGATCTTGTATCTCAAGGCAAAGCCGTTCGCGCCTTGTTCCGATCCAAGCCTAGATTGAGTGCTGTACAGCACCTTTTCGAATACAGAAATCCGACAGAAGGTAAGCAACTTTTTGAGTCCATTGAGTGGGTTAAGGGCGACATCCTTGATATTCTGGGACTGCAGGAAAACATGAAAGGCTGTCCGCAAGTGTACCATTGCGCTGGACTTGTTTCGTTCCATCCTAAAGATCATTCTGATGTATTTAAAATCAACCGGGAAGGAACAGCCAACATGGTGAATGTTGCCCTAGAATTGGGCGTAGAAAAGTTTTGTCACGTGAGTTCTACCGCTGCCATTGGTGGCGATAGTTCTGAACCGATCACAGAATTAACCAAGTGGAAAAACGGAGAAATCACTTCTGGGTATTCATTGAGTAAAAATGCTGCAGAACGCGAAGTTTGGCGCGCTAAGGAAGAAGGATTGAACGTCGTGATTATCAATCCCTGTGTGATTTTAGGCCCCGGAAATTGGAATGAATCATCGCTCACTATTTTCCAAACGGTTTCCAAAGGGTTGAAGTTTTATCCTCCGGGAAGTAATGCAACCGTGGATGTCCGTGATGTTGCTTATAGCATGATCCAATTGATGGAATCTGAAATTGAAGGAGAACGCTTCTTGTGCGTTGGGTCTAATCAGACTTTCAAGGAATTAATGACCGTTATTTCCGAACGATTGGACTTAGCTCCGCCTACCCGACTAGCTAAATACTGGCAAGTATGGATCGCACGTTGGGCCTTGAAAATCGTTAAAGGAATTACCGGGAAACGCAGTGCCATTACCAAAGAAACTGTTCATAATTTGTTTGCCAACAAAAGCTACGACACTGCTAAACTTCAAAATGCCATTGGAATTCAATTCCGTCCCCTGAGAGATCAGGTAAGCGATAGTATCTCCGGAAGATTCGAAGAATAATCTGACATCAATTTTAGACTTCATGACATAAAGCACCCGCTTCGTGACAATTTCATCCTTTATAAGTATTTATACTCATAACTTAGAGAAAACTAATTACATAAAAGAGATGAAAAAGTTACTACTATCATTTACATTATTAATTGGCTTTAATGGGATTTCCCAGCTAGACACTTTGGCCATTCAAGATTTTGAATTGGTTCCGCAAACACCTACTTGGACCTACACAGGAGTTCCTTATGGATTTCAAGAAGGATACGCACCGGCAACCAATACCTCCATTCCAAATACTGAGTTGGGAATAGGTGGGTCTAGATCATGGCACACAGAACAGCAAAGTTCTGGAGCTCCTTTGACATTTGACAACATCAGCATTCCATCCGGGTACGATTCCATTCGTATGAGTTTCCGATTGTCTGGTCAAAACATTACCGGTTCTACAGGAGGCCCAGATTGGTTGGACTACGTATTGGTAGAATACAGCCTTGACAACGGAGCGACTTTCGTTCCACGTGTTCGTGTTCGAGGAGCAGATCTAAATAACTGTTTCTGGTCATTCAACGCACAGAGTACTGCTGAAGTTCCTTACTTGCCTGCGGTAGAGGATTTATTTAACCCCTACAATTCCGGACTACAGGAAGTGGAAGGAATTAGTTATGTTGAAATTTCATTCCCAGGGACGATCACTAATTTAACAGTACGCATCACTCCGAGGTCAAGTGTATCAACAGATGACTGGTTGATTGACAACGTTCTCCTTACAGGAGAGAACCAATGTGTTGTGACGACTGCTTCTTTGGCGGAAACTGTTTGTGAATCTTATACAGCGCCAAGTGGAGCTGTTTACACTACGAGTGGATTGTACAACGATACCATTACCAATACAGCAGGTTGTGACAGTATTATTGCTATTGATTTAACTGTAAACACACCAACTTCGGGAGTAGATGCTATCACGGCGTGTGACACCTATACATGGATCGACGGAAATACCTACACGGCTTCAAATGATACCGCTACCTACATGTTGACGAACGCTGCAGGTTGTGATTCATTGGTGACTCTAAACTTGGTGATCAATACGACTCCTGCGAATACTGTAACGCAAACAGGAACAACTTTGATGGCCGATGCAACGGGTGTCACGTATCAATGGGTTGATTGTGATAACAACAATGCTCCTATCAACGGGGAAACCAACCAAAGTTATACTCCAGTGAATACTGGTAACTACGCCGTAGAAATTACTTCAGCAACTTGTACTTCTACGTCGGATTGTTTCATTGTTGACTACACGGGAATTGACGAATTGCTTCCTGAAGATAAAGAGCTAGTGAAAATTGTGGACTTGCTTGGACGAGAAACAACATTCAAACCGAATGTACCGTTGATTTACATCTTCAGCGATGGTTCAGCAGAACGCAAGATTGTATCCGAGTAAAAAAGTAAAGAGAGTTTAGTTGTGGAGTCCTGTAATCGCGTTAAGTCGTGATGCCGGGCTTTTTTAATTAAAAAACTTGTAGTCGCGGTAACGGCACACCATCATAAATCCAGTTGCTTCTTCCGTGGTGATCACGGACTCCAAAAGATGTGTTTTCGCGTTGTAGATTATCTGAATGTTCGTTTTCAAGATTCCGTTGCGGTAGATCAATTTTTCAATGAGATTTCCCAGTTCATCGTACGAGAATTCCATTTCTTCCACGGGCACTTCGCTCTTGTTGGAAATTTTGCGAATAGCCGACAATTTCCCCATTTCATCGTACTCATGCTGATATGTGTACACCGTTGAGGTCATTTTAATTCGTTCAATACGCTCCATGAGGTACCCCATTTCGTTGTAATTGAAGAACTCATCCATGTAGGGAAGATCGTAGTTGTTGTAGTAAGTGCATTTCAACTGCTTGTCGTAATCGAAATATGCGATTCGCTCTTTATTGAATGATAAAGTTCGGATAATTTGGCCGTTGCTATCGATGTCTCGTTTGAACTCTTTCCCTACTAGTCGATCCAAAGAATCGTACGAATAATGAATGGCCAAGAGTCCTTCTTTTTCTGTAGCACGATGCAGTTCCAGAAGATCTGCCTCGTTATAAAAATAATAGTTAAACGTAGTGTCCTCGCTGCCGTCATCTGGGCGGGTTTCATACGATTCAACCAGGTGTCCCTGATTATCGAAACTGTAGCTAGAGTAGTATTTCATCGGCACCAAGCCCTTCCCTGTTTTCATGTACGAAAACTCGCCTTTAATCTCCTTGATTTTGTTCTCTTTGATAAACGATTCATTGAAGAAAGGTTTCTCCGTAAAAGCCTCTCCTTGTCTGTTATCCAATACTTGCCCGAAGCTGAAAATCGAGCACATCACAAAAATTCCTACTAGCCTCACACTACAAAAAAACGAATCAAATTCCCTAATATTCCCTTTACTTGGAATTGTTATCCATGGATTCCCGTTGAAATACTTGCGTCTTGGCAACATCCCAATCCTTCGTTGGCAATTTGCAGGTTCCTTCAAAACACACCATGATCTGATCTTTCAGAGTATCCAATTTGCTCGCTGTCAAGGGTAAGTCGGCATCGATTTGCGCTTGAAGCACCATCGGAACGCCCGATTTCCGGAGGGTTAAGGCATCATCGCGTTCGCCAGTTACCAACTCGGCAAGTCCATAAATTTCGTGCAACAGTACCATCCCCCAGTTCGAATAACCCGAACCGTATTGTTCCATGCCATCGTAAACATTGCCCAACATCGTTCTGGAGCGATCCAAATATCCTGCCTCATTCAAATAACGCCCCAGATAATAAAGGTTTCGAGCCATTACCGAGTTACTCGAAGGAATTACGTTATCGTTGATTTCCATTTTCCGAGCAATGAGCTGCGTATCGGCGTTGGTAAAGAAGAACATCTGTGAATCGTCGTCGCCAAAAGCTTCCAAACAATAATCCATTAATTCCTTGGCTTTAGTCAACCAATCCACTTTAAAAGTCACTTGATACACGGCAATACATGCATCGATGGTATGCGCGTAATCTTCCAAAAATCCTTCGATATTGGTTTGACCATCGTTGTAATTGCGATAAAGTTTGCCTTCTTTCCACTGCGTATTGATGATCCAACGCATCACTTTTTCAGCGAGGTGGAGATAATGATCTTCCCAAAGAACTGCGTAGGCCTCACACAATCCACGAACCGTCATGGCATTCCATCCCGTCAGGCATTTGTTGTCCAATCCCGGTCGGATTCTATGACTTCTCGCAGAAAGCAACAGCTCGTGCACACGATGCAATTGAGCTTCCAATTCGTCTCGTGTGCAATCCAATTCCTTGCAAAGTTCCACATCCGATTTTCGGCGCAACAAAATGTAATTTCCTTCTTCCCAATGCCCGTTCTGATTGATTTCATAAACACGTCGGAACCAACCAAAGTGGCGATCCAAAACCGATTCCAGTTCGGCTGCCGTCCAGACATAAAACTTACCTTCTACGCCTTCGCTATCGGCATCCAAAGCAGCATAAAACGCACCGCTCTCATCCAGCATTTCGCGTTCCATCCAAGCAATTGTTTGGTCGATGATGCGCTTATACAAAGGCTTCTTGAAAATAGCATAGGCACGAGTATATACCGTTAAAAGCTGACCATTATCGTAGAGCATTTTTTCGAAGTGTGGCACTTTCCAGAGCATGTCCACGGAATAACGGCTGAACCCACCGCCAACCTGATCGTAAATACCCCCCAACGCCATATTATCAAGCGTAGTTTCCACGTGCTGCAAAGCCATATTATCGTCTTCGAGCAATCCGTAATTCAATAAGAATTCTAAATTCGACGGCAATGGAAATTTCGGTGCACGACTGTTACCGCCATATTCACGATCAAAGGATCGCGACCAACGCTGAATCAACTCATTCAAAACCTCCTTCTCGAATTGTTGCGTCTCAGAAGCTACTGTTATCAGCTCGCTCCGCTGTACTCCTTCATGCAGATTCTCAGCATATTCCAGCACCTTTTCTTTCTCGTTATCGTAAGTATATCTGAGAGATTTGAGAATATTCATCCATTGTTCCTTGGGGAAATATGTACCTCCATAAATCGGACGACCATCTGGAAGCGTAAAGCAATTCAAGGGCCAACCTCCGCTTTGCGTCATCAATTGTACGGCAGTCATGTACACCTGATCCACATCCGGTCGTTCCTCACGATCCACTTTCACATTGATGAAATGCTTGTTCATGATTGCCGCCACTTCTTCATCTTCAAAAGATTCGTGCTCCATTACGTGACACCAATGACAAGCGGAATATCCCACGCTGATCAAAACCAATTTGTTTTCTTTTTCGGCGCGCTCAAAAACGTCTGGAGACCACGGAACCCAATCCACTGGATTGTGCGCATGCTGCAATAAATACGGTGATGACTCCTTCACTAAATCGTTGGTGTATTTTTCCATATCATAAAAGTAGAAAGTAGAAAGCGAAAGGCTGAAAGTTCTGGCCATAAAGTTGAGAGTAACTTTACGCTTTCAACTTGCAGCTTTCTACCTTTTACCAGCGCTAACGTCTTTATCCACTTGTTAATTCTTAATAAATAATCCCATAGTGGCTCCTGCTTTGATCAAGACTAGCTAATTTTACGCCATTGTAACGTTTTGAAGCAAATCAAAGGATTCCATATCACCTTATTCATGGCAGGAATACTCGCGGCATTGTTCGCAATTACCCTGTATGTTCCTGATGACGGCTGGAAAGTTGCCGGGCACAAATGGAAGTTCCTGACCTTCGAAAAGTTCATTCATCCGAAAAAGCAGATCAAGAAAGATATTGATGATATCGTAGCGGACGTGGATACCTCCATGGCAGACGATCCTTTGTTGCAACACATGAACGGTTCCAATGGTGATTTTGGTGCGCCTTCTGGGGGTGAAGTCAGCGAGAATGCTTCTACGGAACTCTTGATGAACGATGCCGGCAAGGCCAATCTCCATGCATTCTTCCAAGTTTTGGACGGCGTTGCAGCGAATAAATCGAAGATTTCCATTCTGCATTACGGTGATTCTCAAATTGAGGGAGATCGAATGACAGGCTTTATTCGTCAGCGGATTCAGAATCAATTTGGTGGATTTGGCCCCGGTCTGATCCCAGCGACGAATGTGTACAGCACCGTATCTTTCAAGCAAAGTTTTTCGGAGAACTTCCAGCGCTACACGGCATTCGGAGGAGCTTCTCTGAAAAGTGGCAAATATGGAGTGATGGCGTCTTCGGCGCGATTTACCCCTGAATATGCGGACAGCGTTAGTTTAGATACCATCTCTGAAGCAAGCGGTTGGATTGAAGTTCAAAACTCGGGATCGGCGTATTCGAGGGCGCGACAGTTCAACAATGTAAAAATGCACTACAACGACTGTAAGGCTCCGGTGAAATTGAGCGTGTACGAGAACGGAACATTGATCCATGAAGAAGAGTTGATAACGGACGGTGCGCAACATACAGTTAAGCTAACTTTCGCCTCTACTCCGGGTAAACTAAAGTTCGAATTCACCGGGAAAATCAGTCCGAACGTTTGTGGATTCTCACTGGAAGGAGATTATGGCGTTCAAGTTTCTAACATCGGAATGCGTGGTTCCAGCGGAACCGTTTTCGGAAGATTGAATAGCGCTACGGCCCGACCGATGTACGCTGAATTGAATACAAAATTGGTGATCATGCAATTTGGAGGAAACTCTGTTCCATTCTTCAAGGATAGTACAGGCGTTCGCAACTTTGCAAGTTACTTCAAAGGACAGATTAATCGTGTGAAAGCCATGAACCCGGGAGCAGCCATCATCGTTATTGGGCCGAGTGATATGTCTAAGAATGATGAAGGTGTGTACGAGACCTATGAATTCCTTCCGTACTGTGTTGCGCAGATGCGAAAAGTTACGCAGGATGCAGGCGGAGCTTTCTGGAATTTATATGCTGCCATGGGAGGTAAGAATTCCATGCCTTCTTGGGTGGAGAAAGGATTAGCGGGCAATGATCACATCCATTTTAGTAATGCTGGAGCCAAAATTGCATCGCAGAAGTTCTATGAAGCTTTCATTGCTGCGTATGCCAGATGGAAAAAGAATTTGTAGTTGAGATTTATCGTATTCATACTTCTAAGCCTTTGTTTGACTTCAGTTTGGAGTCAGGAGAATCCGGTTGCGTACGATACGGTAATGATTGACACTTCCGCATGGGATGGTGCTTTGAAATCGTACGTTTTCCCTGACATGCGAGAAATGGATACAGCAGCTCGCTCGGATTATCCTTTTGTGAAATGGGACAAAAACAACTATAAATTTTACACTGAAAACAGTCCGAACTTTGAACTCTTCTTCAATAAGATGAAGCGATTGCGTGATCAGAAAGAAGGAACTTTGAACATGTATCACATCGGTGGATCGCACTTGCAGGCGGATATTTACACACACGACGTGCGTGAGCATTTGCAAAATCGCTGGACGGACATTCCCGGAGAACGTGGTTGGGTGTTTCCATTCGATTTGGCTGGAACGAATAATCCTTGGAATTACGAGTTCTCCTCTCCAAATGATTGGAATCCTTATCGGTGTATTCCACACCGACCAAGCAAATACGATATCGATTACGGACTCTTGGGAGCGGCAGTTACATGTCCAGATTCCGTGATCAATGTGAAATTCGAATACGATCATACGCAAAATCGTCCTCCGATTAGTCACGTTCGCATCTTCCACAACAAAGGCGAATTCCCATATTGGATGCATTTCGGAGCGAATGAATTGCTGCGCACGAAAACAGAGCACAATCCAGAATTGGGATACACCGATGTTTGGTTTTCGGATGGGGCAGATACCCTGAACATTCAATTTGCACGCACCGGCCCGGAAGCTCCGGAATTGGAATTGTACGGATTCCTTCTGATGAATGACAAACCAGGAATTTCGTACACGGCGATTGGAATTAACGGCGCAGGATTGTACACCTATTTGGCCAACGTTCGTTTTGATGAACAATTGAAGACCTATCCGCCGGATTTCTTCGCATTTTCCGTAGGAACCAATGATGGGAATGTCCCTTACGACAAATTCAAACCGAGTGTGTACAAAGCGAACTTGCGGAAGGTGATGGAGATGGTATTGCGGGCCAATCCGAATTGTGCTTTGTTGCTAACGGTTCCCAACGATTCGTACTATCGTCGCTACTATTTGAACAAGAATATTGCTCGTGAGCGGGATGTGATCATCGAATTGGCGCAAGAATACGAAATGGCCGTTTGGGATCTATACGGATTGATGGGAGAATTAGGTTCCAGTAAGACTTGGAATCGCAACAAATTGATGAAGCGGGATTTGATTCACTTTACTTCGGACGGATATCATTTTAAAGCAGATTTGTACCTTGACGCGTTTATGAAGTTCATGGATCAAATGGAGAAACGAGAACTACTAATGAAAACGAACCGATGAACTTATTGTTGACTACCGATTGGCAATTTGGCGAGTTGTTTACGCGCTTCAGCACGATTTTCTCGTGGCATGTAGGCGAAGGGTCATCGCTGGTATTTACCAAGCTTGATTTCTGGTTGTTCTTCCTTTTGGTGATGGCCGTTTTCTCCTTCCTGAATAAGCATATCCTGACGCGAAGCATCTTCCTCACGATAATCAGTTTGTTCTTTTTCTACAAGACTTCGGGGCTCTACATGCTCCTGCTGATCATAAGTGTCGCCGTTAATTACTTCCTCGGTGCCAGGATCTACAAGACCGAAAAATCGATCAATAAGAAGTGGATTATTGCTATTTCCGCAATATTCAACTTATTAATTCTAGGGTATTTCAAATACGCCTATTTCTTCACGGATTCGTTCAATCAAATGTTTGGGACGAGTCATGAATTAGTGAACCATTTTGCCCAGTTTGGAAACGGATTCTTTGGCGAAGGCACCTTCGTAGAGAAGATCTTACTGCCGGTCGGAGTTTCCTTCTTCACCTTCCAGAACATCAGCTACGTGGTTGATATTTACCGCAAGGAAATTGAACCTGTAAAGAACTTCTTCCACTACTCATTCTTTGTGACTTTCTTCCCACAATTGGTGATGGGGCCTATTGTACGAGCGCGTGATTTCATCCCGCAAATCTCGAAACCGTTCTCTTTGAATAAGCAAGAATTCAGTTGGTCGATTATCCAAATTGTGAAAGGGTTGGTGAAGAAAATTGTGATCGCCGATTTCCTCGTGGTTCACTTTATCGATAAGATTCTCTTCACGGAAACCTTCACGTTCGACACCTATCCGGGATTCGTTTTTGTGATCGTCATGTGGGCATACTCCATTCACATTTACGCTGATTTCTCAGGATACACTGACATCGCCATTGGACTTTCCCGACTCATGGGATTCGAGTTGAAACCGAACTTCAACTCGCCGTATAAAGCGATCAGTGTGGCAGATTTCTGGCGCAGGTGGCATATCTCCCTCGGTTCATGGTTGAAAGATTACCTCTACATTCCGTTGGGAGGAAACCGAACGGGAACGCTGGGCTCCTACATTGCGATCTTTATCATCTTCGTCTTCCTCATATTCATTACGCAATGGTATGATTTGCTGTGGGTATATCTGGGCGTGACAGTGGTTTACGTGATCGGTTTGTTCACCATCAAGAACTTTAAACGCTATGTTCACCGGGATTTGAACCTCATCATTACGATGGTCGTGGGTGGATTGTGGCACGGGGCCAGTGAGAACTTTGTGATCTGGGGAGCGATGAACGGTTGTGCTCTTCTGATCTTCAAATACTGGAAACGTATTAACGAATACTTGACCTCAAAATCGGCGCTGTGGTATCTGTCCAAAGGATTTATCGCCTACGCCATTTACTGTATTCTTTTGGTCAATTTCCCGTGGTTGGATCACATCGCGATTCACTACGTGTACTACGCGTGGATGGCATCTGCTACCTTGATGTTGATCATTCACTTCGTTACGCGTCAGGCCCAAAGTTTCGGGTTCTTTAAGAACATCTACGTTCGATTCTGGCAAATCTTCGTGACCTTCAACTTCATCACATTCACGCGAATTTGGTTCAAGTTGGACGAAGCACGAAAAGGCCCGTTCAAAGAGAAAGGTCTGGAGGATGCAACGGCGGATTTACTTCCGGGAAAATTACTAGATCGCATCTGGAACAACTTCGAATTCTCCATGGAATATTTCTGGAAATTCTGGGATCTGTTCTACGTTCCAATTCTCATCATGATTGCAGGATTCATTATGCATTGGCTCCCTAACAAAGTCAAAAAATTGTATGAAGATGCTTACACGTGGATGCCGGTTCCGGTACAGGCGATTTGCATTGCGATTATTGTGTTCTTGATGTATCAGGCAATTGGTGCAGAGCAGCCACCTTTTGTGTACCTGCAGTTCTAAAGTTTTACGGTAAACACTTTTGTCTCTCGGTCGAAGGCTATCTTACAACCGAAAAATTTGGCCAACTTCTTCGCGGGAACGACCAGAAAATCTTCGGATGAAATGACCGTTTCTCCCGGTTGTGGATTGGTTTGAAACCAGAAGCCGCGTACCTCGCAATTTTTAATCGCTTTGTGTTCTCCCGTGGATGGATCAAAATTCCAGGAGATCAACATGGTTTTCCCTTTCGTATTCGTGAGCGTCACTATTTGTTTCACTGCTTGCTTTCCTACTTTTGAAGTACTTACGTATTGTTGTTCTATTTTGTAAGCGTCTTCCGTTCCGATTGTAACATAACCATCGTAACTTTTCTCTTTGTAATCGAAGGTTTCCACGTTTCCTGACATCAAGTTCACCAGAGCACGCATGTTCATGGGATCCACGTAAAAGGCATCGCCATCCTTGTACACCGCTAAATCCGCCATGGCCGCAGGACTGCTTTTGGCCTCTAATTGCTGTTTTACCGTTTCGCTTCCCAAGGAGGAATAGAGGTATTTCTTTCCTTTAGTTTCCAGAATAACATTGGAGATGTCCGGAGAAATGTCGTCGCTACAACTCCCAACCATAGCGAATACACCGCCTCCAATTGCCAATAGAATTACCACTGAAACTAAGATTCTTCTAGGTGATCTTTTCGCCATGCTTTTTTTGAGAAATATACGGAAGATTGCAGGTTAATTCCGATCTTGTCGTATGCAATTTGGAAAAGTTCTCAATCCCGAACTGGTCGATTTTACCCTTCCTAAGGATCATTCAGATACCGCGAAAACCTTTGCCGAAAAAGGCCGAAAATCCGGGGAACCAAAAGTGTACATTGGTGCTGCGCGATGGAGTCGTGCGGATATGAAAGGTTTTTATCCTAGAGGTACGAAAGACGATCTGGCGTATTATTCGCGTCAGTTCAATGCCATTGAGATGAACTCTACATTCTATCGCATTTTTCCACCGGAACAATTCATCAAATGGCGCGATCGAACGCCTGATGGGTTCAAGTTCTTTCCGAAGATCCCGCAGGAGATTTCGCATTTTAAACAATTGAACAATTTTCAGGAACCTACGGATCGATTCATTCTGGCTGCGTCGGAATTAGGAGATAAACTGGGAACTGTCTTCTTGCAGCTCAAAGAGCAATTTGCCCCAAACAGATTCAAACTTTTACAAGATTTCGTGGAGGACTGGCCGACTGATTTGCCGCTTACCGTTGAAGTACGTCACGTCGATTGGTTCGAAGATGAAACTGTGGCTAATGAATTGAACGATTTACTTTCCAAGCGAAATACGCAATTTACGTTGGTGGATACTCCGGGACGACGTGACATGTTGCATATGCGCATGCCGAATCCAAGTCCTTTTGTGCGATGGGTTTCTTCCTATCACGATCTAGATTACCAACGTTTGGATGAATGGGTAGAGTGTATCGCAACCTGGTCGGAACAAGGTATGGAAGAGCTTCATTTCTTTGTGCATCAGAAGGTGGAAACGCAAGCACCTTTGTTAGCTGCGTACTTAACGGAACGTCTTAATACGCGCATGGGCTGGAATCTAAGAGTCCCGAACAGTCCGGAAGATGCTACTCCGACCCTGTTTGGTTAACCCTTCATCCAACCCACACTGGTATAGTTAGCAGTCAATCAACGTCTGCAGGCCACCACAGAAACATGGCAACTGCTAACAAAAAACTCCCATCGCTACCTAAACTGCTAGAACTAAATACTCAAATTCATGAGTGCTATTTTTGAGATGGGAGCTGTTAGTATTATCCTCCCCCTACCCCCTCCAAAGGGGGAATCGTTTGTCGGGAAGTTTCAATTTCTCCATAATTTTAAACCTGGTGCTTTACTGCAAAAGCGTTACGTGTCCTACAAATATTTTCGTGTCGTTACTGTATTCCAATCCTGCTGTAATTTTCCACGTATATACGCCGTCTTGTACTTGATAATCCTGACGAGCGAATGTACCGTCCCAGCCAACTTCCATGTTGTGAGATTCAAAAATGATATTTCCCCAACGGTTGAAAATCAACAATTCAAAATCATTCGGATCGAAGCCATCCATAACTGGTTTGAAAATCTCATTTGCTCCATTTCCATCTGGTGTGAAGGCGTTAGGAACGTAGATTGTATAATCGCTGAAAACATGCACATACTTAACTGCCTGCGCAGGACATCCTTCTTCTGAATATACGGTCAATGTAATTTCATACTCTCCCGGCTCATCTGTTGGGAAGGTATGAGTTGGCTCGAACTCAGTGCTGATATTCGATCCATCTCCGAAGTTCCACTCATAAGAAGTAGCTCCCACACTGTTGTTGGCAAAGCCGGTTGTAGGATCCAATGTTGTTAGGGATAAATCTAGGATCTGGAAAGAAGCCTCTGGCCCGTCAAGTATGGTCACGTTTGATGTTGCGCGTGATGAACATCCGTTACCGTCTGTTCCTATCACTTCATATTGTTCTGAACTTGTTGGATAGAACATTACACCGTCTGTTACGCCGTTGTCCCATACATAGGAAACTGCCCCGGCTCCGTTCAATATCACTCCTTCACCTGGACAAATTTCAGCATCTGGTGCCGTAACTACCGGGTTTGGATTGATGTACACGATAATTGTATCCGTTGCTGTACATCCTGTACTTAGGGTATCATTCACCACATACGCTTGTGTGCCAGTTGGAACGAACGGAACTCCGTCTATAATTCCTCCTTCCCAAACAAGGTTCGGTGAACCTACAGCGTTTAATGTGATTTCTTCATCTTCACAAGAATAGAAGTCTTCACCTGCGCTCAAGAATGGTGCTGGATTCACTGTCACATCTACTTGATCGGAACTCGCACAAGCGTTTGCATCCGTTCCTGTAACTGTGTACGTTGTTGTTCCAACAGTTGTAGTGAATGCTACTCCGTCAATTACACCATTATCCCAAACGTAGGTAACTGCTCCTGATCCATTCAATGTTACTTGTTCTCCTTCACAAACTTCTTGATCTGGCCCAGCACTTACTACAGGTAATGGATTTACCGTCACATCGACCTGATCTACATCCTGACACCCATTGGCATCGGTTCCAGTTACTGTGTAAGTTATTGTTCCTACAGCTGGTGTGAATGCTACTCCCTCGATTACACCGTTATACCAAACATACGTTGCTGCTCCTGATCCGCTTAAAGTCACGGCCGTTCCTTCACATACTGTTTGATCCGGCCCAGCGTTTACAATTGGAAGAGGATTCACTGTAACGTCCACTTGATCCACATCTTGACATCCGTTTGCGTCTGTTCCCGTTACTGTATAAGTTGTTGTTCCGACTGCTAGTGTGAATGCTACTCCATCAACCACTCCGTTATCCCAAACATAGGTTGCAGCTCCAGATCCATTCAATGTTACTTGTTCTCCTTCACAAACTTCTTGATCTGGCCCAGCATTTACCACCGGAAGTGGATTTACGGTAACGTCCACTTGATCGGTATTCACACAACCGTTTGCGTCGGTTCCAGAAACTGTGTACGTCATCGTTCCGACTGCTGGTGTGAACGCTACTCCGTCGATTACTCCGTTGTCCCAAACGTATGTTGCAGCTCCTGATCCGCTTAATGTTACGGCCGTTCCTTCACATACTGTTTGATCCGGCCCAGCATTTACCACCGGAAGTGGATTTACGGTAACGTCTACCT